>NZ_JBVJPW010000001.1:0-1356285 GCF_055609205.1 Streptomyces sp. NPDC036815 | reverse complement strand
CTCGCCGAAGCAAGTCGGGGTATCAACATATCTGGCGTTGACTTTTGGCACGCTGTTGAGTTCTCAAGGAACGGACGCTTCCTTTGTACTCACCCGCAGAACATTCTCTGGGGCTTTCCTCCGGGCGCTTCCCTTCGGTATTTCGTGTTTCCAACCTTACCAGATCCGTTTTCCGTTCCGTTTCCGGTTCGGATTTCATTTCCGGTGGCCGTTGGAGGGCCTTTGCCTTTCGGCGTGTTCACTACTTTAGCGGATCCCCTCCGCAACTCATAATCGAGTTTCGCGAGTTCGAATTCAGACATGCGGACACGCTGAATGAGACCCCGCCGAGGGGAAGTTGTTTGGTAGTGGTTGGCCGCTTCCGTGCCGGCAGAGTGCCGTGCCCGGTTCAGGCGACTCGGACCACATTACGGAGGGGCCAGGGCCGCGTCAAGTTCGTCGGCGCCGGGGCGTATGGGCCCGATAAGGGCTCACCGTAGGGTCGTTGGCCGTCCAGAAGCGCCACGGGTGGACGCCGCCCTCCCCCGCCACTCCTGTACGCGGACCGTTCATGACCTGGTCGGAAGGGGTAGGAGTGCCCGTCAACACGGTGAACGGGGAGTCCGGGTCCCCGCAGACGTCGCTGCCGTCCAGTCGGCGGTCCACGTCGAGTGCGGTGGCCAGGCGGGCGGGGCCTTTGGCCAGTTCTCTGTCCTTGCGGGCCGAGAGTCGACGGGTGCGGGCCAGCTCGGCCCCCTCCGTGACCTCGCCCGCGCGCAGCAGGACCGCGCCGGCCTTGCCCTCGGGTCCGCACACCAGGTTCATGCAGTGCCACATGCCGTAGGTGAAGTAGACGTACATATAGCCGGGCGGTCCGAACATCACGCTGTTTCGGGCGGTGCGGCCGCGGTACGCGTGCGAGCCGGGGTCGACCTCTCCCGCGTAGGCCTCGACCTCTGTCAGGCGGACCTCGATGGGGCCGTCCGGCGAGTCCCGTACGAGGATCCGTCCGAGCAGGTCGGGGGCGACCTCCAGGACAGGGCGGTCGAAGAAGTCTCGGGTCAGGGGCGTACGGTCAGTGGCCACGATCATGCCGTACGAGCGTAGTACAGGTGGTATCGGAACGGCGGTGGCCTTCGGGCCGCTCGGTCGTCAGGGTGATGGGGCGGAACCGGGTACGGTCCCCTCGCGTTTGTACGGATCAAGGATTCACGTCGAGACGAACCGCAGGCGGCGGCCTGGGGGAGGAGAGTCATGGGGTTCAAGAAGCTGCTCGCGAGTCTGGGGGCCGGGGGTGCCTCGGTCGAGACCGTGCTGACCGAGGTCAACGTGGTGCCGGGCGGCGTGGTCCAGGGTGAGGTGCGGATCCAGGGCGGGTCCGTGGACCAGGAGATCGAGGGCCTGTCCGTCGGTCTGCAGGCGCGGGTCGAGGTCGAGGGCAACGACCAGGAGACGAAGCAGGACATCGAGTTCACCAAGGTCCGGCTCGGCGGCGCGTTCACGCTGCGGGCCGGCCAGGTGCACGCGGTGCCGTTCGGGCTGGAGATCCCGTGGGAGACCCCGGTCACGAGCATCGACGGGCAGCAGCTGCGCGGGATGAACATCGGTGTGACCACCGAGCTGGAGATCGCGCGCGCCGTGGACTCCGGCGACCTGGACCCGATCAACGTGCACCCGCTGCCGGCGCAGCAGGCCATCCTGGACGCCTTCATCCAGCTCGGCTTCCGCTTCAAGAGCGCCGACATGGAGCGCGGTCACATCCGCGGTACGCGGCAGAAGCTGCCGTTCTACCAGGAGATCGAGTTCTTCCCGCCGCAGCAGTACCGCGGTCTCAACCAGGTCGAGCTGAGCTTCGTCGCCGACGACCGGGAGATGGACGTCGTCCTGGAGATGGACAAGAAGCCGGGTCTGTTCAGCGAGGGCAGTGACTCCTTCCGCTCGTTCACGGTGGGGCTCAACGACTTCCAGGGCACGGACTGGGCCGCGTACCTGAACGAGTGGCTGTCCCAGGTCGGCAGCAAGCGGAACTGGTTCTAGGCTCGGGGCGGACAGCAATCAACCAGGAGGTGCCGACGTGACCGAGCTCAAGAGGCCGCCGCTTCCCCACGACTTCCACCCGTCCGTACCGTCGTTCACGGTCGTGAGCGAGGACTTCGAACCGGGTGCGGTCCTGAAGGACGCTCAGGTCTACGCGGCCGGGAACACCTCGCCGCAGCTGCGGTGGGAGGGCTTCCCGCCGGAGACCAAGAGCTTCGCCGTGACGTGCTTCGACCCGGACGCCCCTACGGGGAGCGGGTTCTGGCACTGGACCGTCTTCGACATCCCGGTCTCGGTGACCGAGCTGCCGGGCGGTGCGGGCAGCGGCAAGTTCGAGGGGCTGCCCGAGGGCGCGGTGCAGGTGCGCAACGACTTCGGGACGAGGGACTTCGGGGGTG
Organism: Streptomyces sp. NPDC036815; assembly: GCF_055609205.1. Taxonomy (NCBI): domain Bacteria; kingdom Bacillati; phylum Actinomycetota; class Actinomycetes; order Kitasatosporales; family Streptomycetaceae; genus Streptomyces; species Streptomyces sp. NPDC036815. The sequence goes on along the minus strand of NZ_JBVJPW010000001.1, from coordinate 1,353,871 downwards.
CGGCGCCGCCGCCCGGTGACCGCGCGCACCGCTATGTGTTCACCGTGTACGCGGTGGACCAGGAGAAGCTGGGTCCCGACGCGGACGCCGCGCCCGCGTTCGTCGGGTTCAACCTCCGGTTCCACACGCTCGCGCGTGCGCAGGTGATCGCCGAGTACGCCGCTCCCGCGGAGAGCTGAGCGGTCGTGCACTGAGCATTCACCGATTGTTTGCCCGCCTCTGGTCATGGAAGTGATCAGAGGCGGGCATTTTTTATTGCGTTGTCCATCTCGGCGTGCCCGGCCAGAGTTGATCCAAGCCCGCCAGGCGGTGGGCCGGTGCATACGGGAGGTGGGCAGGTTGATGCGGGACACGCTGGTGCTGAACGCGAGCTTCGAGCCGCTCTCGACGGTGTCGCTCAACCGGGCCGTCGTTCTGGTGCTCCAGGACAAGGCCGTGGTCGAGTACGCCCACCCCGGACTCCGTGTGCGCGCGGCCGCGATCGACATACCCGTACCGCAGGTGATCAGGCTCTGCAGATACGTACGGGTGCCGTTCCGAAGACAGGCTCCGTGGTCGAGGCGGGGTGTGCTGGTCCGGGACCGGCACCGGTGCGCGTACTGCGGCCGGCGCGCGACGACGGTGGACCACGTGGTGCCGAGGTCGCAGGGGGGCGCGGACTCCTGGCTCAATACGGTGGCTTCCTGCGCCCAGGACAATCACCGCAAGGCGAACCGGACTCCGGAGGAGGCCGGGATGCCGTTGCTGCGCCAGCCGTTCGAGCCGACGCCCGCGGATGCGATGCTCTTGGCGCTCGGGCGGGAGGAGTTGGCCTCGTTGCCTCACTGGCTGTCGCAGCCCGCGGCCTGACGCTCCTGGCCGCGGGCCGTCGTGGCCGGTCGCGCGGTTACCCACGCCCCTTACGGGACGTCCGCTCAGTCGATCGTCGGCTGCTCGCGGCGTTCCTTGCCGGACGAACCGCTGCCCGAACCGCCGCCCATGGGGCCGAAGTTGCCGAGCGCGCCGCCCAGTCCCTTGAGCGCGTCGCCGATCTCGCTGGGCACGATCCAGAGCTTGTTCGCGTCGCCCTCGGCGATCTTCGGGAGCATCTGGAGGTACTGGTAGGAGAGGAGCTTCTGGTCCGGGTCGCCGGCGTGGATGGACTCGAAGACGGTGCGGATCGCCTGGGCCTCGCCCTCGGCGCGCAGGGCGGCCGCCTTGGCCTCACCTTCGGCGCGCAGGATCGCGGACTGCTTCTCACCTTCGGCGCGGAGGATCTCCGACTGCCGGACACCCTCGGCCTGGAGGATCGCGGCGCGCTTGTCACGGTCGGCGCGCATCTGCTTCTCCATCGAGTCCTGGATGGAGGTCGGCGGCTCGATGGCCTTGAGCTCGACGCGGTTGACGCGGATGCCCCACTTGCCGGTGGCCTCGTCGAGGACGCCGCGCAGGGCCGCGTTGATCTCCTCGCGGGAGGTCAGGGTCCGCTCCAGGTCCATGCCGCCGATGATGTTGCGCAGCGTGGTGACGGTGAGCTGCTCGATCGCCTGGATGTAGCTGGCGACCTCGTAGGTGGCGGCCCGTGCGTCGGTCACCTGGTAGTAGATGACGGTGTCGATGTTGACCACCAGGTTGTCCTGGGTGATCACCGGCTGGGGCGGGAAGGGGACGACCTGTTCGCGGAGGTCGATCCGGTTGCGGATCGAGTCGATGAACGGGACGACGATGTTCAGGCCCGCGTTGAGCGTCCGTGTGTAGCGGCCGAAGCGCTCGACGATGGCCGCGCTGGCCTGTGGGATGACCTGGATCGTCTTGATCAGGGCGATGAAGACCAGCACCACCAGGATGATCAGGACGATGATGATGGGTTCCATCGTGGCTCCCCGTACCCTTCATGACTCGGAGGTTGTCCGCGGGATCTCAAAGATCTTGCTGGTCGAGTCTGTCAGACCGTCGTACCGCCCGTGGGGCATTCACATGACGACGGCCGTCGCTCCGTCGATCTCGACGACGTCCACTTCCTGGCCCGCCTCGTAGGCACGGTCGGTGTCGAGCGCGCGGGCCGACCAGATCTCCCCCGCGAGCTTGATGCGGCCGCCCGAACCGTCGACCCGTTCGAGGACGACGGCGGATCTGCCCCTCAACGCGTCGACCCCGGTGGCCAGTTCGGGGCGCTGGGCGCGGTGTCTGGCCGCCACGGGACGTACGACGCCGATGAGCGCGACGGAGACCGCCGAGAAGACCACGACCTGCAGCACGGTGCCGCCGCCGAGGCCCGCGGTCACGGACGCCGCGACGGCGCCCACGGCCAGCATGCCGAACTCCGGCATCGCGGTCAGTACGAGCGGAATTCCGAGCGCGGCGGCGCCGATCAGCCACCACACCCATGCGTCGATGTCCACGAGACCATCGTAGGACCGCCGGTCCCCTCGGGGACAGGGCGCCGATCAGCTGAGCGGAAGGCCCGTGGCGGTCCAGCGGTCGTTCTTCTGATCGACGACCAGCGGGAGGCCGAAGCAGAGGGAGAGGTTGCGGGAGGTGAGTTCGAGCTCCAGCGGGCCCGCGGCGAGGACCTTGCCCTGCCGGATCATGAGGACGTGCGTGAAGCCGGGGGCGATCTCCTCGACGTGGTGCGTGACCATGATCATCGAGGGGGCGATCGGGTCGCGGGCGAGGCGGCCGAGGCGGCGTACGAGGTCTTCGCGGCCGCCGAGGTCCAGGCCGGCGGCGGGCTCGTCGAGGAGCAGCAGCTCGGGGTCGGTCATCAGGGCGCGGGCGATCAGGGTGCGCTTGCGCTCGCCCTCGGAGAGGGTGCCGAACCTGCGGTCCAGGTAGTCGCTCATGCCGAGGCGGTCGAGGAAGGCGCGGGCGCGCTGCTCGTCCACGTCCTCGTAGTCCTCGCGCCAGCCCGCGGTCATGCCGTAGGCGGCGGTGAGGACCGTCTGGAGGACGGTCTGGCGCTTGGGCAGCTTCTCGGCCATCGCGATGCCGGCGACGCCGATGCGCGGGCGGAGCTCGAAGACGTCGGTGCCGGGCTTGCCGAGGGTCTCGCCGAGGACGGTGGCGCTGCCGGTGCTCGGGAAGAGGTAGCTGGAGGCGACGTTGAGGAGGGTGGTCTTGCCCGCGCCGTTCGGGCCGAGGATGACCCAGCGCTCCCCCTCCTTCACCGACCAGGAGACCTGGTCCACCAGAGCCCGGCCCTCGCGGACCACAGATACGTCCTCAAGCTCCAGTACATCGCTCATGAGCGCGCTGTCTCCCATTGCAGTCTCGGTCGTCGCTCGCGCCTGTGGACGCGGCCCCCGGATAAAACCTACGCCACCGGCCGACGGTTCCTGTCGCGAGCCCGGTCCTTAGGCTGTGTGCATGCTCTCGGAACCACGCTCAGGACGCCTGGCCGCATGGGGAAATGCCCTTTTGGTCGGACTTGTTTCTCCGGATGACGCGGTGCTCGCGATGGTCGGCGACGACGCGGTGCACCGGGTCGAAGGACTGCCCGGGGAGTCGGGCCCGGTCGGGCTCACGCTCGCCCTGGGGCGGTTGCGCTCGCTGGGGGTGACCGGCCTGCGGGTGGCGCTGCCCGCGCCGGGGCATCCGCTCGGGCTGAGCGGGCCGCCCGAGTTCAACGCGCGCGCCCTGGAGGCGCAGGAGGCGGTCGTCGGGTTCGGCGCGCCGTACGGGCTCGTGCCCGAGGTGTACGAGGCGGGGCCCGAGGGCGACGTACACGTGGAGGTCGTCTGGCACTGCCTGCCCGTGCGCGAGGGGCCGCCCGCCGACGTGCCCTCGCTCGGTGAGGCGGAGCGCGAGCTCGCGGAGGCGCTGCGGGAGGCGACGGAGGTGCTGTCCCGGCTGGACGTCGCGGGGTCGGGTCCGGTCGCGGAGGCGGCGCTGGACGCGTACCGGGCGCGGGCGGAGCGGGGCCGTGAAGTGCTCGCTCCCGGTTATCCGCCGCGCGCGGTGCGGGTGTTGGAGCTGGCGCAGCGGGTCGGTCTGCTGATCTCGCTGGCGTACGGCAACGGGCCCGGCGGGGCCGTCAGCGCGTCGGAGATGGCGGCGCGGGTGGAGGCTCTGCGGCCGGTGGAGCGCACCGCGCGGCGGGCGCAGGTGGCCGCGTACGACTCGGCCGTCGAGGAGCGGGAGCGGGGCGGGCGCTGAGAGCCTGTGTCATGCCCCCGGTAGGCCGCGGCGGCGCAGGCTCCGCGAGCCCGTGTCGCGGGGCACGCAGTGCGTCGGGCCCCGCGGGCCTCAGTGGTCCGCGGGGCCCGTGCCGGGACCGGTGCGTCAGCGGTTGACGGTCGCGTTGGCGAAAGCGGGGTTGAGCAGGCCCACGACGTTCACGCTGTTGCCGGTCACGTTGACCGGGACGTGGACCGGGGCCTGGACGAGGTTGCCGGAGCCGACGCCCGGCGACTTGGTGGCGGCGCCGTTGGCCTGGGCGTCGGAGGTGGCGGACGCGGCTCCGGCGGAAGCGCCCGCGGCGAGACCGGCGGCGACGACGGCCAGGGCAGTCTTCTTGGCGATGCTGTTCATGGGAAGTGCTCCTCCTGCTGACATGGCGACCCCGACTGCGGGGTCGTAAAGGGTGCGCGGCGCGCTGGGGTTGCCGGGAACGGGACCTGCCGCCCGGAACCGGCCGCCGGGGAGCGGCCGGTGGGTCGCGGGGCTGCGGTCAGACGTTCGCGCAGACGTTCCCGAACGCGGGGTTCAGGGCGCCGATGACGGTGACGGTGTTGCCGCAGGCGTTCACCGGGATGTGGACCGGAGCCTGGACCAGGTTGCCGGAGACGACGCCGGGCGAGTTCTTGGCGACACCGTCGGCGTGCGCGCCACCGTGGGCCGAGGCCATACCGGCGCCGGCCGCGACCAGGCCGCCGGCCACCATCGTGACGGCAGCGGCCTTCTTCAGGTTCTTCACTTCTACGTCCTCCTGAGCGGAAACTGCGGCCAGCCGCCGCAGCACGCACTGGAGAACGCCGGAGCACCCGGAGGGATACGCCAATCGGGGGACATCTACACGACGGTATGAATCTCAGTCCGGAAGGCGACGCTCCGGCCGCGCTCCCCCTCAGCCCGCCGCACCGTGGCGGACTGCCCAGAGCGCCGCCTGGGTCCGGTCGGCCAGGTCCAGCTTCATGAGGATGTTCGAGACGTGGGTCTTGACGGTCTTCTCGGAGAGGACGAGGGCACGGGCGATCTCGCGGTTCGAGCGGCCGTCGGCGATCAGGCCGAGGACCTCGCGCTCGCGCTCGGTGAGCGAGCCTCCCCTGCCGTGGCTGTGGCCCGCCTCCTCCTGGGACAGCAGCGCGCCCGCCACCTCCGGCTGCAGCAGGACGTGGCCCGCGTGCACGGAGCGGATGGCGCCGGCGAGGGCTTCCGGGTCGACGTCCTTGTACACGTACCCCGCGGCGCCCGCGCGCAGGGCGGGGACGACCGTGCGCTGCTCGGTGAAGCTGGTGACGATGAGGACGCGCGCCGGGTTGGCCAGTTCGCGGAGCTTGCGCAGCGCCTCCACGCCGTCCATGCCGGGCATCTTGACGTCCATCAGGACGACGTCCGGCTTCAGCTCCTCGGCCTGCTCGACGCCTTCGGCGCCGTCGGCCGCCTCGCCGACGACGTCGATGTCGTCCTGGATCTCCAGGAACGTGCGCAGGCCCCGGCGGACCACCTGGTGGTCGTCGACCAGCAGTACCCGGATCCCTGTCCTCGTGTTGAGCACCGCGTCAGCCACCGGGGACCTCCATCTCGATCGTGGTGCCCTCGCCGGGCTCCGATTGCACGGTCAGCCGCCCGCCGACCCCGCTCGCCCGGTCCCGCATGGAGACCAGGCCCAGGTGGCGTCCCGCGCGGCGTACGCCCTTGGTGTCGAATCCCGTGCCGTCGTCGGTGACGCGCAGGACGGCTCCGGAGCCGCGCTTGCCCAGGGTCACCGAGACGTGCTCCGCGCCGGAGTGGCGCAGGGCGTTGTGCAGGGCCTCCTGGGCGACCCGCAGCATGGCTTCCTCCTGCGAGGCGGGCAGGGCCCGTACGCCGTGGCTCTCGAAGGTGACCTCCGCGCCGTGTGCGCGGTGCAGCACCTGGATGTGGGTGCGCAACGTGGCGACCAGGCCGTCCTCGTCGAGCGCGGCCGGGCGCAACTCCACGACGGCCGCACGCAGTTCGTCGGCGGCTTCCGCCGCGAGCACCGCCACCTGGTGCAGTTCACCCTTGGCCCGGGACGGATCGCGGTCCACCAGGGCGGTGGCGGCCTGCGCGGTCAGGCGCAGCGAGAACAGCTTCTGGCTGACGGCGTCGTGCAGTTCGTGGGCGAGGCGCGAGCGCTCCTCGGCGATGGTCAGCTCGCGACTGCGTTCGTACAGGCGGGCGTTGGTGAGGGCGATGGCGGCGTGCTGGGCGAGGATGGAGAGGAGCTCCGTGTCGTCCTCGGTGAAGCCGCAACCGCCCTGGGGCTTGGGGCAGTTCTTGTTGGCGAGGAAGAGGGCGCCGAGCGTCTCGTCGTCGGAGTGGATGGGCACGCCGAGGAAGTCGGACATCTCCGGGTGGGCGGAGGGCCAGCCGCCGAAGCGGGGGTCCTCGCGCACGTCGCCGAGCCGGACGGTCTCGCCCTTCTGCAGCATCGAGGCGAGGATGCCATGCTGCCGGGGCAGGGGGCCGATGGCCTTCCACTGGTCCTCGCTGACGCCGTCGACGACGAACTGGGCGAAGCCTCCGTGGTCGTCGGGGACTCCGAGCGCGGCGTACTCGGCATCGAGCAGCTCACGGGCCGAGGCGACGATCGTCTTGAGGACGTCGCGCACCTCCAGGTGCCTGCTCATGGCGAGGAGCGCGGAACTCACCGCGGTCAGGCCGGATCGGGGTCCTTGACTCATGGTCACACCGTACCGGCGGGGTGTGACCGTGCGTATCCGACCTGTGGCGGCCTCCGCCTAGGCCCCGGGCCCTAGTCCGATGGTCCGGGACCGGGGCAAAGGCCCTCGCGGGGCGGGTGGCGGCCGCCTCGTCCTCCCGGAGCAGGGTGCTCACTGAGAGCGTTGCGTCAGCAACGCACGGTGAGACTGTTACCTGGCCGATGTGAGCCCGCGCATAGGACCAACGTCACGTACGAAGACCCCTAGTGGATGAGAGTTCCCTTTACGGGGCAGGGATCCGGGCCCGCTGCGGGCCTCCCCCGACCCCCTGATCCACTACCCGGCATCGTACGTCACGGCTTTGCCACCGAATTTTGCGCCCGCTAACAATTGCTCCCGTCGCTCGGCGCCGCGGTCTGACCACCGCGGCGTTTGTGCCGGAGAAGCAATCTGTCCCCCCGCCGGACCAGAGCGACCTCCGCTATCCGAAGAGGTCCATCTCGCATGTCCAAGCACACCACCCCTGGTCATAGTCGCTCCGCCGTGACCAAGACGCAGAAGTTCTCGATCGCCGGTGTCGCCACGCTCGGCGCCGCCGCCCTCGCGTTCTCCCTCGTGCCGGGCAGCGCCGATGCGGGCACCGAGACCCAGAGCCTCGATGCCGCCCCGGTGGCCTTCAAGCAGAACGTCGAGGCCGAGCAGGCCGTCCGCGCCGGTGTCATCAAGCAGCACAGCAGCGCCGACAAGCAGGCCAAGGACGACGCCGCGAAGGCCGCCGAGGAGAAGAAGAAGGCCGAGGACGCCAAGAAGGCGGCCGACGAGGCCGCCGCGAAGAAGAAGGCCGAGGACGAGCGCAAGGCCCAGGAGGCCGCGAGCCGCGCCGCCGCCCGCAAGCCCGTCTACGCCAACAACCTCGACGGCTGGATCCGCCAGTCCCTGGACATCATGAAGTCCAAGGGCATCCCCGGCTCCTACGAGGGTCTGCACCGCAACATCATCCGTGAGTCCGCGGGCAACCCGCAGGCCGTGAACGGCTGGGACATCAACGCCATCAACGGCACCCCGTCGATCGGCCTGCTCCAGGTCATCAAGCCGACGTTCGACGCGTACCACGTCGACGGCACGTCCACGAACATCTACGACCCGGTCGCCAACATCACGGCCGCGGCCAACTACGCCGCCGACCGGTACGGCTCGATGGACAACGTGAACAGCGCCTACTGAGCGAACGGCGCCTCCTGAGCCTTGATCGCCTGATCAATGGACCTCTTCAGCCGAAGCTGAGGCCCACGGACGCCGAAGGGCGGCACCCCGCACGGGGTGCCGCCCTTCTCCGCGTACCGGTTCTCCGCGTACTCGTTCTCCGCGTACCGGGATCCGCTACTTGCGCATGACTTCCGGCTCGTGCCGGCGCAGCAGCCGCGCGACCGCGACGCCGCAGATGACGCCGAGCGCGAGCAGGATCGTGATGTTGATGCCCCACTGCGTGGCCGAGTGCTCCCACAGGGGGTCGAGGTCGCCCGGCTTCTTCGGGTCCCACGGCGGCATCAGGTGGCCGAGGTCGAGCGTGGCGCCCGCGCCCGCGATGGCCCAGCGGGACGGCATCAGCCAGGCGAACTGCTCCAGGCCGGGCGAGCCGTAGACCTGGAAGAGGACGCCGGTGAAGACGACCTGGACGATCGCGAACATCACCAGGAGCGGCATGGTCTTCTCGGAGGTCTTCACCAGCGAGGAGATGACCAGGCCGAACATCATCGACGTGAAGCCGAGCGCGATGATCGTCAGGCAGATCTCCGCGGCCGGGGGCATGATCAGGCCCTCTTCCGGCAGGTCGCGCGGGGCGAAGCCGATGCCGCAGATGATGACGCCCTGGATGGCCGTGATGACGCCGAGGACGATGACCTTGGACATCAGGTACGCCGAGCGGGAGAGGCCGGTCGCCCGTTCCCGTTCGTAGATGACCCGTTCCTTGATCAGCTCACGTACGGAGTTGGCCGCTCCGGAGAAGCACATGCCGACCGCGAGGATCAGCATGATCGTGCCGGCGTCGCCGTTGAACTTGACCGGCGGTTTCGGCGGGGCCAGGCCGAAGTCGGCCGGGATGACGACGCTGACGATGCCGAGCACTGCGGGCAGTATCACCATCAGGCCCATGAAGCCCTTGTCGGAGGCGATCACCGAGACGTAGCGGCGGATCAGGGTCCACAGCTGCGAACCCCAGCCCTGCGGCTTCGGCGGTCGCACCGCCTGCGGCGGCGGCATCTGTACGGACTGCGCGGCGACGGCGTCGATGTCCGCGGCGTACATCTGGTAGTGCTGCGAGCCCTTCCAGCGGCCCGCCCAGTCGTAGTCGCGGTAGTTCTCGAAGGCGGAGAAGACGTCGGCCCAGGTGCTGTAGCCGAAGAAGTTCAGCGCCTCCTCCGGCGGTCCGAAGTACGCCACCGAGCCGCCCGGCGCCATCACCAGGAGCTTGTCGCAGATCGCCAGCTCGGCGACCGAGTGCGTGACGACGAGAACCGTGCGGCCGTCGTCGGCGAGGCCGCGGAGCAGCTGCATGACGTCGCGGTCCATGCCCGGGTCGAGGCCGGAGGTCGGCTCGTCCAGGAAGATCAGCGAGGGCTTGGTCAGGAGCTCCAGGGCGACCGAGACGCGCTTGCGCTGGCCACCGGAGAGGGAGGTGACCTTCTTCTCCTTGTGGATGTCCAGCTTCAGCTCGCGCAGGACCTCGTCGATGCGGGACTCGCGCTCGGCCTCGGTGGTGTCCGCGGGGAAGCGCAGCTTGGCCGCGTACTTGAGGGCCTTCTTGACGGTCAGTTCCTTGTGCAGGATGTCGTCCTGCGGGACCAGACCGATGCGCTGGCGCAGCTCGGCGAACTGCTTGTACAGGTTGCGGTTGTCGTAGAGGACGTCGCCCTGGTTGGCGGGCCGGTAGCCGGTGAGCGCCTTGAGCAGGGTGGACTTGCCGGAACCCGAGGGTCCGATGACCGCGATGAGCGACTTCTCGGGGACGCCGAAGGAGACGTCCTTGAGGATCTGCTTGCCGCCGTCGACGGTGACCGTCAGGTGGCGGGCCGAGAAGGAGACGTCACCGGTGTCGACGAACTCCTCGAGCTGTCCGCCGACGATGCGGAAGGTCGAGTGGCCGACGCCGACGATGTCGTTCGGGCCGATGAGGACCGTCGAGGACTTCGCGATCGGCTGGCCGTTGACGTACGTGCCGTTGTGGGAGCCGAGGTCGTGCAGCTCGAAGCGCCCGTCGGGCGTCGCGGTGAACTCGGCGTGATGGCGCGAGACCTGCAGGTCGGAGACGACGAGCTCGTTCTCCAGGGCACGGCCGATGCGCATCTTGCGGCCGAGCGCCAGCTGGTGGAACGTCGTCGGGCTGCGGTCCCCGTAGACCGGCGGGGCCCCCGCAGCGCCGCCGGAACCCGGAGTCTTCTGTGCGTACGCCTCGGACGGCCCGCCCTGCTGCTGGGGCACGTGCGACTGGTGCTGCTGCGGCGGCTGGTGCTGCTGCTGTTGCGGCCAGCCCTGCTGCTGCGCCTGGTACGGGGCCTGCTGGTGGGGTGCGTGCTGCTGGGGTGCCTGGGGCTGAGCGGCCTGCTGCTGAGATGCCTGCGCGGCCCAGCCCGGTGCCTCCTGCTGGTGCTGCTGATAGTGCTGTTGTTGCTGGGGCGCGTGCTGCGGTGCGGCCTGCTGCTGGGCGTGCTGCGGCTGCTGGGCGTGCTGCGGCGCGGAGACGGCGGCCGCGCCCGCAACGCCACCGGACACGTTCACCAGCGGACCGTCGGTCGCGTTGCCGAGGTGTACGGCCGAACCCGGGCCGATCTCCATCTGATGGATCCGCTGGCCCTGCACGAAGGTGCCGTTGGTGCTGCCGTGGTCCTCAATGACCCAACTGCGCCCGCTCCAGCTGATCGACGCGTGCCGCCAGGAGACCCTGGCGTCGTCGAGCGAGATATCCCCCTGCGGATCACGTCCGAGGGTGTACGGCCTGGACGCGTCCAGCGTCCAGGTCCTGCCATTCAATTCCAGTACGAGTTCCGGCACTCCATGCCCCACTGAGTTGTCCCCCGAGCTAGCCCCCATCGATGGGGAGTCTAGGGATGTCGAACATCGGGAGGAACTATTTCAGGCGGAGGCCTCTGACCGAAAGTCGGGCCTTGTGAAGACTGCGTACGGGCGTGACGGGTTGCCCCGTTGACGGGGAAGATACCGGCCCGGAGAGTGGTAAGAACCCATCAGTGCATACGGATCATGCTCATTCGGCGCATTTCACCCATCGCGTTTATCAAGGCCATGTGTCCCATGACTTCTGTGTAACGCATGAAACGCCTGCGCCGCGCGATGGGGCGGAGCACCGCGGTTCGGGGGTTTCTCATGGCTACCGGCGCATACAAAAGTGAAGGCCAGGGCCTTCGTTGGGGTGATGTGCTGCTCTCCGCGGTCGCCGCGGTGAGTTGGGCGCTCATCGGTATGACGGGGGCCGCCGCGCTCGGTCTGCACCTGCTCGGCGCCGACGCGGTGGGCTCGCTGGGACCGATGACGGCGGCCACCGTCGCGCTGGGCGCAGGGGGTTCGGTCACACCGTCCGGCGACGTCTCGGCGTTCGGTCTGAAGGGCGCCGAGGCGACCACGACGATCGATATCGCGCCACTCGGCGTGGGCCTGGTGGGGGCGCTGCTCCTCGCCCACTTCTTCCTGCGTTCCCTGCGTGGAGCGGGGGTCGTGATCGCTCCCGCCGAACTCGTCGCGCGCGCGGCGGCCGTGATCGCCCTCTTCGTGGCGATGCTCGCGGGGCTCGCCTGGGCCGGTCACGACCTCATCACGATCGACGGTGAGCGGCTCGGCGTCGACAAGGGGATCGAGGACGGGCTCGACCGGCTGCCGGGCGGTATCGGCGACAAGCTGCCCGGCGGGATCGGGGACATCGGCGGCCTCCTGCCCGACCGCCTCGGGGACCTGACGAAGGCGAAGGCGGCGGTCGGGTTCACCGTGGACACCGGCCCGACGCTGCTCGGCGGGGCGCTCTGGGTGACCGGGGTGCTGCTCGTCGCGCTGCTCGCGTCGCGGCGGACTCCGCTCCCCGCCCGCCTGCGCGGGCTCCACCGGGTGGTGCGGCCCGCCGCGTCCGCGCTGGTCACGGTGGTGCTCGTGGCGGTCGCCGCGGGGCTCGCCGCGGCCGCGTACGCGATGGTGGGCGACGACCACCCCAAGCGGATCGCGGGCGCCGCGCTCCTCGGGGCGCCGAACGGCGTGTGGCTCGGTATCCCCGTCGGGCTCTTCGTGCCGTGGGACGGCAGGGCGACGGGCGCCCTCACGCGGTTCCTGCCGGACCCGGTGGACGATCTCCTGACAGGCCCGTCGGACAAGGCGCTCACGCTCGGCAGGCTGGCCGAACTCGACAGCAGGGTATGGCTGTTGGGCGTCGCGACGGCCGCCATGATGCTGTTCGCGGGAGTGCTGACGGCGGTGCGGACGCCGTGGGTCCGTGGTGCGGTGTCCGCGGTCGGGCTCGCGGGGCGGTGCGGGGTGCGCCTGGGGGTCGTGACGGCGCTCGGGCTTCCCCTCCTGGCATGGCTGACCGAGGTGTCCGCCGACGCCTCGCTCTCCCTCCTCGGCTTCGACGCGTTCGGCGCGGGGATCGAGCTGCACGGGCGGCTGGGGGCGGCGGCTCTGCTCGGGGCGGCGTGGGGGCTCGGGGCCGGGGCGGCGGGGGCGTTGCTGGCGGTGGCGACGGGGGCGGCGGGGGGCCGGGCTTCGGTCCTCGCCGGAGTCGGGGTCGGAGCCGTATCCGGGGCCGGGGCCGGGGCCGGGGCCGGGGCTCAGGCTCCGGACGAGGCGGCCTCCGGTGTTCCGTACGGTGCCGGGCCGTACGGTCCCGATGCCCCGGCCGGACCCGGCGGCCCGTACGATCCCGGCGCCCCGTCCGGCCCCGGCCCGTACCGCCCCGGCACCCCGCACCGGCCGCCGAACCCCGACACCAACCCCTACTTGCGGCCGCCCCGGGACCTCTCCGGCGCGCCGACCGAGGTGGGCCCGGTCGTGCCGCCGCCACCCTCCGCGCGGCGGCCACGCTCCCGCTCGACGGACTGGCCTCCCCCGCCACCGCCTCCCCCACCACCACCCGGGCCACGCAAACCACGCTGACCGAGGCCCCCACTCCGCCCCCTGCCGACACCGGGAGCGTGCGGGAACGCCTGCCCACAACGGGCAGAAGGGGCGGGACAGGGGCAAGCCGCGCCACGGCGGAACCCGTACTGTCCGGCACGCGGACCGTGCCCGCGTCCGCGGGGAGCGTGCGGATACCGTAGGGATCACCATGAGTGCCTCGCAGCCCCCTCAGCCCGCCGACATCCCGACGCTTCTCGTCAAGATCTTCGGCAAGGACCGCCCCGGTATCACGGCCGGTCTCTTCGACACCCTCGCCGCCTACTCCGTCGACGTCGTCGACATCGAGCAGGTCGTCACCCGCGGCCGGATCGTGCTGTGCGCGCTCGTGACCGAGCCGCCCGCCGGTCTGGAGGGCGACCTGCGCGCCACCGTCCACAGCTGGGCGGAGTCCATGAAGATGCAGGCCGAGATCATCTCGGGCATCGGCGACAACCGGCCGCGAGGTCTCGGGCGTTCGCTCGTGACGGTCCTCGGCCACCCGCTGACCTCGGAGTCGACGGCCGCGATCGCCGCCCGGATAACGGCCACCGGCGGCAACATCGACCGTATCTTCCGGCTCGCCAAGTACCCGGTCACCGCCGTCGAGTTCGCGGTGTCCGGCACGGAGACCGAGACCCTGCGCACGGCCCTCGCGATCGAGGCGGCGAAGCTCGGTGTGGACGTCGCGGTCGTCGCGGCGGGCCTGCACCGCCGGGCCCAGCGCCTCGTGGTGATGGACGTCGACTCGACGCTCATCCAGGACGAGGTCATCGAGCTCTTCGCCGCGCACGCCGGCTGCGAGGACGAGGTCGCCGAGGTGACGTCCGCCGCGATGCGCGGCGAGCTGGACTTCGAGCAGTCGCTGCACGCGCGGGTGGCGCTGCTGGCGGGCCTCGACGCGTCGGTCGTCGACAAGGTGCGCTCGGAGGTCCGGCTCACGCCGGGCGCCCGCACCCTCATCCGCACCCTGAAGCGCCTCGGCTACCAAGTGGGCGTCGTATCGGGCGGGTTCACCCAGGTCACCGACGATCTGAAGGAACGTCTCGGCCTCGACTTCGCCCAGGCCAACACCCTGGAGATCGTCGACGGCAAGCTCACCGGCAAGGTGACCGGCGAGATCGTCGACCGGGCGGGCAAGGCGCGGCTGCTGCGCCGCTTCGCCACGGAGGCCGGGGTCCCGCTGGAGCAGACCGTCGCGATCGGCGACGGCGCGAACGACCTCGACATGCTGAACGCGGCGGGCCTCGGCGTCGCCTTCAACGCCAAGCCCGTGGTCCGCGAGGCCGCGCACACCGCGGTGAACGTCCCCTTCCTGGACACCGTCCTCTATCTCCTCGGCATCACCCGCGAAGAGGTCGAGGCGGCGGACATGCACCTGGACTGAGTCCCCCCGCGCGTCGAGGGGCCCGGCACCGCTACGGTGCCGGGCCCCTTCTGCATGGGTGAGGGAAGAGCTACTCGGACGGCGCCCAGTAGTCGACGAGGGTGGCCACGCCGGGCTCCAGCGCCTTCCACGAGCCGGAGTACGTCAGCACGGCGAAGGCGGCGGTGGGGAAGCCCCGGCGGTGCAGCCGCGTCCCGGCGTCGCCCTCGGAGTCTCCGGAGAGGACGTCCGCCAGGCCCTGGACCGAGGGGTTGTGGCCGATCAGGACGAGGTTCTGCACGTCGTCCTGGACTTCGTTGAGCACGGCGATCAGCTCGCCGGGAGAGGCTTCGTACAGCCGGTCCTCGTAAACGGTCTTCGGCCGCTGCGGCAGCTCCTGGACGGCGAGCTTCCAGGTCTCGCGGGTCCGTGCCGCGGTCGAGCAGAGGGCCAGGTCGAAGGGGATGCCGCTGTCGGCCAGCTTGCGCCCGGCGACGGGGGCGTCCCTGCGGCCTCGATCGGCGAGCGGCCGCTCGTGGTCGGAAACGTCCGGCCAGTCGGCCTTCGCATGCCGGAAGAGAACAATCCTGCGGGGTTCTGCGACGCTCATGCGTCCCAGCTTCGCATGAAACGTGCCATGGGGCGCAGGGAGTTGGTGCGGTCTCCCGCCAGGAGTGACGGCACCGGCGCCGGGGCCCGTGCCGGACGTCCCCTCGCAGGGCCCGGTGGGGTCACGGGGCCGTGCGCAGGATCATCGCCTGTATGCGCTCCAGCAGGTTGGTGACGGCCGGGTCGCCGGTCGCGGCATGCGCGTCCACCGGGTTCAGGACGAGCAGGAGCAGGGCCGCGAAGGCGATGGCGGGCAGGGCGATCGCCCACCACGGGAGCTGGATCTCGACGCTGCCGGACTCCGCCGGGTCGCGCCGGGTGTGCGATCGGGCCGACATGCCGCCTCCGTGGTCCTCGGGTGTCCGTGCCGCGTCGTCGCGGGCACAACTCGAAGTTAGGCGATCGGCGACCCTCGGCCCATCCGGAGATCCACCCACTTGACCCTGACACTGACCCCCTAGGGGATGGGGGTGCTAGCCCCACCATCGGCGTCGGTTCAGGGTGAGGCGATGGAGGCGATGATGCCGATGATCACGGTGATGGCCAGCATCGCGCCGAGCACGATGAGCAGCTTCTTCTGGCCGTTCTGGGGGTTCGGGTCGAGGACGGGCATGCGGTCAGTCTCGCACCCTTTGCCCGTCCCCCCGCCGTCGGGGTCAGGCCGCGGCGGCCCTGGCCGCCACCTCGTCCTCGACCGTGCGGTTGCGGCCCGCGAGGGTGCCGACGACGATCTGCGGCACCATCAGGCCCGCCATGAGCGCGAGCGGCAGACCCCAGCCGCCGCTGTGCTGGTAGAGCACGCCCACGAGGAGCGGCCCGGGGATCGAGATCAGGTAGCCGGTGCTCTGCGCGAAGGCCGACAGCTTGGCCACGCCGACGCTGCTCTTGGCCCGCATCCCGACCATGGTGAGGGCGAGCGGGAAGGCGCAGTTGGAGATGCCGAGCAACAGTGCCCAGGCCCACGCGCCGCCCTCCGGGGCGAGGTAGAGGCCCGCGTAACCGGCGAGGCCGCACGTGCCGAGGACGATGACGACGGGGCCCTGGTTGGTCAGCCGCGTGGCGACCCGCGGGATGACGAAGGCGAGCGGCACGCCCATGGCCATCGTGACGGCGAGCAGCACGCCCGCCTCGCCCGCGGGGACGCCCGCGTCACGGAAGATCTGCGGCATCCAGCCCATCGTGATGTACGCGGCCGTGGCCTGGAGCCCGAAGAAGACGGCGAGCGCCCAGGCGGTGCGGCTGTGGGTGATGCGCAGTCCGGCGTCCTCCTGCCGGACGGTGGCGCTGATGTGCTCCGGGGCGGCGGCGGAGACCGGGCCCCGCTCGCGGACCAGCGGGATCCACGGCACGACGGCGACGACGGCCAGCGCGGCCCAGACGACGAGTCCGCCCTGCCAGCCCTGGCCCAGCGCGTCGGCCACCGGGACCGTGAGGGCCGCGGCGAGGGAGGTGCCGAGGGCCAGGGCCATCGAGTACAGGCCCGTCATCGAACCGACGCGGTCGGGGAACCAGCGCTTGACGATGACCGGCATCAGGACGTTGCTGACCGCGATGCCCATGAGGGCGAGCGCGGTGGCGGCGAGGAAGCCCGCGGTGCCGCCGACGAAAGGCCGGATCACCAGGCCCGCGGCGATCGCGGCCATGCCGACGCAGACCACCGCGCTGGGCCCGAAGCGCCGGGCGAAGCGGGGGGCCATCACTCCGAAGACCGCGAAGCAGAGGGGCGGTACGGAGGTGAGCAGTCCGGCGAGGGTGCCGCTCATGCCGAGGCCGTCGCGCACGTCTTCGAGGAGGGCGCCCAGGCTGGTGATGGCGGGGCGCAGGTTCATGGCCGCGAGGACGATGCCGACGATGACCAGTCGCGTCGCCCACGCGCGCGTGGGGGCCTGTTTCTCCGCGGCCCCGGTCCGTACGGGGGGTATCGCTGTCGGTGCTGTCGTCGTCCCGGTTTCCTCACTAGCCATGGAGCCATCATAGAATCATGGGATGATTGGCTGTCCAATCCGAATACGTCACACTCCGTCCGCACCCGCCCCGCTCACCCCGCCCCGGCTCCTCTCACCCGCCCCGTACGAAGGAACGTCATGCCGCTGACCACTCCTCGCCGTTCGGCACTCTCCGAGCAGGTCATCACCGAGCTGCGCAACCAGATCTCCTCGGGCGAGTGGCCGGTGGGCTCCCGCATCCCCACCGAGCCCGAGCTGGTGGAGCAGCTGGGCGTGGCGAGGAACACCGTCAGGGAGGCCGTCCGCGCCCTCGCGCACAACGGTCTGCTCGACATCCGGCAGGGCTCGGGCACGTACGTGGTCGCGACGAGCGAGCTCGCGGGCGTGATGCAGCGCAGGTTCGCCGACGCGGACCCGCGCCACATCGCCGAGCTGCGCAGCACGCTGGAGTCGAGCGCCGCCGAACTGGCCGCGCAGCGCCGTACCGAGCGCGATCTCAAGCAGCTCGACGCGCTCCTCGCGCGCCGCGAGGAGGCCTGGGCGTCGGGGAACGCGGAGGCGTTCGTGACGGCCGACGCGACGTTCCACATGGCCGTCGTCGCGGCGTCGCACAACGACGTCATGACGGCGCTGTACGCGGACCTCGGCGAGGTCCTGCGGGACTGGCTGCGCGAGGACATCGGCGAGGAGCTGACCCCCGAGTCGCACATGGACCACGCCCGGCTGGTCGACGCGATCCGTACGGGCGACGCGGAGGCTGCCGCCACCGAGGCCGCGGGCTATCCGTTCCTGTGCCGCCCGGAGCGGTTCGCCGAGGCCGGCGCGGCCGACGCTACTTCTGGTGGCTGACCCAGACCGAGCGGACCTCTTTCCAGCACCGCCCGGTGAGCCGCACCGTCATCGCGGGCCCGGCCTCGACGGGGCGCGAGTCGCTGTCGATGTCCCACCACCGGGCGCACTCCACGTGCAGCCGGACCCGGTCGGTCTCGGGGTAGGGGTTGTGGCAGTACGCGACGACGTCGGGGCCCGCCACACCCGTACGGCACTCCGAACCGAAGGGCCGGGGCCTGGGCTTGTCCGCCGCCCCGCGCGCGTGGGGCGCTCCCTGCGGCGGGCCGCTCGGCGCGGCGACCACAAGAGCGAGAGCCACGAGCACCGCGGCACCGGAAGGACGCACACTCCAGAGTGCGCGCCGCTCCCCCGCCGCCGCCCGGCCGGGGGGCCGAACGGGTGAGGCCCCGCCTCCCGCGCGCCGCGGGGGACGAGGCCTCGAAAACGTCCCGTGTGCCGGGCGAGGTGCCTGTCGAAGTCCCTGGTCAGGCGCCCATCATGTGCACGCCGCCGTCGACGTGGATGATCTCGCCGGTGGTCTTCGGGAAGAAGTCCGAGAGCAGGGCGACGATGCCGCGGCCCGCGGGCTCCGGGTCGGCCATGTCCCAGCTCAGCGGGGAGCGGGTGTTCCAGATGTCCGCGAGGTCGCCGAAGCCCGGGATGGACTTGGCGGCCATGGAGCCGATCGGGCCCGCGGAGATCATGTTGCAGCGGATGTTCTCCTTGCCCAGGTCGCGGGCGAGGTAGCGCGAGGTCGCCTCGAGGGCGGCCTTGGCCGGGCCCATCCAGTCGTACTTCGGCCAGGCGTACTGCGCGTCGAAGGTCAGACCCACGACGGAGCCGCCGTTCGGCATCAGCGGGCGGCAGGCCATGGTGAGCGACTTCAGGGAGAACGCCGAGACGTGCATCGCCGTGGAGACGTCCTCGAAGGTCGCCTCCAGGAAGTTGAAGGCGCCCTGCGGGGCGAAGCCGATGGAGTGGACGATGCCGTCCAGGCCGCCGAGCTCGTCCTTGACCAGGCCCGCGAGGCGGTCCAGGTGCTCCTGGTTGGTCACGTCGAGCTCGATGACCTTGGCGGGCCGGGGCAGCTTCTTGGCGATGCGCTCGGTGAGCGTGGGGCGCGGGAAGGCGGTGAGGATGACCTCGGCGCCCTGCTCCTGCGCGACCTTGGCCGCGTGGAACGCGATGGAGGACTCCATCAGAACGCCCGTGATCAGGATCTTCTTGCCGTCGAGAATTCCGCTCATGGTGATCAGTGACCCATGCCCAATCCGCCGTCAACGGGGATGACGGCTCCAGTGATGTACGAGGCGTCGTCGGACGCGAGGAACCGCACCGCGGAGGCGATCTCCTCGGGCTGCGCGTAGCGGCCGAGCGGCACCTGGGCGACGATGCCCTCGCGCTGCTCGTCCGTCAGCACCTTGGTCATGTCGGTGTCGACAAAACCGGGGGCTACGACGTTGAAGGTGAGGTTGCGCGACCCGAGCTCGCGGGCGAGCGAGCGGGCGAAGCCGACCAGACCCGCCTTCGAGGCGGCGTAGTTCGCCTGCCCGGCGCCGCCGAGGAGGCCGACGACGGAGGAGATGAGGACGACGCGGCCCTTCCTGGCGCGCAGCATGCCGCGGTTGGCGCGCTTGACGACACGGAAGGTGCCGGTGAGGTTGGTGTCGAGGACGGACGTGAAGTCCTCCTCGGTCATGCGCATCAGGAGCTGGTCCTTGGTGATGCCGGCGTTGGCGACCAGGACCTCGACGTTCCCGTGCTTCTCCTCGATCTCCTTGTAGGCCTGCTCCACCTGCTCGGGGTCCGTGATGTCGCACTTGACGGCGAGGACACCGGCGTCGGTGAGTTCCTGCGGTGGCTCACCCGAGCGGAAGGTGATCGCGACCTTGTCGCCGGCGTCGGCGAAGGTGCGGGCGATGGCGAGGCCGATGCCCCGGTTTCCTCCGGTGACGAGAACCGAGCGGCTCAACGGATCACCCTTTCGATAGCTGTCTGGTACCTCGAAAACCTATCGGTACCGTCCTCGATACGGAGAATCGACGACCGACAGTGGCGCAGAGGCCTCGCTGTCAGATCCCTACAGAAAGCCCTGGCCTCAAGGGCCGGGACCCCTGGCCCCCGGGCCGCCGGGGCGACATGATCGGACGCGACCGGTGCCGAAAGCAGGGGAGACACGCGTGCCTCATTCCATCGATGAAGCCTTCACGGCGCTGCCGCTGCGGGCGCTCGCCGACGCCGCGCTGGCCCGCGCCAGGGCGCTCGGCGCCGACCACGCGGACTTCCGCCTGGAGCGGGTGCGCAGCGCGTCCTGGCGGCTGCGCGACGCCAAGCCGTCCGGCTCCTCCGACAGCACGGACCTCGGGTACGCGGTGCGCGTGGTGCACGGCGGCACCTGGGGCTTCGCCTCGGGCGTCGACATGACCATGGACGCGGCGGCCCGGGTCGCCTCCCAGGCGGTGGCGATGGCCAAGCTGTCCGCGCAGGTCGGCAAGGCCGCGGGCACGGACGACCGGGTCGAGCTCGCGGACGAGCCGGTGCACGCGGACCGGACGTGGATCTCCTCGTACGAGATCGACCCGTTCACGGTGCCGGACGAGGAGAAGGCGGGGCTGCTCGCCGACTGGAGCGCGCGGCTGCTCGCCGCGGACGGTGTCGCGCACGTGGACGCCTCGCTGCTCACCGTGCACGAGAACAAGTTCTACGCGGACACGGCGGGGACGGTGACCACGCAGCAGCGCGTGCGGCTGCACCCGGAGCTGACCGCGGTGGCCGTCGACAGGACGAGCGGTGAGTTCGAGTCGATGCGGACGATCGCGCCGCCGGCCGGCCGCGGCTGGGAGTACCTCACGGGTACCGGCTGGGACTGGGAGGGCGAACTCTCCATGATTCCCGAGCAATTGGCCGAGAAGATGCGGGCGCCGAGCGTCCGGGCCGGTTCGTACGATCTGGTCGTCCACCCCTCCAACCTCTGGCTGACGATCCACGAGTCCATCGGGCACGCCACCGAGCTGGACCGCGCGCTCGGCTACGAGGCGGCGTACGCGGGAACGTCGTTCGCCACCTTCGACCAGCTCGGCACGCTCGCGTACGGCTCGTCGCTGATGAACGTGACGGGCGACCGGACCGCCGAGCACGGCCTCGCGACCATCGGGTACGACGACGAGGGGGTGGCCGCGCAGTCCTGGGACCTGGTCAAGGAGGGCACGCTGGTCGGCTACCAGCTGGACCGCCGCATGGCGAAGCTCACCGGCTTCGAGCGCTCCAACGGCTGCGCGTACGCGGACTCCCCCGCCCACGTGCCGGTGCAGCGCATGGCGAACGTGTCCCTCCGGCCGGACCCGGCCGGGCTCTCCACGGACGACCTGATCGCGGGCGTCGACCGCGGGATCTACGTGGTCGGCGACCGCTCGTGGTCCATCGACATGCAGCGCTACAACTTCCAGTTCACCCAGCAGAGGGCGTACGAGATCCGCAACGGCCGCCTTGTCGGGCAGCTCCGGGACGTTGCCTACCAGGGAATCACCCCCCAGTTCTGGGGCTCCATGCAGGCGGTCGGCGGCCCCCAGACCTACGTCCTGGGAGGCGCCTTCAACTGCGGAAAGGCCCAGCCCGGCCAGGTCGCTTCGGTGTCGCACGGGTGCCCCACCGCGGTGTTCCGCGGGGTGAACATCCTGAACACGTCCGAGGAGTCCGGGCGGTCCTGAGAGCCTGTGTCATATCCCCGGTCGGATCAGCGGGCGGCGTCTGGTGCGTGCGATCGCAAGGCGCCGGGAAGTCCTCGTAGCGGAGCTACTAGGGCTTTTCGGCAACGCGGCGAGCGTGCGTGCCAGACGCCGCCCGCCCGGCCGGGGATATGACACAGGCTCTGACGGTGGCAGCGGGGCCGATCAATCCCTCGAACGGGGCGTTCCCGAGGCTCACGTGTTCTGATCGTTCCCTCTTCCCGGTGGTGGGGAGCGGACGTTGGGAGGAAGACCCTCCGGGTGCCGCGGGCCGGGGATACGGTGGACGTGGCGGCCGGCGCTGCACCGTGGATACGACGCGTCAGGTCCGTTCGGGACGTCCGAGGGGGAGCCTGTGTGAACGATGGTGCGACGGTGCAGGAGTTGCTGGGCAGCCTGGATTCGGCGGAGAACGAGGAACAGCGCCGGGCATGGGCGGTCGACTGTGCGCATGCCCTGGGACTTGATGGCGTGGCCGTCTCCATGAGGGGCGAGCTGATCTGGTTCAGCGACCAGACCAGCGCGCGTCTGGAAGACGTGCAGTTCGTCCTGGGACAGGGGCCCGGTCTGTTCCTCCCGGAAGGAACGGAAGCGCGGGAAGTACCCGACCTCGACCGCCTGTTGATGAAGTACTGGCCCCAGTTCGTGCCCGAGGCGCGGGAGCTCGGTGTGGGGGCCATGTTCGTCTGGCCGGTACGCGTGGGAGTGGCGCCCCTCGGGACACTGACCGGCTACCGGCGCTCCGTGGGCGCGCTGAGCGAGAAACAGCTCACCGACGGATGGTTCGTGGCCGACACACTGGCGGCACATCTGCTGAGGCACTGGCCGGAGTCGACCAATGGTCAGGACGGTCCCGGGCACGCGGGCGCGGTGGACCTGCACCGGGCCGAGGTCCATCAGGCCACCGGCGTCCTGAGCGAGCGGCTCGGCGTCGCGATGTCCGAGGCCCTCATCAGGCTGCGGGGACAGGCCTATTCCTCCGGCCAGTCCCTGACGGACGCCGCCCGCGCCGTGATCGATCGAGAACTGCCTTGGTGAACGCCGGGAACTCCGGCCTTTCGGGGCGGCGGCCATCCCCCGAGCGGGATGTGGGAAGAAGGAGCATGAGCAGGGAAGAGCACATTGCACGCACGTTCGTGGAACTGGCCGACACCCTGGTAGCGGGCTTCGACCTCATCGACTTCCTCCAGCAGATGACCATCCGCTGCACCGAACTCCTGGACATCACCGACGCCGCGGTCCTCCTCACCCACCCCGGGTCCCGTCTGTACAGCCCCGCACCCTGCGACCCCGGCATCGGACTGCAGCGCGTCCTGGAAGCGGCCGTGGAGGAGGGCCCGGGTGTGGAGGCGTACCGCACGGCCCAGCAGGTCGTGCCCGACGTCTCGGCCGACGACACGGCCTCGCGCTGGCCGCGGTTGACCACGCAGATCCAGCAGGCCGGGTACGCGCCGCCCAGCGCCGTGCCGATGCGGCTGCGCGAGGACAGCATCGGCAGCCTGCTGCTCCTGCACACCGGGGACCGGACGCTGGCGGCCGACGACCTGCGGCTCGCCCAGGCGCTCGCCGACGCGGCGACCATCGGCCTGCTGCACGCCCGCACCGTCGGACGGCAGGAGGTCGTCAACTCCCAGCTGCACTCCGCCCTGCAGAGCCGCATCACCATCGAACAGGCCAAGGGCATCCTGGCGGCCCGCAGGAACATTCCCCTGAACAAGGCCTTCGACTCCATGCGCAGGTACGCACGCCACCACCGGATCCTGCTCAGCAAGGTCGCTTTGGACGTCATCGACGCCGGGCTGCTGCCCGACGTCCCGCCCGCCCGGCCGGAGTCGGCAGCGGAGGGGTAGGCCCGGGGCCACGCTGCCGATGCCGCGGGCGGCGCCCCTCCCGTACGGAGAGCGGAAAGGTCTTTCGCCGTGTCCGCGCCCCCGGGCGGCTACGCTCACCGGCATGGCTGACCGCGTGCACATAGCGACCGCGACCGTACTGGTCCCGCCACATCCGTGTTCACCGCCGAGCGGTACCCGCAAGGAGGCCGGCCGATGAGCCCGTCGATGGGCAAACCCAAGCCGCACGAGATCGTCGAGCGCGCCCTCGAACTGTCCACCGCGGACGGCTGCGTGGTGATCGCCGACGAGGAGTCGACGGCCAACCTCCGCTGGGCGGGCAACGCGCTGACCACCAACGGCGTCACTCGCGGCCGCACCCTCACCGTCATCGCGACCGTCGACGGCAAGGAGGGCACCGCCTCCGGCGTCGTGACGCGCTCGGCCGTGACCGCGGACGACCTGGAGACGCTGGTGCGGGCCGCCGAGGAGGCGGCGCGCGGCGCGGGCCCCGCCGAGGACGCGCAGCCCCTGGTGACCGGCACCGCCGCGTCCCCCGACTTCACCGAGGCCCCCGCCGAGACCTCGTCCGCCGTCTTCGCGGACTTCGCCCCGGCGCTCGGCGAGGCGTTCGCCAGGGCGCGCGCGGGCGGCCGCGAGCTGTACGGCTTCGCGCACCACACGTACGTCTCCAGCTACCTCGGTACGTCGACGGGGCTGCGGCTGCGCCACGACCAGCCGACCGGCACGTTCGAACTCAACGCCAAGTCGCCCGACCGCACCAGGTCGGCGTGGGCGGGGCGGGCCACCCGCGACTTCAAGGACGTGGACCCGGCGGCGCTCGACGCGGAGCTCGCGCAGCGCCTCGGATGGGCGCGGCGGCGCGTCGACCTGCCCGCCGGACGGTACGAGACGCTGCTGCCGCCGACCGCCGTCGCGGACCTGCTGATCTACCAGATGTGGTCCTCGTCGGCCCGTGACGCGACGGAGGGCCGCACCGTGTTCTCCAAGCCGGGCGGCGCGACCCGCCTGGGCGAGCGGATCGCCGGGCTGCCGCTGACGATGCGCAGCGACCCGCACGAGCCGGGTCTGGAGTCGGCGCCGTTCGTGCTCGCGCACGCCTCGGGCGGTGACTCCTCCGTCTTCGACAACGGTCTGCCACTGACCGCCACCGAGTGGATCCGCGCCGGTGACCTCGCTCACCTGGCCACCAGCCGGCACAGCGCGGGCCTGGCCGGGCTGCCGGTGACACCGGCCGTCGACAACCTCGTCCTGGAGGGCGGCGGCGACCGCTCCCTGGCGGAGATGGTCGCGGCCACCGAGCGCGGGCTGCTCCTGACCTGCCTCTGGTACATCCGCGAGGTCGACCCGGCGACGCTGCTGCTCACCGGCCTGACCAGGGACGGCGTGTACCTCGTCGAGCACGGCGAGGTCGTGGGCGAGGTGAACAACTTCCGGTTCAACGAGTCGCCGGTCGACCTGCTCGGACGGGCCACCGAGGCGGGCCGCACCGAGAAGACGCTGCCGCGCGAGTGGGGCGACTGGTTCACCCGGGCCGCGATGCCCGCGCTGCGCGTCCCGGATTTCAATATGAGTTCCATCAGCCAGGGCGTATAACCTCGGACCTTGCACTTCCGTGCGACGCACTGGCACACCCAAGGAGACACGAGACCGTGACGGACATCGTCGACGAGCTGAAGTGGCGGGGACTCTTCTCCCTGTCCACCGATGAAGACGCACTGCGCAAGGCGCTCGCGGACGGTCCCGTCACGTTCTATTGCGGCTTCGACCCGACCGCGGCGAGCCTGCACGTCGGGCATCTGGTGCAGGTCCTCACCGTCCGCAGGCTCCAGCAGGCGGGGCACCGTCCGCTCGCCCTGGTCGGCGGGGCAACGGGCCAGATCGGCGACCCGCGGCCGACCGCCGAGCGCACCCTGAACGACCCGGAGACGGTCGCGAACTGGGTGGCCAGGCTGCGCTCGCAGATCGAGCCCTTCCTGTCCTTCGAGGGCGAGAACGGCGCGACGATGGTGAACAACCTCGACTGGACCGCGGGCATGTCCGCGATCGAGTTCCTGCGCGACATCGGCAAGCACTTCCGCGTGAACAAGATGCTGACCAAGGACTCCGTGGCCCGCCGCCTGGAGTCCCAGGAGGGCATCTCCTACACGGAGTTCAGCTACCAGCTCCTGCAGGGCATGGACTTCCTGGAGCTCTACCGGCGGTACGGCTGCACGCTGCAGACCGGCGGCAGCGACCAGTGGGGCAACCTCACGGCGGGCATCGACCTGATCCACCGCCTGGAGCCGGACGCCGCGGTCCACGCGCTCGGCACGCCGCTGATGCTCAAGTCGGACGGCACCAAGTTCGGCAAGTCCGAGGGCGGCGCGGTCTGGCTCGACCCGGCGATGACCACGCCGTACGCGTTCTACCAGTTCTGGCTGAACACGGACGACCGGGACGTCTCGACGTACATGCGGATCCTCTCCTTCAAGTCCCGCGAGGAGCTGGAGGAGATCGAGAAGCAGACCGAGGAGCGTCCGCAGGCGCGTGCCGCGCAGCGTGCGCTCGCCGAGGAGCTGACCACGCTGGTGCACGGCGCGGACCAGTGCGCCGCGGTCATCGCCGCGTCGAAGGCGCTGTTCGGCCAGGGCGAGCTCGCCGAGCTGGACGAGGCGACGCTGGCCGCGGCGCTCTCCGAGCTCCCGCGCGTCGAGGTCGCCGAGCTCGGCCCGGTCGTGGATCTGCTCGCCGAGGTCGGCCTGGTGGCGAGCAAGTCGGCCGCCCGGCGCACGGTCAAGGAGGGCGGTGCCTACGTGAACAACGTGAAGGTCGCCGCCGAGGACGCCGTGCCGGACCGCTCGGAGCTGCTGCACGGCCGCTGGCTGGTGCTGCGCCGCGGCAAGAAGAACCTGGCCGCGGTCGAGGTCACGGCCGGCTGACCGGCTCCGCGCACACGAGAGGGCCGGGTCCGTGCGGACCCGGCCCTCTCCGTGCGTGCTGCTAGGCCGTTCGTCGATTGCCCCGGATCATCTTGTACGCCGCGTCACCCAGGCCGACGACGACCACCGCCGCCACCAGCTGCAACGCGTGACGGCCCCAGTCGATGCCCTTGGTCTCGTTGATGCCGAACTGCGTCGCGAGCCAATTGCCCAGGACGGCTCCGATGATGCCGAACACCGTGGTCAGCCAGAGCGGACTGTGCTGCTTCCCGGGCAGGATCGCCTTGGCAATCAGCCCCAGCACGAATCCCACGATGATCGCCCACAACCAGCCCATAGCTGCCTCCTCGTAGCTCTGGATGAGCGTTACGGACAGTGTCGTCCGGTCCGCCATACGGCGCATGTCGGGCACCGCCATACGTGGCACGGCGCAGCAGGAGCAGCGAGGTGAGGGCTGCCCCGGTCTCGTAGGCTGCGCAGCCGCGGCGTAACGTTGAGCCGGTCGGACCGGGGCATGTCTCACGGAGAGTCCGGCACAGCGGACAGGGCGGTGGAGCGTGATGCGGAAGCAGAGCAGCGGCCAGGTCTTCCGGATCACGGGGGCCCGGCAGGGTCTCGCGGAGGATGTCAGGGGCAGGCAGCGCCGGTATGTGATCTCCATGTCGGTACGGACCGTGTCCGTGGTGGCCGCGGCCGTGCTGTGGAACGTCGAGCGGCACGTCGCGCTCGTCGCTCTGGTACTCGGCATCCTCCTGCCGTACGTCTCGGTCGTGATCGCCAACGCCGGCCGGGAGAACATTCCGTCCTTGCCGTCGACGTTCGTGCCCGCTCCTTCTCGGCCAATGCTGGCGCCGCCCGTCGCCGCCGGTGCCGCGGAATCGGCCCAGGAAGATCCCCTGGAGCCCTCGCACGACCAGCGGCGGGGCGCGGCGAGCGAACAGAGCTGACCGTCGACGTTGCGCCAAGCTCAAGAAAACCTCAGATCAATCATGTAGTTCCGGTGCCAGTCACCGGGTCCCCCATGACATACTTCGTACGCGCTCCGCATCCCCCGTCGGAGCGACAGACCGACGCCGGGCAGCTCCCCCCGTGGCTGCTCGGCGTCGCCTTGTTGTGAAGCACTTGGACGCGACTGTGAGTGACGAAATCCCCATCTGTTCCGCCAAGGGCTGCCGCGTCGACGCGGTCTGGGTGCTCGCCTGGAACAACCCCAAGATCCACACGCCGGAGCGGCGCAAGACGTGGCTCGCGTGCGAGGAGCACCGGGAGCATCTCGCCCAATTCCTGGGTGTGCGCGGGATGTTGAAGGAAGTCGTCGCCCTTGACGAATGGGACGCCCGGCCCGGTCCGAACGAAGAGCGCTAGCCGCCGATCGCCGACATCGGGCGCTCCGGCTGCAGGAACGAGGGGTCGTCCAGGCCCGAGCCCGCCTTCTTGCCCCACATCGCGAGCTTCCAGATGCGGGCGATCGTCTCGTCCGAGCCGTCCGTGGTGTCCTCGGGGGCCGCGCGCAGGGCCCCGCGCAGGTCGGTCTCCTCGGTGGCGAAGAGGCAGGTGCGCACCTGTCCGTCGGCGGTCAGCCGGGTCCGGTCGCAGGCCGAGCAGAACGGGCGGGTCACCGAGGCGATGACACCGACGCGGTGCGGGCCGCCGTCGACGATCCAGCGCTCCGCGGGGGCCGAGCCGCGCTCCGTGGAGCCTTCCTCGGTGAGTTCGAAGCGGGTG
Organism: Streptomyces sp. NPDC036815; assembly: GCF_055609205.1. Lineage (NCBI taxonomy): Bacteria > Bacillati > Actinomycetota > Actinomycetes > Kitasatosporales > Streptomycetaceae > Streptomyces > Streptomyces sp. NPDC036815. The sequence goes on along the minus strand of NZ_JBVJPW010000001.1, from coordinate 1,325,924 downwards.
CGCAGGGACGTCAGGATGTCACCGGCCGTGATCATGCCGTCGCGCTTCCAGCCGTGCTGGGCGTCGAGGGGCATCTGCTCGATGAAGCGCAGCTCGTACTCGTTCTCGACGGCCCAGGCGAGGAGGTCGGGGGCCTCGTCGTCGTTCAGCCCCGGCATCAGGACGGTGTTGACCTTGACCGGGGTGAGGCCGGCGTCGCGGGCCGCTTCGAGGCCTTCGATGACGTCCTTGTGGCGGTCACGGCGGGTGAGTGTCTTGAACACGTCGGGGCGCAGGGTGTCCAGGGAGACGTTGACCCGGTCGAGGCCCGCGGCCTTGAGGGCCTCTGCGGTGCGCTTGAGGCCGATGCCGTTGGTCGTCAGGGACATCTTCGGGCGGGGTTCGAGCTGGGCGCAGCGCTCGACGATGCCGGCGAGGCCGGGGCGCAGGAGCGGCTCGCCGCCGGTGAAGCGGACCTCGGTGATGCCGAGCCGCGTGACGGCGATGCGCACGAGGCGGACGATCTCGTCGTCGGTGAGCAGGTCGGGCTTGGCCAGCCACTGCAGGCCTTCCTCCGGCATGCAGTACGTACAGCGCAGATTGCAGCGGTCGGTCAGTGATACGCGCAGGTCAGTGGCTACGCGGCCATACGTGTCGATGAGCACTGCGGCCCCTCCCCGGCGGTTGGTGCTGATGTTCCCGACTGCTTTCGACCTTACGCCAGACCTCTGACAACGCCATGGGCCATTTGCCACGAGGAACGATGCGGCCGCGTCGTAGGACTCTACGACGCGGCCGCTACGGCCGTGTGAACAAGTGGCCGTCAGTGGGCTCCGACGCCGGTGAGGGACTTGACCTCCAGCTCCGCGTACTTGCCCTTGTCCGGCTCCTCCTTGGACAGGAGCGAGCCGAGCCAGCCGAGCAGGAAGCCGAGCGGGATGGAGATCAGGCCCGGGTTCTCCAGCGGGAAGTAGTCGAAATTCGCGTCGGGGAACATCGAGCTGGGTTTGCCGGAGACGACCGGTGAGAACAGCACCAGGCCGACGGCGGCGACGAGGCCGCCGTAGATGGACCAGAGCGCGCCCTGCGTCGTGAACCTCTTCCAGAACAGGCTGTAGAGGATCGTCGGCAGGTTGGCGGAGGCCGCGACCGCGAAGGCGAGGGCGACCAGGCCCGCCACGTTGAGGTCGCGGGCGAGGGCGCCGAGCGCGATGGAGACGACGCCGATGAAGACGGTCGCCCAGCGGGCGGCCTTCATCTCCTCCTTCTCGGTGGCCTTGCCCTTGCGGATGACGTTGGCGTAGATGTCGTGCGCGAACGAGGACGACGAGGCCAGGGTGAGGCCCGCGACGACCGCGAGGATCGTGGCGAAGGCGACCGCGGAGATCACCGCGAGCAGGAGCGCGCCGCCGGTGGAGTCGCCACCGCCGCCGATCTCCATGGCGGCGAGCGGCGCCGCGGTGTTGCCCGCCTTGTTGGAGGCGATGATGTCGCCGGGCTTGAGCAGGGCGGCGGCGCCGAAGCCGAGGACGATCGTCATCAGGTAGAAGGCGCCGATGATGCCGATGGCCCAGTTCACGGACTTACGGGCGGCCTTGGCCGTGGGCACCGTGTAGAAGCGGATCAGGATGTGCGGCAGGCCGGCGGTGCCCAGGACCAGGGCGATGCCGAGCGAGATGAAGTCCAGCTTGGTGGTGCCGCTCGCGCCGTACTTGAGGCCGGGCTCCAGGAAGGCGGAGCCCTTGCCGCTGTTGGAGGCGGCGGTGCCGAGCAGGTCGGAGACGTTGAAGTCGAACTTCAGGAGGATCAGGAAGGTGATGAGGATGGTGCCCGCGATGAGCAGGACGGCCTTCACCATCTGCACCCAGGTGGTGCCCTTCATGCCGCCGATGGTGACGTAGACGATCATCAGCACGCCGACGAGGGCGACGATGAGGATCTTGCCGGCGTCGGACGTGATGCCGAGGAGCAGCGAGACGAGGACGCCCGCGCCCGCCATCTGCGCGAGCAGGTAGAAGATCGAGACGACGATGGTGGAGGTGCCGGCCGCGGTGCGCACCGGGCGCTGGCGCATGCGGTACGCGAGGACGTCGCCCATCGTGTACCGGCCGGAGTTGCGCAGGGGTTCGGCGACCAGGAGGAGTGCCACCAGCCAGGCGACCAGGAAGCCGATGGAGTAGAGGAAGCCGTCGTATCCGAAGAGGGCGATGGCGCCCGCGATGCCGAGGAAGGACGCGGCGGACATGTAGTCGCCGGAGATCGCCAGGCCGTTCTGGAAGCCGGTGAACTGGCGGCCGCCCGCGTAGAAGTCGGCGGCGCTCTTGGTCTGCCGCCCGGCCCACACGGTGATGAAGAGGGTCGCGACGACGAACGCCGCGAAGAGGCTGATGATCAGCGTCCGGTGCTCGGAGGCGTCGGTCGCCGCGGCCAGGTCGATGACGGCGGGGTGCGCGGGGCTCATGCGTCGCCCTCCATGCGGGTCTCCATGCGGGACTTGATCGCCTCGGCCTTCGGGTCGAGCTTCGCGGCGGCGTGCCGCGAGTAGAACCAGGCGATGAGGAACGTGGTCAGGAACTGCCCGAGGCCGAGGACCAGGGCGACGTTGATGTTGCCGAACAGCTTGGTGCCCATGAAGTCGCCCGCGTAGTTGGAGAGCAGGACGTACCCGAGGTACCAGGCGATGAAGGCGATGGTGAGCGGGAAGGCGAACGAGCGGTGTGAGCTGCGCAGTTCAGCGAAGTCCGCGCTCTCCTGCACCTCGGTGAACTCCTCCGTGGAGGGCGCGTGGGGAGCGGGTTCTTTTCCTGCGCCACCCTTCGAAGGGGGCGGTGCGTCGGTGGCCACGGAGTCTCCTCGTGGGGCGGGTGGGGTGGGGACGGACAGTTGTTCCATGAGCTCTCGGGCCTCACATCCGGAGTGACGCGGATCACGTGGGCCACGGATGGCGATGCTAGGGCCACGGGACGTGATCCGACAGGGGGTTGATGTTGCTTCCGTTCTCTGCTCAACGTCCTGTCGGGGCCCGCGACGTGGCCGAACTCCCGCATTTCTTCGGCAAGTCATTGATGGCCTGGGAGTTTCAGGGTTAGCTTCACCCTGAACCACCCGTCATGTACCTGCCCGAGCACCGGTCGTGTTCGGGCAGTTCCGTATGCAATTCCGCATGCGGTTCTCGTCTCCGGATGATGTGGAGATCCCATGGCTCATCTGCGTTCCAGACGTCGTACGGCGCTCACCGTGCCGCTCGGCCTCGCCCTCGCCGCCTCGGTCGGCTTCATGCCCGGCGCCGCCACCGCGGCCCCGGACGACTCCCCGTCCCCCGTGTCGGCGCGGGCCGCGCAGGACGCCCCCGTCCTCGCGTACGTCGTCAACACCCGTACGGACCGCAAGACGATCGCGGCCGTCAAGCGGGAGATAGCCAGGGCCGGCGGCACCGTCGTCGTCACCCACGAGAAGATCGGCGTCATCGTCGTGCACTCCGCCGATCCGGAGTTCGGCGAGCGGATACGCGGCGTCCGCGGCGTGCAGTCCGCGGGCGCGACCCACACGTCGCCGCTGAAGGCGGCGGGCACCACCGACGACGGCCCGGCGAAGCTCCTCGGCAAGGCCGCGGCCAAGTCCCTGAAGCAGCAGGCCGCGCCGGGCGACGAGCCCATGGAAGCGGACCAGTGGGACCTCCGGGCGATCGGCGCCGACAAGGCGGCGAAGATCAACCCGGGCAGCAAGAAGGTCACCGTCGCCGTGATCGACACCGGCATCGACGACACCCACCCGGACCTCGCCCCCAACTTCTCGGCCTCGCAGTCCGCGAGCTGCGTCGGCGGCAAGGCGGACACCACCGCAGGGGCCTGGCGCCCGTCGTCGAAGGACAGCTACCACGGCACGCACGTGGCCGGTGAGATCGCCGCCGCGCGCAACGGCGTCGGCGTCGCGGGCGTGGCGCCCGGCGTGAAGATCTCCGCCATCAGGGTGGCCGACCCGGTCGACGAGCTGTTCTACCCGGAGAACGTGGTCTGCGCGTTCGTGTTCGCCGCCGAGCACAGCGTCGAGATCACCAACAACAGCTACTACGTGGACCCGTGGCTGTACAACTGCGAGGACGACCCGGACCAGAAGGCCATCCTCGACGCGGTCAACCGCGCCCAGCTGTACGCCCAGAAGAAGGGCACCCTCAACCTCGCCTCCGCGGGCAACTCCAACCACGACCTGGACTCGGACGCGATCGTCGACAACTCCAGCCCGGACGACTCCACTCCGGTGCCCCGCACCATCGACCCGCACGAGTGCTTCGACGTGCCGACCCAGCTGCCCGGTGTCGTCACCGTCAGCGCGACCGGCGTGAAGAACCTGAAGTCGATCTACTCCAGCTACGGCAAGGGCGTCGTCGACATCGCGGCCCCCGGCGGCGACAAGTTCCAGATCCCGGCCGACACCCCGTCGAAGAACGGCCGCATCCTCTCCACCATGCCGGGCGGCGAGTACGGCTGGCTGCAGGGCACCTCGATGGCCTCGCCGCACGCCGCCGGCGTCGCCGCGCTCATCAAGTCCACGCACCCCGAGGCGGGCCCGGCCGAGCTCCAGCGGCTCCTGAAGAAGCAGGCGGACCGCCTGGAGTGCCCGACCGCGTACGACCCCGACGGTGACGGCGACATCGACGCGGTCTGCCAGAGCGGTGGCAGGAACAAGAACGGCTTCTACGGCAGCGGCCTCGTCGACGCGCTCGACGCCGTGAAGAAGAAGTGAAGAGGAGACAGCTCGTGACCAGGTCCCACACCACGGCCGCCGCCTTCCTGCGCTCGCGGCGCGCGCTCGCCCTGCCCCTCGGCGGTGCGATGGTCTGCGCCGTCGCCTTCCTGCCGGGCACGGCGTCGGCCCGCCCCGCGGCGCTGCCGGACACCCCGGCCGCGGCCTCTGCCCCGGCCTCCGCGTCCGACGCCGCCTCGATGAGCTACGTCGTGAACGTCCGTCCCGGCAAGGGCACTTCGGCGCGCGTCGAGAAGGCCATCGCCAAGGCCGGCGGCTCCGTCGTCATCGCCTACGACCGCATCGGCGTCATCGTCGTCCACTCGGCGAACCCGGACTTCGCGAAGACGATCCGCGAGGTCAAGGGCGTCGACTCGGCGGGCGCGACCCGCACCGCGCCGCTCTCCGCGCAGGCGGACGACGCCCTGGAGTCGGAGCGGCCGCTGACCGCCGCCGAGGCGAAGGCCGCGGCGGGCCGGGCCTCGGCGGGCCAGGACGAGCTGGAGCCCCTGCAGTGGGACCTGCCCGCCATGAAGGCGGACAAGGCGCACGAGATCTCGCTCGGCAGCCGCAAGGTCACCGTCGGCGTGCTCGACTCGGGTGTCGACGACACGCACCCCGACATCGCGCCGAACTTCGACCGGGGGGCCTCGGCGAGCTGCCTGGGCGGCATACCCGTCCAGAAGGGCGACGCCTGGCGTCCGGTGTCCGGCGAGAGCGACCACGGCATGCACGTGGCGGGCACCATCGCCGCCGCGAAGAACGGCACCGGCGTCACGGGGATCGCGCCCGGCGTGAAGGTGGCGAGCCTGAAGGTGGCCGAGCCCGCGACCGGCATGTACTACACGGAGGCCGTCGTCTGCGGCTTCGTGTGGGCGGCCGACCACGGCGTCGACGTCACCAACAGCAGCTACTACACCGACCCGTGGCTGTTCAACTGCACGACGGACGACGACCAGAAGGCACTGGTCGACGCGGTCGGCCGGGCGACCAGGTACGCCGAGCGCAAGGGCGCGGTGAACGTCGCGGCCGCGGGCAACGCGAAGACCGACCTCGCCCAGGACGAGATCCTCGACGACTCCAGCCCCGACGACACCACCCCGGTGCCGCGGACCGTCAAGACCAAGGACTGCTTCGACATCCCGTCGCAGCTGCCCGGTGTCGTGACGGTCTCCGCCACCGGCGCCAAGGGCATCAAGTCGTCGTACTCGAACTACGGCAAGGGCGTCATCGACATCGCGGCGCCGGGCGGTGACTCCACCAAGTACCAGCCCCCGCAGGCACCGGCCGTCGACGGCCGCATCCTGTCGACGCTGCCGGGCGGCAAGTTCGGCTACAAGGCCGGTACGTCGATGGCGTCCCCGCACGTCGCGGGCCTCGCCGCGCTGGTCAAGTCCACGCACCCGCACGCGTCCGCGGCGCGGGTGAAGGAGCTCATGTACCGCCAGGCGGACCGGATGGCGTGCACCGATCCGTACGACTACGACGGTGACGGCAAGGTCGACGCGGTCTGCGAGGGCGGCCGGAACAAGAACGGCTTCTACGGCGTGGGCATGGCCGACGCCCTGGACGCCGTGCGCAAGTAGCGCCGTTTCGCGGTGGTTCGGGCCGGGCGGAGAAGGGCCGCCCGGCCCTGCGTGAGGGGCACGGGAGAGGATGTCGAACCATGTACGAATACAGGGACGGTCAGTTCGTCGGATCCAGCACGGAGGCGTGGGTGGCCTGGCCCGTCCGGCCCCGGTGGCAGCTGATGCTCCGGTTCGCCGCGACCGTGGTGTTCATGCCGCTCTGGATCGCGTTCGGGATCGTGGTCTTCTGTGCCACCCTCGCCATCGGCCTGCTCACCGAGGTCATCGCCGCCGTGAGCTCCTCGTACGAGAAGGGTTTCGACCGGTTCATGGACAGCGCGCTGGGGCGGGTCACCACGCTCCCCCGCTGGTGCGTGCTCTGGTCCGAGGCGCGGTACGAGGGGGACACCGAGCACTACCGTGCCGAGGTCGACAAGCACCTCGCCCGGTGGACCGCCAGGGCCTCGGCCCCGCGCGAGCCCAGGAAGCCGCTGCCGCCCACCGAGTGCGAGATCCCGCGCCGCGTCTACCGCGGTGTCGGCGGCCACTACGTCGTGCGGGCCGCGGCCGCCCAGGGGTGGGAACTGCGGCCGTCGGAGCCGGAGAAGTCGATCAGGCTGTGGTGGTCGGCGGCCTCCGCGCCGGAGGGAACCGCGCGCCCGGCCTAGGCCGGATGTCCCGTCCGGACCTTTGCGCCCGATCGCAACGGTATTGCCCCGGTCGTCCCGCAGGACTTGCCCGACGCGGGACCCCTGGTGAAGATCCAGTGGTGAGCTCCGTACGACCGTCCGTCGAGTCCGGAGGCGACGCCACCAGCGGCATACCGGCCCCCGCCCCCGTCTCGCGCCACGCCCCGCGCCGCCGCCCGTCCGCGGGACGCGCCGCCACCGCCCTCGCCCTGGTGCTCGTCGCCGCGCTGATTCCCCTGTTCGGCCCCTCGGCGGCGCTGCGCGGCACGGGTGAGGCCCAGGCACCGGGCACGGCCGTGATCACGTTCCTGCGGGCGGTCCTGTTCGCCGCCCTCTCCGTGCCGCTGGGCGAGGTGTTCGCCGTCCGCCTGGCCCGTCGGGTCCCGGGGGCGCCGCTGGACCGGGCGCCCCGCTGCTGGGCGCCGTACGCGGCGTGGGCGGGGTGCGCCGCGGCCCTCGGGCTCGCCGCGATCGTGGCCAACGGCAACCTCGTCCCGCGGGAGCTCGCCGACCTGGACATCGGCCGCCTCTACGACACCCGCGACGGCAGACTCGCCCTCCTGGAGGTCAACGCCTTCATCGTGGCCGCCCTCTGCGCACGCTCCCGGCGCCCGGCCTGCGCGGCCCTCCCGTCGGCCGCGGTCATCGTCGCGGAGGCGCTGCGGGCCCACCCTCCGGTGGAGGACTCCCCGCTCGCCGGCAGCGGCCTCACCCTGGTGCACCTGGCGTGCGGGGCGCTGTGGGCGGGCGGCCTGTTGTACGTCCTGCGCCTGCTGCGCCGGTGGCGGACGTCCGCTCCGCGGGAGGCCGTCGCGGTACTGGGTCTCTACGCGCGCGTGGCGGCCGTCCTGTTCGCCACGATCACGGCGACCGGCGTGTGCAGCACGCTGCGCCGCATGCCGCCGGAGACGGTCGTCGACCAGCTCACCGGCACGGCCTACGGACGCGCCCTGCTCGCCAAACTGCTGCTCGTCGCCGCCGTCGCGGCGCTCGCGCTGCTGGCCCGCCGCCGGTTGCACCGGGCGGCGGACCGCGTGTCGGCGTACGTTCCGGCGCGCGCCGAGGTGATCGCGCTGGGCCTCGTCGTGGCGCTCTCGGCGCTGCTCACCGCGGTGCCGGTACCGATCCGCTGGTGAGTTCCGCCGGGCGCGGTCGCGTCCCGGCGCCGGTCCGGAGCACCGCTCGGGCCAGCAGGAACTGGGCCGCGATGTACGTGATCATGATGGCGAAGTCGGGCCGGGGCAGCTGTGGCCAGTCGGCGACGCCGGTGGCTATGAGGGTGTCCGAGAGCAGGAAGAGGGCCCCTCCGGCGGCGGCCGTGGCGCCGAGTGTGGTCGCGCCGAAGGCCATGGCGGTGAGCAGCAGGCTGTAGCCCGCGACCGGGCCCCGCATGTCGGCGGGCAGGTCGGGCCAGAGCAGGGTGACGGTGCCGGCGAGGGCCAGGGCGTACACGGCGACGAGGCCCGCTCCCCGCGCGCGGGGCGAGCCGGTGCCTCCGTACGCCGCGTACCGCCGGATGTCCCCGTACCGCCTGAACAGCACCAGGTAGCAGACGTGTCCGGCGGCGAAGGAGGCCATTCCGGCGAGGAAGGCGGGCTCGGCGTCGAAGAGCAGGAGCGTGTCGCCGCCCCAGCCGAAGAGGAGGGCCGCGATCAGCAGCGGGGGGCCGCCGAGCGTGGCGGCGTACCCGGCGAGCAGGGGCATGAGCAGCGGTTTGAGGGCGGCGTGTCCGGGGCCGGAGTCCGCGAGGAGCGCGACGAGATCGCCGGCCGCGGCGACGCCGAAGGCGGCGAGCAGGAGTCCCGGCGCCGGCCGGCGCGTCACGCCGCGCGCTCCGGGACGCTCACATCGGGGGCGGGCACGGCCGCCGGGTGCGCCTCGGGGGTCTTCGGCTGCCAGCCGGGACCGCCGAAGACGCGCCCGGCCCGCTCGCGCCAACCGGTCGCCGCCTTCAGGTCCTTGGCGATGGCCGCGTACTCGTGGGTCGCGACGCGCAGCGGGTTGTACGTGTCGATGTTCTTCGTCAGTCCGTACACGGGACGGTCGGTCTCGGCGACCCAGGAGCCGAACAGCCGGTCCCAGATGATCAGAATGCCGCCGAAGTTGCGGTCCAGGTAGCCGCCCTGGGACGCGTGGTGCACGCGGTGGTGCGAGGGCGTGTTGAAGACGTACTCGAAGGGGCGGGGCAGCTTCCCGATGCGCTCGGTGTGGATCCAGAACTGGTAGACCAGGTTGGCCGACGAGCAGAACGCCAGCGCGGCCGGGTGGACGCCGCAGGCGATGAGCGGCAGGTAGAACGGCCACACGGTGAGGCTCGTCCAGGGCTGGCGCAGCGCCGTCGTGAGGTTGAACTTGCGGCTGGAGTGGTGCACGACGTGGCAGGCCCACAGGATGCGGATGACGTGGTGGCCCCGGTGCGACCAGTAGTAGAAGAAGTCCTGGGCGAGGAGCATCAGCGGGACCGTCCACCACAGGACCGGCACGCGCAGCGGGGTCAGCTCGTAGACCAGCGTGTAGATCGCGACGATCGGGATCTTCCACAGGAAGTCGAAGACGAGGCTGCCGAGTCCCATGCCGATGCTGGTGGCGGCGTCCTTGGTCTCGTACCCCGCGGCGTCGTCGTCGGGATGGATCCGGTGGCTCACGATCTCGACGACGGTCAGCAGCACGAAGGCGGGGATGGACCACAGCACGACATCGGGCAGGTTCGGGGACATGCGTGCACCGTAGAACGGCTATTCGTCCACGACTAGGGGTTGTTACCGACAAGTATTACCGGCGGTACGGGAGTGGATGTTGGTGATCCTCGCCAAAGGCCGGGCTTCAAACCCGGCACGCCGCCCGGCACGCCGCCCAGGAGCCCTCGGCCACCGCGGGCCCTGGACGGCGCCCCGTCACCAGACCCGCACCGACCCTCCCGTCGCGAACACCGGGCTCGTCGCGGCGGCGGGCGGCTCCTTGAGGGGTTCGTCCAGTTCCCGGACCGTGGGTCCCACGCGCGCGGCGATCTTCCCGAGGCGCTCCAGGTCGAAGCCGTAGACGCGGGCCGCGTTGCCGCCGACCATGGCCGCGATCTCCTCCTGCGGCAGGCCCGCGTAGGAGATGCGCAGGCCTTCGCGCGAGTAGGGGTACGTCCCCTCGTCGTGCGGGTAGTCGCTGCCCCACATGATCTTGTCGAGGCCGATCCGCTCGCGCAGGGCCGCCTCGTGGGGGCGCATGAAACTCGCTCCCACGAAGCAGCTCTCGCGCCACACCTCGGAGGGCCCCTTGCCCATCGCGTCGGCGAGACCGGCACCGAACTTGGCCTCGGCGGTGTCCGGGGCGCCCGCCTTCCGCGCCGCCGCGACGAGCCGCTCGTGGTAGTAGTCCAGCATGTCGAGCACGCCGGGTATCCACCCCGAGCCCTGCTCGGTGAGGACCAGCCTGAGCTGCGGGTGGCGGCGGAAGGCGCCGCCGAAGACGAGGTGCCACAGGGCCCGGTGCGAGAACCACGTGGTCTCGACCATGAACACCGCGCGCGCGGCCGGCTCCTCGCCGAGCGGCGGCGAGGCCGAACCCGCGTGGTGGTTGACCGGCACGCCCAGCTCGGCGCAGGCCGCCCAGATCGGGTCGTACGCCGCCGAGTAGAGCTCGGGCAGGCCGGAGCCCGGCGGGGTGCCGGGCAGCATGAGGCCGCCCGTCAGACCCGCCGCCACCGACCGGTGGATCTCCTCGACGGCCCGGTCGACGTCGTTCAGGAGGATCTGGAAGACGCCCGCCCTGCGGCCCGGGGCGGCCGCGCAGAACTCCGCGAGCCAGCGGTTGTGGGCGCGCAGGCCCGCCCAGCGCTGCTCGAACTCCTCGCGGGTCGGCGCCGGGGCCATCAGGGACGCCGAGGGGAAGAACGGCGGGATGGTGTTGGGGAAGACGACCTCGGCGACGATGCCGTCCGCCTCCAGCTCGGCGACGCGGCGGTCCGAGTTCCAGTTGCGGTCGGCGGTGTCCGCGAGGAGGTCCTCGTACGGGTTGACGTAGGTGGCCGCCCACGCGTCGAACGCGTCGTGGTGGCGCGACTCCAAGTAGGGCCGGTAGTCCAGGAGATCGGCGCCCGCGTGGCAGTCCGCGGAGATGACGGTGTAGCGGTCCTCGGTCATCGGGTCACCCCCAGCGTCGGGAAGTCGTGGTCGGTCAGCCAGTGGCGGCCCACCTCGCGCGAGCGCGCCCAGGCGGCCTCGACGGCCCGCTGGTCGCCGTCCTGGCCGAGGTCGGCCGGTGTCGGGCCGATGCGGCGGGCCAGCGGCGCGAGCTTCGCCGTGTCGAAGCCGAAGACCTCGGCGGCGGCGAGGCCGAGCATGCGGCGGGTCTCCGCCACGGGGATGTCGTGGAAGGTCTTCCGCAGCCACGCGCGCGTGTCGGGCCAAGTGCCCTCCGGGTGCGGGAAGTCGCTGCCCCAGAGGATGTTGTCGACGCCGATCTCGTACCGCTGGGCGAGCTCGCGGCGCTTGGTGTTGGTGGCGCAGACGAAGATCTGCCGGTCGAGGTAGGCGTGCGGCGGGCGCTTCAGCTCCGCGAAGGGGGAGAGCTTCTTGCCGCCGTGCGCGCCCAGGTAGAGGCGGTCCATGAACCACAGGAGGTTCGGCAGCCACCAGCAACCCGACTCCGCGACGCCGAACTTGAGCCCGGGATGGCGCTCGAAGACGCCGGACCAGAGCATGAACCACAGCGGACGGGCGGGCCACCACGTCACTTCGGAGACGTAGATCCCGAGGTGGTCGCCGTACTCGTGGCGGGGCGCCGCCCCGGAGTGCGTGACCACGGGCATGGCGCACTCGGCGGCCGCGGCCCACACGGGGTCGTAACGCCGGTCGTGGTAGGGCGCCTTGTCGACCCACATGGAGGGGATCATCAGCGCGCCGAGCCCGGACTCCTTGGCGCGGTGCACCTCGGCGACGACGCGGTCGACCTCCCCGGTGATGGGCAGCAGGGCGACGCCGCAGTGCCGTTCGGGATGATCGGAGACGAAGTCGGCGAGCCACCGGTTGTGCGCCCGGGCGCCCGCCATGCCGAGCTCGGGGTCCTGGTCGCCCGAGAGGCCCAGCCCCACGCCGAAGGGCGCGGCGGTCCGGCTGTCGACGGCGTCCGCGTCGGGGAAGACGACCTCGGCGGCCACGCCGTCGCCGTCCAGTTCCTTGAGGCGCTGCGCGGCGTCCCAGCCACCGCGCAGGCCCTCTTCGTTGTCCTTGAACCACTTGGCGGCGAAGGCGTCGTTGCGGATGCCGAGCCGGGTGGCCTCCCCGCGGCGGGCGTCGCGCTCGCCGAGGAAGGCGTCGAAGTCCCGGTGGAAACGGCTGTCGAGGTAGGGCCGGTACTCCTCGGTGGGGAGCCCGGCGTGGCAGTCGGAGGAGATGATCAGGTAGGGGTCCTGGTCGGTCATGACGTGCCCTTCAGTCCAGAATGAAGCTCTCCAGATACGCCGGGTTCGCGCGGTCGAGCATCGAGCGCGACCTGGCCTCGATCTGCCGGTCGCTGTGCTCGCTCGGCGGCAGCAGCCAGAAGCGGCCGGCCGCGATGCCCTCCGCCACGAAGTCCGCGACCTCCTCGACGGGCGTGAACTCCACCTCCTGGCCGGCCTCCTTCATCGCGGCCTCCCACTGGTCGAGGCTGCGGTAAGGGGTCCTGCGGGGGCGGGACTTGGCGTAGCGCTCGGGGCGGTTGCGGTGCGACTCCCAGAGGCCGGTGCGGAGCATGTGGGGGCCGGGGAAGAGCACGGAGGCGCCCACGCGCGCGTGCTCCGCCTTCAGGTGCGCGTACAGCGACTCGGTCATCGTCACCACGGCCGCCTTGGTGACCGCGTACACGGAGGCGGTGGGCAGCGGCGCGATGCCGCCGTCGCCGGAGGAGGTGTTGACGACGTGGCCCGGCTCGCCGCCCGCGATCATCCGCGGCACGAAGGCCTGGACGCCGTGGAAGACGCCCCAGACATTGACCTCGAAGGCCCACTTCCAGTCGTTCGGCTCGTGCTCCCACAAGCGGCCCTCGGCGCCCGAGCCGACCCCGGCGTTGTTGCACAGCACGTGGACGGCGCCGAACTTCTCGTACGCCTCCTCGGCGAGGGCGAAGACCTGCTCGCGCGCCCCGACGTCGACCACGCGCGCGTGCACCGTCGCCCCGTCCTCCCGCAGGGCGGCGGCCGCTTTCTCCAGGACGCCCTCCTCGACGTCCGCGAGGACCACCTTCAGGCCGTCCGCGGCGAACCGCCGGGCCATGGCGAGTCCGATGCCGCCCGCCGCGCCGGTGACGACGGCGACCTGTCCCGCGCGCAGCTCCATCTCAGGCGCTCCCCTCGGGCGGCCCGTCGAGGATCTGCGCGGGGTCGTCGTAGCGCTGGTGGATGTAGGGCAGCAGGGCCTGGGCGTCGACGCGCTCGACGACGCGGCCCCGCTGGTCGGTGGTCTTCTCGCCGATGGTGATCTCGACGAGCGCGAGCACGGGCAGGTCGGCCACCGGGTCGTACATCGACTCGCGCAGGACGACGTCGCCGGTGACGGCCTCCAGCTTGCGGACCTTCTCGTTGCGTACGCAGTGCACGAGCACCGGGTCCGCGTCGAAGCCCGAACCGTCCACCGCGGGCAGGAACTTGAAGTAGAAGTCGGTCTTCCGGGTCGGCTCGGGCAGCGGCAGGGCGCCGCCGACCGCGCCGCGCACCTCCACGAACGCGATGCCGTGGCGGGCGAGGCGGGCCCGTACGACCAGACCGTCGCGCTCGACCTCCACCTCGCCGAGCTTCTTCGGCTCCCCGAAGACCTCGCGCCCCCCGATCAGCGCCCGCTCGTGGGTCATGGGCATCACCAGCGGGTACCAGCCCCGCACTCCCCCGTGCTCGGCGGCGACGGCGACCGAGCCCGCGCCCAGCGGATAGCCGGGCAGGTCGACCTTGCTGATGTTCGCCCGCACCAGGGGGCGCCCGGTGGGTTTCAGCGGCGGCGGCAGGACCGCCGCGACCGCGTCCGGATCGCTCTCCCAGAGGGCCACCACCCCCGTCGACCAGATGTCGGGGAGCTTGGAACTCGCGGTGCGCGCGGCGGCGATCTCCGCCTCGTCGCGCGCTCCGTAGCGAACGCGTGCCATGTCGTACCACCCTTCGTCAGCGCGGAATCGGGTCCGCGGCCGGGACTTGCGGCGGTTCTGTAACACAGTTACAACAGGACGCGTGAAGGGTAAAGAGACAGAGCGCGAGGAACCGCGGACCCGTCCGGCCAAGGAGGCCCGCGGGCATCTGGACCGGGAGCAGGTCCTCGCCACCGCGGCGCGCCTCGTCAAGCGGCACGGCCCCGAGGCCCTCACGATGCGGGCGCTCGCCGCCGAGCTCGGCACCGCCGTCACCTCGATCTACTGGCACGTCGGCAACCGCGAGTCGCTCCTGGACGCCCTCGTCGAGCGCACCCTCGCCGACCTCGGTGAGATCCGCGCCACCGGCCGCACCCCCGTGCAGCGCGTCGCCTCCGTGGCCCGCGCCCTGCGCCACCAGCTCCTGGACCACCCGCACCTCGTCGCGATGGTCCACGAAAGGGGCCTGACGGAACGGATGTTCCTGCCCGCCCAGCGGACCCTCGTGCACGAGGTGCACGGGGCGGGGCTGCGCGGCGCCCGTGCCGCCGATGCCGTGCGCGCCGTGCAGGTCCATGTCGTCGGCCATGTCCTGGTCGAGCGCAACCGCGAACGCGCCCCGGAACAGCACCCGGGCGAGGAGGAGCTGTGGACGGCGCGGACCGCGGAGGAGGACGGCGCGCTCGCCCGCGCGCTGGCCGGACCGCACGATCCGGCCGCACTGTTCGACGTCTCCGTCAAGGCTCTGGTGACCGGACTGCTCGGACCGGCGCCCTGACTGTCAGTCGCGGCCCGTATCCTCATGGACCATGCTCGAAGACCGCACGACCGCAGCGTCCGCAGCCCCCTGGCCGGCCGCGTACCCAACGGGGTACGCGGTCGTCGACGTGGAGACCACCGGCCTGGCCCGCGACGACCGCATAGTGTCGGCCGCCGTCTACCGCGTGGACGCCCGGGGCGAGATCGAGGACCACTGGTACACGCTGGTCAACCCCCAGCGCGATCCGGGCCCGGTCTGGATCCACGGCCTCACGACCGCCATGCTCGCCGACGCCCCTCTCTTCGGGGACATCGCCGAGGAGTTCGCCGCCCGCCTCGACGGCCGCGTCCTCGTCGCGCACAACGCCGTCTTCGACTGGTCGATGATCTCCAGGGAGTACGCACGCGCGGAGCGCACCGCCCCGGTGCGCCAGCGGCTGTGCACCATCGCGCTCTCCAAGGAGCTCGCGCTCCCGCTGCCCAACCACAAGCTGGAGTCGCTGGCCGCGCACTTCGGCGTCGAGCAGCGCCACGCGCACAACGCCCTGGACGACGCGCGCGTGCTCGCCGAGGCGTTCAGGCCCAGCCTGCTCGCGGCGGCGGGCGGCAACGTCCGCCTGCCGCTCCTGGAGTGCCGGCCGCTCACCGAGTGGTCCGACGGCGCGCCCCGCATCGGCCGCCAGTCGACGGGTCCGGCGCCCGCCTCCTCGTACCGGCCAGGGAGTTGGCGCCCCTCGCGCAAGCGGCAGCCGTGCCCGTACCCGAACCCGGGGCGGTACGAACCGGGCAAACCACTCAAGCAGGGCATGCGAGTGGCCTTTTCCGGGGACACCTCCGTGGAGCGCGAACTCCTGGAGGACCGGGCGGTGGAGGCCGGGCTGCACATCGCGACGAGTGTGTCCCGCCTCACGAGCCTCCTCGTCACCAACGACCCGGAGTCCGGCACCTCCAAGACCGTCAAGGCGCGCTCGTTCGGCACGCCGGTGATCGACGAGGCGGCCTTCGGACAGCTCCTCCAGGACGTGACACCCGCCACGGAGCCGTAACCGCACAGGCGTTCCTCGACAGGGCACGCCGCCCGGTGTCAGACGGGTGATTGCCGCACGACTCGCCCGCCGACCGCTCGCCCCGCACCACCGCCGCGCCCCACCCTGTGGCGCATGGCACGTTGCGAGGTCTGCGGAAACGACTACGGCATGTCCTTCGAGGTGCACGCACAAGGTGCGGTGCACGTCTTCGACTGCTTCTCCTGCGCCATCCACCGCATGGCGCCCATCTGCGAGCACTGCCGGTGCCGCATCATCGGCCAGGGCGTCGAGGTGGAGGGTCACTGGTACTGCGGCGCCCACTGCTCGCGCGCGGAGGGGATGGTGGGCATCGTCGACAACGTCTGAGCCGGACACCGTCCGGGCCGGTCCCGCGCTCATCCCGACCCCTCTCCCGGCACCCCACGACCCTGGATGTACGGTCGTGGGGTGTACCGCTTCCTGTTGTCCCGGCAGTGGGTGATCCTCACCCTCATCGCCCTCGTCCTCATCCCCGTGATGGTCGAGCTCGGCTTCTGGCAGCTGCACCGTCATGAGCACCGCGTCGCGCAGAACCAGCGGGTCACCGAGGCGCTGGCCGCCGACCCGGTGCCCGCCGAGAAGATCACCTCGCCCGGCCACGAAGTGCCCAAGTCGGACCTGTACCGCCGGGTGAGCGCCAAGGGGACGTACGACACGAAGCACGAGGTCGTCGTGCGCCGCCGCACCAACTCCGACGACGAGGTCGGCTTCCACGTCCTGACCCCGTTCGTCCTGGCCGACGGCAAGGTCCTGCTCGTCAACCGCGGCTGGATCCCCGCGGACGGCCCGCAGACCGCCTTCCCGAAGATCCCCGCCGCCCCCAGGGGCGAGGTCACCATCACCGGCAGGCTGAAGGCCGACGAGACCTCCGCGGCCAGCGGCATCAAGAATGTACGCGGCCTGCCGGACCGTCAGATCATGCTGATCAGCAGCGGGCAGCAGGCCGACAGCCTCGGCAAGCAGGTCCTCGGCGGATACGTCGAGCAGACCTCGCCCGAGCCGCCCGACAACTCGCCCCAGCTGATCGCCGAGCCCGACCACAGCGGCATCGGCCCGCACATGGCGTACGCGGTCCAGTGGTGGCTGTTCGCCTCCGGCGTGCCCATCGGCTGGGTCATCCTCGTGCGCAGGGAGCGGCGCGACCGCGCGGCCGCCGCGCAGACCACCGCCGACGAGGCCGTGCCCGCCGGCGCCTGAACCGGCCGCCCGGCACCCCCGCGGGGCCGCCACGGGACCGGATCACCGCCCGGATTGGCCGGGCCCCTTCCCGGGAAACCGTTCCCCGTGCATCACCCCATCGAGGACTACGCGCTCATCGGCGACCACCAGACCACCGCCCTGATCGGCAGGGACGGCTCCCTGGACTGGCTCTGCCTGCCCCGATTCGACTCCCCCGCCTGCTTCGCCGCGCTGCTCGGCGACGAGGAGAACGGCCACTGGCGCCTCGCCCCCGAGGGAGCGGGCGCCTGCACCCGCCGCGCCTACCGCCCCGACTCCCTCGTCCTGGACACGGAGTGGGACACCGAGGACGGCTCCGTCCGCGTCACGGACTTCATGCCGCAGCGCGACCGCGCCCCCGACGTCATCCGCATCGTCGAGGGCCTCAAGGGCACCGTCACCCTGCGCAGCACGCTGCGGCTCCGCTTCGACTACGGCTCGGTCGTGCCGTGGATGCGCAAGAGGGACGGCCACCGCATCGCGGTGGCGGGCCCCGACTCCGTGTGGCTGCGCAGCGAACCGGCCGTGCACACCTGGGGCCACGACTTCGGCACCCACTCCGAGTTCACCGTCGAGGAGGGCGAGAAGGTCGCGTTCGTCCTCACCTGGCACCCCTCGCACGAGCCGCGCCCACCGCTCGTCGACCCGTACGAGTCGCTGCGCGACAGCCTGGCCGACTGGCAGGCCTGGGCGGCGCGCTGCGACTACGACGGCCCGCACCGCGACGCCGTCGTCCGCTCCCTCATCACCCTCAAGGCCCTCACCTACGCCCCCACGGGCGGCATCGTGGCCGCCCCGACCACCTCGCTCCCCGAGGAGCCCGGCGGCGTCCGCAACTGGGACTACCGCTTCTGCTGGCTGCGCGACTCCACCCTCACCCTGGGCGCACTCCTCGCGGCCGGCTACTCCGAGGAGGCCGAGGCGTGGCGCGACTGGCTGCTGCGCGCGGTCGCGGGCGACCCGGCCGACCTGCAGATCGTGTACGGCCTCTCCGGAGAGCGGCGCCTGCCCGAGTACGAGATCCCCTGGCTGCCCGGCTACGCGGACTCCGCCCCGGTGCGCATCGGCAACGAAGCCGTCGAACAGCTCCAGCTCGACGTGTACGGCGAGGTCGTCGACTCCCTCGCCCTCGCGGACCGTTCGGGCCTCGACACGCCTCCCCACGCCTGGCACCTCCAGCTGTCCCTGCTCGAATTCCTGCACGAGAAGTGGCGGGAACCGGACCAGGGGCTGTGGGAGGTGCGCGGCCCGCGCCGCCACTTCGTGTACTCGAAGGTGATGGTGTGGGTCGCCGTCGACCGCACGGTGCGCGCCCTGGAGGAGAACCCGAAGCTGCGCGGCGACGTCGACCGCTGGCGCCGGCTCCGCGACGAGGTCCACCAGGAGGTCTGCGAGCGCGGCTACGACCCGGCCCGCAACACCTTCACGCAGTCCTACGGCTCCGCCGAACTGGACGCCTCGCTGCTCCTCATCCCGCGCGTGGGCTTCCTGCCCCCCGACGACCCGCGCGTCATCGGCACCATCGACGCGGTCCACGCCGAGCTCGGCCACAACGGCTTCCTGCGCCGCTACACCGCGGACCAGACCGCCATCGACGGGCTGCCCGGCCAGGAGGGCGTCTTCCTGGTCTGCTCGTTCTGGCTGGCGGACGCCCTGCACATGACGGGCCGCACCAAGGAGGCACGCGACCTCTTCGACCGCCTCCTCTCGCTCCGCAACGACGTGGGGCTGCTCGCCGAGGAGTTCGACCCCGCGTCCGGCCTCCAGCTGGGCAACTTCCCGCAGGCGTTCAGCCACATCGGTCTGGTCAACACCGCCCTCGCGCTCTTCGGGGAGGACGCGGGAGGATAGGGGCCATGGATCTTGGACTGAAGGACCGTGTGTACGTAGTCACCGGCGCCACCCGCGGCCTGGGCAACGCCACCGCCCGCGAACTGGTCGCGGACGGCGCGAAGGTCGTGATCACGGGCCGCGACGAGAAGACCGTCGCCGAGGCGGCCGCCGAGCTCGGCGAGCGGGCCGTGGGCGTCGCCGCCGACAACGCCGACCCGGCCTCGGCGGCCACGCTCGTCGCCGCGGCCCGCGAGCGCTTCGGCCGCTTCGACGGCGTACTGATCAGCGTCGGCGGGCCCGCCCCGGGCTTCGTCGCGGACAACACCGACGAGCAGTGGCAGGCGGCCTTCGAGTCGGTCTTCCTCGGCGCCGTGCGACTCGCCCGCGCCGCGGCCGCCGAACTCGGCGAGGGCGGCGTCATCGGCTTCGTGCTCTCGGGTTCGGTGTACGAGCCGATCGCGGGCCTGACGATCTCGAACGGCCTGCGCCCGGGCCTCGCCGGATTCGCCAAGTCCCTCGCCGACGAGCTCGGCCCGCGCGGCATCCGTGTCCTCGGCGTGCTCCCCGGCCGGATCGCCACCGACCGCATGCGCCAGCTGGACGGTCTCTCCCCCGACCCGGAGGCCACCCGCGCCGCGAACGAGGCGGGCATCCCGCTGCGCCGCTACGGCACTCCCGAGGAGTTCGGCCGCACGGCGGCGTTCCTGCTCTCGCCCGCCGCCTCGTACCTGACCGGCATCATGGTGCCGGTGGACGGCGGATCGCGCAGCGGCTTCTGACCGCGCCGGAGATCCGCGCAGAGAGTCCGCGCCGGGAATCCGCCGCGGTCTCGGCCGCGTGGCTCAACTCACGCGTTCGGCGCGGTGCTTGACCCCGCGCAGCCGCACCGTGGCCGGCAGGCTCGCGAGCCCCGCCGAGTCACGGGCGTGCGCGAGGGCCTGGGCGGAGAGCCGGTGCAGCGCGTCGGACGGTGTCGCGTGGGGTTCCAGGACGAGCTCCACGCGCGCCTTCGGTGTGCGGCGCCGCCCGGTCAGGGCGACCCGGGCGCGGTCGACGCCGTCCAGCGCCTCGGCCTCGCCCGCCAGTACGTTCTCCATGGCCCGGCCGCGCAGCAGCGCGCCCTCGCCGTCCCCGGTCTCCACCAGGACCTCGGCGAGACGGCGCCTGCGCAGCTGGGCGGAGAGCCACCAGAGCGCGAGCAGGACGACCACCGCGAGGACGGCGATGACCGTGGGCCAGAACCAGTCCTCGTCCCGCCAACGCGCCCGGTCGGCGGCGCTGACCAGCACGTCGTGCCGCCCGTCGTGGATCCACCACGAGGGCGGGGACGCGCCGAGGCCCACCGCGAGCACGGAGCCCCCGAGGACGAGCAGTACGAGCCCGGCGAGGGCGAGGACCACGCGGTTGACGGTGCGCGGCATCGCGCTCACCCCTTCCTGCCGGGCCGGGCGACGTGGACGGAGAGGCCGGGGGCCCGCGCGAGGCCCAGTTCGTGGATGCCGTCGGTGAGTGTGGTGTCCAGGTCGCGGCGTACGTCGTCGAGTTCGCGGAAGTGCGACACGGCGTGCACGTCCACCTTGGAACGCTTCATGCGGACCCGCACCGACTGCACGCCCGGCACGTCCATGGCCCGGTCGCGCAGGACCATGGCGGCCGCGCCCCGGTACAGACCCGCGCGCACGTCGGAGTGCGTGCGTCGCATCGGCAGGACGGCACGCTGTCCGGGCGTCACCGCGAGCACCAGGAGCCAGAGTCCGGCGAGGGTCGCCACAGCGGCGCCGACGAGCACGGTGGTGTCGTCGAGGGGCCGCTCGCCGAGCTGGCGGGCCAGTTCGCGCCGCCACCGCATCGCCGGATGGTCGGCCCGGACCGCGACGACGTCGTACAGGAGCAGCCCGCAGCCGCCGAGCACGAGGAGCGCGAGGACGGCCGCGGGCACCCGGCGGGCCGACCAGAAGCGGCGGGCCTTCTCCCCCTCGGGGAGCGTGGGCAGCGGCTGGTAGGCGGAGGCGGAGGCCGACTGGTCGAGGTCACTCCCGGCCTGCTCGACGACCGGCAGCGGTCGGGTGGCGCCGCCCTGGGGTTCACTCATCGGATCCTCCCCTGTGCCGCGGCGCGTACCTGCGCCGAGTGCAGCCGCTCCACCTGGACGGCCACCTCCGGCACGTCCATCCCCGCCAACGCCTTTACCCGCTCGGCGACGTGGCGACGCACCGCGCCGCACTGACCGCCGATGTCGCAGGGGTAGTCCAGTTCGAGGCTGACCCGGACGCGGGCCGCCTCATGGCGGACGGAGACCGTGGCGCGCGGCGGCGGGCCGTCGGGCGGAACCGCGTCCACCGCCTCGCGGGCCGCCTGCGCGGCGATCTTCGCGACGACCCGGTCGGCGATCCGGGTCGCGCCGCGCTCGCCCGGTGCGACCTGTTCCGCCACCTCTCACCGCCCCCGGTCGCCGCGGCCGCGGAAGAAGTCGCCGGGCTCCAGGTCCCCCTCGAGGAACCTGCCGGCCACGAAACCGATGGCGCCCAAGGCGGCCACCAGCAGGAACGCCCCGAATCCGCCGAAGTATCCGGCGAACCCGAGGGCCATTCCGGCCACCATGCCGATCACGGCCATGCTCATCGTGCGCTCCTTAGCGGTACGTCAGCGGTACGTCCTACTGAAGGCGTCCCTGGGGCTCGTCGTCGTCCTCGTCCGGCAGTTTCACATCGCTGACGGCGATGTTGACCTCGACGACCTCGAGCCCGGTCATGCGCTCGACGGCCGTGATCACGTTCTCGCGTACGTCCTGCGCGACGTCCGCGATCGATACGCCGTACTCGACGACGATCTCCAGGTCGAGGGCGGTCTGTACCTCGCCGACCTCGGCCTTCACGCCGCGCGAGACGGACTTCGAGCCGCCGGGGACCCGGTCGCGCACGGCCCCGAAGGTCCGTGCGAGGCCGCCGCCCATGGCGTGCACGCCCTCGACGTCGCGTGCGGCGAGCCCGGCGATCTTCTCGACGACGCCGTCCGCGATGGTGGTGCGGCCCCGGCTCGCGGGATCACCGCCGCCCCGTCCCGGCGCGGACTTCGCCGCGCTCTCGTCGGGGGAGTTCTTCTCCAGCGTCTGAGACGCCTTGCGCTGTCCGGTGTCGGTCATCGCCGTCCCGTTCCTTTCGACAGGGGGATCTGCTCCGTCGAATGAGGCTGCTTCTGCGCCCACATTAAGCGCGGCCCCGCGCTCGCGCGCCCGGGATGGGGCAGGCTGAAGCCATGACGGGCGAGGGATGGACCCAGGCGGTACGACGACAGCTGGGGCTCGGCCGGGTGCTGCCGCTGGGCGGCGCGCAGGACGGCGCCTGGGTGACGGAATCGGCGGTGAACGCCGCGTTGCGCCAGATGGCTGACGGGGTCGTCGGCGTGCGCCTGGGCACCGTCCGCATCGCGTCGGCCCGGCCGGACCGGGTGTACGTGGCGGCGGTACCGGCGCCGCCGAGCGCGCTGGCGCCGGGGCCGCTGCGGATCACCGCGGAGTTCGCGGCCGCGGCGACCGGTCCGCTGCCCGCGGCGGCGGACCGGCTGCGTGCCGCGCTGACCGGAGCGGCGGACCGGCTCGGCCTGGTGACCGAGGCGGTGGATCTGAAGGTGACGGCCCTGCTCGACGAGGGCGCCGACGCCCCGAAGCCGCCCGCCGAGGACGCCACGGGCGACGGCACGGGTGGCGAGACGGGTGGCGGACCGGACGGCGGGACGAGCGAGGGGCCGGACGCAGGGCCGGGCGACGACGCGGGCGACGAAGACGCGGCGCGCGTCGGGCGGGCCGTCCTGTCCGTGCCCGGCGTGGCCCGGCTGACCGGCGTGCTCGGGCGGGCGGTCCACATCGAGGAGCGCCCGGCGACGGGCGCACTGCCGCGCCGCCACGCGCGCGTGGAGCTCGCGACGGACCGCGGGCACCGCCCGCTGGACGTGGCGCTCGCGGTGCGCGCGGCGGTCGGCGCCGCCCTGCCCGACCACCCGACGGTGGCCGTGCTCGTCACCGGGGTGGGCGGGGCCTGAAGCGGTCCGTCGTCGTCAGCGGCGTGGTCCGTACCTCAGTCGCCGAGGCCCGCGAGGTCGCGCAGACGGCGGCCCTGGGCGGCGCGCTCGGCGACGCGCTGCTCCTCGTAGGTGCGCCCCGCGGCGCCCTGCAGCAGCGCCTTGGTCTCGATGACCGCGTCGCGCGGCGCGGCGATGAGCGCGGCGGCCAGGTCCTTGGCGGTCGCGTCGAGCTGGTCCACGGGTACGACGAGGTTGGCGAGGCCCGTCCGCTCGGCCTCGTCCGCGTGGACGAAGCGGCCGGTGGCGCAGATCTCCAGCGCGCGGGCATAGCCGACGAGCCCCACCAGCGGATGCGTGCCCGTGAGGTCGGGGACCAGGCCCAGGCTGGTCTCGCGCATGGCGAACTGCACGTCGTCCGCCGCGATCCGCAGATCACAGGCGAGCGCGAGCTGGAAGCCGGCGCCGATGGCGTGGCCCTGGACGGCGGCGATGGACACGATGTCGCTCCGCCGCCACCAGGTGAACGCCTCTTGGTACTCGGTGATCGTGGCGTCGAGGAGGCCGTCCTCACCGCGTGCCAGATCGATGAAGGACGGCTCGCCGTCGAAGCCCTCGGGCGTGAACGCCTGCCGGTCGAGGCCCGCGGAGAAGGACTTGCCCTCACCGCGCAGCACCACGACGCGGACACTGCCCGGCAGCAGCTGACCTGCCTCCGTCAACGCCCTCCACAGCGCGGGAGATTGGGCGTTGCGCTTGGCCGGATTGGTCAGCGTCACCGTGGCGACGGCCTCGTCGATGGTGAGGCGTACGCCGTCCTTGTCGAGAACCGGTGCGAGCTCGCTGTCGGACGAAGCCATGGGTGCCTCCGATGGGGTGCGGTCGGGCGGACGCACAGGAGCGCCCGTAAGTGACTGCACAGTAACCACCCGGTCGGTCGGCCGACCTACCGGGTGGTCACCATCGGACCACTGGTACCGCGTGCCGCCCGCCGTCAGCCGGCGGCGGCCTTCTTGCCTCGCGTCGCCCCGCCGCGTCCCCGCAGCGTGACGCCGGATTCGCTGAGCATGCGGTGGACGAACCCGTAGCTGCGGCCGGTCTCCTCGGCCAACGCCCGGATGCTCGCACCACCGTCGTACTTCTTCTTCAGGTCTGCCGCGAGCTTGTCGCGCGCGGCGCCGGTTACCCGGCTGCCCTTCTTCAGAGTCTCGGCCACCCGTGCCTCCTCATGGGAAGTGCGCTCTGGACTTCTCATGATCACCCCTTGCGGGCTTCCTGGCCACCCATTCGACAAGGTCCATACGACGAGGTTTGCCGTGCCATAAGCGGCGGACACGAGCGGAATTAAGAATTCCGCGTGCCGAATTTCGATCAGTGGACCGGCCGCTTCCGCGAACCGGCAGGTCAGGGGCGTGCCGGATGATCAGGCAAACCTGTGTGCAGGTCAGCGCCAGAATCCGTGTATGACACACCTCGGTACGAGGAGAGCTCACACAGATGAGGGATCACCGATCGGCCGAATGATCCATACCCAGTGGATCAGTCATTCGATCAAGCGCGGTGGACGCCTCGGCACGGGGCGTCCCGCTGCTCCGGGGTCAGGCGAGGGCGACCAGATCCGCGTAGTCCTGGCCCCACAGGTCCTCGACGCCGTCCGGCAGCAGGATGATCCGCTCCGGCTGGAGCGCCTCCACGGCGCCCTCGTCGTGCGTGACGAGGACGACCGCGCCCTTGTAGGTGCGCAGCGCGCCGAGGATCTCCTCGCGGCTCGCCGGGTCGAGGTTGTTGGTGGGCTCGTCGAGGAGGAGGACGTTGGCCGACGAGACGACGAGGGTCGCGAGCGCGAGCCGGGTCTTCTCGCCGCCGGAGAGCACGCCCGCCGGCTTGTCGACGTCGTCCCCGGAGAAGAGGAACGAGCCGAGCGTCTTGCGCACCTCGACGAGGTCGAGGTCAGGGGCGGCCGAGCGCATGTTCTCCAGGACCGTGCGCTCGGGGTCGAGGGTCTCGTGCTCCTGCGCGTAGTAGCCGAGCTTGAGGCCGTGGCCCTCGATGACCTGCCCGGTGTCGGGCTTCTCCGCGCCGCCGAGGAGCCGCAGGAGGGTGGTCTTGCCCGCGCCGTTGAGGCCGAGGATGACGACGCGCGAACCCTTGTCGATGGCGAGGTCGACGTCGGTGAAGATCTCCAGCGAGCCGTACGACTTCGACAGGCCCTCGGCCATCAGCGGCGTCTTGCCGCACGGCGAGGGCTCGGGGAAGCGCAGCTTGGCGACCTTGTCGTTCTGGCGCACCGCCTCCAGGCCCGCGAGGAGCTTGTCGGCGCGCTTGGCCATGTTCTGCGCGGCGACGGTCTTGGTGGCCTTGGCGCGCATCTTGTCGGCCTGCGAGTGGAGCGTCGCGGCCTTCTTCTCGGCGTTCTGGCGCTCGCGCTTGCGGCGCTTCTCGTCGGACTCGCGCTGCTGCTGGTAGAGCTTCCAGCCCATGTTGTAGACGTCGATCTGGGCGCGGTTGGCGTCCAGGTAGAAGACCTTGTTGACGACCGTCTCGACCAGGTCGACGTCGTGGGAGATCACGATGAAGCCGCCGCGGTACGTCTTCAGGTAGTCGCGCAGCCAGACGATCGAGTCGGCGTCGAGGTGGTTGGTCGGCTCGTCGAGGAGGAGCGTGTCGGCGTCCGAGAAGAGGATGCGGGCCAGCTCGATGCGGCGGCGCTGACCACCGGAGAGCGTGTGCAGGGGCTGGCCGAGCACGCGGTCGGGGAGGTTGAGCGCGGCGGCGATGGTGGCGGCCTCGGCCTCGGCGGCGTACCCGCCCTTGGTGAGGAACTCCGTCTCCTGGCGCTCGTACTGCTTGAGGGCCTTCTCGCGGGTCGCGCCCGAGCCGCTCGCGATGCGCTGTTCGTTCTCGCGCATCTTGCGGATCAGGGTGTCGAGTCCGCGCGCGGAGAGGATGCGGTCCCGCGCCAGGACGTCGAGGTCGCCGGTGCGGGGGTCCTGCGGGAGGTAGCCGACCTCTCCGGAGCGGGAGATCGTGCCGCCGGCGGGGATGCCCTCACCGGCCAGACACTTGGTGAGGGTGGTCTTGCCCGCCCCGTTGCGGCCGACGAGGCCGATGCGGTCACCCTTCGCGATGCGGAAGGTGGCGTTCTCGATGAGGATGCGGGCGCCGGCGCGCAGCTCGATGCCGGAAGCGGTGATCACGGGGTTCTCCTGAAACAGAGTGGACGGCGGGAGGGACGACTGAGGTGCTCAGGAACCGGTGTCTATGCCGTCCAACTGAGGAGAGGTGCTGCCATGGCAGCCAGTCTAACGGGCCGTCGCAACTACTTTTCCGGGCCGCCGCCGCCTTCGGGGCCGGGCCCGGCGTCCCCGTTGCCCAGCGGAGTGCGCCCCGGAACGATTCTTCCGTAGTCGTCCACCGCGATGACCTGCGCCGTCCAGGACGCGGTGGCGCCCGCGCAGGGCTGGGCGATCAGCAGGGCCCCGCCCCTGCGCACGGAGCGCGCGGGTTCGAAGGCGCAGCCGGAGCGCGCGGGCAGCACCCAGCGCAGATCGCCGTCCGCGGTGCGGTAGGCGGCGATGCGCTGCGGGGTGACGACGGCCAGCATGCGGGCGTCGGGGGCGAGCGGCTGCAGGACCCCGGCGCCGCCGCGCGCGGCCGGGGTGCGCAGCCAGGCGGCGCTCTCGGGGACGGCCCGGTGCCAGCGCACGGAGCCGCCGTCGCCGCGCGCGGTGTCGGTGACCAGGCCGTCGCTCCAGAGCGCGAGCGCGTGCCCCGGCGCGGGCAGGAGCGCGACGGGACGACGGCCCTGGCGGGTGTACGTCCAGTGGGGGCGGCCGCTTCGCGTGTCGTACGCCTCGACGGCCGAGCCCTTCGTGCGCAGTGCGGGGTCGGCGGCGGGGGCGGCCACGCGCGCGTGGACCGTGAGGCGGTCTCCGTAGGGGGCGGGCCGCGAGTGGTGGGCGGCGGTGATGAGCGGCAGCGCGAGCAGGGCGAGCGCCACGGGCAGGGCGATACGGGTGCCGCGGCGGGCCGGGGCGGACCACGGGACGGGTGCCTCGTGCGGCGGGCCGGTCGAGTCGAGCGGCAGAGCGGACATGACGCCCCCCTTCGGTACCCACTGCCCACGGATCAGGCGCAGAGCGTAGCGGCGGGGGTCCCGGCGGGCCGCCGTGGCGCGGGGCGACACGGCGCCGGGCGGTGCGCGTCCCCCGTTCGGACCTCCGTCCGGGGCCCGGCGGCGGAGCTCGTACCAGGATGAAGTGGCCGGTAGCCCGGTGCGGGGCGACGCGGGTCGTTCCGGATGCGCGGCAGAGGGGTGCGCCCATGCAGTTCGACGACGACGCGGACCTGGACACCTCGGAGGTGCAGGACGTGCGCGGCAGTCGGATCCCCGGCGGCCGCGCGACCGTGGGCGGCGGCATCGCCGGTCTGATCGCGCTGCTCCTGGGGCTCTTCTTCGGGGTGGGCCCCGACCAGCTGGGCCTCTCCTCCGGCAACGACGAGCCCTCGGCCACGTCGTCGTCCCTCGCGGAGGTCCAGCAGAGCTGCCGCACGGGGCGCGACGCGAACAGCAAGGAGGACTGCCGCATCGTGGCGGTGGTCAACAGCGTCCAGGACTACTGGCGCCCGGAGTTCCAGCGCAGGCGGGGCGCGTACTCCTCGGCGCCGACCGTGCTGTTCACCAGCCGCGTGGGCACCGCCTGCGGCACGGCCACCTCGGCGGTCGGCCCCTTCTACTGCCCCGGCGACCGGAAGGTCTACCTCGACCTGGGCTTCTTCGACGATCTGCGGACCAAGTTCGGCTCCACTGGCGGCCCCTTCGCGCAGGCGTACGTGGTGGCCCACGAGTACGGGCACCACGTGCAGAACCTGATGGGCACCCTGCAGCGCTCCCAGGACGGGCGCACCGGGCGCGACAGCAACGCCGTGAAGGTCGAGCTGCAGGCCGACTGCTACGCCGGGGTCTGGGCGCGGCACGCGACCCGCAGCCCGGACGAGCGCACGGGCAAGCCGCTGATCAGCAGCCTCGACGACAACGACATCCGCGACGGCCTGGACGCGGCGGCCGCGGTGGGCGACGACCGGATCCAGGAGAAGTTCCAGGGCCGGGTCACCCCGGAGTCCTGGACCCACGGCTCGGCCGAGCAGCGCCAGCAGTGGTTCTACCAGGGCTACCGCACCGGCGACATGGGGCAGTGCGACACGTTCCGCCGAGGCTGAGAGCCGGTCCTCGCGGCTCTCACTCGCCGCCGGTGTGGACCTGGAAGGCCGCGCGGCGCACCGCCTTGGCGAGGGCCGGGTCGGGGTGGGCCGCGGCCAGGGCGACCAGGACCTGGACGGTGCGGGGGTGTCCGGCGCGGCGCACCTCGTCGAGGAGGGCGGGCACGGTGGGCTGGACCGCCGACTCCAGGTGGCGCACGAGGAGCTGGGTCTCGCCGTGGTCCGCGACGGCCGCCGCGGTGTCGATCCACAGCCAGGTGGACTCCTCGCGGGTCAGCACGAGGTGGACGTCCTCGGGGTCGGCGCCCTCCTGCTCGGCGAGCCACAGCAGGGCGTAGGGGCGCAGCGAGGCCTCGTCGACGACGGCCCTGACCTCCGCCTCGGCCGGTGCGCCGACCACCCGCAGGGCCTCGAAGGCCAGGCCGCGCAGGAGCGCGTCCTCGCCGCGGGCGGCGGTGAGGAGTTCGGTGACGGCGCTGGAGACGGTGCGGGCGGCGAGCCAGGCGCGGTATTCGGCGCGGGCCGCGTTGGGGCGCAGGCGGGCGCAGCCGCGGAGCATGTCCTCGGCGGACTGCTCGATGTGCCCGGCGGGGCTCTGGGCGGCGACGCAGATCTGCTCCAGCTTGACCCAGACCGCCCAGCTGCCGAGCGGGGTGAGTACGGCCTGCCCGTCGGCGCAGGTCAGCGCGCCGACGGCGGCGAGTCCGTGCAGGGCCCAGTCGAGGAGGGCGGGGAGCGGGGCGTCCTCGGGGCAGCCGGCCGGGACGGCGGGCTCGGGCTGGGGTCCGTAGGGGATCTCGCAGCGCTCGGTGCGCAGTTCCGTGACGCGCTGGTCCAGGAGGTCGAGCAACTGCGGCACGGGTACGGGGCCCGCCGACAGCTGCAGCAGGGAGAGCACCTGCGGCATGGCCTCGACGACCTCGGCGACCGCCGCGGGGGCGAGGGCGTCCGGCGCCGGGTGGGCCAGCGACCAGGCGTCGAACAGGGCGACCCAGCCGCGCAGCACGGCGGTGTCGTCGCGGTCCCAGGCGCGCAGCCGCCAGCCGGGCCGCGCGCTGTCGCCGTGCACCTCGACGAGGCCCGCGAGGCGTGCGGTGTCCCAGTCGGCGCGGACCTGAGCGGGGGTCAGGCCCAGCTCGGCGGCGGCCCGTTCGGCGGTGGCGTCGGAGAGCGTGCCCTTGCCGTCGGGCGAGCCTTCGGTGCGGCGGCCGGGGCCGGGGCGCAGGGCGTCGTCGGCCCAGCGGGCGACCCGTACGGCGTCGGCGAGGCCGGCGCGCGCGGCGCGGGCCAGCTCCGAGGGGGCGGGTGTGCCCTCGGGCGGCCGGGGCGCGGGACGGCGCGTGCGGCGGTTGCTCATCGCGCCGGGGGTGGCTGAGAGGGGGCGTGTCGCGTCGCGCCGGGCTTCTCCTCGCTCTTCGGCCCTCTGGTGGGGCGCACGGACAAGTCGGAGCCTGGAGTCGCGCGGGGTACGGGACGTCACGGGAACAGTCTTCCTGTTGACGGTCCGAAAACCCAAACGGAATGGGGACGTGGGGCGTTCACCCGCCGCGCGCCGGGGCCGGGCGCGGCGGGCGGGCGGACGTGCGAAGGGTCACAGCAGGGGGGTGAGGAAGCGGCGCAGCACCTCTTCGTAGCCCTGCGGGTCGGCGTTCCACATGGCACCGTGCGGCGCGTCCTGCACGGGGTGCAGGGTGACGAGGTCCGGGCGCTGAGCAGCCAGTTGCCGGGAGAGGCCCCAGGGCGCGACGGCGTCGTCGGGACCGTGTACGAGCAGGGTGGGGACCCGCAGGACGCCGGGGCCCGCGGCCGCCAGGATCCGGTCGCCGCGCAGTCCCGTGCGCCCCTGTGCCGCACGGACCGCAAGCGGAAGGAGCGGTCCGGGGGTGCGGCGGGCGCCGGCGAGGGCGCGCAGGGTGGTCTCCCAGTTGAGGACCGGGGAGTCGAGGACGAGTCCGCTGATCCGGTCGCGCAGCGCGGAGTGCGCCGCGGCGTGCAGGCACATGGCGGCGCCGGTGGACCAGCCGTGCAGGACGACGCGCTCGGCGCCCTCGCGCACGGCGTGGCGCAGGGCGGCGTCCAGGTCGCGCCACTCCGACTCGCCGAGGTGGCCGAGGCCGTCCGGGGAGCGGGGCGCGCCCGGGTCGCCGCGGTAGGCGAGGTCGAGGACCGGCACTTGCAGGCGGCGCAGGAAGTCCATGACGACCATGGGGTGTTCGCGGGTCGTGCCCAGGCCGTGCACGGTGATGACCCAGGTGTCGCGGGAGCCCGGCACGAACCAGGCGGGCAGCGTGCCGAGCTCGCCGGGGATGTCGACGTCGGTGTGGTCGATGCCGAGGGCGGAGCGGGGGTCCCCGGTGTGGACCTGCGGGGTGAGCCAGACGCGGGCGCCGGGGTCCAGGGAGCCGTGGGTGACGGCTTCGAGGCGGCGTACGACCGTGTCGGCCTCGTGCGGGGCGGACTCCAGGACGGGTCCGACGATCGCGTGGGTGCCGTTGCCGCTCAGGCCGTACGTGCCGGGGCGGCGGCTCGCCAGGGCGCGGGTCAGGCTGATCTGCCCCGCGGCCGTGGCGTGCACGGTCAGGCGTGGTTCGGTCGGCAGGGGGCGGCCCGCGGGCGCCCTGAGGGCGGCGTCGCTGGCGAACCGGCCCGCCGCGATCGCGGCTGCGGCTGTTCCTAGGGCGGCTGTTACTGCGGTGACGGCCGCTGCCGTCGCTTTGGCTGGGCGCACCGTCCCAGTGTCCGGGGGCGAGGCCCCGGAGGCCAGTGGGCGGTACCCGTGGGGTGAGTCGTGGCTCAGGTGGCCGATTGGCCGTAGCCCCGCAGTTTCTCCGCCGCCTCGTGCAGCCGGTCCGGGGACAGGAGCGCCGGGGTGTGGCCGGGAACCGCTGCGGCGGTGAGCCAGAGGCGGGACATCCACTCCAGCTGGGCCGTGCGGTCGAAGGCCTGGTCGAGGCTGTCCCCGTAGGTGACCGTGCCGTGGTTCTGGAGGAGGCATCCGGTGCGGTCGCGCAGGGCGTGGAGCATGTTCCCGGCCAACTCCTCGGTGCCGTACAGCGCGTACGGGGCGACCCGGACCGGGCCGCCGAGGGCGGCGGTCATGTAGTGCACGGCGGGGAGCTCCGTGACCAGCAGGGAGACGGCCGTGGCGTGCACGGCGTGGGTGTGGACGACCGCCCGCGCGCGGGTGGCGCGGTAGATCGCGAGGTGCATGGGCAGTTCGCTGGTGGGGGTGAGGCCGCCGAGGACCCGGCGGCCGTCGAGGTCGACGCCGAGCACGTCCTCGGGGCGCAGCCTGTCGTACGGGACGCCGCTCGGGGTGACCAGGACGGTGTCGCCGACGCGTAGGGAGACGTTGCCCGAGGTGCCGACGACCAGGCCGTCCGTCACCGTCCTGCGGGCCGTCCCGACCAGCTCGGCCCAGGCCCGCCCGAGCGCGTCCCCGTCCGCCTGCCGTCCTTGCCCCTGCCGCTGCTCAGTCATGCGGTGATCCTGCCAGCCGGTGGCCCCGCACCGTAGAGCCGAGGGCGTCGGGGCGGTCCTCGGGGGGATTCCGGTTACGGCGGCGGGCCGCCGGGTGAGCAGGATCTCCCCGCCGAGTTCGTGCGCCGGTCCGAGGGGTGCGCGGCGGGCCGCCGCCGGATGGCGGAACCCGACACTCCGCCCCGTTTGCGGGGCTCCCGCCACCGCTCCGTACGATCAGGATCAGAGATCAGCTCAATACGGAGCAAGGGCACTCCGCTTCGGGTCACCGCACCGCCCGGCCCAGTTCACTTTCCGTTCACCCGGGTTGCCTACGTTCCACATGCCACTGACGTCCAACAGAAGCCTGGGTAAATGGAACACATCACGCTTCTCCTCGGGATCGTGATCGTCACCGCTCTCGTGTTCGATTTCACGAACGGTTTCCACGACACTGCCAACGCGATGGCGACGACCATCTCGACCGGCGCTCTCAAGCCCAAGACGGCGGTGGCCATGTCCGCCGTGCTGAACCTCGTCGGCGCCTTCCTCTCCGTCGAAGTCGCCAAGACGATCTCCGGCGGCATCGTCAATGAGGACGGCCTCAAGACCGAGGTCATTTTCGCCGCGCTCGTCGGCGCGATCCTCTGGAACCTCCTGACCTGGCTGGTGGGCCTGCCCTCCAGCTCCTCCCACGCGCTCTTCGGCGGCCTCATCGGCGCCGCGGTCATGTCGATGGGCTGGTCGTCGATCAACGGCGGCACCGTCGTCACCAAGATCCTGATCCCGGCCGTCGCCGCTCCGCTGGTCGCGGGCATCGCCGCGACGCTGGCCACGCGCCTGACGTACCGCATCGGCCGCACCACGGACCAGAAGGCCACCGCCAAGGGCTACCGCGCAGGCCAGATCGCCTCCGCCGGACTCGTCTCCCTGGCCCACGGCACGAACGACGCGCAGAAGACCATGGGCATCATCACGCTCGCCCTGATCACGGGCGGCGTCCTGAACCCCGGCGCCAACCCCCCGATGTGGGTCATCGTCTCGGCCGGCATCGCCATCGCGCTCGGCACCTACCTCGGTGGCTGGCGCATCATCCGCACCATGGGCAAGGGCCTGACCGACCTCGCGCCGCAGCAGGGCTTCGCTGCCCAGACCAGCGCCGCGACCGCGATCCTCGCCTCCTCCCACATCGGCTTCTCGCTCTCCACCACCCAGGTCTGCTCGGGCGCCGTGATGGGCGCGGGCCTCGGCCGCAAGGGCGGCGTCGTCCGCTGGTCGACCGCCACCCGGATGTTCGTCGCGTGGGGCCTGACCCTGCCGGCCGCGGGTCTGGTCGGCGCGGGCGCCGAGTTCCTCACCAAGCAGGGCCCCTGGGGCATCACGGCCACCGCGGCGCTCCTGATCGCCGGATCGGGCGTGATCTGGACGCTCTCCCGGCGCAACGCCGTCGACCACACCAACGTCACGGATGACGAGATCCGCACCGACGACACCGCGACCACCGAGCCCGCGGGCGTGGTGACCACCGCGATCGCCGCCGTCACGCCGCCCCCCGTGGGCGCGATGGCCTCTTCCGTCGCGTCGGACGCGTCCGTCAAGGCCACCGTCACGGCTCCGACCACCACCACGACCGGCGCCATGGCGGACCCCGCCCGGCCCGCGACCGTGTAAGGACAGACCAGCATGAGCATCGACTGGGCAGCTCTCGGCTCCGTCTTCGGAGTCAGTCTCGCGGTGACCGTGGCCCTGGTGGGCCTCTTCACCCTCGGCATCGTCGGCCTCTCCAAGCAGCAGACGGCGGCCGCCTCCACCGGTGGCGCCGCCCCCCTCGCCCGCACCGGCGCGTACGCCTGCTTCGCCCTGTGCGCGGCGGCGGTGGCGTACGGGATCTTCCTGATCGTCGCCTGACGGCAGCCGTCCCGCGTGGGGCGCGGAGCGTACGGACGCTCCGCGCCCCACGCGCATGTCAGGACCTCGCGTGCGGGCCCCGCGCGCGGGCCGCCCGTGTGGGCCCCAACACACTCTCCCGCCGCAGGTCAACAGCGAGTTGACGGGCCTTCGCGGGCCGTGGTGGACTGCCCGGGCCAACTACGGCGGCAGAAGAGGAAGCCGGTGCGAATCCGGCGCGGTCCCGCCACTGTCACCGGGGAGCCATTCCCCGCGAGCCAGGAACTCTCGCCGCCGATCACGTCGAACCAGGGCGCGGACACCCTGAGTGAGGACATATCGCCATGCTCGGCCGCCCGGTGCCGCCCCTTCTCTTGAGTACGAGCCGTCTCCTCAGCGCAGCGGCGGGCTGAGCGCATGAGTGCCGATCGCGACTTCGCGTACGGCGCCGCCGCCGGCCTCCTCGGTGACCTGCTGCTCGGCGATCCCCGCCGGGGCCATCCGGTCGCCGCGTTCGGCCGTGCCGCGGGCGCCGTCGAGCGGATGCTGTGGCGCGACCACCGAGGCTGGGGTGTGCTGCACGCCGTGGTGTGCGCCGGGGGCGCGGCGGGTGCCGCCGCCCTCGCCACCGCTCTCGTACGCCGCTCCCGGGCCGGGTCCGTCGCGCTGACCGCCGCCGCCACCTGGGCCGTCGTCGGCGGTACGTCGCTGACGCGGGAGGCGCGGGCCATCGGCGGGGCGCTGGAGGCCGGGGACATCGAGGTCGCGCGGGAGCGGCTGCCGCACCTGTGCGGACGGGACCCGCAGGCGCTCGACGCCGACGGCATCGCCCGGGCCGTCGTGGAGTCCGTCGCCGAGAACACCTCCGACGCGGTCGTCGGCGCGCTCGTGTGGGGCGCCCTGGGCGGCGTCCCCGGGTTCGTCGGGTTCCGGGCCGTCAACACGCTGGACGCGATGGTGGGCCACAAGTCGCCCCGGTACCGGCGCTACGGCTGGGCGTCCGCCCGCCTCGACGACGTCTTCGGCTGGCCGGGCGCGCGGCTCACCGCGGGGCTCGCGGCGCTGGCCGGTGACTCGCCCTCGGGGGCGGTACGGGCGTGGCGCGCCGACGCGGCCGCGCACCCGAGCCCGAACGCCGGGCCCGTCGAGGCGGCCTTCGCCGGGGCGCTGGGCGTGCGGCTCGGGGGAACGCTCTCGTACGGGGGCCGGGTCGAGCACCGGCCCGTTCTGAACGCGGCGGGACGCGACGTCGAGGCGGCGGACATCGAGCGGGCCGCCGAGCTGTCCCGCCGGGTCGGCCTGCTCGCCCTCGGGGTCGTGGTGGGTGCCCGCTGGGTGCTGCGGTCGGCAAGGTCGAGGAGAGGGAAAGCATGAGCGGTGGACTGCTGGTCGCCGGGACCACCTCGGACGCGGGGAAGAGCGTCGTCACCGCCGGCATCTGCCGGTGGCTGACCCGCAAAGGGGTGTCCGTCGCGCCGTTCAAGGCGCAGAACATGTCCCTCAACTCCTTCGTCACCCGTGAGGGGGCGGAGATCGGCCGGGCCCAGGCCATGCAGGCCCAGGCCGCCCGCGTCGAGCCCAGCGCGCTGATGAACCCCGTACTACTCAAGCCCGGCGGTGACCGCTCGAGCCAGGTCGTGCTGATGGGCAGGCCCGTGGGCGAGATGAGCGCCCGTGGCTACCACGGGGGGCGGCAGGCGCAGTTGCTCGACACGGTCGTGGGATGCCTGGAGGAGCTCCGGGGCACGTATGACGCCGTGATCTGTGAGGGCGCGGGCAGTCCCGCCGAGATCAACCTGCGGCGCACCGACATCGTGAACATGGGCATCGCGCGCGCCGCCCGCTTCCCCGTACTGGTGGTCGGGGACATCGACCGGGGCGGGGTGTTCGCGTCGTTCTTCGGGACGACGGCGCTGCTGAGCGCGGCCGACCAGGAACTCGTCGCGGGCTACCTGGTGAACAAGTTCCGGGGCGACGTCTCCCTGCTCGAACCCGGGCTCGACATGCTGCACGGGCTCACCGGGCGGCGCACGTTCGGTGTGCTGCCGTTCCAGCACGGGCTGGGCATCGACGAGGAGGACGGCCTGCGGGTGTCCCTGCGGGGCGCCGTCCGGGAGTCCGTGGTGGCCCCGCCGGTCGGCGAGGACGTGCTGCGGGTCGCCGTGTGCGCGGTGCCGCTGATGTCCAACTTCACCGACGTGGACGCACTGGCCGCGGAGCCGGGCGTCGTCGTGCGGTTCGTGGACCGGGCCGAGGAACTCGTCGACGCCGACCTCGTGGTCGTACCGGGCACGCGCGGGACCGTGCGCGCCCTGCGGTGGCTGCGCGAGCGCGGCCTCGCGGACGCCCTCGCGCGCCGCGCCGCCGAGGGCAGGCCGGTGCTGGGCATCTGCGGCGGCTTCCAGGTCCTCGGCGAGCACATCGAGGACGAGGTGGAGTCGCGGGCCGGGTCCGTCGACGGGCTCGGGCTGCTGCCGGTGCGGGTGCGGTTCGCCCGCGAGAAGACCCTCGCCCGGCCGGTGGGCGAGGCCCTCGGCGAGCCCGTCGAGGGGTACGAGATCCACCACGGCGTCGCCGAGGTGGCGGGCGGCGAACCCTTCCTGGACGGCTGCCGGGTCGGCGAGGTGTGGGGCACGCACTGGCACGGGTCGCTGGAGAGCGACGCGTTCCGGCGCCGGTTCCTCACCGAGGTCGCCCGCGCGGCCGGACGCCGCTTCGTCCCCGCACCCGACACCAGCTTCGGGACGCTGCGCGAGGAACAGCTCGACCTGCTCGGCGACCTGATCGAAGAACACGCGGACACGGACGGCCTGTTGGGCCTGATCGAGAACGGCGCGCCGGCCGGGCTGCCGTTCATCGCGCCCGGCGCGCCCTCGTGAGCGCCGTCGTGAGCACCACCACGCACCACCGCATCAAGGAGGCTCAGTGACCACCCCGTACCCGTTCACCGCTCTCGTCGGCCAGGACGACCTGCGGCTCGCGCTCCTGCTGAACGCCGTCTCGCCCGCAGTGGGCGGTGTGCTCGTGCGCGGGGAGAAGGGCACCGCCAAGTCCACCGCCGTGCGCGCGCTCTCGGCGCTGCTTCCCGAGGTGCCGGTCGTCGCCGGGTGCCGTTTCTCGTGCGACCCGAAGGCCGCCGACCCGAACTGCCCGGACGGCCCGCACGAGGCGGGCGGCGCCACC
The DNA here is from genome assembly GCF_055609205.1 of Streptomyces sp. NPDC036815. NCBI lineage: Bacteria > Bacillati > Actinomycetota > Actinomycetes > Kitasatosporales > Streptomycetaceae > Streptomyces > Streptomyces sp. NPDC036815. The sequence goes on along the minus strand of NZ_JBVJPW010000001.1, from coordinate 1,289,216 downwards.
GCGCGGCCCGCGCGGATGGTGGAGCTGCCCGTCGGCGCGTCCGAGGACCGGCTCGTCGGTGCCCTGGACATCGAGCGGGCGCTCGCGGAGGGCGTGAAGGCCTTCGAGCCGGGTCTGCTCGCCGACGCGCACCGCGGCATCCTCTACGTCGACGAGGTCAATCTCCTCCACGACCACCTGGTCGACCTCCTCCTGGACGCGGCCGCGATGGGCGCCTCGTACGTGGAGCGCGAGGGCGTCTCCGTGCGGCACGCCGCGCGCTTCCTGCTCGTCGGCACGATGAACCCCGAAGAGGGCGAGCTGCGGCCGCAGTTGCTCGACCGGTTCGGGCTCACCGTCGAGGTGGCCGCGTCCCGCGAGACCGACCAGCGCGTCGAGGTCGTCCGGCGCAGGCTCGCCTACGACGACGATCCCGAGGGCTTCGCCGGACGCTGGCACGAGGACGAGGGCGCGCTGCGCGAGCGGGTCGTGGCGGCCCGCGCGCTGCTCCCCCGGGTCACCCTGGGCGACGCGGCGCTCCGGCAGATCGCGGCGACCTGCGCCGCCTTCGAGGTCGACGGGATGCGCGCGGACATCGTGATGGCGCGCACGGCGACGGCCCTCGCCGCGTGGGCGGGCCGCACCGACGTGCAGAGCGAGGACGTGCGCCAGGCCGCGCTGCTCGCGCTGCCGCACCGCAGGCGCCGCAATCCCTTCGACGCCCCCGGGCTCGACGAGGACAAGCTCGACGAGACGCTGGAGGAGGCGCGCGAGGACACGGAGCCGGAGCCTCCGGAGGGCGGTGACGACCCCGAGGGCGGCGGCCCGGACGGCGGCCCCGACGGGGGCGGCGGCGGACAGCCCCCCGCCGACGGTCCCGACGGCCCCGACTCCCCCTCCCCCGAGCTTCCCGCGCAGGACCGGGGCCCGGACCCCGACGGGACGACCGCCCCCCAGGAGCCCGCGCAGGAGCCCGCCCCGGCCCCGGGCGGAGCCGCCGGCGAGCAGCAGGCCGTGCGGGCCGCCGAGCCGTTCCGCACCAAGATGCTGAGCGTGCCCGGCATCGGCGAGGGCGCGGCGGGCCGCCGCTCGCGCGCCCGCACCGAACACGGGCGCACGACGGGCTCGCGCCGCCCCCGGGGCGCCCTGACCAAGCTGCACCTGGCGGCCACGGTGCAGGCCGCGGCCCCGCACCAGAAGGCGCGCGGGCGCTCCGGCACCGGGCTCGTCGTACGCCGTGACGATCTGCGGCAGGCGACGCGCGAGGGCCGCGAGGGCAACCTCGTGCTGTTCGTCGTGGACGCCTCCGGGTCGATGGCGGCGCGGCAGCGGATGAGCGCGGTCAAGGGCGCCGTACTCTCGCTGCTCCTCGACGCCTATCAGCGGCGCGACAAGGTGGGGCTCGTGACGTTCCGGGGCACGGGCGCCGAGGTGGCGCTGCCGCCGACGTCGTCGGTGGACGCGGCCGCCGCCCGGCTCGAATCGCTGCCGACCGGCGGCCGCACCCCGCTGGCCGCGGGCCTGCTGAAGGCGCACGACGTGCTGCGGGTCGAGCGGCTGCGGGACGCCGCGCGGCGGCCGCTCGTGGTCGTGGTGACGGACGGGCGCGCGACGGGCGGTGTGGAGCCCGTGGCCCAGGCCGGGCGCGCGGCCCGGCTGTTCGCCGACGACCAGGTCGCCTCGGTCGTCGTCGACTGCGAATCCGGCTACGTACGCCTGGGTCTCGCGGGACGGTTGGCGGGTGAGCTCGGCGCGACGGCCGTGACCCTCGACGAGCTGCGGGCGGACTCGATCGCCGGCCTCGTCAAGGACGTACAGACAATGAACTCGCCTTCGAGGAGGGCCGCTTAATGCCGCAGGGACAGCCGAACGTCGTACCGGACGACGGGCTCACGACGCGCCAGCGCCGCAACCGCCCGCTGGTGTTCGTGCACACGGGCATCGGCAAGGGCAAGTCGACGGCCGCGTTCGGGCTCGCGCTGCGCGCCTGGAATCAGGGGTGGCCGATCGGGGTCTTCCAGTTCGTGAAGTCGGCGAAGTGGAAGGTCGGCGAGGAGAACGCGCTGAAGGTCCTCGGCGCATCGGGCGAGGGCGGTACGGTCGCCTGGCACAAGATGGGCGAGGGCTGGTCGTGGATCCAGCGCGCTCCCGCCGAGGGCGAGTTGACGAACGAGGACAAGGCCCGCGAGGGCTGGGAGCAGGTCAAGCGTGACCTGGCCGAGGAGACGTACAAGCTGTACGTCCTCGACGAGTTCGCCTATCCGATGCACTGGGGCTGGATCGACGTCGAGGAGGTCGTCGAGGTCCTCCGCGGCCGTCCCGGCACCCAGCACGTCGTGATCACCGGCCGCAACGCGCCGCAGCAGCTGATCGACTTCGCCGACCTGGTCACCGACATGTCCAAGGTCAAGCACCCGATGGACGCGGGCCAGAAGGGCCAGAGGGGCATCGAGTGGTAGCTCGCCTCGTCATCGCGGCGCCGTCGTCGGGCAGCGGCAAGACGACCGTCGCGACGGGCCTGATGGCCGCGTTCGCGGCGGCCGGGCTCGCCGTGTCGCCGCACAAGGTCGGCCCCGACTACATCGACCCCGGCTACCACGCGCTCGCGACCGGCCGTCCCGGCCGCAACCTCGACGCGTACCTGTGCGGGCCCGGCCTGATCGCGCCGCTGTTCGCGCACGGCGCTGCCGGGTGCGATCTCGCCGTGGTCGAGGGCGTGATGGGGATGTACGACGGGGCCGCCGGGCAGGGCGAGCTGGCCTCCACCGCGCATGTCGCGAAGCTGCTGCGGGCGCCGGTCGTGCTGGTCGTCGACGCGTCGTCGCAGTCGCGGTCGGTGGCGGCGCTGGTGCACGGCTTCGCGTCCTGGGACCCCGAGGTGCGGGTCGCCGGGGTGATCCTCAACAAGGTCGGCTCGGACCGGCACGAGGCGCTGCTGCGGGAAGCCCTGGACGAGTCGGGGGTGCCGGTGCTCGGCGTGCTCCGGCGGGTGCGTCAAGTCAGCGCGCCCTCACGGCACTTGGGGCTCGTGCCGGTCGCCGAGCGGCAGCCGGAGGCGGTGGAGTCGGTCGCCGCGCTGGCCGCGCAGGTGCGGGACGGGTGCGACCTGGACGCCCTGCTCGCGCTGGCGCGCAGCGCGCCGTCCCTGCCGGACGAGGCGTGGGACCCGCGGACGGGGCTCGCCGGGTCACCGGCTTCGCCGAGTTCGTCCTCGAACGCCGGACGGGCTGTCATTGCCGTCGCCGGTGGGGCCGCGTTCACCTTCTCGTACGCCGAACACGCGGAGTTGCTGCGGGCCGCCGGAGCCGAGGTCGTCACCTTCGACCCCCTCCGCGACGAACAACTCCCCGACGGCACCGCCGGGTTGGTCATCGGGGGCGGCTTCCCCGAGGTGTACGCGCCCGAGCTCTCCGCCAACGAGCAGCTCAGGAAGGCCGTCGCCGAACTCGCCTTCTCCGGCGCGCCCGTGGCCGCCGAGTGCGCGGGTCTGCTGTACCTCTCCCGCGAGCTGGACGGGAAGCCGATGTGCGGGGTGCTCGACGCCGGGGCGCGGATGGCGGAGCGGCTGACGCTCGGGTACCGGGAAGCGGTGGCCGTCTCCGACAGCGTGCTGGCCGTCGCGGGCACCCGGATGCGGGGCCACGAGTTCCACCGCACCACCGTCGAACCCGGCGCGGGGCCGACGCCCGCCTGGGGCCTGCACGCGCCCGAGCGGCGCGTCGAGGGCTTCGTCCAGGGCACCGTGCACGCCAGTTACCTGCACACGCACTGGGCGGCGGAGCCCGGTGTCGCGCGCCGCTTCGTCGAGAGCTGCGCGCGGTGACCGCACGCGGCGGCTCAGCCCGCGACGCCCACCACGAGCCAGATGAACGCCGCGCCCGCCACCGTGCACAGCAGGGTCGAGCGGGCCGGGTGGTCGTGGTGCGCCTCGGGCAGGATCTCGGCCGCCGCGAGATACAGGAGCGCGCCGCCGAAGAACCCCAGATAGCAGCCGAGCAGTTGCTCCGGAATGATGAAGAGCAGGGTCGACGCGGCGCCCACCACCGGCGCCACCGCGTCCGCGAACAGCATCGCGAGCGCCTTGCGGCGGGCGTTCCCGTACAGGCTGGTGATCGTGTACGTGTTGAAACCGTCCGCGAAGTCGTGGGCGACGACCGCCAGCGCCACCGCCACCCCCATGCCGCCGCCCACCTGGAAGGCGGCGCCGATCGCGACGCCGTCCATGACGCTGTGCCCGACCATCGCGGCGGCGGCCGTGAGGCCGACCTGGGGGACCCGGCCGGACCCGTGCTCGCCCGCGCCGTGCGCGGCCTGGCGGCCCGCGAGGAGGCGTTCGACCAGATGGGCGACGAGGAAGCCCGCCACGAACAGCAGCAGCGCCGCCGGCACGCCGAAGACGGGATCGCCCGCGGCGTCCAGCGCCTCCGGCAGCAGGTCCAGGCCGACGACCCCGAGCATGAGGCCGCCCGCGAGGCCCAGGACGAGATGGCGCCGGTCGGTGACCCGCTGGGCCGTCCAGCCGCCCACCAGGGTCATGAGGAAGGCGCCGAGCGCCACGAACACCGCCATGGGCCCTTGCTATCCGATTGACCCCCTGCCGCGCACATCCATCACCCCTCCCTCCCGTACGAAAGGACCCGTTCCATGTCCGGTGCCGGAAAGATGACGCCCGCCGAGGACGTCGTTCTCGTCGTCGGCGTCGGCGCCTGCGAGGACGCCCCGGCGGATGAGGTGCTCGGCCTCGTCCGGGACGCGGTCCGCGAGGCGGGCTTCCCCGAAGGGGCGGTCGCCGAGCTGGCGACCGTCGACGTCAAGGGCGGGGAGCCGGCGATCGTCGGGGCGGCGGAACGGCTCGGAGTGCCGCTCGTGACGTACTCGGCGCGGGAACTGGCGCAGGTCACGGTGCCGAACCCGACCGCGCGGGCCCGCGCCGCGGTCGGCACGCCGTCCGTGGCGGAGGCGGCGGCGCTGCGCGGCGGCGGCCAACTCCTCGTTCCCAAGCGCAAGTCGGCGCCCGGGGGACGCCCGCCGATGGCGACGTGCGCGATCGTGGGCCGCCCGCGCGCCACCGCTTCCGCTCCCCCGGCCCACGACCTGCGCCACCACGGGGACGCGGAGGTACGGGACGACGGCGCGGGCCTCACCGACCTGGCGGTCAACGTACGGTCCGACACTCCCCCCGCCTGGCTCAAGGACGTCATCGCGGCGTCCCTCGACGGCCTGGCCGCCTACCCCGACGGGCGGGCGGCGCGTGAGGCGGTGGCGGCGCGGCACGGGCTCACCCCCGACCGGGTCCTGCTCACCTCCGGCGCGGCGGAGGCCTTCGTACTGCTCGCCCGCGCCCTGAAGGTCCGTCACCCCTACGTCGTGCACCCGCAGTTCACCGAGCCGGAGGCGGCGCTGCGGGACGCCGGGCACGAGGTCGGGCGCGTGCTGCTGCGCGAGGAGGACGGCTTCCGGCTCGACGCCTCGGCGGTGCCGGAGGAGGCCGACCTGGTAGTCGTCGGCAATCCCACGAACCCCACGTCCGTCCTCCATCCCGCCGCCTCGGTCGCCGAACTGGCGCGTCCCGGGCGGGTCCTGGTGGTGGACGAGGCGTTCATGGACGCGGTGCCGGGCGAGCGGGAGGCGCTGGCCGGGCGTACGGACGTGCCCGGACTCGTGGTGCTGCGCAGCCTCACGAAGACGTGGGGCCTGGCCGGGCTGCGGATCGGCTACGTCCTCGCCGCGCCCGACGTCCTCGCCGCCCTCGCGCAGGCGCAGCCGCTGTGGCCGGTGTCCTCGCCCGCGCTCGCCGCGGCGCGGGCGTGCGTGTCGCCGCGGGCCCTCGCGGAGGCCGGTCACGCGGCGCACCGGGTCGCCGCGGACCGGGCCCACCTGCTCGCGGGCCTCGCGGAGCTGGCGCCCCTCGGGGTCCGCGCAGTGGGGCCCGCGGAGGGGCCCTTCCTGTTGATACGGGTGCCCGGGGCGGCCGGGGTGCGTGAGCGGCTTCGGGGGCGGGGGTTCGCTGTGCGGCGTGGCGATACGTTTCCTGGCCTGGGGCCTGACTGGGTTCGGGTTGCCGTGCGGGATCGGGGGACGTCGGATCGGTTTCTGGCTGCGCTCCGCGCGACGGTTTCGCGGTAGCGGGGGGGGGTGGGGTGGTGGGGGGGCTCCTCCCTGCCTTCCCGTGCGGGTTCGAACAGGACCGCCGCTCCGCGACGGAGTCGTCCCACCCACCCACCCGTTTGCCCCGCGACGTACGGCGGGAGTAGGGGCGGGCGGGTGGGCAGCCCCGCGACGCACGGCAGGGCCAGAAGCGAGTGGGTGGGCAGCCCGCGACGCCGGGCGGGACCGGAAGCGCCTGGGCGCGGCTCACCCTGCGACGCCGGGCGGGACCGGAAGCGCGTGGGGGTGGCCCCGCGACGCCACCCGGGGTCAGGTCAAGGCCGCGTCACCTCAGCGGCGCCCCCTCCGCGTCAGTGCCACCGCTCCTCCTCCCGTCGCCAGGAGCGCCACAGCCCCGCCCGCCACGTACGGCGTCAGCGAACTGCCGCCCGTTTCCGCCAGGTTGGCCTCGCGGCCCGCGCCCTGCGGCTTCGGCTCGGGGTTGCCGGCCTGCTCCTTCGGGGGGACCGGGCCCGGTGCCGGTGCCTCACAGCCCGCGCCGGCCAGGCGCACCGTGCCCGTCACCTCCGCGACGTTCAGCTTGAGGGGGTTCACGGACACCGTCAGCTCCAGCGCGGAGGCCGCGGCCGTCCGTGACGTCACCTGTGTCCTCGACAGGTCGAGCCGGACCTCGCCGACGCCCGGCACCTTCACCTCGGTCGTGCCCCGGGCGGTCAGCGTGACCTTCTTGCCGAGGACCGTCACCGCGCCGAGCAGATTCGATTCGGCAACGGGCCGCTCGCCCGCCGTGCAGACGGCCTTGGACGTCACCTGGCCGACCTCGACGAGGGAGAGCAGCGGCAGCCCCGGCACATGCAGCCTGGCCCGCGCGATGTTGCTGTAGCCCTTGGCCGTGTCGCCCCGCACGGTCGCCTTCGCCGTGGCGACGTCCGCGCGCAGCACGCTGAACGGACGGCCGCCGTCGACCCCGTTCAGGCGGGCGGTGAGCGCGGTCTTCGAGGCGCTCGCGGGGGCCCGCACCTCGTTCAGGGCGACCTTGAGCGGGACGTTCAGGGTCTTGTTGAGCAGGGAGACGTTCAGCCCGGTGCGCAGCACGACGGCGTCGGCCCGCCCGCCCCGGTGGCCGTCGCCACCCGTGGCCTGCGCGGCCCCCGCGCCGGCGAGCGCCGCGGGGCCCGCGGTGAGCGCGGTGACGGCGGCGACGACGGAGAGCCTGCGTGCGGGCATGCGGAAGGTGTTGCTGTTCAAAGTGGTGGAACCCCCACAAGAGTCACGGGCCACCGGCGGCGTACGCCACAAGGGGACAACACGTGCGCACCGTCCGATGGCGTCGCCCCACATCGGTGAGGGCGACGCCGGAATCCTTACGCACTGAGAGTGAACGGTCAGCAACCTGACGTGAGTTCACCCCAAAGGGCGCTTTCCGTCCCTGCATTCGAATCGCGCGGCACACCCGTTCCCCCGTACCACCCGAGCATCTCCCCCACCGCGCACGGGAGTTGACGCGCACGCCCCCGCGCCGCCGGAACCGGCGCAGTCAACGAGCCGCACCATCGCTGGGCAACGTCCAGGTCAAGCAGCCCGTCGGCCCTCAGCCCACCACCCGCCCGTTCAGCACCACCCTGCGCGGCGCCGCGAGCACGCGTACGTCCTCCCGGGGGTCCGCCTCGTACACCACGAAGTCCGCCGGCGCGCCCTCGGTCAGTCCGGGGCGTCCGAGCCACTCCCGCGCGCCCCACGTCGTCGCCGAGAGCGCGTCCACCGCGGGGATGCCCGCGAGGGTCAGCTCGGCGACCTCCGCGGCCACCAGGCCGTGGGCCAGGGAGCCGCCCGCGTCGGTGCCCGCGTAGACCGGGACGCCCGCGTCGTACGCGGCGCGCACCGTGTCGTAGCGGCGCTCGTGGAGTCGGCGCATGTGGGCCGACCAGCGGGGGAACTTCTTCTCGCCGCCCGCGGCCAGGTCCGGGAACGTGGCGATGTTGACCAGGGTCGGGACGATCGCGACGCCGCGCTCCGCGAAGAGCGGGATCGTGTCCTCGGTCAGCCCCGTGGCGTGCTCGATGCAGTCGATGCCCGCCTCGACCAGATCGCGCAGGGAGTCCTCGGCGAAGCAGTGGGCCGTGACGCGGGCGCCGAGCCGGTGGGCCTCCGCGATCGCCTCGCGCACCACGTCGCGCGGCCAGCACGCCGTCAGGTCGCCCGCCTCGCGGTCGATCCAGTCGCCGACGAGCTTGACCCAGCCGTCTCCGCGCCGCGCCTCCCTGGCGACGTACTCCACCAGGTCCTCGGGCTCGATCTCGTGGGCGTAGTTGCGGATGTAGCGCCGGGTGCGCGCGATGTGGCGGCCCGCCCGGATGATCTTGGGGAGGTCCTCGCGGTCGTCGATCCAGCGGGTGTCGGAGGGCGAGCCCGCGTCGCGCAGCAGCAGGGCGCCGATCTCACGGTCGGTGAGCGCCTGCTTCTCCGTGGTGTCGGCGTCGACCGGGCCGTGCGCGTCCAGACCCACGTGGCAGTGCGCGTCGACCAGTCCGGGCAGGGCCCAGCCCTCGACGGTGCGCACGTCGTCCGCGGCCGTCCCGACGGGGCGGTCGTACGTCACCCTCCCCCCGACGACCCACAGTTCGTCCCGTACGTCATCGGGCCCGACCAGCACCCGCCCCTTCATGTGCAGCACCGCGTGATCGTTCATGACCAGCAGCTTAGGAGGCACTCACCACGCCCGGCACGGGGCCGGTCGGTACGCTCGGCACGGCAGCCCGAACGACCTCGTGAGCGAAGTGAGCAGTGACGTGAGCAGTACCGTGACGCACCCCTTTCTGGACCTGGCGCCGCTGAGCGCCCAGCACTTCGCCGCCATCGAGGCGCGGGTGGCGGGGCTGCTGGCCACCGAGCAGGACGTCGTGATCATGCAGGGTGAGGCGCTGCTGCCCCTGGAGGGGTGCATCCGGGGCGTGGCGGGTCCGGGCACGACGGCACTGAACGTGATCACGGGCCCGTACGGCCAGACCTTCGGGAACTGGCTGCGGGACTGCGGCGCGAGCGTCATCGACCTCGCCGTGCCGTTCCACACGGCCGTCACCGCCGACCAGGTGCGCCGGGCCCTCGCCGAGCACCCGGAGATCGACTTCGTCTCGCTGGTGCACGCCGAGGCCGCGACGGGCAACACCAACCCGGTCGCGGAGATCGGCGAGGTCGTGCGCGCGCACGGCGCGCTGTTCATGCTGGACGCGGTCGCCTCGGTGGCCGCGGAGCCGCTGCTGCCGGACGCGTGGGGCGTGGACCTGTGCGTGATCGGCGCGCAGAAGGCGATGGGCGGTCCCGCGGGCGTCTCCGCGGTGTCGGTGAGCGAGCGGGCCTGGCAGCGCATCGCCGCCAATCCGCAGGCGCCGCGCCGCTCCTACCTCTCGCTCCTGGACTGGAAGGAGCGCTGGATCGACGGCGGCCGCAAGGCCCTGCTGCACGCGCCGGCCCAGCTGGAGATGCTCGCCCTGGAGGCGTGCGTGGAGCGCATCGAGACGGAGGGCCTCGATGCCCTGATGGCGCGGCACGCCACCGCCGCGGCCGCCACCCGCGCGGGCGCGCTGGCGCTGGGCGGGGGCCTGGAGCCGTACGTGTACGAGGCCTCCGACGCGGCCCCGGTCGCCACCACCTTGCGGGCGCCCTCGGGCACGGACGCCTCGGAGCTGGTCGCGCGGGCCCTCGCCGCGGACCCGGTGCTTCCGCTGGTCGCCGGGGGCGGGGCGCTTGCCAAGGAGATGATCCGGGTCAACCACTACGGGCCGGACGCGACCCGTGGCGTGGTGCACGCCTGCGTCGCCGCCCTGGGCGCCGCGATGGGCGAGGCCGGCCTGCCGGTCGACCTGGAGGCGGCCCGCCGCGCGGTGACCGACGCCTGGCGCTGAGCCCGGCCGGGCGCGGTCGCCGCGACGGCCGCGCCCGGGGCCGTACGCGGGCCCGCCCGGGGGGCCGTACGGACCTCCGGACGGCTGCCTCGCCGTCAGGCCGTCCGCCCCTCTCCTCGACAACCTGTACGAAACGCCTGCGGCCGTCCACCGCCCCATGGCACCGTGCCTGTCATGAGCACCCTTCCGGACGGCCGCCGCATCCCGCCCCTGACCGCCGACGAGCCGGCGATGCTGGCGGGCTGGCTCGATCTGCAGCGCGCCACCCTGGCGCTGAAGTGCGCGGGGCTCGACGACGAGCAGACGCTGCGCACGCCAGCGGAGCCGTCCGGGCTCTCGCTCTTCGGGCTCGTGCAGCATCTCGCCGAGGTGGAGCGGGAGTGGTTCCAGCAGGTGTTCGCCGGGCGTGACGTCCCGCCGCTCTACGAGGGCGAGCCCGGTGGCTTCACCCTGGACCGGACACGGAGCTTCGCCGAGGTGCTCGGGGTGTGGGAGCGCGAGGTCGCCGTGAGCCGGGAGATCTGCGCGGGGCGCTCGCTCGACGAGACGGGACGGTTCGACGCGGAGAGGGCTGCCCTCGTGGGCGGCGAGCAGGTCAGCCTGCGCTGGATCCTGATCCATCTGATCGAGGAGTACGCGCGGCACAACGGCCACGCGGATCTCCTGCGCGAACGCATCGACGGCGTGACGGGAACGTGAATCGCGCGCGCGTGGACATGAATCGGGCGCGCCTAAAAAGCACTCACCGAACATCGTCCGCCAATTCATCCGCGAATTCTCACGAATTCTTTATCAACACAGCTTACCGTGTTCTTCTGCCCGCTTTCCCGGGACCTAAACACTAAGATTTCGACAGTACCAATCACCGTAATTCGGACACCACCCGGACGGGCCCCTTCCGTGTGACGCACTCCACATCGCGCCCGTTTCGCGAAGAATTACCCGTACAAACAGGGACATAGCGTCAAAGTTTCATGCGGGCGCGCACCCCCGCGCGATAACATATGAGACGCGCTGACGTAACCCCTCCCCCCGATGCAATTCCAGAAATTGCTCGGTAAATTCAATCCGCATGACCGCTGCACAAGCCGATCTACCGACCGACCTGCAAGCGAAATACTTGGAAATGCCTGAGGGGCTGCGACTCGACAGTCCCGCTGTCGCCGACGGCGCCGCCATCTGGCGTATCGCCCGCGACTCCAAGGTGCTCGACCTCAACTCTTCGTACAGCTACCTGCTGTGGTGCCGCGACTTCGCGGCGACCTCCGTGGTGGCCAGGGACGCCGACGGCGAGCCGGTGGGCTTCATCACCGGCTACATCCGGCCCGAGCGCCCGGACACCCTGCTTGTCTGGCAGGTGGCCGTCGATCACGGACAGCGCGGCCGCGGCCTGGCCGGAGCGCTGCTCGACGGGCTGACCGCGAAGGTCGTCGCCGGGCGCGCGCCGCTCACGGTCGAGACGACCATCACGCCCGGGAACACCGCCTCCGAGCGGCTGTTCCTCTCCTACGCACGGCGCCACGGCGCGTCGGTCGAGCGGAAGACCCTCTTCGACGCGGGTCTCTTCCCGGATGACGGGCACGAGCCCGAGGTGCTCTACCGCATCGGTCCGATCAACCCCTGAGCTTCGCTCCCCCCACACCCGTAACCCCCCACTCCCACGCCTTTCCATCTCCCAGGAGATCTGCTGTGACCATCACCCAGCCCGACCTGAGCGTCTTCGAGACCCTGGAGTCGGAGGTGCGCAGCTACTGCCGCGGTTGGCCTACGGTCTTCGACCGCGCGCAGGGCAGCCGCATGTACGACGAGGACGGCCACGAGTACCTCGACTTCTTCGCCGGAGCCGGTTCACTCAACTACGGCCACAACAACCCGGTCCTGAAACGCGCCCTCATCGACTACCTGGAGCGCGACGGGGTCGTCCACGGCCTCGACATGTCGACCAGCGCCAAGCGGGCCTTCCTGGAGTCGTTCCAGAACATCATCCTGCGCCCGCGCGACCTGCCGTACAAGGTCATGTTCCCGGGCCCGACGGGCACCAACGCCGTCGAGGCCGCGCTGAAGCTGGCGCGCAAGGTCAAGGGCCGCGAGTCGATCGTGTCCTTCACCAACGCGTTCCACGGCATGTCGCTCGGCTCCCTCGCGGTGACCGGCAACGCCTTCAAGCGGGCGGGCGCCGGCATCCCGCTGGTGCACGGCACCCCGATGCCGTTCGACAACTACCTGGACGGCCGGACGCCGGACTTCATCTGGTTCGAGCGGCTCCTGGAGGACCAGGGCTCCGGCCTCAACCAGCCCGCCGCCGTGATCGTCGAGACGGTGCAGGGCGAGGGCGGCATCAACGTGGCCCGCGCCGAGTGGCTGCGCAAGCTCGCCGACGTGTGCGAGCGCTGGGACATGCTCCTGATCGTCGACGACATCCAGATGGGCTGCGGCCGCACCGGCGCGTTCTTCTCCTTCGAGGAGGCGGGCATCACGCCGGACATCGTGACGGTGTCGAAGTCCATCAGCGGCTACGGCATGCCGATGTCGCTGTGCATGTTCAAGCCGGAACTCGACGTGTGGGAGCCGGGCGAGCACAACGGCACGTTCCGCGGCAACAACCCCGCCTTCGTGACGGCCGCCGCCGCCCTGGAGGCCTACTGGGCCGATGGCTCGGCGATGGAGAAGCAGACCCGCGCCCGCGGCGAGCAGGTGGAGCAGGTGCTCTCCGCGATCGTCGAGGAGAACCGTGCGGAGATCAAGGAGTTCCGCGGCCGCGGACTGGTCTGGGGCATCGAGTTCCTGGACAAGGAGCGCGCGAGCGCCGTGGCCAAGCGGGCCTTCGAACTGGGCCTGCTCATCGAGACTTCCGGCCCCGAGGGCGAGGTCGTCAAGCTCCTTCCGGCGCTGACGATCACCCCCGACGAGCTGGACGAGGGGCTGCGCACGCTGGCCCGCGCGGTCCGCGAGACCGCCTGACCGAGCGAACCGGCAACCCCCGGCACCGTAAGAGAAAAGGAACCAACTCACCGTGATCGTCCGTTCGTTCAAGGACATTGAAGGCACCGACCGCCATGTGAAGGCCGCCTCCGGCACCTGGGAGAGCAAGCGCATCGTTCTCGCCAAGGAGCGGGTCGGCTTCTCGCTGCACGAGACCATCCTGTACGCGGGTACGGAGACGTCGATGTGGTACGCGAACCACATCGAGGCCGTCGTCTGCACCAAGGGTGAGGCGGAGCTGACCGACGACACGACCGGCGAGAAGTACACGATCACGCCGGGCACCATGTACCTGCTCGACGGGCACGAGAAGCACACCATGCGGATCAAGGAAGACTTCCACTGCCTGTGCGTCTTCAACCCGCCCGTCACGGGTCGTGAGGACCACGACGAGAACGGCGTGTACCCGCTGCTCACGGAGCCGGACGCGGACTGACACCGCCTACATCCCGAACAGGGCCGTACGAGAGGAGAGGCAGGCAACACCATGACCACCGCACCCGAACGCACCAGTGACCTGTACCCGACCCGAGGCGCCGAAGAGGTGCTGATCGAGCGCAAGGACCCCGTCGTGTGGTCCGAGCCGGGTGCAGCGGGGCCGATCACGGCCGGGGATCTGGCCGGGTTCGAGCGGGACGGTTTCCTGGCGATCGACCAGTTGATCACCCCGGACGAAGTGAGCGTGTACCACGCCGAGCTGGAGCGGCTGATGAGCGATCCGGCGATGCGGGCGGACGACCGCTCCATCGTCGAGCCGCGCACCCAGGAGATCCGGTCGATCTTCGAGGTGCACAGGATCAGCGAGCTGTTCGGCAGGCTGGCGGCGGACCCGCGCGTCGTCGGCAGGGCACGGCAGATCCTCGGCTCGGACGTGTACGTCCACCAGTCGCGGATCAACGTGAAGCCGGGCTTCGGCGCCTCCGGGTTCTACTGGCACTCGGACTTCGAGACCTGGCACGCGGAGGACGGCCTGCCCAACATGCGGACCGTCTCGGTGTCGATCGCACTGACGAAGAATTACGACACCAACGGCGGCCTCATGATCATGCCGGGGTCGCACAAGACGTTCCTCGGCTGTGCGGGCGCGACGCCGAAGGACAACTACAAGCGGTCGCTGCAGATGCAGGACGCGGGCATCCCGTCGGACGAGACGCTCACGCACCTCGCGTCCGACTACGGCATCCGCCTGTTCACCGGTGAGGCCGGGTCGGCCACGTGGTTCGACTGCAACGCGATGCACGGCTCGGGGGACAACATCACCCCGTACCCGCGCAGCAACGTCTTCATCGTGTTCAACAGCGTGGAGAACACAGCGGTGGAACCGTTCTCGGCGCCGGTGCGACGGCCCGAGTACATCGGGGCGCGGGACTTCACCCCCGTCAAGTGAGGTAGCGCGTACGCGGATCGGCCCGGCACCCCCCGTGGGAGCCGGGCCGATCCGTCGTGTGTGGGGGGGGAAGTCGGCGGGGCCGGGCTACAGCGCCGGGTAGTCCGTGTAGCCCTTCTCGGTGCCGCCGTAGTAGGTCGCCCGGTCCGGCGTGTTGTACGGGCCTCCGGCGCGCAGGCGGGCCGGCAGGTCGGGGTTGGCGAGGAAGAGCGCGCCGAACGTGATGATGTCCGCGGTGCCGTCCTCGATCAGAGCCAGCGCGTCGGGGCCGGTGGGTCCCTCGCTGTGCGGGTTCAGGACGAACGTGCCGCCGAACTCCCGGCGCAGCGCGGCGGTCAGCTCGCGGGCCCCGCCCACCTCCATGACGTGCAAATACGCGAGGTCCAGCGCGGCGAGTTCCTTCGCGAGCGCGGTGTACGTGGGCGCCGGGTCGGGCTCGGAGATGCCGTTCGCGGTGTTGCCGGGCGAGACGCGGAAGCCGGTGCGGTGCGCGCCGATCTCCGCGGCGACGGCCGCGGCCGCCTCGACGGCGAAGCGGATGCGGTTCTCGACCGTGCCGCCCCATTCGTCGGTGCGGTGGTTGGAGCCGGGCGCGAGGAACTGGTGGATCAGATAGCCGTTGGCGCCGTGCAGTTCGACGCCGTCGAAGCCCGCGTCGATGGCGCCCCGCGCGGCGGCGGCGAAGTCGGCGACGGTGGCCCGGACCTCGGCGCCGGTCAGCTCGCGCGGGGTGACGAAGTCCTTGAGGCCCTCGGCGGTGTAGACCTGCCCCTCGGCGGCGACGGGTGAGGGGGCGACGTTGACCAGGCCGTCGGGGAGCAGGACGGGGTGGCCGACGCGGCCCGCGTGCATGAGCTGGGCGAAGATCGTGCCGCCCGCCGCGTGCACGGCGTCGGTGACCTTGCGCCAGGCGGCGATCTGCTCCGTGCTGTGCAGGCCTGGAGTGTCGGGATATCCCTGGCCGACCACAGAGGGCTGGATCCCCTCGGTGACGATCAGGCCCGCGGTGGCGCGCTGGGTGTAGTACTCGGCGGTCAGTTCCGTGGCGACACCGCCCTCACCGGCGCGGCTGCGGGTCATGGGGGCCATGGCGATGCGGTTGCGGAGTGTGCGGCCGGACAGGTCGATCGGGTCGAACGCGGTGCTCATCAGGGACTCCCGGGTTATTTATGTGGTCGGCCAATCAATCGGGCCGAGGCCACTGTAACCCATTCCTTGGCCGACCAAGGTAATCTTTTCGAAGACGTATTGCGCAGGACATACGGCGGCCCGGCACAGCGGCCGGACCGCGCCTGCGACGACCGACAGGAGCCCCTCATGAAGGCCGACACCGCGCAGGCCCCGCCGGCCGACCCCGTCTGTACCCCCGGCGCGTCCGGTGTCGCCGCGGCGGGGCCGGTCAGCCTCGCCGTCAGCCGGGTGGCCCGGCTGCACCGCATCGCCGCGGGCAAGGTGCTCAAGGATCTGGGTCTCTACCCAGGCCAGGAGTTCGTGATGATGCACCTGTGGGAGGCGGGCGCGGTGCGGCAGGCCGAGCTGATCAAGGCGGTCGACCTCGACCCCTCGACGGTCACGAAGATGCTGCAGCGTCTGGAGCAGGCCGGGCACGTGCGGCGCCGCCCCGACCCGGCCGACCGGCGCGCGGTGCTCGTCGAGGCCAGCGCGGCCAGCTGCGGGCTGCTGACCCAGGTGGAGCGCGCCTGGGCCGAGTTGGAGGGCCACACGCTGACCGGCCTGGACGAGACCGAACGCGCGGACCTCGCCAGGCTGCTCGCGAAGGTGGAGACCAACCTGTGCAAGGAGACCGAGGACTGCCCGGAGCGCAAGGGCCGCTCCTAGGGCCTACAGCCACGCCAGCGACGCAGCCCTGACCAGCACGCGCCGGGCCGCGGAGGCGTCGCCCGACGTGCCGCGCGGCACCCGGTCCGGCGCCCGCCGCCCGCCCACGAGCAGGCAGAAGTCGACGGGGTCGAGGACGAGCTCGGCCCGTACCGGTTCGTCCGCGCTGCCCAGCACCCACTCGGTCTCGCCGCCCTCCCCCGCGATGGTGAGCGCCACGGGGGCCGCGCGCGGGCCGAGCGCCGGACCGAGCAGCCGGACGGCCAGGCGCACGAGCTGCCACAGGTGCGGGGGCGGCGGCGGGGGCACGACCCGGTCGAGCGCGCCGCCGATGTCGTCGGCGTGCACCCAGGTCTCGAAGGCCCGCGCCAGGAAGTGGTCGGCGACGGGCAGCCGCACCCCCGCGATGTCCGTGGCGCGGGCGGCCCGCTCGGTGTCGTGGGCGGCCCGGGACGACAGCAGCCCGGCGGCCTGCGCCCGCCACGCGGAGACGGTCTGGGCGGGGGTACGGCCCCGCTCGCGGCGGATCGCCTCGCGGGTCCGCGCCTCCCACGCCGTGCGCCACGGCGTGCCGTCCGGCGGGCGGGACACGGCGCCGCGCGGATGCGGCCCGCCCGCCCCCACGTGCCGGGCGAGCGGCTCGTCGGCGGCGATGAGGTGGGCGACGGTGTCCTGCACGTCCCAGTCGTGCACGACCGGCGTGCTCCAGGGGCCGCGCTCGTCCAGCTCCGCGAGGAGTGCCTGGAGTCCGGCGACCGCCGCGGCGTAGGGCGCCGCGTGCAGGGCGGTGCGCAAGGCCGGGGCGCGGGTCCGCAGGGCCAGCGAGAGGCCGTGCTCCACGGGGGCCGCGCCGGGCGCGGGGTCCGGCAGCGCGGGGCCGTCCAGGTGGCGCACCGTGGCCCGCAGCCTGGTGGCCTCGGCGGCGCAGGGCGCGCACTCCCCCAGGTGGCGGCCGACCTCGGCCTCGTCGCCCGGCATCAGGGCGTGCGCGGCCCAGGCGCCGAGCAGCTCACGTACCGTCTCGTGGTCGGTCGTCACGGGCGTTCACCTCGCAGGGGCGGGTCCGCGAGGGTCTCGGCCAGGGTGCGCAGGGCCGTTCTCAGGCGGGTCTTGGCGGTGCCTTCGGGGATGCCGAGTTCGACGGCGGTCTGGCGGTAGGTGCGGCCCGCGAAGTAGGCCAGGTGCACCACCTGCTGCTGGGGCAGCGGGAGCCGGGCGAGGGCGGAGTGCAGGAGGAGGGAGCGCTCCTGCTCCAGGATCGCCTCGTCCGGGGCGGGCCCCGGCGCCGGGGCCGCGCGCAGGGCCGCTTCATCGGCGTGGACGGCCTTGCGGTGCCGCTCCTCGCCGCGCACCCAGTCCACGGCGCGCCGGTGCGCGAGCATCGAGAGCCAGCCGCGCAGGCTGCCCCGGCGGACGTCGAAGGCGTAGGGCCTGCTCCACAGGTGGGCGAAGACCTCCTGCGCCACGTCCTCCGCGGCGTTGTGGTCACGGGTGACGCGGGTCGCGACGCGGCGGACGAGCGGGCCGTACGCGGCGTAGGCCTCGGCGAGGGCGGCCTCCTCTCCGTAGACGAGCCGCCGGTGCAGTACCGCGTCGGCCGGGGGTCTGCCGGGGCCTGCCCGCGGGTCCGCCGTGCCCGGCTCCTCGAAGGACGGCTCCACCGGCACCACCACCTCGCGCGGGCCACCTCGTTGCGCCAAGCGTGGCGCCCCGGGGCCCGTCGCGCCAGGCTTCAGCCGGACAGGACGTCGAGGAGCCGGTCCACGTCCGCCTCCGTGTTGTACAGATGGAACGTGGCCCGCAGGTGTCCCGCCCGTGCCGAGGTGAGGATGCCCGCGCGGGCCAACTCCGGTGCGCGGTCGGCCAGTCCGGGCACCGAGACGATGGGGGTGGTGCCCGGCACCGGAGCGTGGCCGAGATGGGCGAGTCCGGCGCGGTAGCGGGCGGCGAGTGCCGTGTCGTGGGCGTGGATCGCGCCGATCCCGGTCTCCTCGACGAGGGTCAGCGCGGCGGCGGCACCGTGGTAGGAGAGGAAGGCGGTGGGCTCGTCGAACCGGCGGGCGTCCGGGGCGAGCTCGGTGAGCGGCCCGTACGTGGAGTGCCAGCCGTCCGCCGACGCGAGCCAGCCGCCGTGCAGCGGGGCCAGGGAGTCCTGCGCCTCCTCGCGCACCGTCAGGAACGACACGCCGCGCGGGCACAGCAGCCATTTGAAGGCGCCGGTCACGGTGTAGTCGTAGGCGCCCGCCTCGACGGGCAGCCAGCCCACCGCCTGGGTCGCGTCGACCAGCGTGCGCGCGCCGTGGGCGGCCGCCGCGGCGCGGACGGCCGCGAGGTCGGCGGTGCGGCCGTCGGAGGACTGGACGGACGAGAAGGAGACGAGCGCCGTCGTCGGCGCTATCGCCCCGGCGAGCCCGTCCAGCGGCGCGTACCGCATCTTGAGGTCGCCGCGGAGCACGAAGGGGTTCACGATGGAGGCGAACTCGCCCTCGGGCACGAGGACTTCGGCCCCGGTGGGCAGCGAGGCGGCGATCAGGCCCGCGTGCACCGCGACCGAGCCGCCGACGGCCACCCGGCCGGGCGCCACCGAGACGAGCCGGGCGAAGGCGGCCCGGACCGCGTCCACCACCTCGAAGTCACCGGCGCCGCCCGCCCGCCCCGCGCCGTTCTCGGCGGCGAGTGCGCAGACCGCCTCGATGGCGCGACGGGGCAGCAGACCGCAGACCGCGGTGTTCAGGTACGTCGACGCGGGAGCGAATTCGGTGCCGTTGTTGATCCCCATGGACTCCATGGGGATCAACCTATGCGGCCGTTCAGGCCTGCGGAACCGCGCATCCGTCGGGGCCGCAGGCGTCGCCGCCGTCGGCGGCGGCGAGGGTGGTCAGCGGCGAACGCTCGCCCCACGCCTGCTCCAGGGCCTGCGTGAAGACCTCGGCCGGCTGGGCGCCGGAGATGCCGTACTTGCGGTCGAGGACGAAGAACGGCACGCCGTTCGCGCCCAGTTCGGCGGCCTCGCGCTCGTCGGCGCGGACGTCGTCGGCGTACCGCTCGGGGTCGGCGAGGACGGCCCGCACCTCGCCCTCGTCCAGGCCCGCCTCGACGGCGAGCTCCACGACGCGCGCGTCGTCCGCGAAGACGGACCGCTCCTCGGCGAAGTTCGCGCGGTAGAGCAGGCCGATCAGCTCGTCCTGCCTGCCCTGCTCCGCGGCGAAGTGCAGGAGGCGGTGCATGTCGAAGGTGCTGCCGTGGTCGCGGCCCTCGGTGCGGTAGTCGAGGCCCTCGGCGGCGGCGTTCTCCCCGAGCCGCTTCTCGCCCTCGCGGGCCTGCTCCTCGCTCATGCCGTACTTCCGCATGAGCATCGGCAGCACGAGCCCGGTCTCGCCCTTGGCGCGGCCGGGGTCCAGCTCGAAGGAGCGGTGCACGACCTCGACGCCGTCGCGGTGCGGGAAGGCAGCGAGGGCCTTCTCGAAGCGGGCCTTGCCCACGTAGCACCAGGGGCAGGCGATGTCGCTCCAGATCTCGACGCGCATGTGTGTGGCTCTCTTCAGGTCGTACGTCGGGTGGGTACGGAGGGGGCCTCCGCTCCCGGCGTCAACACACGGGCAAAGCGCCGCATTCCCCCTGCCGGGCTCCCCTTGCCCGACTCCCCTCGCCTCACTCCCCCACCGTGAACTTCCCCGTGTTCGTCCTGATCCAGGTGCGCAGGTGGGCCAGGGGCTCCAGGGCGCCGCGGCCGAGGTCGGTCAGTTCGTATTCGACGCGGGGCGGGACCTCGGCGTGGACCGTGCGGGTCACGAGACCGTGGCCCTCCAGGCGGCGCAGGGTCTGGGTGAGCACCTTCGGACTGACGCCCTCCAGCTTGCGGCGGAGCTCGCCGAAGCGGCGCGGGCCGTCCTCCAGGGCGGTGATCGCGAGGCCGGTCCACTTGTTGACGAGCAGCTCGAAGATCGCCCGGCCGGGGCAGAGCAGGCCGTAGATGTCGTGCCGGGCGGAGCGGTCTTCAGGGGTCTGACCAGTCATGGTTCCCAAAATATAGTTGGGTCCCTTGCGGGTGATCAGGGGGTGGCTCCTACCGTGCCGGCCATGAACTCCTTCCCCACCCCCGTCCGCGTCGGCCTCGTCGGGCTCTCCGCCCGCGGCGGCTGGGCGTCCCACTCCCACCTCCCCGCGCTGACCCGCCTCGGCGGCTACGAGCTGCGCGCCCTGGCCGCGTCGAGCGAGGCCACCGCGCGGGCCGCGGGCGAGAAGTACGGCGTACCCCTGGCCTTCGGCTCGGCGGCCGAGCTCGTCCGCAGCGACGAGGTCGACCTCGTCGTGGTGAGCGTGCGGGTGCCGCTGCACCGCGAGGTGGTCCTCGCCGCGCTCGGCGCGGGCAGGGCGGTGCTCTCCGAGTGGCCGCTCGGCAACGGCCCCGCCGAGGCCGACGAGCTGGCGGCGGCCGCGGGCCGGGCCGGAGTACGGACGTTCGCGGGGCTGCAGGCCCGCTCGGCGCCCGCGGTGCGGTTCGTCCGCGACCTCGTCGCCGACGGCTACGCCGGTGAGGTCCTGTCGAGCAGCCTCGTCGCGTCCGGGCGGCGCTGGGGCCCCGTCTTCGAGCCGTCCGGGGAGTACCTCCTGGACCGGCGGAACGGCGGGACCATGCTGACGATCCCCTTCGGCCACACCGTCGACGCCGTCGCGATGGTGCTCGGCGAGTTCACCGAGGTCTCCGCGACCCTGGCGACCCGGCGCCCGGTCGTGCACGAGGAGGGCACGGGCCGCCCCGCGGCCATGACCGTCCACGACCAGATCGCGGTGACCGCCAGGCTCGGCTCGGGCGCCGTGGCCTCGGTCCACTTCCGGGGCGGCCTCTCCCGGGGCACGGACTTCCACTGGGAGATCAACGGCACCGAGGGCGACCTGGTGGTCACGGGCGACTCGGGCCACCTCCAGCAGGCGTCCCTGACCGTCCGCGGCGGGCGGGGCACGGGCGGGTCGGTCGCCGGACTCCCCGTCCCCGCACGCTACTTCGACGTACCGGAGATCGACGGCTTGCGCGGCCTCCCCGCGTACAACGTGGGGGCGCAGTACGCGCAGGTACTCGCCGACCTCACCGAAGGCACCGCGCACGCACCGGACTTCGCGCACGCGGCGCGGCGCCAGCGGCTGCTCGACGCCGTCGAACGGTCGGCCGCGACCGGCGCGCGCGTGATGCTCTAGGAGCCGTCCCGCAGCCCCTTCGGCCAGTTGGGGCGGAACTCGATGTGGTCGTACGTCACCACGCAGCCCTCGCCCACCGGCGACTGCGCCAGGAAGCCGACGAGCGCGGCGCTCGCCGTCTCCTCGTCGCCGAGCGAGAAGATCCGCACGAACGTCCACCGCTCGCCGTCCGTCGAGGCGTGGAACGCGAACGCCGACCCCGTACGGCTGACGCGCAGCCAGGCGCTGCTGCCGTCCACCACGAAGGCGTTGGCGTCGTCGGAGTGGCCGCGGGTGACGACCGTGCAGATCGTGGGCTCGTCCGGGGAGCGCTCGAGGCAGAGCTTGGCCCACTCCCGCTCGCCCACGTGCAGGTACAGCACGCCCGCGTCGAAGGCCGCGGCGAAGCCGACCGTGACGCGGGCGATCAGCTGGAAGTCGCCCTCGGGCGCGCCGAGGAGGCGCGGCGCGTCGGATGCGGGCTCCAGCGCCTCGCCCGTCGGCGGCACGAAGCGGTCCTGGCGGGCGCCCGCCCAGCCGGTGAGCACGCCGTCCTCGTGGGACCAGTGGCCGTCGGGGCCGTACGTGCGCAGCGGGAAGGGCAGTTCGGGAAGGGTGACGTCCATGGCCTCAGTGTTCCAGGCGGCCGTCGAGGCGACGCGGCAGGCCCAGCGGGTTGGCGTCGCGCAGCTCCGGCGGGAGCAGCGCCTCGGGGGTGTTCTGGTACGCGACGGGCCGCAGCCAGCGCTCGACGGCCGTGCCGCCCACGGACGTCGAGGTCGACGTCGTCGCGGGGTAGGGGCCGCCGTGGTGCTGGGCCGGGGCGACGGCGACGCCCGTGGGCCAGCCGTCGACGAGGACGCGCCCGGCGAGCGGGGTGAGCTCGGCGAGCAGCTCCGCGCCCCGGCCGCTCTCCCCCGCCGCCTCGTCCGAGGACAGCTGCACGGTGGCGGTGAGGTTGCCGGGCAGCCGGGCGAGTACGGCGGTGATCTCCGCCTCGTCGGCGTACCGCGCGACGACGGTGACCGGGCCGAAGCACTCCTCGAGGAGCAGGTCGTGCGCGCCCTCTGCGGCGAGGCGCGCGGCCGGGACGGTCAGGAAGCCCGCGCTGACGGTGTGCTCGCCGCCCGCGCCGGGGGTCACCGGGGCCTCCACCCCGGGGAGCCCGGCGCGCTCGCGCACCCCTGCGACGAAGTTGTCCCGCATCCGGTGGTCGAGGAGCACCCCGGACTCGGTGTTGCTGACCGCTTCGGTCAGGGACTTCACGAGCTGGTCGCCGCCCGCGCCCTCGGGGGCGAGGACCAGGCCGGGCTTGACGCAGAACTGGCCGACGCCGAGCGTCATGGAGCCCGCGAGCCCGGCGCCGATCTGCTCGCCGCGCTCGGCGGCCGCCGCCTCGGTGACCACGACAGGGTTGAGGGAGCCGAGCTCGCCGTGGAAGGGGATCGGCACGGGCCGGGCGGCGGCCGCGTCGAAGAGGGCGCGCCCGCCGCGGATGGAGCCGGTGAAGCCGGCGCCTGCGACCAGCGGGTGCTTGACGAGTTCGACGCCCGCCTCGAAGCCGTGCACGAGGCCGAGCACGCCCTCGGGGATGCCGTGCCGGGCGGCGGCCCTGCGCAGCACGGAGGCGACCAGCTCGGAGGTGCCCGGGTGGTCGGGGTGCGCCTTGACGACCACGGGGCAGCCCGCGGCGAGCGCGCTCGCGGTGTCGCCGCCGGGCACGGAGAAGGCGAAGGGGAAGTTGGAGGCGGAGTAGACCGCGACGACGCCGAGCGGGATCTTGTAGCGGCGCAGGTCGGGGACGGGCGGGGTGGCCGAGTCGTCGGGGTGGTCGATGACCACGCCGAGGAAGGCGCCCTCGTCGACGATGTCCGCGAAGGAGCGCAACTGGTAGCAGGTGCGCGCGAGTTCGCCGGTGAGGCGGACGGGCCCGAGCGCGGTCTCCGCGTCGGCGGCCTCCACGAGGTGGTCCTTCGCCTCTTCGAGGAGCTCCGCCGCGGTGCGCAGGAAGGCGGCGCGCACCGCGCGGTCGGCCAGCGCGGGCGCGGCGTCCCGGGCGGCGCGGACGGTCAGGTCGACCTCCTCGGCCGTGGCCTCCACCGCAACCTGCTCGCGCTGCTTCCCGGTTCGGGGGTCGACACTCCAGACTGGTGCTGTTGCCACCGCGGATTCCCTTTCCAGAGGTACTGCCAGGGTCGTATGAGGGGTCGTGCCGAGGGTCTTGCCGGAGGTATGCCACTCACCAGGGCTGTTCGATATGCTGAACGCCGTCTTCGTCGGTGAATGTGCGGGGACTCGGAGACTATTTCTCGGCGTTCAAAGGGGTCAAGGGCGATGTCGGCTGGCGAGACCGGAGGCGGTGCGCAGGTCAAGTCCGCGGTGCGGACGGTGGAATTGCTCGAGTACTTCGCGGGCCGTCCCGGAATGCATTCGCTGGCCGCGGTCCAGGAGGCCGTCGGATATCCCAAGTCGAGCCTGTACATGCTCCTGCGCACCCTGGTCGAGCTCGGCTGGGTCGAGACGGACGCGACCGGCACGCGGTACGGCATCGGGGTCCGCGCCCTGCTCGTCGGCACGTCGTACATCGACGGCGACGAGGTCGTGGCCGCCGCCCGGCCGACCCTGGACCGGCTCTCCGACGACACCACGGAGACCATCCACCTCGCGCGGCTGGACGGCACGAACGTGGTCTACCTCGCCACCCGCCAGTCGCAGCACTACCTGCGGCCCTTCACGCGGGTGGGCCGCCGCCTCCCCGCGCACTCCACGTCGCTCGGCAAGGCGCTGCTCGCGACCCACACCGACGAGCAGGTCCGCAAGCTGCTCCCGGAGACGCTGCCCGCACTCACCGAGCACACCATCACCGACCGCGAGAAGCTCATCGAGGAGCTGCACGCGGTGCGCGAGCAGGGCTTCGCCGTGGACCGCGAGGAGAACACGCTGGGGTTGCGCTGCTTCGGCGTCGCCATCCCCTACCGCACTCCGGCGCGGGACGCGATCAGCTGCTCGGTGCCGGTGGCGCGGCTCACGCCCGCGCACGAGCAGATGGTCAAGGACGCCCTGTTCGACGCGCGGGACCGGCTGACACTGGCGACTCGTAGGCTCTGACCCATGGATGTCAGCCTGCGCGAAGTGCACGACAGCGACCTGCCCGTCTTCTTCCGGCAGATGAACGATCCCGAGTCGAGCCACATGGCCGCCTTCACCCCCGAGGACCCGGCCGACCGCGACCGCTTCGACGCCCAGTGGGCGAAGATGCGCTCCGCCGCGGACACCGACGTGCGCACGGTCCTCGCCGACGGGGACGTGGTGGGCAGCGCCGGGGTGTACGGGGCGCCGGGCGAGCGCGAGGTCACGTACTGGATCGACCGCGCGTACTGGGGGCGCGGCCTGGCCACGGCGGCCCTGCGCGGCCTCCTGGAGCTGGAGCCGGACCGGCCGCTCTACGCCCGCGCGGCGGCGGACAACGCCGGGTCGATCCGGGTCCTGGAGAAGTGCGGTTTCCGCGTCTCCGCCACCGAGCGCGGGTACGCCCCGGCGCGCGGGGCGGAGATCGACGAGGTCGTCCTCGTCCTGCACGGCTGAGGGCCCCGCCGCCGCATGAGGAGTTCCTGAGAAAACGGCCGCAAGCGCCCCAGAAGGGAACGAATCCCTCTCCTCCGCTCGTCTTCCCACGGGATGAACA
This sequence comes from Streptomyces sp. NPDC036815, assembly GCF_055609205.1. NCBI lineage: Bacteria > Bacillati > Actinomycetota > Actinomycetes > Kitasatosporales > Streptomycetaceae > Streptomyces > Streptomyces sp. NPDC036815. The sequence continues at coordinate 1,264,159 of NZ_JBVJPW010000001.1, read as the reverse complement.
AGACGATCAGGCGCGCCTCGGTCTTCGCACTGCTGCTCGTGCTCGCCCTGCTGATACGGGCGACATGGGTGCAGTTCCACGACTCGACGGCGCTCGCGGACGACAAGCACAACCGGCGCAACGCGATCGAGCAGTACGCGAACCCGCTGGGCAACATCATCGTGGGCGGTGAGGCCATCACCGGCTCCGAGCGGACGAAAGGCGGAGACCTCGCGTACAAACGCACCTACAAGGACGGCGACCTCTACTCACCCGTCACGGGCTACAGCTCCCAGGTCTACGGCGCCACCCAGCTCGAAGGCATCTACAAGGACCTGCTCGACGGCACCGACAACCGGCTGAAGACGCCCCTCGACACGCTCACCGGCAAGCGCGCCGCCCCCGGTGACGTCGTGACGACGATCGACCCCGCGGTGCAGAAGGCCGGGTACAAGGCGCTGGGCGACACCAAGGGCGCCGCGGTCGCCGTCGACCCCAAGACCGGCAAGATCCTCGGCATGGTCTCGACGCCGTCGTACGACCCGTCGAGGATCAGCGGCTCCACGGACTCCGAGACGTGGCGGAAGCTGACCACCGACAAGGAGAAGCCGATGGTCAACCGCGCGATGCGCCAGCCGCTCCCGCCCGGCTCGACCTTCAAGCTGGTCGTCGCGGCCGCGGCCCTGGAGGACGGTCTCTACGACTCGGTGGACACGCGGACGAGCAGCCCGAACCCGTACACGCTGCCCGGCACGCGCACGGTCCTCAAGAACGAGAACCAGGCGGCCCCCTGCGAGAACGCGGACATTCGCACGGCGCTCCAGTACTCGTGCAACAACGTCTTCGCGAAGATGGCCGTCGACCTGGGCCAGGACAAGGTCGAGGCGATGGCGGAGAAGCTGGGCTTCAACGCCGACAAGCTGGACGTCCCGGTGCGCGCCTCGAAGAGCGTCTACCCCTCGGGCATGGACAAGGCGCAGACGGCGCTCAGCGGCATCGGCCAGTTCGACGTGACGGCGACGCCGCTGCAGATGTCGATGGTGTCGGCGGCCATCGCCAACGGCGGCGAGCTGGAGAGGCCGCACATGGTCTCGCAGATCAGCGACTCCGGTGGCAACGTCCTGGAGAAGTACGACGACGGCGACTCCCAGCGCGTGATGGACAAGTCCACCGCCGAGGGCCTGCAGTCCGCGATGCAGACGGTCGTCGAGAAGGGCACCGGTTCGAACGCGAAGATCGCCGGTGCGACGGTCGGCGGCAAGACGGGCACGGCCCAGCACGGCGAGAACAACAGCAAGACGCCGTACGCCTGGTTCACGTCGTACGCCAAGGGCGGCGACGGCAAGCAGGTGGCGGTCGCGGTGATGATCGAGTCGTCGAGCGCGGCCCGCGACGAGGTCAGCGGCAACGGCCTGGCGGCCCCGATCGCGAAGGCGATGATGTCGGCGGCGCTGAAGGCCTGAGCCGGGCGGTCCGCCCGACCGGAGGCGCTTCGTGAGGGGAGGGTCCCGGCGCCCGGCGCGCCGCCGGGGCCCTCCCCTCGCTGGCTCTACCGCCGGGTCCCTCGCCGCCTGCTCACGCCCCGTCCCGCCGGGCGCCCCGCCCCTGCCACGCCTGGACCCCCCACGCGGCGCCCACGGCGGCCGCCGCCCCCGCGAAGCACCCCACCACGAACCCGATGCCGGAGCTCGCGTCGCCCTCGTCGAGGGCCACCCCGACGCCCGCCGCGACGAGCCCGACGGCGAGCACGGCGAGCAGCCCGTAGAACTTGCCGCTGAAGAATCTGGTCCGCAGGGGTGCCGGCGGCGGTGACTCCACCCGGGCCGCGGGCCCGAGGCTCGCCGCGCGCGGGCGCTTGAACCACGCGTAGATCACCCAGGTCCCGCACGCCTCCCAGCCGTCGGGGGCGAGCCGCTCGTCGAGGCCCTCGCGCCCGCGCGTGATCAGCTCGCGCCGGTACTCCCAGCGCTGCGGCTGCGCCAGGTCGCGGTGGCTCACGAAGCGCCCGACGGCGTCGACCCGCTCGACCTCCCAGCCCTCGTCGCCGAAGCGGTTCAGGAGCTCCTCGTCGACGTAGGTGTCGGCGGTCCAGCGCCAGGTCTCCACCGTGTCGCCCGGCGCCGGTGCCCGCTCCCCCGCGGCGGGCAGCAGCTGCCGGGCGAACTCGTCCGCCGGGCCGAACTCGGCCTCGGCGTCGTCGGCGCCGGCCTCCTCCAGGTGGGCGGCCAGGTCCCTGACGGTCGCCTCGACGCGGTCGGCGGGCAGGCCGTGCGCCCGCAGCCGCTCGGCGAGGCCGATGAGGTAACCGTCGCGCTCGTGGCGCGCGTTCGTCGCGTCCGTGGTGTTCATCGTGGGGTCACTCCCGCCTTCGCGAGGACGTCGCGTACGGATCCGTCGAAGGCGAGCCAGAGGCCGCCCTGTTCACCGAGGGTTTCGCGCCCGGCGTCGGTGAGCCGGTAGTAGCGGCGGCCCGGCCCCTTCTCGGTCGCGCGGAACTCCGCGGAGACCAGGCCCGCCTCCTCCAGGCGGTTCAGTACGGGATAGAGCGTGCCGCCCTTGATCTGGCCGAAGCCCGCGGCGTCGAGCAGCTTGGCGATCTCGTAGCCGTAGCTCTCGCCGTCGGTGAGTCCGGCGAGCACGAGGAGGTCGAGTACGCCCTTGAACCAGCTGGCGCGGCGGTCGGTCACTTCACTGTGCCTTTCGGACGGCGGGCGCGGTGCGCGGCCTGTCGGGCGCGGGCAGCGTCAGATCGCGTACGGAGAGGGCGACGTGCACGGCGACGGGGAGCAGCAGGCTGCCCGTCCCGAGGTAGAGGCCGGTGAACACCGCGCCGAAGAGCGCGAAGCCGAGGACGCCCCGGCGGCCCTGGTAGTACCCGGCGACCGCGTAGACGAGGACGGAGAGGGCGGCCGCCGCGTAGAGGTCGAGTCCAAGGGCGCCGACGCCGAAGGCGATGAGCAGGCCGCGGTAGACCAGTTCGGAGCAGAGGCCGTCGCTCACGGCGACGGCCAGGGCGAGCCTGCGCTCCTCGGCGGTGCGCGGCAGCATCGCCTCGATGGCGGCGAGCCCCGGCACGTTCCTGCCGCGCTCCGCGAGGTCGCGGAAGTTCCGCCCCGAGGCCGCGGCGATCGCCGTGCAGACGAGGATTCCGGCGACGGCGTAGACGGGCCGCTCGGGCAGGGTCAGGCCGAGGTCGGCGGCGTCCGTGCCCGGCGAGAGCAGCAGCGCCGCGACGGCGAAGGCGGCGAAGGTCCAGACGAGGACGAGCACGAGGCCGAAGTAGCGGACCAGGGCGCGGGGTTCGGTGTCCCTGCGGCGGGCCAGCGAGCCGTACATCCGGCGGCCGGCCCAGGGCTCGCCGAGCAGCAGGTACGCGGCGAGGGTGGCGGTGACGGCGGTCGATGCCGTCGAGAAGTCCGGCGAGATGGTCATGGGATCCCCGTTTCCCGAAGGGGCCGCGCGGCGTGCGTGTGCCGCACGCCTCGCGGTCCCCGAGCGTCTGAGCTGCCTAGACCGTATGGCCACCTAGTCAGGATTGCAACCTAGGTGGCGCGGCAGACCAAGAATCTCGCGCGTCCCCGGTCAGCCCACGTAGTACGTCGGGTTCGGGAGCTTGTACGTCCTGTCGGCGTAGCCGCCCGCGAGGTCGGACGTCTGGTCGCCGAAGCTGCCGACGATGTTGTAGCCGGTCGACTCGATGTACTTGCGGGTGCCTTCCTTGAACTGGACGGTGGTGCAGTTCCAGGCGGCGGGCGTCGCGCAGTCCTTCAGGTACGCGGGCGGATTCGCCTTGTCCTTGGTGAAGACGTGCGTGCGGTCGAGCGCGGTGTCGTAGCCCGCCCTGGCGAGGTTGGTCACGGCACCCTCGCGCAGCGGCTCGGCGAGCCCGGTGAGGAAGAAGACCTCGACGCCCTTGCGCTTGGCGTACTTCACCAGCTGGGGCATGCCGAAGACCGCGGGACGCTTGGCCTCCTTGACGTAGGCGTTCCAACTGTCGTTGTTGTACGTGTAGTTCGTCGACTTCTCGTAGTCGAAGCTGAGCAGCGCGGTGTCGTCGACGTCGAGGACGATCGCCGGCTTCTTGCCGTGCCGGGTGTGGTGCGCGGCCTTCTTGATGTCCTTCTTCGCCTTGGCCTGGATGCGGGCCAGGTCCTTGGCGTACGGGCTGTCGGGCGAGGACTTCCACACGCCGTCGGCGTCCTTGGCGGCGCCGTAGTAGGCGTCGATCTCGCCGACGAGGAGACCGATGTTGTGGGGCTCCTTGGTGGGGCGCGCCTCGGCCTGGTCCGCGCTGGCGGCACCGGTGGCGTAGAGGGCGGCGCCGGCGACGGTGCAGGCGGTGGCCAGGCCGGCCACGCGTAGGGACTTCCGCATGTATTGCGTCTCCGCATCAGGGTTCGGGCAGGTCAAGGACTGTCTACGCGCATCAACCCGGGTGTGGGGAGGGGGCGGGATGACCCTTTACCTGATCCATACCTGTGCGGCGGGCCGGATCCGTACCTGCGCGGCGGGCCCGTCCGTGCCTGTGCGGCGGGCCGGATCCGTACCTGCGCGGCGGTCAGTCCTGCGGCCGCCAGCCCGGGTCGCGGCCGCTCAGCCCGATCACCCGGTCCAGCAGCGGCGCGCCGTCCGGCACCGGCACCGGCGTCCCGAACAGTCCGGCCCCGTCAGGGCCGTCCCCGGGCTTCGCCTGCGCCGCGGGGGAGAGCAGGGCCCGCGCGCCCTCCAGGCTCGCCTCGTCCGGCGCGTACTCCTGCCCCGTGGCGCGCGCCAGGTCCCAGCCGTGGACGACGAGTTCGTCGAGCGCGACGAGGCCCGCGACCTCGCCCGGCAGGTCGATGCCGCCCGCGCGCGTCATGCCCTGCCAGGCCGCCGGATCGCGCCACGCCCCGGCCATGCCGTCGAGCGCCTTGGGCAGCTCCTCGCGCCAGCCGGGGTCGAGGTCGGGCAGGACGCTGCCGGGCTTCCGGTCGAGGGCCGGCCCGAACTCCTTGCGGGCGGCCGTCTCGAAGGCTCCGGCGAGGCCGAGCACATGGCCGAGGAGGTGGCGTACGGCGTAGTCGGGACAGGGCGTGAGGCCCGCGAGCTGCTCGTCCGTGATGCGCCCGGCGATCCGCGCCACGAGGCGGGCCTGCGGGCCGAGGTCGGGGAGGGCGTCGCCGGTGGTTCCGGTGGCGCCGGTGGTGTCGGTCATGGGAACTCCCTGGGTGCGTGCGGGTCATGGACGGCAGTCCGGGACGGGCCGAGCCCGGGGCCCGTCCCGGACCACGGCCTAAGGCGGCCGTCTCGGTACCTCTCCCCTGTAGACCGGCACCGCGCCGCGAACTCATCGCCCCCGCCCTAGGGAAAACACCCGATACCGTCGCCGGGGCCTTAGAAGCCAGCATCACCAGGCATGACATCGACGATCGGGCGCGTCCTGCGGGACCGCAACGCCGGGCTGTACCTCGGGGCGGTGGTGGTCTCCGGCTTCGGGAGCTCCGCGCTGTGGCTGGCCTCCGGGATCTGGGTGAAGGAGCTGACCGGGTCCGACGGGCTGGCCGCGCTCTGCCAGTTCGCGCTCTGGGCGCCCACCCTCGCGGGCCCCCTGCTCGGCACGCTCGCCGACCGCACCCGCCGCAGACCGCTCCTCGTGGCCGCCAATCTCGCGCTCGGCGCCCTGCTCCTGTCCCTGTTCGCCGTCGACGCCGCGGGGCGGCTCTGGATCCTCTTCGCCGTCCTCGTGCTGTACGGGGCGTGCGGCGTCGTCACGGACGCGGCGGAGGCCGCCCTGGTCGCCACGGCCGTCGACAAGGAGCTGCTCGGTGACTTCAACGGCCTGCGGATGACCGCGAACGAGGGCATGAAGCTGGTGGCTCCGCTCGCCGGGGCGGGCCTCTTCGCCGCGTACGGTGGCGCCCGGGTGGCGCTCCTCGACGCGGTGACGTTCGTGCTCGCGGCGGGCATGTTCGCGCTGCTGCGGGTGCGGGAGAGCGTGCCGGTGCCCGACCGCTCGTCGCTGCGGGCGCGGACCGGGGAGGGGGCGCGGTACCTGTGGGGGCACGCACGGCTGCGGCCCCTCGTCCTCGCGGGCGGCCTGACGATGCTGAGCTCGGGGATCAGCGGCGCGGTCCTCTTCGCGATCGTCGAGGGCCTCGGCCGCTCCCCCTCGTACACGGGCGTGCTGTACGTCGCTCAGGGCGCCGGTTCCGTGGCGGTGGGCGTGGCGTCGGGGGCGCTGATGCGGCGGTTCGGGGCGCGCCGGTTCGCGGGCGCGGGCATCGCGCTGACCGGCGCGGCCGCGGTCCTGAACGCGCTGCCGAACGACGCGGCGGTGCTCGTGGGCAGCTTCACGAACGGCGTCGGGCTGCCCTGCGTGCTCATCGCCGGCCTGACGGCGGTCCAGCGCGAGACGCCGGACGCGCTCGTCGGCCGGGTGGCGGCGACCGCCAACACCCTGATGTTCACGCCGACCGCGCTCGGCATCGCGGCGGGCGCGGCCCTCGTGGAGAGCGTCGACCACCGCGTGCTGCTGCTGGTGCTCGCGGGGGCGCGGCTGCTGATCGCCGCGCCCCTGCTGAGGACCCGGGAGCGGGTTACTTCACGTTCGCCCAGCGCTTGATGGTGGCGACGGCCTTCGTCTGCTCGGCCTCGGGCAGCTTGGCGATGGACGCGCCGTGGTTGGCGCCGGGGACCACGTAGCGGTAGGAGTCGTGGCGGCTCGGCGTGAACTTCTCCGCGCTCCACGGGTCGTTCTCGCCGTAGACGAACATCATGTGGCGCCCGCGGGTCTTCACCCAGCGGTCGACGTCGGCGGTGGTGCTGTTGTTGTACGTGCCGCGCATGGCGGCGGGCAGCACCGAGTTGGGCTGGTAGATGCCGGGGTAGTGGCGCACGCCCTTGAGGTGGGCGAACTCCAGGTCGGCCCAGCCGAGTTGGGTGGCGGCCTGGCGGTAGTAGGGGCCGGTGCCGTTGGTGCCGAGTTCCTGGTCGTGGTAGACGCTGAAGCCGTGCTCCTTCGACCACTGCCAGAGCTCGTCGTCGGTGACCTGCTTCGCGTCGGGGACGCCCGCGCAGTCGGCCTCGTTGCCGCTCTGCCAGAAGTTCCACACCTGGTCGAGGACGGCGAACTCGTAGGCGCGGTCCGTGGTGCCGAGCGTCTCGTGGAAGGTGTGCCCGGCGGCCTTCTGCTCCTTCTCGAACGTCGGCAGGAAGGTGTCACGGCGTACGAGCATCTCGCGCTGCACGGCGTTCAGCGCGGCCCGGCACTCCTTGGTGCCGACCGTCCTGAAGAAGCGTTCGTAGCCCCGGTCGTCACGGTTGTCCGCGTCGTTCGGCGCGACGAACGCGACGACCGCGTCCAGGTCCCCGGGGTAGAAGCGCTCGTGGTACGTCGCCGTCATGCCGCCCTTGCTGGCGCCGGTGCCGAGCCACTTGCCCTTCTCGATCCCGCGCAGGGCGCGGGTGAGGCGGTGCTCGTCGGCGGCTTCCTGCTGGATGGTCATCTTGGACCAGTCGTCGCCCTCGGGGCCCGCGGGCCGCGACTGGGCGAAGTAGCGGTGCTCGACGGCGACCTGGTTGGCGTCGATCAGCTTGGTGAGCGCGGTGGTGCCGCCGGGGAGGGTGTAGCCGCCGGTGTACAGGACGGTCGGCTTGTCCGTGGCCTTGTGCCAGAGCGTGGCGCGCTGCGTGAAGGTGGCGCCGTGGGGCTTGCGGTGGTCGACAGGCTGCTCGTACGTGAGCGTGTAGAGGGGGTGGCCCTCCTTGTCGGCGACCGAGACCACCGTCATGCCCGGTATGCGCTCCAGGCGTTCACGGATGTCGGTGGCGGCGGCGTGCCGGTCCGCGGCGGTCGTCTGTGCGGCGGCCGGGACCGCTCCCCCGAGCGCCGCGGCGCCCGCCATCAGTCCGGCGCAGACCAGCCCGGATATCCCCTTGTTGCGCACCTTGCTCCCTCTGTCCGCTGTCGCCTCCGTGCCGGTCGCTGTCATGACCGTCACGGGAGTGACGCCTGTGGTTCCGCGGATCGTATCGGCGATCACGCCGGGCGCGACAGGGCTTCGGCGACGAGGCCGAGGTCACCGTCCGACGCCAGGCCCGCGTGGTAGAGCCGCAGTTCGGTGGCGCCGAGCTCCGCGGCACGGGCCGCGTCGGCGGCGAGGGTGGCGGGACTGCCGCCCATGCCGCTCACCACGGTGAGGTTGGCGGCCAGGACCGTGCCGTCCCCGCCCAGCCCGGCGAACGGCGCGAGCAGGCGCGGGCCGCCCGTGCAGGGCACCACCACTCCGTCGGCCACGGAGAGGACGTGCGCCGGGTCGACGCCCGCGTTCGCGCCGCAGTGGTACGTGACCGGGTCGGCGTGGAGCAGCACTTGGAAGCCGGGCTCCGCGTCGCGCGCCGCCGCGCGGACCGCGCCGACGGCGGCCTCCTGGAGGGTACGGGCGGTCGCCCCGCGCCACGCGCGCGTGGCCGCCGCCCGGTCGGCGCCGATCAGTCTCTCCACGGCCGTCCAGCCGTCGGGTTCGCCCGCACCGCGCCACACGGGCTCCAGGGCGCCGCGGACGACGGCCGCGAGCTCGTCCGGATCGAGGCCCTGTCCGGCGTACCCCTCCCGGCAGGAGGCGCAGAAGCACAGCGACATCAGGTACTGCCCGGCTTCGCCGAGGGGGACACCGGCGGTCTTGTCGTGGGCGTGCAGGTGCGCGAGGCCGTACCAGCCGCAGGACTCCAGTTCGGTGCCGCGCGTGCCGGGGCGCACGGCGGCCTCCGCGGCGAGGTCGACCAGGTACGCGCGCGTGGCGGGCCGGGCGATGCAGGGCGCCCAGGGGTAGCGGTCGCCGTAGGCGTTCACCACGGAGGTCGCCGGATGCTCCTCGCCCATACGGGAGTTGTGGGCGAGGACGACCCAGCTGTGCACCTCGATCCCGGCGTCGCCGAGCGCCCGCGCCGCCTCTCCGTAGGCGTCGCCCGGCGCCCAGTCCCCGGCGGCGTACGGCCGCGGCTCGCGCCCCTGCCAGCGGTCGCCCGGCGGGTAGAGGACGGCGGCGTGGGCGGCCGTGACGACGCGGTGGCGGGGGTGGCGCGGCGTCAGGGCGCGTGTGGAGTGGTAGGCGGCGGCCAGGGTGACCTGGCGGATGCCCAGCGCGGCGAGGCGGGTGGGCGCGCCGGGGTCGCCGACGACGTCCCAGGGGTAGAGGAACGCGGCGGCCTTCACACGCCCTCCCCGAAGCCGCCGGGCAGCCCGCTCCGCAGCAACTCCCGGCCCCGCTCGACGAGTTCCGCGAGTCGCTTGACGTGTTCGGCGTCCGGCTCGTGCAGCGGCGGCCGTACGTGGCCGACGTCGAGGCCGCCGAGCCGCACGCCCGCCTTGACGAGGGAGACCGCGTAGCCGCGGCCGAGGGCGCGCAGCTCCACGAAGGGCCGGTAGAAGCCGTCGACGAGCCGGTCGACGGCGGCGTCGCCCTCCGGGGTGCCCGCGTTGAACGCACGGTGGAAGGCGAGCGCGATGTCGGGCGCGAAGCAGAACACCGCCGAGGAGTAGAGGGTCACGCCGATGCCCCGGTAGGCGAGCCCGGTCAGCTCCGCGGTCGGCAGCCCGTTGAAGTACAGGAAGCCGCCCGGCACTTGACTGCGCACGGCGCTGACCGTGCGCTGCATCAGGTCCATGTCGCCGAGGCCGTCCTTGAAGCCGATGACGCCCTCCGCGCGCGCGAGCGCGACGACCGTCTCCGGGGTGAGGACGGCGTTGTCGCGCTGGTAGACGATGACGTCCAGGGAGGTGGCCGCGGCCAGTTCGGTGTAGTGCCGGATCAGCCCCTCCTGTCCGGCGACGACGAGATAGGGCGGCATGGCGAGGAGGCCGTCGGCGCCCGCCTCCTCGGCGAGGCGCGCGTACCGCACGGCGAGCGCGGTGCCGTACCCGGCGCCCGCGACCACCGGGACGCGCCCCGCCGCCTCGTCGACGGCGGCGGCGACGCACTCCTGGAACTCCTCGGGGGTCAGGGCGTGGAACTCGCCGGTGCCGCAGCAGGCGAACACGGCCGCCGCCCCCGCGTCGATGCCGTCGCGCACGTGGTCGCGGAAGGTGTCCAGGTCGAGGGCGCCGTCGGGCCCGTACGCGGTGACCGGGAAGAAGAGCGGCCCGCTGGGGACGCGGAGTCGGGAAGCGAGGGGGGCTGACGTCACGGGCTCTCCCTAGGCGTGCGTGCCAGGCGTGCGTGCGGAGCGTGCACGTTTCTGATTCATGTCCATATCTCTGAACGCGTCCACGCTAAAGCGCCCGATCGAGCCCGGTCAAGCGGACGAACTCCGCACCCAGGGGCGGCTGGAGCGGAGTACCTCCTCCGCGAGCCCCCCGCGCGGCGCGCCACGGACACTTGACGCCGCGCGACGGAGATCCCTAGCGTGTCCGCAGCTGCGTCCATGCATGTGAATCCGGTCCGTGGATACATACGCGCCCGAGGAGATCCGTCATGCCCGCTCCCCGCACCGTCCTGCTCACCGGCGCCGCCGGCGGCCTCGGCACGCTGATGCGCGGTCTCCTGCCGACGTACGGCTACGACCTGCGCCTGCTCGACGTGCGCCCCGTCGAGGGCGAACCGGACGCCATCACCGCGGACCTGGCCGACCCCGCGGCTCTGCGCGAGGCCGTGCGCGGGGTCGACGCGGTCCTCCATCTGGCGGGCATCTCCCTGGAGTCCACCTTCGACAAGATCCTGCGAGCCAACATCGAAGGCACGTACAACCTCTACGAGGCGGCCCGCGAGGAAGGCGTCAACCGGATCGTCTTCGCCTCCTCCAATCACGCGGTGGGCTTCACCCCGCGCCCCCTCGGCGACGAGCCGCTGATCCCGGTCGACACCCCGCGCCGCCCCGACACCTTCTACGGCCTGTCCAAGTCCTTCGGCGAGGACCTCGCCCAGCTCTACTGGGACAAGCACGGCATCGAGACCGTCTCGGTCCGCATCGGGTCGTGCTTTCCCGAGCCGTCGAGCGTGCGGATGCTGTCCATCTGGCTGAGCCCCGGGGACGGCGCACGCCTCTTCCACGCGGCGCTCACCGCCGAGGACGTCGGGCACACCGTGGTCCACGGCTCCTCCGCCAACACCCGCCTGTGGTGGGACCTCTCCTCCGCGCGGGCGCTCGGCTACGCCCCGCGGGACGACTCCGAGCGGTACGCGCAGAAGCTCCTCGCCGAGCAGGGCGAACCGGATCCGGCCAATCCCGACCACACGCTCCTGGGGGGCCACTTCTGCACGAGCCCGCCGGTGTGGCCGTACTGACCGCACCGGCCGCCGCCTGCCTCCGCCCGGTGCCCGCCCGCCCCCGACCGGGCACCGAACGGGCAGCGCGACCCCCCGGAACGGGCACGCCCCCGGCCCGCCGCACAGGCCGTCGTCCCGCCAAGCGGGCACAAACGGGCAGCATCGAGCCCACTGCGAGCCTGGTCACCCCCGGGCCCGGACGGTAGAACTTCCCCCACAGGCCCGAACGGGCACGCACCGACCAGGGGAAGAAGGTGGCGCCGATGACCGCGGAAGAACGTCAGCGGCGGATCGTCAACGCGGCCCGCCACTCCGGCTCCGTCGACGTGACGGTGCTCGCCGGGGAGCTCGGGGTCGCGAAGGAGACCGTCCGCCGCGATCTGCGGGCCCTGGAGGACCACGGCCTGGTCCGCCGCACCCACGGCGGCGCCTACCCCGTGGAGAGCGCGGGCTTCGAGACCACCCTCGCCTTCCGCACCACCATGCACGTCCCCGAGAAGCGGCGCATCGCCGCCGCCGCGGCGGAGCTCCTCGGCGACGCCGAGACGGTCTTCGTCGACGAGGGCTTCACCCCGCAGCTGATCGCCGAGGCCCTGCCCGGCGCCGCGGCGGGCCGCGCCCTGACCGTGGTCACCGCCTCGCTGGCCACCGCGGGCGCCCTCGCCGAGGCCGAGAACATCACCGTCCTGCTGCTCGGCGGCCGGGTCCGCCCCGGCACGCTCGCCACCGTCGACCACTGGACGACCCGCATGCTGGCCGGATTCGTCATCGACCTGGCGTACATCGGCGCCAACGGCATCTCCCGCGAACACGGCCTGACCACCCCCGACCCCGCGGTCAGCGAGGTGAAGGCGCAGGCCATCAGGGCGTCGCGGCGCACCGTGTTCCTGGGCGTGCACACCAAGTTCGGGGCGACGAGCTTCTGCCGGTTCGCGGGGATCGGCGATCTGGACGCGATCGTCACGAGCAGTCGGCTGCCCACGTCCGAGGCACACCGCTACTCGCTCCTGGGCCCCCAGGTCATCCGCACCTGACCGACCGCTCCCTCCCTCTCCTCCGCTTCCCCCCAACTCCTCCCGCTCTCTCTCCCGCTCTCTTCCGCTCTCTCCGCGCGCATCGCGGGCTTCCGCACGCCCCGGCATGCCCCGAACACCCCTCTTGCCCCTCTATGTTCAGGAGCGACTCATGCGAACCCCGAGCCGACGGAGGCCGCGCACGCTCGCCGCGGCCGCCGCAGGGGCGCTGCTCGCCCCGCTGCTCGCCGGCTGCTGGGCCGGCGCCGGCGGGTCCGGTTCAGGCGGCGACTCCATCAACGTCCTCATGGTGAACAACCCGCAGATGGTGGAGTTGCAGAAGCTCACCGCCGCCCACTTCACCAAGAGGACGGGCATCAAGGTGAACTTCACCGTCCTGCCGGAGAACGACGTCCGCGACAAGATCAGCCAGGACTTCGCCAACCAGGCAGGCCAGTACGACGTCGCGACGCTCAGCAACTACGAGATACCGATCTACGCGAGGAACGGCTGGCTGCACGAGGTCGGTTCGTACGCGCGAAAGGACCGGGCGTACGACGAGAAGGACATCCTGGCGCCGATGCGCCAGTCCCTCACCGGCGACGACGGCAAGCTCTACGGGCAGCCCTTCTACGGAGAGTCGTCCTTCCTGATGTACCGCAAGGACGTCTTCAAGAAGGCCGGCCTGACCATGCCCGAGCACCCCACCTGGCAGCAGGTGGCCGCTCTCGCCGCCCGCGTGGACGGCAAGAAGCCGGGGATGAAGGGCATCTGTCTGCGCGGGCTGCCCGGCTGGGGCGAGGTGATGGCGCCCCTGACGACCGTGGTGAACACCTTCGGGGGCACCTGGTTCGACAAGGGGTGGAAGGCCCGTCTGGACTCCCCCGAGTTCGAAAGGGCGACCCGCTTCTACGTGGACCTCGTCCGCGAGCACGGCGAGTCCGGCGCCGCGCAGTCCGGCTACGCCGAGTGCCTCAACAACCTCACCCAGGGCAAGACCGCCATGTGGTACGACGCGACGGCCGCCGCGGGGTCCCTGGAATCCGCCAAGTCCCCGGTCAAGGGCAAGATCGGCTACGTGCCCGCCCCGGTGGAGCGGACGAAGAGCTCGGGGTGGCTCTACACGTGGGCCTGGGGCATGCAGAAGGCCTCCCACAACCCGGACAGGGCCTGGCAGTTCATCTCCTGGGCGTCGGGCAAGGAGTACGAGAAGCTCGTCGGCGAGAAGACCGGCTGGTCGAACGTCCCCGCGGGCAAACGCGCCTCGACCTACGCGAACCCGGCCTACCGCGCGGAGGCCGCCGCCTTCCAGGACGTCACCCGCGCCGCCATCGAGGGCGCGCGGCCCCGCGACCCGGGCGTGCAGCCCCGCCCGGCGCCCGGCATCCAGTTCGTCGGCATCCCCGAGTTCACCGACCTCGGCACCAAGGTCTCCCAGGAGATCAGTGCGGCCATCGCCGGACGCCAGTCCGTCGGGTCGGCCCTGAAGAAGTCGCAGGAGCTCGCCGAGAAGATCTCCGAGGAGTACGAGGGACGATGACCGCCACCGCAAGCACCTCCGCCGTGGGGCACGCGCGCGTGCCCGGCACGACGGCGTCCAGGCCACCGGGAAGGCTGCGCGCCTGGGCGACCCGCGCGCCCCTGCTGCCCGCACTCGTCTTCATGATCGCCGTGACCCAACTGCCCTTCGTGGCCACCCTGGTGATCTCCTTCTTCGACTGGAACGCCCTCTATCCGGACGCCCGCAGCTTCACCGGGTTTGCCAACTACACCGAGGTCCTCACCGATCCCGACCTGCGCAAGTCCGTGCTGACCACGATCGTCCTCACGGCCTCCGTCGTGCTGGCGAGCCTGGTCGCGGGGCTCGGCCTCGCGCTGCTCCTGAACCGCAGGTTCCGCGGCCGCGGCCTGGTGCGCACGCTCCTCATCGCGCCGTTCCTGCTGGTCCCCGTGGCCGCGGCGCTGCTGTGGAAACACGTGCTCTACAACCCCGAGTACGGGCTCTTCAACGGCCTCCTGCACTGGGTCGGCGGGGACTCCGCCGCCCAGCCCGACTGGATCTCCCACACCCCGCTCCTCGCCGTCGAGGCCTCCCTGGTGTGGCAGTGGACGCCCTTCATGATGCTGATCCTGCTCGCGGGGCTGCAGAGCCGCGACCCCGAGCTGATCGAGGCGGCCCGGATGGACGGCGCGAGCAACTGGCAGGTCTTCCGGCATCTGACGCTGCCGCACCTGCGCCGCTACCTCGAACTGGGCGCGCTGCTCGGCTCGATCTACATCGTGCAGAACTTCGACGCCGTCTTCACCCTCACCTCGGGCGGCCTCGGCACCGCCAACCTGCCGTACACCGTCTACCAGAGCTTCTACCAGGCCCACGAGAACGGTCTGGCCTCCGCGGCGGGCGTGCTCGTCGTCATCGGCTCGCTCGTCATCGCGACCTTCGCGCTGCGGGTCGTCTCGTCCCTGTTCCGCGAGGAGGTGTCCCGCTGATGAGCAACGCACGCGGCAAGGGAATCGGCCTGGGGCTCACCGCCTGGCTCGCCGGCATCCTGTTCTTCCTGCCCATCGCCTGGATGGCGCTGACCTCCTTCCACTCGGAGGAGGACGCGGCGACCAACCCGCCCTCGCTCGCCGCCTCCCTCACCCTCGACGGCTACCGCGAGTTCTTCGGCTCGGGCGGCGGCGCGAGCCCCTGGCCCTCGCTCGTCAACTCGACGGTGGCGTCCGTCGTCTCGACCCTGTGCGTGCTCGTCCTGGCCCTGCCGGCCGCGTACGCGCTGTCCATCAGGCCCGTCAAGAAGTGGACGGACGTGCTCTTCTTCTTCCTGTCCACGAAGATGCTGCCGGTCGTGGCGGGCCTGCTGCCGATCTACCTCTTCGCCAAGAACACCGGCCTGCTCGACAACATCTGGCTGCTCGTCCTGCTCTACACCTCGATGAACCTGCCGATCGCGGTGTGGATGATGCAGTCGTTCCTCGCCGAGGTCCCCAGACCGGTCATCGAGGCCGCGCAGATCGACGGGGCGCGGCTGCCGACGATCCTCACGCGCGTGGTGGCGCCCATCGCGCTGCCCGGGATCGCCGCGACCTCCCTGATCTGCTTCATCTTCAGCTGGAACGAACTGCTCTTCGCCCGGGTGCTCACGGGCGTCGTCGCCCAGACCGCGCCCGTCTTCCTGACCGGCTTCATCACCAGCCAGGGCCTGTTCCTGGCGAAGGTGTGCGCCGCGTCGCTCGTGATCTCCCTGCCGGTGCTCGCCGCGGGGTTCGCCGCCCAGGACAAGCTGGTCCAGGGCCTGTCGTTGGGAGCCGTCAAGTGAAGGCCGCCATCATCGAGTCCGTCGGCAAGGCCGCCGTCGGGGAGCTGCCCGACCCCACGCCGGGGCCCCGTGAGGTCGTCGTCGAGGTCGCCGCATGCGGACTGTGCGGGACCGACCTGCACATCCTCCAGGGAGAGTTCGCGCCCACCCTGCCGGTCGTGCCCGGGCACGAGTTCGCCGGTGAGGTCGTCGCGCTCGGCAGCGACGTGCGCACGCTCGCCGTCGGCGACCGGGTCGCCGTGGACCCCTCGCTGCACTGCCACGAGTGCCGCTACTGCCGGGACGGGCGGGGCAACCTCTGCGAGCGGTGGGCCGCGATCGGCGTGACCACCGCGGGCGGCGCCGCCCAGTACGCGGTGGCGCCCGCCGCGAACTGCGTACGCCTGCCCGACCACGTGCGCACCGAGGACGCCGCCCTGATCGAGCCCCTCTCGTGCGCCGTGCGCGGCTACGACGTGCTGCGCTCGCGGCTCGGCTCGCACGTGCTGATCTACGGCTCGGGGACGATGGGCCTGATGATGCTGGAGCTCGCCAAGCGCACCGGCGCGGCGAGCGTGGACGTCGTGGACCTGAACGCGGACCGGCTCGCCACGGCACGGCAGTTGGGCGTCTCGGGGTCGGCGGCGCACGCGGACGAGCTCGACCGGCCGCAGGGCTGGGACGTCGTCGTCGACGCGACGGGCAACGCGGCCGCGATCCAGGACGGGCTCGAACGGGTCGCCAAGGCGGGCACGTTCCTGCAGTTCGGCGTCGCCGACTACGCCACGCGCGTGAACATCGACCCGTACCGGATCTACAACCAGGAGATCACCATCACCGGTTCGATGGCGGTCCTGCACAGCTACGAGCGGGCGGCGGAGCTGTTCGCGGGCGGCGTCCTCGACCCGGACGTCTTCATCAGCGACCGGCTGCCGCTCGCGGAGTACCCGCAGGCGCTCGACCGGTTCGCCGCCGGGGTGGGGCGGAAGATCGTGGTCGTGCCGTAAATCCGGTACCGCGCGGCGGGGCCGGGACACGCGCTTCCGGCCGTGCCCCGCCGCCCGCGAGGCCCGGAAAAAACCTTCGCCAGGTAAGGGAACGGCAAAGCGGGATCGTTCGTTACCCCTGGCATGACAGCTATGACCCCTGGCTCGAACATCCCGCTGACCGCCACCCGCGTGGCGGTGGACGTCGCCGCTCCGGTGCGGCTCGACGTATCGGGCCTGCTGCTCACCGCCGACGGCAAGGTGCGCTCCGACGACGACTTCATCTTCTTCAACCAGCCCTCCGGGCCCGGCGTGACCTACCAGTCCGGTGGCGGCACGACCCCCGACAAGGTCACCGTCGACACCTCCGCCGTGCCGCCCGGCATCGAGAAGATCGTCGTGACCGCGAGCCCGGACGCGGCGGGCCAGACCTTCCAGGGCGTCGAGCCCACCGCCACGATCCGCAACGCCGACGACGGCTCGGTGCTCGCCACCTTCACACCGCCGCAGCTCGGCACCGAGACCGCCCTCGTGATCGTCGAGATCTACCTGCGCAACGGCGCGTGGAAGGCCCGCGCGGTCGGCCAGGGGTACGCCAACGGTCTCGCGGGCATCGCCACGGACTTCGGCGTCTCGGTGGAGGAGCCCGCCCCGGCCCCGGCCGCCGCGCCCGTGGCACCTCCGGCTCCCCCGGCTCCCCCGGTGGGCCAGCCGGTGCAGGGCCCGCCCCCGCCGGTCGCCGACCCGCGCCAGGCCGCGCCCGCAGCGCCCGCCGCCCCGGCCGCGCCCGCGCCCGGCGTCGGGAAGATCAACCTGGACAAGGGCCGCGTCAGCCTCCAGAAGAACCAGACGGTGTCCCTGGTCAAGGGCGGCCGCCCGCTGCTCTCGCAGGTCAAGATGGGCCTCGGCTGGGAGCCCGCGTTCCGCGGCAAGGACATCGACCTGGACGCCTCCGTCATCGCGTACGGCCCGCAGCGCAACCACGTCGACAGCTGCTACTTCGGCAAGCTCTCGATCGTGAACGGCGCGATCAAGCACTCCGGCGACAACCTGACGGGCGAGGGCGGCGGTGACGACGAGGTGATCGTCGTCGACCTCGGCCGGCTCCCCCAGGACGTCACGGGCCTGGTCTTCACGGTGAACTCGTTCTCCGGCCAGAAGTTCACCGAGGTCGCGAAGGCCTACTGCCGCCTGATCGACGCGGCCTCCGGCGAGGAGTTGGTCCGCTTCGACCTGACCAACGCCGAGGCGCAGACGGGCGTCATGATGGCGAAGCTGATCAAGCAGTTCAGCGGCGAGTGGGAAATGACCGCGATGGGGCAGTTCGTGAAGTCCCGCACGGTGCGCGGCATGGTGAAGCCGTCGGCGCAGGCCCTGTAGGCCGGCCGGGGCGGAGATGAAAGAGGGGCGGCGGACCGCATGCGCGGTCCGCCGCCCCTCACTCGTATCAAATCGTTATCGGAATCAGAGCTTGGACAGCTTCGGATAGGGGCTCAGGAACCGTCCCTGGCGGCCCGCGAAGTCGATGACCACCGCGTCCTCTCCCTCGACGCCCACGATCCTTCCGAGGCCGTACTGGTCATGGGAGACCCTGTCACCCACCTCGAAGTGCTCCACGGGTGGCGCGGGCGGGGCGGGCACGTTGAAGGGACTGTTCGGCAGGTGGCGGCGCGAGCCGGGGGGCCTCGTCATATTCGCAGTATGAGGCTTCGGGAGGGCGAGGCACCATGCTCCGTACTCACACTGCCCTCACATCGGTATGGAACAGACACACAAGCCACGGTGCGCGGCGCCCGCGCCCGGGGGCGGAGACGACCCGAACGGGGGATGCGGTGACCCGTCGCGCCCTTTCGGCCACGGGTCGTGACCGGAGGGGCTCGGGCGCCGGTCCAGCGGCTCAGGCGGCGGCTGGCCGGTCGGCGGCGCAACCGTACGATGCCTCCCGGGCGTCGCACAGTACGTACAGGTCTTCCTGTCACCCTGTCGTCCCGAGGGTCTCCTCGGGTCTCTGGAAGGAGCATCCGTGGAGGTCGGCGGGTATCGGGTCGTCGCATCGCTCAGCGAGGGCGCAAGGGGCCGCGTCCAGCTGGCGCGGTCCGCGTCCGGGCGGGCGGTGGCCCTCAAGACGGTGCACGAGCAGTCGGCCGCGGATCCGGAGTTCCGTGCGCGCTTTCGTCGCGAGGCGGCCGCCGTGCGCACCGTCACCGGCCGGTACGCCACCGCCGTGCTCGACGCCGACCCGGACGCCGACCGGCCCTGGTACGCCGTCGAGTTCTGCGCGGGCCCCGGTCTGCCGAAGGCGGTGGCCGCGCACGGCCCGCTCGGCGGCGCCGAACTCGCCGCGCTGGGCGCCGCGCTCGCCGAGGCGCTGGCTGCCCTGCACGCGGCGCGCCTGGTGCACCGCGACGTGAAGCCGTCCAACGTCGTCATCACGCGGGACGGGCCCAGGATCATCGGTTTCGGCCTCGCGAGGAGCGCGGCCGACGAGAGCCCCTCGGCCGAGGGCCGGGCCGTCGGCTCGCCCGGCTTCGTCTCCCCCGAGCGGCTGACGCCCGGCGTCCGGCCGGGTCCCGCCGCCGACGTCTTCGCGCTCGGCGCGGTCCTCGCCGTGGCGGCGACCGGGCGCGGCCCCTTCGGGTCCGGCGGCGCCCCCGAGGTCCTGCACGGCACGCTGCACGACGAGCCGGACCTGGTGGGCGTGCCCGACGCCGCCTGGCAGGACTTCCTCGGCCGCTGCCTGGCCCGCGATCCCGCGGACCGGCCGACGGCCCCGCAGGTGCTCGCCTGGTGCGCCGGGCGGGCGGCCGGGGAGCCGTGGTGGGAGCAGGAGCCGGTCGCCGGGCAGATCCGGCGCCAGGAGGACAAGGTCGCCGAGCAGCTGCGGCAGGCCGCGCCGCGGGAAGGTCAGGGGGGCGGGCGGGACGACGGGGCGGAGGACGCGGCGGACGGCGTCATGGGATGGGGCCTCTACGGCGGCCCGCCTCCGGCCGATCCGGGCCCACCACCGCCGCCTACCGGCCACGGCCTCGGCCCCGGCCACGGACCCGGAACCTCCGCGGACACCCGCCCCGCCGACCCGCTGGACGACACCCCGCCGCCCCCGCACCGCACCTCCCGGCGCCGTCTCTTCGGCTGGGGCAGTGCGGCGCTCGCGGCCGTGGGCGCCACCGCGGCGGCCGTGCTCCTCGGCGACGGGGGCGGTCCGGGCGCCGGGGGCGGCGGCTGACGGGCCGTACTCGGGCTGGCTCTCAGCGTCGCCGGCGCCGCCACGGGCCGGTGATCGCGAGCATGATGCCGGGCGTCTGGATGTTGGCGTAGAGCGTCCTGCCGTCGGGCGAGAAGGTGACGCCCGTGAACTCGCTGTACTCGGGCTTCTCCGGCGTCCCCGCGTTGAGTTCGTTGCGCGCGATGGGGTACGTACGGCCGCTCTCGGTCGCGCCGAAGAGGTGCTGGACGCCCTCGCCGTCCTCGGCGATGACCAGCCCGCCGTACGGGGAGACGGTGATGTTGTCGGGGCCGTCGAAGGCGCCGTCCTTCGCCGGGTCGGCGTTCACGCCGAGCAGCACCTTGAGGGTCAGGGTGCGGCGGCCCGGGTGGTAGAACCACACCTGTCCGTCGTGCGGGACGGGGCTCTCGCCGCGGGCGAACGAGGAGACGACGTAGACGCCGCCGTCGCCCCACCACATGCCTTCGAGCTTGCGCGCGCGGGTGATGTCGCCGTCGTCGAACTGCTCGCGCACGGGTACGGTCCGCGCGTCGCGGTCGGGGACCTCGACCCAGTCGACGCCGTATACCGTCCCGGTCTTCGTGGCGCGGGACAGGTCGTCCACGAAACGGCCGCCGGAGTCGTAGCACTTGGGGGCCTTCAGGACGCCCGCGTCGTCGGCGAGGGCGCGCAGCCTGCCGCGGCCGTGCTCGAAGCCGTGCGGCGGGGTCCAGCGGTAGAGGAGGCCGTTGGGCTTCGAGGCGTCCTCGGTGAGGTAGAGGTGGCCGCGCTTGGGGTCGACGACGACGGCCTCGTGGGCGTAGCGGCCCAGCGCCTTGATCGGCTCGGGGGCGCGGTTGGCACGCCGGTCGAGGGGGTCGACCTCGAAGACGTAGCCGTGGTCCTTGGTCATGCCGTTCCTGCCGGCTCTGTCCTCGGTCTCCTCGCAGGTGAGCCAGGTGCCCCAAGGGGTGCTGCCGCCCGCGCAGTTGGTGGCGGTGCCGGCGATGCCGACCCACTCGGCGACGCGCCCGTCGGGGCGGACCTCGACGACGGTGCAGCCGCCGGCCGCGGCCGGGTCGTAGACCAGGCCCTCGGTGAGCGGCACGGGGTGCTGCCACTTGCTGCGGGGGCCGCCGAGCTCGTGGTTGTTGACGAGGAGGGTGGTGCCGCGGGGGCCGCGGAAGGTGGCGGTGCCGTCGTGGTGGGAGGGGGTGAACTCACCGCTCTCCAGTCGCGTCCTGCCGCTGTGCGTGAGGACGCGGTACGAGAATCCGGCGGGCAGCGCGAGCAGGCCCTCCGGGTCGGGGATCAGCGGACCGTAGCCGGGGCCGTGGGGAGCGTGGCCCGGGGCGCCGTCCGCCGTCTCCTGGTCGTCCTGGAGGTCCGTCGCGGCCAGCGCGCCGGGCGCGGTGGCCAGCGCGCCGACGCTGCCGGCCAGCGCGATGCCCGCGCCGGTGGCCGCGGTGCGTCCGGCGAAATCCCTGCGGGTGAGCGTCATGGTTACTCCTGAGGGCGCGTGGGCGGGTGCGTACGGCCGGGCTGCTTCCGGCGCCACCGTCGCGCCCGTGCGTGAACGGGGGTTGAACCCCGCCCGACGGCGGGAGGTCGCGTTCCGTGAACCTGCCGGGCCCCTCCCCCGCGCCCGCCCCCGACCGCCAGGAAAGCGAAGAATCACCGCAGAACACCTTGACCCGCGATGCCCACGGCAATAGACAGCACGTACGTGCACACGCACCACCGCGCGGGGAGGCGAGCCGAGTGGACGCACATCAGGCACGCAGCCTCCATGAGGGCCGGCTGATGCGGCTGGCCAATGTCACCGGAGTCGGCACCGGCAGGGATGAGCACTCGGGCCAGGACGTGATCGTCGTCTTCGTCACGCACCGGGTGCCCCGCGACCGCCTCCGGGACGAAGACGTGGTTCCGGACACGCTGGACGGCGTCCCCGTACGCGTACTCGCCATCGGCGAAGTCGACGCGCAGGACGGCGGGTCGTAGCGAGAGCGACGCCCGAGCGCGCACCGGAGCTCCCACCCTTCGAAGGGGAAGAGGTGGTCTGGCGTGGTGAGCCAGCCCGAACTGATGCGAGGACCCACCGGCGGTCAGCTGAGCGACAGCTCCCGTCAGCAGGCGATGTCCGACTTCCTGCGGCCCCAGCAGCCGCTGGCCAACGTCGTCGGCTTCGGCCACGGCGTGAAGTGGAGCGACGGGGAGCCCACCGGCGAGCCCGCCGTCATCGTGTTCGTCACCCAGAAGGTCCCGGAGTCCATGCTTCCCGAGCGGGACGTGGTCCCGCGCCAGATGGACGACGGCACCCCGACCGACATCGTCGCGGTGGGCCACATCGCGGCGCAGCGCGGCAGGCAGAGCAGGCCCGGCGGCCGGCGGGCCGAGGACCGCGCGCCGGGCGCGTACGACCCGGACGTCAGCATCAGTGAGCAGCTCTCGGGGCTCGGGCAGCCGCAGCTCGAAGAGCTCGCCGGGCACGGCGCGTTCGAGCCGCAGCTCCTCAAGCGCCGGATGCGCCCGTGCCCCTCCGGCTTCTCGGTCGGCAACGTCCGGGTGACCGCGGGCACGCTCGGCAGCGTGGTCTACGACTTCCTGCCCGGTGCCTCCGTCGACCCGCCCGGCTCCGGTCTCGGCGTCCCGGCGAAGTTCTACGTCCTCTCCAACAACCACGTGCTCGCCGACTCCAACCGGGCGCAGCTGGGCAGCGCGATCGTGCAGCCGGGCGTCTTCGACGGCGGGCAGGACCCGGCGGACCGCATCGCGACCCTGGAGCGCTTCATCACGATCCAGTTCGCGCCGCAGATCCCGCTGGAGCGGCACAACAACGTGGTGGACGCGGCGCTCGGCGCGGTCGACTTCCAGGACGCGACGCGGGAGCAGTACTTCAGCGGCGCCCCGCGCGCCTGGCGGCGCAAGGCCAACGTGGCCGTCGGCGACCTGGTGAAGAAGTCCGGCAGGACGACGAACATCAGCTTCGGCCGGATCATCGCGGTCGACGCGACCGTCGACGTGAACTACGGCACCGCGGGCACGGCCCGGTTCAAGGACCAGATCGTCACGACGAACATCTCGGCGGGCGGCGACTCCGGTTCGCTCGTCACCTCGCAGGACGACGTGGCGGTGGGTCTGCTCTTCGCCGGTTCCTCGGTCGCGACCATCGTCAACCACATCGAGAACGTCCGCGCGCTGCTGCGCGTGGAGATCGCCGAGCTGCTGGCCTGACGGTCAGGACGGAAGGAGGGTTTCCCGTGACCACTCAGGCACGCAAGCAGAAGGGCGGCCAGCCGCGGACGTCGGAGCACCGCTTCCACAATCCGCAGGGCGCCGAGGTCAAGACGCGCGACGAGGCGTTCGCCGCGCCGATGGCCGAGGTGTCGGCCGAGGCCCTGTCGACGGAGTGCAAGCTGACGCTCCACAACGGCGCCGTCACCTTCGCCATCACGGTGAAGTACCACCCCAACACCTATCCGCACGTGGTGACCGGGGGCCAGATCACGTCCGGCATCTGTGGCGCGCCGTGGGACATCACGGGCGGCACGATCGGCGAGACGATCCGGCTCGACGCCAAGCGTGCCGGACAGGGCTCGTGCGCGACCACGATCACGATCGTGGGCGAGTTCCAGAATCCGCCGGCGTACCGGGGGACGTACGGCTTCGACGGGGCGTCGTCCTCGTTCAAGCACACGACTCGCTACGAGTGCTGAGGCCTCCGGCGGGGTGAGAGGATCCCCGGGTGGACCTGGAAGTCAGGTCCACCCGGGCTGCCGTCGATCGCCCTCCGGGCTCGTCCTCCGTCGTCGGACGGGCTCGAACATCTCGATCGGCGGCCGGGCTTGAGCTCGCTACAGGTTCCGCGCCTTGAAGGCCGCCTTGCGGGCCTCCTTCGCCACCTTCTTGTCCGGGTGCAGGCGGCCCATCGCCTCCAGGACGTCCGCGGTGGCGGGGTGCTCGACCCGCCAGGCCGTGGCGAAGAAGCCGCTGTGCTGCTGCGCGAGGCCCTCGACCAGGCCCTGCAGCTCGTCCGAGTTGCCCTCGGCGGCGAGCTGCGCGGCGAGCGTGTCGATGGTCAGCCAGAAGATGAGGCCCTCGGAGGGCGCGGGCACGTCCGCGGCGTCGTGCTCGGCGAGCCAGACCCGGGCGAGACCGCCGAGCTCCGGGTCGTCGAGGACCTCGCGCAGCGCGGGCTCCGCCTCGTTCCCGACCAGGGAGAGCGCCTGCTGGCAGCGGAGCCTGCGCAGCGGCGCGCCCTCGTCGCCGCCGCGCGCCGCGGACAGCAACTCCCTCGCGGCGCCCAGCGGTTCGTGCCGGGAGAGCCACTGCTCGATCTCCGCCTGTGCGGCGTGCTGCGGGAAGCCGGAGGTGCCGGCGAGCAGTACGTCGGCGCCCTTGTCCGCGAGGTCGCCGACGGCGGGCGCGTCGACGCCGGCCTCCAGCATGCGGGCGCGGACGCCGTACAGGCCGAGGGGGGTGAGGCGGACCATGCCGTAGCGGCTGACGTCCTCGTCGTCGAGCGGGGCGGGCTCCTCGGCGCTCTGGTCGTCGATGTCGGCCATGAGCGCCTCGTCGACCGGCTGGTACTCGACGAGCCCGAGCGGTTCGAAGAGCCGGAACTGGTCGTCGAGCTTCATCATCGCGTCCGACACCTGCTCCAGGACGTCGTCCGTGGGCTCGCCCATGTCGTCGGGGACGATCATCGAGGCGGCGAGCGCGGGCAGCGGCACCGGGCCCTCGCCGCCCGCGGCGTCGCCCACGGTGAGCAGGTAGAGGTTGCCGAGGACGCCGTCCAGGAAGTCCGCCTCGGCCTGCGGGTCCCAGCCGAGCTCGTCGAAGTCGACCTCGCCGTTCTCCTCCAGGACGTCCAGGAGGTTCTCCATGTCGGGCACGGTGGCGTCCGCGTACACGGTGTCGAGGGCGCCGAGCCAGACGCCGAGGACGTCCTGCGGGCTGCCCGCGGAGAGCACCGCGAGGTCCTCGCCCTGGGCGACGGTGCCGTCCGCGCCCTCCTCCTCGGCGTCCGTGACGTCGACGAGGCCGGTGTCCACCGCGACCCGCCAGGCCTCGCTCGCGTACGCGGCGGAGTCCGGGTCGTCCGACGAGAGCCCCAGCTCGGCCGCGGCCGCCGGGAGCTGCGCGTCGACGAGCTCGCCGCCCGCGCCGACCCGGGTCCCGGGCCCCGCCCAGCGGGCGAGCCGCACGGCGCGGGAGAGCAGCGGAGTGGCGAGCGCGGCCCGCGCGAGTTCCGCTTCGGAGTGCAGCAGCACCGGCGGCAGGGTGGCGGGACTTACGGACATCGTCTGGTTCTCCTCCGGAGGTGCGGGACGCCGAGTGTTCGGGTCGGCAGAGCGCAAGCCTAGACAATTTGGCAGCATGCCGCCCGGTTCATGTCCCTGTCAGAAGACGTACAGGTAATGCGCCCCCGCAGAACCTTGACAACTCCCCTGGTCACACAAGAGATTGACGCGCGTAGAGCACCCGTCAGGGCGCCTGCTGTCCTCTCCGTCTTCCCTCACCCGGAGTTTCCCGATGCCGCACATACCGTCGCCCCGCGTCCCGAGATCCGCCGCCGTCGGCGCCGTGGTCGCCACCGCCCTCGCGGCGGGCCTGCTCGTGGCCGGCTCCCCGGCCGCCTCCGCCGACGCGGTCCGCGTCCACGACATCCAGGGCACCACCCGCGTCTCGCCCCTCGCGGGGCAGCAGGTCACGGACGTCGCGGGCATCGTCACCGGCGTCCGCGGCTACGGCTCGAAGGGCTTCTGGATCCAGTCGGCCGACGGCGACGCCGACGAGAACGCGGCCACCAGCGAGGCGGTCTTCGTCTTCACCGGCTCGGCGGCGCTCACCGTCGAGCCGGGGGACGCGGTCCGGGTCTCCGGGACGGTCGGGGAGTACGTGCCCGGGGGCACCGGCTCCGGCAACCAGTCCCTCACCCAGATCACCAAGCCGACGGTGACCGTCGAGTCGTCCGGCAACCCGCTGCCCGCGCCGGTCACCCTCGACGCGAAGTCCGTGCCCGCCGCGTACGCGCCCGTCGGCGATCCCGCGCAGGGCGGCAGCATCAACGCGCTGCCGCTGAAGCCCCGTTCGTACGCCCTGGACCTGTACGAGTCCCTGGAGGGCATGAACGTACGGATCGGCGGCTCGCGCGTGGTCGGCGCGACCGACGCGTACAACGAGCTGTGGGTGACGGTGAAGAAGCACGAGAACCCCAGCCGGCGCGGCGGCACCGTCTACGGCTCGTACGACGCGCAGAACGGCGGGCGGCTGCAGATCCAGCAGCTCGCCCCGGTCTCCGAGCGGCCCTTCCCCAAGGCGGACGTCGGTGACGTGCTGCGGGGCGGCGCCGAAGGGCCCCTGGACTTCAACCAGTTCGGCGGCTACACCCTCGTGGCGCGTGAACTCGGCGAGGTCGTGGGCAAGGGCCTCACGCGCGAGAAGACGCGGCGCCAGGCCAAGGGCGAGCTCGCCGTGGCCACGTACAACGTCGAGAACCTCGACCCGACCGACCCGCAGCAGAAGTTCGACGCGCTCGCCGGGGCCGTCGTCTCGAACCTCTCCTCGCCCGACATCGTCGCCCTGGAGGAGATCCAGGACGACAACGGCGCGAAGAACGACGGCACGGTCTCCGCGGAGGCGACCCTGAAGAAGTTCACCGACGCGGTCGTGGCCGCGGGCGGGCCGCGCTACGCGTGGCGTTCCGTCGACCCGGCGAACAACAAGGACGGCGGGGAGCCGGGCGGCAACATCCGGCAGGTCTTCCTCTACAACCCGGCGCGGGTCTCCTTCACCGAGCGCGCGCCCGGCGACGCCACGACCCGCACCGAGGTCGTGCGCGAGGGGAAGCGGGCCGCGCTGAGCCACTCCCCGGGGCGCGTGGACCCGGCGAACGCGGCGTGGGCGGACAGCCGCAAGCCGCTGGCGGGTGAGTTCGTCTTCCGCGGCCGCACGGTCTTCGTGATCGCCAACCACTTCGGTTCCAAGGGCGGCGACGAGGGGCTGACCTCGCACCACCAGCCGCCGAAGCGCTCCTCCGAGGCCAAGCGGCTGCTGCAGGCGCAGGCCGTGAACGGCTTCGTGAAGGACCTCCGCAAGGTCCAGCGCGACGCCGACGTCGTCGTGCTCGGCGACATCAACGACTTCGAGTTCTCGGCGGCCACCAAGGCCCTGGAGGACGGCGGCGCGCTGCGCTCGGCCGTCAGGTCACTGCCCAGGAGCGAGCGCTACTCGTACGTCTACCAGGGCAACGCGCAGGTCCTCGACCAGATCCTGACCAGTCCGGGGGTGGGCGACGACTTCCGCTACGACAGCGTGCACATCAACGCGGAGTTCGCCGAGCAGAACAGCGATCACGACCCGCAGGTGCTGCGTTTCCGGCCGTAGTCCGGGGGCTGTCGGACCGCCTCAGCCGTAGAGGTGGTCCAGCCAGTCCTGCCAGGCCAGTTCGGCGCCCTTGGCATTTGCGTGCGCGCCGAAGTCGTGGACGCTGACGGAGACCGGGGCGCCGAAGTGGTTGCGGCCGAAGAACCGGTGGAGCGTCTCGTCCGTGCGCAGGCCGATGAAGTACCGGCTGCGGAAGTCGATCACCGCGTCCAGTTCCCCGCCGGGGGCCTGGGCGCGGACGCGGGCGCCGTCCGTGGCGTCGTCGGGCAGGCCGAGGGCGCGGGCGAGCCTGCCGAAGGCGTCCGGGGCGAGGGAGGCGAGCGGGCCGTTGACGGCGGAGAAGGCGACGGGACGGCCCGCGAAGTACGCCATGTACTGGCCCAGGGTGTGCAGGTGGAAGTCGGTGTGCCGGACGGCGCTCTCGTACTGCGTGTCCGCATGGCCGACGAAGACGCCGCTGCGGGCGTAGCGCAGCCAGGAGCGGCGCCCGCCGTCGCGGGGCTCGATGGTGTGGTCGAGCTGGCTCAGGGTCTGGCCCGGCACGCCGTCCGGGTCCTCGACGCGGGCGGTGAGGCGGTGGGGCGGGTCCCAGCGGGTGACGGTGCCGCCGGAGGGGGCGGCGCCGCCCTCGCGGGGCTCGTACTCCATGGGCCACAGCCAGCCGGCGGTGCCGGTGGTCAGGGCGGCCCAGAGCTGGGCCGGAGCCCCCTCGACCTCGAACTCCCTGACGATCTCGAAAGCCTCGCCTCCGCCGTCGGCCGCGCCGGTCCCCTCGGCGGCCACGGACCGGTCGGCACCGGCCTTGCCCCGGCCGGACCTGCGCCGGGAAGGCCTGCCGGACCTCCCCCGGCCCGCCCTGTCGTCGCCGCTCATACCGGCCCCCCGGGAGCGGTACCGGGGGACGGGGGCGGAGCAGCGGTGACGTCCGGCATGACCCCACCGTCCCGCCGACCCCATGCGCTGTCCAGGCGGGCGGGGCGGGTGGCGGGAGGTGGCCGGTAATCTACGCCTTGCTCGGTACGAAGCCGTACGCGAACCGGTACCGGGCGACCGCTCCGCCGCGGGCTTCGTCCCGCGCCCCCTCCCACGCCCCGTAAGCCTCCTCGCTCTCCCACTCGGCGTAGTCGAGAACGCGCCCACCGTCCGTGGTGAGGTGGAAGTGGGCGGCGTACGGCCCGCGCCCCTCGGCCCGCTCGGCGTCCAGGGCCTCGATCGCCGCGTCCGCCCAGGCCCGCGGCCGGTCGTCGCCGGGGCCCTCGAAGTCGGCCTGGGCGACCACGATCGCGCCCGGCTCACGTCCCTCGCGCCCGCCGCCGTCGGTCCAACTGCGGTACAGGCGGGTCTTGTTCAGGCCGAGCCGCTCGATGCCCGGCACGGCCGCGTCGATGTCGGCGTTCCTGGCGTCCCTGCCGTTCCCTGAGCTCGCGAAGAAGTCCTGGTAGGCCTCATCGTCCCGCCACTGCGAGCGGTGCATGACGGTCGAGCCGTCTGATCCCGCGTACACCGTGTAGGAGAGCAGCCCCTCGTGGGGCCAGGGGCGGGACTCCCACGCCTTCGCGATGGCGTCCAGGGTGGCCCGCTGCCGCTCGGGCGTGCCGGTGCTCCAGGTGCTGAGGAAGGTGAGGCCGCCGCTGCGGGCCGGGTCGGGCAGGGTGCGGGTGCGGTGGGTGGAGATCGCGGGCATGGCGGACCGTCCGTCTCGGTGGTGTCGGTACCGGCGCCGGGCCGGGGCCCGGCCCGGCGGGGCCACGGACAACCCTGCGACTTCAACCAAGGTTGAGGTCAAGCCCGTCCGTGACCCGGCCGCGTACGGGATCGAGCTGCCGGTGGGCCGCACGCCCGCCTGCGAGGAGATGGTGACGATGCTGACCGCGCCGATCATGCCGGACGGGCGTGGGCGGGCCGTCGTGCACGTCAGCCCGGCCAGCGGCCGGTCAGGCGTCGCACGCCGACCGCGCCGCCGCGGTCCACGGCGGCCCTGACCACGGCGAAGATCGCGCCCTGCAGCGCCGCGGCGGCGAGGATCTCGCCCCAGTCACGGTCCTCGTCGTGCGCGTCCGGGGCGTCGTCCTCGCCCGCCACCGCCTTCCAGGTGCGCTGGAACAGCGCGCTCGCGGCCAGGCCGCCCACCATGCCGAAGGCCATGCCGAGCGGCTTGTAGAGCAGCTTGACCCCGCTCATCGGCGACCCGCCCGCCTGCGACGGCGCAGCGCCGCGTAGGCGATCAGGACGCCCGCTCCCGCCGCGAGGAAGGTCTTCGGGTGGCGCCCGCCGGTCCGTACGACGCCGCTCGCGGCGTTCCGCACGGGCTCGGGCGTACTGTCCTGCACCCGGCGCGCGGCCTCGGCCACCTTCTCCTCGGCCTGCACCACGGCCGGGTGCTGCTCCGCGCGCGCCTTGCCGTCGAGCACGGCCCCCTTGGCCCGCTCGGCGCCCTCCGCCGCCTTGCCCTTGACCAGGGCCGCGCCCTCGGCCGCCATGCCCTTGGCGCGGGCCGCGCCCTCGGCCGTCACGCTCTTCGCGTGCTCCGCCTCGTCCGCCGCCTTGCCCTTCGCGCGCGCCGCCTGTTCCGTCACCTTGTCCTTCACCTGTGCCGCCGTCCCTTGTACCTGGTCCTTGACCACTGCCGCCCGGTGCCGGGCGCGGGCCTTCACGTCCGCTTTCGCCGCCAGTTCCTCGACGGTCTCGCCGAGGCGCCCACGGGTGTCCTCGATCTGCCGGCGCAGTTCGTCCGGCCCCTTCACGCCCGTGTTCTCGGAATCCTTCGGCGTATTCGTCATCGGTGCGCCCTTCCCTTGATCTCTTCGACGTCCGCCTTGACGCTGTTCATCGCCTCCTGCGGTACGGGCGGTACCGCGCGGGCCAGCTGCCCGCGGCCCACCACGGCCAGTACCGCCGCCACGACGAAGAGCACGCCGGTGACGATCAGCGCGGCGGCCCATACGGGCATCGCCAGGGAGAGGGCCGCGGCCGCCGTGGCCGACAGCGCCATGAGGCCGACGTACGAGACCGCGCCGGCCGCTCCGAGGAGCCCTCCGCCGCGTCCCGCCCGTTTGCCCTTCTCGGTCATCTCCTGGGCGGCGAGCCGCATTTCCTGTCGTACGAGTTCCGAAATCTGCGCGGTGGCCTGCTCGACGAGCTCTCCCACCGAGTGCTGCGCGTGCTCGCGCGTGGGCTGCTCACCCATGGTCCCGGTCACAGTTTCGCCTCCCTCCTTCTGGGAGGCCCGGGTACCCGGGCGGAGCCGCGCTATCCCCGCTGCTCCCCGGTGAACCGCGCCAATTCCGCTTGGAACCAGTCCAGTCGTGCCTGCAGGAGCGCGGCCTCGGCCATCAGCTCGGGCACGCCGAGTCCGGCGGGGGCGCTCCCGGTCGCGGGCGGCGCGGCCGCGACCACCCGCAGCCCCTCCCCCGCGAGCCGGGCGAACTCCGCGACGGACAGCGCCTGTCGCCCGCCCCGGCACCGCCCGCACGCCGCCTCGACCACCCGCCAGCCGGGCACGCCACGGCCGGCGTCGGCGAGCAGCGAGGCCGTGGCGCCGCACGGGCAGGGCGGCAGGGTCGCGCCGCGCACCCGCTGCCTGGCGTACCGGAAGCCGCGTTCGAAGCGGATGTACGCGCCGAGCACCGTCACTTCGAGGACAGCCGCCCCGCGGTGCTCGGCGGTGCACAGCAGGGCCTCGGCCTCCGCGCGGTCGTGGACGCAGTGGAAGCCGCAGTCGCAGCGGCGGTGCGGGGCGCGGTGCCGTCTGCCGTAGCCGCAGCTCGCCTCGTCGAGCACGCCGTACGGCAGGGCCGCGCCGAGGGAGACGCCGGTGAAGCCCGCCCGGGTGCCGTCGTGGGACAGCACCGGGCGGGCGATCTTGTATCCGGTGGGCGGCTCCGTCGGGCGTTCCTCGGGGAGCCGCAGCCTCATCGGGCGCCCGTGGCCTCGACTCGCCGTTCCCGCGCGGCGGGCTCGCGCGGTTCCGCATCGGGTGCGGGCACGGCCTTCCCGGGCTCCGTGGGCCGCTCCTCGTACCGTTGCTCGTACCGCTCCTCGTACCGCGCGGGCCGCTCTTCGGCAATGCCGGTGGAGAGTGCCTTGCCGAGCTTCATGACGCCTCCTGGGGACCGACTGTCCCGCCATAGTGGCCCACACGGGGGCGAGTTGGCACTAGTACCTCCCCGCGCCCGCCCGATCTCGTAGCCCTTCTGTCCATTACCTCGTAGAAGAATTAAGTAGAGCTTTAGCGACGGGGTCCCGAGACTGCACTCATGACCTCCCGAGCCGCAGCACCCCTCGGTCGCGCCCTCTGCGCGATGATCACTCCCTTCACCGCCGAGGGCCTCCTCGACCTCGACGGCGCCCAGCGCCTCGCCGATCACCTGGTGTCCGGGGGCTGCGACGGACTCGTCCTGTCCGGCACGACCGGTGAGTCGCCGACCACCTCCGACGACGAGAAGGCGGCGCTCGTGCGGGCCGTGGCGGACGCGGTCGGCGACCGCGCGTCCGTCGTCGCGGGTGTCGCGAGCAACGACACCCGGCACGCCGTCGAGCTGGCGCTGGGGGCCGAGAAGGCGGGCGCCGACGGCCTGTTGGTCCTCACGCCGTACTACAGCCTGCCGCCGCAGGACGCCGTCGAGGCGCACTTCCGCACGGTCACCGACGCCTGTGGGCTCCCGGTCCTGCTCTACGACATCCCGGGCCGCACCGGCACGCGCATCGCGACGGAGACGGTGCTGCGGCTCGCGGACCACCCGCGGATCGTCGGCGTGAAGGACTGCGCGTACGACCTGCTGGGCAGTCAGAAGGCCATGCACGAGACGGAGTTGGCGTACTACGCGGGCTGCGACGAGTTCCATCTCGCGCTGTACGCGGTGGGCGGCGCCGGCTGCGTCAGCACGGTGGCCAACGCGCTGCCCGGCCTGCCGCGGGCGGTCTTCGACGCGTTCGACGCCGGTGACACGCAGCGCGCGCGGCGGCTGCAGCTGGCCGCCACCCCGCTGATCGAGGCGATGATGGCGTCGGGCCTGCCCGGCGCGGTCACGGCGAAGGCCGTGCTCGGCGCGGCGGGGCTGCCCGCGGGCCCGGTCCGGGCACCGCTGCTGCCCGCCGGCCGCGAGGCGACCGACGGGCTGCTGGCCGTGTACGAGGAGGTCCGGGCCGCGGTGCGGTGATCAGCGCCGGGCGAAGACCGGCGTCCAGCGCTCGGCGCCGTCGGCCTTGGACGAGCGGAAGCCGCTGAGCGGGACGGTCTTCCTGCTCCCGACGGTGACGAGGACGAGCCGACTGCGGTACTCGCTCGTGCCGGGCTCGATGTCCCAGGCGATGAGCCGCTTGGCGTCGGCCCAGGCGAGGAGCTGCTGGCCGGGCAGTTTGGCGACCCGCTTGCCGGTGAGGGGGTCGAGGACCTCGGTGGCGGTGGTGCCGCCGCTGCCCGCGAAGTCACCGGCGGCGAGCTTCCCGTCCGGGGAGAGCCGGGCCTCGACGGCCCAGGACAGGTGCCTCTCCCGTGCGGGCGCGCTCTTCTTCCGCCCCGCGAAGTCGTAGTACTGCTCGCTCGGTTCGCGGATGCGGCCCGTGTGGACCAGCGAGCCGTCCTGGCTGAAGTCGAAGTCCTGGCGGGTGTTGATGTCCGAGAACCCCCATCCGCCGGACTTGGTCTTCACCTCGCTCCAGCTGCCCTTGCCGGAGGCCACGTCGAGGACGTAGAAGCCGGTCCTGGTCGGGTCGGCGGGCCCCGGCTCCTCGTGCTTGCCGTCGCTGATCGGCCGGTCCTTGTCGAGCCGGTCGGGGTCGTCCGCGTACGTCGTCGCGACGAGCTTCCTGCCGTCGGGCGAGAACTCGACGCCGCCGACCCCGCGGTCCACCGGGATCCAGCGCTCGACCTCGCCGGTCATCAGGTTCAGCAGGCCGATCCGCCGGGTCGGCAGGCCGCGTTCCAGGACGGCGGCGGTCCGCATGCCGGGCGCGATGTCGAGCCAGGACCAGCGGGGGGCCTCGCGGTAGGTGCCGGTCCGCTGGTCGAGGAGCCGGTAGGTGCGGGTGAAGACCGCGTCGCCGTCCGGTTGCCGGACACTCCTGCTCGTGCTGTACGCGGCGAGGGCCATGTCACCCGCGGCGATCAGCTCCCGGGGCGGCGTCTGGCCGGGACGCGCGATGACGTCGTCGCCCTGGAGCTCACTCGCCGGGCGCGGCTCCTGACTCCCGGAGTCGTGTCCGATGACCGGCACCGCCACCGCGACGACGGCGGCCGCCGCCGCGACGAGCGAAGTGCCCACGACCGCCCGGGTCCTGCGCCGCTTGCGCGCGGCGAGCACGCGGTCGGCGAAGTCCCCCGGCACGGGCGCCCCTCGGTCCGCCTGTTCGCGCAGCGCGTCGCGCACCAGATCTGCCACGTTCACGGTCGTACCTCCAGAGGCGAGAAGTCGGCGGACGCGGGCCGCTCGGCGGTGTCGTGGCGGTCGAGGTGCGCGAGCTCGGGCGCGAGGCCCCGCAGCCGGGCGAGGGAGCGGTGCGTGGTGCTGCGCACGGTGCCGACGGAGCAGCCGAGGACGGCGGCCACCTCCGCCTCCGGCAGGTCCTCGAAGTAGCGCAGGACGAGCACCGTCCGCTGCCGCGCGGTGAGTTTGGCGAGGGCGCCGCGCATCACGATGCGCAGCTCCGCCGCGGACGTGCCGTCCCCCGACGCGGCACGTTCCGGCGGTTCGGCGACGGCCAGTTCGCGTCGCGGCCACTTCAGCCGCCACCTGCTGACCTGCTGCCGGTACAGGATCCGGCGGACGTACGCCTCCGGCTCGTCGATGCGCTGCCACCGCCCCGCCGCCCTGACGAGCGCGGTCTGCAGCAGGTCCTCGCCCGCGTGCCGGTCGCCCCCGCTGAGCAGTACGGCGGTCTTCAGCAGCGCCGACGATCTGGTCTCCACGAACTCCCGGAAACTGTCCTGCTCATGGGCATCCATCGTCACCTTCGCTCCCTGGTGGGCCTGTTGCCCTCCCGCATGGATGGGGACGGGTCCGCAGGGCCCCCGCTATGCCTCCCCGGCAGAGAAATCGGGCAGAGAAAAACCGGAGCGGCCACCCCGTGAGGGGTGGCCGCTCCGGTCGAGGTGCGCGTCAGCGGGCCGCGGGGAACCCCGCCGCCTTGGTCCAGCGCAGCGTGTCGCTGCCCCGGCTGAACGTGACCTTCTTGCCTCCGGGGGCGACGACGATCTTCTCCCAGCCGTCGAAGTTCTTCGTGAGGTGCTTCGCCCACTTCGTCAGCGGCCCGACGGCCACCGCGGCGACCGACTCGGTCGGCGGCTCGCCGTCCGCGCAGTACCGACCGAAGTCACCGAAGGCCGCGACGGTGCCGTCCTTGGCCTTGAGGGTGATGCCCTGGCAGGCGTCGGTCTTCGTCCCGTGGACGAGGGCCGGCTTCGACCAGCCCCTGGCCCGGGGGCTGTAGTCCTGCACGAACAGGCCCTTGGCGCGCATGTAGTGCATGGCCACGCGGCGCCCGTCGGCGAGCTTGACCTGCGCGTTGAAGGGGCTGGGGCTGCCGCTCCAAGGGATGTCGCTCCTGCGCAGCGGATAGCCGTGGCCGCCGGTGGCCGCGCGGCTCACCTGGTGCGCGCCGCCGCGGACGTCGTCCCGGGGCTGCCCCACGCTCTGTCCGCACCCGGCGACCAGGCCGAGCACCGCGACGGCGCCGAGGGCCAGGGCCCGTGCACCCGTTCTGTTCATGTCGCTCCCCCTGTGACGGTGTCCGTCAGTTGTGGCTGTGCAGTACGTCGTTCAGGCCGCCCCACACCGCGTTGTTCGGGCGGGCCTCGACGGCGCCGGTGACCGAGTTGCGGCGGAAGAGGATGTTCGAGGCGCCGGAGAGCTCGCGGGCCTTGACGATCTGGCCGTCGGGCATGGTCACGCGGGTGCCCGCGGTGACGTACAGACCGGCCTCGACGACGCACTCGTCGCCCAGCGCGATGCCGACGCCCGCCTCGGCGCCGATCAGGCAGCGCTCGCCGATGACGATGCGGACGTTGCCGCCGCCGGAGAGCGTGCCCATCGTGGAGGCGCCGCCGCCGATGTCCGAGCCGTCGCCGACGACGACACCGGCTGAGATGCGGCCCTCGACCATGGAGGTGCCGAGCGTGCCCGCGTTGAAGTTCACGAAGCCTTCGTGCATCACGGTCGTGCCCTCGGCCAGGTGCGCGCCGAGGCGCACCCGGTCGGCGTCGGCGATGCGGACGCCCTTCGGCGTGACGTAGTCCGTCATGCGCGGGAACTTGTCGACGGACGTCACGGCGAGGTGCAGGCCCTCGGCGCGGGCGTTGAGGCGCACCTTCTCGACGTCGTCGACGGCGACCGGGCCGAGCGAGGTCCAGGCGACGTTGGCGAGGAAGGCGAACTGGCCGTCGAGGTTCACGCCGTGCGGCTTGACCAGGCGGTGGCTCAGCAGGTGCAGGCGCAGGTAGACGTCGTGGGCGTCCAGCGGCTTGTCGTCGAGGGACGAGATGACCGTACGTACGGCGACGATCTCCACGCCACGGCGGGCGTCCGGGCCGATGGCCTTGGCCGCGCCCGCGCCGAGCAGTTCCACGGCGCGCTCGGCGGTCAGCCGCTCGCTGCCGGCGGGGCCGTGGCCCTCGGCGGACGCCGCGACGAGCTCGGGCGCGGGGAACCAGGTGTCGAGAACGGTGCCGTCGGCGGTGACGGTGGCGAGGCCTGCGGCGACGGCGCCGGTGGTGCGGGAAGCGTTCGTGTCGGTCATGGGTGAAACCTAACCGGAGGTGCGGCGCGCGGGCGAACCGGTCTCAGGGTCCGGGCTGCCCGCGGTGCCGCTCGCCGTGCCGCCCCCGGCCACGGCCGCCGCCACCGCCGCGGAGGGCCGCCGCGCCCGGCCCCGCTCCGCCGCGAGGACCAGGCATCCCGCCGCCCCGGCGACCGCCGCGCAGACCGGCCACAGCAGCCCCGGGGCCACGGAGTAGAGCGCCCCGCCCAGTGGTGCCGAGAGCACGACGCCGCTGACCGAGACGCCCGAGTACAGGCTCTGGAAGCGGCCCTGCACGTGTGCGGGGGCTTGGTCGGCGACGTACGCGGTGGCCGGTGTCTTGTAGAGGATCTCCCCCGCGGTGAGCAGCAGCATCATCGCCACGGCGGTGCCGACTCCGGTGCCGAGGGCGAGCACTGCGCAGCCCGCGCCGACGAGCAGCAGGCCCGAGCCGATGATGCGCAGGGGTGCCCGGTCGCGCAGGGCGAGGGTGGCGGGGAGTTCGAGGAGCAGGATGACGCCGCCGTTGATCGCGAGGAGCCAGCCGTAGACGCCGGTGCCGAGTCCGTGCCGGTCGAGGTCGACGGGGAGGGTCGAGTACTGCTGCCGGTAGACGAGGTCGGTGAGGAGGATGGCGACGAGGAGGACGAGGACGGTGGGCCGCTCGCGCAGGGCGGCGAGGACTCCCGGGCCCCGGTCGGCCGTCGGCTCGGCGCGCACCGCGCCGCGGGCGGGCAGCACCCTCGCGGCGTACCCGGCGAAGATCAGCGTGCCGATGCCGTCGATGACGAAGAGCCAGGTGTACGAGGTGTGGGCGATGAGGAGCGCGCCGAGCGGGGGTCCGACGGTGAAGCCCGCGTTGCCGGCGAACCGGTGGACCGCGAACCCCTGACGGCGGGCGCCCTCCGGCACGGACACGGCGACGAGGGCGCCGGTGGCGGCGCGCGCGCAGCCGCCCGCGTACTGGCTCAGCGGCGGCACGACGTACAGCAGCTCGACCGGCAGGAACGGCAGTGCCAGCACGCCCGCGCCGCCGATCAGCGAACCGGCGAGCAGGACGCGCCGGTGGCCCGAGCGGTCGCCGAACCAGCCGCCGGTGAAGTTGCCCGCGACCATGCCGACGCCGCCGATGCCGCTGATCAGTCCGGCCTGGGCGAGGGGGAGGCCGCGTTCGTCCGTCAGGTAGACGAAGAAGTAGACGAAGGTGAAGGCGACGACCATGTTGAAGAACTGACCGGCGGCCAGCAGCCACACGGTCCTCGGAACATCACGCACGTCGCCCCCCGGCAGATCGGTGACCGCCCCTCGGGGGCAGCCCCCAGGGGTCAGTTCCTTTTGGGAACGGACTATGTCAGCATGTGCGTCATGGCGCAACGGACCCGACTCGACGACGACCACTGCGCGATCGCGCAGGCCCTGGACGTCGTGGGCGACTGGTGGACCCTGCTGATCGTGCGCGACGCGGCGCGGGGGGTGCGCCGCTTCGACGAGATGCAGCGCGAACTGGGCGTGTCCCGGAAGGTGTTGAGCGAGCGGCTGAAGCTCCTGGTGGAGGCGGACGTCGTCACGCGCGTCCCGTACCAGGACCGTCCGGTGCGCCATGAGTACCGCCTGACGCCGCGCGGCCGCGCGCTGCTGCCCGTCCTGGTCGCCCTCCAGGACTGGGGGGACACCTGGGTTCTGGGAGAGGGAGAGACGATGGCGACGGCGGCGGAGACCTCACGGGAGGCGCAGCGGGTGCACGCGCTGCTCGGCACGCGCGTGCCGGAGCTGCGGCTCGTGGGCCACGACGGGGAGCTGCTCGACCCGGTGGCCGCGGACACGCCGTACACGGTCCTGTACTGCTTCCCCGGCGCGTACGCCCGCAAGGACGCCTACCCGCCGGGCTGGGCGCGGATTCCCGGCGCGCGCGGCTGCACGCTGGAGTCCTGCTCGTTCCGCGACCAGCTGGCGGAGTTCACCGCTGCGGGCGCGAGGGTGCACGGGGTGTCCTCGCAGCGCCCGGACGAGCAGCGGGCGTTCGCGGAGAAGGAGGGCCTGCGCTTTCCGCTCCTCTCGGACGCGGACCTGGGCCTCACGGCGGCTCTGCGCCTGCCGACGTTCCGCGCGGCGGGGGTGAGCCGCCTGAAGCGCCTGACGCTGGTGCTCGACGGCGACCGGACCGTCCGTGACGTGCAGTACCCGATCACGGACGTCACGGCGAGCGTCGAGGCGGCGCTGCGGACGGTCAAGGGCCTCGCGTCCCGCTCCGGCTGAGGGTGCGCGCCGGAGCGGAACGAGCGAGTGACACCGCATCACGCATGCCGCGCCGCACTTACTGGGACTGCGCGCGCTCCCGCATGAAACGCAGCCCGAAGAAAACCATTCCCGCCGCTCCGGCCACCGCACCGAAGGCACACAGCACGACCGCCCACTGAGCCAATTCCCGCGTCATCCAGAGAAGGCCCACGGCGACCAATGCGAGGGAGAGCAGAAATCTCTCGCCATTTCCCGGAGCACGTCCGGGAGTGCGGCTTCCGTTCAGTCCCTTGTCGCGGTGCACGAGTACTTGACGCCCTTCATTTTGATGGTCCGCCATCCTGCCATCACCCCCACCGTCGACGTGGAATTCACCGGGGCGACATCGGTTCCGCCACCACCGCCGCCGCCCTGCTTGCGGCAGTAATAGCCGAGGGCGTCGAGCTTCTTGAGGTCACTCATCGCCTGGTACTTCTTGTACGACTCGATCATGGCCGCACGCTTCTGCGCAGGCGTCGCTTCCTTGGCCTTCGTGTACGCGTAGCAACCGACGCTGGCGCCGATCCCTACCCACGATGCCCCCTTGGCCAGCGCTTTGGCAAGGCCTGCCGCCCCGCTGCCGATCCCGAGGACGGCACAGATCTCGTCCGCGCCGAGGGCCTGCCGCTGCGCGGTCTCCGCAGGCGCCGAAGCCGCATACGCCGTACCGCCCGCAACCCCGGTCATGGCGCAGGCAATGACGACGGAAATACCTTTATGACGCATGCTCATGAACTCGTTCCCCCAAGTTCTCGCAATTGCTTGGTCAATGCACGCGGGACGCTACCAGCGGGAACTCGGCGCACGCAATGATCTTTGTCGGCAAAAAGCGAATCCTTGACGGATCTACACAAGCAGCCGTCCGAGCATCTCCCGCGCATACTCCTCGTCGTACTCGCCGCCGGTGAGGAGCACCTGCAGGCTCATCCCGTCCATCAACGCGACGAGGGCGCGCGCGGTGACCGGGTCGGTGCGGAGCTCGATGACATCGGTGAGCCCCGCGCACCATTCGGCGGCCACGGGGCGCAGCGCGGGCCGCCGCACGGCGGCGAGATAGAGCTCGTACTCCAGCTCGACCCCGGAGCGCTCCCCCGCGAACCACTCGCCCAGGACCCGGGCAAGGCCGCGGGCCAGGTCCGCGGGACCCGCCGCCGCGTCCTCGAACACGTCACTGGCGGCCATCACCTTCGCGAAGCCCTCGTTGCTCTGCCGCAGGGCGGCCGTCAGCAGTTCGTCGAGCGTCTTGAAGTGGTACGTGGTCGAGCCGAGCGGCACGTCCGCCTCGGCGGCGACCGAGCGGTGGCTGAGCCCGCCGATCCCCTTCGCCCCGACGACGCGGATCGCGGCGTCGATGATCCGCTGGCGGCGCTCGGGGTCGTAGCGGCGGGCCATCAGTGGGCCCCTCCCAGGTTGAGCACGACGACGCCCGCGATGACGAGCGCGATGCCCGCGACCTTGATCAGGTTGGCCGACTCCCCCAGGAAGACCATGCCGATGGCGGCCACGGCGGCGGTGCCGATGCCGGCCCAGATCGCGTAGGCGGTGCCTACGGAGAGGGTCTTCAGGGTCTGCGCGAGCAGCGTGAAGGCGAGCAGATAGCCCACGACGGTGATGAGCGAGGGCCACAGCCTGCTGAACCCCTCGCTGTACTTCATGGCCGTGGTCCCGGCCACCTCCGCCGCGATGGCCGCGGCCAGCAGTGCGTATCCCATGCGTACGAGTGTACATATCGATGTGGACGGCTGTACGCAAACGCGGCCGTGACGGTCCTGCTCGCGCCCGTCCCGCACGAGGCAGCGCGCTGCCGAGACACGGAGAGGGCCCCGGCAACACTGCCGGGGCCCTCTCCGCGATCCTGGTCGAACGGCTCAGACGTTGAACCCGAGCGCCCGCAACTGCTCGCGCCCATCGTCCGTGATCTTGTCCGGGCCCCACGGCGGCATCCAGACCCAGTTGATCCGGAGTTCGTTGACGATGCCCTCCGTCGCCGACTTCGCCTGGTCCTCGATGACGTCCGTCAGCGGGCAGGCCGCGGACGTCAGCGTCATGTCGATCGTGGCGATGTTGGCGTCGTCGATGTGCACGCCGTAGATCAAGCCGAGGTTGACGACGTCGATGCCCAGCTCGGGGTCGACGACGTCGTACAGCGCCTCGCGGACCTCTTCCTCCGAAGCGGGCTTCGTCGTGAGTGTCTCGTTCTCGCTCATGCCGTCTTCCTTTCAGCGGCCCCGTCGGTCTCGCCCAGTGCCTGGGCCGTCGCGTCCTTCCAGGCCATCCAGCTCAGCAGGGCGCACTTCACGCGCGCCGGGTACTTGGAGACGCCCGCGAACGCGACCGCGTCCTCCAGGACCTCTTCCATCGCGTCGTCCGGCTCCAGCTTGCCCTTGGACTGCATCAGTTCCAGGAAGACTTCCTGGATCCTCTGCGCCTGGGCGAGCTCCTTGCCGACCAGGAGGTCGTTCAGGACGGACGCGCTGGCCTGGCTGATGGAGCAGCCCTGCCCCTCGTACGACACGTCGGCGATCGTCGACCCGTCGTACCGCACGCGCAGCGTGATCTCGTCGCCGCACGTCGGGTTGACGTGGTGCACCTCGGCGTCGCCATCGCGCAGACCACGCCCGTGCGGGTGCTTGTAGTGGTCCAGGATGACTTCCTGGTACATCGAATCCAGCTTCACGTTGCCCAGCCAGCCCCTCAGCCGAAGAAGTTCCGTACGTGCTCCAGGCCGTCGACGAGCGCGTCGATCTCGCCGGGCGTGGAGTACAGATAGAACGACGCTCGCGTGGTCGCAGGAATTCCGTAGCGCAGGCAGACGGGGCGCGCGCAGTGGTGGCCGACGCGGACCGCGATGCCTTCCTCGTCGAGCACCTGGCCCACGTCGTGCGGGTGGATGTCGCCGAGCGTGAAGGAGATCGCGGCGCCACGCTCCTCGGCCGTGGTGGGGCCGATGATGCGGAGGTCGGGGACCTCCAGGAGGCGCTTGACCGCGTACTCGGTGATCGCGTGCTCGTGCGCGGCGATCTTGTCCATGCCGATGGCCGACAGGTAGTCCACGGCCGCGCCCAGGCCCACGGCCTGGGAGACCGGGGGCGTGCCCGCCTCGAACTTGTGCGGCGCGGGAGCGTACGTCGACGAGTTCATCGACACCGTCTCGATCATCTCGCCGCCACCGAGGAACGGGGGCAGGTCCTCCAGGAGTTCCTGGCGGCCCCACAGCACGCCGATGCCCGTCGGGCCGCACATCTTGTGGCCGGTGAAGGCCACGAAGTCGGCCTGCAGCGCCTGCACGTCCAGCGGCATGTGCGGGGCGGCCTGCGAGGCGTCGATCAGGACGAGCGCGCCGACCTCCTGGGCGCGGCGCACGATGGCCTCGACCGGGTTGTGCGTGCCCAGGATGTTGGAGACGAGCACGAAGGAGACGATCTTCGTCTTCTCGGTGATGACCTCTTCGATGTTGGAGAGGTCGAGGCGGCCGTCGTCCGTCAGACCGAACCACTTCAGCTTCGCGCCGGTGCGCTGCGAGAGCAGCTGCCACGGCACGATGTTGGAGTGGTGCTCCATCTCCGTGATGACGATCTCGGTCTCGTGGTCCACGCGGTAGGGCTCATCGGCCCAGCCGAGCATGTTGGCCACGAGGTTCAGCGACTCCGAGGCGTTCTTGGTGAAGATCACCTCGTCGCGGCTGGGCGCGTTGATGAACGCCGCGACCTTGTCACGGGCGCCTTCGTACAGCGCCGTGGCCTCCTCGGCGAGGACGTGCACGCCGCGGTGAACGTTGGCGTTGTGCTGCTCGTAGTACTCGTTCAGCACGTCGAGGACCTGGCGCGGGGTCTGCGAGGTCGCCGCGTTGTCCAGGTACACGAGCTTCTTGCCGTCGTGGATCGTGCGATCCAGGATCGGGAAGTCCTTGCGGATCGCCTCGGTGTCGAGGAGGCCCGGCAGCTGTGTCACGCGGATGCGCCACCCTTCGTGTAAGCCTCGTAGCCCTCGGCCTCCAGCTTGTCGGCGAGCTCGGCGCCGCCGGACTCGGCGATGCGGCCGTTCGCGAAAACGTGCACGAAGTCGGGCTTGATGTAGCGCAGGATGCGCGTGTAGTGCGTGATCAGCAGGGTGCCGACCTCGCCCGTCTCGCGGACGCGGTTGACGCCGTCGGAGACCTGGCGCAGCGCGTCGACGTCGAGGCCGGAGTCCGTCTCGTCGAGGATCGCGATCTTCGGCTTGAGGAGCTCCATCTGGAGGATCTCGTGGCGCTTCTTCTCACCGCCGGAGAAGCCCTCGTTCACGTTGCGCTCGGCGAAGGCCGGGTCCATCTGGAGCTGCTCCATCGCGGACTTGACCTCCTTCACCCAGGTGCGCAGCTTGGGGGCCTCGCCGCGGATCGCCGTCGCCGACGTACGCAGGAAGTTGGAGACCGAGACGCCGGGGACCTCGACCGGGTACTGCATGGCGAGGAACATGCCGGCGCGGGCGCGCTCGTCAACGGACATCTCCAGGACGTCCTCGCCGTCGAGGGTGACGGTGCCCTGCGTGATCGTGTACTTGGGGTGACCCGCGATGGAGTAGGCGAGAGTCGACTTGCCGGAGCCGTTCGGGCCCATGATGGCGTGGGTCTCGCCCTGCTTCACGGTCAGGTCGACGCCCTTGAGGATCTCCTTGGTGGAGTTGTCGGCCTCGACGGTGACGTGCAGGTCCTTGATTTCAAGCGTTGCCATGGGTGCCTCAGGACTCCTGGGAAGGGGAGGCGTGCACGTCAACGAGTACATCGCCCCCTTCGATCTTTACGGGGTATACGGGTACGGGGCGCGTCGCGGGCAGGCCGGACGGCTTGCCGGTGCGGAGGTCGAAGCTGGAGCCGTGCAGCCAGCACTCGATCTGGCAGTCCTCCACCTCGCCCTCGGAGAGGGAGACGTTCGCGTGCGAGCAGATGTCGTGGATCGCGTACACCTCGCCCTCGGTGTGGACGACGGAGACGGGCGTGCCGTCGAGTTCCACCCGCTTCGGGGTGTCCTCCTCCAGCTCGCTCAGTCCGCAGGCCCGAACGAAGCGGGCTTGGTCGAGGCTCATGCGACGGTCGCCTCCAGCTCCTCTTCGATCTTCGCGATGAGGCGCTCCTCGACGTCGGGCAGGCCGATCTGCTGGACCAGCTCGGCGAAGAAGCCACGAACGACGAGGCGGCGGGCCTCTTCCTCCGGGATGCCGCGCGACTGCAGGTAGAAGAGCTGCTCGTCGTCGAAGCGGCCGGTCGCCGAGGCGTGGCCCGCGCCGACGATCTCGCCGGTCTCGATCTCGAGGTTCGGCACCGAGTCGACCCGGGCGCCGTCGGTGAGCACGAGGTTGCGGTTCATCTCGTACGTGTCCGTGCCCTCGGCGGCGGCCTCGATGAGGACGTCGCCGATCCACACCGCGTGGGCGTCGTCGCCCTGGAGCGCGCCCTTGTAGACGACGTTGGACTTGCAGTGCGGGGTGTTGTGGTCGACCAGGAGGCGGTGCTCCTGGTGCTGGCCCGCGTCGGTGATGTACAGGCCGAAGAGCTCGGCCTCGCCGCCGGTGCCCGCGTAGTTCACGCGCGGGTGGAGGCGGACGAGGTCGCCGCCGAAGGTGACGACGACGGACTTGAAGGAGGCGTCGCGGCCGACCAGCGCGTTGTGCTGGGCGACGTGCACCGCCTTGTCGTCCCAGTCCTGGACGGAGACGACGGTGAGCTTGGCGCCGTCGCCGACGACGAAGTCGACGTTGGCAGCGAGCACGGCGTCACCGGTGTGGTCGATGACGACCAGGGCCTCGGCGAACGCGCCCAGCTCGACGACCTGGTGCGCGAAGGCGGTGCCGCCCTCGCCGTGCACGGCGATGCGGATCGGCTCGGTGAGCACCGTCTCCTTGGGGACGGTCACGACCGAGGCCTTCTCGAAGGACGAGTACGCCTGGGCGGCGACGCGGTCGACGGGCTTGCCCGCCTTGCCGACGCGCGCGTCGTCCCGGCCGACGGTCTCCTGGATGACGCCCTCGGGGGCGCTCACCTCGACGCGGATGCCGCCGTCGGCGACCGCGGTTCCGTCGTGCAGCCCGCGCAGACGCTCCAGCGGCGTGAACCGCCACTCCTCCTCCCGGCCGTGCGGGACCGGGAAGCTGTCCACGTCGTAGGACGGGGGAGCGCTCATACGGGTGGCGACGGTGGACTCGGCGGCCACCGCGATGGATCCCGCGGTGGTGCTGCCCACCGGGATGTTCTGAGCCTCAGCCATGGCTGTCGTCGTGCTCTCTCTCTGGGTAAAGATGTCGGTCGCTGCGGGGACGGTTGCCGGGATTAACCGACCGAACCCTCCATCTGCAGCTCGATCAGCCGGTTCAGCTCCAGGGCGTACTCCATGGGCAGCTCCTTGGCGATCGGCTCGACGAAGCCGCGCACGATCATCGCCATGGCCTCGAACTCCGTCATGCCGCGGCTCATCAGGTAGAAGAGCTGGTCGTCGGAGACCTTGGAGACGGTGGCCTCGTGCCCCATGGAGACGTCGTCCTCACGGACGTCGACGTAGGGGTAGGTGTCCGAGCGGGAGATCGTGTCGACAAGCAGCGCGTCGCAGAGCACGTTCGACTTCGATCCCGCGGCGCCCTCACCGATCTCGACGAGGCCGCGGTACGACGTACGACCGCCGCCGCGCGCCACCGACTTGGAGACGATGTTGGAGGACGTGTTCGGCGCCATGTGGACCATCT
This sequence comes from Streptomyces sp. NPDC036815, assembly GCF_055609205.1. NCBI lineage: Bacteria > Bacillati > Actinomycetota > Actinomycetes > Kitasatosporales > Streptomycetaceae > Streptomyces > Streptomyces sp. NPDC036815. Next base: position 1,219,321 of record NZ_JBVJPW010000001.1, on the reverse strand, counting down.
TGGAGCCGGCGTCCTGGTGCTGGCCCTCGCCCGCGAAGGCGATGGACAGCGTCTCGCCCTTGGCGTGCTCGCCCATGAGGTAGACGGCGGGGTACTTCATCGTCACCTTGGAGCCGATGTTGCCGTCGATCCACTCCATGGTCGCGCCCTCGTACGCCACGGCGCGCTTGGTGACCAGGTTGTAGACGTTGTTCGACCAGTTCTGGATCGTCGTGTAGCGGCAGCGGCCGCCCTTCTTCACGATGATCTCGACCACGGCGGAGTGCAGCGAGTCCGACTTGTAGATCGGCGCGGTGCAGCCCTCGACGTAGTGGACGTAGGCGTCCTCGTCGACGATGATCAGCGTCCGCTCGAACTGGCCCATGTTCTCCGTGTTGATGCGGAAGTAGGCCTGGAGCGGGATCTCGACGTGCACGCCCTTGGGGACGTAGATGAACGAGCCACCGGACCAGACGGCGCTGTTCAGCGAGGCGAACTTGTTGTCGCCGACGGGGATGACGGTCCCGAAGTACTCCTTGAAGAGCTCCGGGTGCTCCTTCAGCGCCGTGTCGGTGTCCAGGAAGATGACGCCCTGCTCCTCCAGGTCCTCGCGGATCTGGTGGTAGACGACCTCGGACTCGTACTGCGCGGCGACACCGGCGACGAGGCGCTGCTTCTCCGCCTCGGGGATGCCGAGCTTGTCGTACGTGTTCTTGATGTCCTCGGGCAGGTCCTCCCAGGACTCCGCCTGCTTCTCCGTGGAGCGCACGAAGTACTTGATGTTGTCGAAGTCGATGCCGGAGAGGTCCGAGCCCCAGTTCGGCATGGGCTTCTTGTCGAAGAGGCGCAGGCCCTTCAGGCGCAGCTTCGTCATCCACTCCGGCTCGGACTTCTTGGCCGAGATGTCCCGGACGACGTCCTCGTTGATGCCGCGCTTGGCAGAGGCACCCGCCGCGTCGGAGTCGGCCCAGCCGTATTCGTAGTTGCCCAGGCCCTCGAGCTCAGGGTGGGCAGTCTCCGTGGGGAGAGTCATGCGGGGTTCCTCCCGGCCGTGCTTGCTGATGCTGATGTGGTGGTCCGTGTGGTGCTGTCGCCGCCGCTGCCACGGCGCGGGATGAACGTCGTACAGACGCCGTCTCCGTGGGCGATCGTGGCGAGGCGCTGCACATGCGTGCCGAGCAGCGCGGAGAAGATTTCCGTCTCCGCCTCGCACAGCTGCGGGTACTGCTCGGCGACATGGGCGACAGGGCAGTGGTGCTGACAGAGCTGCTCGCCGACCGGTGCGCTACGCGCCGTAGCAGCGTACCCGTCGGCGGTCAATGCCTTCGCCAGAGCCTCGGTGCGCTGTTCGGGGGGTGCGGCGGCCATCGCCTTGCGGTACGTCTCCGCCTGGGCGGCGATTCTCGCCCGGGCGAATTCGACGACCGCGCCCTCTCCGTGGTGCTCGGTGATCCACCGGAGCGCGTCCGCGGCCAGCTTGTCGTACGACTGGTCGAAGGCGTCGCGCCCGCAGTCGGTCAGGGCGAAGACCTTGGCGGGCCTGCCCCGGGTCCGGGCTCCGTAGACGCGCTGCTCACGGGGCTCGACGACGTTCTCATGGGCGAGGGCGTCGAGGTGGCGGCGGACGGCCGCCTGGGTGAGGCCGAGGCGCTTCGCGAGGTCGGCGACGGTGGACGGGCCGTGATCCAGGATGGAGCGCGCGACCCGGTTGCGCGTCGAGTGGTCCGAGCGCATCCCGGCCGCGAGTTCCTCCTGCGGAGCCTCGCCAACGTTTTTCACAACGCCATTGTTGCGTAATTCCTCAGAGCCTGACAACCCGCGTCTCGAGCGACCGCTGGTGCGCTGCATCACTTAGGCATACCTAAGCTGACCTGCGGAAACGATCACCGATCGATCAAATCGGTGGCGCCCGCGAGCCCCGTACAGCACACTCGGGAACCATGCCGACACCCCCTCCGACCGGCCCTTTGTGCACCCGCGCGACGCTCGCGGACGACCTGCGCGAGCTCGGCGTCCGGCCCGGCGAGACCCTCCTCGTGCACACCTCGCTCAGCGCGCTCGGCTGGGTCGCGGGCGGCGCGGTCGCCCTCGTCCAGGCGCTGCTCGACACGCTGGGCCCGGACGGCACGCTGGTGGTCCCCGCCCACTCCGGCGACAACTCCGACCCCGCGCCCTGGCAGAGCCCGCCCGTGCCCGAGGAGTGGTGGCCCGCGATCCGCGCGTCGCTGCCCGCGTACGACCCGCTGACCACGCCCACGTACGGGATCGGCATCGTCCCGGAGACCGTGCGCCGCTGGCCCGGCGCGCTGCGCAGCGCCCACCCGCAGACCTCGTTCGCCGCGCTCGGACCGGCCGCCGCGGACCTCACCTCCGGGCACGCCCGCGACTGCCGGCTCGGCGAGCGCAGCCCCTTGGCACGCCTGGAGCGGGCGGGCGCCCGCGTGCTGCTCCTCGGCGCCGGCTTCGACGCCTGTACGGCCTTCCACCTGGCCGAGTACCGGATCCCCGGCCCCATGGAGGAGAACTCCTTCGCCGTCATGACGTCCGCGGGGCGCCGCTGGAAGACCGTGCGGGAACGCTCGATCTCCGAGGACGGCTTCGCGGAGCTCGGCGCGGCGTACGAGAAGGACTCCCCCGTCGTACGCGGCCACGTCGGCGCCGCCCTGTCCCGGCTCTTCCCCGTGGCGGACGCCGTCGCCTACGCCGAACGGTGGCTGGCCGAGCACCGGCCGCGGACGTAGCGTCGCGCGGCGGAACCGCACCGCCCCGCCGGTCCTCGCCCCCGGCGCCGAACCTAGACTGGCTCACCATGCGAAACGAGCCCGTCGTCCAGATCCGGAATCTGGTCAAGCGGTACGGAACCAAGACCGCGGTGGACGGTCTCGACCTGACGGCCGGGGCGGGCATCACCGCCGTCCTCGGCCCCAACGGCGCGGGCAAGACCACCACGATCGAGACCTGCGAGGGATACCGGAAACCGGACTCCGGCACCGTCCGCGTCCTCGGTCTCGACCCGGCGCGCGAGGCGGACGCCCTGCGGCCCCGCATCGGCGTGATGCTCCAGTCCGGCGGCGTCTACTCCGGCGCCCGCGCCGACGAGATGCTCCGCCACGTGGCCAAGCTGCACGCCCGCCCCCTCGACGTGCCCGCGCTCATCGAGCGCCTCGGCCTGGAGAGCTGCGGCCGCACCACCTACCGGCGGCTTTCCGGCGGCCAGCAGCAGCGCCTCGCGCTCGCCATGGCCGTGGTCGGCAGGCCCGAGCTCGTCTTCCTCGACGAGCCGACCGCGGGCCTCGACCCGCAGGCGCGCCGGGCCACCTGGGACCTCGTACGCGATCTGCGGCGCGACGGCGTCGGCGTCATCCTCACCACGCACCACATGGACGAGGCCGAGGAGCTCGCCGACGACGTCGCGATCATCGACGCGGGCCGGGTCATCGCCCAGGGCAGCCCCGACGAGCTCTGCCGCGGCGGCGCCGAGAACACCCTGCGCTTCAGCGGCCGCCCCGGCCTGGACGTCGCCTCGCTGCTCAAGGCCCTGCCCCCGGACTCGGCCGCCGCCGAACTGACCCCCGGCTCCTACCGGGTCAGCGGCACGGTCGACCCGCAGCTGCTCGCCACCGTCACCTCGTGGTGCGCGCAGCACGGCGTCATGCCGGAGAAGATCTCGGTCGAACGCCACACACTGGAAGACGTGTACTTGGAACTCACCGGCAAGGAGCTGCGCGGATGAGCGCCGCAGGGACCTACACGCCGGAGCCGGGCGCCGCCCCGCTCCGCCGCATGATCGCCGCGCAGGCGGCGCTCGAGACGAAGATGCTGCTGCGCAACGGCGAGCAGCTGCTCCTCACGGTCGTGATCCCGACCCTCCTGCTCGTCCTGTTCAGCGCCGTCGACATCGTCGACACGGGTGACGGCGACGCGGTGGACTTCCTCGCGCCCGGCATCCTCGCGCTCGCCGTGATGTCGACGGCCTTCACCGGCCAGGCCATCGCGACGGGCTTCGAGCGCCGCTACGGCGTCCTCAAGCGGCTCGGCGCCTCGCCGCTCCCCCGCTGGGGCCTGATGACCGCCAAGACCCTCTCGGTCCTGGTCACCGAGGTCCTGCAGATCGTGCTGCTCACGGTCATCGCGTTCGCCCTGGGCTGGTCGCCGCACGGCAACCCCGTCTCCGTGCTCCTGCTCCTGGTGCTCGGCACGGCCGCGTTCTCCGGACTCGGCCTGCTGATGGCGGGCACCCTCAAGGCCGAGGCGACGCTCGCCGCCGCGAACCTCGTCTTCCTGCTCCTGCTGATGGGCGGCGGCGTGATCGTCCCGCTCGACAAGTTCCCCGACGCGGCGCAGACGGTGCTCGGCCTGCTGCCCATCTCGGCGCTCTCGGACGGGCTGCGCGACGTCCTGCGGCACGGCGCGGGCATGCCGTGGGGCGACCTCGGCATCCTCGCGGTGTGGGCGGTGCTCGGGCTCGGCGCGGCGGCGAAGTTCTTCCGCTGGGAGTGACAGCGGCATGACGTGAGGGCGCAGCGGGCACTCCCGTTCCGTGGCCGACACCCCGGAATTACCCGCACCGCGCCGGGCCCTCGCCCTGCAGCCGCTGCTGCACGACGTGATGATCTGCGTCGCGGCCCCCGCCTTCACCGCGTCGGGCCGTGACGGTCAGCTGCGCGGCGCACGGGCCGACGGCTTCTACGACCACGACCGGCGGCTCCTGCACACCCTGGTGCTGCTGCTCGACGGCCGCGAGCCCGAGCCCGTCGGCGTCCAGCCGCTCGGCCCCGACCGGGTCCGCTTCACCGCCGTGCACCGCTACCCGGGAGACGGCACGGACGACCCGACGCTGATCGTCGAGCGCGTGCGCACCGCCGGGGCGGGCGAGACGGTCCTGCTGCGCAACGTCGGCACCCTCACCCACACCGTGCGCGTCGAGCTGGCCGCCGCCACCGATCTCGCCGACATCGCCGACGTCAAGCACGGGCTCACCGGCCCGGCCGTGCCGCCGTCCGCCGCGCGGACCGGGGCGGCCGCGCTCTCCTGGCGCTCCCCCACGGGCCGCGCCAGGATCCTGCTCGCCGAGAGCCCCACGCGCCCCAGGACCTCGGCGGGCCCGGCGCGCGCCACCTTCACCTGGTCGCGGGTCGACGTGCCGCCGGGCGGCTCCTGGCTGATCCGGCTCGCCGTCACGGGCCGCGCCGTCCCCGCACCGCCGGGCCATCCGGTCGCCGCCTCCCCGCACGCGCCCTGGTCGGAGCCGGTGGTCCGGGGCGACCGGCGGCTGGTCGCGCTGGTCCGCCAGGGGCTCGCCGATCTGCGGGCGCTGCGCCTCGCGGACGGCGCGGGCGGGCGGCCCGCGCCCCGCGACGACCAGTTCATCGCCGCTGGCTGCCCCTGGTACCTGACGCTGTTCGGCAGGGACTCGATCTGGTCGGCCCGCATGCTGCTGCCGCTCGGCACCGACCTGGCCCGCGGCACGCTGTGGACCCTCGCCCGGCGCCAGGGCACGGTCCACGACGAGTTCCGTGAGGAGGCGCCGGGGCGCATCCTGCACGAGCTGCGGCCCGCGCAGTCGGAGCACGGCCACGGCCTGCTGCTCCCCTCCCACTACTACGGCTCCGTCGACGCGACCCCGCTCTTCGTCTCGCTCCTCGTCGACGCCTGGCGCTGGGGCCTGCCCGCGGCCGACGTCGAGGGCCTCCTGCCGTACGCGGAGCGCGCGATGGACTGGATCGTCGCCGTCTGCGGCAAGGACAAGGACGGGCTGCTGCGCTACTACCCGCGCCCCGGCGGGCTGCTCCACCAGTCGTGGAAGGACTCCGCCGACGCGGTGCGCGACGCGGCGGGCCGCCGCGTCGAACCCCCGCTGGCCCTCTGCGAGGTGCAGGGATACGCCTACGAGGCGGCGACGGGCCTCGCCGCCCTGCTGGAATCCCGGGGCGCCGACGGGCGCGCCCGCGAGCTGCGCGGCTGGGCCGCGGCCCTCCGGGACCGTTTCGCGGACGCCTTCTGGATCACCGGCAAGGACGGCCCCGCTCCCCGCTACGCCGCCATCGCGGTCGGCCGGGACCTCACCCCGGTCACCGGCCCCGCGTCCAACATGGGCCAGCTGCTCGCCACCGGCATCCTCGACACGGCCGGCTGCGCCGACGTCGCCGCCTGGCTCGCCTCCCCCGAGCTGAACTCCGGCTGGGGGCTGCGCAGCAGGTCGGCCGCAGTGCCCGGCTTCAACCCGCTGAGCTACCACGGCGGTTCGGTGTGGACCCACGACACGGCGATCGCCGTGCAGGGCCTGTGCGCGTCGGGCCGCCAGGCCGAGGCCGCGGCGCTCGCCGACGGCCTGCTGGACGCGGCGGTGCACTTCTCGTACCGGATGCCGGAGCTGTACGGCGGCGACGCGCGGACCGAGACCTCGCCCGCCCCGCTCGCCTATCCGGCCGCCTGCCGCCCGCAGGGCTGGTCGGCGGCGTCCGGCGTCGCGGTGCTCGCGGCACTCCTCGGGCTGCGGCCCGACGCGGCGCGGCGCAGGCTCGCGCTGCGTCCGCTCCACCCGGCGCTGCTCGGGCCGCTCACCGTGTCGGGGCTGCGCCTGGCGGGCGCGGACCTCTCGGTACGGATCGGCGGGGACGGGCGGGCCGCGGTGGCCGGGCTGCCCGGGGGCTGGCGGGTCGACATCGACGTGGAGGCCGGAGCGGGCGCCGGTTCAGACACTGGCGCGGGCGCCGGTCCGGACCCCGTCGGCTGACGCTCCGTCCGCTCGCGAGAGCAGCGTGCGGTACTCCGCGCGCATCCGCTCCAGGTAGATCTTGCGCAGGTCGAAGTGGTCCCTGACGTGCTCCCGGCCGCGCAGCCCCATCCGGCGGCCGGTCCCGCGGTCGTCGAGCAGGGCGGCGATCCGCGCGGCGAGCTGTTCCTCGTTCCCGTCCGGCACGAGGTGGCCGATGACGCCGTCGGCGTCGACGCCCTCGCCCAGACCGCCCATCCGGGTCACCACCACGGGCCGCGCGGCCGCCATGGCCTCCAGGGGGGCGAGTCCCATCGGCTCCGCGAAAAGCGAGGGGTAGACGACGACCGTGGACTCGGCGTAGAGACCAGGCATTTCCTCGACACCGGCCTCCACGAAATCCACGTACGACTTCAGGCCGCGCTTCTCGATCTCCTTTTCGAGGCTTTCCCGGAAGCCGATCTTCTCGCCGTGGAAATCGACCGTCCGGCGGGTGTCCGTGAGGACGAGCCGGGGTTCGAATGCGCACATGCGGCGCTTGACGATGAGGTCGAGCGCGGCCACCGCGAGCATCGCGCCCTTGTCCGGGATGAGCCGCGCGGGCAGCAGGACCGTGCCCTGCCGGGGCGCGTCGTCGAGTGGCGCGACCGAGGTGTAGGGAGCGGTGTCGATGCCCAGGTAGGTGCGCTCCGCCCGTACGTCGAGCACGTCGGCACAGGCGGTCCGCAGGAACTCCGAGACCGCGTAGTGCCCGTCCCACTCCGCCGCCATGAGCGTGGATCCCCGGCTGCCCGGGGCGCCCCAGATGCTGTGGTAGGTGTGGCAGAGCACCAGACCGAGCGGCCCGCGCAACGTCTCCAGGGCCCTGGCCGGGGCCTCGCTGAAGTGGTGCAGGTTGTGGCAGTGCACCACGCGCACCCCGCGCTTGCCCAGGACCTCGGCGAACCACCGGGTGAGGCGGCGCAGGTCGCCGGAGTCGCGCTCCAGTCTGGCGAGGTCGAGCGCCGGGTGGGCGAGCACCTCCACGCCCGGCTGGCCCGGTGTCTGCGCGCCGGGGGTGCCGGTGAGGACGGTGACGCGGTGGCCCCGCCGCGCCAACAGCCGCGAATAGTCCCACAAGTGGGATTCCACCCCGCCCACACAGGGCGGAAATGACCAGTGGACCAAGGCGATATGCACCCCGTCTTCCGGGGATTGATCCTGCGCGTCGAGATCCATGCCGCCTCCGTGCCGTCGAATCCGCGAAGCGCAGACTAGCCCCGGTTTCCCCTGCTGTTGTATTCCGGTGAGGGCGGGTTTTCCCCGAGAATGGGACTGTACTGCGCAAAGGGCGGGTGAGGGCAGACAGGGGGAACTGATGTCCGTATCGCTTTCCGGTTTAGTCGTCGGCGCACGCAAACGGTTCGTCCTGACCCGCAAACGGCTCACCCTCACCATGAAGCGGCTCGCCGCCGGCGCCACCGCGCTCTCGGGCGTGGCGGTCGCCCTGGTGGCCCTCCTCAAGGACAAGACGACCGGACCGGTGATGTGGACCCTGGTCGGCTTCATCGTGCTGGTCATGGTCTCCCTCGTCGTCATGGCCGCGCCGGCGCACGGGCGCGCCGCTGGGGACACCGCGTCGGCCGCCTCTCCCCCGAACAACCTCCCCTTCCGCTCCCGCTACTTCGTGGGCCGCAAGAACGAGATGGCCCGGATCGAGCGGACCCTGCGCCCCGGCAAGGGCGCCGGGGGCCGCCGCGTCTGCGTCCTGCACGGCACCGGCGGCATCGGGAAGTCCCAGCTGGCCACGGTGTACGCACACGACAAGCTCGAGGAGCACAGCCTCACCCGATGGCTCAACGCCACCAGCGCCGACCGGCTCCTGTGCGACCTCCTCGAACTCGCCGCCCTGATCGGCATCGCCTACCACGAGTCCAAGACCGTGGTCCTCTCCCGCCTCTGGAGCTGGCTGCGCGACCACCCGGACTGGCTCCTCGTCTACGACAACGTCCAGCTCGACGGGGCCGAGGCGAACAGCGACGGTCCCATCGACCGCCTGGAGCGGCTGCAGCCCCTGCTGCCGCCCGAAGGGGCCGGGAAGGTGCTCATCACCACCCAGCACCGCGAGGGCTGGAGCGGCCTGTGCCCGGACCCCGTCGAGCTCACCGTCTACGCCGAGGCCGAGGGCCTGGAGTTCCTGCGGCTCAGGACCGGCTCGTCGGACGACGGGCGGCTCGCCCGGCTCGGCCGGCTCCTCGGCTGGCAGCCCCTCGCCCTGGAACAGGCCGGTGCCTACATCGAGCAGGCCGAGATCAGCGTCGAGAGCGAGGACTTCGAGGACTACCTGCAGCGGCTCTCCGAGCAGACCGCCGACAGCGACGCCAAGACCTTCGAGCTGGCGATCGAGCGGATCGGGCGCCAGCAGCCCGCCGCCGAGGACCTGCTGCGGCTCTGCTCCTTCCTCGCCTCCGAGGACGTGCCCCGCACCATGCTCTTCCGGTACCGCTCGGTCCTGCCCGACCGGCTGCGCCTGGTGATGGAGGACCAGCTCGCCTTCACCCGGCTCGTCCTCAAGCTCGTCCAGCACTCCCTGATGACCCGCCAGGGCGACGGCCGCACGGAACCGGTGACGTACGGCATCCATCCCCGCGTCCAGATCTTCATCCGCTCCCGCCTCACCGGCCACGAGCGCCTGGAGTGGTCGCAGGCCGCGGTCCGGCTGATCGAGGCCGCCTTCCCGCTCGCCCCCGAACAGCTCGACTCGCGCCTCGCCTGCGAGCGCCTGATGCCGCACGTCGACGCGGTGACCGCCGAACCCGCCTGGGCCGAGGACGACGACGGCGAACTGGGCGCGGCGCGCGATCCGGAGGCCCTCGTGCGGCTGCTGCACCGGGCGGGCAGTTATCAGAGCCACCGCTGCGACTGGAAGAGCGCCCTGGCCTTCTTCGCCCGCGAGGTGGAGCTGCGCGGCCTCGGCACCGGCTCCGAGCACAGCCTCGCGACGGCCCACCTGGCCATCGCCCGCCAGCACTACCTCCTCGCCCACCTGGACCCCGCGGAGGCGGCCTGCGGCCGGGCCCTCGCCCTGTGCGACGCCCACAAGGACGACGACGCCTTCCAGCAGATACGGGCGCAGTGCTGCCGTCAGTTCGGCGGCATCCTGCGCGAGCGCAACCGCTTCCGCGAGGCGGGCGGCTATCTGGAGGCCGCCCTGCGGATCTACGAGCACCAGGGTTCCGGCTGGGAGGTGAGCGACTGGGCGGTCACCGAGCAGGAGGCCGGCATGATCCACCGCAACGCGGGCCGCCTCACCGACGCGCTCGCCTGCTACCGGCGGGCCGGCGAGCTGATCGGCAGCGGCGGCTCCACCGGCCTGGAGGAGCACGTGGTGTTCCGCGCCATGCTCCGGCGCGACGTCGGCATCGTCGCGCAGGACCGCGGCGACCTGGACACCGCCCAGGCCGAGCTGGCGGCCGCGCACGCCGTCTTCTGCAGCAAGCGCGGCGAGGAGGACTTCGAAACCGCGCAGGTCGCCAAGTTCCTCGCGGACGTGGAGCGCCGCAAGGGCCAGCAGTGCAAGGCCGCGTCCCGGCAGGCCCGCAGCCCCCTGCGCAAGCGCGGCCTGCGCGCCCAGGCCCAGACCCATCTCACCCGTGCGCACGAACTCCTCGGCCCCGTCCTGACCCTGCTCGGCGAGCGCCGGGCGACGGAGGCCCACACCTACGCCGCCTGTCTCAACAAGCTCGGCTCGCTGCAGTGGGCCGAGGGGCACCTCAACAAGGCGATCGACACCCTGCGCGAGGCCGAGGGGATCTACGTCGCCGCGTACGGCCCCGACCACCACTACCGGGCGAAGACCCTCTGCCGGCTCGGCCCGGTGCTGCGGGCCGCGGGCTACCGGACCCGCGCCGAGCAGGAGCTGCGTACGGCGGAGCGCATCTTCGTCGTCAGTCTGGGCGAGGAGCACCCCTCGCTCGTGGCGGTGTACGCGTTCCTCGCGGACTGCGCCGCGGACCCGGCCCGCGCGGCGGAGCTCCGGGCCCGAGCGGACCGCATCCACCGGTCGCTCTGGGACAACTCGTCCCCCTCGTGAAGACATGCACAAGCGGCCCCCTACGATGGTGCGCGTGCCAAAAGTGACCCGAGCCGACATCACCTCGGCCGCGCGGAACCCGCTCGCCTTCATCGCCGAGCGCTGGACCCCCACCCAGCGGACCGTCCAGCAGGCGGCCGTGATCTCCGTCGTCATGACGGTGCTCATCGTGGTGACGGGCGGCGCCGTCCGGCTGACCGGCTCCGGCCTCGGCTGCCCGACCTGGCCCAAGTGCACGGACCAGTCCCTCACCGCGACGAGCGAGATGGGCGTCCACGGCGCCATCGAGTTCGGCAACCGCATGCTGGCCTACGTGCTGAGCGCGGCCGTCGGCTGGGCGATCATCGCGGCCCGTTCGCAGAAGCCGGTGCGGCGCAGCCTCACCCGGCTCGGCTGGGTCCAGTTCTGGCTGGTGATGGGCAACGCCGTGCTCGGCGGCATCGTGGTCCTCGTCGGCCTGAACCCGTGGACGGTCGCGGCGCACTTCCTGCTCTCCTCCGCGCTGATCGCCGTCGCCGTCACCATGTGGCAGCGGACCCGCGAGGGCGACGGCGAGCCGCGCCCGCTGGTGGGCAAGGCCGTGCTGCAGCTCGTGTGGGTCCTCGTCACGGCCTCCGCGCTGCTGATCGCCGTGGGCACGGTCGTCACCGGCTCGGGACCGCACGCGGGCGACTCCAGCGACGTGCCGCGGATGGGCTTCGACTGGGAGGCGGTCAGCAAGCTGCACGCCGTCCTCGCCTGGATCGTGGTGACGCTGGCGTTCGCCCTGTGGTTCGTGCTCAAGGCGGTCGACGCGCCGCCCGGCCCGCTGGCCCGCACCCGCGAGCTGTTCCTGGTGCTCCTCTCGCAGGGCGCGATCGGTTACGTCCAGTACTTCACGGACCTGCCGGAGATCCTGGTCGGCCTGCACATGCTCGGTTCGTGCCTGGTGTGGATCGCCGTGCTGCGGGTGCTGCTCTCGATGCGGGAGCGGCCGCTCACCACGGCGGACGTGCCCGCCCAGGCGGACGACTCACGCCTCTCGGCCGTCTGAGCCCGGCAGGCCGTGGGCGGCCGGGCACCGGCCGCCCTCACCGCTGCGCGCCCGCCGCGAGCCCGTAGACCCGTCGGGCATTGCCCGCGGCGATCAGCCCCGCCACCCGCTGCGCGTCGGTGAGCGACCAGGCGCCCTCCGCGACCCAGGTGCCGAGCACCCGCCCGAGCGCCTCCCGGAACAGGTGCGCGCCGACGACGTGCAGTTCGGGCAGCCCGTGGGCGCCGCTGGAGAACAGCAGCTTGCCGAAGGGCGCGAGTTCGAGGATCTCGGCGAGCACGGCGGCCGCGCGGGCCCCGGTGCGTACGAGCGCGGGCCCGAGGTCGGCGTACACGTGCGGGAAGACGGCCGCCAGGTGCGCGGCGCTGCGGTGGTACGGATAGCCGTGCAGCAGCACCAGATCGGTGCCGAGCCCCGCGGTGGCCCGTGCGAAGTCCCCCAGATACGTCTGCGGGTCCCCGGCGCCCGCGTGCAGTTGCAGCGGCCGTCCCGAGGCCACGGCGATCCACAGCAGGTGCCGCAGCAGGACGGGATCGGCGAGCGCCCCGCCCACCTGGCGCCCGGCCAGCCAGCGCCCGACCGCGCCCCGCACCTCGCCGGGGCCGGGCGGTTCCGGCGCGAGGGCGAGCGGATGGCGCACCCCCGCGACCGAGGTGAAGGCGACCGCGCCCACGGCGGCGGCGTGCACGGACTCGGCGAGATTGGCGAGGAACGCGTCCGCGGTGCCCGAGGTGTCGGCGACCTGTTCGGCGAGTAATTCCAGGCGGACGATCTCGCGGGCGTCGGCGTCGCCGGTGCAGGCCATCTCGGCGGGCCCCGTCAGGTCCCCCGGCAGCCCCGTGTCGACGAGGTACGTGGTGATGCCGCTGCCCCGCAGCAGGCGCCGCCCCGACTCCAGGACGCCGAGTTCGCGGCGCCGGGCGAGGTAGCGGGCCGGCGGGCAGTGCGGTTCCAGGCCGAGCAGCGGCGGACACCAGCGGCGCACCGCGAAGCCGGTCTGGGTGTCGAAGAAGGTGGTGCCGGGGGCGGGCGGTCCCTCGCCCCGGCCGAGGTGGGCCTCGAAGGTGCCGAGGCCCAGCTCCGTGCGCAGGACGCCATGGCAGTACTGGTCCACCAGGGACGGCGTTTCGATCATCCGGACTCCCGATGGGTGGACCGTGCTCCTACGGTCCTAACGGGTGACCCAGGCGTCAGGTGTTGCTTTCGGCCAGTCTCTGTCGAACGTACGGCGGGGCGTCAGCCGTTGCTCGGGCCGCCCAGCTGGATGCCGGCCATCCGCTTCCACTCGTAGGGGCCGGTCCGCACCTTGGCCGCGAAGTCCCCCGCGAACTCCTCGTGGACGGTGACTCCGGCCTTCTCGACGGCGTCCTGCGCGATGGCGTAGGTGGGCGCGACGAGGTCGCCCCAGCCGCCGTCCTCGCCCACGAGGACGATCCGGGCGCCCTCGTGCCCGATGTACGCGACCTGCGCCTCGGCTCCGCCGTGCGCCCGCGCGAAGGTGCCGATCTCCTTGGCGAGCCTGGCCGCCCGGCGCTCGGCCTTGGCGGCCTGCTTGCTGTCGCCCTTGCTCTCGTCCACCTGCTGTGTGTCTGCCATGGGCAGGATGCTACCGACGGGTAGATCAACTGGCGACGGGCGGGGCGCGTGGCGTTCAACACCACGTGCCCCGCCCGTCGGCGGAGTGGAGGGGGGTCAGCGGAGGAAGGGGTCCACGGCCACCGCCACGAAGAGCAGCGAGACGTAGGTGATGGACCAGTGGAAGAGCCGCATCTCCTTGAGCTTGCCGCCCGTGACCTCGGCCTTGGCGCGGCTCTGCAGCCCGTGCGCCTCCCACAGCCAGAAACCGCCGGTGACCAGCGCGACCGCCGTGTAGAACCAGCCGGTGTAGCCGAGCGGCTGGAGCAGCAGCGAGACGGCGACCATCATCCAGCTGTAGAGGACGATCTGGCGGGCGACCACCTTGTTGGAGGCGATGACCGGCAGCATCGGCACGCCGACGCGCGCGTAGTCGGCCTTGACCTTCATGGAGAGCGGCCAGTAGTGCGGCGGCGTCCAGAAGAACATGACCAGGAAGAGGATGACCGGGGCCCACGACATGGAGTCGGTGACCGATGACCAGCCGATGAGGACCGGCAGACAGCCCGCGATGCCGCCCCAGACGATGTTCTGGGAGGTGCGCCGCTTGAGGATCATCGTGTAGACGACCACGTAGAAGAGCAGCGCGCCGAGCGAGAGCCAGGCGGAGAGCCAGTTGACGGCGAAGCCGAACAGCAGGGTGGAGACGACCCCGAGGGTGATGCCGAACACGAGGCACTCGCGCGGGCTGACCATGCCGGTCACCAGCGGCCGCTGCGACGTGCGGTCCATCAGGGCGTCGATGTCGCGGTCGATGTACATGTTGAGCGCGTTCGCGCCCCCCGCGGAGAGGTAGCCGCCCAGGCAGGTCACGAAGACCAGCCACAGGTCGGGCACCCCCTGTTCGGCGAGGAACATCACCGGAACGGTGGTGATGAGCAGCAGCTCGATGATCCGCGGCTTCGTCAGCGCCACAAACGCCTTGACGCGAGCCCCGAACGGCCGATGGCTCGGGCTCAGGTCCGTCCCGGAAACCCCCGCTGGACGGGATTCAACGGCCGTCACGCACACCCCTGACAGAGACATCCCAGCGGGCCGACCAGCACCTTCTGACATGAAGATCCGGTAAAGCCCGCGCGTACCACGCCACTGTAGACGTTGCCCATACCTCGCCCTTCGCGGGGGTGGGGTCGTGTTGGCCCGGCCGGTCGAACGGCGTCCGTGGCGAGTTGAGCCGCCAGATGAGCGGAACCCGGCGTTCATTGAGCGGACAAACGGGCGATACCGGTGGCCTTTTGAGCGGACATATGAGCGACCCGGTATTCACTTGCCTAATGCCCGCCCTTTCCTTTCGGGAGGCGCTTCCTCGTGTGTCACTGCAGTCTGGAATGACTCGAAAAAATGAACGTTCTCGCAGCGGTAGGCTCGACAGCGGCCGGTGGGATCTACGCCGCCGGCATTCGACATGTGGAGAGGAGCCCTGACTCAGGGTGAGCACCAAGCCGACCACCACAGACCTCGAGTGGACCGAACTGGACCAGCGGGCCGTTGATACCGCCCGCGTCCTGGCCATGGATTCCGTACAGAAGGTCGGCAACGGCCATCCCGGTACGGCCATGAGCCTCGCGCCCGCCGCGTACACCCTCTTCCAGAAGGTGATGCGTCACGACCCGGCGGACGCCGAGTGGACCGGCCGCGACCGGTTCGTCCTCTCTGCGGGCCACTCGTCCCTGACGCTCTACACCCAGCTCTACCTGGCCGGCTTCGGCCTGGAGCTGGACGACCTGAAGGCCTTCCGCACCTGGGGCTCGAAGACCCCCGGCCACCCGGAGTACGGCCACACGACGGGCGTGGAGACGACGACGGGCCCGCTGGGCCAGGGCGTCGCCAATGCCGTGGGCATGGCGATGGCCGCCCGCTACGAGCGCGGTCTGTTCGACCCGGAGGCGGCCGACGGCTCCTCCCCGTTCGACCACTTCATCTACGCCATCGCCGGTGACGGCTGCCTCCAGGAGGGCATCTCCGGCGAGGCCTCGTCGCTGGCCGGGCACCAGAAGCTCGGCAACCTGATCCTGCTGTGGGACGACAACCACATCTCGATCGAGGGCGACACGGAGACCGCGGTCTCCGAGGACACCATGAAGCGGTACGAGGCGTACGGCTGGCACGTCCAGCGCGTGGCGCCCAAGGAGGACGGCGACCTCGACCCGGCCGCCCTCTACGCCGCGATCCAGGCCGCCAAGGCCGAGACCGAGCGCCCCTCCTTCATCGCGATGCGCTCGATCATCGCCTGGCCCGCCCCGAACGCGCAGAACACCGAGGCCGCCCACGGCTCGGCGCTCGGCGACGAGGAAGTGGCCGCCACCAAGCGCGTCCTCGGCTTCGACCCGGAGCAGACCTTCGAGGTCTCCGACGAGGTCCTCGCGCACACCCGCAAGGCGCTCGACCGGGGCCGCGAGGCCAAGGCCGAGTGGGAGAAGGGCTTCGCCGCCTGGCGCACCGCCAACGGCGAGCGCGCCGCCGAGTTCGACCGCGTCCGCGCGGGCGAGCTGCCCGAGGGCTGGGAGGAGAAGCTCCCCGAGTTCGAGACCGGCAAGGGCGTCGCCACCCGCGCCGCGTCCGGCAAGGTCCTGCAGGCGCTCGGCGCGGTCATCCCCGAGCTGTGGGGCGGCTCCGCCGACCTCGCGGGCTCGAACAACACGACGATCGACAAGACCTCGTCGTTCCTGCCCGCGGGCAACCCGCTGCCCGAGGCCGACCCGTACGGCCGTACGGTCCACTTCGGCATCCGCGAGCACTCCATGGCCGCGGAGATGAACGGCATCGCGCTGCACGGCAACACGCGCATCTTCGGCGGCACCTTCCTGGTGTTCTCCGACTACATGCGCAACGCCGTCCGCCTGTCCGCGCTGATGCACCTCCCGGTGACGTACGTGTGGACGCACGACTCCATCGGCCTCGGCGAGGACGGCCCGACCCACCAGCCGGTCGAGCACCTGGCCTCGCTGCGCGCCATCCCGGGCCTGAACGTCGTGCGCCCGGCCGACGCCAACGAGACCGTCATCGCGTGGCGCGAGATCCTCAAGCGCTACACCAAGGAGTTCGGCAAGGGGGCCCCGCACGGCCTCGCGCTGACCCGCCAGGGCGTGCCGACGTACGAGCGCAACGAGGACGCCGCCAAGGGTGGCTACGTCCTGTTCGAGGCCGAGGGCGGCGCGCCCGAGGTCGTGCTCATCGGCACCGGCTCCGAGGTCCAGCTCGCCGTCGAGGCGCGCGAGCAGCTGCAGGCCGCCGGTGTCCCGACGCGCGTCGTCTCGATGCCGTCGGTCGAGTGGTTCGAGGAGCAGGACCAGGGGTACCGGGACTCGGTGCTGCCGCCGTCCGTCAAGGCGCGTGTGGCGGTCGAGGCCGGCATCGGTCTGACCTGGCACCGCTTCGTGGGCGACGCCGGACGCATCGTCTCGCTGGAGCACTTCGGTGCCTCGGCGGACGGCAAGGTGCTGTTCCGCGAGTTCGGGTTCACCGCCGACGCGGTGGCCCAGGCGGCGCGGGAATCGATCGACGCCGCTCAGCGCTGACGCCCATATACGACCAAGTAGGAGATGTAATTCCATGACAGACGCACTCAAGCGCCTTTCCGAAGAAGGCGTCGCGATCTGGCTGGACGACCTGTCGCGCAAGCGGATCACGTCCGGCAACCTCGCCGAGCTGATCGACCAGCAGCACGTCGTGGGCGTCACGACCAACCCGTCGATCTTCCAGAAGGCCATCTCGCAGGGCGACGGTTACGACCAGCAGCTCTCCGACCTGGCGGCCCGCGAGGTCACCGTCGAAGAGGCCATCCGGATGATCACGACGGCGGACGTCCGTGACGCCTCCGACATCCTGCGCCCGGTCTTCGACGCGACGGGCGGCCAGGACGGCCGGGTGTCCATCGAGGTCGACCCGCGCCTGGCGCACAACACCAAGGCCACGACGGCCGAGGCCAAGCAGCTCGCCTGGCTGGTGGACCGGCCGAACGCGCTCATCAAGATCCCGGCCACTGAGGCGGGCATCCCGGCGATCACCGAGGTCATCGGCCTCGGCATCAGCGTCAACGTCACGCTGATCTTCTCGCTCGAGCGCTACCGCATGGTCATGGACGCGTACCTCGCGGGCCTGGAGAAGGCCAAGGAGCGCGGCCTGGACCTCTCGAAGATCCACTCCGTGGCGTCCTTCTTCGTGTCCCGCGTGGACACCGAGATCGACAAGCGCCTGGACGGCATCGGCACGGACGAGGCCAAGTCCCTCAAGGGCAAGGCCGCGCTCGCCAACGCCCGCCTCGCCTACGAGGCCTACGAGGAGGTCTTCTCCTCGGACCGCTGGGCCGCCCTGGACAAGGCGCAGGCCAACAAGCAGCGTCCGCTGTGGGCCTCGACCGGCGTCAAGGACCCGGCGTACAAGGACACCCTGTACGTCGACGACCTGGTCGCGCCGAACACGGTGAACACGATGCCGGAGGCCACCCTGGAGGCCACCGCCGACCACGGGTCGATCACCGGCAACACCATCGCGGGCACCTACGACCAGTCGCGCGCCGAGATCGCCGCCGTGGAGAAGCTCGGCATCTCCTACGACGAGGTCGTGCAGCTGCTCGAGGACGAGGGCGTCGAGAAGTTCGAGGCGTCCTGGACCGACCTGCTCAAGTCGACCGAGGCCGAGCTCCGGCGCCTCGCTCCTTCGAAGGGCTGACCCACTTTGTCAAGCAGCAATCCGCTGCGTGACGCCGCAGACCGACGGCTCCCGCGCATCGCGGGGCCGTCGGGCCTGGTCATCTTTGGCGTCACGGGCGATTTGTCCCGTAAAAAGTTGATGCCTGCCGTCTACGACCTCGCCAACAGAGGCCTGTTGCCGCCGGGCTTCTCCCTCATTGGCTTCGCGCGTCGCGACTGGGAGAACGAGGACTTCGCCCAGGTCGTCCACGACGCGGTCAAGGAGCACTCGCGCACGCCGTTCCGCGAGGAGGTCTGGCAGCAGCTCATCCAGGGCATGCGCTTCGTCCAGGGCAACTTCGACGACGACGAGGCCTTCGAGCAGCTCAAGGCCACCATCCAGGAGCTCGACAAGGCTCAGGGCACCGGCGGCAACTTCGCGTTCTACCTCTCGGTGCCGCCGAAGTTCTTCCCCCAGGTCGTCCAGCAGCTGAAGAAGCACGAGCTCGCGGACGCCCCGCAGGGCTCCTGGCGCCGCGCGGTCATCGAGAAGCCGTTCGGCCACGACCTGGCGTCGGCCCAGGAGCTGAACGCGATCGTGCACGAGGTGTTCGCCCCGGACCAGGTGTTCCGGATCGACCACTACCTCGGCAAGGAGACCGTCCAGAACATCCTGGCGCTCCGCTTCGCCAACCAGATGTTCGAGCCGATCTGGAACCGGTCGTACGTCGACCACGTGCAGATCACCATGGCCGAGGACATCGGCATCGGCGGCCGCGCCGGGTACTACGACGGCATCGGCGCCGCCCGCGACGTCATCCAGAACCACCTGCTCCAGCTGATGGCGCTCACCGCGATGGAGGAGCCCGCCTCCTTCGACGCCAACGCGCTGGTCGCCGAGAAGGCCAAGGTCCTCGGCGCCGTCCGGCTCCCTAAGGACCTCGGCAGGAACACGGTCCGCGGGCAGTACTCCGCCGGGTGGCAGGGCGGCGAGAAGGCCGTCGGCTACCTCCAGGAAGAGGGCATCGACGCCAAGTCGAAGACCGACACCTACGCGGCCGTCAAGCTGGAGGTGGACAACCGCCGCTGGGCGGGTGTGCCCTTCTACCTGCGTACCGGCAAGCGCCTCGGCCGCCGCGTCACGGAGATCGCGGTGGTCTTCCAGCGCGCGCCCCACTCCCCCTTCGACCACACCGCCACCGAGGAGCTCGGGCAGAACGCGATCGTCATCCGCGTCCAGCCGGACGAGGGCATCACGGTCCGGTTCGGCTCGAAGGTGCCCGGCACCTCCATGGAGATCCGGGACGTCTCGATGGACTTCGCCTACGGCGAGTCCTTCACCGAGTCCAGCCCGGAGGCGTACGAGCGCCTGATCCTGGACGTCCTGCTCGGCGACGCCAACCTCTTCCCGCGCACGGAGGAGGTCGAGCTGTCCTGGAACATCCTCGACCCGATCGAGGAGTACTGGGACAAGCACGGCAAGCCCGCGCAGTACCCGGCAGGCACCTGGGGCCCGACCGAGGCGGACGAAATGCTCGCACGAGACGGACGGAGCTGGCGTCGGCCATGAAGATCGACCTTACGGACACCACGTCCAGCAAAATCAACAAGGCGCTCGTCAAGGGCCGCAGGGCCATCGGCACCCCCGCCGTCGGCATGGTGCTCACCCTCGTCATCGTCACCGACGAGGAGAACGCCTACGACGCCCTGAAGGCGGCCAACGACGCCTCCCGCGAGCACCCCTCGCGCACCCTCGTGGTCATCAAGCGGGCCGCGCGCTCGCCCCGTGACCGCACCACCTCGCGCCTGGACGCCGAGGTACGGGTCGGCGTCGAGGCCGGCACCGGCGAGACGGTGGTCCTGCGGCTGTACGGCGAGGTCATCAACCACGCCCAGTCGGTCGTCCTGCCGCTGCTGCTTCCCGACGCCCCCGTGGTCGTCTGGTGGCCGGTGAACGCCCCGCTGGACCCGGCGAACGACCCGCTCGGCGCCCTGGCGCAGCGGCGCGTCACGGACACCTACGCGGCCGAGGAGCCGATCCACGAGCTGACCGCCCGTGCCGAGGCCTACCACCCCGGCGACACGGACCTGTCCTGGACCCGCATCACCCCGTGGCGCTCCATGCTCGCCGCGGCCCTGGACCAGGTCACCTGCAAGGTCACCGAAGTGCAGGTGGACGGCGAGGAGTTCAACCCGAGCTGCGAGCTGCTCGCCATGTGGCTGGCGGACCGCCTCGACGTGCCGGTCAAGCGCGCGCTGTCGGCGGGCCCCGGCCTGACCGGCGTCCGGATGGAGACCACCTGCGGTCCCATCGTGCTCGACCGGGCCGACGGCTCGCTCGCCACGCTCTCCATCCAGGGGCAGCCCGACCGCGCGGTGGCGCTCAAGCGCCGCGAGACGGCCGAGCTGATCGCTGAGGAGCTGCGGCGCCTCGACCCGGACGACACCTACGCCTCGGCGCTGAAGTACGGCGTGGACCGCCTGGCGGCCCCGCCGTCGCAGCCGGTGACCGAGACGGCGGAAGAGGCCAGGGGCGCCGAGGAGGGGGCCGCGCCGAAGAAGGCGCCGGCGAAGAAGGCCCCGGCCAAGAAGGCGGCCGCGAAGTGAGCGCGACCCCGCAGCTCGTCGTCCACCGCGACAAGGAGCTGATGGCACAGGCCGCGGCGGCCCGCCTCATCACGAAGATCGTCGACGCGCAGGCCGCCCGCGGCAGCGCGTCGGTGGTCCTCACCGGCGGCCGCAACGGCAACGGCCTCCTCGCGGCACTGGGCTCGTCCCCCGCCCGGGACGCGATCGACTGGTCGCGCCTGGACCTGTGGTGGGGCGACGAGCGCTTCCTGCCGGACGGCGACCCGGAGCGCAACTACACCCAGGCCAAGGAGGCACTGCTCGACTCGGTGCCCCTGAACCCGGCCCGGGTGCACCCGATGCCCGCGTCGGACGGCGCGTACGAGGTGGACGCGGCGGCGGAGATCTATGCCGCCGAACTCACCGCGGCCGCGGGCCCGGAGGACCACGGCCCGGTGCCGACCTTCGACGTCCTGATGCTCGGCGTCGGCCCGGACACGCACGTCGCGTCGCTCTTCCCCGAGCTGCCCGCGGTGCGCGAGACGGTGCGCACGGTGGTCGGCGTGCACGGCGCGCCGAAGCCCCCGCCGACCCGCATCTCGCTCACGCTCCCGGCGATCCGCTCGGCGCGTGAGGTGTGGCTGCTCGCGGCGGGCGAGGACAAGGCGCGGGCCGCGGCCATCGCCCTGTCGGGCGCCGGCGAGGTGCAGGCCCCCGCGGCCGGCGCCTACGGCCGCTCGCGCACGCTGTGGCTGCTGGACTCCGCGGCGGCCTCCGAGCTCCCTCCGGAGCTCTACCCGCCCGCCGTGGCGTAGCCGCTTCCCGTCGTCCGTCCGAGGGCCCCCGCACCGGTTCGGTGCGGGGGCCCTCAGGCGTGTACGAGGACGCGGCGGTAGCTGCTGCCGTCCTGGTCGCGCTCCAGGAGGCCGTCGGAGACGCAGTACCTGCGCAGGGCGGCGGTGTCGTCGTGGACGGTGCCGAACGCGTCGTTGACCTCGCGCTCGCTGTAGCTGCGGCCGGTGTCGAAGAGGGTGTCCGTGAGGTGGACGAGGAGTTCGTGGCGTACGACGGGGCGTACGGGGATCGCGGTGAGGCGGCCGTGCGCGAAGAAGCCGGTGAGGCGGCGCGGCACGGTGGGGTGGGCGTCCACGGGCCCTGGGGCCCGCCGGAAGACGGCCGGGTCGGCCCGCAGCGACCCGTCGGGCAGCCGCTCCACGAGGCCGGTGGCCAGCAGCCGCCCGAGGTGCCTGCGGGCGACGGCGGAGTCGGCCTCGCGCGGCGGCAGGTCGTCGAGGACGACGCGCGCGTACAGCCTGAGTCTCTCGGGGTCGGCGAGCACGGCGAGCAGCTGGTCCATGACGGGGTCCCTCCCGGCGGGTGACGGAGCCGAAGCAGTGTCACCCGCCGGGCGGTGCGCCCGCATCCGATTAACGCCGGACGGCGCTCGGCCGTCGAGGATCAGCCACCGCGGCTCAACGGCCGCGCAGGTCCCGGTACTTGTCGACCAGGGCCGTGGTCGACCCGTCCAGGTCCGGCACCTCGGCGCCCTCGGTCAGCGCGGGCTCGACGCGCTTGGCGAGGACCTTGCCGAGCTCGACGCCCCACTGGTCGAAGGAGTCGATGTTCCAGACGGCGCCCTGGACGAAGACCTTGTGCTCGTAGAGCGCGACGAGCTGACCGAGGACCGAGGGCGTGAGCTCCTCGGCGAGGATCGTCGTCGTCGGGTGGTTGCCCTTGAAGGTCTTGTGCGGGACGAGCTCCTCCGGGACGCCCTCGGCACGCACCTCGTCGGGCGTCTTGCCGAACGCCAGCGCCTGGGTCTGCGCGAAGAAGTTGGCCATCAGCAGGTCGTGCTGGGCGACGAGGCCGGGCAGCAGGTCGGCGACGGGCCGCGCGAAGCCGATGAAGTCCGCCGGGATCAGCTTCGTGCCCTGGTGGATGAGCTGGTAGTAGGCGTGCTGGCCGTTGGTGCCCGGGGTGCCCCAGACGACCGGGCCCGTCTGCCAGTCGACCTCTTCGCCGTCCCGTCCGACGTACTTGCCGTTGGACTCCATGTCCAGCTGCTGCAGGTACGCGGTGAACTTGGAGAGGTAGTGCGAGTACGGCAGGACGGCGTGCGACTGCGCGTCGTGGAAGTTGCCGTACCAGATGCCCAACAGGCCCATCAGGAGCGGCACGTTGGACTCGGCGGGCGCGGTGCGGAAGTGCTCGTCTACGAGGTGGAAGCCGTCGAGCATCTCGCGGAAGCGGTCGGGCCCGATGGCGATCATCAGGGAGAGGCCGATCGCCGAGTCGTAGGAGTAGCGGCCGCCGACCCAGTCCCAGAACTCGAACATGTTGTCCGTGTCGATGCCGAAGTCGGAGACCTTCTCGGCGTTGGTCGACAGGGCCACGAAGTGCTTGGCGACGGCGTCCTGCCCCGCCCCCAGCTGCGTGAGCAGCCAGTCGCGCGCGGACGTGGCGTTCGTGATCGTCTCGATGGTGGTGAACGTCTTCGAGGCGATGATGAACAGCGTCTCGGCGGCGTCCAGATCCCGCACGGCCTCGTGCAGGTCCGCGCCGTCCACGTTCGACACGAAGCGGACCGTGAGCCCGCGGTCGGTGAAGGCGCGCAGCGCCTCGTAGGCCATGGCCGGACCGAGGTCGGAGCCGCCGATGCCGATGTTGACGACGTTCTTGATGCGCTTACCGGTGTGACCGGTCCACTCGCCGGAGCGGACCTTCCGCGAGAAGGCGCTCATCTTGTCGAGGACGGCGTGCACCGCGGGCACCACGTTCTCGCCGTCGACCTCGACGACGGCGTCGCGCGGAGCGCGCAGCGCGGTGTGCAGGACCGCGCGGTCCTCCGTCGTGTTGATCTTCTCGCCGCGGAACATGGCGTCCCGGAGCCCGAAGACGTCCGTCGCGGCGGCGAGCTCGCGCAGCAGCCGCAGCGTCTCCTCCGTGACGAGGTGCTTGGAGTAATCGAGGTGCAGGTCGCCGACCTGGAGGGTGTAGGCCGTGCCGCGTGCCGGATCGGCGGCGAACAGATCGCGCAGCTGCACCTCCCCGAGCTGTTCGCGGTGCTTGGAGAGCGCCGTCCACTCGGGCGTCTGATTGAGCCTGGCGCGGCTTTCTGCATTCATCTCGGACTTCAGCCTTCTTTCGTACCCATGTACGTGTATTGCCCCGCTGCACTCTCCAACCTAATGGATCGATGAGCGATATGAGATGTCTGAAACTGATCGTCCGCACACGTGCCGGGATAAAGAAACCGGCCGGACACCGAGAGGTGTCCGGCCGGTTCTCAAGTACTAGATCTCGCCCCGCAGTTTGGCGAGTGCTTCCGCGAGGATGGCCTCTCCGTCCTCGTCGCTGCGCCGCTCACGTACGTACGCCAGGTGCGTCTTGTACGGCTCGGTGCGCGGCGGGTCCGGCGGGCTGTCCCGGTCCTGACCTGCCGGAAAGCCGCAGCGGGGACAGTCCCACGTATCGGGGACCTGCGCGTCGCTGGCGAAGCTCGGCTGCGTCTCGTGCCCGTTGGAGCACCAGAAGGAGATGCGCAGTCGCGGCGCGGACTCACCGCGCTCGGCCTCGCCCATCGGCCCCGCCCCGACCCGACTTCCTCGGATCGCGTTGCCACTTGCCACGGTCGTAACTCCCTGCGTGATGGTGCTGCTGCGGGCGCCTCAGTTTACGTAAGGCCCAACGCGCGTCCAGTGTTGGGAGTTACACCCCACCCCCGGACGCAAGCCCCATGATAAGCCGCGCACGCGGGCACGCACCGGACAAGCGACCAGTGCCTGGCGCTAGTTGTTCGCCTTCATCAGCAGACCCAGCGCGACAATGCACGCGAACCACAGCAGACCGACCACGACCGTGATGCGGTCGAGGTTGCGCTCCGCGACGGAGGAGCCACCGACGGACGACTGCATGCCGCCACCGAACATGTCGGAGAGACCGCCGCCCTTGCCCTTGTGCATCAGCACCAGCAGCATCATCAGCAGGCTGAAGACGATGAGGGCGATCGAGAACCCCATAACCACGGCTGGACCAACTTCCTCGGATCTGAATCGACGGCGGGGGCCGGGGGCTTTGTGCGCGGCTTTCAAGCCAGCTTCGAGAGCCTCCGACCCCCGCAAGGGTACGACGTATCGCCGCTACCGCATACTCACTGGTCGCGGAACCGGACGATCTTGACGAACTCGTCCGAGTCCAGCGCCGCGCCGCCCACCAGGGCGCCGTCGACGTCGGGCTGCGCCATGATGTCGGCGACGTTCTTCGCCTTCACGGAGCCGCCGTACTGGATGCGGACCTTGTCGGCCAGCTCCTGCGAGTACAGCTCGGCGAGCCGGCCGCGGATCGCGCCGCAGACCTCCTGCGCGTCCTCGGGGGTCGCGACCTCACCGGTGCCGATCGCCCAGACCGGCTCGTAGGCGATGACGATGGTCTCGGCCTGCTCGGCCGGGAGGTCCTTCAGGCCGCCGTCGAGCTGGTTCAGCGTGTACTGGACCTGCTGTCCCGCCTTGCGGATGTCCAGGCCCTCGCCGATGCAGAGGATCGGGGTCAGGCCGTGCTTGTAGGCGGCCTTCACCTTGGCGTTGCAGATCTCGTCGGTCTCGTTGTGGTACTGGCGGCGCTCGGAGTGGCCCACGGCGACGTAGGTGCACTTCAGCTTGGCCAGCATCGGGCCCGAGATCTCGCCGGTGTAGGCACCGGAGTCCTGCGCCGAGATGTCCTGGGCGCCGTACTTGATCTTGAGCTTGTCGCCGTCGACCAGGGTCTGCACGGAGCGCAGGTCGGTGAAGGGCGGCAGGACGGCGACCTCGCAGGCGTCGTAGTCCTTGTCGGCCAGGGCGAAGGCGAGCTTCTGGACGTGGGCGATGGCCTCGAGGTGGTTGAGGTTCATCTTCCAGTTGCCCGCCATCAGCGGGGTACGCGTAGTCATCAGGTCTCAGTTCTCCAGTGCGGCGAGGCCGGGGAGCGTCTTGCCCTCGAGGTATTCGAGGGAGGCGCCGCCGCCGGTCGAGATGTGGCCGAAGGCATTCTCGTCGAAGCCCAGGTTGCGGACGGCCGCGGCGGAGTCGCCGCCGCCGACCACGGTGAAACCGTCGCAGTTGAGCAGGGCTCGCGCGACGGCGGACGTGCCCCCGGCGTAGTCGGGGTGCTCGGCGACGCCGACCGGGCCGTTCCAGAAGACGGTCTCGGCGTCGGCGATCTTCTCGGCGAAGAGCTCGCGGGTCTTGGGGCCGATGTCCAGGCCCTCCATGTCCGCGGGGATCTGATCGGCGTCGACCGTCCTGAAGTCGGCCGGGGCCTTCGTCTTCAGGTCGGGGAAGTCCGTGGAGACCAGGACGTCGACGGGCAGGACGAGCTCGACGCCGTTCTTCTCGGCGCGCTCCATGTACTCCGTGACGACCGGGATCTGGTCCTCCTGGAGGAGGGAGATGCCGACCTCGTACCCCTTGGCCTTGAGGAAGGTGTACGCCATGCCGCCGCCGATCAGCAGACGGTCGGCCTTGCCGAGCAGCTCGTCGATGACGGCGAGCTTGTCGGAGACCTTGGCGCCGCCGAGGATGACGGTGTACGGGCGCTTGACGTCCTCGGTGAGCTTCTTCAGGACGCCGACCTCGGTGGCGATGAGGTACCCGGCGTAGTGCGGCAGCTTGGCCGGCAGGTCGTACACGGACGCGTGCTTGCGGTGCACGGCGCCGAAGCCGTCGCCCACGTAGACGTCCGCGAGGGCCGCGAGGCGATCGGCGAACTCGCCGCGCTCGGCGTCGTCCTTCGAGGTCTCGCCCGCGTTGAAGCGGAGGTTCTCGATGACGGCGACCTGGCCGGGCTGCAGGCCGTCCACCGCGTCGTGCGCGGCCGGACCGACGGTGTCCTGCGCGAACGCGACCGGCGCGCCCAGGAGTTCACCGAGCCGCTCGGCGGCGGGCAGCAGCGAGAAGGCCGGGTCCGGGGCGCCCTTGGGGCGGCCCAGGTGCGAGGCCACGACCACCTTGGCGCCGGCGTCGGCGAGGGCCTTGACCGTCGGCAGGACGGCGCGGATGCGGCCGTCGTCGGTGATGGTGCCCTCGGCGAGCGGCACGTTGAGGTCGGCGCGGACGAAGACCCGCTTGCCGTCGACTCCTTCGCCGAGAAGTTCGTCGATCGTCTTCATGAACTGGACTCCTTGGGTGGGCTGACGCACAACAGGGCCCGGAGCGCGCGGCGTTGCGCGGTCCGGACCCTGTGCTCACATCTAGGTGCCTGCTCTGATGGTTAGAGCTGACCGCCGACGAAGACGGTGAGGTCGACGAGACGGTTGGAGTAGCCCCACTCGTTGTCGTACCAGCCGAGGATCTTCACCGACTTGCCGTCCTGGACCATCGTCATGGCCGAGTCGAAGGTGCAGGAGGCGGGGTCGCTGACGATGTCGGACGACACGATCGGGTCCTCGGTGTAGAAGAGGTAGCCCTTCAGGTCGCCGTCGTCGGCAGCCTTCTTGAACGCGGCGTTGACCTCGTCCTTGGTGACCTCGCGCGACACCTCGACGACCAGGTCGGTGGCCGAGCCGGTCGGGACCGGGACGCGCATCGCGATGCCGTCGAGCTTGCCCTTGAGCTGGGGCAGGACCAGAGCGGTGGCCTTGGCGGCACCGGTCGTGGTCGGAATGATGTTCTCGGCGGCGGCACGGGCGCGGCGCAGGTCCGAGTGCGGGAAGTCCAGGATGCGCTGGTCGTTGGTGTACGCGTGGACCGTGGTCATCAGGCCCTTGACGATGCCGAAGTTCTCGTCGAGAACCTTCGCCATCGGCGCCACACAGTTGGTGGTGCAGGAGGCGTTCGAGATGACGTGGTGGTTGGCCGCGTCGTACTTGTCCTGGTTGACGCCCATCACGATGGTGATGTCCTCGTCCTTGGCCGGAGCCGAGATCAGGACCTTCTTGGCGCCACCGGCGATGTGCTTCTCGGCATCGGCCTTCTTGGTGAAGATGCCGGTCGACTCGATCACGATGTCGACGCCCAGC
Source organism: Streptomyces sp. NPDC036815 (assembly GCF_055609205.1). Taxonomy (NCBI): domain Bacteria; kingdom Bacillati; phylum Actinomycetota; class Actinomycetes; order Kitasatosporales; family Streptomycetaceae; genus Streptomyces; species Streptomyces sp. NPDC036815. Next base: position 1,191,694 of record NZ_JBVJPW010000001.1, on the reverse strand, counting down.
TGGCCCCACGGGATGTCGGCGGGGTTGCGCTCGGACAGCACCTTGATGGTGCGGCCGTCGACGGTGATGGTGTCCTCGGTGTGCGACACCTCGGCCTTGAGGCGGCCCAGGATGGTGTCGTACTTCAGAAGGTGCGCGGTGGTCGCGGTGTCACCCAGGTCGTTGACAGCCACGATCTCGATGTCCGCACCCTGCTCAAGCAGCGCGCGGAAGTAGTTACGACCGATGCGGCCAAAGCCGTTGATGCCTACGCGGATCGTCACGAAACCGATCTCCTCGTTGGTACGCCGGTTTTAGACGCCGGCGAGTTGTATGGGATGTCCCCGACCGCCTCCGACCCTACCTCTCTGGAGCCCCTGAAGTGACATCGAGAGGGGCCACGGGCGACACGGTGGCCCGTACCCCCCAGTAGGGGTACGGGCCACGGGGACCTTGGTCCCGATTACGCACTGTCAGCTGCGCAGATGTGCCAGGGAGGCGCCCATAAGAGCGGCCCGTTCGGCGTTTCCTGCGATGTGCTCGAACCCGAAGCCGAGCAGCACGCTGTCACGCGCTGTGACGGCCGCGTAGGACTTGAAGAGCTCCCCGGTCCGCGCCCAGTCGCCTGTGATATTGGGGCTGCCGGCCGGGGGCGGCGCGACGGTCCACGAGCCGAGCGTGGTCTCGAAGCCCTCGCTCTCCACGACGTTGCGGCCCATGACCAGCTGCGCGTTGTCCGCGAAGAGGCCGCGCCCTCCGGTGGAGGGGTCGGTGACGGCGCTGAGCGACACCTCGATCTTCTTGCCCGCGTAGGCGCTGAGGTCGAAGGCGACGGGCTTCCAGCCGCCGGAGGAGCCGGTGAAGCTGTGCCAGGCGCCGCTGGTGCCGGACGCCGTGCAGGCGCCGGTGCCGAGGGTCAGGTAGTGGCGCAGGAAGGGGTGGCCGTTGAGGAGGAAGCCGGCCTCGCACTCGGCGGGCACGGCGGCGGACGAGTTGCCGTTCTTGTCCGGGAGCGTGGTCCAGTCCTCGGCACCGGTGGTGTGCGCCTCCAGGAGACCGTGGTCGTAACCGGTCTCCAGGTTCCAGTTGAGGGCGAGGCGCAGCTCGGGCGCGTCGGCGGCCGTGACGCCGGTCAGGTCGATGGTGTGGGTGAGCCGCTTGTAGTCCTGGTCCGCGTGGGTGGCCGAGGCCATGCCCTGGCCCTCGAAGGGCGCGAACGGGTTGGGCAGGTTGGGGTAGGAGCCCGCTGCCGCGCTCTTGAACTGCGGGAACTCATCGACGGGCAGGGTTTCGGAGGTGACGGTGAAGCGGCCCGCCTTGTCGAGCGGGTTGGTGTCGGCGGCGGCGAGCGGTGTGCGCACGCCGTCGAGTGCGCCCGCGCCCTTGAAGCTGTTGGCGCCGGCCGCGGAGAGGCGCTGGTAGGCGCCGAGGTAGTACTGCGCGAAGTCGTCGGTGAGGGCCTCGCCGAGGTCGACGTTGCCGCCGGTGCGCTCACCGGACTCGATGAGCTTGCCGCCCTCGTTGAGGTAGGCGCGCAGGGCGAGTTGGGTGGGCGCGCCGGGGACGGGGTCGCCGGTGTAGTGGACGACCGCGGAGAAGTGCGACAGGACGCCGAGCGGGTGCGGGGCGCCCTGCTTGGCGACGTCCCAGACGGCGGCGGAGCGGCCGTTGGCCTTCAGCGCGTCGACGTACTTCTGTGCCTGCGTGGCGCTCGCGCCCTCCTCGGCGACGACGAGCGTGTTCGCCTTCGGGCGCTCGGCGACGGTGTACGTGAAGTGCTCGCTCCGGGTGCGGTCCTTCTTCGTACGGCCGGTGAACCACACGTCGACCTTGTCGCCCACGCGGGCGCCCTCGATCCTGGCGCGGTACTGGTCGAAGTGGATGTTGTCCTCGCCGCCGTAGGTCTCGCCGCCCTTCCAGGCCTTGAGCTTCTCGTCGTGCGTACGGCCGCCGTTGATCCGGTACTTGAGCTCCTTCTCGCGGACCGACTTGCGGACGGTGACGGCGACTTCCTGGTCGCCGCCGCGCGCGTAGGAGGTGGCGAAGGAGTCGGGGGTGAAGTCGGGGGCCTCGATGCCGGTGACGGAGACCGGCCGGTCGGGGTGGAGTGCGGTCTCGGCGACGGCGAGCGCGAAGGGCACGTTCTTCGCGAACTCCTGCTGGATCAGCTTCTCGTCGTCCGGGAAGGTGAAGATGGACGCGCAGTCCTCGGGCTTCCAGGCGTCGTTCGGGTCGATGTTCGACGCGGTCTGGCAGGTGGACATCTCCGGCGTGAACATCGAGATGCCGTTGACGTTGCCCGCGTGGCCGTCGGCTTCGCCGTTGGTGGTGTAGAGCTCGGAGGAGACCTGCGGGTGGTAGCCGGGGACCGCGGGCTTCTCCGGGGTGCCGTTCAGCGCCCTGTAGAGCACGTCGTCCGGGGTCGGCGTGGCGACCTGCCAGCCCACGCCGTAGAGGAGCAGTTCGGCCGCGGAGTGGTAGTTGATCCCGTACGTGAAGCCGATGCGCTTCTCGAAGCGGTCGATCGCCTTGGTCTCCGGCTCGGACATCGGGCCGGTGCCGCGGTAGGTCTCGGAGGAGGAGTCGGGCGACGAGCCCTCGTTGTCGTAGCCCCACTTGTAGGTGAAGTTGCGGTTGAGGTCGACGCCGTCGCCGGGGGTCGTCCTGCCGTCGCCGTTGACGTCGCGGAGGTTCTTGCGCCACTGGCGCTCGCCGTCGGCGGCGTGGGTGAAGTCGTAGCCGTCGGGGTTGGCGGAGAGCACGAACCACAGCTCGGTGGAGTCCACGAGCCTGGTGATGCGCTTGTCCTTGCCGTAGTTGTCCAGGTAGTGGTGCATCAGGCGGCGGGTCATCTCGGGGGTGATCCACTCGCGGGCGTGCTGGTTGGACATGTACAGCGTGGACGGCTTGGCGCCGTCCTTGGTCTTCCTGGCGTTCTTGGAGAGCTTCAGCGCGAGGATGTCCTGGCCCTTGAGGGTCTTGCCGATGGAGACGACCTTGGTGAGGCCGGGGTGGGCCTGCCCGGTCTTGACGATCTCCTCCTTGAGGCCGCCCTGCCCGCTGTACGGCCGGTAGACGCCGTCCCCCGCGGCCTTGAGCCGCTTCTGCGCCGCCGCCGACACCTTGTGCTCGCTGAGCTCGATGCCCTTGCGCTCGATCGCCGCGGCCTGCCCCTTCGTCAGGTACAGCTCGACGCGGCCGGTGCCGTGCTCGGGCGTCTGCCCGGCGAGCTCCTGGGCGTCCTGGCCCGCCTCGACCAGGGTCGGTATCTGCTTCTTGGTGACCTCTGCCTGGTAGACCTGCACGGCCGCCGGGTCGTCGGCGTCGGGCGCCGCACCCGGTCCACTGGCCTGGGCCTGCGGTGCGGCGGCGAGACCGCCGATGAGCAGTGCACTGGCCGCGAGAACGGATCTCGCGCTCGCTCTTCGTCTCATGAGCCCCCCTTGCGGTTGTCCGGCACAGATGTGCGGGATGCCAGGCTCGTGACGGTGCATGATCATGTCAATACAGCGGGTGAGGATGAGGGGAACGGACACACGAAAGCCGCCGACGTCCCGTGGGACACCAGCGGCTTACGGGGTGTGGGAGGCCTCTGTGACCTCGGCTGCGGGACCGGGCGTCAGACCGCCATGTTGTCGGCGAGCTCCTCGGTCAGGTTCGACTCCGTACCCGGAATGCCCAGGTCCTGGGCCCGCTTGTCGGCCATCGCGAGGAGGCGGCGAATGCGGCCCGCGACGGCGTCCTTGGTCAGCGGCGGGTCGGCGAGCGCGCCCAGCTCCTCCAGGGAGGCCTGCTTGTGCTCCATGCGCAGCCGGCCCGCGGCGGCGAGGTGCTCAGGCACCTCGTCGGCGAGGATCTCCAGGGCGCGCTGCACGCGGGCGCCCGCGGCGACGGCCGCGCGGGCCGAGCGGCGCAGGTTCGCGTCGTCGAAGTTGGCCAGGCGGTTGGCGGTGGCGCGCACCTCGCGCCGCATCCGCCGCTCCTCCCAGGCCAGGACCGACTCGTGCGCCCCGAGCCGGGTGAGCAGCGCGCCGATCGCGTCCCCGTCGCGCACGACGACCCGGTCCACGCCGCGCACCTCGCGCGCCTTGCTCGCGATCTGCAGCCGACGCGCCGCGCCGACCAGCGCGAGAGCGGCCTCCGGGCCCGGGCAGGTCACTTCGAGGGAGGAGGAGCGGCCGGGCTCGGTGAGCGAGCCGTGCGCGAGGAAGGCGCCGCGCCAGGCCGCCTCCGCGTCGCAGGTGGCCCCCGAGACCACCTGCGGCGGCAGACCGCGGATGGGGCGGCCGCGCCCGTCGACGAGACCCGTCTGGCGGGCCAGCTGATCGCCGCCCGCAACCACCCGTACGACGTAGCGCGAGCCGCGCCGCAGGCCGCCGGGGGCCATCACGATCAGCTCCGAGCTGTGCCCGAAGATCTCCAGGATGTCCCGCTTGAGGCGGCGCGCCGCCATCGCGGTGTCCAGCTCCGCCTCGATCACGATGCGGCCGCTCACCAGGTGAAGGCCGCCCGCGAACCGCAGGATCGCCGAGACCTCTGCTTTTCTGCAGCAGGTCCGGGTGACGGGGAGCCGGGAGATCTCGTCCTTCACCGCTGCCGTCATCGCCATGGGCCGATCCTTCCATGCATCCGAAAAATACGGTCGTACGCGGCTGCCAGGAGCTCCGGGTCGTGCCGCGGAGTTCCGTCGGGCCGGGCCACCGGCGCCAGCTCGACCGTGGCGCCGAACCGCTTGGCGGCATCGGTGAGTGACTCACGGTCGGGCACGGCGGCCTCGTCGGCCAGCACCACGTCCAGGGCGAGTTTAGGGGCGTGTCGGGCCAAAACCTCCAAATGACGCTGCGGAGAGAAGCCTTCGGTTTCTCCCGGTTGCGGGGCGAGGTTGAGCGAGAGCACCTTGCGGGCCTTCGTCTCGGTGAGCGCGTCGAGCAGTTCGGGGACGAGCAGGTGCGGGATCACCGAGGAGAACCAGGAGCCCGGGCCGAGCACCACCCAGTCCGCGTCCAGGACGGCGGCGACTGCCTCCGGTACCGCCGGCGGGTCGTGCGGGACGACGTGCACGGACTGGACCTCGCCCGGGGTGAGGGCCACCGTGGCCTGCCCGCGCACGGTGTCCACGTCGTCGGGCCGCTCCGGATCGTGGCCCCTGACCAGGGCCTGGAGCTCCAGCGGCACCGCCGACATGGGCAGGACCCGGCCCTGCGCGCCGAGCAGCCTGCCGACCAGGTCGAGTGCCTGGACGTGGTCGCCGAGCTGCTCCCACAGGGCGACGATCAGCAGATTGCCGACCGCGTGCTCGTGCAGGTCGCCCTTGGACTGGAAACGGTGCTGGATGACGCGCGACCACGTCTGGCCCCAGTCGTCGTCCCCGCAGAGCGCGGCGAGGGCCTTGCGGAGGTCGCCGGGCGGCAGCACGCCCAGCTCGTCGCGCAGGCGGCCGCTGGAGCCGCCGTCGTCGGCGACCGTGACGACGGCGGTGAGGTCTCCGGCTCCGGTGATGCGGCGCAGCGCGGCGAGCGAGGCGGACAGGCCCATGCCCCCGCCGAGCGCGACCACCTTCGGCTGGGTGCCCCGCTTGCGGCCCAGTCGGCTCAGGCGGACGGTCCGGCGGTGGGGTTTCACTCGCGCCCCATGTCCCGGTGGACGATGACGGTCTCCACGCCCTCGGACGCCAGGCGCGCCGCGAGCTTCTCCGACATGGCGACGGAGCGGTGCTTGCCGCCCGTGCAGCCGACCGCGATCGTCACGTACCTCTTGCCCTCGCGGCGGTAGCCCGCGGCGATGAGCTGGAGCAGCTCGGCGTACCGGTCGAGGAACTCCTTGGCGCCGGGCTGGTTGAAGACGTACGCCGCGACCTCCTCGTTCTGGCCGGTGTACTGGCGCAGCTCGGGGACCCAGTGGGGGTTCGGCAGGAAGCGCATGTCCACGACGAGGTCGGCATCGACCGGCAGGCCGTACTTGAAGCCGAAGGACATGACGGTGGCCCGCAGCTCGGGCTCCTCCTCGCCCGCGAACGAGGCGTCCATCTTGGCGCGCAGCTCGTGCACGTTCAGGCTGGAGGTGTCGATCACCAGGTCGGCGTCGCCGCGCAGCTCGCGAAGGAGGTCGCGCTCGGCCGCGATGCCGTCGACGATGCGGCCGTCGCCCTGCAGCGGGTGCGGGCGGCGGACGGACTCGAAGCGGCGCACCAGGGCCTCGTCGGAGGACTCCAGGAAGACGATGCGCCGGGTGACGTTCTTCGACTCCAGCTCGGCGAGGGACTCGCGGAGGTTGTCGAAGAAGCGCCGGCCGCGGACGTCGACGACCACCGCGATACGGGCGACGTTGCCCTGCGAGCGGGCGCCGAGCTCCACCATGGTGGGGATCAGCGCGGGCGGCAGGTTGTCGACCACGAACCAGCCGAGGTCCTCCAGACACTTGGCCGCCGTACTGCGGCCGGCGCCCGACATCCCGGAGATGATCACCAGCTCGGGGATGGCGGCGTCCGGCACGCCCGGCGTCTCGATCGGCGTGCCCGCACTCACTTGCTCTTCACCTTCGTCGTGCTCGCTCATGTCTCCTGCCCCCGTCGTTCCTCCGAGGGGCCCGCGGTCACGGGCTCCTCCTCTTCCATGATCTCTCCGGTCGCCGTGTTCACGGCGGGTGCGGCGGGTGCCGCCTGGGCGAGGGCCACGGCGATGGCCTCGGCCGTCTTGCGGCCCACGCCCGGTACCTCGCAGATCTGGTCGATTGTCGCGGATCGCAGCTTCTTCACCGAACCGAAGTGCTTGATCAGCGTCTGCTTGCGCGCGTCCCCGAGACCGGGCACGGCGTCCAGCGGCCCCGCACGGAAGCGCTTGGCGCGCTTGTTGCGCTGGTAGGTGATGGCGAAGCGGTGGGCTTCGTCACGTACCCGCTGAAGGAGGTAGAGCCCCTCGCTGGTGCGCGGCAGGACCACCGGGTCGTCCTCGCCGGGGACCCAGACCTCCTCCAGGCGCTTGGCCAGGCCGCACACCGCGATGTCGTCGATGCCGAGCTCGTCGAGGGCCCTCTTGGCGGCGGCGACCTGCGGCTGGCCGCCGTCGACCACGACGAGCTGCGGCGGGTACGCGAACCGCTTGGGGCGGCCGTCCTCCTCGGTGGGCCCGAGGTCGGCGACCTCGCCGGTCTCCTCGTCGACCCACTCCCCCGTCCGCTCCTTCTCGGCGAGGTAGCGCTTGAAGCGGCGCGTGATCACCTCGTGCATGGAGCGGACGTCGTCCTGCCCCTCGAAGCCCTTGATCTGGAAGCGGCGGTACTCGCTCTTGCGGGCGAGGCCGTCCTCGAAGACGACCATCGAGGCGACCACGTCGTCGCCCTGGAGGTGCGAGATGTCGTAGCACTCGACGCGCAGGGGGACGCTGTCCAGCTCCAGGGCGGCGGCGATCTCCTCCAGGGCGCGGGAGCGCGTGGTGAGGTCGGAGGCGCGCTTGGTCTTGTGCAGGACGAGGGACTGCTGCGCGTTGCGCGCGACGGTCTCCATGAGGGCCTTCTTGTCGCCGCGCTGCGGGATGCGCAGCGAGACGTTGGCGCCGCGGCGCTCGGTCAGCCACTCCTGGACCGGCTCTATGGGGTCCGGCAGCGCGGGGACGAGCACCTCCTTGGGCACGGCGTCCCCGCTCTCCTCGCCGTACAGCTGCTGCAGGGCGTGCTCGACGAGGTCGCCGCTGGTGACCGCCTCGACCTTGTCGGTGACCCAGCCGCGCTGTCCGCGCACGCGGCCGCCCCGGACGTGGAAGATCTGGACGGCCGCCTCCAGCTCGTCCTCGGCGAGGGCGATGAGGTCGGCGTCGGTGGCGTCGGCGAGGACGACGGCGCTCTTGGCCATCGCCTTCTTGAGGGCCTCGATGTCGTCGCGCAGCCGGGCCGCCCGCTCGTACTCCATCTCCTCGGCCGCGTCCGCCATCTGACGCTCCAGGCGCCGGATGTACGTACCGGTACGGCCGGCCATGAAGTCGCAGAAGTCCTCGGCCAGTTCACGGTGGACGTCGGCGGTGACGCGCTCCACACAGGGCGCCGAGCACTTGCCGATGTAGCCGAGGAGGCAGGGGCGGCCGGTGCGGGCGGCGTTCTTGAACACGCCCGCGGAGCAGGTGCGCACGGGAAAGGCGCGCAGCAGGAGGTCCACCGTGTCGCGGATCGCCCAGGCGTGGCCGTACGGCCCGAAGTAGCGCACGCCCTTCTTCTTCTGGCCGCGCATCACCTGCACGCGGGGGTACTGCTCGTTCATCGTGACCGCGAGGTACGGATAGCTCTTGTCGTCGCGGTACTTGACGTTGAACCGGGGGTCGAACTCCTTGATCCAGGTGTATTCCAGCTGCAGCGCCTCGACCTCGTTGGTGACCACGGTCCACTCGACGGAGGCCGCCGTCGTCACCATGGAACGGGTGCGCGGGTGGAGCCCGGCCAGGTCCTGGAAGTAGTTGGCCAGGCGCTGGCGCAGGCTCTTGGCCTTCCCGACGTAGATCACCCGGCGGTGCTCGTCGCGGAATTTGTAGACCCCCGGGGCGTCGGGGATCTGTCCCGGCTTGGGGCGGTAGCTGGAAGGGTCGGCCATGTCGGACAGCCTACTGGCGGGTGCTGACAGTCCGGCTCCGCGTCCGGGCCCGACGGTCCGGCTCCGCCTCCGGGGCCGGCGGTCGGGAGCGGCGGCCGGCGTCCCGGCCGCCGCTCCCCCGGGTCAGCCCTGCCGCCCGGCGGTGCGGCGCCGCCGGACGAGCGCCGTTCCGGAGAGGCCGAGGGCGACCAGGGCGCCCGCGCCGGCCAGCGAGGAGGCGACCGTCACAGGTCCCTGGGCGGTCGGCCGCCCGGACGCCTGCTGCGACGTCGCGCCGCCCTTCTCGTCCTGCGGCCGGGCCTCACTCCTGTCCTGATTCCTGTCCTGCTTCTTGTCCTCGTAGCCGCCCGCCTTGCCCGACTTCTCGTACGCGGAGCCCGGCAGCTTGTCGCCGTACGCCTTCTGCACGCGCTTGCGGTAGGCGGCGGACGAGGTCCCCCGGGCGCCCACGGCGCGCACCGCGTCCTTGTCGAGGGGCAGCACGCGCGCGTGCTCCTCGTCCTGGACGTACCAGGCGTTGATCTGCGGCTCGTGGAAGACGGTGCCGCCGGGGAGCTTTTCGGCGCCCACGCGCGCGTAGTGGGTCTCGTCGTCCCCGGTGGCGATGTTCACGACCTGCCAGGAGCCGCCCCGGTCGACCATCCAGAGGGAGGCCTCCTGGCCGTCGGAGGAGACCGCCTTGCCGGCGAGGAACTCCACGCGGGCGACGGGCGCGCCCTTCTCGCCCGCGACGAAGTCCGGGGAGAGGTAGCGGACGGGCACGGTCCTGCCCTCGACCCGCGGGTCGGCCGCGGCCACGGAGACCGCCCCCTCCCGCGCGAAGAAGCGGGAGAGCGTGTCGAGGGTCTTCGGCGCCTCGGCCGCCCGGAGCGCGGCGGCGCGGGAGGCCGCGGAGGGGGCCGCGGGACCGGAGTCGGCGGAGGCCGCCGGGGCGACGACGCCGAGGACCAGGGTGGCGGCCGCGCCCGCGAGCGCGGCCTTGGCCAGGTTCCGGCCGTCCAGGTGGCGGGGAAGGTGACGGGTCATCGCTCTCACGCCCCGATCCGGTAGAGCGAGTGGGTCCAGGAGAAGGTGTCGTTGTCGACGTACCAGGCGTGCGAGGCCCAGTTGTAGCGGTCGTTGGAGGGCCAGGGATCGCCCCAGTAGACCCAGCTGCTGGCGTCGTCGTAGCCGTAGAGGACGTGCATGTGGCCGCCGCCGTTGGACCACTGGATGCGCGTCTCGACCGGGCGGCCCGCGTCGACCTCGGCCTTCACGGTCGGGTAGCGCAGCCAGCCGGTGACGTACGAGCCGGGGTTGATGCCGGCCCAGCGCAGACCGCTCTGCACATTGCCGAGCGTCGCCTGGTTGTTGGGGCACTCGGTGCCCTGGCTGCGGCCGAACGCGGCGTTGCAGAACTGGTTCTGGCTGTAGTTGCGGCCCAGGTAGGTCGCGATCGTGTTGCCTCCCGCGGCCCAGCACCAGTTGGTCTTCTGCTGGGACTGCATGGTGATGTTCAGCCGCTTGGTGGCCAGTACGGACGGGTCCGCGGTGGTGGCGGCGCTCGCCGTGCGGGCCTCGGGCGCGGCCGACGCGGCGGGGGCGGAGTCGAGCGGAGCTGCCGTGGCCGTGGCCACGGGTGCGGCGAAGAGTGCCGCGGCGACGACGGCGAGTGCGGAGAGGCGTCTCCGTCTGCCGGCGCTGCTGCTCCTGGAGTGGGGTGGGCGCATCGCGTTCCTCCCGTGCGGGGTGGGGTGTGGAGGAGCGCGTCCGGACGCTGCGATTGAGCATCGAGTGTTGTCGAGTGCAGGTCAACACGCTTCAATGCGGAATTACTTGGGCCGTGAACGGCGGCGTACGGATGTGAACATCGGCCGTACGTCCACCTGGCGGCCCGCCCCCACCGGCGCGAACGCCGGAACGGCAGAAGTGAACGTTCACAGAAGGAGTCCGCCTTGCGGCACGGCACACGACTCGCGGACGAGCGGCACGAACAGCGCGCGGAGCACGGCGAGACCGAGGACCACGAAGCACTCGCGGACCTGGAAGCCGCCCTGCGCACCGGCCCCTTCCACCTCGCGCTGCGCACCGCGATCGCCGTACGGCGCCTCCCCCTGCAGCGCATACGCCACCACCTGACCCGGCACGGCGTCAACGTCGGGGTGACGAGCCTGAGTTACTGGCAGCAGGGCGCCCGACGCCCCCAGCGCGCCGAGTCCCTGCGGGCCGTACGCGCCCTGGAGGAGATCCTGCAGCTCCCGGAGGAGTCGCTGATCCGGCTGCTCGTCCAGCCGGACCAGCGCGCCGACCGGGCGCGGCCCGCCGCCCGCTCGTACCGCTCGCTTGTCGAGGCCTCCGACGTCCTTCGCTCGCTCCTGGCCGAGCTCGGATCACCCGTCGACGGCGGGCTGCACACCATCGGCCATCACGAGCGGGTGCGGATCGGCGCACTCCGCGAGATGGTCGGCCGCGAATCGCAGCACATCGTGCGCGCCCACCGCGACGGCGTGGACCGCTACGTGGCCATCCACCACGGGGACCCCGGGTGCGCCCCCGACCGGGTCCGCGTGCGCGCCCTGGAGAACTGCCGCACGGGGCGCGTGCGGTGGCACCAGGGCACGGGGGTGCTGGTCGCCGAGCTGCTCTTCGACACGCGTCTGCGCGCGGGCGACACCCATGTGTTCGGCTACGGCTTCGAGGACGGCACGGCCGGTCCCGCCACCGAGTACATGCGCGGCTTCACCTACGCGGGCGGCCAGTACGCCCTGCAGATCCGTTACGACGACGCGGCGCTGCCCGTACGCTGCCACCGCTTCGCACAGCACTCGGCCGCGGCGCCGCGCGGCGGTAGGCAAGAACTGACGCTGAGCGGCAGCCACCGCTCGGTGCACGTGGTCGAGCCGCAGGTGCGGGCGGGGATCCTGGGGATCGCGTGGGACTGGGAGTGAGCCGGGGCGCGTCTCGCACGCCGGGCTTCAGGCCTTCTGCGTCGGGCCCCGACCCCTCTTCTCCGGGCTTCAGGCCTTCTTCGCCGGGCCCGCGATGATCTTGCCGTCAGCCACCTTCACCGGCACCTCGGCGAGCGGTTCGACGGCCGGTTCGTGCAGCACCTTGCCGTTCGTGGCGTCGAACTGACTGCCGTGGCACTGGCAGACCAGCTTGTGCCCCTCCAGGTGGTTGATCGGGCAGCGCGCGTGGGTGCAGATCGTGCTGTACGCCTTGTACTCGTCCTCGGAGACCCGGCTGACGACGACGTTGTGGTCCGTGTACAGCTTCGAGGCGCCCACCTTCACGTCGTCGGACTTCCCGAGATCCACCGGCGCGGTCGGCGCCGACCGGTTCGGCTCGTCGCCGGACGAGCAGGCGGTGAGCCCGAGCCCGACGGCCGGGGCGAGGGCGGCGGCCCGCAGCACGGTGCGGCGGGCATGGGGCGTGCCGGACATGGTGTCTCCACAGGTCAGGGGCGTCGGTGACGGATCAGACCCTACCGGCGCGGGGCGCCGCGACCGGGTCGGGCACGAGCGCGCCCGAGTGGTGCCCGCATCCGCCCGGGGCGCCGCGCACGGCCTAGCCTGTGCGGGACGCCGAGCCCGATCCGCACCCCACGCCCCACGTCCCGCACCCCGCACCCCGCACCCCGCACCCGAGAGGAACCGCCCGTGATTGTCGTCGCAGGAGAGGCCCTGATCGACCTCGTGCCGCAGGGGACGGACGGCGGCCCCGGGCTGCCCGCGCTCGCGCCGCGCCTCGGCGGCGGCCCGTACAACACCGCCGTCGCGCTCGGCCGACTCGGCTCACCGGTCTCCTTCTGCTCGCGCGTCTCGCGCGACGCCTTCGGCGAGGCGCTGCTCGACGGGCTGCGGGCGGCCGGTGTCGTCGTCTCGGCCGTGCGGCGCGGCCCGGAGCCGACGACGCTCGCCGTCGCCTCGATCGGCGCGGACGGCTCGGCCGGGTACTCGTTCTACGTCGAGGGCACGGCCGATCGGCTCTTCGAAGCTCCCGAGCGGCTCCCCGATGGCGTACGGGCGATGTCGTTCGGCACCTGCTCGCTCGTCCTCGAACCGGGCGCGAGCGCGTACGAGGAGCTGATGCGCCGGGCGGCGGCGCGCGGGGTCTTCACCACGCTGGACCCGAACGTACGGGCCGGGCTGATCCCCGACGCGGACGCCTATCGCGCGCGGTTCAAGAGCTGGCTGCCCTCCGTCTCGCTGCTCAAGCTGTCGCGGGAGGACGGCGACTGGATCGGGGGCACCCCGCACGAGTGGCTGTCCGCGGGGCCCGCCGCCGTGGTGGTCACCCAGGGCGGCGACGGCCTGTCGCTGTACACACGGAACGGCACGGAGTTGCGGGTGCCCGGCGAGGCGGTCGACGTGGTGGACACGATCGGCGCGGGCGACACCGTCAACGCGGCGCTGCTGCACGGACTTTCGGCACGCGACGCGCTGTCGCCGCGGGCACTGGAGGAGCTGGACGCGCAGGGCTGGAGCGAGGTGTTGCGCTTCGCGGCGCGGGCGGCCGCGCTCACCTGCTCGCGGGCGGGCGCGGAGCCGCCGTACGCGGCCGAACTGGCTTAGTGGGCAGGCGAATGCGTACGGGGCGGGACGGGCGTACGGGGCACGCGGGGCGAACGGGGCGGGACAGGCACACGGGGCGTGCGAGGCATACGGGGCGCGCGAGGCGCCCGGGGCGGGCCGGGTAGGGCGACGCAGGCCCCGTGCCCGCCTCAGCGGCCCGTGAACACGCCGTGGCGGCCCGCTCCCGCCGCGAAGCGCGCCGCGCCCGCGGCCGCCTCGGCCAGCGAGTGCAGACCGTGGCTCAACTCGACCGCCATCGCCTCCTGTTCGGGCAGGCCGCCCTGGTCGAGCAGGGCGAGCCGGTCGCGCCGCAGGCAGGCCTGCGGAAACCCGGCGATCTCGGCGGCGAGCCGCTCGGCCGCGGCGCGCGAGGTGCCGGTGGGCACGGTCCGGTTGACCAGGCCCATGCTCAGCGCCTCGGCGGCGCCCACGGGACGGCCCGTCAGGATCAGGTCCAGGGCGCGGCCCTCGCCGATCAGCCGGGGCAGCCGCACCGTGCCGCCGTCGATGAGCGGGACGCCCCAGCGGCGGCAGAACACCCCGAGGACGGCGTCGTCCTCGGCGATCCGCAGGTCGCACCAGAGGGCGAGTTCCAGGCCACCGGCGACGGCGTGGCCGGAGATCGCCGCGATCACCGGCTTGGACAGGCGCATCCGGGTGGGGCCCATGGGGCCGTCCCCGTCCTCGGTCACCGCGTTTCCGTCGGGCGTGCCGATGGCCTTGAGGTCCGCGCCCGCGCAGAAGGTGCCGCCCTCGCCCCACAGGACGGCGACGGCGGCGTCGGGGTCGGCGTCGAAGGCGCGGAAGGCGTCGGCGAGGGCACGGGCGGTGGGCCCGTCGACGGCGTTCCGCGCGGTGGGGCGGGACAGCACGATGGTGGTGACGGGGCCTGCGCGTTCGCTGCGTACGGGCATGGGAGAAGCGGACCACGCGAGCGGGGCGGCGGACAAGGGGCGTTCGGGCCGCCCGGCACCGCCCCTCGGGCACGGGGAAGCGCCCCGGCCCTGGTGAGGGACGGGGCGCTTCTTTCGGGTCCGTGCGTCGGCCGGAGGGCCGTGTGCCGGTTCCCCCATGACGGCGGTCGTCAGGCCTTGCGGGCCCGCGTCGTCTTCTTGGCGGCGGCCTGCTTCTTCGTGGCGGCGGCCGTCTTCTTCGCGGCAGCCGACTTCTTCGTGGCGGCGGCCTTCTTGGCGGGGGTGCTCGCCTTGGCGGGGGTGCTCGCCTTGGCGGGGGTGCTCGCCTTGGCGGGCGTGTCCGTCCTGACCGTGGCCGTCCGCTTCGTGGCCGTGGCGGTCGCCGCCACCGTCTTCTTGGCGGCGGTCTTCCTGGCGGGCGCCTTCTTGGCGGCCGTCTTCTTGGCCGACCGCCCCCGCGAGGGCACCGCGTCGCTGATCCGGTCCGACGAGATGATGTCCCGCAGGAACTTGCCGGTGTGGCTGGCAGGCACTCCCGCGACGTCCTCGGGCGTGCCCTCGGCGATGACCAGACCGCCGCCGTTGCCCCCCTCGGGGCCCATGTCGACGACCCAGTCCGCGGTCTTGATCACATCGAGGTTGTGCTCGATGACGATGACCGTGTTGCCCTTGTCGACGAGGCCGGAGAGGACCGTGATCAGCTTGCTGATGTCCTCGAAGTGCAGACCGGTGGTCGGTTCGTCCAGGACGTACACGGTGCGGCCCGTCGAGCGCTTCTGGAGCTCGGAGGCCAGCTTCACGCGCTGGGCCTCGCCTCCGGAGAGCGTGGGAGCCGACTGGCCGAGGCGTACGTACCCGAGGCCGACGTCGTTGAGGGTCTTCAGGTGCCGGGCGATGGCGGGCACGGCCTCGAAGAAGCCGAGTGCCTCCTCGATCGGCATGTCGAGGACCTCGGCGATGGACTTGCCCTTGTAGTGCACGTCCAGCGTCTCGCGGTTGTACCGCGCGCCGTGGCAGACCTCGCACGGGACGTATACGTCCGGGAGGAAGTTCATCTCGATCTTGATGGTGCCGTCGCCGGAGCAGTTCTCGCAGCGGCCGCCCTTGACGTTGAAGGAGAAGCGGCCGGGCAGATAGCCGCGGACCTTCGCCTCCGTGGTCTCCGCGAAGAGCCTGCGGACGTGGTCGAAGACGCCGGTGTACGTCGCCGGGTTCGAGCGCGGGGTGCGGCCGATGGGCGACTGGTCGACGTGCACGACCTTGTCGACCAGGTCGTCACCGTCCACGCGCGTGTGCCGGCCGGGGACGGTCCTGGCGCCGTTGAGCTCGCGGGCCAGGTGCGTGTACAGGATGTCGTTGACGAGGGTCGACTTGCCCGAGCCCGAGACACCCGTGACGGCCGTGAGGACGCCGAGCGGGAAGGAGACGTCGATGTCCTGCAGGTTGTTCTCGCGGGCGCCGTGCACCGTGAGCTGCCGGGAGGGGTCGGCGGGGCGGCGCACGTCCGGCACCGGGATGGCCCGCTTGCCCGACAGGTACTGGCCGGTGATCGACTTGTCGTTGGCGAGGAGCTCCTTCATGGAGCCGCTGTGCACGACCTTGCCGCCGTGCTCGCCCGCGCCGGGGCCGATGTCGACGACCCAGTCGGCGACCTTGATGGTGTCCTCGTCGTGCTCGACGACGATGAGCGTGTTGCCCATGTCGCGCAGGCGGACGAGGGTCTCGATCAGGCGGTGGTTGTCGCGCTGGTGGAGGCCGATGGACGGCTCGTCCAGGACGTAGAGCACGCCGACCAGGCCGGAGCCGATCTGGGTGGCCAGGCGGATGCGCTGGGCCTCGCCGCCGGAGAGGGTGCCCGCGGCGCGGTTCAGCGAGAGGTAGTCCAGGCCGACGTCGACCAGGAACCGCAGCCTTTCGTTGACCTCCTTGAGGACCCGCTCGGCGATCTTCTTGTCGCGGGCGCCGAGCTTCAGCATGGCCAGGAAGTCCGCGCAGTCGCTGATGGACATCGCGGAGACCTCGGCGATCGACTTCCCCATGACCGAGACGGCCAGGACGATCGGCTTGAGGCGGGTGCCCTCACAGGTGGGGCAGGGCACCTCGCGCATGTAGCCCTCGAAGCGCTCGCGGCTGGCGTCGCTCTCGGCCTCGCTGTGGCGGCGCTTGACGAAGGGGACGGCGCCTTCGAAGGCGGTGGTGTAGACCCGCTCGCGGCCGTACCGGTTGCGGTAGCGCACCTCGATCTGCGTCTTGTGGCCGTTGAGCAGGGCCTTCTTGGCGCGCTGCGGAAGTCCGGCCCAGGGCATCTCGGTGGAGAAGCCGAGCGCGTCGGCGAGGGCGCCCACGAGGCGGCCGAAGTACTCCTTGGTGTGGCCGTGCGACCAGGGGTGGATGGCGCCCTCGTCGAGCGACTTGTCCGGGTCCGGAACGATCAGCTCCGGGTCGACCTCCATGCGCGTGCCGATGCCGGTGCAGTCCGGGCAGGCGCCGAAGGGCGAGTTGAAGGAGAAGGAGCGGGGCTCCAGCTCCTCGAAGGACAGGTCGTCGTACGGGCAGTAGAGGTGCTCCGAGTACATGCGCTCGCGCTCGGGGTCGTCCTCGGCGAGGTCGACGAAGTCGAGCACGACCATGCCTCCGGAGAGGCCGAGTGCGGTCTCCACGGAGTCGGTCAGGCGGCGCTTGGCGGAGTCCTTCACCGTGAGGCGGTCGACGACGACCTCGATGGTGTGCTTCTCCTGCTTCTTGAGCGTGGGCGGCTCGGAGAGCTGGATCGTCTCGCCGTCGACCCGCGCGCGGGAGTACCCCTTCGTCTGGAGGTCGGCGAAGAGGTCGACGAACTCGCCCTTGCGCTCGCGCACCAGCGGCGAGAGGACCTGGAAGCGGCTGCCCTCGGGCAGTTCGAGGACCTTGTCGACGATGGCCTGCGGCGACTGCCGGGAGATGGGGCGCCCGCACTCGGGACAGTGGGGCTTGCCGATGCGCGCGAAGAGCAGGCGCAGGTAGTCGTAGACCTCGGTGATGGTGCCGACCGTCGAGCGCGGGTTGCGCGAGGTCGACTTCTGGTCGATGGAGACGGCGGGCGAGAGGCCCTCGATGAAGTCGACGTCTGGCTTGTCCATCTGGCCGAGGAACTGCCGGGCGTACGAGGAGAGGGACTCCACGTACCGCCGCTGGCCCTCGGCGAAGATCGTGTCGAACGCGAGCGAGGACTTGCCCGACCCGGAGAGTCCGGTGAAGACGATGAGGGAGTCACGCGGGAGGTCGAGCGAGACGTTCTTGAGATTGTGCTCGCGCGCGCCACGGACGATGAGACGGTCGGCCACGCCGGTCCGCACCTTTCTAGAGAGAAGTGACGAGGGGCAGAACCCCCGTCGTTCACAGACTAGGGCGAGCCACTGACAACGCCGGGCCGCTTCCCTGGTTCCGTATGCACAACAAACCGGGACCTTCAAGAATGCCCGATGCCGCCCTCGACCATATAGGACGTACATTCGATTTGCGGCCTGTCCTGGTGTCTTCACTCGAACGTGTGACCCAGCTATCGTCGGCCTCATGATTGATCATGTGCGCGACCTGGCGTCTGTACGTGACGCGACCGAACGGCTGCTCACCGCAGCCGCGAAACTGAACAACGATTCGACCGCCGCGCCGTCACGGCTGCCGGGCTGGACCCGGGGCCACATCCTCGCCCACCTCGCGCGGAACGCGGACGCACTGGTGAACGTGCTGGCCGGGCGGCCGATGTACGTCAGCGCCGAGGCGCGGGACGCGGACATCGAGCGGGACGCCCCGCGCCCCCTGGCCGAGCAGCTCGACGACGTCCGCGAGAGCACGGCCCGCTTCGAGGCCCAGGCCGCGCTCCCCGCCGACTGGTCGCGCACCGTCACCCTGCGCAACGGCGTCACCGACTCCGCCTCCAGGGTGCCGTTCCGCCGGTGGGTCGAGGTGGAACTGCACCACGTCGACCTCGGCATCGGATACGAACTCGAGGACCTGCCCGCGGAGTTCGTGCGGCGCGAGACCGTGTTCCTGACCGCGCGCTTCACGGGCGCCCCCGGCGTACCGCCCACGCGGATCACGGACGGCACGCACACGTGGAGCACCGGCGGCGAGGGCACCCCGGAGGTGACCGTCTCCGGCCCGGCGCCGGACGTGGTCGGCTGGCTCTCCGGGCGCCGCGACGGCGCCGCGCTCACCGCCGAAGGCGGCCTGCTGCCCGCTCTGCCCCCGCTATAGGCTGGCGTACATGACGTACAGCGGAGCGGTGAAGGTCGGCGGGCCCGCGGATGTGCACGAGCTGCCGGACCTGATGATTTCGAAGGTCGCGGTCGGGCCGATGGACAACAACGCCTACCTGTTGCGCTGCCGGGCCACCGGCGAGCAGCTGCTGATCGACGCGGCCAACGACGCCGAGACGCTGCTGACGCTGATCGGCGACGACGGCATCGCGTCGGTCGTCACCACGCATCAGCACGGTGACCACTGGCAGGCCCTGGCCGCCGTCGTCGAGGCAACCGGGGCGCGGACGTACGCGGGCCGCGAGGACGCCACGGGCATCCCCGTCCCGACGGACGTCCCGGTCGACGACGGCGACACGGTCACGGTCGGCCGCATCACGCTGACCGCGCGCCACCTGGTGGGCCACACCCCGGGTTCGATCGCGCTCGTCTACGACGACCCGCACGGCCACCCGCACGTGTTCACCGGCGACTGCCTCTTCCCGGGCGGCGTCGGCAACACGTGGAAGGACCCGAAGGCCTTCGCGAGCCTCATCGACGACGTCGAGACGAAGATCTTCGGGGCGCTGCCGGACGAGACGTGGGTCTACCCCGGCCACGGCGGCGACACGACGCTCGGCGCCGAGCGGCCGCACCTCGCCGAGTGGCGCGCGCGGGGCTGGTGAGCCAGGGGGGTACGCGTTACGCCTGACCGGCGGCGACCAGCGCCGCCACCCGCTCCACCGCGAACGCGTACCCCTGCACGCCGCATCCCGCGATGACGCCGTCGGCGCGCTGCGACACGTAGCTGTGGTGCCGGAACGCCTCGCGCTGGTGGATGTTGGAGATGTGCACCTCCAACACCGGCATCCCGTCACAGGTGTTGAGGGCGTCCAGGATCGCGACGGACGTGTGGGAGTAGGCCGCGGGGTTGATGACGATGCCCGCGTGGTGCTCGCGCGCCTCGTGGATCCAGTCCACCAACTCGCCCTCGTGGTTGCTCTGTCGCAGGTCCACGGTCCCACCGTGCGCGGCGGCCGCCTCGGCGCACAGGGCCTCGACGTCGGCGAGCGTGTCGGTGCCGTAGATCTCGGGCTGGCGCCGGCCGAGGAGGTTCAGGTTCGGGCCGTTGAGGATCATGATCGGGGCGGTGGCGAGGCTGCGCGTCATACGGGAGGTCTATCACGCCCCCTCTGATGCCCCGCACCCCCGCACGCCCCCCGCGACTCCACGTAACCAGCAGTCACCGTGGGTAGTTGACGCGGCATGCGCCCCACCGAACCGCCCTCACTGCCCCGCCTCGCGGCCGCCTCCCTCGCCGGGACGGCCATCGAGTTCTACGACTTCTTCCTCTACGGGACGGCTGCGGCACTGGTCCTCGGACCGCTGTTCTTCCCCACCTTCTCCCCGCTCGCGGGCACCCTCGCCGCCTTCGCCGCCTTCGGGGTGGGATTCGTCGCCCGACCGCTCGGCTCCGTCCTGTTCGGGCACATCGGCGACCGGCACGGGCGGCGGCCGGTACTCGTCGGGTCGCTGCTCCTGACCGGCGTGGCCACGGTCGCCGTCGGCTGCGTACCGGCGTACGGTTCGATCGGCATCGGCGCTCCCCTGCTGCTCCTGGTGCTGCGGTTCCTCCAGGGACTCGGGCTGGGGGGCGAGTGGAGCGGCGCCGTGCTGCTCACCGCCGAGCACGCGCCGGCCGAGCGGCGCGGGCTGTGGGCGAGCTTCCCGCAGATCGGTCCCCCGGTCGGCTTCCTGCTGGCCAACGGCATCATGCTGGTCCTCTCGGTGACGCTCACCGACGCGCAGTTCGCGGCCTGGGGGTGGCGCGTGCCGTTCTGGGCGGCGGGCCTGCTCGTCGCGGTGGGACTGGCGCTGCGCACCTCGCTCGTGGAGAGCCCGGACTTCCTGCGGATGCGCGAGCACGCGCGCGTGCCGCTCGTCGAGGTGACGCGCGGGCACTGGCGGCTGGTGCTCCTGACAGCGGGCGCGCTCGCCTTCGGGTACGCGGTGTTCTACGCCGTGACGACGTGGTCCCTCTCCTACGGGGTGGTGCGGCTCGGCGTGAGCCGCACCGTCATGCTGGCCTGCGTCATGGCCGCGGTGGTGGTGATGGGCGTCCTGACGCCCGTAGTGGCCGTGCTCGGCGACCGGTACGGGCGGCGGCCGCTGTGTCTGCTCGGCTGCGGCGCGTCGGCGCTCTGGATGTTCCCGATGATCGCGTTGTTCTCGACCGGGCAGCCGCTGCTGATGTTCCTCGCGTTCCTGGTGGCGATGCTCGCCTTCATCATGGTCTTCGCCGTGGTCGCCGCGTACCTGCCGGAGCTGTACGAGCCCCGGCTGCGCTGCACGGGCGCCGCGGTCGGCTACAACCTCGGCGGAGTGCTCGGCGGCGCGCTCACCCCGATCGTGGCGACCGCGCTCGCGGCCGGGGACGGGACGCCGTGGGGCGTGGCCGCGTATCTGACGGGCATCGCGCTGCTGAGCCTCGGCTGCTTCGCGCTGCTTCCGGAGACGCGGCCGGTGAAGGCGGCGGACGGTGGGGTGACGGCCATGACGACGTGACGGCCGGCTACGGGTTGACGGCCAGCTCCAGGTACGCCGCGAACAGCACCAGATGGACGCCGCCCTGCAGCGGTGTGGCGCGCCCGGGGACGACCGTGAGCGTGCTGACGGCCACCGTGAGGGCGAGCAGCACCATGTGCGTCGAGCCGAGGCCGAGCACGAGCGGCCCGGACAGCCACACGGAGGCGACGGCGACGGCCGGGATGGTCAGTCCGATGCTGGCCATCGCCGAGCCGAGGGCGAGGTTGAGGCTCGTCTGCACGCGCTCGCGGCGGGTGGCGCGGACGGCCGCGATCGTCTCGGGGAGCAGCACGAGCAGCGCGATGATCACGCCGACGACGGCGTGCGGCATGCCCGCGCTCTCGACGCCCGACTCGATCGTCGGGGAGACGCCCTTGGCGAGGCCGACCACGCCGATCAGCGCGAGGGCGAGCAGCCCGAGGCTGGTCAGCGCCTTCCGGGCGGAGGGGCCCTCGGCGTGGCTGTCGGCGTCGATGACGTCGCCCTGCCGGGTGAGGGGCAGGAAGTAGTCGCGGTGGCGCACCGTCTGGGTCGTCACGAAGAGGCCGTACAGGATGATCGACGCGACCGCGGCGAAGGTGAGCTGGGAGGTGGTGAACTCGCCACCCGGCTTGGTGGTGGTGAAGGTCGGCAGGACCAGGCAGAGCGTGGCCAGGGTGGCGACGGTCGCGAGGGCGGCGCCGGTGCCCTCGGGGTTGAAGACGGCGGTGCGGTGGCGCAGGGCGCCCACCAGGAGGCAGAGCCCGACGATGCCGTTGCAGGTGATCATCACGGCGGCGAAGACGGTGTCCCGCGCGAGCGTCGCGCTCTTGTCGCCGCCGTCGGCCATGAGGGTGACGATCAGCGCCACCTCGATGATCGTCACCGCGACCGCGAGGACGAGGGAGCCGAAGGGTTCGCCCACGCGGTGTGCGATCACCTCGGCGTGGTGGACGGCGGCGAGCACCGCCCCGGCGAGGATCAGCGTCACCAGGCCCACGACCGGGCCCGGCAGGTCCCTCCCCCAGGTGAACGCGAGGAGGACGATCGCGAGGATCGGCACCACGGCAGTCCACTGCATGCCGAGCGCCCGGAGCCGAGTGACCATGACTCGATGCTGCCCCGGGCGCTCGTGTGCCGCGACTCGGTGCCACCCGCCCGGTGCCGTGCGGGCGGCTCCGGGCGGGCGGCGCGAGCGTCAGGCCTCGATGCTGTCCTTGCGCTGGTCGTCCGCGGCCTCGGCCGCCGCCTGCTCCTGCTTCCTGGAGGCGATGAGGCTGGTGATCGTTGTGATCACCAGGACGCCGCAGATGACGCCGAGCGAGACCGGGATGGAGATCTCGGGGACGTGCACCCCGTTCTCGTGCAGGGCGTGCAGGACGAGCTTCACGCCGATGAAGCCGAGGATCACCGACAGGCCGTAGCTGAGGTGGACCAGCTTCCTGAGCAGACCGCCGATGAGGAAGTACAGCTGCCGCAGACCCATCAGGGCGAAGGCGTTGGCGGTGAAGACGATGTACGAGTCCTGGGTGAGGCCGAAGATCGCCGGGATGGAGTCCATCGCGAAGAGCACGTCGGTGGTGCCGATGGCGAGCATGACGACCATGAGTGGCGTCATGATCTTCTTGCCGTTCTTGCGGATGAACAGCTTCGTGCCCTCGTACCGGTCGGAGACGCCGAACTTCTTCTCGATGGACTTCAGGAGGCGGTTCTCCTCGAACTCCTCCTCCTCGTCGTCGGAGCGCGCTTCCTGGATGAGCTTCCAGGCGGTGTAGATGAGGAACGCGCCGAAGATGTAGAAGACCCACGAGAAGTTGGCGATGACCGCGGCGCCGGCGGCGATGAAGATCGCGCGCAGGACCAGGGCGATCAGCACACCGAACAGCAGCACCCGCTGCTGCAGGTGGGACGGGACCGAGAACTTCGCCATGATCAGGATGAAGACGAAGAGGTTGTCGACGGAGAGCGACTTCTCGGTGATGAAGCCCGCGAAGAACTCGCCGGACGCCTGGCTCTCACCGGCGACCAGCAGGCCGACGCCGAAGAGCGCCGCGAGGACGATCCAGACGACCGTCCATATTCCGGCTTCCTTGATCGACACGTCATGGGGCTTGCGCCCGATGAAGAAGTCGACCGCGATCAGGGCGCACAGACCGAGAACGGTCGTCACCCACAGAGTCATTGAAACGTCCACTGCGCCTCCGGCGTCGTACGGCTACTGATCAGCGTCGTCGCTGCCGGAGGTCTCTTCCACCCGAGGCGTCTGCCGCCGTACGGGCCGACGCCCCGGGACCGATGGCGGTCCGTATTGACGGGTACGTCGCAGTCGGGAGTACTCCCCTCCGCAGGTAGAAGCGTACGCGAAGCACCAAGGTTTGGTAAAGGGGATGGCAAACAAGAGCCAAAAGCCCTGGTCGGGGCAGCACAAAAGTCGCTTTGCCGTCAACGCCCGCCGTTGCGCCGGGCCGTCGCGACCTGGTCGAGCACCTGCCGCAGGACCTGGCTGCCCTGCGGCATCACGGGCGGATCGTACGTCCAGGCGTGGCCGACCCAGGGGTCGGCGAGGTGGTCGTCGGGAACCGGCGTCAGCCGCAGCAGCGCGCGCCACAGGGGGTCGAGCAGCGGCCCGTACTCGGCGGCGTCCTCGCGGTCGGCGACCATCATGAGGTGGACGCCCACGGCCGGGCCCTCGTCCGCGAGATAGCGCAGCCGGGTCACGGCCCGGTCGTCGAAGCCGTGCGGAAAGTCGTTGACGATCAGGAGCTGCTCTGCGGTGTCCACGTCCGGGGGCAGCGCGTCGGCCGCATCACCGCGGACCGCCATCTGGACCAGGTCCACACGCTGGGTCAGCCTGCCGAGGACCTCGGAGACACCGGCGGCCCCGGCGGCAGGTGGCCCGGCGAGCACACCGGACGCCACCAGCGGTGCGAACGCGTCCGCCGCGGCGCCCGCCGCGTCGATCACGTGCACCTGGAACTCGTCCGCCGGATAGGCCGCGAGCAGCCGGGCCGCATGTGCGACCGCGGTGTCCACGGCCAGTCGGCGCAGCTCGGCGGGGTCGGTGAAGGAGTTGGTGAGCGCCTTGCCGCTGTCGATCCACAGGCCGCGCTCCAGGGGCAGCCTGACGAGCATCGGAATCCGCAGGCCGACGCGCTCGGGGAGGTGGAGATCTCCCAGGCGCAGCGCCATCGGGATCTCCATCGGAGCGCGGTAGGCCTGCCATACGGGGCTGCTCCACGCCGCGTACGCCGGGGGCAGGGCGGGCTCGACGACGTCGGACTCGGCGGCGAGCTGGGCGAGGTCGCGGTCGAGGGCGGCCCTGGCCTGGCCGACGAGGTCCGCGTGCCGGGCGCGGGCGGTCTCGCGCGCGGCGTCGCCCGCGCCGCCGATGCGGCTGCGCGGGTCGGAAAGGGCCTTGTCGAGCTCCTGCTCCAGGCGGGAGTCGGCGAAGTCGACGGCACTGCGGTACGCCGCCGCGGTGCGGGCCAGGTCCTCGAACATGCCCCACACCTGGTTGTAGAGCCGCTCCTCCATCGACCAGCCGGTGGCGTCGCCCGCGACGGGCGGGGCGGGCTCGCCGGGCCTGGCCGGAGGCGCGGTGGGCGGCGGCGTCGGGGGCGCGGACGTCCGGCGGCTCGGATGGGTGTAGTCGACGGGGACGCCGCCGCTCTGCGGGTCCGTGGCCGCGGCGGACGGGTCGGACGGCACGGACGCAGTGGAGGCGGTGGGCGTGGCGCCGGTGGCGGTGTCGTCGTCGCCCGGCTGCCGCGGGGGCGGGGCGGACTGCGGCTGGCTCTGCGGCTGCCCGTGCCCGGTGACGGGGGCGGCGGGCCGGTCCTGGGCGGTCCTCCCCTGGGCCGCGGTGCGCACGCGGGTGTCGTCGGCGGTACGGGGCGGCGGCGCGGCCACGGAGCGGGCCAGGCCCCGGGCGACCGCGTCGTCGATCGCGCCCGCCAGCTCCCGGGCCTCGGGCAGGCCCTGGTCGGTGAGCATCTCGGCGAGGCCGCCCGCGTATCCCTGGCCCACCGCGCGGACCTTCCAGGCGCCCTCCCGGCGGTAGAGCTCCAGGGCGACGACCGCGGACTCGGCGTCCAGGTCGGTGAGGGTGTAGCTGGCGACCTCGGCGCCGTCGAGCGTGGTGACCGCGACGAAGGGGGCGGCGAGCGCGCGGAAGGTGGCGGGGTCCCCGGCGCCGACGGGCAGCGCAAGCAGCACGCTGACCCGGTGGACGGTGTCCGGCAGGGCACCGAGGTCCACGGCGAGGCGGTGGTCGGCCGCCGCCTGCTGGGACACCTCGAGGCCCGGCAGGGTGGGCGAGCCGGGGTGGGCCACCCATTCCACGCCCCGGACCCGGCCCCGGTCGTCGCCGAGCGTGGCGCCCGCCACGACCGGGTTCCCCGCCGACACACGGATCTCCAGGCGGGTCCCGGGTAGCGGGTGGTTCTGCCCTCGCACCAGCTCGGCCGTCATCGCGTTCGTTCCCCCTCGGGGGCTCCCGCGAGCCCCGTACCTCGTACGTACTGCGGACCGGCGTGCCGTCAGGCGCGGCCCCTGGGCGCACTCACAGGTGCGGCAGGATCGACGGCATCAGGTCCTGGAAGGTACGGCCGTTGGCGGGGTTGCCGATGGCCGTCATCTGCCAGCCCTTGCCCGCGCGGTGGACCTTCGCCATGATCTGGGCGGTGTACTGGCCACCGCCGTCCAGCGTGTAGCGGGCGAGCTCCTGGCCGTTGGTCTCGTCGACCAGGCGGCAGAAGGCGTTCTGCACCTCCTGGAAGGTCTGGCCGGTGAAGGAGTTCACCGTGAAGACGATCTGGTCGATGTGGACGGGGACCCGCTGGAGGTCGACGAGGATCGCCTCGTCGTCGCCGCCCTTGCCGACGCCGCCCACGAGGTTGTCGCCGGTGTGCCGCACCGAGCCGTCGTCGCTGACCAGGTGACGGAAGAAGACGACGTCGAGCGGCTGCTTGTCCGCGAACAGCACCGCCGAGGCGTCCAGGTCGACCTCGCGGGTGCGCGAGCCGAACAGGCCGCGGCGCGGGGCCGCCTGCCACCCCAGTCCCATGCGCACCGCGGTCAGGGCGCCCCCGTCGTCCTTCTGCAGGCTGATGGCCTGACCCTTGGTCATGTTGACCGTCACGCGCTGTCCCCTCTCGAACTGCCTGGGCAGCCGCCTCTTGCGGCTGCCCAGCACCCTATGCAGTGCGACCTGCGGAACCGCACTCCGGTCAGCACTTTGTGGCGGCTTTGCAACAGACCGGGCAGTACGCCGTTTCCCCCTGTCCCGAGGGGGTTTCTAGGCCTGTCCCGCCTCCCTCATCTGACGGAGCTCCTTCTTCATCTCGGACACCTCGTCGCGCAGCCGTGCGGCGATCTCGAACTGCAGGTCGGCGGCGGCCGCGCGCATGCGCTCGGTCATCTCCTCGATCTGTTCGGCCAGTTCGGCCGCGGGCCGGTCGGTCGGGACGGTCTCGGCGCCCTTCTTGCCCTTGGCCTTGGTCTTGGCGGACGCGGCCGCCTTGCCGGCCTTGGCCGTCTCGCCGCCGAGCGAGGGCACGGGGGCCTTGGCGCCCTTGCCCGCCTTCGGCTTGCGGTAGTCGGAGCCGAGGAGCTCCTCGGTGTCGACCTCTTCGCGCGCGATCGCCGACACGATGTCGTTGATCTTCTTGCGGAGGGGCTGCGGGTCGATGCCCCGCTCCGTGTTGTACGCGATCTGCTTCTCCCGGCGGCGGTTGGTCTCGTCGATGGCCTTCTCCATCGCCGGGGTGATCTTGTCCGCGTACATGTGGACCTGGCCGGAGACGTTGCGCGCGGCGCGGCCGATGGTCTGGATCAGGGAGGTCCCGGAGCGCAGGAAGCCCTCCTTGTCGGCGTCGAGGATCGCCACCAGGGAGACCTCGGGCAGGTCGAGGCCCTCACGCAGGAGGTTGATGCCGACCAGGACGTCGTACTCACCGGCGCGCAGTTCGCGCAGGAGCTCGACGCGGCGCAGGGTGTCGACGTCGCTGTGGAGGTAGCGGACCTGGATGCCCAGTTCGAGGAAGTAGTCGGTGAGGTCCTCGGCCATCTTCTTGGTGAGGGTGGTGACCAGGACGCGCTCGTCCTTCTCGGTGCGCGTGCGGATCTCGTGCACCAGGTCGTCGATCTGGCCCTCGGTGGGCTTCACGACGACCTCGGGGTCGACGAGGCCGGTGGGGCGGATGATCTGCTCGACGAAGCCGTCGCCGCGCGAGAGCTCGTACTTCCCCGGGGTCGCCGAGAGGTAGACCGTCTGACCGATGCGGCCGAGGAACTCCTCCCACTTCAGCGGGCGGTTGTCCAGGGCCGAGGGCAGCCGGAAGCCGTGGTCGACGAGGGTGCGCTTGCGGGAGGCGTCGCCCTCGTACATCGCGCCGATCTGGGGGACCGTGACGTGCGACTCGTCCAGGACGAGGAGGAAGTCCTCGGGGAAGTAGTCGAGGAGGGTGTGG
Organism: Streptomyces sp. NPDC036815; assembly: GCF_055609205.1. NCBI lineage: Bacteria > Bacillati > Actinomycetota > Actinomycetes > Kitasatosporales > Streptomycetaceae > Streptomyces > Streptomyces sp. NPDC036815. The sequence goes on along the minus strand of NZ_JBVJPW010000001.1, from coordinate 1,164,421 downwards.
GGCGCGGTGCCGGGGGCGCGGTCGTCGAAGTGCATCGAGTAGTTCTCGATGCCGGAGCAGGAGCCGATCTGGCGGAGCATCTCCAGGTCGTACGTGGTGCGCATGCGCAGGCGCTGGGCCTCCAGCATCTTGCCCTGCTTCTCCAGCTCCGCGAGGCGCTCGGCGAGCTCCTTCTCGATGCCGTTGATCGCCTTTTCCATGCGCTCCGGGCCCGCCACGTAGTGCGAGGCCGGGAAGACGTACAGGTGGTCGTCGTCGCTGATGACCTCGCCGGTGAGCGGGTGGAGGGTGGAGAGCGCCTCGATCTCGTCACCGAACATCTCGATGCGGACGGCCAGCTCCTCGTAGACCGGGAAGATCTCGATGGTGTCGCCGCGGACCCGGAAGGTGCCGCGGGTGAACGCCAGGTCGTTGCGCGTGTACTGGATGTCGACGAAGCGGCGCAGGAGCTGGTCGCGGTCGATCTCCTCGCCGACCTTGAGCGGCACCATGCGGTCCACGTACTCCTGGGGGGTGCCGAGGCCGTAGATGCAGGAGACGGAGGCGACCACGATCACGTCGCGCCGGGTGAGCAGCGAGTTCGTCGCGGAGTGGCGCAGGCGCTCGACCTCCTCGTTGATCGAGGAGTCCTTCTCGATGTAGGTGTCCGACTGCGGGACGTACGCCTCGGGCTGGTAGTAGTCGTAGTACGAGACGAAGTACTCCACCGCGTTGTTCGGCAGGAGCTCGCGGAACTCGTTCGCCAGCTGGGCGGCCAGGGTCTTGTTCGGCGCCATCACCAGGGTGGGGCGCTGGAGCTTCTCGATCATCCACGCGGTGGTGGCCGACTTGCCGGTGCCGGTCGCGCCGAGGAGGACGACATCCTTCTCACCTGCGCGGATACGTCGTTCCAGCTCGGCGATGGCCGCCGGCTGGTCACCGTTGGGCTGGTACGGACTGACGACCTCGAAGGGTGCCACCGTGCGTTCGATCTTGGATACGGGCCGCATGGAATCCACCGTACGACCCCCCACTGACAACCGGGCCGCTCCGGCCGCTCAACGGCCCCCCGCGTCCGGTCCGGGGCGGCTCACCAGTTCTGCGGGGTGCGGGAGCCGGGGCGGGTGCGGGGGCGGGGCCGCGTGCGGCGGCGGGCGGGCGGCACGTGGCGGTCGCCGGAACGGGAGACGGGGTAGGGCCGCCGGGCGCGGGCGCCGTTCGCGGGGTTCCCGACGTCGGCCTGGCCGCCCGTCATCATGAGCGGGTCGAACATCACGATCACGCCCGCGAGGAGCAGGAAGGCGAGCGGCCCGATCATCATGGGCGCGAGGATCTCGGCGGGCGAGTCGCCGGGCGGCGCGGCGCCCGAGCCGTGCAGGTGGACGCTGAGCCCCGCCATGCCCATGTAGTGCATGCCGCTCACGGCCAGGCCCATGACGAGGCTGGCACCCAGGCTCCACACGAAGCCCCTGACCTGCCCGGCCGCCCAGAGCGCGGCGGTCGCGGCGACCATGGCGATCACCACGGAGGCGGCGACGGTCAGGGTGTTGTACTCCAGCGTCCCGCGAAGACGCATACCGGCCATTCCCAGGTAGTGCATGGAGGCGACGCCCAGGCCCGTGACCGTTCCGCCGGTGAAGAGGGCGGTGCCCGTCGCGCCGCGGTAGCCGACGATGAAGATGCCGATGCCGACCATGAGGATGGCGACGGCGAGGCTCGCGAAGGTCAGCGCCTTGTCGTAGTGGATGGGGGCCTCCTCCACGGTGAAGCCCATCATCGCCACGAAGTGCATGGTCCAGATGCCGGACCCGATCGCGGCCGAGCCGAGCGCCAGCCAGCCGGGGCGCCAGGAGTGGGCGACGAGCAGCGACCTGGTCGTGCAGCGCAGGCCGAGCGCGCCTCCCAGACAGGCCATGAGGTAGGCCACCACCGGTGTGACGACTCCGTAGCTGAACCCGTCGACCGTGCCCTGCATGCGCGGTAGCCCTTCCGCCCGTTGTGCCCAAAAGCCCTGAAAACGTTCCACATACCCCCTGCTGACGGCCATCTGAAAGGCCGTCGGCTGAGGCAGAGAGTAAAGCTCACGCCGGAGCGCACGAACGATTTTCCGGCAAAGAATCGCGTTCCCCACGCGCGGGGTCCTCGACTTTGACGACTTCGTTCAACCTGTGGCCATCCTGCACCTGTCTCCCGTTGGCCGCTGACTGTCACTCTCGACCGGTCCGTGATCTCACGACGCGAGGAGTACCCGTGTACGCACGCGCTGCCGCCACCACCGTCGCCCTCCTCGGAGCAGGTGCGCTGGTCCTGCCCACCGCCTCCGCCACCGCGCGGCCCCACGCGGTGCCGAGCGCCACCCAGCAGCACAGCCCGGTGGTCGTCGCCCACCGCGGCGCCTCCGCCTACGCGCCCGAGAACACGCTCGCGGCGATCGACAAGGCCCGCGACATGGGGTTCCGCTGGGTGGAGAACGACGTCCAGCGGACCAAGGACGGCGAGCTGGTGATCGTGCACGACGACACCCTGAAGCGGACCACGAACGTCGAGGAGGTCTACCCGGACCGGGCCCCCTGGAAGGTCGCGGACTTCACCGCCGCGGAGATAGCAAAGCTCGACGCGGGCAGCTGGTTCAGCCCGAAGTACGCCGGTCAGCGCGTCCCGACCCTGAAGCAGTACATGCGCCGGGTGTCGCACAACCACCAGAAGCTGGTCTTCGAGTTCAAGAAGCCCGAGCTGTACCCGGGCATCGAGAAGCAGGGGCTGCGGGTCCTGCGCGACACCGGTTGGCTCGACAAGCACCACGTCAAGAGCAAGCTGGTCATCCAGAGCTTCAGCGCGGACAGCGTGAAGACGGTGCACTCCCTGCGGCCCGATGTGAAGACAGGCTTCCTCGGCACGCCCGCGGTCGCCGAGCTGCCCGCGTACGCGCGGTTCGCCGACCAGATCAACTCCTCGCACACGACCATATCGGCCGGTTACGTCTCCGCGCTGCACGCCGTGAAGGGCCCGCACGGCAAGCCGCTGGAGATCTTCACCTGGACCGTCAACGACGCCCCGGGCACGGTGCGTGCGGCGGGCTTCGGCGTGGACGGGATCATCACCAACGCGCCCGACGTCGTCCGCAAGGCGCTGCGCGACAGCTGACAAACCCGCCGCGCGACAGCTGACGGGCCTGCCGAGCAAGAGCACGGCCGACCGCGTTGTCAGTGGCCGGCCGTACGGTGGTCGGCATGAACGCCACTGCGCAGGACCGGGACGGCGCCGTGTGGGCCGTCGTCGACAGCGACATCGGCCCGCTGCTGCTCGCCGCGACCGGCGAAGGCCTGGTCACCGTGGCCTTCCACGCCACCGACGCGGTACGGGTGAAGGCGCTCGACCGGCTCGGCTCCCGACTGGGCGCCGAGCCGGTCCACGCGCCCGACTCGCCCCTGCTCGCCGAGCCGATACGCCAGTTCGCGGAGTACTTCGCGGGCCGGCGGCACGACTTCGAGCTGCCGCTGGACTGGTCCCTGATCTCCGGGTTCAACCGTCAGGTGCTGCGCGAGCTCCTCTCCGGCGTGCCGTACGGCTCGGTGGTGGGCTACGGCGACCTGGCCCACCGCGTCGGACAGCCGGGCGCGGCGCAGGCCGTGGGCCTCGCGATGGGCGCCAACCCCCTGCCGGTCGTGGTGCCCTGCCACCGCGTGGTGGAGCGCGACGGGGGTATCGGCGGCTTCGGGGGCGGTCTGGAGACCAAGCGCCACCTGCTCGCCCTGGAAGGGGTGCTTCCGCAGCCGCTGTTCTGACCGGATCCCCGTTCCGGGCGCGCGGACGCCCTGGCACACTGCGTCAGTGACTTCGACCGTCGACGCCCCTGACATACCCACGCCGGAGGCGCTGCCCGCCCTGCGGCGCCGTACGAACGCGGTACTGATCGCCAGCCAGATACTGGGCGGGCTCGGGGTACCGATCGGCATCGCCCTGGCGCCGACGCTGGCGACCGACGTGAGCGGGACGGAGGCACTGTCCGGCCTCGCGTCGACCGCTTCCGTGGCGGGCACGGCCGTGCTCTCGCTGCCGCTCGCCGCGCTCATGAACGCGCGCGGACGGCGTGCGGGACTCGTCCTCGCCTATGTGATCGGCGCACTCGGCGCGGGGGTCGTCGTGCTCGCCTCGGTCGCCGGTAACTTCGCGCTGCTGCTGCTCGGCATGGCGGCTTACGGTGCGGCCTCCCTGGCCACGCTGCAGGCGCGGTTCGCGGCGGCCGACCTCGTCGAGCCCGAGCGGCGCGGCCGGGCCATCTCGCACGTCATCTGGGCCACGACCATCGGCTCCGTCCTCGGCCCGAACATCTCCGCACCGGCCAGCCGCGTCTTCACCGGCACCTCCATCCCCGAGGAGGCCGGGCCCTTCCTCTTCGCCGCCGGGATCTTCGCGGGCGCCGCGCTGGTGGTGGCGGTGCTGCTGCGGCCCGACCCGCTGCTCACCGCCCGCGCGCTGGCCCCGCGGGAGAGCGGGTCAGCGCAGAGCCGCTCGCTGAGGGCCGGTGTCGCCGCGGTGGTCGCCTCGCCGATGGCCCGCCTCGCCCTGGTGACGGTGGCCGCCTCGCACACGGTGATGGTCTCGATCATGGTGATGACCCCCGTCGACCTGGGTCACCACGGCGCGAGCCTGCAACTGGTGGGCCTGGTCATCAGCGGTCACATCGCGGGCATGTACGCGTTCTCCCCGGTGATGGGGTGGCTCGCCGACCGGTTCGGCCGGCTCTCCGTGATCGGCCTCGCGGTGGGGCTGCTGTGCTGCGCCGCGCTGCTCGCCGGCACGGCGGGCGCGCACCACGGCCAGACGGCCGCGGGCCTCTTCCTGCTGGGTCTCGGCTGGTCCGCGGGCCTGGTCTCCGGATCCGCGCTGCTCACCGACTCGGTCCCGCAGCCCGCGCGCGCCGCCGTGCAGGGCCTGTCGGACCTGACGATGAACGCGGCGGCGGGCATCGGCGGCGCCGCCGCGGGCCTGATCGTGGCCCGGGCGAGCTACGGCTGGCTCAACCTCATCGGAGTCTGCGTGCTGCTCCCGATGGCCGCGCTCGTGGTGCACAGGGCCGTCAGGAAGGCGTGAGCGGGGCGACGGCCGCTCGGACGGGGATGGCACGGGCTCTCAGGGCAGCGTGATGTGGTACGCCTTGCGCAGCGTCTCGTGGACGGTCCAGGTGGTGCGGTCGCCCTCGCGCAGCACGGCGGCGTCGCCGGGACCGATCTCCAGGGTGTCGCCGCCCTCGACCTCGACGGTGGCGCGGCCGCTGACGACCACGAACAGCTCGTTGGCCTCGGTGTCGGTGACCACGCCCGGCGTGATCTGCCAGATGCCGCGCAGCTGCTTGCCGTCGGCGGACTCCCAGAGCACCTTGCCGGTCACCACCGGGTCACCGGAGACGATCTGCGCCGGGTCGAGCGGCTCAGCCTCCAACTCAACGTCCGGAATGTGCACGGCAAAAGACGCAACGGTCTGATCATTCGTGGTCATGGCCGGTCACCCTAGCCGGGGGTCGGGCTGCACCTCGGCGGGGGTCGGCGTGCGTATCCGCGTCCCCGGGGGTTTGGCGGGGCGCGCGGCCCGCCAGGGATGAGGGGGACGGCGGGACCCGACAGGACCGAGCAGAGCCCGACAGACCCGACAGACCCGACAGGCAGGAGGCAGGCCCGTGCTGGTGGTGTCCGACGAGGTGCAGACGGCTGTCGCGGAGCGACGCCCCGTGGTGGCCCTGGAGTCCACGATCATCGCGCACGGCCTGCCGCGCCCGCGCAACCTCCAGGTGGCCGGGGAACTCGAAGCGCTCGTACGGGAGGAGGGCGCCGTACCCGCGACGATCGCCGTCCTGGACGGGCGCCCCCACGTCGGCCTGGACAAGGAGCAGTTGGACCGGGTCGCGAACGAGGACGGCTTCCGCAAGCTGGGCCACCGCGACCTGCCGCTCGCCGTCGCGGCGGGCGCGAGCGGGGCGACGACGGTCTCGGCGACGGCGCTGCTCGCCGCGCGCGCCGGCGTACGGGTCTTCGCCACGGGCGGGCTCGGCGGAGTGCACCGGCAGTGGACGCGGGCGCAGGACGAGTCGGCCGACCTGGGGCTGCTCGCCCGCACCAGGATCACGGTGGTGTGCGCGGGCGTGAAGTCGATACTGGACGTACCGGCGACGCTGGAGCGCCTGGAGACCCTGGGCGTCGCGGTCGCCGGGTTCCGGACCGACCGCTTCCCCGGGTTCTATCTGGCCGACTCCGGCCACCCGGTGGACTGGACGCTGCGCACGCCGGGCGAGGCGGCCGAGGTGATGCGCGGTCAGGACGCGCTCGGCGGGCCGGAGTCGGCGCTGATCGTGGCCAACCCGGTGCCCCGGGACGAGCAGCTCGATCCCGCCCTCCACGCGCGCGTGCTCGCCGAGGCGCTGGAGGAGTGCGCGGAGCGGGGCATCACGGGGCAGGCGATCACACCGTTCCTGCTGGAACAGCTGGTCCGGCGCACCGGGGGCGCGTCCCTGGAGGCCAACCTCGCCGCGGTCCGCGGCAACGCGCGCCTCGCGGGGCGGATCGCGTCGGCGTGGGCCACCGGGCGGTGAGGGCGCGGGGCGAGGACCCGGCCGGGGGCATGGGCGCGCGCCCCGGCGCCCTGCTCGTGGTCGGGGACGTCGTGACGGACATCGTGGCCCGGCACCACGGAGCGCTCGCGCCGGGCACCGATACGGCCGCGGCCATCCGTACGGTGCCGGGCGGCGCGGGCGCCAACGTCGCCTGCTGGGCGGCGCATCGGGGCCGGGCGGACGTACGTCTCCTCGGCCGGGTCGGCGCCGACGCGGCGGCGTGGCACGAGGCCGCGCTCACACGCGCGGGTGTGCGGCCACGCCTCGTCGTCGACGCGGAGGCACCGACGGGGACGGTGATCTGCCTGGTCGACGGGGGTGCCGGGGCCGAGCGCACGTTCCTCACGGACAGCGGCGCCGCGCTGCGGCTCTCCCCCGCCGACTTCTCGCCCGGCCTGCTCGACGGCGTGGCGCTGCTGCACCTGTCCGGCTACCTGTTCTTCGCCGAGCCGAGCCGGGCGACCGCCCGCGCCGCGCTGGCGGCGGCACGCGCGCGTGGGGTGCCGGTGACCGTGGATCCCGCGTCGGCGGGGTTCCTCGCGGAGACGGGCGTGGAGCGGTTCCTCTCGGCGGTGGACGGAGTGGCCGCGCTGCTGCCGAGCCGGGACGAGGCGGAGCTGCTCACCGGGCTGCCCGACCCGGCGGACGCGGCGTCGAAGCTGAGCCACCGCTTCCCGGCGGTGGTGGTCAAGCTCGGCGCGGAGGGCGCGCTGGTGGCGCGCGAGGGCGAGATGCTCGGCCGAATCCCCGCGGAGCCCGCGCGGGTGCGTGACTCGACGGGCGCGGGCGACGCGTTCACCGGCGCGTTCCTCGCAGCGCGCCTCGCCGGCGCGGGGCTCCGCGAGGCGGCGAGGCAAGGGTGCACGGCCGGAGCCCGCGCCGTGGAACGCATCGGCGGCAGACCCCCGGAACCGCCCGCCACGGCGTGAAGCCCACCCCGGCACCGCCGCGCACCGACGCCGCGCACCGAAGCCGGGCACCGGAGCCGCACCCCACCCCGCCCCTTACGCCTTCCTCCCCCACGTGGAGATCAGGGGCGGCGCCGCCAGGTCCAGCGTGCCCGTCGCCGCGTTCGCCACGTGGTGGTCGATGTCCTCGGACGTGGCGAGGCCCGCCGCGAGCAGCTCGGGCCTGAGCTCCTCGAGCGTCGCCGTCTCCAGGTCCGCGCAGGCCAGCGACGTGAGCGGGAAGTACACGTCGGACTCCACCCGGTGCAGGCCCGCCTCGCGCAGCAGCCGGGGCAGTCCGCGCCCGTACGCGACGTCCGCGCCGCGCTCCGCGTAGAGCGAGCGCACCGCGTGGCGCAGCCGGTTCGCCAACTCCTGGGCGGGGCCGTGCTCGTCGGGGCAGGCCAGCGGCTGGAGCGCCGGGTCGGGCTCCTCGATGAGCAGTCTGCCGCCGGGCCGCAGCGCCCTGAGCATCGACGCGAGGGCCTGCTCCTGGTCGGACACGTCGGTGAGGACGAGGCGCGCGTGCACGAGGTCGAAGCCTCCGCCGGGCGGCGGCTCGGCGGCGACGTCGTGGATCCGCACTTCGAGGGGCGAGCGCGCGGCCCGCGTCTGCCATGAGATGTCGACGTCGGTCGCCAGGACCCGGCCGGTCGGGCCGACCCGCTTGGCGAGCCAGGAGATCACGGAGGTGCCGCCCGCGCCGACCTCCCAGCAGCGCCAGCCGGGGCCGATGCCGAGACGCTCGACGTGCCCGAACGTCGTGGGGTCGAAGAGGGCCGCGAACGCGTCGGAGCGCGACCGCGCCAGGGAGTGCCGGGAGTCGGAGAGCTGCCGGTGGTCGGAGAGCTGGCGGGGACCGGCGTACCGCCGGGGGTCGAGGAGATGACCGTCGATTTGCGTCATGCCCCGATCATCCCAGTTGTCCCGCTTGCTCCCGGGAGGCAGAACCGGGCAATCCGGAACGGAGTTCTCCGTTCCCCCAGGCCTTGGCAGGGCGTACGAGCGCCCTGGCAGACTGGCACGCCACGTCTTCGGTGCGAGGAGCCCACATGTCGATGGCAGGCAATCTGCGCAAGGTCACACGCCTGCGCAAGGTCGGTGGCCTGCGCAGGGTCGCCCGCCTGGGCCGCCGCGGCACCCGCGTCGACCTGAGCCACCCGGCCCGCTCGCCGCTCGGCTCGTCGGTCGTCAACTGCGTGACGTACCGGGAAGGGGTGCGCCAGCCGTCGCACCCCGACCTGGTCGAGGCGGTGGAGCGGGTCCGCAGGAGCGGCGACGGCTTCGTCTGGCTGGGGCTGCACGAGCCGACACAGGACGAGTTCGCCGACATCGCCGACCTCTTCGGCCTGCACCCCCTCGCGGTGGAGGACGCGGTCCACGCCCACCAGCGCCCCAAGGTGGAGCGGTACGACCAGACGCTGTTCGCCGTGTTCAAGACCGTCTGCTACGTGGAACACGGCGAACTGACCGCGACCAGCGAGGTGGTGGACACCGGCGAGATCATGGTCTTCGTCGGCCGGGAGTTCGTCATCACCGTCCGGCACGGCAGGCACGGCTCGCTCGGCCCGCTGCGCGAGGAGCTGGAGGCCTCGCCCGAGCAGCTCGCCCAGGGGCCCGCCGCGGTGCTGCACGCCATCGCCGACCAGGTGGTCGACGACTATCTCGCGGCGACGGACGCGGTGCAGTCGGACATCGACCAGGTGGAGACCGAGGTGTTCGCCCCGGACGGCGAGCGGACCGACCCGGGCCGCATCTACCAGCTCAAGCGCGAACTGCTCGAACTGAAGCGGGCGGTGGTGCCGCTCGGCCGCCCGCTCCAGGTACTGGCCACCCAGCCGATGCGGCTCATCGCCCCGCAGATACAGGCCTATTTCCGGGACGTCGACGACCACCTGAAGCGGGCCACCGAACAGATCGCCGCCTTCGACGAGTTGTTGAACTCGATCCTCCAGGCGCACCTCGCGCAGGTGACCGTCGCGCAGAACGAGGACATGCGGAAGATCACCGCATGGGCGGCGGTCGTCGCGGTGCCGACGATGGTCTGCGGGATGTACGGCATGAACTTCGACCACATGCCCGAGCTGCACTGGCAGTTCGGCTATCCGATCGTCATGTCCCTGGTCGTGGCGGCCTGTTTCGCCCTGTACCGGGGCTTCCGCCGCAACGGCTGGCTGTGAGGCCCGGAGCCCGAAGCCTCAGCCCCGGCCCTGGGCGCCCTTCGCGTAGACGCTCTCGACCCACCCGGCGAGCTGGTCGTCGGTGAGGTGGGTGGCCAGGTCGGCCTCGCTGATCATGCCGACCAGCCGCTTGTTCTCGATCACCGGCAGCCGTCGGATCTGGTGGCCCTGCATCTCGCGCAGCACCTCGTCGACGTCGGCGTCCGCGGCGATCCAGCGCGGGGTGCCCTTGGCCAGGTCACCCGCGGTGATGTGCGCCGGGTCGTGCCCCATGGCCACACAGCCGACGACGATGTCGCGGTCGGTGAGGATGCCGCAGAGCCGTTCGTTCTCGTCGCTGATGGGCAGCGCGCCCACGTCGAGCTCGCGCATCAGCTGGGCGGCGCGGTCCAGGGTCTCGTGCTTGGGGATCCACTGAGCACCCCGGTGCATGATGTCTCCGGCGGTGGTCATCACTACCTCCCGTGGCCGGGCAGTGTCCGGAGCGGCGCGGGGGCGCCGTTGGTCCCGGCGCCCCTCATTCTCGCGGCGCCCGCGACGGCACGCATCCGGAGGCCGCTCCCGGCGGTGTGCGGGGCGCGGGTGGAGCGGGGCAGGGCTCAGCCGCTCCACGCCGGGTGGCGCGGGTCGTCCGCCCGCACCACCACGTCCGCCGCGGCCGCGGGGTCCACCTCGTCCTCGTACCGCTCGAACGCCGGCAGGGTCCACCGCTCGCCGTCCGGTGTGCGCCGCCGCAGGGCACCCGGCGAGAGCCGCACGTGCACGGTCAGGTCGAAGGGGAACCAGTGGCCGAGGAGCAGCGGGCCGTGCAGCAGCAGCGCCCCGCCGGGCGGCAGGCCGACGTACGGGCTGCGGGTCGCGCGGTCGGCCACCGGATCCCAGAGGTCCGGCAGGACCCGCCCCGTACCGCCGGGGTCGAGCGGTCCGAGGACCTCGCGCCACAGCGCGCCCGTGTCGAACCACCCGCTGTAGTACGCCTCCACGTCCTCGCGGCCGTATTCGAGCCGCAGCGAGGCGGGCCGCAGGAACCCCTCCGTACCGACCACGAGCGCGTCGCGTCCCCGCAGGCGCAGGGCGTCGCCCACCCGGCGCGCCAGCTCGCCGGTACCGCCGGCCGGTGCCCCGTCGAAGGCCACCCGCGGCCAGGCGCCGCCGTCGCCCCGCTTCAGGTCGAGCAGGCGGTCGGCGAGGGTGTCGGCCAGCCGTTCCCAGGTGATCGGTTCGAGTCGCACCCGCCCCATGATGCCGGGTGGCGGGCACGGGCGGAGAGGGCGGCGCAGGGGAGGGCGGGCCTCGCGCAGGGACGTCGGGAGCCGGTGCGAATTGACTTGTGGTGAGGCGGCGGCGCACTGCACGATCTATGGCTCGCGGTCCCGCCCGACACCGCCGCCCGCCACACCTGTCAGCGGCAACCGGCCAAGCCCCCACGGGAGTTGTCATGATCGACGGTCCGTACTTCGTGCTCACCGTGCTCGGGGCGCTGGCCTGCGGCCTCGTCGCCGGGGTGTTCGCCGCGTTCTCGACCTTCGTCATGAAGGGCCTGGCGGAGCTGCCCCCTGCCCAGGGCATCGCCGCGATGAACCGGATCAACGCCACCGCGGTCACCCCGCCGTTCATGACGGTGTTCCTGGGGGCGACGGGGCTCTGCGCGGTGCTCGCCGTGGTGACGTTCGTGCTCTGGCCGCAGGACGGCACCGTCGAGCTGCTGACCGGCAGCGCGCTGTACCTCGTCGGCTCGTTCGGGGTGACCGTCGTGGCGAACGTCCCGCGCAACGACGACCTCGCCGCGGTCGATCCGGACAGCGCGGAGGGCGCCGCGTACTGGAGTACGTACGTGCGCCAGTGGACCGCGTGGAACCACGTCCGCGGTGCCGCCTCGCTCGCCGCGACGGCGTGCTTCATCCTCGGGCTGACCTGAGCCGACGCCCTCGGGCCGACCCGGGCCCGGCCGCCCCGAGTGCCGGGCGCCACGACCCGACGTATGGTGACAAAAAGCCTGCGCACGGCCGCAAGGGAGACGGCGATGGCCGACCCCAAGGGCTTCCTCACCACCCCCCGGCAGGACTGGCCGCGCCGCCCCGTCGAGGAGCGGGTGCGGGACTGGGACGAGGTGTACGTCCCCGGCGCGCTGCTGCCGCTCGTCGAGCGGCAGGCGGACCGCTGCATGGACTGCGGGGTCCCGTTCTGCCACCAGGCGTGCCCGCTCGGCAATCTGATCCCCGAGTGGAACGAGCTCGTCTCGCGCGCCGACTGGCACGCCGCGGCGGAGCGGCTGCACGCCACGAACAACTTCCCCGAGTTCACCGGCCGGCTCTGCCCCGCCCCCTGCGAGGCGGGGTGCGTCCTCGCCATCAACCGGCCCGCGGTGACGATCAAGAACGTCGAGGTCGCCGTCGCCGACCGCATCTGGGCCGACGGTCTCGCCGCGCCGCACCTCCCGGAGCGCCACTCCGGCAAGAGCGTCGCCGTCGTCGGCTCCGGGCCCGCGGGCCTCGCCGCCGCGCAGCAGCTGACCCGCGCGGGACACACCGTCGCGGTGTACGAGCGGGCGGACCGGCCGGGCGGGCTGCTGCGGTACGGCATCCCCGCCTTCAAGATGGAGAAGCACCATCTGGAGCGCAGGCTCGGCCAGTTGACCGCCGAGGGCGTCCGCTTCCGCACCTCGACGGAGGTGGGCCGGGACGTGGGAGCGGCGGAGGTGCGTTCCGGTCACGACGCGGTGGTGCTGGCCGTCGGGGCCACGGCGTGGCGGGACCTGGACGTGCCGGGGCGGGAGTTGGCCGGCATCGAGCAGGCCATGGCGTATCTGCCGCTCGCCAACCGGGTGTGCGCGGGGGACCTCGACGTCTCGCCGCTGAGCGCCGCAGGCCGGCACGTCGTCATCGTGGGCGGCGGCGACACGGGGGCCGACTGCCTGGGCACGGCGGTCCGCGAAGGGGCGGCGTCCGTCACCCAGCTGGACATCTACGCACGCCCCGGCGAGGCGCGCGACGAGGAGGCGGAGCCGTGGCCCACGTACCCGAAGATCTACCGGCTCACCCCGGCGCACGAGGAGGCCGGGCAGCTGCGGACCGCGCCCGCCGCGGACGCCGACGCACGGCTGTTCGCGGCGTCCACGCTCCGTTTCAGCGGGGACGCGGCGGGACACGTGCGGGCGCTGCACCTGACGGAGGTCGATGCGGGGCGGCGACCGGTGCGCGGCACGGAACGGATACTTCCGGTCGACCTGGTGCTGCTCGCGCTCGGCTTCTCCGGGCCCGAGCGTCCGCCGGGCGGCCTGCTCGACCAGCTCGGTCTCGAGCTCGACGGGCGGGGCGCGCTCGGCCGCGACGCGCGCTTTGCGACGGACACCCCCGGCGTGTTCGCGGCAGGCGACGCGGCGCGCGGCCAGTCGCTCGTGGTCTGGGCCATCGCGGAGGGCCGCGCGTGCGCCGCGGCGGTGGACCGCTGGCTGACCGGCTCCACCCGGCTCCCGTGCCCGATCTCGCCGCACGACCGACCCATGACGCTGTGACGTCGGGGCGGCACCGTGGCCACTCCCCCGTGGCCGGAATGAGAACGCCAACTCGCCTGCGCACTACGGGAATACGAACGGCGATGGGATCGTTGCCCGAGACGGCGTGACGCCTGCCGGACCGCACCGCGCGCACCGCGGCCCTGCGGACGCCCCGCCGAGATCCTTCGTTCCGCCGTCAGGCGCAGGGCCACCCCCGCGCGTCCCCCCTGTAGGCGGCCGGTCCTGGAGGGTGCCCGATGACGACGTTGCACGAACACCCCTCATCCCGCGCCGTGCCCCCCGCGCCCGCCCCGCTGCACCTGGACGATCCACGGGCCGCGCTCCCCCACCTCGCCGGCTCCAAGGCCGCGCACCTCGCCCGCGCCACCCGCGCCGGGCTCCCCGTGCTGCCCGGATTCGTCCTCCCGTCCGACTCTGCCGCCACCGGCGAGGACGACGCACTGCGCCGGGCCTGGGGCGAGCTGTCCGGCGAGGGTGCCCGCCCCCTGGTCGTGCGGTCGTCGTCCCCGCAGGAGGACACCCAGGAGTCGTCCCTGGCCGGCCAGTTCGCGTCCGTGCTCGACGTGCGCGGCTGGGCGGACTTCCGTACGGCGGTACGCGCCGTCCTCGACTCGGCGCGCAGGCCCGACGGCACGAAAGCCCCGATGGCGGTCCTCGTCCAGCCGATGCTCGCCGCGCGCGTCGGCGGTGTGCTGTTCGGCGCCGACCCCGTCGAGGGGCGGGCCGACCGGATGCTGGTGAGCGCGGTGCGGGGCGGCCCCGACACGCTCGTCAGCGGCGAACAGCCCGGCACGAACCACACGTTGAGCCTCCGCGGGCGCGTCCTGCGCACCGAGCCGCCCGGCGCCGAGCAGGTCCTGACGGCGGCCGAGCTGCACCGCTTGGCCCGGCTCGCCCGGCGCGCCCGCAAGGTGTTCGGCGGGCCGCAGGACGTCGAGTTCGGGTTCGACGGGGACGGCCGCCTGTGGCTGTTCCAGAGCCGCCCCATCACGGCCATGGCCGCCCGGCCGCGGCGCGGCGCCCGCCTCCTCGGCCCCGGACCCGTGGCCGAGACCCTGCCGGGCCGACTCCAGCCACTGGAAGAGGACTTGTGGATCGCCCCGATGGCCCGCGGGCTCGCCGCGGCGCTCGACATCGGGGGCGCCGCGCCGCGCCGCGTGCTCCGCGCGACGCCGGTGGTCACCGTGGTCGGCGGATACGCGGCGGCGGACCTGCGGCTGCTCGGCGCCGCTCCGCCGCCGCACCGCTGGCTCGCGCTGCTCAATCCGGCGCCGAGCGCGCGCAGGCTCGCCGCGGCGTGGCGGATGGGGCGGCTGACCGCGGCGCTGCCGGGCCTCGCGCTCGACCTCGCCGCGGACGTCGACCGCCGCCTCACCGAGACGCCCGCCCCCGCCGACCTCCCCGCGCCCGCCCTCGCCACCACGCTCCGCTGGACCCGCGCCGCCCTCGTCTCCCTGCACGCCCAGGAGGCCCTGTGCGGGGCGCTGCTCCCGGACCCCGGCACCGGCACGGCGGCCGGTGCGGCGCTGGCCGCGCTCGCCCGCGGCCGGGCCGCGGGCCTGCCCGACGAGCGGATCGTGGCGACGGACCCGGTGGTGCTCGCGCTGGTTCCGCCCGGCCTCCACGGGGACGTACGCCTGCCCGAGGCGGTCACGGCGCACGGCACGCCACCGGCGCATGCCACACCCGGCGCGCTGCCACCGCGTGAGGCCCTGCGGCTGCGGATCCGCTGGACGCAGGAGCTCCAGGTACGGCTGGTCCGCGAGGCCGCGCGACGGCTCGTGGAGCGGGGCGCGCCGCTCGGCGACGCGGGCCGGGTCGCGCTGCTGCGCTGGGACGAGCTGCTGGGCGCGCTGGCCGGCGTGCCGCTCCCCGGTGACGTGGGGGAACGGCTGCCGCGGTCCGCGTCCGCGCCGCTGCCCGACGCGTTCCGGCTCGCGGAGGGCGCTACGGGGAGCGGCGCCGAGGGCGGCACGGTGGTGGCCGAACGGCCGGCGCGCCGCCGCCGCTTCGCCAAAGGGGCGGCAGGCGGCGAGGCGGCCGCGGGATACGGCGGCCGGGGCGTGTCCGGCGGCCGGGCGTCCGGCACCGCGTGGGACGGCACCGGCGTACGGCCCCCCGACGCCGTCCTCGTCGTCCGCACCCTCGACCCCGCACTCGCTCCCCTGCTGCCCGAACTCGCGGGCCTGGTCGCACAGACCGGCAGCCCGCTGTCCCATCTGGCTCTGCTGGCACGGGAGTTCGCCCTGCCCACCGTGGTCGGCGCCACGGACGCGGTACGCCGCATCCCGCCCGGCAGCCGCCTCACCCTGGACGGCACGACGGGCCAGGTACGCCTGGCGGACGCCCCGCTGCCCGTGGCCGGGGCGGGGCCGGAGGTGTCGCGATGAGGCGGCTCGCCTACCTCTTCGGCGGGGCGGCCGCCGCGGGCGCCGCCGTCTACCTGGTCGTCTACCTGTACCGCTGGCAGTGGCAACGGGCCATCCTGTGCGGGGTACTGCTCCTGGTCGTCGAGGTGCTGCTGCTCGGCGTGGCCCTGCTCGGGCGCCTGACGCGCCTGGCGGAGCGCATCGAGGCCCGGCCGCACGACGGCCGCCCGTACGGGTCCGACCCCGGCGAGGCGGACCGGCCACCGCGGCAGGACCTCCTCGTGCGCCTGCGCGAGGACCCGCCCGGGCGGGCGGGCGGCGCCCGGTTCCGCTGGCTGGACGACCCGGGCAGCCGTAGTTATGTCTTCGTGCCGGTGCTCATGGTGGCCGGGGTGCTCCTTTCGGGGCTCGCCTGGCTCGTGCAGCGGCTCGCCGCCGCGACCGCGCGGCCCGTCGCCGAGCGGCGGCTCGCGGGGCGGCTCGCCGTGCTCGCGGCCCCGCCCCCCGGCACGGGGATCGAGGACCTGCCCCCGGTGCCCGGCCGCGACCGGCGGCGCACGGTCAGGTTCCTCGCCGTCGCCACCGTCGGCGCCGCACTGCTCGCCGGGCTCGTCGTGGGCCTCGCCGAGCTCACCCAGACCCGCGAGGGCCACGCGGACGAGTCGGCGGCGACGTCCGTGCTCCTGCGCGTCGAGATGCGCGGCGGCGACGCCACGCCCGAGCGCCGCACCCTGGCCGCGCACCAACTCTGGGAACGCTGCCGGGACTCCACCTCCGCCCCGCTGCGCCACGCGGCGCTCGGCACCCTGGACGACGACCTGTACGCGGGCGTCGTACGCCCCGCCCTCACCGACCACGACCGCATACGGCTGCGCGGCTGCCTCGAGGACACGGAACTGGACAAGGCACACCTGACGGTCCTCGGCATCGGCGACACCGACGCCGATGACGACGACCCCGCCGACAGCTGATCCCGCACCACCGCCGCGGATCTTCAACTCCCTTTTACCCGGGGCCCGTTACCCTTCGAGTACACCCGCCTCCTATCCCCGGGTCTCCCCATGGCCGTAGCCCCCGCCGCTCCGTCGTTCCCGCTGCCCGCTCCGCAGCCCACTCCCCCACCGCCGTTGCGCCGCCGTCTGCGCCGCGCCTGTCTGCGCGCCCTGGCCGGGTGCGCGCTCGGGTATCTCGCGCTCTGGGCCACCGGGTCCCTCGGGATCCTCGCGCTCTCCGACTGGGCGCGGAGCACCGGCGCCCAGCCGCACGGCTCCCTCCGGGCGGAGGGCATCCACCACTTCCGGCCGGTGGACTCCGGCGGAAGGCTGTGGCGCGGGGCCGTGCCCTCGACGGAGGGGTACCGCAGCCTCGCGCGCCTGCGCTTCACGACCGTCGTCGACCTGCGCGCCGAGGACCTGACCCCGGCGCAGCGCGACCAGCCGAGCCGGGCGGGGCTGCGCGTCGTGCGGCTGCCGATCCGGGACGGGCAGACCCCGGAACCCGCCCAGGTCGGGCGCTTCCTGCGGGTCGTGCGCACGGCGCCGGGCCCGGTGTTCGTGCACTGCGGCGCGGGCGTCGGGCGGACGGGGACGATGGCCGCGGCCTATCTCGTCCGTACGGGTGAGGACTCGTCGCGACGGGCCGCGCTGCGCAACCTCGCGGTCGGCCCGCCCTCGGTCGAGCAGATCTACTACGCGCTGCGCCTCGACCGCGACCGGGTGCACCGGCCGCCGCTGCCGGTGATCGCGCTGAGCCGCCTCGTGGACGCGCCGCGCAGGATGTGGTCCTGGGTGTGAGCGGGACGTGCCCTCCGCCCCGGCCGCGGAAGTGGGAGTGGAAGTGGAAGTGGAATCGTGGAAGTGGAGCGGTCAGGACAGCAGGAAGTCCGCCTCGCCCGCTTTCGCCCCCTGGATGAACGCGGTGATCTCACTACGCGTGTAGATGAGCGCGGGGCCGTCGGGGTCGGTCGACTGGCGCACGGCGACGCGGCCGTCGGCCAGTTTCATGGCCTCCAGGCAGTTGCCGCCGTTGCCGCCGCTCCACGGCTTGTACCAGCCCTCGGTGCCGAGGTCGCGGGCGGGCATGCCGTTGTAGATCCGGGATTCCGTGCGGGCCTCGCTGCGTGAGTCGGCGCGGCCGCCCGGCGAACGCGGACCGGCAGGGCGCGTTCCGGCTCGATGTCGGTCCATTGTCACTGCTCCTTGCGGAGGTCCCGGAGGATCTCCTTCGTGCGTTGTGCGGTGGCGGCCTGCGCCGCCATGCGGTCCATGACCTCCAGGTGAGTGGCCACCTCTTTGCGCGCGTCCAGGTAGACGGCGCCGGTCAGGTACTCGCTGTAGACCATGTCGGGCAGTTCCGCCATGGCGAAGCGGAAGAGCACGAACGGTCCGTACGTCCCGGGGTGCGGGCCCGCCGCGAAGGTCGCGATCTGCAGAGTGACGTGGGGCATTTCGGCCGCTTCGAGCAGCCGGTCGATCTGATCCCGCATCACCTGCGGATCGCCCACGGGTCTGCGCAGGGCGGTCTCGTCCATCACCACCCAGAGGCGCGGCGCGTCCTCACGGGTGAGCAGCGACTGGCGCTCCATGCGCAGCGCCACGTACCGCTCGATGTCGGCGGGCCGGGTCTGGCCGATGGCGCCGGAGTGCATCACGCCGCGCGCGTACTCCTCGGTCTGCAGGAGCCCCGGTACGAAGTGGGGCTCGTACGACCTGATGAGGCTCGCGGCGCCCTCCAGGCTGACGTACATGCTGAACCAGCCGGGCAGGATGTCGTGGAACCGCTGCCACCAGCCGGGCTTGTTGGCCTCCTCGGCGAGCGTCACGAAGGCCTCGGACTCGTCGTCCGCGACGCCGTAGGACTTCAGGAGCAGCTGGAGGTACGGGATCTTCAGCGCGACCTCGGCCGTCTCCATGCGCCGGATGGTGGCGGGGGCGACGCGCAGGATCTTCGCGGCCTCCTCGCGCTTGAGGCCCGCGCTCTCGCGCAGGTCCTGGAGGCGGCGACCGAGAACGACCTGGCCGACGGTCGGCGCGGACCGCGGTTCGCTCACGTCTGCTACCTCCACCTGACTGGCGCGTTGCCTCGACCCACACCGCACCGCGAGCCGTAGCGAGCAGTGTGCCATGCGCCGTCACGGAGGAACACGCCACTGTGCACATTTCAGAGTGGCCCTTGCCAAGGTGTTCTGGGCGGGGCGATAGTGGAGAGCGTGACTCCGCCCGCGCCGTTACGAACCGAAGCCACCGAAGGCCGTCCTGGCGATATCGCCGAGGCGTGGCCCGAGGGCGCCGAGGTCTGCGTCAGTTTCGCCCTCGCACCACGTCCCGGCTCCGTCGCACAGGCCAGGCGCCTGATGCTGGAACAGTTGGACGGGTGGGCGGTGCGCGACGACGACGCCTGCGACGCGGCGGCACTCGTACTCTCCGAATTGGTCACCAACGCCGTGGTGCACACCGCGAGCAGGCGGATCATCTGCGAGCTCTGCGCAGATCCGGAGAAGCTGCGGATAGCCGTACGTGACGAAGGACGCGGGTCAGGCATGCCGCGTCCGGTGCACAGGGGGGCCGATGAGGAGCACGGGAGGGGACTGCTTCTTGTCGATGCGGTGAGCAGCGCGTGGGGCGTCCACGACGCGGGGCCCGGTACCGGGCTCACGGTGTGGGCGGAGTTGCCGAGGGAGACGTCGGTGTCGACGCCGGCGTGTGCGTAGAACGGAACGAACGAACGTGGCAGTGATGCGGGCGGGGGGCATGTGAGCGCGGGTACGGTACGGCCGTTGGACCTGAACACCTTGGTGCGTCTGTCGCGGCAACGACAGCGCGCCGGGCGGCCGTCACCGACCTCGCCACTCCCGCGGCTCGATCTGCCCGAGGGCATGACCGAGCCGCTCGGCTGCGACGCGGTGGCGGTGCCCGCGGCCTTCGGGCCCCGGGTGATGGCACGGCTGCCCCGGGTCGGCTGCGTGTACGAGGACGGGGCGCGCTGGTGGTGGATCGTGCCCGCGGACTCCGACGTCGCCATGGAATGGCCCGCTCCGGTCGCCTATTCGGCGGGAGCGGTGGTGCGGGACGCCGACTGCCGTCCGGTGCTGATCAATCGTCCTCCGGACGACGTTCCCTATACTCCGCCGATTCCGCTGTATCTGGCGTTGTGCCGGGTCACGGGGACTACTCCGGGGTGGTCCCGGGCCCTCAGCGCGTAGGCGCTCCGCTGGGTTGGGCGGCATTTCGGTGGATGTTCGGGTGCGGGTGGGTGGGGGCTGGGCGCGCAGTTCCCCGCGCCCCTGAACGCGCTGGCGCGCAGTCCCCGCGGCCCTGAACGTGCTGGCGCGCGGTTGCCCGCGGCCCTGAACGTGCTGGCGCGTGGTTCCTCGCGGCCGGGCAGGGGCCCTTGCGGGCCCTTTCCGTTATGCCGCGGCCGGGAGTGGGGCCGGGACCGTCACCAAGAAGGTGTCCGTGGCCAGGTCCATGACCACCTGGGCGTTCTGGCCCTCCTCGCGGCGGGCCCGTGCGAACTCCTCCGCGGGCCACGATCCGCGCGGTCCGCCCGCGGGAAAGCGCTCCAGCACCGTTCGTCCGTTCGTCATCGTCCCTGTCCCCCGTGTCGTTCCGTGCGCAGTCCGAAGACTCTTACCGAGGAGAACGCTCGGGACGGCCCCCGGGGATCGCAACGTGACCGAACTGAGACGGAGTTGGGGGACATCCCAGGGTTCCCCCGGAGGAGCGGCTCAGTCCTCGTACTCGTCGTGGTACCGCACTCGCGCGCTGCCCGCGGGCGCCCCGAACACCGTCGCCCGCCCCTCGGGCCGCTCCCACTCCTCCTGCCGGCCGAGCGCGGTGAGGTCGAGCAGGCTGGTGGTGGAGCCGAGGCCGTCCAGGCCGCGGGCGAACGTCGCATACGTGTGGAAGACGCGGTCGCCGTACCGCAGGAAGCAGTTGATGCCGGGCACGTCGCGCGGCTCCTCCGGGAACGAGGCCAGGAAGTCGTAGTTGAAGTCGCCGCCGTTCGTCGAGTACCAGGGCACGGTCCAGCCCATCCGGGCCTTGAAGGCAAGGAGCTTGGTGAACGGGGCGCGCGACACGGCGACGAAGTTCGTGGCGCGGGCCCGCAGGTGCGAGAGGTGCCCGATCTGGTCGAGGAACCCGGAGCAGCTGCGGCACCCCGCGTCCCACTCCGGGGCGAACATGAAGTGGTAGACGATCAGTTGGTCCTTGCCGTCGAAGAGATCGAGCAAGGTCGCCTTCCCGCCGGAACCGTCGAAGAAGTACTCCTTGTCGACCTCGACCATCGGCATCCCGCGCCGCTCGGCGTTGAGCGCGTCACGGGCGCGGGTGGCGGCCTTCTCCTTGGCCAGCAGTTCCTCACGCGCGGCGAGCCACTCCTCACGCGTGACGATCTCCGGAAGTCCCATGGCGTCTCCTCCACCCTTCGGGCACGTACGTCTGCGAAGGGTGGACCGGTGGGGTCCGCGGAACTCATCGCCGACGGGCGAAGAACTTTCCGGGGCTCACCGGGAGGCAGGAGAGCCACCGTGCTCCCGCTCACCCCTCGTACTCCTGGATCCGCCTGCCGTGGCTCCGGTCGATCAGCTCGGGGAGCAGTTCGCTCAACTCACCGACGATGTCCGGCACATCGAGGGTCAGCAGCCGCCGGTCGCGCATCAGGACGCGGCCGGCCACGATCGTGGTGCGTACGTCGGCGGAACGTGCGCTGTGCACGAGTGTGGCGGCGAGGTCGTGCACGGGCTGGGTGTGCGGGCCCGTCATGTCGACCAGGATCAGGTCGGCCCGCCGGCCGGGGGCGAGGCTGCCGATCTCGTCGCCGAGTCCGACGGCCCGCGCGCTCTGCAGGGTGGCGTGGTCCAGGGCCTGGCGGGCGGTCAGCCAGGTGGGGTCGCGCTCCACGTACTTCTGGACGAGCGCGGTGAGCGTCATGGACTCCCACACGTCGAGGGTGTTGTTGGACGCGGCGCCGTCGGTGGCCAGGCCGACCGGGACACCGGCCTCGCGCAGCGCCCGTAGGGGCGTGGTGTCCCAGCCGAACTTCAGGTAGCCGCGCGGCGCGGAGGCGACGGCGACGCGTCCGCGGGCGCGGCGCAGGACGGGCAGGTCCCGGTCGGCGTCGAGGCCGGTGGTGTGGGCGAGGAGCACGTCGGCGTCGAGGAGTCCGGCGCGCTCCAGGATCTCGATGGGGGTACGGCCGTGGCGGGCCAGGCTGTTCTCGGTCTGCTCGCGGTTCTCGGCGGCGTGGATGTGCACCAACAGGCCGTGTTCCAAAGCCAGTTCGGCGGTCGCGGCCAGGTCTGCCCCGTCGACGGTGTACGGGGCGTGCGGGGCCAGGCAGGTGGTGACGCGGCCGTCGGCGGCGCCCCGCTGCCGGAGCGCGAAATCGAGGGAGGCGGCCCGGCCCTCGGGCCCCTGTGAGCTGAAGTAGGCCTGGCCGAGGACGGCGCGCAGGCCGCTCTGCCCGGCGGCCGCGGCCACCTCGTCCATGGCGAAGTAGTGGTCGGCGAAGGTGGTGACGCCGCCGCGGATCATCTCGGCGCAGGCGAGCCGCGCGCCGAGTCCCACGACGCGCCCGGTCAGATTGGACTCGACGGGCCAGATCCAGTCGTTGAACCAGGCGTGGGCCGGCAGGTCCTCGGCGAGGCCGCGCAGGGTCACCATCGGGGTGTGCGTATGGCAGTTGACGAGCCCGGGGAGGGCGACCGTGCCGCGGCCGTCGACGCGCTCGGCGGCCGCGGGGATCGCGGGGACCCCCTCGTCGGCGCCGGTGCCGCCCGCCGTGACCGAGGCGATGACGCCGTCGCGTACGACGACCGTGGCGTCGTCGACGAAGACGATCTCCCCTCGCGCGTCGTGGGTCAGTGCCGTGCAGCCGGTGACGACGAGGTCGGCGGGGCCGTGGGTGATGAGGCCGGTGGGGCCGGGCGCGGGAGGCGGCGTCATCTCTTCAAGGTAGTGCGAGTGCGCATCCGGCGGCCCTGTCGCGGGGCCGGTTCTGCGGGCACGCTGACCTCACCCGCCGCGCGGACGGGGCGTACCGGGACCGGGGGACAGGAGCAGGGCACGCGATCGGACACCGGATCGGGACACGGGATCGGGACTAGGGAGTCGGTCATGATCATCGGCACGTGGAACCTGGAGAACCTCTACCGGCCCGGCGGGAAGTTCGGCCCCAGGGACAAGTCCGCGTACGAGGCGAAGCTGGCCTCGCTCGCGGCGACGGTCAACGAGCTGCGGCCGAGCGTCCTCGGCGTACAGGAGGTCGGCGATCCGGCCGCCCTGGAGGACCTGGCGGGCCTGCTGGAGGGCAGCTGGCACGTCACGCTCTCGCGGCACGCGGACGACCGCGGCATCCGGGTCGGCTTCCTCACCAGCCTGCCGGTCTCCGTCGTCACCGACGAGGACGGCTTCCCCGAACCGCTGCACCCGGTCCAGACCGACGACACCGGCCGCACGACCGCGCGGACGGGGCGCGGCATCCTCGCGGTGACGGTGTCGACACGGGCGTTCTTCTTCGACGTGGTCGTCTGCCACCTCAAGTCGAAGCTCCTGTCCTACCCCGGCGGCCGCTTCCAGCCGCTCGACGAGGGCGAGCGGGCGCGGTACGGCGCGTACGCCCTCTACCGCCGCGCGGCCGAGGCGACCGCGGTGCGCGCGCTCGCCGACCGGCTGCTGTGGGGCGACGGCCGCGAACACCGGGTCGCGGTGCTCGGGGACCTCAACGACGAGGTCGGCGCGGCGACGACGCAGATCCTGCTCGGCCCGCCCGGCTCCGAGATCGGCACGCCCGGCTTCGACCGCCCGGACCGGGGCGACGCGACACGGCTGTGGGACGTGGCCCCGCTGATCCCGCCCGAACAGCGCTTCTCGCGCATCCACGCCGGCCGCCGCGAACTCATCGACCACGTCCTGGTGAGCCGGGGCCTGCTGGACCAGGTGCGGACGGCGGGCACGGGCGCGCCGGGCGCCGCGGCGGCCGCGCTGCCGTCGGTGGCGGACGAGGATCCGGCGCTGCGGCGGGACGCGGCGGGGTCGGACCACGCGCCGGTGTGGATCCGGATCCAGCCCTGACGCCGCCCGGCCGCGGTCGGCCTCAGCCGCGCGGGAGCACGGTCGAGAGGACGCCGGGCAGCGGGTACCAGTCGGCGGACACGATGCTGGCGTGCTTGCCCGCGAGCAACGCGACCCGCTCCCGGGCCTGGGCCTCGGTCGGCCGCGTCCCGTCGATGGCGGGGGCGACGCCGTGGGCGTCGGTCATGACGACGAGGTAGCGCCGGTCGGCGTACCACCGGGTGTCGATGCCTCCGCCCGCGTACGCGGCGGCGTCCCCGTCGAAAAGGACGAACCACGGCCGGATCGACGCGTCCGCGTACCGCTCGCGCGGGTCACCGGCCGCCGCCCCGAGCACGGCGGGGAAGGCGGCGGCCTCGCCGAGGCGGCCGGTGGCGGCGAGGTCGCGCAGGTGGGTGGCGTACTCGCGGTCGGTCCAGAGGGTGTCGGCGGGGTTGCCCTGCTCGACGGTGCCGGGGATCAGCTCGACCACGAACTTCCCGGCGAGCTCGGCGCGTGCGGGCCAGCCCTTCTCCCGTACGGCGTCGTCGAGCCCGGCGTGTCCTGCGGCGAGCCGGCCGGGGCGGTAGACGGCGTCGCCGAGCGCGCCGGTGAGGAGCGCGTCGAGGTCGGCGGGCCCGCGTCCGCGCCTGCCCTGGAACCCGTCCTTCAACTCGACCTTCAGCAGGATCGGGCGGTGCCCGGGGTGGGCGTCGTGCCAGCTGCGCATGTCCTTCAGGCACCCGGCGAGGCTCTGGTTGCGCGGCTTGGTGCGCAGTTCGGCGGGGCTCTGGGCGTTCTCGCAGTTGTTGTCGTTCCCGACGGGGTTGCTGTGGGACACCCGCCATCCGCTGCCGAACACGTTGGTCCACACGTCCAGTTCGAGCATCCCGGCGCCGGAGTCGAGGGCGTCCGCGAAGTACGGGTACTTCGCCTTCTCGTAGGCGTTGTGGACGCCGACGCCGGTCGTGGCGGAGTAGGCGGATCCGGGTGCGGGGCCGGCCGCGCCGCGGGGGTCCGCGGAGGCCCCCGCTCCCGCTCCGGCCCCGCCGAGTGCGCCCCAGCAGACGAGCGCTCCCACCAGCAGACTCCGCACGCTCTTGCGCCCCATCGCGCCCACCGCCCTCTCGTCATGCTCCGAACAAGTCCTGGGAAACGTAAGGGAGTCGGGTGACGCTGGGGAAGACGGCGTCTTACGGGGTGACTCATGGGGTGGCGTATGGCGTGACTCATGAGGTGGCTTACGCCTGGGGGGAGGGGAGGAATCAGGCGCGCCTGTGCCGTCCGAGCCTCGAGGCGAGCACCCTAAGCTTCCTCCCGGCACCGCACACCACATCGCACACCGCACCACATCGCCCCGCGCCACCCCGAGTCCGACCCCGACCCCTAGGAGCCCACCCCGTGTTCGACCCCGCGCCGGAGCACCCGCACCCGTACCCCGACAGCCGGCACCCTGACGCGGCCCCCGCACCGCACGCCCTGCTCGCCCCCGTGCTCGGCCTCCTGGGCACCTGGCACGGCCGGGGCCGGGGCGAATATCCGACGCTCCCCGCCGACTTCACCTACGCCCAGGAAGTCACCTTCAGCCACGACGGCCGCCCCTTCCTCCGCTACGAGGCCCGGGCCTGGCTGCTCGACGCCGACGGCGCGCCCCTGCGTCCCGCGGCCCGGGAGAGCGGCTGGTGGCGGCTGCAGCCGGACGGCCGGGTGGAGGCGCTGGTCACCCAGCCCACCGGCATCGCGGAGATCTCGGTCGGGCACGCGGCCGGCGGCACGGTCGATCTCTCCACCCACGAGGTGGCGCTCACCCCCACCGCGAAGGAGGTCACCGCCACCCGTCGCCGCTACACCCTGACCGACGACGGCACGCTCACGTTCACGCACGACCTGGCGGCGGTGGGTCAGCCCCTGCAGCATCACCTCTCGGCGCGCCTGCGACGCGAGGAGCGGACCGCGCCCGACGCGTGACGCCATGAGCACCGGAACAGAAGAAGCGACAGCGCCCCCGGCTGGGGCCACGGCGTCCGCGAGGGACGGCGACGCGGCGGGCGACGGCTGGCCGGACCGGCCGGGCGACACGGCCCTGACCATCCGTATCCCCGAGGCGAACCCTCTGGTCAGGGCGGGCTTCCCGGCCCACGTGACGGTGCTCTACCCGTTCCTCAACGCGTCCCGTCTCACCTCGTCCACCCACGCGGACCTGCGGAGCCTCTTCGCCGCCCGGCCCCCGTTCACGCTGACGTTCGCCGAATTCCGCCGCTACCCGGGTGTCCTCTATCTGCCACCGGCCCCCGACGCCCCCGTACGCGCGCTCACCGCGTCCCTCACCCGCCGCTGGCCCGAAGCCGTCCCCTACCGGGGCATCTTCGACCCGCCCCTGGCGCCCCACCTCACCCTCGCGAACCACGAGGGCCCCGAGACCTACCGACAGGCCTACGACGCCCTGGAATCGGAACTCGCCCCCCACCTGCCGCTCACCAGCCACGTGGACACCGTCCACCTGATCGTGTCGGACGGGCCGGGAGGCGCCTGGCGGGACCTCGCGGCGTACCGGCTGGGCTGATCGGGACGCGACGACATCCGGTCGTCGCGGTGCGGACGGCCCTCGCGGAGGAGGCGTGCGTGTCAGTCTCGTCGTGCTGCCGTTAGGGATCTACGGACAGGCAGAACCGGCAGAACAAGTAGCCCTGACAGGAAGGGACCTTCCCGTGCCCCGCACGCTTCCCCGCATCTCCAGGCCCCGCGTTCCCAGGACCCGCGTCTCCCGCACCCGACTCGCCGTGGCCGGTGCCGTCACCGCCGTGCTGGCCGCGGGCGCTCCCGCCGCGTACGCCTCGCTGGACGACGAGCCCCGGTCGGCGTCCTCGGCCGCGCCCGCCGCCTCGACGGTCGCCCGCGGCAAGCCCTACCACGAGACCCGGCTCCTCTTCGGCACCGAACGGCCCGACGGCGGGCCCGCCGTGACCGACAAGCAGTTCATGCGCTTCATCGACAAAGAGGTCACGCCGAGCTTCCCCGACGGACTGACCGTCCAGGACGGGCGCGGGCAGTGGCGCGACTCCAACGGCAGGATCGAGCGCGAGCGTTCGTACGAACTGATCCTGCTGTATCCGACGGATGAGGCGCGCCGGCGGGACGTCCAGATCGAGGAGATCCGCAGCGACTACGAGAAGGCGTTCGCGCAGGACTCCGTGGCGCGGCTCGACGAGCGGACGCGGGTCGACTTCTGAACCCGGGCCCCGGACCAGGGCGGGTGGCGGCCGGACACCCGGTCGCCACCCGGCCGTGCTCCCGCCCGGCAGCTACCGGCCGGTGCCGTGGTGCACGGTCCCGGCCTGGATCACCGTCGCGTGATACGTGCCGCCGTTGATCGTGTTGTTGTACGTGACGCTGCCCGGCTGTGCGTCCGAGGCGGGCGCCGGGGCCAACTCGTCAAGGAGGGCGCGCAGTTCGGCAGCGGCCGCCGGGTCCGCCGCGAGCCTGCGCCGGAGCCGGGAACGCCACTCCGTCCGCACCTCGTCCGCGGTGTCCTCGTCCCCGGCGTCGCGCGCGGCGACGAGCTCGGCACGCGCCTCTTCCAGTTCCCCGGCGAGAACGTCCTCCTCGCCGCCCCGGCCGCGCGAGAAGAACCCGGCGACCCGGTCCCGCGCCTGCGTCCACCCGTCGGTCACCATCTGCTGCACGAGCGCCGTCGCCCCGGCCGCCGCCAGTGCCGTCAACTCCGCGTCCACAGGCCTCCCTCCCCGTACGTCCCGAACCTTCCCGTTCAAGGCTGTCACCGTAACGCGGTCCACCGACAACTCGCTGGCAGTCGGGCCACAGAGGCTGCGAAGGTGGCCCTCCATGAACACCCAGCCCGTCCCCCGCCGCCAGATCCGCGCCCTGCACACCGACACGACGATCACCGTCTACCAGGCGTACGCCCCGGAGATCGGCGTCCCCGCGGCGCGTTCCGGGCGCTTCCCCGACGCCTGGAAACGGGACCGCATGACGTGGATCAAGCCGTCGTTCCTCTGGATGATGTACCGCTGCGGCTGGGCCACCAAGGAGGACCAGCAGACGGTCCTGGCCGTCGAGATCACCCGCGAAGGCTTCGACAGCTCCCTCCGCGACGCCTGCCTGTCCAGCTACACCCGCGGCCTCCACCCCGACCAGGCCACCTGGAAGCGGAATCTGCGCCGCTCGTCCGCCCGCGTCCAATGGGACCCCGAGCGCGACCTCCAGCTGAACCCCCTCCCGTACCGCTCCCTCCAACTGGGCCTGTCCGGCGAGGCGTCCCGCCGTTACGCGGACGAGTGGACGGTCTCGATCACCGACGTCACCGACCTCGCGCGGGAGATCCACTCCCTCGTACGGGAGACGGGCGACCCGGCGGCGGCAGCCCGGCTGCTGCCCGCGGAACGGCCCTACCCGGCGGGCGACGAACTCCTGGGCCACCTGCGGCCCTGACACCACGCCGCGGCCTGCCCGAACGCGCGCCCGCTACGCCTCCGTCATACCCGTCAGCGCCCCCACCGGGTCCCCGTCCGCCTCCCC
Organism: Streptomyces sp. NPDC036815; assembly: GCF_055609205.1. NCBI lineage: Bacteria > Bacillati > Actinomycetota > Actinomycetes > Kitasatosporales > Streptomycetaceae > Streptomyces > Streptomyces sp. NPDC036815. The sequence continues at coordinate 1,136,232 of NZ_JBVJPW010000001.1, read as the reverse complement.
CTCGGGCCACCAGTCGCCGCCGCCCGGTTCGCTCAGGTAGGGGTACCAGCGGCCGTCCCTGCCGTAGCGGAGCTGGAGCGTTCCCTCCGCGTTGGTGAGGTGGTTGCGGTCGATCGTCATGCGGGGGAGGTCCGCCGCGACCAGGGCTCCCCTGGCCCGGTCGAACGGGCCCGCCGGGGGGTCCCAGGGCGATTCCAGGACCGCCAGGCCCTCCTCGCCGCCCTGGCGCCAGGCCGCGGCCGCCCGGGAGAGGTCCGCCGGGGTGCTCCCCACCGACCTGGCCAGTTCGGCGAATTGGCGGCTGAACGTGCGGCGGCCCGTGAGGCCGGGATGCGAGGCTGCCAGCCGGACCGCGTCGTGCCAGGGCGACGTGGCGGTGAAGGGGTCCGCGCCGCCGGTGAGGTAGGCGTGGGCGCGCGCCGCCGCGTCCGTGACCAGGAATTCCAGGGCGGTCGGGTCCGGGGCGCCGGGGACGGACGGGAGGACCGGCGGCTCGCCCGGGTGGGGCGGCGGAGGGAGCGGGGCGGGGAGCGGCGAGCGGTACTCCGCGGCCAGCGCCTCGCGGGCCAGGACGCCGGGGAGGACGGGGGCGTCCTGGTGCGCGGGGTCTTGGCCTTGGGGCACGGAGTCGTCCGGAGGGGCGTGACTGCCCGGGGGCGTGCGGCCGTCCGGGGGCGTGTGGCCGTCCGGGGGCGTGTGGTCGTCCGGCGGCACGGAGTCGCCCCGCGGCACGGAGTCGCCCTGCGGCACGGAGTCGTCCAGCCGCATCCCCGCTCCGGACCATGGCTGTCGCCCGGCCGCCTGGAGTTCCGCCGCCGCCTCCGCCGCCTCCACCGCCGACTTCTGCGCGTTCCTGCGGGCCAGCTCGTCCAGCAGGTCCTGTTCCTCGCCGCCCCGCAGCAGCAGGAGCACGAAGGGGTCGGCGTCCAGGAGGCGGGCCGTCTGGTAGGCCAGCGCGGCCGCGTGCTTGCAGGGGTGGCCGCGGTCCGGGCAGGTGCAGGAGGGAGCCAGTTCGCGGGCGCCTGGCAGGAGCGGGACGTCCGCCCTGGCCGCAGCGTCGGCCAGGGCGTGCGGCATCTCCTTGTCGAGCAGCGCGGCGATGTGCGCGGGGTCGGTGGCCACCGCGTCCAGGAAGCGGTCCCAGTGTTCGGGGAGCATCGTCCGCAGGCGGATCTCGGCGCGGTAGGGGCGCGGGCGGCTGCCGTGCACGTACGCGACGATGCGGCCCGGCGCGACGGTGATCGTGTCGACCGCGCCCTCGCGCGCGTACGTACGGCCGCGGGCCAGACGGGCCTGGTCCAGGGCGCTCTCCTCCAGCGCGTCGGTCCAGGCGTTGCCCCACCAGGAGGTGGCGAAGGGGGTGTGGGGGTCGGGGCAGGCCGGCAGCGCGGGGAAGACGCGGCCGCTGCCCATGCGGCTCGTCTCGCTCATGCCGCTGGCCCAGCCCAGACCGCCGCCCCGCCGGGACCCGGCACCCGCGCCGGACCCCGGGCCACCGCCCCGAGAGGCTTTGCCCGCCGCGCCACTTCGCGTCGCCCCGCCCCGCGCCGTCCCGCCGCCCTCCTCAGCACCCCGCGGCTTCATGCCGACCTCCTCAGCGCCACCAGGTCGGCCAGTTCCGCGTCCGACAGTTCCGTGAACGCCGACTCGCCGCCGTCACCGAGCACCGCGTCCGCCAACGCCTGCTTCGCGGCGAGGAGTTCGGCGATGCGGTCCTCGACGGTGCCCTCGGTGACCAGCCGGTGGACCTGCACCGGCTGCGTCTGGCCGATGCGGTACGCGCGGTCGGTGGCCTGCTCCTCGACCGCCGGGTTCCACCAGCGGTCGTAGTGGATGACGTGGCCCGCGCGGGTCAGGTTCAGACCGGTGCCCGCCGCCTTCAGGGAGAGGAGGAAGACCGGGACCTCGCCCGACTGGAAGCGGTCCACCATCTCCTCGCGCCGCGGGACGGGCGTGCCGCCGTGCAGGAGCTGGGTCCGGATGCCCCTGGACGACAGGTGCGCCTCCAGGAGGCGGGCCATCTCCACGTACTGCGTGAAGACCAGGACCGCGCCCGCGCTCTCCGACTCCGCGAGGATCGTGTCGAGGAGCTCGTCGAGCAGTTCCAGCTTGCCCGAGCGGGCGCGGCCCGTCCGTGTCGTCAGGGCGCCGTCCTTCAGGTACTGCGCCGGGTGGTTGCAGATCTGCTTCAGGGCCATCAGCAGCTTCATGACCAGGCCGCGGCGGGCCATGCCGTCCGACGCCTCGATGCGGGCCAGCGTCTCGCGCACCACCGCCTCGTAGAGGGAGGTCTGTTCGCGGGTGAGGGTGACGGGGTGGTCCGTCTCGGTCTTCGGCGGGAGTTCGGGGGCGATCCCCGGGTCCGACTTCTTGCGGCGCAGCAGGAAGGGGCGGACCAGCCCGGCCAGCCGGGTGAGGGCCTCGTCGTTCTCGGCCGTCTCGCCGCCCTCCACCAGGCGCGCGTGGCGGGCGCGGAACGCCTTCAGGGGGCCGAGCAGACCCGGGGTCGTCCAGTCGAGCAGGGCCCACAGCTCGGAGAGGTTGTTCTCCACGGGGGTGCCGGTGAGCGCGACCCGTGCCGGGGAGGGGATCGTCCGCAGGGCCTTCGCCGTCGCCGCGTGCGGGTTCTTGACGTGCTGGGCCTCGTCCGCGACGACCAGGCCCCACCGCTGGGCGGCCAGTTCGGGCGCGCTGGTCCGCATCGTGCCGTAGGTGGTGAGGACGAAGCCGCCCTCGGCGTCGAGGCCCGCGAGGGTGCGGCCCGTCCCGTGGAAGCGGCGCACCGGGACGCCGGGCGCGAACCGCTCGATCTCCCGCTGCCAGTTGCCGAGGAGCGAGGCGGGGCAGACCACGAGCGTCGGGGCGGGGTGCGCCCGGTGGAGGTGCAGGGCGATGAGCGTGATCGTCTTGCCGAGACCCATGTCGTCGGCGAGACAGCCGCCGAGGCCCAGCGAGGTCATGCGGTCCAGCCAGGCCAGGCCCCTGAGTTGGTAGTCGCGCAGGGTGGCGTGCAGGCCGGGCGGCTGGGCGATCGCGTCGAGGTCGCCCGTCACGCGCTCGCGCAGCCGGGCCAGGGCGCCGACGGGTACGGCGGGCACCTGCTCGCCGTCGACCTCCGCCGTGCCGGTGAGCGCGACCGACAGGGCGTCCACGGGGTCGAGCAGGCCGAGGTCCCGCTTGCGCGCCTTGCGGACGAGCTCGGGGTCGACCAGGACCCACTGGTCGCGGAGGCGGACGACCGGACGGTGTGCCTCCGCGAGCACGTCGAGCTCCGCGTCGGTCAGCGGCGCGTCCTGGTCGCCGAACGCCACCTGCCAGCGGAACTCCAGGAGTTGCTCGGTCTTGAAGAAGTCGAAGTTGTCGGCGGCGGTGCCGGGGGCCGGGCGGACGACGGCGGTGGCGGTGAGGCCTCGGGTGAGCTCCCTCGGCCAGTGCACGGCCACCCCGGCCGCGGCGAGGCGGCCCGCCGCGGCGCCGAGCAGGTCGTACAGCTCCTCTTCGCTCAGCGGCAGCACGTCGGGGCGCGGCCGCTGCAGGAGCCTGGCGAGCGGGGGCCAGACGCGGGCGGCGCGGCGCAGCGCGAGCAGCGTGTCGACGCGGGCGCGCGGCCCGAAGTGGTCGGTGCCCGCCCAGAGGCCCGGCACGTCCGTCACGAGGGCGGGGTCGGCGAGGCTGTGCACCTGGACGATCGCGGCGGCGGGACTGGCGACGGCGGAGCGGGGGACGCCCCCGGCGGAACCTTCCCCTCCGCCCGCGGAACCGGAGTCGGAGTCTGGGTCGAAGTCGGACCCGGCCCCGGACTCAGACCCTGAGTCGTAGCCCGGGTCACCCGAGCCCTCGCCGCCGTCGAACACCTCATGCGCCCGCAGGTCGAGCCGCAGGGACACCCGCACCCCGGCGTCCATCCCGGCCGCGACCTCGGCCGCCCACTCCCGCGCCCCCGGCAGCCGCTGCGGCTCGCGCGCGGCGAAGGGGGCGCCGACCGCGTGTGCGGCGGCCGGGGTACGCGGCAGGGCGTCGACCACCGCGTCCACGAAGGCCCTGACCAGGGCGAACGGCTGCGGCAGGCGCAGCGGCCCGGGGCCGGGCAGCGGCACGGCGTGCGCTTCGGCGGGCAGCGCGGCGGCGATGGCCCGCAGGTGGGCCACGTCGGCCTCGTCCAGCGGTCCCGCCCGCCACGCGTCCAGGTCCCCGGCGGTCAGGCCGGGCAGCAGACTGCCCCGCGCCGCGAGGTGCAGCGCGTGCCGGGCGGCCACGCTCCAGCAGGCGGTGGCGGGATGCGGGCGGTCGGTGCGCAGCAGCAGCCGTACGGCATCGGCGACCGGCAGGAACAGCGCGGGGACCGTGCGGGCGCGGGCGCCCTTGCCGTACTTGCGGGCGACGACGAGATCGCCGCGCACGCCGTCGGGACCGGCCGACACAGGAAGGCCCCCGCCGTCGGACCCGGCCGACACGGGAAGGCCCCCGCCGTCGGGACCGGCCGACACAGAGAGACCGCCACCGCCGGACCCGGCGAACTCGGGAAGGTCGCCACCGTCCGGCCGCCAGAACGCGATGCGCCCCCGGCGGGGCGGATCGGCGGGGAGGAACACGGCGGCGCAGGAGCGTACGAGAAAGGCATCGTCGGCCTCCGTCCCGCCCGCCGCCCGCGCGCCCGTCTCCGTCGTCACCGCCACCGCCGCCTCACTCAGCCCCAGCTCACGTCACCCGTCCCCCACGCTCGCCACCCTAGGCGAGACCACTGACAACCCAGGTGCGCCACCGGCGAGCGCGCCCCTAGCCGCGCCCCGCCCGTCCCCGCGTGAACACTGGAAGGAAAGTTTCCTAACAATAATTCATCCCAAGTTATTGACGCGCACATGCCGCATCGCCAGGATTCCCCCCGAGACAGCCCGGCACCCCCACGCCAACCGAGGAGACGGACATGTCGCCCACCCCACGCGCCATGAACTCCCGCACCGCCAAAGCCAGTAGGACCCCCAAGGCCCGTATCGGCGCCCCCGTCGCGGCGGGCGTCGCGCTCGCCCTCGTCGGGGGCGTGCTCCTCTGGTCACCGGCCGACGAGGCCGACGCCTCCCCCGCCGCCGCGCCCCGGGCCGGCTTCACCGCCGTCGCCGCGGGCGACATCGCCGAGCAGTGCACCGCGAGCAGCGGCAGCTGCAAGCACCCCAAGACCGCGGCCCTGGTCAAGCAGATCAATCCGTCGTTCGTGATGACCATGGGCGACAACCAGTACGACGACGCCCGCCTGAAGGACTTCCAGAAGTACTACGACAAGACGTGGGGCGCCTTCAAGAGCAAGACGCACCCCGTGGCGGGCAACCACGAGACGTACGACCCGGCGGGCGCCCTCAAGGGCTACAAGTCCTACTTCGGGTCCGTCGCCTACCCCGACGGCGAGAGCTACTACAGCTACGACCAGGGCAACTGGCACTTCATCGCGCTCGACTCCAACAGCTTCGACGACGACGAGCAGATCGACTGGCTCAAGGACGACCTCGCCGCCAACTCCAAGAAGTGCGTCGCCGCGTACTGGCACCACCCCCTCTTCTCCTCCGGCGAGCACGGCAACGACCCGGTGAGCCGCCCGGTCTGGAAGCTGCTCTACGACAACAAGGCCGAGCTGGTCCTCAACGGCCACGACCACCACTACGAGCGCTTCGCCCCGCAGAACGCGGACGGCAAGGCCGATGCCAACGGCCTCGTCGAACTGCTCGGCGGCATGGGCGGCGCCAACCCGTACAAGATCGAGGACGTCCAGCCCAACAGCCAGAAGCGGATCACCAACACCTTCGGCGTGGTCAAGCTGAACTTCACCGACACCGGCTTCTCGTGGAACCTCCTCGCCACGGACGGTTCGACGAAGGACACCAGCCCGTCCTACTCCTGCCACTGAGCCCGGCGGGAGCCCTGCGATGTACCTCGCCTCCACCGGCGCGGCCACCAAGGGCGACGCGGCCGCCGGGACCCCGGAGCGATCCGGGGCCCGGCGCGGCCGCGTCGCGGGACCCGTCCTCGCGCTGGGCGCGGTCAGCCTGGTCACGGACATCTCCTCCGAGATGGTCACCGCCGTCCTGCCGCTCTACTTCGTCCTCCAACTCGGCCTGTCCCCGCTCCAGTTCGGATTCCTGGACGGTCTGTACAACGGTGTCACGGCGCTCGTGCGGCTGGCCGGCGGGTACGCCGCCGACCGCGGCGGGCGGCACAAGCTGGTCGCGGGCGGCGGTTACGCCCTCTCCGCGCTGTCCCGGCTCGGGCTGCTCCTCGCGGGCGGCGCCACCGCCGGGATCGGCGCGGCGCTCGCCGCCGACCGCATCGGCAAGGGCGTGCGCACCGCGCCGCGCGACGCGCTCATCTCGCTGAGCAGCCCGCCCGACGCGCTGGGCCGCGCCTTCGGCGTGCACCGCGCGATGGACACGACGGGCGCGCTGCTCGGGCCGCTCGCCGCGTTCGCGCTGCTGTGGGCGACCGCGGACGCGTACGACGCCGTGTTCGTGGTCAGCTTCTGCTTCGGGCTGCTCGGGGTGCTGATGCTGGTCGCGTTCGTGCCGGGTCACCTGGGCGGCCCCGCGCACCCGCCGGGCCCGCGCTCCACACCCGCCACAGGCACGGGCAAGGCGCTCGGGCTCCTCCGGATCCCCGCCTTCCGGCGCGTCCTGATCGCGGCGGCGCTGCTCGGCGCGGCCACCATCGGCGACTCCTTCCTCTACCTCCTGCTCCAGCGGCGGCTCGACTTCGCCATCTCCTGGTTCCCGCTGCTGCCGTTGGGCTCCGCCGCCGTCTACCTGCTGCTCGCGGTTCCGGCGGGGCGGCTCGCCGACCGCACCGGACGGCGCGTGCCGTTCCTCGCCGGGCACGTGGCGCTCCTCGGCGGCTACCTCCTCCTGCTCTCCCCCACCGACGGCTGGCCCCTGCTCATCGGCGTACTGCTCCTGCTCGGCATCTTCTACGCCGCCACCGACGGCGTCCTGATGGCCCTCGTCGCCCCGGTCGTCGCCGAGAAGCGGCGGGCGAGCGGCATGGCGGTGCTGCAGACCGGCCAGGCGCTGGCCCGGCTCGTCGCCGCCGCGGGGTTCGGGGCCGCCTGGACGCTGTGGGGCGTGGGGACCGCGCTGACCTGCGCGGTGCTCGCACTGACCGTGGCGCTCGCCGGCGCGGCCGCCCTGCTACCGCCCTCCGAAAGGCGCCCATGACCCCGCCACCTGACGCCCGTCGCTCCCTCCCCTCCCTCCCGTCCCTCCGCTCCCGGATCGTGGCCGTCTCCGCGGCCGCCGCCGTCCTCGCGGGCGTGGCCGTCACGTACACCCTGCACGCCGCGCAGCGCGCCGAATCGGCCGACGCCACCTCGGAGTTCGGCCTCGGCCCGGGGCACCTCTACTTCCGCGGCACGGAGGGCGGCGCGGGCCGGGTCGCCCGCCTGCCCCTTGCGGCCGCACCGTCCCGCGAGCCGTCCCGCACGGCCGCCCGCACCACCGGCGGCCCCTCCTGCGAGCGGTTCTACGCCGCCGCGGGCACCGGTCTGTGCCTGCAGCGCCGCGCGGGGATCCCACCGAAGTCGTACGCCGTCGTCCTGGACGACAAGCTCCGCGAGAAGCGCCGCATCGCGCTCACCGGAATCCCCAACAGGGCGCGCGTCTCGGCGTCGGGCCGGATGCTGTCCTGGACGATGTTCGCCACCGGCGACTCCTACGCGGGCTCCTCCTTCTCCACCCGCACCTCGATCCTGGACACCCGCACCGGCTACCTGATCAAGAACATGGAGGAGGTCCCCCTCACCCTCGACGGCCGCCGCTACCACGCCCCCGACGTCAACTACTGGGGCGTGACCTTCGCGAAGGACGACAACCGCTTCTACGCGACCGTCTCGACCAAGGGCAAGACGTACCTCGTGCGCGGCGACATGAAGAAGTGGGCGGCGACCGCCCTGCGCTCGAACGTCGAGTGCCCCTCCCTCTCCCCCGACAACACCCGCATCGCCTTCAAGAAGCGGGTGCGGAAGGGGACTCGGGACCCCTGGCGGCTGTACGTCCTCGACCTCCGCACGATGCGCGAGCACCCGCTCGCCGAGCGGCGCAGCGTCGACGACCAGGCGGCCTGGCTCGACGACGGCACCCTCGCGTACGCCCTGCCCGGCCGGGACGGGCGCAAGCAGGACATCTGGTCGACGCCCGCGAACGGCACGGGGAAGCCCACGCTGCGGGTACGGGGCGGGAGTTCACCGGTGGCGGTGCGCCACTAAACCCGTGCCCGGCGGGCGAGGTCCAAGGCGTACTCCGGCCACCACTGGCCCGCCTTCGGTCCGCCGCGGCACGTGCCGTCGGACTCGCCGGGGTGTTTGATCCACAGGTAGGCGTCGAGGCCCGGGTCGCCGGTCTGCGACGTGGGTGGGCGGCCCAGGGCGCGGCCCGGGGGGTTGCACCAGGCCTGGTCGCCCACGTAGGGGCCGTTGCCGTTGCGGCTGCTGTCGACGACGAAGTGCTTGTCGCCGCCGAGCTCCTTGGCGAGCCGGTGTCCGTAGGCGGAACTCACCTGGTCCGTCTGGTGGTTGGAGACGTTCAGGGCGAAGCCGTCGGCCTCGGCGATCCCGGCGCGGCGCAGCGGGTCGACCAGGCGGTGCTCGTCGGGGATCCAGCCGGCGTTGCCCGCGTCGAGGTACACCCTGGTGTGCGGGTTGCGCTTGAGGCGCTGGACCGCGTGGGCGAGCAGTGCGTACCGCTCGGTGGCGTCCGCGCTCGGGCAGCCCGCCACCAGCTGGGCGACGGCGTCCGGTTCCACGATCACGTACGCCTCCCCGGTGCCGAGCCCCACGGCCACCTCCTCGATCCAGCGGCGGTAGTCGGCGGCGTCGCCCGCGCCGCCCGAGGAGTACGCGCCGCAGTCGCGGTGCGGGATGAAGTAGGCGACGAAGACCGGCGTGCGCCCCGCCTTCGCGGCCGCCTCGACGTGGGTGCGCACGACGGGGCCGGAGCCGTTCCCGAACAGCCAGACGGCTTGCGGCTGCCCGGCGATGCGCTGGACGAGCTGGGCGTCGGCGGTCCGGCCCTCCCGCTGCCACTGCGCGACCTGCCGGGCCGCGGCGCTGTCCGGATCGACCCAGAAGGCGGTGGCGGCGGCCGGGTCCGTGGGCGCCGTGCCGTCCGCCGCCGCGCCGCCCGTCGCGGCCGCGCTCAACACGCCCAAGAGGACGGCGGTGGTGAGAAAGGGGCGAGACCGCGCGGGGTGGCGACGGGGGCCGAGGCCGCGAAGGGCGCGGCGGAAGAGCTGTGGAGACACCGGGCGGCTCCAGTCGTTCGACGTGACGGCGTCGGTGGTCTCCGGCGCGTTCCCGGAAGTGTGCGGTCGTCACGCCGTGCCGGAGGCCGGTCCCCGGCGGGGGCGCGGCGGTTCGCCCGGAAGATCACTCGTACGGCGGCCTCCCGCCTCGTACCAAGATCGCCAAGTGCGCGCCCGCCGACGGGTTTTGACGAGCGGGACGGCGTCGCGCGCACTGCGGCCGGATCAGTCCGCCCTCGCGTTCCGCATCCGCCCGTACGCGTACACGCACCCCGCGAGCGCCAGGTCGGAGAGGAGCATGAAACCGATCGAGTACGAGCCTTTCGCACTGTAGATCGCGCCCATGACCAGCGGCGGTACGAAGCCGCCGAGGCCGCCCACCGCGCCCACGATGCCGGTGACGGAGCCGACCTGCGGCTGTGGGGTGACCTGGGAGACGAGGGCGAAGACACTGCCGCTCGCGGTGCCGAGGCCCGCCGCCATGGCCAGGAAGCAGATGGTGCCCGTCGGGTTCAGCCTCGGGTCGAAGGCCTGCACGACGGCGAAGAGCGCGACCACCGCGAGGGCGATCGTGGTGACCGTCGCCGGGTGGATCCGGTCGGAGAGCCAGCCGCCAACGGGCCGGAAGACGACGGTGACCAGCGCGAAGCCGGCCGCCTTGGTCCCGGCGTCGGTGGGCGAGAGGTCGTACCAGGTCTTCAGGTACGTGGGCAGGTACACGCCGAAGGCGACGATCCCGCCGAAGCCGATCGCGTACAGGGCGGACAGCTCCCAGGTGACGCGCAGCCTGCCCGCCTGCCCGAGCCGGGTGGCGAGGGAGCTGGTGGGCACCGGCCGGTCGGGGCGGTCGGTGATCAGGAAGAACGCGAGCACCGCGAAGGCGGCGAGTGCGACGGCGACGACGATGAACGGCAGGTCCACGCCGTGCTCGGCGATGCGCGGGGTGAAGTAGCCGGAGAGCGCCACACCGCCCATGCCCATCCCGAAGACGCCGAGCGCGAAGCCCCTGCGGGCGGGCGGGAACCAGGAGTTGACCAGCGGGATGCCGATGGCGAACGTCGTGCCGCCGAGGCCGAGCAGGAATCCGACCCCGAGCATCGCGAGGTAGCTGTTCCTGGCCGGGATGATCAGCAGCACCGGGACGATGGTGAGCGCCGAGACCAGCGGGAACATCAGCCGCGCGCCGTAGCGGTCGGTGAGCGCGCCGACCGGTACGCGGCCCAGCGAGCCCACGATCACGGGCACGGCGACCAGCAGGGACTGCTCGAAGGAGCTGAGCCCGAGGCGGTCCTTGAAGTCGCTGCCGAGCGGGGCGACCAGGTCCCAGGCCCAGAACGTGAGCGTGAAGCCGATCGTCGCCACGGCCAGATTGCGGTAGGCGGCGGCGGGCGGCTTGGCTGCGCGGGTCTCGTCCACGACCTCACGCTAGGAATCACCGGCGGGCGCGGCTCACTCTGCTGGGCCGTTCGGGTGCAGCCCCGCCTCGAACGCGGCGGCGCCCAGCACCTCCCGCAGCATCGCGGGCGTCAGCCGTCCCGTGAACGTGTTCCGCTGGCTGACGTGGAAGCAGCCGAAGACGTCGAGCGGCTCCCGGTCCCGGCCGCCCGCCAGGGTCACCCGCGCCCCGTGCCCGAACGCCGGGCGCGGCTTCGGGAGCTGCCAGCCCGCCGCCGCGAAGGCGGGCAGCGCGGCCTGCCAGCCGAAGCCGCCGAGGACGACCACCGCCCGGAGCGTCGGAGCGAGCAGGTTCAGCTCGCTCACCAGCCAGGTGCGGCAGGTGTCGCGTTCGCCGACGGTGGGCTTGTTGTCGGGCGGGGCGCAGTGCACGGGCGAGGTGATGCGGGTGCCGTGGAGAGTGAGGCCGTCGTCGGCGCTCTCGGCGGTGGGCCGGGAGGCGAGCCCCACGTCGTACAGCGCCGGGTAGAGGAACTCGCCGGACCGGTCGCCGGTGAACATCCGCCCCGTGCGGTTCGCGCCGTGCGCGGCGGGCGCGAGGCCGACGATCAGGAGCGCGGCGTCGGGCGGCCCGAAGCCGGGCACGGGCCGCCCCCAGTACTCCCAGTCGGCGAAGGCGGCGCGCTTGGTCCGCGCGACCTCCTCGCGCCACTCGACGAGACGAGGGCAAGCCCGGCAGCCGGTGATCCGCTCGTCCAGTTCGCTCAGGCCATCCATGCCCTCCACCGTACGTACGCGCCCGACCGAACCGCGTCCGGGGCCCAGGGCCCCGCTCAGGTCAGCACGGCCCCCAGCGCCACGAACCCGCAGATGAGCACCGCGAGGACGGCGAGGAGCGGCCACACGAACCGCAGGTACTTGTCGTAACCGACCTTCGCGAGCGCCACGCCGCCGATGGTCACGGCCGTGGTCGGCACCCACAGGTTCATCCAGCCGCTGGCCGCCTGCCAGGCCGTGACGACGACCGCGCGCGAGACGCCCGCGAAGTCGGCGAGCGGCGCGAGGATCGGCATGGCGAGCGTGGCGTGGCCGGAGGTGGAGGGGATCAGGAAGGCGAGCGGCAGGTTCACGAGGAAGACGATGACCGCGAAGAGCCCGGACGACGTGCCCTTCACGATCCCCTCGATGGAGTGGAGCACGGTGTCCGTGATCTTCGAGTTGTTCATGATCGTCGTGACGCCGCGGGCGAGCAGGATGACCAGGGCGGGCGAGACGAAGTCGGCCGCGCCCTGGATGATCGTCGAGCTGAGCCGCTGCTCGCCCATCCGCGCGACCAGACCGACGAGGACGGCCGCGCACAGGAAGAGGGCGGCCAACTGCGGGAAGGACCAGCCCAGTTCGAAACCGTACGGCTTCGCGTCGGCCTTGCCGGTGAGCGCACTGGACCAGGGCACCACCGAGAAGATCATGAAGGCGAAGACCAGTGCCGTGGCGACGAGCACCGCCTTGTGCAGCCCGGTCAGCTCGGGCGCCGCACCGGTCTCGGCGGCCTGCTCGCGGTCCCGGTCGCCGGGCAGGAACCCGGACAGGGAGCGCTCCGGGTCCCTCCGTACGCGCTTGGCGTACCGGATGACGTACGCGACCGTGACGCCCGTCAGCACGATCCACATGGCGAAGCGGAGCACGATGCCGTCGCCGAGCGAGATGTCCGCGGCGGACGAGGCGACGCCCGTCGCGAAGGGGTTCACGGTCGAGCAGAGCACACCGACGCCCGCGCCGAGGATGATCGCGCCGACCGCGGTCATGCGGTCGTAGCCGAGGGCGAGCATCAGCGGCACGATCAGGCCGTAGAAGCCGAGCGTCTCCTCGGCGAAGCCCTCGACCGTGCCGAGCACCGAGAAGACGACCATGACACCGGCGATGAGCAGCGCGCCCCGCTCGCGCAGCCGGTGGGCGAGCCGCCCGATGCCGCGGTCGAGCGCCCCGGTCGCGAAGACGACGGTGATGAAGGCGCCGATGGCGAGCACGAACAGGAACACCCCCGCGCTGCCGTACAGCGAGCCGGCGTTGCCGGGCGCGACCAGCGAGGTCTTCTCGTCCTGGATGCCGTAGAGGCCGTTGACGGGCGACAGGAAGAGGTCGTTGAGGCGGTCGACGAAGGACTGCCCGGAGTCGACGCGGTGGTAGGTGCCCTCGACGGGGGCGCCGGAGCCGTCGAGGTCGTACTGCCCCGAGGGGATGAGGAAGGCGAGCAGCCAGACGGCGACGGTGACGACCGCCAGGACGGTCAGGGCGCTGGGGAAGGTGAACTTGCGCTTTCCCGCGGGGTTTTCGGCCGGGCTCCCGCTGTCGGCGCCGCCTCCGCCGCCCCCGGTGCCGCTGCCCCCGTTCCCCACGGGCGTCTCGGTCGTGCTCACGCGGCACCACCACCCGACGGCTCGGAGTCCGACCGCTCAGAGTGCGGCGAGGCGGAGTCCGACCGCTCAGGGTCCGCCCGCTCGAACCCGTCGGCGTACTCCCGTACGAACGCGCACAGGGCGACGACCGTGTTGCGCAGCTCCGAGAAGAGGACGCGCTCGTTCGGGGCATGCAGATTGCACATGCTGTCCTGCGCCCCGAAGAGCAGCACCTCGGCGCCGGGGGCCGCCTTCGCGAGCCCGTTGACCAGCGGAATGGACCCGCCGGTCGCCACGTACGAGGCGTCCCTCCCCCAGCCCTCCCGCAGCGCGTCGAGCGCGGCACGGTAGGCGGGCCCGCCGGTGGTGGCCTCGAAGCCGGGCCCCGTGTCGCCGGGCGTGACGGCGAGCGGGACCCCGAAGGGCCTGAGCGAACGCAGGTGCTCGACGAGCCTGTCCCGCGCCTCCGCCGGGTCCTGCCGCGGATGGAAACGGAGATTCAACTTGGCCCGGGCGTACGGCACCACGGCGGACGCGGCGTGCTCCACGCTCGGCGCGTCCAGGCCGATGACGGTGATCGCGGGCACGCTCCACAGCCGCTCCCCCAGGCTGCCGCTGCCGACGAGCGGCACCCCGTCGCGCACACCGGCGAGGGAGCGGAACTCCTCCTCGGTGTACGACGTGCCGTCCCACTCCTCGCGCCTGAGACCCTCGACGGCGACGTCCCCGTGGACGTCGTGCAGGGTGGCAAGAGCCTTGAGCAGGACGAGCAGCGCGTCGGGCGCGGCCCCGCCGAACTCCCCGCTGTGGCGCGGCTCGTCGAGGGTGCGCACCTCGACCGTCACCTCCGCGGCGCCGCGCAGGCCGGTGGTGAGGGTGGGGGTGCCGGGACGCAGGTTGCCGAGGTCGGCGATGACCATGGCGTCGCAGGCGAACCGCTCCGGGTCGGTGGGCGGATGGCCGTCGAAGGCGCTGCCGTACTCCTCCTGCCCCTCGATGACGATCTTGATCCCGACCGGCGGCCGTCCCTCGAAGGCCCGCACCATTCCGAGGTGCGCGATGACGTTGGACTTGTCGTCGGCGATGCCGCGGGCGCGCAGGCCGCCCTCGACGGGCGTCGGCTCGAAGGGCGGGGACTTCCAGAGGGACGCGTCGCCGGGCGGCTGCACGTCGTAGTGGCCGTAGAGCAGGACGGTCGGCGCGTCCGGCGAGGGCGGTGGGATCTCGCCGTAGACCACCGGCGCGGTGTCGGGCAGGTCGAGCCGCTCGACGTGCGGCACCCCGGCGTCGCGCAACAGCCCGGCGAGCAGGTCGTGGGCCTCCTCCACCGGTTCGGCGGGGAACCCAGGGAAGGCGATCGAGGGGATCGCGGCGAGCCGTTCCAGGTCGGCGCGGAGTCCGTCCATCAGAGCGTCGACGGTGGCTTCGAAAGACGTCATGGGCAGCACTCCTGGGAGTCGCGTGTCATGTCCTCATGTCCGGACCGTTTTGATGTGATCGGTCCGAATTATCGGCGCCCCGGGTTGGCGGTTTCCGGACGGCTCGCCGGGAGGCGGGGGTGCCGCGTCGAAGCCGGACTAAGAGCCTGTGTCATATCCCCGGTCGGATCAGCGGGCGGCGTCTGGTGCGTGCGATCGCAAGGCGCCGGGAAGTCCTTGTAGCGGAGCTACTAGGGCTTTTCGGCAACGCGGCGAGCGTGCGTGCCAGACGCCGCCCGCCCGGCCGGGGATATGACACAGGCTCTAAGGTCGATGTATGGCTTCGGAGACTTCAGGGGATGGTGGAACGGGCCGCACGTCGGACACCGCGCCGCCGGAAACCCCGCCGGTGGACAAGGGAACGGCGGGCTCCGGCCCCGCGGGACCCGGCCCGGCGGGTGGTGGCCCGGCGGGTGGCGGCTCGGTGCGCGTCGACAGCTGGATCTGGTCGGTCCGCCTCGCCAAGACCCGCTCGGCGGGGTCCGCGGCGTGCAAGGGCGGCCACGTCAGGGTCAACGGCGACCGCGTCAAGCCCGCGCACGGCGTGCACGTGGGCGACGAGGTGCGGGTCCGCCAGCCGGGCGGCCGGGAGCGCGTCGTCATCGTGAAGCGCCTCATCCGCAAGCGCGTCGGCGCACCGGTCGCGGTCGAGTGTTACGTGGACAACTCGCCGCCGCCCCCGCCCCGCGAGGCCGTCGCCCCCGCGGGCATCCGCGACCGGGGCACCGGCCGCCCCACGAAACGGGACCGCCGCGAGATGGAGCGTCTGCGGGGTGCGGAGGGCTAGAGCCCCGCCTGCACGGAACCCGGCGGGTTCGCGGGATACCGAGAAGCCTCAGCAACACGCCCTGGCAGAAGGCGTGTTGCTGAGGCTCCTCCGCTGTCGGCGGCCGACCGGTCCCGTCCGACTGCCCGACTGCCCGGCCGGGCGACCCGCACCTCGTCGCCCCCGTGCACGCCGTCAGCCCACCGGCACGGCCCGCACCCAGATCCCGTCGTCCGTGAGGTACTCGTCGACCTTCAGGCCCGCTTCGGCGAGGGCGTCCTCGAACTGCTCCGTGGTGAGCGGCCGGGCCCGGAAGGTCTGGGTCCAGGTGGCGTCGGGGAACACGTACTCCGCGCGCACCTCGTTCACACCGTCGCCGACCGGCGTCGCCGACACGATCCGGACCGTATAGCCGGCCGGGTCGACACGCTCCCTCGGCAGGTTCATGTGGTAGTCCGCGCCCTCCCGCTGGATCAGCACACAGCCGCCGTCCGTGACGTGCTTCCGGCAGGCCCGCAGCATGCCGCGCCGGACCGCCGCGTCGCCGGTGTGCACGAGGAACGACGCGAGCATCACCACGGAGAACTTCTCGTCCAGGTCGAGCTTCTCGATGGGGCTCCGCACCCTGCGCACCCCGCCGTCGAGCGCGGCGACCTTCTCCAGCATCTCCGGGGACTCGTCCACTGCGGTGACCCGGAAGCCCCTCTCGAGGAGCGGACGCGTCACCCGGCCCGCACCGCAGCCCAGTTCCAGGATGTGCGCCCCGGCCGGTACGGCGCCCTCGATGATGTCCGGCTCGTCCCCGACGGACAGGCGCGTGTACAGCTCGACCGCGCAGCCGTCCGGCGTGATCGCGCCGGGCCCCGTCCCCTCGTATCCCCCACGCATCTCCAGGCTCATGCCCCGCCCAACGAAGCGCGCTCCGACGCCGTTCCCGCCGCCCGCCCGGCCCCGCCGCCTACAGCGGGAACCAGCCATGCCCGCCGTACCAGTGGCCGCCCGCCCGCAAATGGTCGCCCACAGCCCTCTCCACCCTGGTCCGCCTGGGCAGTTCGGATACGGGAAGATCGCGGGAGCCGAAGACGAAGGCGACGGGGTCGCCGTCCTCCGGCCTTCGCACATAACCCTCCGCGAGACGGAATCGCTCCTGGAAGCGGACGATGTTCGAGTCCGCGGGCAGCCGGTCCCTCAGCTGCGGATCGAGCAGCCAGGAGTGGCAGACGGCTGTCTCATATCGTTCCTCGGGGAAGTGCCGCGCGAAGAACTCCCGCGCCAGGGCGAGGGACCGCTCGCAGGCCGCCGGCGTCAACGGCCCCCCGAAGCCGGTGATGTGGAGGTTCAGGCAGGGATCCCCCGGCCCCGCCGCGTGCCCGGCCGCACGCGTCGCGCCGCCCATGCGCGCGCCGAGCACGGCACGCTGGAACTGCAGCCGCCCCAACTGGTAGAGCTCGCCCCGGAAGTGCAGGCCGGGCCACTCCGGTACGACGAGGCCGCAGCTTCCGTACGCCCTGCGGTGCACCGCCATGTGGCGGCCGAGGTCGGCGAGGGTGCGGCGCGAGACGTCGTCGGGGATGCCGCGGCCGCGGTGGTACGCGCGCACGTGCGGCAGCGCCGCCACGTACACGTACACGAAGAAGCAGCGGCCGAGCTCGCCCCACGCCTCGGGCAGTACGGGGGCCCGGCCCCCGCCGCCGACGGTTCCCAGACCGCGCACGACGGCGTCCACGCAGCGGTCGAGCAGCCACCGGGCCTCCGCGTCGGCCCACAGCCGCTCGCGCAGCGCCACGAGGGCGTTGATGTCCTCGTGCGGCACGGCGAGGTCGAGCAGCACCTCGGGAAGCCCGTCGGTGTCCGGCAACACCGCCCCGGCCGCCGGCTCCCCGGCGTCCTCCAGTTCCCTGAGCCATGCGGCGAGCCCGGCGTCGCCCCTGAGCGCTTCCAGCACGTTGCCACCCTCTTTATCCTGAAGGGAGGAGATGACCTCTCATGATGCGTACAGGCAGTGAACCGCTGACCGCGCGCAGTCCACTGCGCATGCGCTTCTGGTTCAGCGTGTGGGGCCTGGTCTGGGCGGCCTTCGGCACCGCCGCCTTCGCGCTCGTCGGGCGGGCGGGGTGGGCGGCGGCGTGCGGGGTGCTGCTCCTGGTGGTCGCCGCCGACCTCGCGTGGGTCGTCCACCGGCTGCACCAGGGCCCGCACTACCAGCCGGGCAAGGACGTCCCGCCGTACGAGCCGCCGGGCGCCCGCTAGCCGGCGGCCTGTCCGTCCTCGCCGTCGAACCGGGCCGCCGCCAGATACTCCGGCTGCGGGTCCAGAGCGGCCGCGAGGCGGAAGTGACGGCGCGCCTGCTCGGGCTTGGCGGCGCGCTCATAGGTGCGGGCGAGCGCGAAGTGCGCGAAGGCGTTGTCCGGCTCGCGCTCCAGGACGATGCTGAACTCCAGCTCGGCGGCGCGCAGTTGCGCGGCGGCGAAGAAGGCACGCGCCCGCAGCAGGCGGGCGGCCGTGTTCTCGGGGTGGGCCGCGATAACGGTGTCGAGCAGCTTCACCGCGCCCCGCGGATCCCGCGCGGCGAGGAGCTGCTCCGCCGCACGGAAATCGATGACATGAGTCTCCGGACTGCTTTCGGGCACACCGGACTCCTTCCCTCGCTCACCCGCCTCAACGCCCGCCACGCCCCCACCTATTCCGGACCCTCACGGGGAACGGAACCCGTACAGGGAAAACCCTCATGGGGCGAACACGTGCACCGCCTAAGCACGCGCCCTGCGCGCGAGTTCCGCCCAGACCTCGCCGACGCGCTCCGCGAGGCCGTCCAGCGGGCCGTCGTTGTCGATCACGATGTCCGCGATCTCCAGGCGCTTCTCGCGGGTGGCCTGCGCGGCCATCCGCGCGCGGGCGTCCTCCTCGCGCATGCCGCGCAGCCGCACCAGGCGGTCCAGCTGGGTCTCGGGGCTCGCGTCGACGACGACGACGAGGTCGTACAGCGGCGCGAGGCCGTTCTCGGCGAGCAGCGGCACGTCGTGGACGACGACGGCGTCGTGGGGCGCGGCCTCCTCCAGCTCGGCGGAGCGGGCGCCGACCAGGGGATGCACGATCGAGTTCAGAGCGGCCAGCTTCTCGGCGTCGGCGAAGACGACCGCGCCGAGAGCGGGCCGGTCGAGGGAGCCGTCCGGCGCCAGGATCTCCGGCCCGAAGGCCTCGACGACGGCCCCGAGGCCGGGAGTTCCCGGCTCCACCACCTCACGCGCGATCTTGTCCGCGTCGATCAGGACGGCACCGGACGCGACGAGCAGCCGCGAGACTTCACTCTTGCCGGCGCCGATTCCGCCGGTCAGGCCCACCTTCAGCATGACCGGCAGCTTAGGGCCTGCCCGGCGGGGCCAGGCACGGCCCCGGCGTTACGCGTCGCCCTCCCGCTCGGCGAGGAAGCGCTCGAAGTCGCGGCCGATCTCGTCGGCGGACGGGATGTCCACCGGCTCGGCGAGCATGTTGCCCCGGTCCTGGGCGCCGGCCGCCGCGTCGTACTGGTGCTCCAGGCCCTGGACCAGCGCGACCAGCTCCTCGTCGCCCTCCTGGATCTGCCGGTCGATCTCGGTCTGGGTGCGGTGTGCCTCGGTGCGCAGGCCGTGCGCGACGCTCGGCAGCACCAGGCCGGTGGCGGCGGTGATCGCCTCGAGGACCGTGAGGGCCGCGTCCGGGTAGGCGGAGCGCGCGATGTAGTGCGGCACGTGCGCGGCCACGCCGAGGACGTCGTGCCCGGCCTCCAGGAGGCGGTACTCCACCAGGGAGGCGGCGCTGCCGGGCACCTGCGCCTCGTCGAAGGGGCTGCGGTGGCCGGGGACGAGGTCGGTGCGGTTGCCGTGCGGCGTGAGGCCCACGGGGCGGGTGTGCGGAACGCCCATGGGGATGCCGTGGAAGTTCACCGACAGGCGCACGCCGAGGCGCTCCACGATCTGCTGGACGGCCGCGGCGAAGCGCTCCCACTCGACGTCGGGCTCGGGCCCGGAGAGCAGCAGAAAGGGCGCGCCGGTGGCGTCCTGGAGGAGGCGGACGTCGAGCGTCGGCACCTCGTAGTCGCTCCATCGGTCGCGCCGGAAGGTGAGCAGCGGGCGGCGGGCGCGGTAGTCGACGAGCCGGTCGTGGTCGAATCTCGCCACCACCTGCCCGGGAAGGCCGTCCGTGAGCCGCTCGACGATCTGGTCGCCGGTTTCGCCCGCGTCGATGTATCCGTCGAAGTGGTAGAGCATGACCAGTCCGGCCGACTCCTGGGCGAGCGCCATGTCGACCACGGCGAGGCCCTTCGGCTCCCATGCGTACAAACCCTGCGGATCAAGCACTGTGACCGCTCCTCCTCGTGTTCGTAGGGAAGAACGCGCGCGGGGACATATGCATTCCCGGCCACGCCTCCCCGACGACGACTCCTCGCCGCTCACCGGCGCGCTCGGGCCCCCGCTGTTCGTATGCGTGAACACCCGCAAAGGGACGCCGAGTTGATGGCGCTCCTGAGTGGTGACACCCACTCAGGGGCCGATCAGGCCCGCCCGATCCCCACCTTGACGCGCACATGACCCGGCCGTACGTTCGTGTGCGCACCCAAAGTTCATGTACAGGAACTCCATGTGCAGGCGGTGCTCAAGGCCGGCGGCGGCTACGGCCTGCACCTCAACGGCGCCGCCTACTGGACGGTGCAGGGCCTCACCGTCACCGGCGGCCAGAAGGGCATCATGATCGACTCCGCGCGGGGCGTCGTCGTGGACACCGTCACGGTCCACGGCCTCGACATGGAGGGCGTCCACTTCCGCACGTCGAGCAGGGACGGCGTGATCAGGAACTCGCGGATCTACGACACCGGGAACGACGACCGCGGCATGGGAGAGGGCGTCTACGTGGGCACCGCCAACACGCTCTCCGACAAGAGCGACAACGTGCAGATCCTCAGCAACACCATCGGCCCGGACGTCGGCGGCGAGGCGATCGACCTCAAGGAGGGCACCACGGGCGGCAAGGTCTCCGGCAACACCTTCGACGGCAAGGGCCTGACCGGCAACCACTTCGACGACTCGTGGATCGACGTGAAGGGCAACGACTACGTCATCGAGAACAACACCGGCAAGAACACCCTGAACAACGGCTACGAGACCCACAGCCAGCAGTCCGGCTGGGGCTGCGGCACGGTCTTCCGCGGCAACAAGTCGACCCTGACGGGCGCGACGGGCGACAGACAGCTCGCGATCAACGTGACGAACCACAGCTCCAGCTGCAGGACCACGGTCCACGCCAGCAACACGGTGACGGGCGGCAAGGGCCTGACGAACATAGAGGTGACGCCATAAGGCGACGTCCCGAAGGGACGAGCTGTCAGGGGCGCGGGGAACTGCGCGACCAGCCTCCACCGAACCCGCGCCCAAAAACAAAGAAGCGGGCCCGTACCTCCGAAGAGGTGCGGGCCCGCATCGTTCAGCTACAACCGCCTGGAGGCGAGATTCAGCTCTGGCCACCCGCGAGCTTCTCGCGAAGCGCGGCAAGCGCCTCGTCCGAAGCCAGGGCGCCGGAGTTGTCGTCCGACTCCGAGGAGTACGAACCGCCGCCGCCACCGCTGGACGCGGCCGGAGCGGCGCCGGCCGGAGCCGCCGCACCCTCGGCCTCGGCCTGGGCGTCGGCCTCGCGGGACTTGATGACCTGGGCCTGGTGCTGCTCGAAGCGCTGCTGCGCCTCGGCGTACTGGCCCTCCCAAGCCTCGCGCTGGGTCTCGAAGCCCTCGAGCCAGTCGTTGGTCTCGGGGTCGAAGCCCTCGGGGTAGATGTAGTTGCCCTGGTCGTCGTAGGACGCGGCCATGCCGTACAGGGTCGGGTCGAACTCGACGGCCGACGGGTCGGCGCCGAAGGACTCGTTGGCCTGCTTCAGGGACAGCGAGATCCGGCGACGCTCAAGGTCGATGTCGATGACCTTGACGAAGATCTCGTCGTTGACCTGGACGACCTGCTCCGGGATCTCCACGTGGCGCTCGGCCAGCTCGGAGATGTGGACCAGGCCCTCGATGCCCTCGTCGACGCGCACGAACGCACCGAACGGAACGAGCTTGGTGACCTTACCGGGAACAACCTGCCCGATCTGGTGCGTGCGGGCGAACTGCTGCCACGGGTCTTCCTGCGTCGCCTTGAGCGACAGGGAGACACGCTCGCGGTCCATGTCCACGTCGAGGACCTCGACGGTGACTTCCTGGCCGACCTCGACAACCTCGGAGGGGTGGTCGATGTGCTTCCAGGAAAGCTCGGACACGTGGACGAGACCGTCGACGCCACCGAGGTCCACGAACGCACCGAAGTTGACGATCGAGGAAACGACGCCGGAGCGGACCTGGCCCTTCTGCAGGGTCGTGAGGAAGGTCTGGCGGACCTCGCTCTGGGTCTGCTCGAGCCAGGCACGGCGGGACAGGACCACGTTGTTGCGGTTCTTGTCCAGCTCGATGATCTTGGCCTCGAGCTCCTTGCCCACGTAGGGCTGAAGGTCGCGGACGCGGCGCATCTCGACGAGGGAGGCCGGAAGGAAGCCACGGAGGCCGATGTCGAGGATGAGTCCACCCTTGACGACCTCGATGACGGTACCGGTGACGATGCCGTCTTCTTCCTTGATCTTCTCGATCGTGCCCCAGGCACGCTCGTACTGAGCGCGCTTCTTGGACAGGATCAGACGGCCTTCCTTGTCCTCCTTCTGGAGAACCAGGGCCTCGATCTCGTCGCCGACCTTGACGACCTCGTTCGGGTCGACGTCGTGCTTGATCGAGAGCTCGCGGCTCGGGATGACGCCTTCGGTCTTGTAACCGATGTCGAGCAGGACCTCGTCCCGGTCGACCTTCACGATGACGCCGTCGACGATGTCGCCGTCGTTGAAGTACTTGATCGTCTCGTCGATCGCGGCGAGGAAGGCTTCCTCGTTACCGATGTCGTTGACCGCTACCTGCGGCGTGGTGGCGGTGGTCTCGGTGCTGCTCGTCATGTGGGAAAGGGCTCCGGTACGGACATTGAAGTCGTAGGTACTGCAACGCCGGAGCCGATTTCGCACTCTGCAGAAGCCGGACAGCCTAGGAAGCGCGGCTCCCGTGAAACGGAAGGCGCCTCGACAACCGAGGGGACATACAACAGACGCGAGCGCAGCCTGCTATGTCTGAGGAGCGCAGGCTCGCAGCGCAACTTGTAGCATACGGGGGCAGCCGGACAGGGTCAATGCGCGAAGGCGCACACCCGGGGCGGATCGCCGCATACCCGGCACAAAACCTGTCGCATGAGGCCACACGGGCCGCATCACGCCCCCTCACGACGGGTTCCGACGAAGAGAACGACGATGGAGCCGATCATCCAAGAGTCCGAGCTGCCCGAGCCCGAGGCCACCAGGCGTGCCGCCGACGTGACGGAGAGCAGTCGCGCGAACCGCACCTGGTGGGACCGGAACGCCGACGAGTACCAGATCGAGCATGGCACGTTCCTCGGGGACGACCGCTTCGTGTGGGGTCCCGAGGGGCTCGACGAGGTGGAGGCGGAACTCCTCGGTCCGCCCGAGGAGCTGAAAGACAAGGACGTCCTGGAGATCGGCGCCGGTGCCGCGCAGTGCTCGCGCTGGCTCCTTTCGCAGGGCGCGCGGCCCGTGGCGCTCGACCTCTCCCACCGTCAGCTCCAGCACGCACTGCGCATCGGCGGGAACGTACCCCTGGTGCAGGCCGACGCGGGAGTGCTGCCCTTCAAGGACGGCGCCTTCGACCTCGTCTGCTCCGCCTACGGCGTGATGCCCTTCGTCGCCGACCCCGTCCTCGTCCTGAAGGAGGTGCGGCGCGTGCTGCGCCCCGGCGGCCGGTTCGTCTTCTCCGCGACGCACCCCGTCCGCTGGGCGTTCCCGGACGAGCCGGGTCCGGAGGGCCTCTCCGTGGCGGCCTCCTACTTCGACCGCACTCCTTATGTGGAGCAGGACGAACAGGGCAACGCGGTGTACGTGGAGCACCACCGGACGATCGGTGACCGGGTGCGCGACATCGTGGCGGGCGGCTTCCGGCTCGTCGACATCGTGGAGCCGGAGTGGCCCGCCTGGAACACCCAGGAGTGGGGCGGCTGGTCCCCGCTGCGCGGAAACCTGATCCCCGGGACGGCGATCTACGTGTGCGTACGAGACTGAGCAGGTGACCGGTCTCCGTAACGACGCCCTGGACCTGCCCGTACGCGACGCGCTGCCCGCCCTCCTGACCGCTCTGGAGGGGCCGGGCAGCGCCGTGCTGTGCGCCCCGCCCGGGACCGGCAAGACGACGCTGGTGCCGCTGGCCCTCGCGGGCCTCCTCGACGGCGCGCGGGACGGCACACCCGACGGTGTACGGCGCGTCGTCGTCGCCGAGCCGCGCCGGATCGCCGCACGGGCCGCCGCGCGGCGCATGGCGTGGCTGCTCGGCGAGAAGGTGGGCGACAGCGTCGGCTACACGGTGCGCGGGGAGCGCGTGGTGGGGCCGCGCACGCGTGTGGAGGTCGTCACCACGGGTGTCCTGCTGCAGCGGCTGCAGCGCGACCAGGAGCTGGCGGGCGTCGACGTGGTCATCCTCGACGAGTGCCACGAACGGCATCTGGACGCGGACACCGTGGCGGCGTTCCTGGTGGACGTGCGGGCGGCGCTGCGGCCGGAGCTGCGCCTCGTCGCGGCGTCCGCGACGACCGACGCCGAGGGGTGGGCGCGGATCCTCGGGGGCGCGCCCGTGGTCGAGGCGCACGGCACCGCCCATCCCGTGGAGGTGGTGTGGGCGCCGCCCGCGCGCGGGGTGCGGCCGCCGCACGGCATGCGGGTGGACCCCGCGCTGCTGACCCATGTGGCCTCGGTGATCCGGCGGGCGCTCGCCGAGCGCGCGGGCGACGTCCTGTGCTTCCTTCCCGGGGTCGGCGAGATCGCGCGGGTGGCCGGGCAGTTGACGGGGCTCGACGGCGTGGAGGTCCTGCAGGTGCACGGGCGGGCACCGGCCGCGGTGCAGGACGCGGTGCTCGCCGGGTCGGAGGGCCGGCGGGTGGTGCTTGCCACGTCCGTGGCCGAGTCGTCCCTGACGGTGCCCGGGGTGCGGGTCGTCGTGGACTCGGGCCTCGCGCGGGAGCCGCGGGTCGACCACGCCCGGGGGCTGAGCGCGCTGACGACCGTACGGGCCTCGCAGGCGGCGGGCAGGCAGCGGGCGGGGCGGGCCGGGCGCGAGGCGCCGGGGGCCGTGTACCGGTGCTGGGCGGAGGCGGAGGACGGGCGCCTGCCGCGCTTTCCCGCGCCGGAGATCAAGGTGGCCGACCTCGCCGCGTTCGCCCTGCAGACGGCGTGCTGGGGCGATCCCGACGCCACCGGGCTCGCCCTCCTCGATCCCCCGCCGGGCGGCGCCATGGCGGCGGCGCGGGACGTCCTCGTGGCGGTCGGGGCGGTGGAGGCGGGCAGCGGTCGCGCCACGGAGCGGGGGACGCGGATGTCGCGGGTGGGTCTGCACCCCCGCCTGGCCCGCGCCCTCCTCGACGCGGCACCGCGCGTCGGCACCCGGCGGGCGGCGGAGGCGGTGGCCCTGCTGAGCGAGGAGCCGCCGCGCGCGTACGGGGACGACCTCGCGGGGGCCTGGCGGGCGGCCCGGCGAGGAGCGGACGGCTATGCGGCGCGGTGGCGGACCGAGGCCCGGCGCCTCGCCTCGGCGGCGCCCGGCGGCCCCTCCGAGAGCGGCCCCTCCGAGAAGGGCGGCGGCAGCGACGAGTACGTCGCCGGTCTCGTGGCCGCGCTGGCCTTTCCCGAGCGGGTGGCCCGGAGCGTGGGCGACGGGGCGTACCTCATGGCGGGCGGGACCCGCGCCGAGGTGCGGCAGGGGTCCGCGCTCTCCGGGGTCCGGTGGATCGCCGTGGCCGTGGCCGACCGGCCGGTGGGCGCGGGCCACGCGCGCGTGCTGCTCGCCGGGCACATCGACGAGTACGTCGCACGGGACGCCGCGGCCCCGCTGCGCTCCGAGGGCGACGAGGTGGCCTGGGGCGGCGGCGAGCTCGTGGCACGGCACGTGGAACGGCTGGGCGCCGTGGAACTGGCCGTGCGCCCGCTGAAGGACCCCGATGCCCGGCTGGTGCGGGAGGCGCTGCTCACGGGGCTGCGGGAGGAGGGGACGGGACTGCTGAAGTGGTCCCGGGGCGCACGGGAGCTGCGGGAGCGGCTCGCGTTCCTGCACCGGCACCTCGGGGCGCCCTGGCCCGACGTGTCCGAGGACGCCCTGCACGCGCGCGTGGAGGAGTGGCTGGAGCCCGAGCTCTCCCGGGCCCGGCGACGGGCCGACCTGGCGGGGATCGACGCCGGGCAGGGCCTGGCGCGGCTGCTGCCGTGGGCGACGGGTGAGGCCGCCCGCCTCGACGAGCTCGCCCCGGAGCGCCTGGAGGTACCGAGCGGGTCCAGGATCCGGATCGACTACTCCGACCCCGGACAGCCGGTGCTCGCCGTCAAGTTGCAGGAGATGTTCGGGCTCGCCGAGACTCCGGCGATCGCGGGCGGCTCCGTGCCGGTGGTCGTGCATCTCCTGTCACCGGCGGGCCGGCCGGCCGCCGTCACCGCCGACCTCGCCTCCTTCTGGCGGTCCGGCTACCGCGCGGTCCGCGCCGACCTGCGCGGCCGCTACCCCAAGCACCCGTGGCCGGAGGACCCCGCGACGGCCGAGCCGACCCGGTACACGAAGGCCCGGCAGGCGAGCCGGAACGCGGGGGCCTAGGCGTTGACCGGCTCCGGTTCGGGGTCGTTCTGCGCGGCCGGTGCCGGGTCGCCCGGCCTGCGGCCACGGGCCTCCAGCCAGAGCGAGAGGGCCAGCAGGAGGATGCCGAGGGCGAGGAAGCCCCAGGGCAGGTACGAGGTGAGCAGGAGGACCAGGACACGCTGGGACTTGACCAGGTCGACGGTGTCCTGGATGTAGTCCTCGCGCATCTTCACGTGCCCGGCGAAGACCGTGACCTTGTCGCGGTCGCCCAGGAGGGTGCCGCCGCGCAGTTCGTTCTTCTGGATCTCCTCTCCGTAGACGGGTGCTCCGGTGGTCGGGTCGACCCAGAACTTGCGGACGGTGGTGTACCAGCGGGTCGTTCCGGTCTCGGCGAGGGACTGGGCGGTGATGCCCTTGACCGGCATCGTCTTGGGGAAGGGGACCTTGGTCCAGGGGATGGTCTGCTCGAAGTAGTAGACCTTCAGGCCGCGGAAGTCCTGGGTGCCCTTGTAGTGGATGGGCCGGGTGATGCGGGCCTGCGCGTCGAAGTACTCGTAGTCGCGCTTCTC
The DNA here is from genome assembly GCF_055609205.1 of Streptomyces sp. NPDC036815. Taxonomy (NCBI): domain Bacteria; kingdom Bacillati; phylum Actinomycetota; class Actinomycetes; order Kitasatosporales; family Streptomycetaceae; genus Streptomyces; species Streptomyces sp. NPDC036815. The sequence continues at coordinate 1,109,641 of NZ_JBVJPW010000001.1, read as the reverse complement.
GGTGAGGAAGGGCCACTTGAACTCGATGCCCTCGCGCTTGACCGGGTCTCCGTCGACCATCTCGCCGGTGGCGTGCACCGGTTCCTGGCTGTGCGCGTCGAAGACGTAGCGCTCGGGGATCTTGGAGACCATCTTGCCCTTGTCGTCCTGGACGTAGGAGAGGGCGTCCCAGACCACGACGTCGCGGTCCGCGCTCTTCTCGATCCTCTCGGAGGCCTCGACGTTGCCCTTGAGGGTCTGCACGATGGTGACCTTGTCGATCTTCTTGGCCTTCATGGTGCCGTAGTCGATGAGCGTCGGGTTGTCCGCCTCCAGGACCGCCTCCTGGTACTGGCTCGGTGGGATCTTCGCGAGCCGGGGGAAGGCGTACCAGCGCATGAGCGGGGACATGGCCGTGCAGAACACGGCGATGGCGAGCAGGACGAGGCTGGCCTTGCGGCGCATCGCGGCGGCCCTCCCTACGTCTACGGGTGCTTGGGGACAGTGGTGAGGAGCGGCTCGGGGGACGTCTCGCCCGGTGGGGCGCCGATCGCCGTGATGGTCAGGACCAGGGCGAGCGCGACGGCGAGACCGGTGGCGGCGGCGATGAGGGCGCGCATGCGGGGCCTCCCGATTCGGCTTGCGGCCGGAACTGATAGGTCGTCAGGCCGGGCACCGTAGCAACGGACGAGCGAGATGAGAACACGTCGCACAACACGGACCGCCCCTCCGCCGTGGTGGGCGGAGGGGCGGTCACAAGGACGCGCGGCGGCCGGGCGGCCGCGGGGTCAGGCGCTCGGCGTCCCACTCGGTGAAGCACTCGGCGAGGCGCTCGGGGACGCGCTGGAGGAGTCCGTCGGCGACGGCGTCGCGTCGGGCTCGGCGGCGGCCACCTTCAGTTCGACGGTGAGGGTGGCACCGCCGTCCGTGACGATGCGCAGGAGGTACGTGCCCGCCGCGTCGTCCGCGTACATCTTCGGGAGCTTGAGCCGGCCGTTCGCGTCCGTCTTGAGGCCCGTGAGCGTGCGGACCGGCTTGCCGTCCGCGCCCTTGAAGTAGGGGCCCTTGTCGTTGGCGGTCGCGTCCGCCGCCGACTTGATCATCGTGGCGGTGGCCGCGACGCCGTCGGCCGCCTTGCCCCGGTACGTCGCCCTGACCTCGACCCGGTCGGCGAACTCCTTGCCCGGCTCGCAGACCAGCGGCTCGTCGCCGGTCCTGGCGACCGCGTCGGCCAGGCGCGCGGTGACCTCGGCGTCGAACTCGATGCCGGGCAGCGAGCGGCCTATGACGGTGGCGAGGACGGTGAACTTGCCCGCCTTCTCGCCCGCTTGGAGCTCGGGGGCGGTGGCCTTGCCGGTGGCGCCCGTGGTGACGACGACGCTCCGCGCGCCGCCCGCGAAGCGGGTGTCCGTGGCACCGACGACGCGGAACTTCACCTTGACCTTCGGCACGGAGGCACCCGACTCGGACTCCGCGCGCACCGCGACGCGCTCGGTGAAGGCGTCGCCCGTCTTCGCGACGAGGTCGCCCGTCCCGGCGTTGGCCAGGACGTCGACCCGCTCGGTCGGTGAGGGCCCGGGCTTCCCGTGACCGCCTCCGTTCGGCGGCTCGGGGTTGGCGTCGCCGGGGCGGGTGCCGGACTCCTGCCCGCCCGTCCTGCCGTGGCCGGGGTTCGGCTTGGGCTTGGGCTTGGGCGACGGGGAGAGCGGCACCGTCGGGCCCCGGGTGTCGCTGCGGTCGTCCGGCAGGGTGCCCGAACCGTCCGGGATCTCGTGGGTGCCCTTGCGGTAGAACTCCAGCCACGACAGGACCGTGTTCAGGTACTCCGTCGAGTGGTTGTAGCTCAGGATCGCCTGGTGCAGGTCGTCCTCGACGGACAGGTCGCGGTCGCCCCCGCAGAGGTAGTAACCGGCGGCCAGCGCCGCGTCGTAGATGTTGTTGGGGTCCTTCTTGCCGTCGCCGTTGCCGTCCCGGCCCGAGGTCGCCCACGTCGACGGGATGAACTGCATGGGGCCGACCGCACGGTCGTGCGTGGTGTCCCCGTCGTACGCGCCCTTGTCGGTGTCGGTGATCTTCGCGAAGCCGTTGCCGTTCAGGACCGGACCCAGGATCGGCTTGAGCGTGGTGCCGTCCGCGTCGACACGGCCGCCGCGGGCCTGGCCCGACTCGACCTTGCCGATGGCGGCGAGCAGCTGCCAGGGCAGGTTGCAGCCGGGCTTGTCGGCGTGGAGAGCGGCCTCGGCCTTCTTGTACGCGTCGAGCACGGTGGCCGGCAGGCCCGCCTCGTGGCCGCCGGTCTTCGGCGGCACGGGGCTCTGCAGCGGTGGCAGGTCGGTGTAGTACGGGGAGTCACCCGTCGCGGAGCCGTCGGGCGACTCCGCGGTGTCCGAAGAGCCCGCCGCCCGCTCGCCGCCGCGCGGCACGTCCGTCACGCCCGGAGCCTGCGACGCGGCGAGGGCCGCCACTGCCGCCGCGGCCACCGCTGCGGTCATCGTTCCTCTGCGCAGCCGCCTGCCGAATACCGGCGCCATGACCGAGCCACCCCTCCCCTTGTGGCGGCCATTTCGCGCCGCCCCCACCTCCGTGCACGCGTTCTCCTGCGTACACGCTTGTTGTCGTACGCCCGCACATTCCAGTGAGTCGACTCAGGCGACACTACGACAACTTCGAGCGCCCAGACACCCGTTCGTGCCCGGTTTTTACCAGTTGGCCTTGCGGCCGCGACAAGTCTGTTACGCGACGGGTTACGGGGTGGGCTCCCCGCCCTCGCCCTCCGCCGGAACGGAGCCGTCCGGAACCTCGCTGATCTCGCTCTCCGGGGTGAAACCCTGGCTCAGGGCGCGGCCCTTGTTCAGGCCCCGGTGCACCGCCTGGGCGATGCGCTCGATGGTACGCACTCCGTACGCCATCGAGGGGTTGTCGTGCGAAAGGACGACGATGCGGTACGTGCGCCCCTCGCCGGTGAACGCGCCGACACTGTGCACGCGCCAGCCGTGCGCGGCCCGGGGCAGCCAGCCGTTCTTGAGATGCGCCCGGATGCCGCGCGGCACGCCCGCGGGCACGCCCCAGCGCTGGTCGCGCCGCACATCGGCCAGCTGCCGCAGCCCGTACGCACGCGAGCCGGGCCGCAGGACGTCGCCGGCCTCCGTGAGCGCACCCAGCAGCCGCTGCTGATCGGCCGCCGTGGTGCGGGTCAGCCCCCAACGACCGTACGAACCCAGGGTGGTGGCGGTGGTCCCGACGCGGCGCAGGAACCGGGAGAGACAGGACTGACCGAGGTCGCTCCAGAGCCGCACGGTCGCGTTGTTGTCCGACACGGTGATCATCGGGCGGATCTTGCGGCGCTCCCAGTCGGTGAGGCCCCGCCCCCACTCCTGCGCGCGGCGCAGGGCGGCCTCCATCACCAGCACCTTGACGACGCTGGCCGAGTCGTAGCGCCGCAGGCTCGCGAGTTCGCAGACAAGCCCGGTACGGGTGTCGCGCACGGACACGGAGACGGTGCCCCGCCGGGACGACAGCGCCGCCCGGATGTCCCTGGACATCCGGGCGGCGAGAACACGGTCACGACCCGCCCTGCAGAGCGCTGCGCCCTGCCGCTGGCCGGCTTCGGCGGCGACGGCCGGTATAGGAGCGAGAAGAGCCGTGGTCAACGCCGCAGCGAGAGCCGCGCGGCACCTACGCAGGTGAGAACCCATACCCACATCCTGTCCCCCGCCTCACGCCGGGGGCGCCCCACCGGGGGCCACGCGAGTGAGGTGCCGCGGCGCTGGGCTTGAGCGGGACGCTGCCGCTGCGCGGGCCATCCGGGGTGGGTCCCCAGCCAATTTCGACACACCGAAGCACGCCCCCAGGGCTTGACCACAGTTGCGGCAGAGAAGAAAGGCAGCACCATTACCGAAAAGGCCCACCCCCAAGGGGCGCGAGGAACTGCGCACCCAGCCACACCCAACCCGCAGGGACGAAGCACCGGAACCCCCCGAAGGGGCGCGGGGAACTGCGCACCCAACCCCACCCAACCCGCAGGGACGAAGCACCAGAACCCCCGAAGGGGCACAAGCCGGTGGAGGGGGGCACCCCCACCCCGCCCGCTCCCCGGCCCGGGAGGGCTAGTGCGCTGCGGATTCCCAGTCCCGCCCCACCCCCACCGACACATCCAACGGCGCCCGCAGATCCACCGCTCCCGCCATCTCCCTGCGGACCAGCTCCTCCACCTTCGCCCGCTCGCCCGGCGCGATCTCCAGGACGATTTCGTCGTGGACCTGCAGCAGCATGCGGGAGTCGAGCTTCGCCGCGGTGAGCGCGCCGTGCACGTTCAGCATGGCGATCTTGACGATGTCCGCGGCCGTGCCCTGGATCGGCGCGTTCAGCGCCATCCGCTCGGCCATCTCACGGCGCTGGCGGTTGTCGCTGTTGAGGTCGGGGAGGTACCGGCGGCGGCCGAGCATCGTCTCCGTGTAACCCGTCGCGCGGGCTTCGTCGACCGCGCGGCGCAGGTAGTCCCGTACGCCACCGAACCGCTCGAAGTACGTGTCCATCAGGGCACGGGCCTCGCCCGCGTCGATGTTCAGCTGCTGGGACAGGCCGAACGCGGACAGGCCGTACGCCAAGCCGTACGACATCGCCTTGATCTTGCGGCGCATCTCCGCGTCGACCGCGGAACCGTCCACGCCGAACACCTGCGAGGCGACCGTGGTGTGCAGGTCCTCGCCGGAGGAGAACGCCTCCAGGAGGCCCTCGTCCTCGGAGAGGTGGGCCATCACGCGCAGTTCGATCTGGCTGTAGTCGGCGGTCATGAGCGACTCGAAGCCCTCGCCCACGACGAAGCCGCGGCGGATCGCCCGGCCCTCGTCCGTGCGGACCGGGATGTTCTGCAGGTTCGGCTCCGTGGAGGAGAGCCGGCCCGTCGCCGCCACCGTCTGGTTGAACGTGGTGTGGATGCGGCCGTCCGCGGCGATCGCCTTGATCAGCCCCTCGACGGTGACGCGCAGCTTCGCCTGCTCGCGGTGGCGGAGCATGATGACCGGCAGTTCGTTCTCGGTCTGGGCCGCGAGCCAGGCCAGCGCGTCCGCGTCCGTGGTGTAACCGGTCTTCGTCTTCTTCGTCTTGGGGAGGTTCAGCTCGCCGAAGAGGACTTCCTGGAGCTGCTTGGGCGAGCCGAGGTTGAACTCGTGGCCCGCCGCGGCGTGCGCCTCCTTCACGGCCTGCTGCACCGCGCCCGCGAACTGCTGCTCCATGGCCTCCAGGTGGGCGCGGTCCGCCGCGATGCCGTGCCGCTCCAGACGGGCCAGGAGCGTGGACGTCGGCAGCTCGATGTCGCCGAGCAGATCGCTCGCGCCGACCTCAGTCAGCCTCTCGCCGAAGGCCGTACCCAGGTCGAGGATCGTGCGGGCCTGCGACATCAGGGAGTCGGCCTCGGCCCGGTCGTCCTCCTCCGTACCGAAGGCGAGCTGCCCGTCGGCGGCCGAGGCGGGCGCCAGCTCACGGCCCAGGTACTCCAGGGAGAGCGCGTCGAGGGCGAAGGAGCGACGGCCCGGCTTCACCAGATACGCGGCGAGCGCCGTGTCCATGGTGACGCCGTCCACGCTCCACCCGTGCTCGGGGAAGACCCGCATCGCGCTCTTGGCGTTGTGCAGGACCTTGGGCTTGGTGGGGTCGCCGATCCAGGCCGCGAAGGCGTTCTCGTCGGCCTCGTCCAGGGTCGACGGGTCGAACCACGCCGCCGCCCCGCCCGCCGCCGCCAGCGCGATCTCGGTGACCGTGCCCGTGCCGAGCGCCCAGGTGTCGACCGTGGCGAGGCCGAGGACCGCCCTGCCGTGCTCGGCCAGCCACGGGGCCAGCTCGCCCGCGCCGATGACCGTGCCGTCCAGCTCCACGCCCGGCTCCGCGGGGGCCTGCTCGGCCTCCTGCGCGCCCGGGTCGACGGCGAGGAGCCGCTCCCGCAGCGAGGGGTTGCGGATCTCCAGGGTGTCCAGGACCATCGCGAGCGCCGTACGGTCGTACGGAGCGCGCTCCAAGTCGGCGACGGTCTTGGGCAGTTCGACGTCACGGACCATCTCGGTCAGGCGGCGGTTGAGCTTGACCGCGTCCAGGTGGTCGCGGAAGTTCTGCCCGGCCTTGCCCTTGACCTCGTCGGCGCGCTCGACGAGGTCGGCGAACGAACCGAACTGGTTGATCCACTTCGCGGCGGTCTTCTCACCGACGCCGGGGATGCCCGGGAGGTTGTCCGACGGGTCGCCGCGCAGCGCCGCGAAGTCGGGGTACTGCGCGGGGGTCAGGCCGTACTTCTCGGTGACCTTCTCCGGGGTGAAGCGCGTCAGCTCCGAGACGCCCTTCGTGGGATACAGCACCGTCACGTGGTCGGTGATCAGCTGGAAGGAGTCACGGTCACCCGTGACGATCAGCACCTCGAAGCCGGCCGCCTCCGCCTGTGTGGCCAGGGTGGCGATGACGTCGTCCGCCTCGAAGCCGTCGACCGCGAAGCGCACCGCGTGCATCGCGTCGAGCATCTCGCCGATCAGCTCGACCTGGCCCTTGAACTCGTCCGGGGTCTTGGAGCGGTTCGCCTTGTACTCGGAGAACTCCTCGGATCGCCACGTCTTGCGCGAGACGTCGAACGCCACCGCGAAGTGCGTGGGCGCCTCGTCGCGCAGCGTGTTCGCCAGCATCGACGCGAAGCCGTAGATCGCATTCGTCGGCTGGCCCGTCGCGGTCGTGAAATTCTCCGCGGGCAGCGCGAAGAACGCCCGGTACGCCAGTGAGTGCCCGTCCATGAGGAGCAGGCGCGGACGCCGCTCACCGCCCGCCTCGGGGGCCTTCGTCGCCGCGGTCTCGGACTTCTTCTTCGATGCTGTTTCTGCCACGTCCCCGATCCTGCCACGCCCCACTGACACTCCGGCCCCGTGCCGCCCCTGAGCCCGGCATTGTCACCGTCGCGTGGGAGGATCGAGAGAAGGCTCACGCAGCTGGGAGCCGTAGCTCACGCAGGTCCTCGAAGGGGAGCCGACCATGGCAAGCAAGCCGCCCAAGGGCGATCCGGTCCAGGACGCGCCGCAGGTCGCCGAGGCGCAGCACGCGGCCGCGGGCCTGCCCGCCATCGGTCACACGCTGCGGATGGCACAGCAGCAGATGGGCGTGCGGCGCACGGCGCTGACGCTGCTGCGCGTCAATCAGAAGGACGGCTTCGACTGCCCCGGCTGCGCCTGGCCCGAGCCGGACCACCGCCACAAGGCGGAGTTCTGCGAGAACGGCGCGAAGGCGGTCGCCGAAGAGGCCACGCTGCGGCGCGTCACGCCCGACTTCTTCACCGCCCACCCGGTGGCGGACCTCGCCACCCGCAGTGGGTACTGGCTGGGACAGCAGGGCCGCCTCACCCACCCCATGTACCTCGCCGAGGGCGCCGAGCGGTACGAGCCCGTCTCCTGGGAGCGGGCCTTCGACATCGTCGCCGAGGAGATCGAGGCCCTGGACTCCCCCGACGAGTCCGTCTTCTACACCTCGGGCCGCACCAGCAACGAAGCGGCGTTCCTGTACCAGCTGTTCGCCCGCGAGCTCGGCACCAACAACCTGCCCGACTGCTCGAACATGTGCCACGAGTCGTCGGGCTCCGCGCTCACCGAGACCATCGGCATCGGCAAGGGCAGCGTCCTCCTGGAGGACCTGTACAAGTCGGACCTGATCATCGTCGCCGGGCAGAACCCGGGCACGAACCACCCGCGCATGCTCTCCGCCCTGGAGAAGGCCAAGAACAACGGCGCGAAGATCATCACGGTCAACCCGCTGCCCGAAGCCGGCCTGGAGCGCTTCAAGAACCCGCAGACCGCACAGGGCATGCTCAAGGGCACCGCCCTCACCGACCTCTTCCTGCAGATCCGCCTCGGCGGCGACCAGGCCCTCTTCCGCCTCCTCAACAAGCTCATCCTGGAGACGGAGGGAGCCGTCGACAAGGACTTCGTCCGCGAACACACCCACGGCTACGAAGCGTTCACCGAAGCCGCACGGGCCGCCGACTGGGACGACACCCTCACGGCCACGGGCCTGGAGCGCGAGCGCATCGAGGAAGCGCTGCGCATGGTCCTCGCCTCCGAGCGCACCGTCGTGTGCTGGGCGATGGGACTCACCCAGCACAAGCACGCGGTGCCCACCATCCGCGAAGTCGTCAACTTCCTCCTGCTGCGCGGCAACATCGGCCGCCCCGGAGCGGGCGTCTGCCCCGTGCGCGGCCACTCGAACGTGCAGGGCGACCGCACGATGGGCATCTTCGAACGCCCGGCCCCCGCCTTCCTCGACGCCCTGGAGAAGGAGTTCGGCTTCGCGCCGCCCCGCCACCACGGCCTGGACGTCGTCCGCGCCATCCGGGCCCTGCGCGACGGCGAGGCAAAGGTGTTCTTCGCGATGGGCGGCAACTTCGTCGCCGCCTCCCCCGACACCGACGTCACCGAGGCGGCGATGCGCAAGGCACGCCTCACCGTGCACGTGTCGACGAAACTGAACCGCTCGCACGCCGTCACCGGCGCGCGCGCCCTGATCCTGCCGACCCTGGGCCGCACCGAGCGCGACCTCCAGGCCGGCGGCGAGCAGTTCGTGACCGTCGAGGACTCCATGGGCATGGTGCACGCCTCACGCGGGCGCCTGGAGCCCGCGGGCAAGCACCTCCTGTCCGAGCCCGCCATCGTGTGCCGCCTCGCGCGCCGCGTCCTGGGCAGCGCGTCGCACACGCCCTGGGAGGAGTTCGAGAAGGACTACGCCACCGTGCGCGACCGCATCGCGCGCGTGATCCCCGGCTTCGAGGACTTCAACGCGAAGGTGGCGCGCCCCGGCGGCTTCGCCCTGCCGCACGCGCCCCGCGACGAGCGCCGCTTCCCCACCGCCACCGGCAAGGCCAACTTCACCGCCGCACCCGTCGAGTACCCGAAGCTCCCGCAAGGGCGGCTGCTGCTGCAGACCCTGCGCTCCCACGACCAGTACAACACCACGATCTACGGCCTCGACGACCGCTACCGCGGCATCAGGAACGGCCGCCGCGTCGTCCTCGTCAACCCGCACGACGCGGCCGGCCTCGGCCTCGCCGAAGGCTCGTACGCCGACCTCGTCAGCGAGTGGCAGGACGGCGTGGAGCGCCGCGCGCCGGGCTTCCGGATCGTGCACTACCCGACGGCCCGCGGCTGCGCGGCCGCGTACTACCCCGAGACCAACGTCCTGGTGCCGCTGGACGCCACCGCGGACACCAGCAACACCCCTGCCAGCAAGTCCGTCGTCGTACGCCTGGAACAATCGGCGCTCGACTGAGCGTTCGCTCAGCGACAGCCGAGGACGAACGAACGGAGCCGGGCCCATGGGTGAGCAGCACAGCGTGAAGTTCCCGCAGGAGGTCATCGACGAGTACGCGGCGCTCGGCGTCGACCTGCCCTCCCTGTTCTCGGCGGGGCACCTCGGCACCCGCATGGGCGTGCAGGTCCTGGAGGCCTCGGCGGAGCGCGTCGTCGGCACCATGCCCGTCGAGGGCAACACCCAGCCGTACGGGCTGCTGCACGGCGGGGCGTCCGCCGTCCTCGCGGAGACCCTCGGCTCGGTCGGCGCGATGCTGCACGGCGGCGTCGACAAGCTCGCCGTCGGCGTCGACCTGAACTGCACGCACCACCGCGGCGCCCGCTCCGGCCTGGTCACGGGCGTGGCGACACCCGTGCACCGGGGCCGCTCGACGGCCACGTACGAGATCGTGATCACCGACGACCAGGGCAAGCGCGTCTGCAGCGCCCGCCTGACCTGCATGCTGCGTGACGCGACCCCCGAGACGGGCTCGGTCGCCTCGGCCGGCTGACGCCCGGCAGACGGCCCGCCCCCCCGCCCGCGCGGGGGTGCGCGGCCCGTAGAGCCCGCCCGGCTCATTGAGCCCGCCCAGCTCATTGTCGGAGCGGCCGCACCGCACTAGCGTCTCCACATGAGGCACCGGATATCGCTCTGTGCGCTCGCCCTCACCGCCGTCCTCGCCGCCGGCTGCGGAAGCTCCGGCGCCGACGACGGTCCCGACGCCACCCTCCGTACCCCGCGCACCTCCGCCGACGCGACCCCTCCCGCCCGCCTCTGCGCCACGGTCATCACCAAGTGGGCCCGGCAGATCTACGACTCGGGCGACACGGGTTACGGCGACTACCAGTCGATGGGCCTGTCGAACGGGCAGTACATGATCCTGCGCGACATCCTGGACGCCGCGCGCACCGAGCGGCGGCGTGAATCCCAGGACGCGGGGCGGGAGTTGATCGGCCGTCAGGCGCGGGCCAGGTGTGCCGAGCGCTATCGGCACGGCGGGCCGAGCGGCGGGCCGTGGGTGTGAACGCCATCGGACCGGTCGAGCCGGGCGAGGACACCTACGACCACGAGCGGGCCCTGCCGCACCCGGCGGCCCGCACCGCACCGCACCGGCTGCGCCACCGCCGTACCGCACTCGTCGCCTGCGCGGCCGCGCTCGCGGGCGCCGCCGGGCTCACCCTCTACCTGACCCGACCGGAACCGCCGCCCGAACCGCCCCCGCCCTGGCCGTCGCAGAGCGTGGCGGTGACGTACGCGGGCCGGATGTCGCAGCCGCGGCCCGGAGACCGGAGCTTCACCTTCAGCGTCACGTTCGCACAGGAGTCCGGTCCGCCGACGACCGTCCGCCGGGTCTCCCAGCCGTCGGCGGCCCTTTCGGTCAGCACCTCCCCTCCCGCGCCTTTCACGCTCAAATCGGGATCTCCCCGGAAGTTGATCATCACGATGCACATTCGCGAATGCGGAGAAGTGCCCCGGAATGCCAGCCTCCCTTTTCTGGAGGTAACGCTGCGTAATGCCCGCGCAAACGAGCGGCAGAGTTACATCCTGGGTCCGGAATACGCGAATGATCTTTCCGGGGCTCTCGACGCCGCATGCCCACGAACACCACTGTCATGAGTAAAAGGCATTTACAGTCCTGCCAGAAGCCCCGGAGATTCTCAGCATGCGGATCCGTCGAGATCCACCGAACAAGGCCATATTCAGCCCCAACCGCCCCCCGTGTTCCAGCCCGGAATACTCCGTGGCATAACAAGAGCGTCACAGCCTTGGTCCGACCACTCCACCAGGAACAAAGCCGCCCTTAGAGTCACGGCCAGTCACCGCGCCCACCGGATTCCTGTCAGTTCGGTTCCGCGCTCGACTCGGCATCCCAACAAGGGACAGCCGTGCCAGGGGAAAGGACTGATCGTGCGTCAACGTTCGCTCATAGCCATCACCGCTGCACTCACCGCGGGGGCTCTCACCCTCACCGCCTGTGGCTCGCGCGACGACAAGGACGACGGAGACGAGGCCGGTGGGGGCGGCACCACCGTGGTCATCGGCGTCGACGCGCCACTGACCGGTGAACTCTCCGCACTGGGCCTCGGCATCCGCAACTCCGTCGACCTCGCCACCAAACAGGCCAACCAGAAGAAGTACGTCGACGGAGTCACGTTCAAGATCCAGGCACTCGACGACCAGGGCCAGCCCTCGTCCGGCCAGACGAACGCCACCAAGTTCGTCGCCGACAAGAGCGTCCTCGGAGCCGTCGGCCCCCTGAACTCCTCCGTCGCCGAGTCCATGCAGAAGGTCTTCGACGACGCCAAACTCGTCCAGGTCTCCCCCGCCAACACCAATCCCGCCCTCACCCAGGGCCCGGACTGGAACGGCGGCAAGAAGGCGCGCCCCTACAAGTCCTACTTCCGCACGGCCACCACCGACGCGATCCAAGGACCCTTCGCCGCCCAGTACCTGTACAACAAGGCCAAGAAGAAGAAGGTCTTCGTCGTCGACGACAAGAAGACCTACGGCGCCGGACTCGCCGCCACCTTCAAGGACGAGTTCACCAAGCTCGGCGGCAAGGTCGTCGGCACCGAACACATCAACCCCGACACCAAGGACTTCGGCGCCGTCGCCACCAAGATCCGCAATTCCGACGCGGACCTGGTCTACTACGGCGGCGAATACCCCCAGGCCGGACCCCTCAGCAAGCAGATGAAGCAGGCAGGCTCCAAAGCCCCCCTCGTCGGCGGCGACGGCATCTACAGCGCCGACTTCATCAAGCTCTCCGGCAAGCAGGGAGTCGGCGACTACGCCACCTCCGTCGGCCAGCCCGTCGAAGAACTCCCCTCCGCCAAGGAATTCATCGCCAACTACAAGAAGGCCGGCTTCAAAGAAGCCTACGAAGCCTACGGCGGCTACTCCTACGACAGCGCCTGGGCCATCATCGAAGCCGTCAAGAAGATCGTCGACGACAACGACGGCAAGCTGCCCGACGACGCCCGCACCAAGGTCATCGACGCCATGAAGGACGTCTCCTTCGACGGCGTCACCGGCAAGGTCTCCTTCGACCAGTACGGCGACGCGACCAACAAGCAGCTCACCGTCTACCAGGTCAAGACGACCGACCCCAAGACCGGCTGGAAGCCCGTCGAGTCCGGCACCTACGCCGGGTCCAACTGACGCACGACCCGCAAGCCCACGACAGACCGCGCGGGGCGCTCACACACAAGCGCCCCGCGCGGCGTCGCATCCGTCGCGCCCGTCACCAGGAGCGTGCGACCACGCACAGGCCCCCGCGCCACCGCGAAACGGTCGCACGACATCGAAAGACTCGGAGGACCTGCGGTGCACGAACTGCCGCAACAGCTGGTCAACGGCCTGCTATTGGGATCCATGTACGGCCTGATCGCCATCGGCTACACAATGGTCTACGGCATCGTCCAGCTCATCAACTTCGCCCACGGCGAGATCTTCATGACCGGCGGATTCGGTGCCCTCACGGTCTGGCTCTGGCTCCCCGACGGCACCAGCATGTGGGCAGCCGTCCCCCTCATGCTCATAGGCGCCATCTTCGTCTCCACCACCATCGCCGTCGGAGCCGAACGCTTCGCCTACCGCCCCCTGCGCGAAGCACCCCGCCTCGCCCCGCTCATCACCGCCATCGGCCTCTCCCTCGCCCTCCAGCAAGCCGTCTGGGCCTGGTACCCCGAAGCCAAATCCGCCCGCTCCTTCCCCGAACTCCCCGGCGGCTCCATCCACATCGGCTCCGTCACCATGCAACCCGGCGACATCTTCCTGCTCGTCGCCGCACCCATCTGCATGGTCGCCCTCGGCTACTTCGTCATGAAGACCCGCATCGGCCGCGGCATGCAAGCCACCGCACAAGACCCCGACACCGCCAAACTCATGGGGATCAACACCGACCGCGTCATCGTCGTCGCCTTCGCCATCGGCGCCGCCTTCGCCGGCATCGCCGCCGTCGCCCGCGGACTCAAATACGGCCAGATCGACTTCCGCATGGGCTTCATCCTCGGCCTCAAAGCCTTCACCGCGGCCGTACTCGGCGGCATCGGCAACATCTACGGCGCCATGATCGGCGGCGTCGTCCTCGGCCTCGCCGAATCCATGGCCACCGCCTACATCAACGACGTCCCCGGCATGGACAAACTCGGCGGCCAGTCCTGGGCCGACGTCTGGGCGTTCGTACTCCTCATCATCGTCCTCCTCGTCAGGCCCCAAGGCCTGCTCGGCGAGCGCGTCGCGGACAGGGCGTGACAACCATGACCACACACACCACACCGGCCGACGGCCCCCGCCCGCAGAACCTCACCAAAGAAACACCCGACACCGGACTCATCCCCCTCCCCGTCGGCCCCGCCCGCGCACTCGCCACCGGCGGCGGCATCCTCACCGTCATCTCCGCGTTCCTCGCCTGGACCTGGACCGCCGCATTCCCCGGCGACCTCACCGTCTACGGCTACCCCGGCGGCCTCCAATGGCTCGTCCTCATCGCAGGCGCCCTCACCACCCTCTACGGACTCGCCTCCTACGGCACCAAAGGCCTACGCGCCCTCGCCCCCGCCGGAGCCGACGCCGCCCTCAAATACGCCGCACTCGCCGCCTTCGCCACCGCCTGGTACACCCTCTTCGCCATAGCCAAGAAACTCGGCGGCCTCGCCAACCTCGAACCCGGCGGCTGGATCGTCGCCATCGCCACCCTCGCCGCCCTCACCGGCGCCCTCGCCCTCCCCTTCACACGACCGCACACCTACCCGGTCGACGAAGAGGACACCACCTGGGAACAGTACAAACACCGCGCCCGCAACAGCCGCATCATCATCAAGGGCGCCTTCGCCGCAGAAACCCCCGCCCCGCCCCGCAAACTCAACTCATACCTCGAAATCCTCATCATCATCACGGCCCTCGCCACCGGCCTGCTCGTCTTCACCTACGGCATCGGCACCGAATACGACGAACTCTTCATCGGGTTCCTCATCACCGTCGGCTTCGGCTTCGCCGCACTCGCCAAAGCCGGACTCGTCGCACAGATCTCCACCTACACCGCACGCCACCGCAACATCACCCTCATCGGCGCCTTCCTCGCCGCCGCAGCCTTCCCCTTCACCCAAAGCGACGACCAATACGCCACCATCGGCGTCTACATCCTCATCTTCGCCACCGTCGCCCTCGGCCTGAACATCGTCGTCGGACTCGCAGGCCTCCTCGACCTCGGATACGTCGCCTTCCTCGGCGTCGGCGCCTACGCCGCATCCATGGTCTCCGGAACCCCCTCCTCCCCCTTCGACATCCACCTCCCCTTCTGGGGAGCCATCCTCGTCGGCGCAGGCGCCTCCCTCGTCTTCGGCGTCCTCATCGGCGCCCCCACCCTCCGCCTCCGCGGCGACTACCTCGCCATCGTCACCCTCGGCTTCGGAGAAATCTTCCGCCTCGCCGCCAACAACAGCGACGGCTCCTCCGGACCCGACATCACCAACGGCTCCAACGGCATCTCCTCCATCCCCAACCTGAAGATCCTCGGCTTCGACTTCGGCCTCGAACACAGCATCGGCGGCTTCACCATCGGCCGCTTCGCCAACTACTTCTTCCTGATGCTGCTCATCACCCTCGTCGTCGTCCTGGTCTTCCGACGCAGCGGAGACTCCCGCATCGGACGCGCCTGGGTCGCCATCCGCGAAGACGAAACCGCCGCACTCGCCATGGGCATCAACGGCTTCCGCGTCAAACTCACCGCCTTCGCCCTCGGCGCATCACTCGCCGGCCTCGCAGGCACCGTCCAAGCCCACGTCACCTACACCGTCACACCCGAGCAGTACCAATTCGCCAACTCCGTACCACCCAACTCCGCCTTCCTGCTCGCAGCCGTCGTCCTCGGCGGCATGGGCACCATCAGCGGACCCCTCGTCGGCGCCTCACTGCTCTACCTCATCCCCAACAAACTCCAATTCCTCGGCGACTACCAGCTCTTCGCCTTCGGACTCGCCCTCGCACTCCTCATGCGCTTCCGCCCCGAAGGCCTCATCCCCAACCGCCGCCGCCAACTCGAATTCCACGAAGCCGACCTCAGCCCCGGCGAGACGCCGCCACCCGCAGCCCTCAGCAAGACAGGGGTCTGACCATGACCACCCACACCACCGAAGAGGACCGCACCCCCGCCACCCCGGCAGGACAAACCGTCCTCGACGCCCGCGGCGTCACCATGCGCTTCGGCGGCCTCACCGCCGTACGCTCCGTCGACCTCACCGTCAACAGCGGCGAAATCGTCGGACTCATCGGCCCCAACGGCGCCGGCAAAACCACCTTCTTCAACTGCCTCACCGGGCTCTACATCCCCACCGAAGGCGAAGTCCGCTACAAGGGCCAAATCCTGCCCGCCAAATCCTTCAAAGTCACCGCCGCAGGCATCGCCCGCACCTTCCAGAACATCCGCCTCTTCGCCAACATGACGGTCCTCGAAAACGTCCTCGTCGGCCGCCACACCCGCACCAAAGAAGGCCTCTGGTCAGCACTCCTGCGCGGACCCGGATTCCACAGAGCAGAAGCCGCCTCCAAGGCCCGCGCCATGGAACTCCTCGAATTCGTCGGCCTCGCCGCAAAAGCCGAACACCTCTCACGCAACCTCCCCTACGGAGAACAACGCAAGCTCGAAATCGCCCGCGCCCTCGCCAGCGAACCCGGCCTGCTGCTCCTCGACGAACCCACCGCCGGAATGAACCCCCAGGAAACCCGCGCCACCGAAGAACTCGTCTTCGCGATCCGGGACATGGGAATCGCCGTCCTCGTCATCGAGCACGACATGCGCTTCATCTTCAACCTCTGCGACCGCGTCGCCGTCCTCGTCCAAGGCGAAAAACTCGTCGAAGGCACCAGCGAAACCGTGCAACAGGACGACCGCGTCATCGCCGCCTACCTCGGCGAACCCTTCGAGGAGAACAACTCATGACCACACTCCTCGAAGTCGAAGACCTCCGCGTCGCCTACGGAAAAATCGAAGCCGTCAAAGGCATCAGCTTCAAAGTCGAAGCAGGAGAAGTCGTCACCCTGATCGGGACGAACGGCGCAGGCAAGACGACGACACTCCGCACCCTCTCGGGCCTGCTGAAGCCGGTGGGCGGCTCCATCAAATTCAACGGCAAGCCGCTCCGCAAATACCGCGCCGACCAAATCGTCGCCCAAGGCCTCGCCCACTCCCCCGAAGGCCGCCACATCTTCCCCCGCATGACCATCGAGAACAACCTCCGCCTCGGCGCCTACCTCCGCTCCGACAAGGCAGGCATCGAAAAGGACATCAAACGGGCCTACGAACTCTTCCCCATCCTCGGCGAACGCAAGAAACAAGCCGCAGGCACCCTCTCCGGCGGCGAACAACAAATGCTCGCCATGGGCCGCGCCCTCATGTCCCAGCCGAAACTGCTCATGCTCGACGAACCCTCCATGGGCCTCTCACCGATCATGATGCAGAAGATCATGGCGACCATCGCCGAACTCAAGGCCAACGGCACGACGATCCTCCTCGTCGAACAGAACGCCCAGGCGGCGCTCTCCCTCGCCGACCACGGCCACGTCATGGAAGTCGGCAAGATCGTCCTCTCCGGCACGGGCGGCGACCTCCTCCACGACGAGTCCGTGCGGAAGGCGTACCTGGGCGAGGACTGACCCTCAGCCCCGCATACGAGGAGGCCCGCACCCCCGGTTGGGGGGTGCGGGCCTCCCCGTATGACACGTACTCCGGGCTGCTAGCCCTTGGACGCCTTCTTCTCCTCGGCGTCCTCGATGACCGCCTCCGCGACCTGCTGCATCGAAAGACGACGGTCCATCGACGTCTTCTGGATCCACCGGAACGCGGCGGGCTCCGTCAGGCCGTACTCCGTCTGCAGGATCGACTTCGCCCGGTCCACCAGCTTCCGCGTCTCCAGGCGCTGGGAGAGGTCGGCGACCTCCTTCTCCAGCGTCTTCAGCTCCGTGAAGCGCGAGACGGCCATCTCGATCGCCGGGACGACGTCCGTCTTGCTGAACGGCTTCACGAGGTACGCCATCGCGCCCGCGTCCCTCGCGCGCTCGACGAGGTCGCGCTGCGAGAACGCGGTCAGCATCAGGACCGGGGCGATGGACTCCTCGGCGATCTTCTCGGCCGCGGAGATGCCGTCCATGACGGGCATCTTCACGTCCAGGATCACCAGATCCGGCTTGTGCTCGCGGGCCAGCTCCACGGCCGTCTGGCCGTCACCGGCCTCGCCCACGACGCTGTAGCCCTCTTCCTCGAGCATCTCTTTGAGGTCGAGCCGGATCAGGGCCTCGTCCTCGGCGATGACGACGCGGGTCGTCAGCGGAGGCACGTGCGACTTGTCGTCGTCGGACGCGTCGGTGGGCTGGGGCGACTCGGGGGCGGTCACGGGGGGCTCCTCGTTCATGGCAGGTGCACTGCCCTAGCAGGGTACCTAGCTGCGATGGCACGCGGTGACCCGGTACACTTCCGGCAGCGCCTGGCCGGGTTGGTGGAACGGTATACACGGAGGTCTCAAACACCTCTGCCTGAGAGGGCTTGCGGGTTCGAATCCCGCACCCGGCACCGCCGAGAAGCGGAGGTCCACGTTCTCGTGGATCTCCGCTTTCTGCTACGTGCAGCCACGGCTGGTTGCGCAAAGTGGCCGTATGAACTTCCACGGCACAGAAGTGCGACAGAAGGCACTCACACTGCTGCGGGGCGGAGCGAAAAACGCTTGGGTCGCGCGCGAGCTGAACGTTCCGCTCGGCACCATCGGCTACTGGAAGCACACGGACCGGGCCAGACGCGGAGAATGCCCCGGGAGACACGACCCGAAGTGTCCGCGCTGTGACGGCCGCGATCTCGACGAAGGCGCGTACTCGTACCTCCTGGGCCTTTATCTCGGTGACGGGCACATCATCCGGTACTCCGCCCACCGCGTCCCGAGCCTGATGATCGTCTGCGCCGAGGCGTGGCCGGGGCTCATGGATCTTTGCGAAGAAGCGATGCGCGCAGTGTTCCCCGACAACTCGGTCTGTCGCGTACGCCGGACCGGTTGTCGGAACGTGAAGGTCTACTCGAAACACCTGTGGTGCATGTTCCCCCAGCACGGCCCCGGCAAGAAGCACGACCGGAAGATCGCCCTCGAACCCTGGCAGCAGGAGATCGTCGACGCCCACCCGTGGGACTTCATTCGCGGGCTCATCCACTCCGACGGCTGCCGCATCACCAACTGGACGACCCGCATCGTCAGCGGCGTACGCAAGCGCTACGAATATCCCCGGTATTTCTTCACCAACAAGTCCGACGACATCAGGGACCTCTTCACCCGCACCCTCAACGCGCTCGGCGTCAGCTGGACGCACTGCACCCGCCACGGCAACCCGTACAACATCTCCGTCGCCCGCAAAGCCGACGTAGCCCTGATGGACGCCCACGTCGGCCCGAAACACTAAGCCTCCGGGCTGTCGTCCTCGCCGATGTGGTGGATGCGGACCAGGTTCGTGGAGCCGGCCACCCCGGGCGGGGAGCCCGCCGTGATGACGACGATGTCGCCCTTCTCGCAGCGGCCGATCTTGAGGAGGAGCTCGTCGACCTGGTCGACCATCGCGTCGGTGGAGTCGACGTGCGGGCCGAGCAGGGTTTCCACTCCCCACGTGAGGTTGAGCTGGGCACGCGTCGCCTTGTCGGGGGTGAAGGCGAGCAGCGGGATGGGTGAGCGGTAGCGGGAGAGGCGGCGGACCGTGTCGCCGGATTGCGTGAAGGCGACGAGGAATTTGGCGCCGAGGAAGTCGCCCATTTCGGCGGCGGCCCGGGCGACGGCGCCGCCCTGGGTGCGGGGTTTACTGCGTTCGGTGAGAGGGGGCAGGCCCTTGGTGAGGATGTCTTCCTCTGCCGCTTCGACGATGCGGCCCATCGTCTTGACGGTTTCGATGGGGTATTTGCCGACGCTGGTCTCGCCGGAGAGCATGACCGCGTCCGTGCCGTCGATGACGGCGTTGGCGACGTCGCTCGCTTCGGCCCTGGTGGGGCGGGAGTTGTCGATCATCGAGTCGAGCATTTGCGTGGCGACGATGACCGGCTTGGCGTTGCGCTTGGCGAGTTTGATGGCGCGCTTCTGGACGATCGGGACTTGTTCGAGGGGCATTTCGACGCCGAGGTCGCCGCGGGCGACCATGATGCCGTCGAAGGCGGCGACGATGTCTTCGATGTTGTCGACGGCCTGGGGCTTTTCGACTTTGGCGATGACGGGGAGGCGGTGGCCTTCTTCGTCCATGATGCGGTGGACGTCTTCGATGTCGCGTCCGCTGCGTACGAAGGAGAGGGCGATGACGTCGAAGCCTGTATGCAGGGCCCAGCGGAGGTCTGCTTCGTCCTTGTCGCTGAGGGCGGGGACGGAGACGGCGACGCCGGGGAGGTTGAGGCCTTTGTGGTCGGAGACCATGCCGCCTTCGACGACGGTGGTGGTGACGCGGGGGCCGTCGACGGCGGTGACTTCGAGGGTGACCTTGCCGTCGTCGACGAGGATGAGTTCGCCGGTGGTGACGTCGTCGGCGAGGCCGCTGTAGGTGGTGCCGCAGTGTTGGCGGTCGCCTTCGACGCCGTCTTCGACGGTGATGGTGAACTCATCGCCGCGTTCAAGGAGTACGGGTCCTTCGCGGAAGCGGCCGAGGCGGATCTTCGGACCTTGAAGGTCGGCGAGGATCCCGACGCTGCGGCCGGTCTCTTCGGAGGCCTGTCGCACGCGCTGGTAGCGCTCCTCGTGCTCGGCGTGGGTGCCGTGGCTGAGGTTGAAGCGGGCGACGTCCATTCCGGCTTCGACCAGTGCCTTGATCTGGTCGTAGGAGTCGGTGGCGGGGCCCAGGGTGCAGACGATTTTCGCTCGGCGCATGGTTCGACCCTAGGCCTTACCGGTCGGTAGAGAATTGGTCGGGGGTGACTACTCAACAACCTTTGCGTGAAGGGTTATTGACAAGTGTTGAATTGTGCGGGGAGCCGCTCCGATGAGCGGCTCCCGTGCTCCGTCGGCGCGTATCCGGTGGGTTACCGGCGGGCGATTTCGTCGAGGTGGGTGTCGAGTGCGGCGAGGCCGGGGTGGTCCAGGAGCTGGTCGAGGGTGCGTTGTCGCATTTCGGCGGAGTAGGCCGCGGTGACCTGCTGGGGGGTTACGTGGAGGGTGTGGGCCAGGTGGGCGGCTTGTTCGGGGGTGAGTCCCGCGTCGAGGGCGACGGCGGCGGTGACGACGATGCGGATGTGGGCTTCGGCGTCGTCCGTGTCGTGTCCGGCGAGGCGGTACTGGCGGAGCAGCCAGCGGGTGAAGCTGCCCCTGGGGTGGCGGTCAGCCATGCTGTTGGAGCCATCGGGCGGCGAGGCCGACGAGGCCGGTGCCGAGGCCGTAGCAGGTGCCGCGCAGGAGGTGGGTGGCGGCGTCGCGGGGGCGGCTCTTGGCCGGTGGAACGCTGGTCGTGCGGGTGGGCTTCGGCTTACGCTTCGGCATGGGTGGCCCTCCTGGGGGCGTGCCTGTGGAGGAGCCTGTCGGCGGTCGGTGGCGTAGGAACCGGATGGCCGCCGGTCAGGCTCTTTGCTGTGGGTGGGTTTTGTTGCCGGGCGGCGGGGTGGTTCGCCGCGGGTCAGTGCTGTTGGGCGCAGTGCTGGAGGCGGTCGGCGATTTGCCGTTCGGGGCGGCAGACGAGGACGGGTTCGGTGTCGTCGCGGGCGGCGAGGCGGGCCACTTCGGCGGTGATGCCGGGTTCGCGGGTGCTGGGGGCGACGTGGTCGGTGGGGGTGTCGTCGGGGTCGTCGTGGCAGTGCTGGAGTTGGCCGAGCCAGTGGGTTGCTTCGGGGTTTTCGCCGCGTCCGAGGTGGTGGAGGTAGAGGCAGTGGGCGGCGGTGCGGTTTCCGGCGCCGGCGGCGAGTTGCCACCAGAACTGGGCGCTTTCGGGGTGGTCGGCGAGGTGGAGCATGCAGGCGAATACGTGTGCGCCGCCGACGTCGAGGTCTTTGAGTGGTGTGGGGTTGCCGTCGGGCCCGTCTTCGCCGATTTCTTGGGCGAGTCGTTCGATGTGGTCGGCGGCGCCGGTCTGGTCGAGTGTTCCGCGTACGACGGCGGAGAGTTGGCGGCGGGCTCGTGCGACGGGTGGCATTTCTTTGGTGTGGGGTACGTAGCCGGCGTCTTCGGCGAGGCGGCGGAGTCCGGCTGCTACGTCGAACGGCCGTCGCCGGGTGCGTAGTTCGGTGCCGACTTGTGCCAGTTGTGTCTCCATCTTTGTCATTTCCGGTCCCCCTGGGTCTTGATGTGTGAGGCCACGGCGGGCTCCAGCCGCTCCTTCGCCTTGCGGCAGTGATAGTCGACGGTGCTGGGCGTGACGCCCATGTATCCGCTGATTCTGTTGGTGTCGTGTTGCAGGACGTAGCGCAGGACGATGACGTCGAACTGGCGTGGTGGCAGGTTGCACATGGCGCGGAAGAGGCCGATGTCGCTGGGCAGGAGTGCCAGGCGCTCGCGGAAGGCTTTGAGAGTCTGTGACATGACGGCCCGTCGGAGGATCGCCCACATCTGCTGTTGGACGTCGCTCTCTTCGATCAGTGCGTTCCAGTGCCGCAGGATTTCCAGGAACGCGCGGTGCACCGCGTCTTCGGCAGCTCCGTTGGTGCCGAGTCGCAGCAACGCGTAGGCGTGAAACGCTTCCTGGTTGGTCAGGTAGAGCGTTTCGAATTCCAGCGGCAGTGGCAGCACGGACTCGGCTACCGGGCTGCTGCCGTCCTCCGCGTGGACATCTTCGGTCATGAGTCCTCTTCATGGAGGGCTTGAAGCGAAGGGCGATCGTCAACTTGCGTCCTGTCGCCCACTGGTGAGGGTTACTCAACCGCTCGAAGGGGGCGAACACGCATGCGTGGAGGAGCGAATATTACGCAGTGATCATTGAACGCTGCACATCGTCACCACATACTCGCGGGTAACGGAGTGTGACCATAGGGTTCGCCGTTGCGCATGGTGCGAGGTCTACGCCAATCCCGAGGGCCCGCGTGATCCAAGTCACAGGCGGCGGGGGCCCGTGCGGTGGTGTCGGCGACACGTACGGGTGACGTCATCCGAACACATCCCACCCGAACATCAGGTCAACCGCGTGCGTCAGCCCGGCACGTTCATGGTCTGTGTGCCGACGACCGACAGCAGGCGCATCGCCTCTTCCGACGGCGAGCCGGGCGCCGCGGTGTAGATGACGACGCGCTGGTCGCGGTCGGTGATGTCCAGGACGTCGCAGCGGAGGGTGACCGGGCCGACGAGGGGGTGCTCGAAGGTCTTGCACAGGGTGGGCCGGTCGGCGACGTCGTGGGCGGCCCAGAGCCGGGCGAACTCCTCGCTGCCGGTGAGGAGTTCCTCGACGAGGCCGGTCACTTCCGGGTCGTCGGGGTAGCGGGCGGCGGCGGTGCGCAGGTGCTGGGCGGAGGTCCGGGCGAACTCGTCCGCGTCGTCGACGCCGTACAGCCGCCGGCCGTCCCGGTACGGGGTGAGGAAGGTGCGGCGGATGAGGTTGCGGGCGGGCCGCGGCAGGGCGGAGAAGTCCTCCATGAGGGCGGTGGCCAGCGGGTTCCAGGCGATGACCTCGTACGTGGCGGAGAGGACGACCGCGGCGGCCGCGGGCAGCCGGTGCAGCAGGTCGATGATGCTCTGCCGTACGTCGCGGGAGGGGCCGGGCGGCGGTCCCGGCGGGAGTCCGGCCAGGTGGTGGAGGTGGTCGCGTTCGACGTCCGAGAGGCGCAGGGCGCGGGTGACGTGGGCGAGGACTTCGCGGGAGGGGTGCGGGGCGCGGGCCTGTTCCAGGCGGGTGTAGTACTCGGTGGAGATGTAGGCCAGCTGTGCCACTTCTTCACGGCGCAGGCCGGGGGTGCGGCGGCGCGGTCCCGCGGGCAGCCCCACGTCGGCGGGGGTGATCCGCTCCCGTCGGCTGCGCAGGAAGTCACCGAGTTCTCGTTGCAGACGTCGTTCCACGTGACCAGTGTGGCCGAGTTGACCTGCGCGGACGTGCGCCGGGGCGGGCTCAGCCAGGTACTGCTGGTGCCTGGATGAGGTGGGTGGCTGGGCGCAGGCTCGGCTCCATGAACAACACGACGAACGACACGGTGAACGACATGACGAACGACACGGTGAACGACGTGAGGACCGACACCACATCCACCCCGGGTTCCGGTCTCCTCGCCGGGAAGGTCGCCTTCGTCACGGGTGCCGGTCGTGGCATCGGTGCGGCGGCGGCGCGGCTGTTCGCCGGGGAGGGTGCGCGGGTGGTCCTGGCGGCGCGTACGGAGGGTCAGCTCGCGGCGGTGACGGAGGAGATCCGGGCGGGCGGGGGCAGCGCGGAGTACGTGGTGTGCGATCTGGCCGATCAGGTGAGTGTGCGGGCGGCGGTGGATCGTTGTGTGGAGGTGTACGGACGGTTGGACGTGGCGTTCAACAACGGTGCGACGGGGCAGGCGCCGGGACCGCTGGATCAGCTGTCGGAGGTCGATTTCGACCACGTCTACGCCGTTAATGTGAAGGGGCCGTGGTGGGCGATGGCGGCGCAGGTGGCCGCGATGCGTGCGACGGCGGGGCGCGGGGCCATCGTCAACACGTCCAGTGTCGGCGCTCTGATGGCCAATCCGCAGTTGCCCGCTTACGGGGCGGCGAAGCGGGCGTTGAACAGTCTGACGGCGTCGGCGGCCGCGACGTACGGGCCCGAGGGCATCCGGGTCAACGCGGTGGCGCCCGGGACGACGCTCACCGAGATGCTGTTGGAGTGGGACGAGCGGTCGCCGGGCACCATCGACCAGCTCAATGCCCGGACGCCGTTGGGGCGTGCCGCCGAGCCTCGGGAGATCGCGGAGGCCGCCGCGTGGCTGCTCAGCGACCGTGCTTCCTACGTCACGGGTGCGGTGTTGCCGGTCGACGGCGGCATGCTGGCCTGAGCGGGCCGCGGCCCGCCGGTTACCGCGGTTCCGGCGGTTACCGCAGTTCCGGCGGCTTCATGGTGAACCGGGCGTTGACCTGCGCGTAGACGTGCTGGCGCTCGGGTTCGAGGTCGAGGGGCGCGGCGTCCTCGGTGAGGTCGGCCGCGCCGCCGTACGCGGCGGAGCGCATGGCGCCGGCGGGGCCGCCGTAGCCGTAGGCGGGGGTGGGGTGGTCGGCTCCGATGTCGGCGAGTTCGACGAGGGCGGCGAGGCCGGTGCCGAGGGCTTCGGCGTATTCGCGGGCGCGTTGCACGGCTTCGCGGACGGCGTGCTGCCGGGCGTCGCGGTGGGTGGGTGAGTCGGGGCGCAGGGCCCACCAGGGGCCTTGGACGCGGGTGAGGTCGAGGTCGGCGAGGCGGGTGGTGAGTTCGCCGAGGGCGGTGAAGTCGGACAGTTCGGCGGTGGTGTGGACGCGGCCGTGGTAGGCGCGGACGCGTTCGCCGCGGCCGTGTTTGGTGAGTTCGGGGCTGATGGAGAAGGTGCCGGTCTCCAGCTTTTCGACGGCGTCGCCGTAGGTCTTGATGAGGTCGAGGGCGGCCGTGTTGCGGCGGGTGAGGTCGGTGAGGGCGTCGCGGCGGTCGGTGCCGCGGGCGCTGACGGTGATGCTGATGCGGGCGATCTCGGGGTCGACTTCGAGGTGTGCTTCGCCGCGGACGGCGAGGCGGGGGGCGTCGGGGGTGCCGTAGGGGGTGGGGGCGGTGTCCATGGGGTCACTGTCGCATCGGGTGGGCGCACCGGACAGTCACCGGATCGAAACCTGGGGGGGCTGTTGCGGGGCCGGTGCCCGGGGTCAGAATCTACGCGCGTTACATCGGTCGACTGAGGAGTACGGAAATGCCGCTGAACCGCCGGAAGTTCCTGGGTACGTCTGCCGCGTCGGGCGTGGGGGTGGCGCTGACGGGTGCGGTCGTGGCGCCCGCCGCCGAGGCGGGTGAGTCCGGGCGGGGCGGTCGGCGGGCGAAGCGGTACTCGTTCACCGTGCTCGGCACGACGGACCTGCACGGCAATGTCTTCAACTGGGACTACTTCACGGACAAGGAGTTCGACGACAAGGACCACAACGACGTGGGCCTGGCGAAGATCTCCACGCTGGTGAACGAGGTGCGGAAGGCCAAGGGCCGCCGCAACACCCTCCTCATCGACGCGGGCGACACGATTCAGGGCACGCAGTTGTCGTACTACTACGCCAAGGTCGATCCGATCACCGCCGAGCACGGTCCGGTGCATCCGATGGCGCAGGCGATGAACGCGATCGGGTACGACGCGGCGGCGCTGGGCAATCACGAGTTCAATTACGGAATTCCGGTGCTGCGGAAGTTCGAGGAGCAGTGCGACTTTCCGCTGCTCGGTGCCAACGCGCTCGACGCGAAGACGCAGAAGCCCGCTTTCCCGCCGTATTTCATGAAGCGGCTTCGCACTCCGCACGGCCGTGATGTGAAGGTGGCGGTGCTGGGTCTGACGAATCCGGGCATCGCGATCTGGGACAAGGCGAACGTGCAGGGCAGGATGACGTTCCCGGGTCTGGAGGAGCAGGCGGCGAAGTGGGTGCCGAGGCTGCGGTCGATGGGCGCGGACGTGGTGATCGTGTCGGCGCACTCGGGGTCCAGCGGCACGTCGTCGTACGGGGACCAGCTGCCGTACGTCGAGAACGCGGCGGGTCTGGTGGCGGAGCAGGTGCCGGGGATCGACGCGATCCTGGTCGGGCACGCGCACACGGAGATTCCCGAGTACTTCGTGGAGAACAAGAAGACGGGGAAGAAGGTCGTGCTGTCCGAGCCGTTGAAGTGGGGGCAGCGTCTGACGTTGTTCGACTTCGATCTGGTGTGGGCGAAGGGCCGTTGGACGGTCGAGAAAGCCGGTGCGAAGGTCCTGAACTCCAATACGGCGGCGGAGGACAGGAAGGTCAGGCGGCTGCTCGCGGACGAGCACGAGAAGGTCGTCGCGTACGTCAACCAGGTGATCGGTACGTCGACGGCGGCGATGAGCTCGGCCGAGGGCCCGTACAAGGACGTCGCCCTCATCGATCTGATCAACCTGGTGCAGACGGAGACGGTGGCGGCGGCGCTGAAGGGCGGTGCGTACGCGGCGCTGCCGGTGCTTTCGCAGGGTTCGTGCTTCTCGCGTACGGCGCGGATCCCGGCGGGCGAGGTGACGATCCGGGATGCGGCGGGGCTGTATCCGTTCGAGAACACGCTGGAGGCGCGGCTGCTCACAGGTGCGCAGCTGAAGGACTATCTGGAGTTCTCGGCGCGGTATTACGTGCGGACGCCGGCCGGTGGTCCGGTCGATCCGGCGAAGCTCACGAATGCCGACAACATTCCGGATTACAACTATGACGCGGTGCGGGGTGTGACGTACGAGGTGGACATCGCGAAGCCGGTGGGGTCGCGGATCGTGAAGCTGGCGTTCGGGGGTGAGGCGATCGATCCGAAGGCGGAGTTCGTCCTGGCGGTGAACAACTACCGGGCGAGTGGTGGCGGGAACTTCCCGCACATCGCGGGTGCCAAGCAGTTGTGGGCGAATTCGGAGGAGATCCGGAACACGATCATCGGCTGGGTGAAGGCGAAGGGGACGGTCGACCCGGGTCGGTTCGCGTCGGTGGACTGGAAGCTGACCCGGGACGGCACGCCGGTCTTCTAGGCCTTCTGGAGGCTGCCGAGTCTGTCGAGCCGCAGGGTGGCCAGGTCGACGGCGTCGGCGAGGGCCTGGGCGCCGGCGTCGTTGACGTGGAGGCCGTCGCCGCTGTCGTAGTCGTCGTGGATCCGGTCGGGGTCGGCGGGGTCCGCGACGGCGGCGGCGAAGTCGGCGTAGGAGTCGAAGGGGCTGTCTCCGCGGCGGATCCAGTCGTTGACCTCGCGGGCGACGGCGACGCCTTCGGGGGTGGAGTAGCCCTCGAAGATCGTGTCCTTGTAGGGGCCGACGGTGGTGACGGTGGTGGTGAGGCCCGCCGCGTGGAGGCGGTCGGCGAGGGCGGTGAGGCCCGCGATGAGGTCGGCCGCGGTGGGGATGGGCGCGGGTTCGGGGTAGGCCTCCTGGCCGGGGATGCCGAGGTCGTTGAGGCCGAAGTGGATGAGGACGTGGGTGACGCCGGGCACGTCCAGGGCGTCGCGTTCCAGCCGGGCCAGGGCGTGTTCGCCGATCTCGTCGGTGAGCAGGCGGTTGGCGGAGAGGCCCTGGTTGACGACCCAGCCGTCGCTGCCCGCGGCGCGCAGCCGGTTGTTGAGCAGGTCGGGGAAGCGGCGGTCGGTGTCGGTGGTGGTGCCGGTGCCCTCGAACCAGGAGTCCCCGAAGGCGACGGCGACGGGGGTGCCGGTGGGGGCGAGGACGTCGGCGCCGCTGATGAAGTGGCGGGTGGCGAGCTCTTCCAGGCCTTCGGCGCCGTCGAGGGTGGGTGCGGTGAGGGCGTTGCCGGGTACGGCGTAGCCGGTGCGCAGGGGGACGGCGGAGTAGGTGGAGAGGCCGGTGTCGTCGGGCAGCCAGAGGCTGAGGGCGAGCTCGTCACCGGCGCTCACGCCGAGGTCGACCGGGTCGCTGACGGCTTCTTCTCCGACGGGGACGGTGAAGTCCTCGGCGCCGCGGAGGCGGACGGGTGTGTCGCTGCCCGTGTCGATGCCGCTTCCTTCGGTGCGTCTGGCGAGGCGGGCGCCGCCGATGTGGAGGGGTTGCTTGCCGTAGCGGTTGCTGAGGCGGATGCGCAGGGCGCTGCCGCCGCCGTCGAGGCGGATGATCTGGCGGACGGTCTGGCCGGCGAAGCCGCGGAGTTCGAAGAGGTCGATGCTCTCGTGGGGGCTGACGACGGCGGAGCGGAAGGCGGCGGCCCAGGAGGCCGTGGTGTCGGTGGTCATGGTCGTCCGAACCGGCCGTGCGGGGCGGATATTTCGCCGTGGGACGCTTTTCGCGCGGGAATATTCGACGGTGTGGCTGCGCTTGGGCGGGGACATTTCCACCCAAGAACACTGGTGTCAGCCCTTGAGGCGTACGAGGTTTCCGCGTTGTTCGCCGATGCGGCCTGCGCTGCCGGTGTGCCGTTCGGGGGTCTGGAGTCCGAAGCTGGTGAACGCGGTGCGGTCGGGCAGTGGGTAAGGGGTCCTGCCCGAGAGGGAGTTGAGGATGGTGGCGCTGCGCCAGGCGGCGAGCCCGAGGTCGGGGGCGCCGACGCCGTGGGTGTGGCGTTCGCCGTTCTGCACGTAGACCGAGCCGGTGACGGAGGGGTCGAGGACGAGGCGGTACTGCTCGTCGATGCGGGGGCGGGCGGAGGAGTCCTTGCGGATGTAGGGGTCGAGGCCGGCGAGGAGTTGGTCGACGGGGCGTTCGCGGTAGCCGGTGGCGAGGACGACGGCGTCGGTGGTGAGGCGGGAGCGGGTGCCTTGTTGCAGGTGTTCGAGGTGGAGTTCGACGCGGGTGCTGGCGACGCGGCCCGCGGTGCGTACGGAGACGCCGGGGGTGAGGACTGCGTCGGGCCAGCCGCCGTGCAGGGTGCGCCGGTAGAGCTCGTCGTGGATGGCGGCGATGGTGTCGGCGTCGATGCCCTTGTGGAGTTGCCACTGGTGCGGGACGAGGCCGTCGCGTACGGCTTCGGGCAGGGCGTGGAAGTAGCGGGTGTAGTCGGGGGTGAAGTGTTCCAGGCCCAGTTTGGAGTACTCCATGGGGGCGAAGGCCTCGGTGCGGGCGAGCCAGTGGATCTTCTCGTGGCCTGCGGGGCGGGAGCGCAGCAGGTCGAGGAAGATCTCGGCGCCGGACTGTCCCGAGCCGATGACGGTGATGTGTTCGGCGGCGAGGAGCAGGTCGCGGTGGTGGAGGTAGTCGGCGGAGTGGATGACAGGGACGGTGGGGGCGTCGGCGAGGGGTTTGAGGGGGTCGGGGACGTGGGGGGTGGTGCCGATGCCGAGGGCGATGTTCTTGGTGTAGGTGCGGCCGAGGGCTTCGGCTTCGCCGTCGGTGTCGAGTTGGGTGAAGTCGACTTCGAAGAGGGCGCGTTCGGGGTTCCAGCGGACGGCGTCGATCTGGTGTCCGAAGTGGAGTCCGGGGAGGTTCTCGCTGACCCAGCGGCAGTAGGCGTCGTATTCGGCGCGCTGGATGTGGAAGCGCTCGGCGAAGTAGAAGGGGAAGAGCCGTTCGCGGGTCTTGAGCCAGTTGAGGAAGGACCAGGGGCTCGCGGGGTCGGCGAGGGTGACGAGGTCGGCGAGGAAGGGGACTTGGAGGGTGGCGCCTTCGATGAGGAGTCCGGGGTGCCAGTGGAAGTCGGGGCGCTGTTCGTAGAAGGCGGTGTCGAGTTCGCCGAGGGGTTCGGCGAGGGCGGCCAGGGAGAGGTTGAACGGGCCGATGCCGATGCCGACCAGGTCGCGGGGGTCTTCGGGGGTGGTGAGGGGCCGGGGGCCGGGGTGGTCGGGTGTGCCGGTCATCGGGGGGTGGTTCCTTCCGGGTGGTCGGGGGCGGCCGCGGTGGCGGGTGCCGGGTCGGGCTCCTCGACGAGCTTGAGGAGCGCGGCGAGGTCGCCGGGCCGGGTGTGCGGGTTGAGGAGGGTGGCCTTGAGCCAGCGGCGGCCGTCGAGGTCGGCGCGGCCGAGCACGGCGGTGCCTTCGGTGAGCAGGCGCCTGCGTACGTGGGAGATGTGGTCGTCGGTGGCGTGCGCGGGGCGGAACAGGACGGTGCTGATGGCGGGGGTGTCGTAGAGCTCGAAGCCGGGGTGGGCTTCGACGAGGTCGGCGAACTCGCTTGCCTGGGCGCAGACTTGGTCGACGAGGGCGCCGAGGCCGGTGCGGCCGAGGGCCTTGAGGGTGACGGCGATCTTGAGTACGTCGGGGCGTCGGGTGGTGCGCAGGGAGCGGCCGAGGAGGTCGGGCAGGCCCGCGTCGGTGTCGTCGTCGGCGTTGAGGTAGTCGGCGCGGTGGGTGAGGGCGTGCAGGTCGCGGGGGTCGCGGACGGCGATGAGGCCTGCGGCGGCGGGTTGCCAGCCGAGTTTGTGCAGGTCGAGGGCGACGGTGTCGGCGCGGTGGATTCCGCGCAGCTGTTCTCTGCGGGTGTCGCTGAAGAGGAGTCCGCCGCCGTACGCGGCGTCGATGTGCAGGCGGGCGCCGTGGGCCGCGCAGAGGTCGGCGATCTCGTCGAGGGGGTCGATGAGTCCGGCGTCGGTGGTGCCCGCGGTGGCGGCGACGAGGAAGGTGCCGGGTGGGCCGCCGAGTTCGGTGAGGGCTTCGTCGAGGGCCGCGGGGTCGAGGGTGCCCGCGGGGGCGGGCACGGTGACGGGGTCGGGCAGGCCGAGGAGCCAGGCGGCGCGGGTGAGGGAGTGGTGGGCGTTCTCGCCGGCCAGGAGGCGTACGGGGCCGGGGGTGGCCGGGGCCTCGCGGGCGAGGAGGAGGGCGAGCTGGTTGGCCTCGGTGCCGCCGGTGGTGACGAGGGCGTCGCCGCCGTCGTGGATCTCGGCGGCCAGTGCGCGGGTGACGAGGGCTTCGAGGGCGGTCGCCGCGGGTGCCTGGTCCCAGGAGTCCATGGAGGGGTTGAGGGCGGAGGCCGCCAGGTCGGCGGCGGCGGCGACGGCGAGCGGCGGGCAGTGCAGGTGGGCGGCGCACAGTGGGTCGGCGGGGTCGGCGGCGCCCTCGGCGAGGGTGTGGACGAGGGTGCGCAGCGCTTCCTCGGGCCCCGTGCCGCGTTGCGGAAGGATCGGTTCCGCGGCGGCGCGGACGCGGTCGGCGACGGCTTCGGGCCCGCCCGCGGGGAGGGGCCCGCAGCGGGCGGCCGCCCCGGTGTAGAGCCCTTCGAGGGCGGCGGCGAGCAACGGCCGCAGGGCGTCGGGTCCTTGGGCGCCTCCGGCGAGGGCTGGCGGGGTGCTCATGAGGCGGTCCTTCGGGTGCGCGCGTTCAGGGGGACCAGCCTGTACGGCGGGCGGCCCGGTGCGCCCGGATACCGGGGCGAGGGAACCCGAAAGTGGTACTGCCGTGCGGAGAAAACGTGGGGGAGCGGGGTGGGGTGCTAGGAGCCGGCCGCGGCTCGCTGACGTATGGCCATGTGCGCCCGGGGCGGGTGGGGCGGGCGGGGCGGCCCGGAGGGGACGCGCAGGCCTGCACCGGTAGCCGGTGCCCCCCGGTAGCCGGTGCCGGTGTCCCCGATAGCCGGTGCCGGTGCCGGTGCCCGCCCCGGCGCCGGTCAGGAGCTGAACGCGTCCCTGTGGTCCGTCGCCCACTTCTCGAACGTGCGGGCGGGCTGGCCGGTGACGGACTTGACGGTGGTGGTGATCTCCGGTTCGGCGCCGACCGCCTCGCCCCAGGTGCGCAGGATGGCGGGGAGCATGGGGGGCGGTACGTGCGGGAAGAGCTCGGGCCGCACGTCCTGCGGGGCCACCTCGACGAAGCGCAGGGCGCGCCCGAGTGCGGCGCCGATCGCGTGCACCTGCTCCGCGTTCGTGACCGGTTCGGGCCCGGTGAGGCGGTGGACGGCGCCCTGGTGGCCGTCGTCGAGGAGGGTGCGGGCGGCGACCGCGGCGATGTCGGCCTCGTGGATGGGGGCGCTGACGGCGCCCGGGAAGGGGCCGCTGACGGTGTCGCCGGAGCGGATCTGGGGCGCCCACTGGAAGGCGTTGGTGGCGAAGGCGTTGGGCCGCAGGGAGGTCCAGGTGAGCCCGCTCTCGCGTACGTGGTCCTCAAGCCGGGCGTGCTGGACGTAGACGGGGTGGGTGGTGTCGGCGCCGTCCTGGACGATGCCGGAGGAGAGGACGGTGACGTGCCGGACGCCGTGCGCGCGGGCCGCTTCGAGCAGGGCCGCGGTGTGTGCGCCCACGGCCCGGGCGTGCAGGAAGAGCGCGCGGGCTCCGTCGAACAGGGCGCCCAGGTCGGCCGGTCGGGGCGGGTCGCCCGCGAGGTCGAGGCGGGCCACGTCCGCCGCGGCGGGGAGCGCCGCACGTTCGGGGTCGCGGGTGAGGGCGCGTACGGGGGCGCCCTCGGCGAGGAGGTGGCTGACGAGGGCGCTGCCCACGTTTCCGGTGGCACCGGTCACGACGATCACGAGTGGCTCCTTGCTGGCGCGGCCCGGCCGGTCTGTTCCGGTCCTGGTGCCGGGGGGCCGGCCCGGCGGTACCGGACCGGCTCCGGGTCACCCTAGGACGGGTCCGCGGCCCGCCGGATCGCCGCCGGGGCCAGGGGGCGCGGGCGCCAAGGCCCGCGCCCCCGCACGCCTCCGTCAGCCCTTGCCCACTCCTTGCCGCACGCGCAACGCCCGTGCCAGGTCGTCGAGTTGGTCGACGAGCTTGCGGCGCAGCGCCGGGGTGGGATCGGCGTCGCTCAGGCACCGCTCCCCCAGCTGGAGCGTCTGCGCGTCCACGAACGGCAGGGGGAAGGCGTACCGTCCCACCGCCTCGGCCATGGCGGGTCCGCGGCGGGCGGCGAGGGCGACGGCGTCCTCGAAGTAGCGCGGGACGTACTCCCGTACGAGGTCGGCCTGGCCGGGCTGCCAGAAGCCCTGGGCGGTGGCGTTGAAGAGGTAGTTCGACAGGTCGTCCGTGGCGAACATGGCCTCCCACGCGGCCCGCTTGGCGGCGGCGTCGGGCAGCGCGGCCCGGCAGCGCGCCGCGCCCTCGCGGCCGGTGGCGCTCGGGTCGCGGGCCAGCTCGGCCTCGATGGCGGCCTCGTCGGTGGCGTCGAGCGCGGCGAGCCGGCCGAGGATGCGCCAGCGCAGCTCCGGATCGAGCTCGGGCCCGCCGGGCACGGTGCCTTCGCCGAGCCAGGCGTGCAGCGGCGCCGCCTGGGTGGCGACGTCG
This sequence comes from Streptomyces sp. NPDC036815, assembly GCF_055609205.1. Classification (NCBI taxonomy): domain Bacteria; kingdom Bacillati; phylum Actinomycetota; class Actinomycetes; order Kitasatosporales; family Streptomycetaceae; genus Streptomyces; species Streptomyces sp. NPDC036815. Next base: position 1,076,633 of record NZ_JBVJPW010000001.1, on the reverse strand, counting down.
ATGGCGCCGCGGACGGCGGTGAGGCGCAGGCCCGGGGCGGAGCCGTCCTCGGTGCGGCGGATCAGGTCGCGGCAGAGCTCGCCGAGGAGGGCGAGGGCGGCGGGGCGCTCCTCGGGGGTGGCGAAGCGGTCGGCGATGTGGTCGGTGGCGAAGGCGAGGACGCCCTGGACGATCGCGAGGTCGCTCTCCTCGGGGAGGTGCGCGCGGGCGGCCCGCAGGTAGGCGTTCCCCGCGAGCTCGCCGTCGCGGACCATGTCGCGCAGGCTGTTCCACAGCACGGCGCGGGTGAGGGCGTCGGGGGCGCCGGACAGGCCGTCCAGGACGGTCTCCAGGGAGGCCTCGTCGAGGCGGACCTTGGCGAAGGTGAGGTCCTGGTCGTTGAGGACGACCAGGGCGGGGCGGCCGCCGTCGCGCGTGATCTCCTCGCCGGCCGGGACGTCCGTCTCGAAGCGCTCGCGCAGGACGAGGCCGCGGCCGCCGGAGAGGTCGCGGTCGTAGACGCCGACGGCGATGCGGTGGGGGCGCCCGGCCTCCCGGCCCGGTTCGGCGTCCCGGTCGACCGCGAGCGTCCAGGTGCGTCCGCTGTGCGTGACCTTCGAGGTGAGGGTGTCGACGCCCGTGGTGCGCAGCCACGCCTCGGCCCAGCCGTGCACGTCGCGGTCGGTGGCGTGGGCGAGGGAGTCGAGGAAGTCGGCGAGGGTGGCGTTGGCGAACTTGTGCCGCGCGAAGTGGGTGTTGATGCCCGCGAGGAAGTCCTTCTCGCCGAGCCAGGCGACGAGCTGGCGCAGGGCGCTCGCGCCCTTGGCGTACGAGATCCCGTCGAAGTTGAGCATCGCGGACGCGGTGTCGGGGACGGCGTCCGGGTCGGGTGCGACGGGATGGGTGGAGGGGCGCTGGTCGGCGTCGTACCCCCAGGACTTGCGGGCGACGCCGAAGTCGGTCCAGGGGTCCGTGAAGCGGGTGGCTTCGGCGGTGGTCTGGAAGCCCATGTACTCGGCGAAGGACTCGTTCAGCCAGATGTCGTCCCACCAGGTGAGGGTGACGAGGTCGCCGAACCACATGTGGGCCATCTCGTGGGCGATGACCATGGCGCGGGTCTGCCGCTCGGTGTCGGTGACGGCGGAGCGGTAGATGAACTCGTCGCGGAAGGTGACGAGCCCGGGGTTCTCCATGGCGCCCGCGTTGAACTCGGGGACGAACGCCTGGTCGTAGGAGTCGAAGGGGTAGGGCTCGTCGAACTTCTCGTGGTAGCGGTCGTAGCAGGCGCGCGTGACGTCGAGGATCTCCTCGGCGTCGGCGTCCATGAAGGGGGCGAGCGAGCGCCGGCAGTGGAGGGCGAAGGGCAGGCCGCGGTGTTCGGTGCGCACCGAGTACCAGGGCCCTGCGGCGACGGCGACGAGGTAGGTGGAGATGGGCGGGGTGGCCGCGGCCTGCCAGGTCCCGTCGCCGACGTGTTCGGTGACGCCGTTGGCGAGGACGGTCCAGCCCTCGGGGGCGGTGGCGGACAGCTCGAAGACGGCCTTCAGGTCGGGCTGGTCGAAGGCGGCGAAGACGCGCTGCACGTCCTCCATGAAGAGCTGCGTGTAGGTGTACGTCTCACCGTCGCTGGGGTCGGTGAAGCGGTGCATGCCCTCACCGGTGTGGGAGTAGCGCATCGCGGCGTCCACGCGCAGTTCGTGCTCGCCCGCGGTGAGGCCGTCGAGCGCGAACCGGTTGTCGACGAGGCCCGCGGGGTCCAGGGGGCGCCCGTCGAGGGTGACGGAGCGCAGTTCGGCGGGCTTGAGCTCGACGAAGGTGGCGCCGTCGGTGCGAGCGCGGAACCGGATGACCGTCCGGGAGTCGAAGGTGTCGCGGGCGGGATCCGCCGCCGCGCTGAGATCCAGCTCGACGGCGTACCGGTGGACGTCGATCAACTGGGCTCGGGTCTGCGCTTCGTCGCGCGTCAGTACGGGCATGGGCCCATGCTGCCCGATGGCACCCGGATGGGCGTAGGAATTGTGTCCGGTGAACCGTGGCGCCCCGCCGGTACGCCGGGAGTGGTGGGGTGACCCGCTGAATGGGGGTGCCCCGCGTGCGGCCCGGCGCGCGGGGTCGGTGAATGGAGTGGGAGTACTGACGGAACCGCTTTGTTCGAGGGAGAACCATGCGTACACGCACCACCCTGGCCTGCGTCGGTCTGGCCGCCGCCGCTGCTTTCGGACCGCTCGCGGTGGCGGGTCCCGCCGTCGCGGCGGATCCGCCCCCGCCCACGACTCCCACGGCTCCCACGGCTCCCGCGGCTTCAGAAGGCAAGATCCTTGAGACCGTCTGCGCGAGCGTGCAGAAGATCGTCGAGCAGATCAACACCGCTGGGCTCGTCAAGGTCGAGGGCCTGAACCTCGCCGGTGTCCACGACCAGTGCATGCAGTCCGGGAAGGTCTCCATGGCGGACCCGGCGCAGGAGCCCGTGAAGCAGCCGGGGGCCATGTCGGGTCTCGGGAAGACCGCGGGCGTCGGCGTGGTGCCGGGCGCGGGCGGCATCCACCTGGGCGGCATGGACCTGGGCGGCGTGCGCCTGAGCCCCATGGATCTGGGCGACACGGGTTCCGGCAACGGCTGAGTGACCGGCCGCGAGGCCCCGTCGGCGCGCGGCTGACGGGGCCTCGGGGTATCGTCCCCGGGCGGTGTTACGCCTTGGGGGCGTCGCCGCCGGTCAGGCCGCTGTCCGCGATGCTCTCGTGGTGGCGGATGACCTCCGCGATGATGAAGTTGAGCAGCTTCTCCGCGAAGGCCGGGTCGAGCTTGGCGCTCTCGGCGAGCTCGCGCAGGCGGGCGATCTGGCGGGACTCGCGGGTCGGGTCGGCGGGCGGCAGGTGGTGCTCGGCCTTGAGGTGGCCGACCTGCTGGGTGCACTTGAAGCGTTCGGCGAGCATGTGGACGACGGCGGCGTCGATGTTGTCGATGCTGTCGCGCAACCGGGACAGCTCGGCGCGCACGGCCTCGTCCGGAGCGGCACCGCCCGCGGCCGGGGCGCCGGCCCCGGACGCGCTGTTCTCGTCACTGGTGTGGCTGGTGGTCATGGGGCACGAGCCTACGTTGCCGGGTCGGGGCCGCCACCGGCGGAAGAGCGCAGAACGGGCGGGTGGTCCGGGTCGGGTATCTGGTGCGACCAGCCGCCCGGCACCGCCCTTCCCTGCTGGTCGCGGAAGCGGACGGGGGCCATGCCGACCCGGCGGGTGAAAAGGCGGGAAAAGTACGCGGGGTCGTCGTAGCCGACGCGGCGGGCGACGGCGGCGACGGGCAGTTCGGTGGCGGCGAGGAGTTCCTTGGCGCGGCCGAGGCGGATGCCGAGGAGGTAGTCCTTGGGGCTGCAGCCGGCGCCGCGCCGCACCGCGGTGCGCAGTTCCGCGGGGGTCATGCCGTGCCGTGCGGCGTGCTCGGCGACGGACAGGGGCTGGAAGGCGTCGCGGGCCAGGGCCTGCAGGACGGGGTCGCCGTCGGGGGCGATGTCGGCGCGGGCGCGGCGCAGCGCGACGAGGAGTTCGTGGACGGCGGCGCCGGTCTCGACCTCCAGGAGCGGGTTGCCGCGGCGGGCGGCGCGGGCGATGCGGGCGACGACGCCGCGGGCGCCGGCGGCGTCGGAGAGCGGGACGACGGGGCGGGTGGGTTCGATGTAGCCGAGTTCGGTGTACGTGGTGGTGGCGGGGCCGGTGAAGTCGACGAAGCACTCGTCCCAGCCGGTGTCGGGGTCGGGCCCGTAGTGGTGGCGCACGTCGGGGGTGAGCCAGATCAGGGCGGGCGCGGTGACGGTGGTCCGGCGGCCGTCGACGCCGCGGAACCAGCCGCCGCCCGAGCTGATGACGACGGCGACGTGGTGGTCGAGGGTGCGCGGGCCCACGGTCGGCAGGAGGCCGTGCTGCAGGCCGACGCCGAGGCAGACGAGGCCGAGCCGGTGGTGGGCCGGGCTCGGGGTGAAATACCGCATCCACGTGTGGTACATCCGCGTGCGTCCCTTCCTGGCTGCGTTCGTTCCTCGCGCCGCGTTCCCTCGCTGCGTCCAACCGGACCCGATCTTTGTCCATGGACCCTGCCGCCCGCCAGAGGTGATCGTGGGCGAGCAGTACGTGAGCGAGAGGACACGATGAACGGGTTCAGGGTCGGCGAGGACGATTTCGAGCTGGACGGGCGGCCGGTACGGCTGCTCTCCGGCGCCCTGCACTACTTCCGGGTGCACGAGGCGCAGTGGGGTCACCGCCTTGCGATGCTGCGGGCGATGGGGCTCAACTGCGTGGAGACGTACGTGCCGTGGAACCTGCACGAGCCGCACCCGGGCACGTACCGCGACGTCGGGGCGCTCGGCCGTTTCCTGGACGCGGCGCGCGGGGCGGGCCTGTGGGCGATCGTGCGGCCGGGCCCCTACATCTGCGCGGAGTGGGAGAACGGCGGTCTGCCGCACTGGCTGACGGGCGCGGTGGGCTCCCGCGCGCGGACCCGCGACGAGGAGTACCTGGGCCATGTGGGGAGGTGGTTCCGGCGGCTGCTGCCGGAGATCGTCTCCCGTCAGCACGGGCGGGGCGACGGCGGCCCGGTGATCATGGTGCAGGTCGAGAACGAGTACGGCAGTTACGGCTCGGACCAGGTGTACCTGCGTCACCTGGCCGACCTGTTGCGGGCCGAGGGCGTCACGGTTCCGCTGTTCACCTCGGACGGCCCTGAGGACCACATGCTGACGGGCGGTTCGATCCCGGGTGTCCTTGCGACGGCCAACTTCGGCTCGGGGGCGCGGGCGGGCTTCGACACGCTGCGCAGGCACCGGCCGACGGGCCCGCTGATGTGCATGGAGTTCTGGTGCGGCTGGTTCGACCACTGGGGCGCGGAGCACGTGGCGCGGGACGCCGGGGACGCGGCGGAGGCGCTGCGCGAGATCCTGGCGTGCGGGGCGTCGGTGAACCTGTACATGGCGCACGGCGGGACGAACTTCGCGGGCTGGGCCGGGGCCAACCGGGGCGGTGGTTCGCTGCACGACGGTGAGCTGCAGCCCGACGTCACGTCGTACGACTACGACGCGCCGGTCGACGAGCACGGCCGGGCCACGCCCAAGTTCTGGGCGTTCCGGGAGGTCCTCGCGGAGTACGCCCCGGGGCCGCTGCCGCGGCCGCCCGCGCCGCTCCCCTCGCTCGGCGCCCCCGCGTCGGCGGCTCTCCCGCTGTGGTGCTCGCTGGAGACGGTCCTCGACGCGCTGGGCACTCCGGAGTCGGAGCACGCCGTGCCGCCCACGTTCGAGGAGCTGGACGTGGACCGCGGCCTGGTGCGCTACGCCGTCACGGTGCCGGGCCCGCGCGAGCCGTACCCGCTGAGCGTGCGGGGTCTTCGGGACCGGGCGGTGGTGTACGTCGACGGTGAACGCGCCGGTGTCCTCACCGAGGGCACCCCGACCCTGCTCGCCCCGGTCGCCGGGCACGCGCGCGTGGAGCTGTGGGTGGAGTCCCTGGGGAGGGTCAACTACGGCCCGCGCACCGGCGAGCCCAAGGGCGTCACCGGGGGCATCCTGCACGAACGGCAGTACCTGCACGGGGTGCGGGCGCGCGGTCTGCGCCTCGACGCGTTCGATGTCCCGTCGGCGGTGCGTTCCCTCCCCGTGAGCGGCCCCGGCGAGGGCCGCCCCGGCCTGTACCGGGGCACGGTCGAGGTCGGCTCCCCCGGTGACGCCCGTATCGAACTCCCGGGCTGGACGCGGGGGTTCGTGTGGGTGAACGGATTCAACCTGGGCCGCTACTGGTCAGTGGGCCCGCAGACGTCGCTGTACGTGCCGGGCCCGGTGCTCAGGGACGGGGCGAACGAGGTGTGGGTGCTGGAGCTGGAGCGCGGCGGAGAGCGGGTCGAGCTGGCCTGAGAGCCTGCTCTTGGCACCCCCGTCAGCGCCCCCGACGCCGGGAGGGCCCGCGGGTGATCCGCGGGCCCTCCCGGGGTTCGAGGAGGTCAGACCTCGCTGACCTCGAAGGCGTCGAGCACGAACTCCGCCTTGCCGTCGTCGCCCGTCTTGCGCAGGCCGACCCACGCCTCACCCTCGGCGGGGGCGGTGAACTCGTAGGTGAGCGTGGTGGGTTCGGTGGCGACCGGCAGGGCCTTGCGGTCCGTCTCGCGGGGGGCCGGTGCGTCGACCGCGGTGATCCAGGCGTACTGGCCCGCCTTCTCGTTCTCGTAGCGGAAGGAGACGCGGTAGCGCTTGCCCGGTGCGAAGCGGACGGTGTGCGGGACCGTGCGGTACACGAGGCCGGTGTTCTCGCCGCGGGACTTCAGGGAGTTGGTGCCGTCGACGACGTCGTCGATCGCCTTGCCGTGCCAGCCGCGCTGGGTGAACGGGGCGTGGCGCTGGGCGATGTGGGTGCGCGGGTCGGTGACGTCGCCCGCGTCGCCCTTCACGAAGGGGCCCCAGCCCTGCGGGACGTGCTCGAAGTCCTCGTGGGAGAGGGTGGCGCGGGGGCGCTTCGCGGGGCGCCCGGTGGCGGCGATCCGTACGTTGTCGAAGCGCACGCGCGCGTGGCCGGCCTCGGCGCGCAGCGTCAGCTCGGCGGTGCCGCCGCCCTCGGGGACGGTGAAGTACGTGAACATGCGCTGGAAGCGGGTGCCGTGCTTGCGGTCGGCGGCGACGTAGTTGCCGGCCGTGGACGTCTCGGTGGAGTTGGCGGCGGTGATGCCGTCGGCGGTGCGCACCTCCAGGGCCGCCCGGCGCCGCTCGCCCGGCTTCTCGCCGACCTCGACCTGCACGGAGGCGACGTACGTACCGGCCTTGAGGCGGGCGAGCCGCTGTCCGACGACCGCCGCGCCGCCCGCGCCGATGACCAGCTCGTAGTCGCCGAGGTCGCTGAGCCGCACGGTGGCGGGCCCGCTGACCTGCCAGCCCTTGAGGGAGCCGGAGTGGAAGCCCGGGTCGTGCAGGGGCGTGCCCTGGCCCCACTTCGGGTCGGGCAGGGACGCGGCGCGCTCGCGGTAGAGGACGTAGGGCTGCTTCGGGTCGGCCTTGAGGGTGACTTTTCCGCCCGCTGCGGAGACGTACGACTCGAAGACCCTTCCCTGGTCGGTGAGCCGGTACAGCGCGACGCGGGAGCGGCGTGCCCACGCGCGCGGGAGCTGCCAGGTGCTGGCGCCGCCCGCCGGGTTGTAGTGGTACAGCTTGGCGGGATCGTGGGCCTTGCGGGGCTCCCAGGGCAGGAGGTACCGGCCGTCTTCGTAGACGAGGTGCCCTTCGGTGGTGATGCGCCGCTTCCCCGAGGCGTCCGAGACGGTCGTGCCCGGCTTCCCGAAGAAGGTGATCTCGTGCTCGTCCCACGTCTTGACGGGGTACGCCTGGAGGTACTTGGCGGGCAGCGAGTGGGTCCAGATGAGGTCGTAGAAGGCGTGCCAGTCGGTCTTGCCGACCCAGCCCTCGAAGTTGCCCATGCGGGCGACGCCGAGGAGGGTGGGCCACTTGTCGGCGAAGACGTCCTTCTGGTGGTTGCGGACGAAGCGGATCAGCCGGGAGTTGATGCCGCGCGAGGTGTCGCCGCCGTAGTCGGTCTCGGTGGCCCAGTGCGACCAGATCGCGGAGCGCTCGAAGCCGTGGCCCCACTCCGTGGTGATGGTCCAGCCCTGGTCGCGGAAGGCCCGCTGGAGGCGGTCGGAGGTCCAGCCGGACTCGCGGAACACATCGATGTAGAGGGCGTTCAGGCCACGGTCGGTCTGGGCGCGCAGGTCGGCGAAGCGTTGGACGATGTCGCCGGAGACCAGGTCCCGGCGCTGGTCGATGCGGTAGCTCTGGTCGAGCCAGTCCCACTGTTCGTCGTTCTTGTCGACGAGCTTCTCGGAGAAGGCGCGGGCGACGGGGTAGGACTCGGTGGCGTTGACGTGCACGCTGAAGTCGCTGTTCCACTTCTTGCCCTCGTGGACCAGAGTGTTGAGGTCGTCGAGGCCGCCCGCGCGGGTGTTGTAGTTGTCCGCGTAGTCGGGGTGGGCGGAGTCGTGGCCCTCGGACTGGTAGCCCTTGAGGAGCGTGTACTGGCGCAGGCCGTCCGTCGCGAGGTGGATCCGCTTGACGTTGTCGAGTGTGGCGAGGAACGGGTTGGTGGCCTGCGAGGCGAAGTTGAACGGGATGTGCGGGACGACCCTCAGGTGCGTCTCGTCGGCGCCGAGCGGGGTCACCATGATGTCGCGGAAGGCGATCGCGGCGTCCTGCCAGTCGACCTTGCCGTCGCCGTTGCGGTCACCGGTGATGACGACGGTGGCGTACGGCAGGGGTTCGGTGGCGTGCACGGGCGCGGTCGCGGCGCGGTGCGTCCACTGTCCGGGGGCCAGCCGGGCCTCCACGTAGTCGCTCGACTTCACCGTCTCGCGCCACAGGCGCCCGTTCTCCCAGGTGGTGCCCGCGGCGCTGGTGGGCTTGTCGTAGACGGTGTTCGTCTCGATGGCGCCGCCGAGCGTGTCGTGTGCCAGGACGGCGTAGGCGCAGCCGGTGGGCGGCTCGGCGGGGCTGTCGGCGGCGGGGCGGACGAGGGTGTCGCCGCTCTTGGCCTTGTCCAGCTGCACCTTGGCGGCGAGGAGGGCGGCCCCGGGCTGGTCGCTGCGTACGGAGAGCAGGGTGAGGCCGGGGATCCGCAGGGTGCCGACCCGCAGCGCGTCGGTGTCCGCGATCTTCGTGACGCGCCAGTGGACCTGGCGGCCCTCGACCGCGATCTCGACGTCGACCCGGGTGCCGCCGTCGAAGGCGAGCCGGTACGCGATGCGGGCGGCGCCCGCCTTCGCGGTGACCGTGGGCGTGTGCGCGGCCTCGTCGATCAGGACCGTACCGGCGGCGTCCGCCCGGCCGTGCAGGACGGCGCCGGTCGCCCGGTCCGTGTACGAGACGACGCTGGGGAAGGCGGTGGCGACGCGCACCTCCAGGTCGGCCGAGCGCAGCACCGCCTCGTCCGCCGGGCGGCTGCCGGGAACGGGAGCGGAAGCGGGCGCGGCGAACGCGCTGCCGCCCGCGCCGAGGGCGACGCCCATTCCGGCGATCGCGCCCGTCGCGACCACGGCTCTGCGGCTCGGTCCGGACGTGTCTGACGGCAGCATGGGGCACCCCTCCGTGGGACGGAATTCGTGCCGCTCACGATGCGCCGGGGGTGGCGAACGCGCCCATGGACAAAGGAGGGGCAGGTGTTGGACTAACCGTCGGGTGGCGGCGCGTGGCGCTCACGCGGGCCCGTGCCCCCGTGCCGGAGCGGGGCGCCCGCGACCGCGAGCGCCCCGCCCGGAACGTACGACGTGCGGCTCAGAACCTCAGAGCTCCGCGGCCGCCTTCTCTATGTCGGCCGCGAAGGTCGACACCTCGGTGTAGACGCCGGGGAACTTCGGCCGCGCGCAGCCGTTGCCCCAGCTGACGATGCCGACCTGGACGTACTCGCCGGCCTCGTCCTTGCGGAACATGGGGCCGCCGGAGTCGCCCTGGCAGGTGTCCGTGCCGCCCTCGGCGAGCTTGCCCGCGCAGAGCTCCTCGCCGGGGGTGAGGTCGTCGCCGTAGGCCGCCTGGCAGTCGGCGTCGCTGATGAACGGGACGGTCGCCTTGAGGAGGTAGCGCTGCTGGTCGCCGCCTTCCTTGTCGGCGCCCCAGCCGGCGATGGTGAAGTCGCCCTCGTTGTACTTGGTGTCCTTGGCTATCTTCAGCGTGGGCTGGTCGATCGGCTGGGCGAGCTTGATGAGCGCCCAGTCCTTGCCCTTGCCGTTGTAGCCGGGCGCCTGCAGGACCTTGGTGGACTTCACGCTGATCGCGTCGGAGCTCTCCAGGTCCACGACGCCACCGGTGGCGGTGATGCCGGTGTTGTCGCCGGAGCCGTCCACGCAGTGGGCGGCGGTCAGGACGACGTCCTTGGCGTACAGAGCGCCGCCACAGCCCATCGACAGACGGACCATGAACGGGAATTCGCCCTGCTCGGCGGGGGTTCCGCCGACGACGCGCTCACTCGGTCGGGGGCCCGGGTGGGGTGCCGCGGATGCGGCCACGGGCTGAAGGCTGATGGTGGCCAGAGCGATCGCGCCGAGGGTGGCGGCTCTCTTCACTCCACGCAGCTTGGTCTTCAACTTGCTTCCCTTCGTGGGGGGTTCGTGGGGGGTCACGCGTGGCGGGCCCCGGCCGTCCCCACAGGTCGCGCGTGGGTGGCATGAGCCCGCCAAAGCGTTGCTGCGGATTATGGAGATCGGTGTCCGCTCAGGACAAGGGGCGGTTTCCGGCCACGGGGTGTCGCGCGGCACCGTCGCGGGAGCGGCTCCCCCCGTACAGTGGAAGGGAGTTGCAGTGCCCGGTGAGTGACGTCAGGGGGTACGGACGTGACGGTCGGCGGCGGTCCAGTCGTGCACGGCTACCCCCATCTGGAGACCGTGCGCGCCGCCCTCACCGCGCTCTACAAACGCCTCTCGTACGACACCGTCCACACCTTCGAGACCAGCGTCGCCCCCGCCGACGTGGCCTTCCACGACCAGGACGACCTGTACCTCGGCGTGCAGCGGGTGGCCCGCGAGATGGTGCGGCACCTGCGCCTCCCCGACGCCCGGATGATCGTCGGCTTCCGCGAGATGGACCATGCCGCGTACGTCGAACTCGCCGCGGGGCCCGAGTACTTCATCGAGCTCAACGACCGCTTCCGCACCCACCGCAGGGACATCGGCGCGGCCCTCGCCCACGAGGTCATGCACGTCTATCTGCACCGGCTCGACCTGTCGTTCCCCGGCACGCGCGACAACGAGATCCTGACCGACACCGCCACCGCCTACCTGGGCGCGGGCTGGCTGCTGCTCGACGCCTACCGCGAGGACGGCGCGTCCTCGCAGAAGCTCGGCTACCTCACGCCGGAGGAGTTCGGATACGTCCTGGCCAAGCGGGCGTCGGCGTTCGGCGAGGCCCCGGAGACGTGGTTCACCAGCGCGCAGGCGTACACGGCGTACACGAAGGGGCTCGCCCATGCCCGCCGCGACGAGCAGCAGCCGCCGCTGACGGCCGCGGGGTGGGCGGGGCGGCGGCGGTACGCGAAGGACCGGCGCTACGCACTGGACCACGGCGGCGCGGTCGCGGCGGGCGGGGCCTACTCCTTCTCCCTCGACAACGGCACCCTGCGGGTGACGTTTCCCTGCCCGACCTGCCACCAGCGGATACGGGTACCGGCTCGGGGGAGGATGCGGGTGCGGTGCACGCTGTGCCGGACGGTGCTCGAGTGCGACGCGTAGGAGGCGTCGGGGTCAGGCACCGGACCAGTGGGCGGGGCGGTCGAGGGTGTCGGACAGCCGGGTGAGGTCGTCGCCCCTGGCCGCGTTCACCTGCGACTGGGTGAGGAAGAGCGCGCCGGTGAGGTCGGCGCCGCGCAGGTCCGCGTCGCGGAAGTCCACGCCGATCAGGTCGGCTCCCCGCAGGTCCGCCTCGCGCAGGTCGGCGCCGATGAGGTAGGCACCGCGCAGGTCGGCGCCCGTGAGGTCGGCGCCCCTGAGCCGCGCGCCGATGAGGTCGGCGCCCCTGCGGTTCTTCTTGCCGCCCTTCCCGCCCCTGCCGTTCTTGGCGCCCTTGCCGCCCTTGCCGCCCTTGCCGCGGTACTCGGCGCGGACGAGCTCGCTGGCCCGCAGGAGGAGCTGGTTGACCTCCTGACGGTGGGCGGCCACGTCGGTCTCGACGACGGCCTCGGGGGTGCCCCGGGTCAGCCGCTCGGTCGCGGCGAGCGCGCGCTTCAGGTCGGCGTGGATCGGCCGGGTCTGCGGCACGGCGAGCGCCTCGGTCACGTACCAGAGCAGCTCGTGGAGCTGCCGCATGACCGGGAAGGCCTCGAACATCTGGCGCGCGGTGGCCGGATCCCGACGCCAGTCACGCCCCTCGAAGGTGTTCTGCGAGACGTGCTGCCCCGCCCCGAAGCAGTCGTACACGGTGCAGCCCCGGTACCCCTTGTCCCGGAGGTCGCGATGGATGCCGCACCGGAAGTCCTCCCGCAGGTTGGTGCAGGGCGTGCCCGCGTCCTTGTTCACGGCGAAGTCCGAGGACTTGGAGAAGGTGAGGGCCACACAGCACAGCCCGAAGCAGCTGCCGCAGTCGGCCCGCAGGGCCGCGCGGTCGTCGTCGAGCAGGGGCAGGGCGACGGGTTCGCGCTCCGGTGACATCGGGCGGGCTCCTTCGGGCCGGGTGGTGCGGTGGCACGGCACTACGGGTGGTACGGCACTTCAGCCGGTACGGCACTACATTGTTCCGCCCGCAGCCTCGGCAGGGGCTGCGGGCGGAACTGACACTGCTACGGGCACTGGCACTGCGGGAAGCAGCGCCGGGTCACGCCGCGGAGCGACGGCCTCCCTGGGCCCCGCCACCGGCGCGACCGCGGCGGGCACGACCGCCACCGCTGCCACCGGCCCCGGCGGAACCGCTCCTGGCCTGACCCCCCTGACCGCCTTGACCCTGGCCGCCCTGGCCCTGGCCCTGGCCCTGACGGGGAACCCTGCGCTGCCCCTGGCCCTGACCCTGGCCCTGGCCCTGCCCAGCGGCGGCGCCACCAGCGCCGCGAGGACGACGGCGCCGCTGCGCGCCACCCCGTGCGGCGGGCTGCTGCTGCGGCTGCGGCACCTCGATGACCACCGGCACACCGGAGGGCTCGCGCGCCCCGGTGATCCGCGTCAGCTCCTCGTCGGAGGAGGAGACGCGCGCCGTGTTCGGACGGATCTCGGCGTCGGACATCAGCCGCGTCATGTCGCGCTTCTCGTCGGGGAGCACGAGGGTGACGACGCTGCCCGACTCGCCTGCCCGCGCGGTGCGCCCGCCCCGGTGGAGGTAGTCCTTGTGGTCGGTGGGCGGGTCGACGTTCACGACCAGGTCGAGGTCGTCGACGTGGATGCCGCGCGCCGCCACGTTCGTCGCGATCAACGCGGTGACCTGGCCGGTCTTGAACTGGTCGAGGGTGCGGTTGCGCTGCGGCTGCGAGCGTCCGCCGTGCAGTCCGGAGGCGCGTACGCCGTTGGCGAGCAGCCGCTTGGTGAAGCGGTCCACCGCGCGCTTGGTGTCCAGGAACATGATCACGCGGCCCTCACGGGCGGCGATCCGCATCGCGACGGCCTTCTTGTCCGTCTCGTCGGCGACGTAGAGCACGTGGTGCTCCATCGTCGTGACCGCGCCCGCGGACGGGTCGACGGAGTGCACGACGGGATCGGTCAGGAACATCCGTACGAGACGGTCGATGTTCTTGTCGAGGGTCGCCGAGAACAGCATCGTCTGGCCACCCTGCGCCACCTGCTTGAGCAGCGCCGTGACCTGCGGCATGAAGCCCATGTCGGCCATCTGGTCGGCCTCGTCGAGAACCGTCGTGCGCACCTGCGACAGATCGCAGTCGCCGCGCTCGATCAGGTCCTTGAGGCGGCCGGGGGTGGCGACCAGGACCTCGGCGCCGCGGCGCAGCGTCCCGGACTGCCGGGTGATCGACATGCCGCCGACGACCGTGGCCATTCGGAGGTTCACCGACGTCGCGTACGGCGTGAGGGCGTCCGTCACCTGCTGGGCCAGCTCGCGCGTGGGGACCAGGACCATGGCGAGCGGGGACTTCGACTCGGCGCGGTGCCCGGCGGTGCGGGCCAGGAGCGCGAGGCCGAAGGCCAGCGTCTTGCCGGAGCCGGTGCGCCCGCGGCCGAGGATGTCACGGCCCGCGAGCGAGTTCGGGAGGGTGGCGGCCTGGATCGGGAAGGGCTCGGTGACGCCCTGGGCGGCCAGCGTCTTCAGGAGGGCCTCGGGCATGTCCAGATCAGCGAAGGCCTCGACGGACGGCAGCGCCGGCGTGATGCTCTCGGGCAGCGCGAATTCACCGCCCTGGACCGGCTTCGGCTTGCGGCTCCCGGGCTTCTTCGCGGAATGCGAAGAATGCGCGGAGCCCTTCGCCTGGCCGTAGGGCCGGCCCTTTCCTGCCGCGTCGGCGGGACGCTTGCGGGCGGGGCGCGCCGGACGTTCGGAGCGGTTCATGCAGTAGTGCCTTCCTGGTCGCTGGACTTCCGGACCTCTGAGCCGGTGCGGCTCTGGGCCCGGTCGGGCCCGATGACAGCGCAAGCCGAGGCCCGCACCTTCCGGTGCGGGCCTCGGCTGTGAGGTTCGCGCGCTGCGGCGATCAGGCAGGAACGATGTTCTCGGCCTGCAGGCCCTTCTGGCCCTGGGTGACCTCGAAGGAGACCTTCTGGCCCTCGAGGAGCTCACGGAAGCCCGAGGACGCGATGTTCGAGTAGTGGGCGAAGACGTCGGGGCCGCCGCCGTCCTGCTCGATGAAGCCGAAGCCCTTTTCCGAGTTGAACCACTTAACGGTGCCGGTTGCCATGTCAATCTCCTCAACAGGGGCAGTGAATGGAGAATCACCGAATTGTGAATCTCCAGCGCTGCAATGACCCCCATACCGGAGAGAACCGGAAAAACAATTTTGCGCCCTCGGAGCATTCCCGTCAGGCGCACATAAAGTTCATGGGTACCAAAACTGCAACACATAACCCTAACACGCTCGCGCGACCCCTTGTTCCCGGCCCGGCAGACCCCCTTGCCCGGGCCCCGCCCCGGCCCTCCCCCCGGCCCCGCGCGGCGCCGGGACGCCGCTCTACAGTTTTGACTTTTCGTCAGCCTTTCGCGCACGCCCCTTCCTCGCTCACCGGCCCCTCGCTACCTTCGCCCTCCGACCAAACAATCGCTTGGTTGGGCCGAGCACCCCTGCCGATGGGAAGGCGGACCGATGCGCATCTCCCGTACCCGTACCGCGACCGGACTCGTGATCTCCGCGCTCGCCCTGGGGACCCTGCCCGCCTGGGCCGCCCCCGCGGAGACCGCCGCGCCCACCGCGCCCCGGCACGCGTCGCACGCCCCCGCCCACCGGGCCGCCCGCCCCGCGGCCGACACCGTCCGGCACATTCCGCTCCAGGGCGCGGTCAACGTGCGGGACGTGGGCGGCTACCGCACGTACGACGGCGAGCGCGTCGCCTACGGACGGGTCTTCCGCGCCGACGCCCTCGGCAAGCTCACCGACGCCGACCTCGGGACGCTCACCGGGCTCGGCCTGAAGAAGGTCATCGACTTCCGGGTGCCCGCCGAGGTGCAGTACGACGGCGCGGACCGGCTGCCCGCCGGGGCCTCCCCGGTCTCCCGGCCGATCACCGACAACGGCCTGTTCACCCAGCTCCTCACCGCGATCGGCTCGAAGGACCCGGTCAAGCAGGAGGAGATGCTGGGCAACGGCAGGGCGGCCGCGTTCATGCGCGACGTCTACCGCACCTTCGTCACGGACTCCGTCAACCGCGCGCGCTTCGCGGCCACCCTGCGCGACATCGCGGACAGCCGCTCGCCGCTGCTCTACCACTGCACCTCGGGCAAGGACCGCACCGGCTGGACGACGTACCTCCTGCTGCGCCTGGCCGGTGTGCCGGACGGGACCGCGGTCGGTGACTACCTGGCGTCCAACACCTACCGGGCCGCCTACGACGCGCGGCTGCGCGAGGCGCTCAAGCAGGGCGGGCTCATGCAGAACCCGGATCTGATCATCCCGCTGCAGGAGGTGCGCACCGACTACCTCGACACGGCGCTCGACGAGGCGGCGAAGCGGTACGGGGGCCTGCAGGGCTATCTGACCAAGGGGCTCGGGCTCGACGCGGGCACGATCCTGAAGCTGCGCGAGCGCCTCGTCGACTGAAGCCGCGCGAGCGCCTGGTCGGCCGGCGGGGCGCGGCCCGGGCGGCAGCCCCTAGGCCACGATGCCGCCCGCCCGCGCTGCCGCGAGCCACGCCGGGAACTCCCCCACCAGCCGGTCGTAGAGCACGTCGTCCGGCACCGCCAGGGGGTCGTTCCCGGCGTGGAAGAAGCCCGCGTTGTCGACCGGGCGCTCGGCGGGGACGGCGAGGTCGTCGAGCCGCCGGAGGTAGTCGAACTGCTTGCTCGCCGGGTCGCCGAAGCCGATGAACTGCCAGAACAGGGGCAGCTTCGCCGCCTTGCAGAGGTAACGCTCGGCGGCCGGCTTGTTGATGGGGCCGCCGTCGGTCTGGAAGATCACGAGGGCGGGCGCGGTGGAACCGCTGTCCACGTAGTGGTCGATGACGGCGTCCATCGCCAGGTGGTAGCTGGTCTTCCCCATGTGCCCGAGGCCGGCCACGATGGCGTCGATCCGCGGTCGAGGGTACGCGTCGCGCCCGCCCTTCCCCATTGCGCATATGACTGCTAGACATATGCGCTCCAGCCATATGACGCTCCGTCACATGGCGGGGTGCGGACGGCCGAGGCGTACTGGAGGCGCGGCATGAACCCCCGGGAGAGCGGACTGGACGGCAGGACCGTCCTGATCACCGGCGCGGGCCGCGGTCAGGGGGCGGCGGAGGCGCGGCTCTTCGCCGAGGCGGGGGCGCGGGTCGTGGTGACGGACGTGCGCGAGGAGGAGGGCCGTGCGGTCGCCGGGTCCCTGGGGGACCAAGGGCTCTTCGTACGGCACGACGTGACCGACGCGGCGAGCTGGGCGGCGGCCGTGGCGGGCGCCCTCGACGCCTTCGGGCGCCTCGACGCACTGGTGAACAATGCCGCGCTGTGGCGCACGGCGTCCGTGGAGGACGAGACGTACGAGAACTTCGAGGCCCTGGTCCGGGTCAACCTCCTGGGGCCCTTCCTGGGCATCCAGGCGGTGCTGCCCGCGCTCAAGGAGGCGGGCGGCGGTTCGGTGGTGAACGTGTCGTCGACGGCGGGCCTGGTCGGCATCCCCGGGCACGCGGCGTACGGGTCCACGAAGTTCGGGCTGCGGGGCCTGACCCGGTCCGCGGCGCTGGACCTGGCGGCGTACCGGGTGCGGGTCAACTCCGTCCACCCGGGGGTGATCGACACCCCGATGATCTCCGCGGCCTCCGCCGGGCGCGACTTCTCCCACCTGCCGCTCGGCAGGATGGGCCGCCCGGAGGAGGTCGGTTCCCTGGTGCTGTTCCTGGTGTCGGACGCGTCGTCGTACGTCACGGGGGCGGAGTTCACCGTGGACGGCGGCTCGACGACGGGGTGACGGCCGGTCAGTGACGACCGGTCAGTGGCGATCGGTGAAGTGCACCGAGCGGAGCTTGAGGCGGTCCGTGGCCGGGTGTCCGTGCGGGCGCAGCGTCCAGGAGTCGCCGGTGCAGTCCGGCTCGGTGAACACCATCACCCAGGTGTCGGTGTCGTTGTGCGGGGCGAACGCGGGCTCCGAGGCATCCGGGTCCGCGACCTCGGGGAGCGTGGCGCAGCCGGGGCTCTCCGGGTCGTGGAGCGTGGCCGACCGGGGTGAGCCGTCGAGGCCGACGAACTTGTAGGAGAAGGCGCCGGTGGCGGCGCCCGCGGAGGTCGGCAGGGCGACGACGAGGGTGAGCGCGCCGAGGGCGGCGGCGAGGGAGTGGCGCAGACGCATGGGGTCCGTTTCCGTCCGGCGCCGGACGTGGGGGTGTCCGGCGGAAGGGGGTGGCCGGACCCGTCCGGGAGTCGACGGGTCCGGCTGCGCCCTTTCCCGGCCCGCGGCCCGCGGATGCGCCCTGTCACCCGTACGCCGTCGCCGCATCGTTTCTTCGTACGCCGTGCGGGCTACCCTCCGGCCTGGTCCTGGAAGGCGGGCAGGGCGAAGATCCGGGTCTTCGCCGCGTCGTCCATGAGCTCGACGAGCGGCATGACCAGCTCCCAGAGGTCCTGCTTGCCGACCTCCCTGGCGAGGGCGTCCAGGTCGGGCTCGGGCAGCGCCCCCGCGGTGTCGGCGACGGCCTTGCGTGACGTGGCGGGCAGCGCCTCCACGAGCGGCAGGAACTCCGCCCACAGCCCGGTGGCCACGACCGCGCGCACGACGCCTCCGAGCACCTCCGCCTCCCGCAGCGAGGGCAGTTCGGCGACGGTGCGCCGCTCGTCCTCGCCGAGGAGCGCGACCAGGGGCAGCAGGGACTCCCACAGGTCCTGTTCCGCCACCGTCGTGACCAGGGAGTCGAGGCGCTGCTGCGGCTGGCCCGCGGTGAGCGAGGCGATGCGGCCGCGCTGCTCCCCCGTCACCAGGCCGGCGACGGCGAGCGCCTCGGGCCACAGGCCGTCGGCGGCCGCGGAGCCGATGACGGCAGCGAGCCGTTCGGCGCCCATCAGCTCGATGAGGTGACCGAGCCGTTCGGGCACGTCGATCGCGAAGCCCGTCTTCAGGACGGCGGCGTCGTCGACCTGCGGCAGGATGCGGCGCAGCGCGGCGTCGGGCAGGTGGCCGACGAAGCGGCCCATCGTGAGGTGGTCGCCGCGTTCGGCGAGCGCTACGGCGATGCGGACGACCAGGTCCTCGTCGAGGCGGTCGACGATGCCCTTGATCCTGCGCGGGTCGAGGTGGGCGCACGACTCGGCCGTGAAGGACACCGGCAGCTTCTCGATGATGTCGGCGGCCCGCGCGGGTTCGAGCCGGCCGGCGACGGCGGCGGCCAGGCGCGGGCCGAGGGCCTTCTGGGAGATGGCGGCGGCCACCCCGGCGGGCACGAGCTTGGTCGCGGACGCGATCCGGTCGAGCATGTCGGGCGCCCGGTCGAAGAGCGCCGCGACGCTCTGGGTGCGGAAGCGTCGTACGTCCTCGACGGGCAGCCCCTGGAGGAAGGCGAGCGCGTCCGGTTCGACGTCGAGCAGGTGGGCGATCTTGCGGGTCTCGGCCCTGCCGCGCAGCTTGTCCATGCTGACTCCTCGCTCCACTGGGCTATCGGAAGAGAATCCGGCGGACGGGGCCGCGGGCCAGCGCGGGGACGAGCTTCAGCGCCTCCTCGGCGGCCTCGTTGAGTCCCGCGGCGCGGCTCTCGCGCTGCCGCTCCAGCGCGTCCGCCAGCACCGCGAGCTGGTCGGGCGTCAACTGCCCGAAGGATTCCGGTGGTTGGTCGCGCAGCTCCGCGGCGAGTCGCTCGCGTCGCTGCCGGGTCTCGGTGTCCACGTCGCCTCCCTCGGCCGGCCGCACGGCCGGGTCCGGGACCAGAGACTGGCGCTGAATTGACTTTTAGTCAATAGAGTAGGGCGTCGGAGGGTGGGGCACGGAAGCCGCCGGGCGGGAACCGCCGGACGACCCGCAGGTCATGCCCACGTAATCTTGGCCGGATGAAACGCGCCGGCCTCCTCCTGCTCGCCGTGGTCCCGCTCGTCGCCACGGCCGCCTGCCTCGCGGGCGGCGCCCCGGACCGGAGCGACGCCGGGAACGGCGGGCGCGATCCGGGCCTCACCGCGCCCGCGAAGAAGGAACTCGCGCAGCAGCTGGTGTCGAGCGCGGAGAACTCGACGCTGGACTGGCGCGGCCAGTACGGCTACGTCGAGGACATCGACGACGGCCGCGGCTACACCGCGGGCCTCATCGGCTTCTGCACCGGCACGCACGACCTGCTGACCCTCGTCGAGCACTACACGAAGGACCACCCCGACAACGGCCTGGCCCGCTACCTGCCCGCCCTGCGCGAGGTCGACGGCAGCGACTCGCACGACGGCCTGGACCCCGGCTTCCCCGAGGCCTGGAAGGCGGAGGCGGCCGAGCCCGCGTTCCGCGCGGCCCAGGACCGGGCACGCGACCGCGGCTACTTCGACCCGGCGGTGCGCAGGGCCGAGCGCGACGGCCTCGGCTCGCTCGGCCAGTTCATCTACTACGACGCGATGGTCATGCACGGCCCCGGCACCGGCCCCCGCTCCTTCCACGGCCTGCGCGAGGCGGCCATGAAGCGGGCGGACCCGCCGTCCCTGGGCGGCGGCGAGAAGGCGTACCTCGACGCCTTCCTGGACGTCCGCCGCACGGCGATGAAGGCCGAACCGGCCCACCGCGACACCTCGCGCGTGGACACGGCGCAGCGGAAGTTCCTCGACGACGGCAACCTGGCCCTCGATACGCCGCTGACGTGGCAGGTGTACGGGGAGACGTACAAGGTGCCGTGACCCCGCACACCCGCCGGGCGGCTCAGCCCTTGACCGCGCCCGCCGCCAGGCCCGAGCCCAGCTTCCGGTGCACGATCACGAAGAAGATCATCACCGGCACCGTGACCAGCGTGGAGCTGGCCATGACCGGGCCCCAGGCCGTGGAGTTCTCACCGAAGAACTGGTAAATGCCCACGGCCGCCGTGTACTTGTCGCTGCCCTTCATGAAGGTGTACGCGAAGACGAACTCGTTCCAGGCCGTGATGAAGGCGAAGATCGAGGTCGCCACGAGCCCCGGCGCGACCAGCGGCAGAAGGACCGACCAGAACATCCGCGGCCAGGACGCCCCGTCGATGTAGGCGGCCTCCTCGACCTCCTTGGGGACGGTGGCGACGAAGCCGCGCAGCGTCCAGATCGCGAACGGGAGCGAGAGGGCGATGTAGACGATGCTCAGCCCGAGCAGCGAGTTGAGCAGGTCGTAGTCCCGCATCTGGATGAAGAGCGGGATGACCAGGGCTTCGAGCGGCACCATCTGCACGATCAGGATCATGATCAGTACGGAGGTGCGGAAGCGGAACTTGAACCGGGCCACCGCGATGGCCGCGAAGAGCGAGAGCAGCGCGGCCGCGACGATCGTGGCGAGGCCGACGAGCGCCGAGTTCAGCAGGTACGTACCGAAGTTGCCCTTGTCGAAGACGAACTCGAAGTGCTCGAAGCTGATGCCGCTCGGCAGCACGTCCGAGCCGCGCAGGGCGGCCTTCGGGTCGAGCGCCGTGGAGATCATCCAGTAGACGGGGAAGAGCGTGAAGAGGAGGAGGCCGAGGACCGCGGCCGGCAGTCCGACGCGCGAGGCGAGCGTGCTGCGGCCGCGCGGTTTCTCCTGGTCGAGCGGCGCCGAGAGCTTGGTGGCGGTCACAGGTCCTCGTCCCCCTGCCGGAACAGCGTGCGGATGTAGACGACGGTGATGAGCAGGAGCAGCAGGGTCAGCAGGACCGCGGCCGCCGCGCCCGTGCCGTAGTCGTTCTTGGCGAAGGCCTGGATGTAGGAGAAGACCCCGAGGTTGTAGACCTCTTCGTTGGAGCCGTCGCCGCCGGGTTGCAGATAGACCTGGGTGAAGACCTTGAAGTCCCAGATGGTGGAGAGGATGGTCACCACGAGGAAGACGGGCTTGATCGTCGGCACGGTGATGTTCCAGAACCGCTGCCAGGCATTGGCGCCGTCCAGCTCCCCCGCCTCGTACAGCTCCTTGGGGATCGTCATGAGTCCCGCGAGGACGGTGATGGCGACGAAGGGGAAGCCGTGGTGGACGACGTTGAGCGTGGCGATCGCGTAGAACGGGCCGCGCTCGGTGAACCAGTTGGTGGTCTCGGGGTCGATCAGGCCGATCGAGCCCGCGATCTGGCTGGCCATGCCGTCCTGCGGCTGGAAGAGCCAGATCCACACGTACGTGCCCGTGACCGCGGGCATGGCCCAGGCGGCGAGGATCGCGATCGAGCAGATCATCCGCCAGGTGGCGCCGAGCCGGTTGAGCAGCAGCGCCACGAGGGTGCCGAGCGCGACGGTGAGGCCGACGCAGGCGAAGGCGAAGAAGACGGTGTTGGGCAGGACCGTCTTCCACAGCAGGCTGCTGGAGAGCAGGTCGCTGTAGTGGTCGAAGCCGGTGAACGTCCCTGTGCCGCCACCGAACTTGACCTTGTAGTCCTGCAGGGAGAGCTTGCCGACCTGGATCAGCGGCCAGAGCAGCAGCCCCACGAGGACCACGAGGGAGGGGGCGAGCAGGAGCCAGGGCCGGGTGAGGGCGGTCAGTTTCTTCCGGCGGCGAGCCGCCTCGGCCGCCCCGTCGTCCCGCGTCAGGGGGCCGGGACGGGCCGGGGACTCCGGCCCGTCGCTGACAAGCGTGTCTTTCACGGTGTCGCGTCCTTCACAGTGCCGAACTTCCCCTGAACTACTCGTCCTTGGCGAAGATCGCGTCCATGTCCTTGGCCGCCTTGTCCGCCGCGTCCTTGACGGACGACTTGCCGGTGAGGATCGACTGGATCATGCCGGGGATGACCTTGGAGGCCTGGATCTCGCCGTACGACTTCGTCTTGGGGACGGTGGCTCCGGCCTCCAGCATCTGCTTGGCAAACGGCTCGACCAGCGGGTCCTTCTTGGCCTCGATCTTCTTCAGCTCGGAGTTCTGGCCGGGGAAGTAGTTGGTCTGCTCGGCCCACTTGGCGGCGAACTCACCGGTCGTCACGAGCTTCACGAACTCCCAGGCGAGGTCCTTCTTGTCCGTGTCGAACGTGGACAGGTAGGAGCCGCCGAGGAAGGACTTGCTCATCCCGCCCGTCCGGCCGGGGATCGGCACGGCGCCGAGCTTGCCCTTGAGGTCCGGGTTCTTGTCGACGATCGCCTTCGGGGTCCAGTTGCCGCCGATGGCCATGGCGATCTCGCCCTTGTTCCAGGCGTCGCCGACCTCCTTCTCCGTCCAGGTGTTGACCTTGGCCGGGGAGACCTTGTCCTTGGTGGCGAGGCCCGTGTAGTACTCGATGCCCTTGATGGCCTCGGGCGAGTTGATGGCGGACTTCCACTTGCCGCCGGACTCGGTGGCGAGTTCACCGCCCGCGCCCCAGATGAAGGGGGTCGCGAACATCTCCGCGCCGCCCGCCACCGGGAAGGGAACCATCTTCGGCTCCTTCTCCTTGAGCGCCTTGGCGGTCGCCTCGAGCTCCTTCCACGTGGTCGGGGGCTTGAGGCCGTGCTTCTCGAAGACGTCCTTGCGGTAGACGATCGAGCGGACGCCCGCGTACCAGGGCATGCCGTACTGCTTGCCGTCCAGCGTGCCCGCGTCCTTGAGGCCCTCGACGAGGTCGCCGTTCAGGCCCGACTTCTTCACCTCGTCGGTGACGTCGACGAGCGCGTCGGTCTCGGCGAACTGCGGCACCCAGGTGGTGCCGACCTCGGCCACGTCGGGCACCTGGTCCGCGCCGCCCTCGATGGCGGTCGTGAACTTCTTCTGGGCACTGGCCCACTGCTGGTACTCGACCTTGATCTTGGCGCCGGTCTTCTTAGTGAAGGCCTTCTCGGCCTCCGCGAAGAAGGGCCGCGCGTCGGGGTTGGTCCCCTCCATGATCCATACGGTGAGGGTCTTGCCCTTGCCGTCGGTGGCCTTGCCGCCCTCGTCGTCGCCATCGCCACCGCACGCCGTGGCGGTCAGTCCGAGACTCATGGCGATACAACCAGCGGCGATGACACGTCGATTCATGCCGGCCCCCTCCAGGTTCCGATTGGTGGGAGCGATTGTGGTCACACCAGACGGGGGCGGTCTAGACCCATTGGTATAAGCGGCCGAACCGTAATGAGGGTTGCGGGTGACGCAACATACGCTCATACCATTGCGCCCCATGCAACGCACCGGCCCCACGATCGGGCCCGGACGCGACGACGCCCGCCCAGGTCCGGTCGGGGACGAGGCGGGCGCCGCTCAGTTCCGTACGCCGTTGTACGGGACGTGCAGGGGTCGTACGGAGGAACCGTACGGGCTAGACCGTCAGGGCACGGTCCGTCGGGCGGATCGGGGCGGGCAGATCACTCGCGCCGGTGAGGAAGTTGTCCACGCCGCGCGCCGCCGAGCGGCCCTCGGCGATCGCCCAGACGATGAGCGACTGGCCGCGGCCCGCGTCGCCCGCGACGAAGACGCCGGGCACGTTTGTCTGGAATTCGGCGTCCCGCGCGACGTTGCCGCGCTCGTCGAGCTCCAGCGCGAACTGGTCCACGAGGCCGTTCTCACGGTCCGTGCCCGTGAAGCCCATCGCCAGGGTGACGAGTTGGGCCGGGATCTTGCGCTCGGTGCCGGGCTTCGGGGTCAGCTTGCCCTCGATGAACTCCACCTCGACGAGGTGCAGGAACTGGACGTTGCCGTCCTCGTCGCCCTCGAAGTGCGTGGTGTTGACGGCGTAGACCCGCTCGCCGCCCTCCTCGTGCGCGGAGGTGACCTTGTAGAGCATGGGGAAGGTCGGCCACGGCTGGTGCGGGGCGCGGTCCTCGCCCGGCTTCGGCATGATCTCCAGCTGCGTCACGGAGGCCGCGCCCTGGCGGTGGGCGGTGCCCACGCAGTCCGCGCCGGTGTCGCCGCCGCCGATGACGACGACGTGCTTGCCCTCGGCGGAGACGGGCGTGGTGACGTAGTCGCCCTCCTGGACCTTGTTGGCCAGGGGCAGGTACTCCATCGCCTGGTAGATGCCCTTGAGCTCACGGCCGGGGACGGGCAGGTCGCGGGCGGTGGTGGAGCCCGCGGCGATGACCACCGCGTCGTAGCGCCTGCGGAGCTTGGCCGCGTCGATGTCGCGGCCGATCTCCACGCCGGTGCGGAACTTGGTGCCCTCCGCGCGCATCTGCTCGATGCGCCGGTTGATGTGCCGCTTCTCCATCTTGAACTCGGGGATGCCGTAGCGCAGCAGGCCGCCGATGCGGTCGGCGCGCTCGTAGACGGCGACCGTGTGCCCGGCCCGGGTCAGCTGCTGGGCGGCGGCCAGGCCCGCCGGGCCCGAGCCGATGACGGCGACGGTCTTGCCGGAGAGGCGCTCGGGCGCCTGCGGCTTGACGTCGCCCACGTCCCACGCCTTGTCGATGATGGAGACTTCGACGTTCTTGATGGTGACGGCCGGCTGGTTGATGCCGAGCACGCATGCCGACTCGCACGGCGCCGGGCAGAGCCGGCCCGTGAACTCGGGGAAGTTGTTGGTGGCGTGCAGGCGCTCCTGCGCGGCCGACCAGTCCTCGCGGTACGCGTAGTCGTTCCACTCGGGGATCAGGTTCCCGAGCGGACAGCCGTTGTGGCAGAACGGGATGCCGCAGTCCATGCAGCGCGAGGCCTGCTTGGAGATGATCGGGAGGAGCGAACCGGGAACGTAGACCTCGTTCCAGTCCTGGACGCGCTCGCCGACCGGGCGGGTCTGCGCGACCTCGCGGCCGTGGTTGAGAAAGCCCTTGGGATCAGCCATTGGTCGCCGCCTCCATCATCTTCTCGGTGATCTCGGTCTCGGAGAGACCGGCTCGCTCGGCGGCGTCCTTGGCGGCGAGCACTGCCTTGTACGTGCTGGGGATGATCCTGCTGAAGCGCTCCACGGCCGTGTCCCACTCCGCAAGGAGCTTCTCGGCCACGGTCGAGGCCGTCTCCTCCCGGTGGCGGCGCACGACGTCGTGCAGCCACTGCTTGTCGGAGTCGTCGAGCGGCTCGACGGCCGCCTGGTTCCCGGCGTTGACGTTGTCGCGGTCGAGGTCGATCACGTACGCGATGCCGCCCGACATGCCGGCCGCGAAGTTGCGGCCGGTCTCGCCGAGGACCACCGCGTGACCGCCGGTCATGTACTCGCAGCCGTGGTCCCCCACGCCCTCGGAGACCACCGTCGCGCCGGAGTTGCGGACGCAGAAGCGCTCGCCCGTGCGGCCGCGCAGGAACAGCTCGCCGCCGGTCGCGCCGTACGCGATGGTGTTGCCCGCGATCGTCGAGTACTCGGCGAGGTGGTCGGCGCCGCGGTCCGGGCGGACCACGATGCGGCCGCCGGAGAGGCCCTTGCCGACGTAGTCGTTGGCGTCGCCCTCCAGGCGCAGCGTCACACCGCGCGGCACGAAGGCGCCGAAGGACTGGCCCGCCGAGCCGGTGAAGGTGATGTCGATGGTGTCGTCGGGCAGACCGGCGCCGCCGAACTTCTTCGTCACCTCGTGGCCGAGCATGGTGCCGACCGTGCGGTTGATGTTGCGGATGGCGACCTGCGCGCGGACCGGGTGCGCGTCCGTCGCGCTGTTCGCGGCGAGGGCGTCGGCGGCGAGCTTGATCAGCTCGTTGTCGAGGGCCTTCTCCAGACCGTGGTCCTGGGCGGCGACCTGGTGCCGGACGGCGCCCGCGGGCAGCGCCGGCACGTGGAACAGCGGCTCCAGGTCCAGGCCCTGCGCCTTCCAGTGGCTGACGGCCTTCTCGGTGTCGAGGAGCTCGGCGTGGCCGACGGCTTCCTCGATGGTGCGGAAGCCCAGCTCGGCGAGGATCTCGCGGACCTCTTCGGCGATGAACTCGAAGAAGTTGACGATGTACTCGGCCTTGCCGGAGAAGCGCTCGCGCAGCGCCGGGTTCTGCGTGGCGATGCCGACCGGGCAGGTGTCCAGGTGGCAGACGCGCATCATGACGCAGCCGGAGACGACGAGGGGCGCGGTGGCGAAACCGAACTCCTCGGCGCCGAGCAGCGCGGCGATGACGACGTCACGGCCGGTCTTGAGCTGGCCGTCGGTCTGCACGACGATGCGGTCGCGCAGGCCGTTGAGGAGCAGGGTCTGCTGGGTCTCGGCGAGGCCGAGCTCCCAGGGGCCGCCCGCGTGCTTCAGCGAGGTCAGCGGGGAGGCGCCGGTGCCGCCGTCGTGTCCGGAGATGAGGACGACGTCCGCGTGCGCCTTGGAGACGCCCGCGGCGACCGTGCCGACGCCGACCTCGGAGACCAGCTTCACGTGGATCCGCGCCTGCGGATTCGCGTTCTTCAGGTCGTGGATCAGCTGGGCCAGGTCCTCGATGGAGTAGATGTCGTGGTGCGGCGGCGGCGAGATGAGGCCGACGCCGGGCGTCGAGTGACGCGTCTTGGCGACCCACGGGTAGACCTTGTGTCCGGGCAGCTGGCCGCCCTCGCCGGGCTTGGCGCCCTGCGCCATCTTGATCTGGATGTCGTCGGCGTTGACCAGGTACTCACTGGTCACGCCGAAGCGGCCGGAGGCGACCTGCTTGATGCTGGACCGGCGGGCCGGGTCGTAGAGGCGGTCCGCGTCCTCGCCGCCCTCACCGGTGTTGGACTTGCCGCCCAGCTGGTTCATGGCGATGGCGAGGGTCTCGTGCGCCTCGCGGGAGATCGAGCCGTACGACATGGCGCCGGTCGAGAACCGCTTGACGATCTCCGAGACGGGCTCGACCTCGTCGATGGAGATCGGCTGGCGGCCGGACTTGAAGCCGAAGAGCCCGCGCAGCGTCATCAGGCGCTCGGACTGCTCGTTCACGCGGCCCGTGTACTGCTTGAAGATGTCGTAGCGGCGGCCGCGCGTGGAGTGCTGGAGGCGGAAGACCGTCTCGGGGTCGAACAGGTGCGGCTCGCCCTCGCGGCGCCACTGGTACTCGCCGCCGATGTCCAGGGCGCGGTGCGCGGAGGGGACGCCGGAGGCCGGGTAGGCCTTGGCGTGCCGGGCGGCGACCTCCTTGGCGATGACGTCGAGTCCGGCGCCGCCGATCTTCGTCGTCGTACCGCTGAAGTACCGCTCCACGAAGGCCGCTTCGAGACCGACGGCCTCGAAGACCTGGGCGCCGCGGTAGGAGGCGACGGTGGAGATGCCCATCTTGGACATGACCTTCAGGACGCCCTTGCCGAGCGCGTGGATCAGGTTGCGGATGGCCTGCTCGGCCTCCATGCCGGGCAGGAACGTGCCCGCGCGGACGAGGTCCTCGACGGACTCCATCGCCAGGTACGGGTTGACGGCCGCGGCGCCGAAGCCGATGAGGAGGGCCACGTGGTGGACCTCGCGCACGTCGCCCGCCTCGACGAGCAGGCCCACCTGGGTGCGCTGCTTGGTGCGGATGAGGTGGTGGTGGACGGCCGAGGTGAGCAGCAGCGAGGGGATCGGCGCGTGCTCGGCGTCGGAGTGCCGGTCGGAGAGCACGATCAGGCGGGCGCCGGCCTCTATGGCGGCGTCGGCCTCGGAGCAGATCTCCTCGATGCGGGCGGCGAGGGCGTCGCCGCCGTCGCCCACGCGGTAGAGGCCGGAGAGCGTCGCGGCCTTCATGCCGGGCATGTCGCCGTCGGCGTTGATGTGGATGAGCTTGGCGAGCTCGTCGTTGTCGATCACCGGGAAGGGCAGCGTCACGCTGCGACAGGTCGCGGCGGTCGGCTCCAGGATGTTGCCCTGCGGGCCGAGCGAGGAGTGCAGCGAGGTGACGAGCTCTTCACGGATGGCGTCCAGCGGCGGGTTGGTGACCTGCGCGAACAGCTGCGTGAAGTAGTCGAAGATCAGCCGGGGGCGCTCGGAGAGGGCCGCGATGGGGGTGTCCGTGCCCATGGAGCCGAGCGGCTCGCCGCCGGTCTTGGCCATCGGCGCGAGGATGATGCGCAGCTCTTCCTCGGTGTAGCCGAAGGTCTGCTGGCGGCGCGTGACGGAGGCGTGCGTGTGCACGATGTGCTCGCGCTCGGGCAGGTCGGACAGCTCGATCTCGCCGGCCTCCAGCCACTCCTGGTACGGCTTCTCGGCGGCCAGCGACGCCTTGATCTCGTCGTCCTCGACGATGCGGTGCTCGGCGGTGTCGACGAGGAACATCCGGCCGGGCTGCAGGCGGCCCTTGCGGACGACCTTCGCGGGGTCGATGTCCAGGACGCCGACCTCGGAGCCGAGGACGACGAGGCCGTCGTCGGTGACCCAGTAGCGCCCCGGGCGCAGGCCGTTGCGGTCGAGGACGGCGCCCACCTGCGTGCCGTCGGTGAAGGTCACGCACGCCGGGCCGTCCCAGGGCTCCATCATCGTGGAGTGGAACTGGTAGAAGGCGCGCCGGGCCGGGTCCATGGAGGCGTGGTTCTCCCAGGCCTCCGGGATCATCATCAGGACGGAGTGCGGCAGCGAGCGGCCGCCGAGGTGCAGGAGTTCCAGGACCTCGTCGAAGGACGCGGAGTCGGAGGCGTCCGGCGTGCAGATCGGGAAGATCCGCTCCAGCGTGTCCGGCTTGCCGGGCGCGCCGAAGAGCTCGGAGGCGAGCTGCGACTCGCGGGCCCGCATCCAGTTGCGGTTGCCCTTGACGGTGTTGATCTCGCCGTTGTGCGCGACGAAGCGGTACGGGTGCGCGAGCGGCCAGCTCGGGAACGTGTTCGTCGAGAAGCGGGAGTGGACGAGCGCCAGAGCCGTCGCGAAGCGGCGGTCGGACAGGTCCGGGAAGAAGGGCTCCAGCTGGCCGGTGGTCAGCATGCCCTTGTAGACGATCGTGCGGGACGAGAGCGAGGGGAAGTACGTCCCGGCCTCGCGCTCGGCGCGCTTGCGCAGCACGAAGGCCTTGCGGTCCAGCTCCAGGCCCTCGGTGTCGCCGTCGGCGACGAAGATCTGGCGGAAGACGGGCATGGTCGAGCGGGCGGTGGCGCCGAGCAGCTCGGGGGCGACGGGCACGTCGCGCCAGCCGAGGACCGTCAGGCCCTCCTCGGAGGCGATCGTCTCGATGTGTGAGACGGCACCCTCGGTCGTACCGGCGGTGTCGACCGGAAGGAAGGCGATGCCGACGGCGTAGGCACCGGCCGCGGGCAGCTGGAATCCGGCCACCTCGCGCAGGAAGGCGTCGGGGACCTGGAGCAGGATGCCCGCACCGTCACCCGAGTCCGGCTCGGAGCCGGTGGCGCCGCGGTGCTCGAGGTTGCGCAGTACGGTCAGCGCCTGTTCGACCAGTTCATGGCTGGCCACACCGGTGAGCGTGGCCACGAACCCGACACCGCAGGCATCGTGTTCGTTACGGGGGTCGTACATCCCCTGGGGGGCGGGGCGACCGTCCATGGGCGACCAGGCGTGGGTACGCATCGGCACTCCCGTCGTCGTCGAGGCAACTACAAAAGGCGAGGGACGACGTTGGCCCTGGCAAAATTTCGTGCAGATTACATGATGGAACGCTTCTCGAAAAGCGGATAGCTCATTCCACCATGTGGACACCGCTCGCTGAGGTGGGGAGCGGTTCGAGGGGGCCTCTGCGGACAGATCGATGGCCGAAGGCCCAAAGCGACACAGGCCTCATTGCCCGCAGCGCTTACGGCTCATGCCCGGTGTTCCACGACTCGAAACCGCCGAGTAACGGCTACTTATGCAAAGGCCCGCATAGACCTGCAGCGGCTCATCCTACGGCCGTACCGAACAGGCTGCCCAGGGCGTACGTCACACCGGCCGCGGCGCCGCCGAGCGCGAGCTGCCGCAGACCGCTGAACCACCAGGACCGCGCGGTGACCTTGGCCACCACCGCGCCGCAGGCGAAGAGCCCGATCAGCGCGAGCAGCAGGGCGGGCCAGAGGACGGTGGCGCCGAGCAGGTACGGCAGGACGGGGAGCAGCGCGCCGAGCGCGAACGAGCCGAAGGACGAGACCGCCGCGACGGTCGGCGAGGGCAGGTCGCCGGGGTCGATGCCGAGCTCCTCGCGGGCGTGGATCTCCAGGGCCTGCTCGGGGTCCTTGGAGAGCTGACGGGCGACCTCGCGGGCCAGCTCGGGCTCGACGCCGCGCGACGCGTACAGCTCGGCGAGCTCGCGCTCCTCGTCCTTGGGGTGCTTGCGCAACTCACGGCGCTCGACGTCCAGTTCCGCCTGCACGAGCTCGCGCTGCGAGGCCACGGAGGTGTACTCGCCCGCCGCCATGGAGAAGGCACCGGCCGCGAGGCCCGCAAGGCCGGTGATGACGATGGTGTGCTGGGTGACCGAGCCGCCCGCCACACCGGTCATCAGGGCGAGGTTGGAGACCAGGCCGTCCATCGCCCCGAAGACCGCCGGGCGCAGCCAGCCGCCGTTCACGTCGCGGTGGGTGTGGTTGTCGCGGTGCGCCTCGTGCAGCGTCGCTTCGGTCTCGATGATCGCCATGGTGAGCCCCCTCGGGTGTGCGTGGACGATCTCGAAAGTACGCGCGAAAAAAATCTCCCGCCAGCAAGGAAGGCCGTACTTACCTGCGAAAACGCGCCGCGCGCGGGGGCCGGTCGGCCGCCGGGACCAGCGCCCGACGATAAGCGAAGGAGTGATCTGAGCCGAGGTGTGCTCGATTGAGCGCCCCACGTGGCAGGGATGCACCAAGCACCGCATCCAGCGGTCCGCGCACAAGGGAGGCACGGCATGGCGTCCACCGCATGCGTTCCCTCGGTCCCGGCACCGGACAGCGCCGACGGCCTCCGCGAACGGGCGCGCGGCGCGCTGCTCGGCCTCGCGGTCGGCGACGCGCTCGGCGCCCCCGCCGAGAACATGAAACCGTCCGAGATCCGCCGCCGTTGGGGCCGCATCACGGGCTACGTCGCCGAACACCCGGCGGGCACAGACGACACCGAGTACGCGATCTTCTCCGGGCTGCTGCTCGCCCGGCACGGCACCGCGCTGACCGTCGCCCACGTCGAGGCCGCCTGGCACGAGTGGATCGCCGACCTGGACGAGGGCCCGTTCCGCGGCGCGGGCTTCAGCGAGCGCGGCACCCTGGAGAACCTGCGCAGGGGCCTCGCCGCGCCCATCTCCGCCCAGCACCGGCACGCCTGGAGCGACGGTCTGGCGATGCGGGCCGCGCCCTTCGGCGTCTTCGCGGCGGGCCACCCGCGGGAGGCGGCCCGGCTCGTCGCGGTCGACGGCTGCGTCAGCCACGACGGCGAGGGCATCTACGGCGGCCAGGCCGTGGCGGCGGGCGTCGCGGCGGCGATGGCGGGGGCGCGGGTGGACGCCGTCGTGACGGCGGCGCTCTCCGTCATCCCCGACGACTGCTGGACGGCCCGCTCCCTGCGGCGGGCGGTCGCGGCCGCGCACGACGGCGAACGGGCGGTCCGCTCCGCGGTGGTCATCGGCGGCTATCCGTGGACGGACCTCGCGCCCGAGGCGGTGGGCCTCGCGTTCGGGGCGTACGCGGCGGCGCGCGGCGACTTCCGCTGCGCGGTGCTCTCGGCGGTGAACATGGGCCGTGACGCCGACACGACGGCGGCGGTGGCGGGGGCGCTGTCCGGTGCCACGTGCGGCGCCCCGGCGATCCCGGCGCCCTGGGCCGACGCGATCGGCCCGGCCCGCGGGACCTGCCTGCCCTCCATGCGCGGCCACCACGTCCTGGACGTCGCCGACCTGCTGATCCCCGTACGGGAGGCGTCGTGACCCTGCACAGCACCACCGCCGCGCGGCGGATCCTTCCCGCACCGCCCGGCAGCCCGGCAGGCCGCCCCGCTCCCCCGGCCGAAGCCCTCCTCCTCGGCCTCGCCGCGGGCGACGCCGCCGGGTGGCCGGCCGGCCGGCACCGAGCCGCCCGCATGCCCGAGTGGACGCGGCGGCTCACCCGCGAACTCGACACCTTCGCCGAGCAGAACGCGACCACCACCCTCCCCGTCCCCATCGCCCTGAACCAGCCCCCCGAGCCCCTGCGCCTCGGCCCTTCGGACGACGCCGAATGGGCGGCGTTCACCGCCGAGTCGCTGCTCGCGGCGGCCGGCGCCCCGGACCCGCACCTGCCCAGGGACCACCGGGTCCGCGCCGCCCTCGACCGCTCCTGGAACACCCTCGCCGCCGAGATCGCCGCCGCGGCGGCCCGCGCCCCCGAGGTCGAGTCCGCCGTCCTGCCGCTGCGCGCCCGCATCTCCGTGCGCGCCGGGCTCGGCAACCTCGCCGCGGGCCTGCGCCCGCCCGCCACCGGCCACGACAACCCGCACTACTTCGACGACGCGGCCTGCGTACGCGCCTGCGTGCTCGCCCTGATCCACCCCGGTGACCCCGAACGGGCCGCGGATCTAGCGGAGTTCGACGCCCGCTACACCCAGGACGGCGACGGCGTGCACGGCGCCCGAGCGATGGCCGCGGCCCTCGCCGCCGCGCTCGGCGACTCCGACGCCGACACCGCCGTGGACGCCGCCCTCGCCCAGCTGCCCGGGCACACGGAGATCGGCCGCAACGCCCGGCACGCGGTGAAGATGGCCCGCGCCCTGGCGGACGACGGCGCCTTCGCCCTCGTACCGCTCCTGGAGCACCAGATCGTCGACCACGTCTACAGCTACGGCATCGCCGCGGCCGAGACCGTCCCCGTCGCCCTCGCCCTGACCACCGCCGCCCGCGGCCGCATCGGCGAGGCGGTGCCGGCCGCCGCGTGCCTGTCGCGCGTGGCCGACTCCGCGCCCGCGCTCGCCGGTGCGCTCACCGGCGTCCTGGGCACGGCGGCGGCGGTCCCCGAGGCGTGGCGCGAGGCCTGCCGCACCCTGTCCGGCTGCGCGCTCCCCCGTCTCGCGGACACCGACCTGGTGGAACTCGCCGGGCGTTTGGCAGCCACGGAACCGACCGCACCGGATGGACAATCCCGACATGACGACCGTGACGCACCGTACTGAGGCACCTCCGTCCGAACCGCTCCTGTCCGACCGCATCGCGGGCAGCCTCGTCGGAGCCGCCGTCGGCGACGCGCTCGGCGGCCCCGTCGAGGGGTACGCGCCCGAGCAGATCGCCGAGCGGCACGGCGGCCGGGTGCGCGGCGTCGTCGGCCCCTGGCACGGCGACCGCTGGCGCACCGCCCGCCCCCTCGCGCCGTTCCACAAGGGCGACGGACACGTCACGGACGACACCCTGATGACCCACGCCCTGATCCGGGTCTACGCCACCGTCCGCGACCACCTCGACGCCTACGACGTGGCAGGCCACCTCGTCCCCGACCTGATGACGACCCCGCGCTGGATCCCGGAGCTCGAGGCCGAAGCGCTCCCCCTGCACCGGATCTTCCTCGCCGAGAAGTGGCTCGTCGCCCGCCTCCACTACGGCCACGTCGACCCGCGCGAGGCAGGCACCGGCAACCTCGTCAACTGTGGCGCGGCGATGTACATGGCACCGGTCGGCCTGGTCAACGCAGCCGACCCGCGGGGCGCGTACGCCGAGGCGCTCGACATCGCGGGCGCCCACCAGTCCTCGTACGGCCGGGAGGCGGCGGGCGTCTTCGCGGCGGCGGTGGCGGCGGCCTGCGCGCCGGGCGCCACGGCGCACTCGGTGGTCGAGGCGTGCCTCGCCCTGGCGAAGGACGGCACGCGCACGGCGATCGAGGCGGTGGCCGAAGTCGCCGCGCGGCACCGGGACTTCGAGTCGGCGCTGGCTCCGCTGCGCGCCGCGGTCGCCCCCTTCGACACGGTCGGCCCCGACTACCGCGCCCCCTCGCTCGGCGCCCGCCGCCCCTCCCGCCTGCACGCCGTCGAAGAGCTGCCCATCGCCCTCGGCATGCTCCTGGTCGGCGAGGCCGACTACCGCCGTACGGTGCTCGGTGCGGTCAACTACGGCCGCGACTGCGACTCCATCGCGACCATGAGCGGCGCCCTCGTGGGCGCGCTGCGCGGCGCGGCCGCGGTGCCCGCCGCGTGGGCGAAGCAGGTGTCCGAGGCCAGCCGCCTCGACCTGCACGCCCCGGCGGCGGCGCTGACCGAGGTGGCCCAGGAGGTCTTCGCCCGGGACACGCGGCGCCACCGCGCCCGCGAGTCCGCGTTCACTGCGCTGACGGGCGCGCGGTGATCCGCCTGACCTGGGTCCAGCCGGAGGACCTCATCGGCCACGAGCTGCACCAGGCGGAGCAGGAGGGCCGCTGCGTCACCTCCGTACGCGCCCGCTGGCTCGCGGCGGGCGGCCACCTCGCCCCGCTCCGTGCCGGCGCCTCCCCCGACCCGGCCCCGGCCCGCCTCCGGGCCCTGGCCGAGGAGCTCCTGGACGAACTGGCGCCCGGCCCGTGGCGTGCCGAGGCCGCGCCCCGGGTGCCGGGGACCGGCCGGGCGCCCGCCGGGGACGAGCTGCGGCACCGGCTGCACGCCGCCTGGCTCGGCAGGGCCGTGGGCTGCGTCCTCGGCAAGCCGGTCGAGAAGCTCCCCCTCGCAGGCATCCGCCGGCTCGCGAAGGCCACCGGAAACTGGCCCCTGACCACCTGGTTCACCGAGCGCGGCCTGCCGCCCGAGCTCACGGCGGCCTACCCCTGGAACAAGCGGTCCGCGGCCACCTCCCTCGCCGAGAACATCGACGGCACGCCCGAGGACGACGACCTCAACTACCCGCTGTTGAACCTGCTCCTGCTCCAGCGCCACGGCAGGAACTTCACCACCGCGGACGTGGCGGGGCTCTGGCTCGACGAACTCCCCGCGGGCCGCACCTTCACCGCCGAGCGCGTCGCCTACCGCAATCTCCTGCACGGCATCGAGCCCCCGCACACCGCCACCCACCGCAACCCCTTCCGCGAGTGGATCGGCGCCCTCATCCGCGCCGACGTGCACGGCTGGACCAACCCCGGCGCCCCCGCGGCCGCCGCCGGCCAGGCCCTGCGCGACGCCGCCCTGACCCACACCGCGAACGGCGCCTACGGCGCGATGTTCGTGGCCGCGACGATCGCCGAGGCGGCGGCCGGACACGCGGACGTCCACCAGTGTCTGCGCGCGGGACTCGCCGCCGTCCCCGCGGACTCCCGCCTGTCCCGAGCGGTCCGCCACGGCATCCAACTGGCCGAGTCCACCGCGGAGTTCGAGGCGGTGGTGGACCGGCTGCACGGGACGTACGCCACCCACCACTGGGTCCATGTCCTGCCCAACGCGGCCCTCATCGCCGCCGCCCTCACCCACGCCGACGGCGACTTCACCGGCGCCATCACCCGTGCCGTGTCCGGCGGCTGGGACACCGACTCGAACGGCGCGACCGCGGGCTCCGTCGCGGGCCTGCTCGCCGGCCGCCCGGACCGCCTGCCCGACCGCTGGACCGCGCCCCTGAAGAACCGGCTCGCCACCTCCGTCGGCGACTTCGACGGCATCGGATTCGACACCCTCGCAGAACTCACCGCCCGGGAGGCACACCGCCCATGACCCCCACCCCCCACATCGCCGTCCTCGGCAGCGCGAACATGGACCTCGTCGCGTACGTCGCCGAGGCCCCGCGGCGCGGCGAGACCGTGCCGGGGCGCGAGTTCCGTACGGTTCCCGGCGGCAAGGGCGCCAACCAGGCCGTCGCGGCGGCCCGCGCGGGCGCCACCGTCTCGATGATCGGCGCGGTGGGCACCGACGCCTACGGCGCCCGGCTCCGCTCCGGTCTCGAACACTCCGGCGTCGACACGGACCTGCTGCGCACCGTCGAGACACCGACCGGCACCGCGCACATCGTCGTCGACGACCACGGCGGCAACGCGATCGTCGTCGTCCCCGGCGCCAACGGCACCGTCACCTCGCTGACCCCCGGCGACGAGGCGCTCATCGCCTCCGCCGACACCCTGCTGCTCCAGCTGGAGGTGCCGGTCGAGGGCGTGCTCGCCGCCGCGCGGGCCGCCCGCAGGCGCGGGGTGCGCACCGTCCTCACCCCGGCACCCGCTCAGCCCCTGCCGCCCGAACTCCTCGACGCCGTGGACCTGTTGCTGCCCAACGAACACGAGGCCACCGCCCTCACCGGCATCACCGACGACCCGCACGCGGCCGCGAAGTCGCTCCTCTCCCAGGTCCCGGAGGTCGTCATCACCCTCGGCTCGCGCGGCAGCCTGTACGCGGCCGCGGCGCCGAACCGGTCACGGTGGCGGCCCCGCGGGTCCCCGCGGTCGACACGACGGGCGCGGGCGACACCTTCGCGGGCACCCTCGCGGTGGCCCTGGCCGAGGGAAGCTCCGTGGTGGACGCGCTGGCCTGGGCCTCCGCCGCGGCCGCGCTCTCCGTGCAGCGGCCGGGCGCGTCGGCCTCCATGCCCTACCGCAAGGAGATCGACGGCGCGGCGGGGCGCACGCCATGACCGCTCCCCTCACCGGCATCCGCGTCCTCGACCTGGCCACCCTCTTCGCGGGCCCCCTCGCCGCCACCATGCTCGGCGACTTCGGCGCCGAGGTGTTCAAGGTCGAGCACCCCACGCGCCCCGATCCCTCCCGCGGCCACGGCCCGTCGAAGGACGGCGTCGGCCTGTGGTGGAAGCTGCTCGGCCGCAACAAGCGCACGATGACCCTCGACCTGTCGACGCCGGGCGGCCGCGACACCCTGCTGCGCCTGGCCGCGACCGCCGACGTGGTCATCGAGAACTTCCGCCCCGGCACCCTGGAGAAGTGGGACCTGGGCTGGAAGGAGCTGAGCGCGGTCAACCCGCGCCTCGTCCTGACGCGCGTGACCGGCTTCGGCCAGTTCGGCCCGTACTCCCGCTGCCCCGGCTTCGGCACGCTCGCCGAGGCGATGAGCGGATTCGCCGCGGTCACCGGCGAACCGGACGGGCCGCCGACGCTGCCCCCGTTCGGCCTCGCCGACTCGATCGCGGGCCTGGCGACGGCGTACGCGGTGCTCACCGCCCTCGCGGCCCGCGACCGCACGGGCGCGGGCCAGGTGGTGGACATGGCGATCATCGAGCCGATCCTCACGGTCCTCGGCCCCCAGCCGCTCTGGTACGACCAGCTGGGCCACGTACAGCCGCGCACCGGCAACCGCTCCACCAACAACGCGCCCCGCAACACCTACCGCACGGCGGACGGCAGTTGGGTCGCCGTCTCCACCTCCGCCCAGTCGATCGCGGAGCGCGTGATGCGCCTGGTGGGCCGCCCGGAGCTGATCGCCGAGCCCTGGTTCGCGACGGGCGCGGACCGCGCGGCCCACGCGGACGAACTCGACGGCGCGGTCGGCGGCTGGATCGCCCTGCACACCCGCGCCGAGGTGATCGAGGCCTTCGAGAAGGCGGAGGCGGCGGTCGCCCCCGTCCAGGACGTACGGGACGTCATGACGGACCCCCAGTACGCGGCCCTCACCACGCTCACCACGGTCGACGACCCGGAACTCGGCCCCCTGCGCATGCAGAACGTCCTCTTCCGGCTCTCCGCGACGCCCGGCGCGATCCACTGGGCGGGCCGCCCGCACGGCGCCGACACGGACGCGGTCCTCGCCGAACTCGGCCTGACGGAACGGGAGATCGCCACCCTGCGCAAGGAGGGCGCCCTGTGACCGCCCACCCCCCACTGACCTGGCTTTACGTCCCCGGGGACCGGCCCGAGGTGGTCACCGAGGCCCTCCACGCGGGCGCCGACGCGGTGATCGTCGACCTGGAGGACGCGGTCGCCCCCGACCGCAAGGCGTACGCGAGGTCGGCGACGGCGGAGCTCCTGTGCGAGCCCCAGCCGCTCCCCGTCCACGTCCGCGTCAACGCCCTGGACGGCCCGCTGGCCGAGGCCGACCTGCGCGCCGTCGCCGCACTGCCCGGCACGGCGGGCCTGCGCCTGCCCAAGGTCACCTCCCGCGCCGAGGTCGTCCGCGTCGCCGACCGGGCGGCCCCCGCGGGCGGCGGCGCGCCCGTCCTGCACGCCCTCCTGGAGTCGGCGCTCGGCCTGGAACACGCCTTCGCCATCGCCACCGCGCACCCGGCCCTGCACGGCGTCTCCCTCGGCGAGGCCGACCTCCGCGCCGACCTCGGGGTGCGCGCGGACGCGGGCCTCGACTGGGCGCGTTCCCGCGTGGTGGTGGCCGCGCGGGCGGCGGGGCTGGCCCCGCCCGCCCAGTCGGTCCACCCGGACATCCGCGACCTGGACGGCCTCGCCGCCTCCTGCGCCCGGGGCCGCGCCCTGGGCTTCCTCGGCCGCGCGGCGATCCACCCCCGCCAGCTCCCGGTGATCGAACGGGCCTATCTCCCCACCGCCGAGGAGATCGAGAGGGCGGAGGAGATCACCAAGGCGGCCGCGACGGACGAGGGCGCTCTGGCCCTCCCCGACGGCCGGTTCGTGGACAAGGCGGTGGTGGAGGGCGCGCGGCGGATCCTGGCGCTGGCGCGCAGGAGATGACGGACGCACAGACGAGGGGGCCGCCGGATCACCGATCCGGCGGCCCCCTCGACGTACAGCCGAAGCCTCAGCTCTTGTCGACCGACTTGGCCCCGCTCTTCGCCTCGCCCGTGCTGTCGGCCTTCGCATCGGCCTTTGCGTCGGCCTTCGCCTCGGCCTTCGCTCCGGACTCCGCTTCGGGCTTCGTCCCGTCCTCGGCCTTCGCGGTCTCCGCGGAGGCGGCGGCACCGTCCCCGTCCTCGCCCGGGACTTCCGCCTCGACGATCTCCTCCCGCCCGGGGCGGGTCTTCGAGGAGACCACGAGGTAGACGACCGCCAGGACGAACACCACGATGGCGGTCCACACGTTCAGCCGCACGCCGAGCACGTGGTGCGCGTCGTCGACCCGCATGTACTCGATCCAGCCGCGCCCGGCGCAGTACGAGGCGACGTACAGCGCGAACGCCCGGCCGTGTCCGAGCTTGAAGCGGCGGTCGGCCCAGATGACCAGGAGGGCGACGCCGATGCACCAGAGGGACTCGTACAGGAAGGTGGGGTGGTACGTGCCGGGGACCCGGCCGTCGTCGGCCGAAGTGATCTTCAGCGCCCAGGGCAGGTCGGTGGGCTTGCCGTACAGCTCCTGGTTGAACCAGTTGCCCCAGCGGCCGATGGCCTGGGCGAGGGCGATGCCCGGGGCCAGCGCGTCGGCCCAGGCGGGCAGCGGGATGCCGCGGCGGCGACAGCCGATCCACGCGCCGACCGCGCCGAGCGCGATCGCCCCCCAGATGCCGAGGCCGCCCTCCCAGATCTTGAAGGCGTCGACCCAGTCACGGCCCTCGCTGAAGTACAGCTGGTAGTCCGTGATCACGTGGTAGAGACGCCCGCCGACGAGTCCGAACGGCACGGCCCACACGGCGATGTCGGCCACGGTGCCGGGCCGGCCCCCGCGGGCGATCCACCGCTTGTTGCCGAGCCAGACGGCCACGAAGACGCCGATGATGATGCAGAACGCATAGCCGCGCAACGGAATGGGTCCGAGTTCGACCACACCGCGCGACGGACTGGGAATGAAGGCAAGGTCCATGACGCGTCCGACGCTACCGTGCCGGGCGTCGGGGGCGGCAACCGGTCCGGCTACGTATCCATAACAGGACCACCGCCCCCGCGCCCGCCGGACGTCAGTTCCGGTTGGCCTCTTCGACCTTCTGCTTCAGCTTCTGCGGCGACAGCGGGTTGTTCTGGTCCGCGAAGATGTCCTTGCCGTCGAGCCGCACCGTGGGCGTGCCCCGCAGCTTCGCGTCCTGGAACGCCTTGTTGGACTTGTCGACCCAGGCGTCGTGCCTGCCGTCCTCGACGCACTTCTTGAAGGAGTCGGTGTCCAGGCCGTCGACCTGCCCGGCGAGCTCGATCAGCTTGCCGTTCTTGCTGAACGCGTCGTCGGCCTCGGCGGGCTGGTTCCTGAAGAGCACGTCGTGGTACGGCAGGAACTTGCCCGCGTCCTGGGCGCACGCCGCGGCATTGGCCGCGCGCTTGGAGCCGCTGCCGCCCATGTTCCCGTCGATGAGCGTGGCCAGGTGGTACTCGACCTTGAGCGAGCCCTTGTCGGTGAGCTCGTGGATCGTCGAGCGATAGCCGTCCTCGAACCCCTTGCAGGCCGGGCAGCGGAAGTCCTCCCAGACGGTGAGGGTCGACTTCGCGCTCTTCTTGCCGACGGGGATCGCGGGCCCGTCCTTGTCGCTCGCCCCCGCGGGCGCGACGGCGGGACCCGCCGTGTCGCTCTTGTCGTCGCCCGCATTGGCGGCGAGCAGCCCCACCACGGCGGCGAGTCCGAGGACGCCGACCACCGCGGCGCCCACGATCAGCGCCCGGCGCTGCTTGTCGCGGGCCTTCTGCCGCTCTCGCTCTTCGGCCATCCGGTCGCGGGCCGATCGTTTTCCCTCACGGTTCTTCTCGCTCACACCCCGCCAACGAACCGGGGAGGCACGAGCGTGCCTCCCCGGTCCGATGTCCACCCGTACGGGTTACGCCTTGCCGCGTACGCCGTTCGCGAGATCACCGGCGAGGGCGCGCACGGCGGCCAGGCCCGCGGCCTCGTCGGGGGCGTCCAGCATCCGCTGCACGAAGGCGGAGCCGACGATCACTCCGTCGGCGAATCCCGCGACCTCGGCGGCCTGGCGGGCGTTGGAGACACCGAGGCCGACACAGACCGGCAGTCCGGTGGTGGCCTTGGTGCGCCGCACCAGGTCCTGCGCCTGCTCGCCGACGGACTCGCGGGTGCCCGTGACGCCCATCAGCGACGCCGCGTAGACGAAGCCGGAGCCCGCCGCCGTGATGGTGGCGAGCCGCTCGTCCTTGCTGCTCGGCGCGACGACGAAGACGGTCGCGAGACCGTGCT
Organism: Streptomyces sp. NPDC036815; assembly: GCF_055609205.1. NCBI lineage: Bacteria > Bacillati > Actinomycetota > Actinomycetes > Kitasatosporales > Streptomycetaceae > Streptomyces > Streptomyces sp. NPDC036815. The sequence continues at coordinate 1,035,925 of NZ_JBVJPW010000001.1, read as the reverse complement.
TGTCGGCGTGCTCCCGCCAGAGCGCGGACTCCTGGACGGGCAGGTCGGGCAGGATGCAGCCCGCGCCGCCCGCCTCGGCGAGCTCGGCGGTGAAGCGCTCCACGCCGTAGCGGTCGATCGGGTTCCAGTACGTCATGACGAGCACGGGCTTGCCGGTCGCCTCGAAGGCCTCGCGGACGGTGCGCAGCACGTCGGCGATCTTCAGGCCCGCCTTGAGCGCGATGTCGTCGGCGGTCTGGATGACCGGGCCGTCGAGCACCGGGTCGGAGTGCGGCAGGCCGACCTCGACCACGTCGGCGCCGCCCTCGAAGACGGCCTTGACCGCCGCGATGCCGCCGTCCACGGTCGGGAACCCGGCCGGCAGGTAGGCGATGAGGGCGGACCTGCCCTCGGCCTTCGCTCCGGCGAGTGCGTCGTCCAACAGCTGTACGTTGCCGCTCACTTGGCGTCCCCCTCGATCTCCGCACCGGTGCCGGGCTCGTCCGCCTCGACGACGGCGTCCGTGTCGTACAGGCCGAAGTAGCGCGCGGCCGTGTCCATGTCCTTGTCGCCGCGCCCGGAGAGGTTGACGACGATCAGGCCGTCCTTGCCGAGCTCCTTGCCGACGTCGAGCGCCCCGGCGAGGGCGTGGGCGCTCTCGATGGCCGGGATGATGCCCTCGGTGCGCGAGAGCAGGCGCAGGGCCTGCATGGCGGCGTCGTCGGTGAGCGCGCGGTACTCGCCGCGGCCGCTGTCCTTGAGGTAGGCGTGCTCGGGGCCGATGCCGGGGTAGTCCAGTCCGGCGGAGATCGAGTAGGGCTCGGTGATCTGGCCCTCCTCGTCCTGGAGGACGTAGGACCGCGAGCCGTGCAGGATGCCGGGCTCCCCCGCGGTCAGCGTGGCCGCGTGCTCGCCGGTCTCCACGCCGTGCCCGGCGGGTTCGCAGCCGATGAGGCGTACGCCGGTGTCGGGGATGAAGGCGTGGAAGAGGCCGATGGCGTTGGAGCCGCCGCCGACGCAGGCGACGGCGGCGTCGGGCAGGCGTCCGGCGCGCTCCAGGATCTGCCGCCTGGCCTCGACGCCGATGACGCGGTGGAAGTCGCGGACCATGGCGGGGAAGGGGTGCGGGCCCGCGACGGTGCCGAACAGGTAGTGGGTGCGGTCCACGTTGGCGACCCAGTCGCGGAACGCCTCGTTGATGGCGTCCTTGAGGGTGCGGCTGCCGGACTTCACGGCGACGACGTCGGCGCCGAGCATCCGCATCCGGGCCACGTTCAGGGCTTGGCGCTCGGTGTCGATCTCGCCCATGTAGATGGTGCATTCGAGGCCGAAGAGCGCGCACGCGGTGGCCGTGGCGACGCCGTGCTGGCCCGCGCCGGTCTCGGCGATGACGCGGGTCTTGCCCATGCGCCGGGTGAGCAGGGCCTGGCCGAGCACGTTGTTGATCTTGTGCGAGCCGGTGTGGTTCAGGTCCTCGCGCTTGAGGAAGACGCGGGCGCCGCCGGCGTGCTCGGCGAAACGGGGGACCTCGGTGAGGCTGCTGGGGCGGCCGGTGTAGTGGACGAGCAGGTCGTCCAGCTCGGCGGCGAAGGCGGGGTCGCTCTTGGCCTTCTCGTACTCGACGGCGACCTCGTCCACGGCGGCGACGAGGGCCTCCGGGATGAACTTGCCGCCGAACGCGCCGAAGTAGCCTTCGGCGCTGGGGACTCGACCCTCGGGGTCGGGGATGAAGTACTCGCTGGGCATGCGTGATCCTCGCGTTGGCATGGACGTCTGGCTTGCGTACGCCATGGCGCCGTGGCTGGTCACGGATCCGCTGCGACCGCGGCCCGTCCTGGGCTCGTCGCGCGGTTCCCCGCGCCCCTGAAGGGGCGCGCCTCAGCTCAGTCGGCGCTCAGGGCGCCGTCGCCATCGCATACCGGGGATCTGGCCCGGCTCCGCACCGATGTGGTACCGCACCCGCCTGCCCCGCACGCGCCGCGCGGGCGCCCGGCAGCCGCGGGGGCGGCAGCCGGGTGCGAGGCGGGCGAAGGCGGACATCGGGAAGGGTCAGCTCCGTCCGTGGCGCAGCGCCGGGTGGGCGCCCGCGGCGACGAGGTCGGAGACCGCGGCCTTCGGGTCGCGCCCGGTGACCAGGGACTCGCCCACGAGCACCGCGTCGGCGCCCGCGTTGGCGAAGGCGATCAGGTCGTGCGGTCCGCGCACGCCGGACTCGGCGATCTTGACGACGTCGTCCGGGAGCTCCGGCGCGATGCGCTCGAAGGTGGAGCGGTCGACCTTGAGGGTCTTGAGGTCGCGGTTGTTGACGCCGATGACCCGGGCGCCCGCGTCCACGGCACGCTCGGCCTCGTCCTCGTCGTGCACCTCGACGATCGGCGTGAGGCCGATCGATTCGGCGCGCTCGATGAGGGACTCCAGGGCGGGCTGCTCCAGGGCGGCCACGATGAGCAGCGCGAGGTCGGCGCCGTACGCCCTGGCCTCCCACAGCTGGTAGGAGGTGACGATGAAGTCCTTGCGGAGCACCGGGATGTCGACCTTGGCCCGGACGGCCTCCAGGTCGGCGAGCGAGCCGCCGAAGCGGCGCTCCTCGGTGAGCACGGAGATGACGGCGGCGCCGCCCGCCTCGTAGTCGGCGGCGAGGCCTGCGGGGTCGGCGATCGCGGCGAGCGCGCCCTTGGAGGGGCTGGAGCGCTTCACCTCGCAGATGACCTTGACGCCGTCGCCGCGCAGGGCCGCGGCGCCGTCCTTGACCGCGGGAGCCTTGGCCGCGCGCTCCTTGAGCTCGTCGAGGCTGACGCGCGCCTGCCGCTCCGCGAGGTCGGCACGGACTCCGTCGATGATCTCGTCGAGCACACTCACGCGAGCGGCCCCCTTCCCTGACGGTTGAGCTGACGTTCAAGCTGGTCACTGCGATGGTATCCGCAGGAGGGCGAAGCCCCCGCATCCGGTTGACGCCCGTCCCACGACCTGGACAGCCGGCACCCCTGCGGCCTGCGGTTTCAGGGGTGCAACCAGGACCCGAACGGCAGATTGCGTACGAGGGTGAAGATCGCTACCAGGAGGCCCGCCGCCCGCAGCTGAACCGGCCCCGGCTCGATCCGCAGGGGCCGCCCGCGCACCGTCCCGGCCACCCACACGGTCCACAGCACGGCGAAGAGGACGTACCCGGCGACGGCGAGCGCGTTGGCGCCGAGGGCCGCAGGGAAGTCCCCGTGGACGAAGGCGTGGGCGCTGCGCAGGCCGCCGCAGCCCGGGCAGTAGACGCCGGTGAGCCGCAGCAGGGGGCAGGCGGGGTAGTGGCCGGGTTCGTTCGGGTCGACGGCGCCGACGTAGGCGAAGGCGGCGGCGACCGCGGCGAGCAGGCCGGCCGGTACGAGCAGGCGGGTCAGGACGGCGGGCGCGGCGCTCCGGGGTTCGGCGGTCACCCGTGCATTCTGCCGCGCGCCCGGGCGCGTCGCCCGGCGGCCCGGCCGGGCGCGCGGCCCCGTGAAGGAGCCGGACACACGAAAGAGGCGGCCCCGGCGCCGGCCGGTCCGCCTCTCGTCGTACGTCGAGGTCAGCTCTCGGAGCTCACGGCCCGGCGCGGCGTGCGCTTCTCCGAGCCCAGGCCCGCCAGGCGCATGGCACCGCCCACGAGGCCGCCGATGGCGATGAGGGCCATGCCGGCCCAGAAGCCGGGGACGTTGGCCATCACCATGAAGGCACCCGCGACGCAGAAGCCGATGAAGGTGATGATGGAACCGGTCCAAGCGGCCGGGGTGTGTCCGTGGCTGCCCGCCATTGATGTGCTCCTCGTTGCTCTGTGCGTGGCGGTGGGTGGGAAGCCCGCCACGTGTCCGACGCTCGGTCACATTGTCCCGTACCCGCACGGGTGCCCCGAGCGCGGGGGGTCATGTTCCGCGCGTCGGGTCCTCGCCGCGGTCGAGGGCCTTCCACAGCTCCTCGGGCCGCTCCGGGTCGACGGCCCGGCGCGCCTTGCGGGGGCTCGGGGTGCCGTCGCGTTCGTAGCGCCCCGACATGGCGGGCCACGAGCGGCCGTACGTGAGCGCGAGCAGCCCCGCAAGCAGGAGCAGCACGCCCGCGGCGGCCGCGGCGTAGGGCCAGCCGGTGTGGCTCAGGTCGCCGACGGTGGCCGCGGTGTTGCCTGCGGCCGTCGCGGCCTTCTCGTCGAGTGCGCCGCTGTCGTCGGCGCCGAGCAGGGCCGCGGCCACGATGCCGGCGCCGCTCAGCGTGAGCAGCAGGGAGACCAGGAAGCGTCCGGCGCGGCGGACCGCGAAGACCGCGACGAGGGCGGCGAGGCCGACTATCGCGAGGGCCGCGGGCACGCCCGTGACGTCGCTGCCCTTGGCGCTCAGCGGCAGCTCGCCACCGGCCACCGACGCGGTGCCGTGGGCCCAGTCCTGGCGGGAGGCGAGCAGCGCGAGGGCGGCGCCGAGGGCGCCGAGCAGCAGCGCGGCGGCGATGCTGCGCCTGCTGCTGCGCTGGGCCGGGCTCTCGGCGTCGGCCTCGGTACGGGGCGGAGGTACGGCAGAAGTCACCCGTCCACTATCCCTCACGGACCGAACTGTCGTGCAGCCGGTTCGCGGTGTGGATGGCGCGCAGCACCGCGGCGGCCTTGTTGCGGCACTCGGTGTCCTCGGCGACGGGGTCGGAGTCGGCGACGACCCCGGCTCCGGCCTGCACGTATGCCGTGCCGTCGCGGAGCAGGGCGGTGCGGATGGCGATGGCGGTGTCGGAGTCGCCCGCGAAGTCGAGGTAGCCGACGCAGCCGCCGTACAGGCCGCGGCGGGACGGTTCGAGCTCGTCGATGATCTGCATCGCGCGGGGCTTGGGCGCGCCCGAGAGGGTGCCCGCGGGGAAGCAGGCGGTGAGCACGTCGAAGGCGGTGCGGCCGCCGGCGACCTGGCCGGTGACCGTCGACACGATGTGCATGACGTGGGAGTACTTCTCGATGGACATGAAGTCGACGACCTCGACCGAGCCGGGCTCGCAGACCCGGCCCAGGTCGTTGCGGCCCAGGTCGACGAGCATCAGGTGCTCGGCGCGCTCCTTGGGGTCGGCGAGCAGTTCCTCGGCGAGCGCCTGGTCCTCCTGCGGGGTGGCGCCGCGGTGCCGGGTCCCGGCGATGGGGTGGACCATGGCGCGCCCGTCCTCGACCTTGACGAGGGCCTCGGGGCTGGAGCCCGCGACGTCGAACCCGTCGAAGCGGAACAGGTACATGTACGGCGAGGGGTTGGTGGCCCGCAGCACGCGGTAGACGTCGAGCGCGCTCGCCGTGCACGGCGTCTCGAACCGCTGCGAGGGCACGACCTGGAAGGCCTCGCCGGCCCGGATGCGCTCCTTGATGTCCTCGACGGCGTCCTGGTACTGGGGGCCGCCCCACAGGGCCGTGTACTCGGGGAGCGCGGAGGGCGGCAGGGCGGCGGGGGGCTGGGAGACGGGCCGGGAGAGGTCGGCCTCCATGACGTCGAGGCGGGCCACGGCGTCCGCGTAGGCCTCGTCGACGCCGGTGTCGAGGTCGTTGTGGTTGATCGCGTTGGCGATCAGCAGGACCGAGCCGTCCCAGTGGTCGAGGACCGCGAGGTCGCTGGTGAGGAGCATGGTCAGCTCGGGCAGGCGCAGGTCGTCGCGCTCGCCGGGGCCGATCTTCTCCAGGCGGCGCACGATGTCGTAGCCGAGGTAGCCGACCATGCCGCCGGTGAAGGGCGGCAGTCCGGCGGCGCTGACCACGTCGCGCGGGGTGTGCAGTATGTCGACGGTGGCGCGCAGCGCTTCGAGCGGGTCGCCGGAGGTGGGGACGCCGACGGGCGGGGTGCCGAGCCAGTGGGCCTCGCCGTCGCGGACGGTGAGGGCGGCGGCGCTGCGGACTCCCACGAAGGAGTAGCGGGACCAGGACCGGCCGTTCTCGGCGGACTCCAGGAGGAAGGTGCCGGGGCGTTCCGCGGTGAGTTTGCGGTAGAGGCCCACGGGGGTGTCGCCGTCCGCGAGGAGCTTGCGGCTGACGGGGATCACGCGGCGGTCGGCCGCCAGCTTGCGGAAGGTCTCGAGATCCATGGCAGCAGACCCTACTGACCGGGGGCGGGCGCGCCGGGCACGGGCGTCACGGGCAGCACGTCGGTGTCGAAGCAGGTGCGGGTGCCGGTGTGGCAGGCCGCGCCGACCTGGTCGACCTGGACGAGGACGGTGTCCGCGTCGCAGTCGAGCGCGACCTCCTTGACGTACTGGAAGTGCCCGGAGGTGTCGCCCTTGACCCAGTACTCCCGGCGGCTGCGGGACCAGTAGGTGCAGCGGCCCGTGGTGAGGGTGCGGTGCAGCGCCTCGTCGTCCATCCAGCCGAGCATCAGCACCTCACCGGTGTCGTACTGCTGGGCGATGGCGGGCACGAGGCCGTCGGCGCTGCGCCTGAGGCGCGCGGCGATCTCCGGGTCGAGGTTGCTGCTGGGCGGCGGGACGCTGGTCATGGGCCCATTGTGCAGCCCGTCGGCGGGCCTCCCGACGGCCGTCCACTGGGCGGACCGGCGGCTCGGTCGTAGGCTGGCTGGCATGTCGACCCATGCGAAGCGTGAACGACTTCTCCTCGCCGATCTGTTGGAGGCGGAGGGCCCCGAGGCGCCCACCCTCTGCGAGGGCTGGAAGACCCGTGACCTGGCGGCCCACGTCGTGGTGCGCGAGCGCCGCGCGGACGCGGCGGGCGGGCTCCTGGTCAAGCAGCTCGCGGGGCGCCTCGAGCGGGTGCAGGGCGAGTTCGCCGCGAAGCCGTACGACGAGCTGATCCAGCTCATCAGAACGGGGCCGCCGCGGTTCTCGCCCTTCTCGCTCAAGCAGATCGACGAGGCGTCGAACGTCGTCGAGTTCTACGTCCACACCGAGGACGTGCGCCGTGCGCGGCCGGGCTGGACGCCGCGCGAGCTGGACCCGGTCTTCGCGGAGACCCTCTGGTCCCGCCTGGAGCGCACGGCCCGTCTGGTGGGACGCAAGGCGCCGGTGGGCCTGGTCCTGCGCCGCCCGGACGGCCGGACGGCGGTGGCGCACCGCGGTACGCCGGTGGTGACGGTGACCGGCGAGCCCTCGGAGCTGCTGATGTTCGCGTACAACCGGCAGGACGTCGCCGATGTCGAGCTCGAGGGCGACAAGGCGGCGATCGCCACGCTGCACGAGACGAAGCAGCTGGGGCTCTGAACCCGCCCTGTCAGCGCGGGAGTTCGGCGTGGCGCAGGGCGCGTGAGCAGAGGCCGAGGACGCCGCCCGCCGCGCTCAGCGCCGCGCAGGCCGTGTACACCGGCTCGATGCCCCACGCGCCGATCGCGGCGCCGACGACCGGGTAGCAGAGCGGGGCCACGCCCATGCTGAAGAGGGCGGTCACGGAGGTGACGCGGCCCAGGTGGGCGGGGTCCGTGACGGTCTGCGTCAGGGCCCCGATCAGGGCGCCGCCGAGCCCGGTGCACAGGCCGACGCCGAGCCCGGCGGCGGTGGCCGTCGCGACCGAGGGCGCGTAGCCGATCCCGGCCAGGGCGACCGCGCCGGTGATGATGCCCAGGGCCTGCACCGCTCCGGCCCGCGGTATCCGTCCGCGCACGGCGAGCAGCAGCGCGGAGAGCCCCGCGCCGGTGCCGAAGCCCGCGACGATCCAGCCCATTCCGGTGGCGCCCCAGCCGCGCTCGTCGGCGAGCAGCACCAGGCCGATGTTGGCGGGGCCCGCGAAGCCGAGTTCCATGACCGCCGACACGAGGGTCAGCGGGGCGAGCACGCGGTGGCCGCGGATGTAGCGCAGCCCGTCGGTCAGTGGGCGTCCGGCCGGTCCGCCGCGCGCCGCCTCCGCGTCGGCGGGCAGCGGGCGCAGGCGTACGGCCATCAGCAGCACGAGGGAGAGGGCGAACAGCGCGCCCGCGGCACCGAACGCTCCCGCGGGGCCGCCGAGCGCCACCGCGAGGCCGCCCAGGGGCGCTGCGGCCACCGTGGCGACCCGCTGGGCGAGCGCGCGCATGCCCTGGACCCGGCCCAGCTGCCCGCGCCGGGTCAGGCGCGGCGGCAGCGCGCCGACGCTCGGCAGGAAGAGCGCGTCGACGGAGCCGAAGACCAGCGCGAGGGCGGCGAGGAGCCAGCCGCCGGGCGTGCTCAGGAGGAGCAGCACGGCGGCGGCGAGCATCACCGCGCAGCGCACCGCGTCGCTCCCGATGACCACGCGGCGCGGCCCGAAGCGGTCGGCGACGACTCCCCCGCCGAGCATGAGGGCGGCGCGGGGGACGGCTCCGGCGGCGAGGACCAGGCCCGCCTGTGCCGCGCTGCCGCCCCGGGCCGCGGCCCAGGAGAGGGCGATGAAGTAGACGCCGTCGCCGACCATCGACGCGGTGTAAGCGCTCAGCCAGCGCAGGACGTTGCCGTCGCGGTGGGCGGGGCGTTCGGTGGCGGGCGGGGCGGAGGTCGCGGCGGTCACGGGGGTGCCCCCTCAGAGCCGGAAGGGGAAGCTGGCCAGGTGGAAGGCGACGTTCTCGCGGTCCTGGGTGTCGCCCGCCGCCTCGGCGGCCCTGCCCCGCTCCTCGTACGTCCTGATCAGTGCGTGGATCTCGGTGTTGAGGCGGGTGAGTTCGGCCGGGTTCAGCCGGGCGAGGAAGTCCGACTGGTCCGCCGCCGTGCGCCACTGCTCGCCCCACGCGGCCTGCTGGTCGAGGTAGGTCTCGTACTGCTCCGTGCGGTGGGCGATCAGGCCGCGGATGACGGCCGCGTGCGCGGCCGCCCCTTCCGGTGAGTCCTTGAAGTCCTCGTGCCGGAAGCTGAGGGTGTCCTGCGCGGCCTGCCACCAGCGCTCCCGCGCGTCCTCGCGCCGCGCCTGCGCCTCCTCGATGAGGCCGTGCTCCGCGAGCTTGCGCAGGTGGTAGCTGACCAGCGAGACGGCCTCGTCGACCTGCGCGGCGAGCTGCGAGGCGGTCGCGGGGCCCGCCACGCGCAGGGTGCTGTAGAGCTTCATCCGCAGTGGGTGTCCGAAGGCCTTGAGGGTGCCGAGGTCGGTGATGCGGCGGCGGTTCTCCATGGCACCACGCTAGGTACGAAGGGAAAGTTGCGCAATATAAATTGCGCAACTTTTCTTTCGCACCTGGGCAACGGAATGCCGCCACGGCCCGCGGGCCGTGGCGGCAGCAGCCGTACTCGTCCTACCTGACCGGGTACCCGGCCTCCCGCAGCGTCCCCTTGACCTCACCGATCCGCAGATCACCGAAGTGGAAGACCGACGCGGCGAGGACCGCGTCCGCGCCCGCCCCGACGGCCGGCGGGAAGTGCTCCAGCCTCCCCGCGCCGCCGGAGGCGATGACCGGCACCGTGACGTGCTTGCGCACCGCTTCGATCATCTCGATGTCATAGCCGTCCTTCGTGCCGTCGGCGTCCATCGAGTTGAGGAGGATCTCGCCCGCGCCCAGCTCGGCCGCCCGGTGCGCCCATTCGACGGCGTCGATCCCGGCGGACCTGCGGCCGCCGTGGGTGGTCACCTCGAAGGAGCCGGACGGGGTGCGCCGCGCGTCGACCGAGAGCACGAGCACCTGGCGGCCGAACCGCTCGGCGATCTCGCGGATCAGCTCGGGGCGCGCGATGGCGGCCGTGTTCACGCCCACCTTGTCCGCGCCGGCCCGAAGGAGCTTGTCGACGTCCTCGGCGGTGCGGACGCCGCCGCCCACCGTGAGCGGGATGAAGACCTGCTCGGCGGTGCGGCGGACCACGTCGTACGTGGTCTCGCGGTCGCCGGACGACGCGGTGATGTCGAGGAAGGTCAGCTCGTCGGCGCCCTCCGCGTCGTACACCTTGGCCATCTCGACGGGGTCGCCCGCGTCGCGCAGGTTCTGGAAGTTGACGCCCTTGACGACCCTGCCGTTGTCGACGTCCAGGCAGGGGATGACGCGGACCGCGAGGGTCATGCGGCACCTCCCCGGTAGGCCTCGACCTCGACCTCGACGACCAGGCTGGGATCGATGAAGCCGGAGACGATCAGCAGGGAGGCGGCGGGGCGCACGTCGTCGAAGAGCTCCTTGTGGGCGCGGCCCACCTCCTCGACGTCCCGCGCGTGGGTGAGGTACATGCGGGTGCGGACGACGTGCTCGCGGTCGAGGCCCAGCTCCCCGAGGGCGTCGAGCGCCGTCCGGAAGGCGTTGATCGCCTGCTCGTACGGGGTACCCGCGTCGATGACGCCGTTCACCACGGACGTGCAGCCGGAGACCAGGACGAGGCCGTTCGGCAGCTCGACGGCGCGGGAGTAGCCGATGGCTTCCTCCCAGGGGCCGCCCGAGCCCACCCTGCGCACGGCGTCACTCATGACGACGCCACCGCCGCGAGGGCCTCTTCGAGGGTGAAGGCCTTGGCGTACAGCGCCTTGCCGACGATCGAGCCCTCGACACCGAGCGGCCCGAGCTCGGCGATGGCGCGCAGGTCGTCCAGGCTGCTCACGCCGCCGGAGGCGACGACGGGGCGGTCCGTCGCCGCGCAGACGTTGCGCAGGAGCTCCAGGTTCGGGCCCTGCAGCGTGCCGTCCTTGGCGATGTCGGTGACCACGTACCGCGCGCAGCCCTCGGAGTCGAGGCGCGCCAGGGTCTCGTAGAGGTCGCCGCCGTCGCGGGTCCAGCCGCGGCCGCGCAGCGTCGTGCCGCGCACGTCGAGGCCGACGGCGATCCTGTCGCCGTACTCGGCGATGACCTTGGCGACCCACTCCGGGGTCTCCAGGGCGGCCGTGCCGAGGTTGACGCGGGTGCAGCCGGTGGCGAGGGCGGCGGCCAGCGAGGCGTCGTCGCGGATGCCGCCGGACAGCTCGACCTTGATGTCCATCGCGCCCGCGACCTCGGCGATCAGCTCGCGGTTGTCACCGGTGCCGAACGCGGCGTCCAGGTCGACCAGGTGCAGCCACTCGGCGCCCGACCGCTGCCAGGCGAGGGCGGCCTCCAGCGGGGAGCCGTAGGAGGTCTCCGAGCCGGACTCGCCGTGGACGAGGCGTACGGCCTGGCCGTCGCGGACGTCGACGGCGGGAAGGAGTTCGAGGGTGCTCACAGGGTTCCGATCCAGTTGGTGAGGAGCTGGGCGCCGGCGTCGCCGGACTTCTCGGGGTGGAACTGGGTGGCGCACAGCGCGCCGTTCTCGACGGCCGCCACGAAGGGCTCGCCGTGCGTGGACCAGTGCACGTACGGGGCGCGCATCAGGGGGTTCGCCACTTCGAGGGACCACTCGTGCACCGCGTAGGAGTGCACGAAGTAGAAGCGGGCGTCGTCGTCGAGGCCCTTGAACAGCGGGGACCCGGCGGAGGCCTGGACCGTGTTCCAGCCCATGTGCGGGACGATCTCGGCCTTCAGCGGCTCGACCGTGCCCGGCCACTCGTCCAGGCCCTCGGTCTCGACGCCGTGCTCGATGCCGCGCCCGAAGAGGATCTGCATGCCCACGCAGATGCCCATGACGGGACGGCCGCCGGCGAGACGCCGTCCGACGATCCAGTCGCCGCGCGCCTCCCTGAGCCCCTTCATGCAGGCGGCGAACGCGCCGACGCCGGGGACCAGCAGGCCGTCGGCGTTCATGGCCGTGTCGTAGTCGCGGGTGATCTCCACGTCGGCGCCCGCGCGCGCGAGGGCGCGCTCGGCGGACCGGACGTTGCCGAAGCCGTAGTCGAAGACGACGACCTTCTTGGGAGTGCTCATGTCGGTGACGTCTCCCGTCAGTTCCAGTAGTCGAGCCGCATGATGCCCGCCGCCAGGCACATCGCGGCGCCGATGGAGAGCAGCGTGATGAGGCTCTTCGGCATGCCCTGCTTGACGAAGGAGATGATGCCGCCGATCAGGAAGAGCCCGACGACGATGAGGATGGTGTTGAGACCGGTCATGGCTTTACAGCGCGCCCTTCGTGGAGGGGAGGATCCCGGCGGCGCGCGGGTCGCGCTCGGCGGCGTAGCGCAGCGCGCGGGCCAGGGCCTTGAACTGGCACTCCACGATGTGGTGGGCGTTGCGGCCGTACGGCACGTGGACGTGCAGGGCGATCTGCGCCTGCGCGACGAAGGACTCCAGGATGTGCCGGGTCATCGTCGTGTCGTACTCGCCGATCATCGGCGCCATCTTCTCGGGCTCGGTGTGCACCAGGTACGGGCGGCCGGAGAGGTCGACCGTCACCTGGGCGAGCGACTCGTCCAGCGGCACCGTGCAGTTGCCGAAGCGGTAGATGCCGACCTTGTCGCCGAGGGCCTGCTTGAAGGCGGCGCCGAGCGCGAGCGCGGTGTCCTCGATGGTGTGGTGCGAGTCGATGTGCAGGTCGCCCTCGGTCTTGACCGTGAGGTCGAAGAGGCCGTGGCGGCCGAGCTGGTCGAGCATGTGGTCGTAGAAGCCGACCCCGGTCGACACGTCGACCTTTCCGGTGCCGTCGAGGTCGATCTCGACGAGGACCGACGTCTCCTTCGTGGTCCGTTCGACCCGTCCAACCCGGCTCATGCCTGCTGCTCCTTCTTGAGTTCGCGTACCGCATCGAGGAACGCGTCGTTTTCGTCGGGGGTTCCCGCGGAGACCCGCAGCCACCCCGGTACGCCGTTGTCCCGGACCAGGACGCCCCGGTCGAGGATCCGCTGCCACACCGCGTGCGCGTCGGTGAACCGCCCGAACTGCACGAAGTTGGCGTCGGAGTCGGTCACTTCGTAGTCCAGCGCGCGCAGCTCGGTGACCAGGCGGTCGCGCTCGGCCTTGAGCTGCTCGACGTATCCGAGGAGCGTGTCGGTGTGCTCCAGGGCGGCGAGCGCGGTGGCCTGGGTGACGGCCGACAGGTGGTACGGCAGGCGTACGAGCTGCACGGCGTCGACGACCGCCGGGTCGGCGGCGAGATAGCCGAGGCGGAGCCCGGCCGCCCCGAAGGCCTTCGACATGGTGCGGGAGACGACGAGGTTCGGCCGCCCCGCGAGCAGCGGGAGCAGCGAGTCGCCGTGGCTGAACTCGACGTACGCCTCGTCGACCACCACCATCGAGGGCTTCGCGGCCTGCGCGGCGTCGTGGAGCGCGCGGACCGTGTCGCCGGAGACGGCGTTGCCCGTGGGGTTGTTGGGGGTGGTGATGAAGACGACGTCGGGCCGGTTCTCGGCGATGGCCTTCGTCGCCGCGTCGACGTCGATCGTGAAGTCGTCGCCGCGCGGGCCCGGGATCCAGCCGGTGCCGGTGCCGCGCGCGATGAGGCCGTGCATCGAGTACGAGGGCTCGAAGCCGATGGCCGTGCGCCCCGGGCCGCCGAAGGTCTGCAGGAGCTGCTGGATGACTTCGTTCGAACCGTTGGCCGCCCAGACGTTGGCGAGGGTGACCTCGTGGCCGCCGGTGCGGGTGAGGTAGCGCGCGAGCTCGGTGCGCAGCTCGACCGCGTCCCGGTCGGGATAGCGGTTCAGGTCACGGGCCGCCTCGCGCACCCGCTCGGCGATGCGCTCGACGAGCGGCTCCGGCAGCGGGTAGGGGTTCTCGTTGGTGTTCAGGCGTACGGGCACGTCGAGCTGGGGCGCGCCGTAGGGGGACTTGCCGCGCAGTTCGTCGCGTACGGGAAGGTCGTCGATGTTCGTCACGTGTTCTCCGGCACCTTCCATCCGAACCGGGCCTTGACCGCGGCCCCGTGCGCGGGCAGGTCCTCCGCCTCGGCGAGCGTCACCACGTGGTGGGCGACGTCCGCGAGGGCCTCGCGGGAGTAGTCCACGATGTGGATGCCGCGCAGGAAGGACTGGACGCTGAGCCCCGAGGAGTGGCAGGCGCAGCCGCCGGTGGGCAGCACGTGGTTGGAGCCCGCGCAGTAGTCGCCGAGGGAGACCGGGGACCACGGGCCGACGAAGATCGCGCCCGCGTTCTTCACGAGCTGCGCCACGGCGGCGGCGTCGGCGGTCTGGATCTCCAGGTGCTCGGCGCCGTACGCGTCGACGACCTTGAGCCCCTCCGCCAGGCCGTCGACCAGGACGATCGCGGACTGGCGGCCGCTCAGCGCGGGGACGATCCGGTCCTCGACGTGCTTGGTCGCGGCGACCTGCGGCGCCAGCTCCTCGGCGACCGCGTCGGCCAGGGCCACGGAGTCGGTGACGAGGACGGCGGCCGCGAGCGGGTCGTGCTCGGCCTGGCTGATCAGGTCGGAGGCGACGTGCGCGGCGTCGGCGGTGTCGTCGGCGAGGACCGCGATCTCCGTCGGGCCCGCCTCGGTGTCGATGCCGATGCGCCCGGTGAAGTAGCGCTTGGCGGCCGCGACCCAGATGTTGCCGGGGCCCGTGACCATGTTGGCCGGGGCGCAGGTCTCGGTGCCGTAGGCGAACATGGCGACGGCCTGGGCACCGCCGACCGCGTACACCTCGTCGATGCCGAGGAGCGCGCAGGCGGCGAGGATCGTCGGGTGCGGCAGGCCCCCGAAGTCGGCCTGCGGCGGCGACGCGAGCGCCATCGACTCGACGCCCGCCTCCTGCGCCGGGACCGCGTTCATGATCACGGACGAGGGGTAGACCGACCGGCCGCCCGGCGCGTAGAGCCCGACGCGCTCGACGGGCACCCACTTCTCGGTGACCGTGCCGCCCGGCGCGACCTGCGTGGTGTGCGGGGCGCGGCGCTGCTCGCGGTGGACGGCGCGGGCGCGGCGGATCGACTCCTCCAGGGCCTCGCGCACGACCGGGTCGAGCCCGGCGAGGGCCTCGGCGAGGGCGGCCGCGGGGACCCGTACCTGCTCCAGGCGCACGCCGTCGAACTTCTCCGCGTACTCGATCAGCGCCGCGTCGCCACGATGGTGCACGTCCTCGCAGATGGGCCGCACCTTCTCCAGGGCGGCCGCGACGTCGAAGTCGGCACGGGGCAGCAGGGCGCGAAGGGCGGACCCCGACGGAAACTCCGTGAGGGCATCGCCGCGCAGATCGATTCGAGAGATCACATGGCCAATTCTCTCAGACCTTCTTTCGGCTCCGGTCGCCCGTATCACTGGCTGATATGAACCCCGCAAGACGGCGTTCACCACTAGCGTTCAGCCGGTCACGGAGCGGGCATGAAACAGGTGTGCGAGAGTCGTGCACCCAGATCGGAGGGCGACAGCAGTGGTCGACGACGCCGGCATCGGGGATCCGCCGGACGGACTGACCGCCGCGGAGATCGGCATGTGGCAGGCCTTCCGCAACGGCAGCGTCTACGACCTCAGGTCCGGCGATCCCACCGTCGACGATCCGCACGGCGGGCACCCCTGGGGCCCCGAGCGCAGCGTGCGGGCGCGCATCGTCTGCTGGCTGCTGCTCGACGGGCCGCCCGCCCTCGCGGGCCGGGTCTCCTCGCTGAAGCTCGCGGGCGTGCAGATCACCGATGTGCTCGATCTCGCGGGCGGCACGATCGCCCCGTACACCGAGATGAAGCACTGCCGCTTCGAGAAGGAGGTGCTGCTGCCCGAGACCCGCTTCGCGACGCTGCGGCTCGTCGACTGCTCGATCCCGCGCGTCGAGGCCGCCCGGCTGCACACCGAGGGCGACCTGCACCTGCCGCGCTGCCGCATCCACAACGGCATCCGACTGACCGACGCCCACATCGGCACCGACTTGCTCCTGAACCAGGCCGTGGTCTACCGCGACCGGCGCAGCCGCTCCATCACCGGCGACGGCCTCACCGTCGGGCAGGACCTGCAGGCCGAGATGATGGAGTCGCACGGCGAGCTGAGCCTGCGCGGCGCGAAGATCGGCGTCTCGCTCAGCCTGCGCGGCAGCAAGCTCATCAACCAGTACGGGCGGCACGCCCTCAACGCCCCGCAGCTGACCGTCGAGCGCACCCTGTACCTGACCCCGGCGGCGGTCGGCAATCCGCCGCAGACCAGCGGCACGACACCGGCCCGCGGCACCCGCGTGCAGCGCTTCGAGTGCGAGGGCGGCATCCGCCTCGACGACGGCCGCTTCGGCGACGCCATCGACTTCGCGCAGGCCCGCTTCACGCTCCACAGCGACCAGGAGCTCTCGCTGCGCCGCGTCCAGACGCCCGAGCTCCGCTTCCTCGGCGAGGCGCCGCAGTACGGGAAGGTCGTGCTCTCCGGCTCCAAGGTCGTCAACCTCATCGACCGCGCGTCGAGCTGGCCGGGCCCCGGCGGCCTCCAGATGGGCGGCTTCTCGTACGAGAACCTCGTTCCGCAGGGCTCCTTCCCGCTCGCCCGGCGGCTGAGCTGGGTGGCGGCCGCGACGGCCGAGTACAACCCCGAGCCGTACGAGAAACTGGCCACGGTCCTGCGCAACGGCGGCGAGGACGCGGACGCCCGCGAGGTCCTCCTCGCCAAGCAGCGCCGGCGCCGCGAGACGCTGCCGCTCGCGGCGAAGCTGTGGGGGTACGCGCAGGACTGGACCGTCGCCTACGGCTACCGGCCGGGCCGGGCCGCCGTCTGGATGGCCGTGCTGTGGGCGGTCAGCGCGATGGCGTTCTCGCGTGCCGAACACCCGGCGATCAAAGCGGGCGAGCACCCGAACTGGGACCCCGCCCTGTTCTCCCTCGACCTGCTGCTGCCCGTCATCAGCCTCGGCCAGGACACCTACTGGCAGCTGAACGGCGGCTGGCAGTGGTTCTCGACCGTGCTGATCCTGCTCGGCTGGACCCTGGCCACGACCGTGGCGGCGGGCGCCACCCGGCTCCTGCGCCGCGGCTGAGAGCCTGTGCCGTATCCCGGTCACACCTCGGCCGCCGAACCGTTACGCGAGGCCGGGCAACCATCACCGCCCTTGGACCGTCATCCCAGCGACCGACAAACGAGCAACCACGACGGTGACCGGCGAGCCCGCGCGAGCGGCGCCGGTTGAGGCGCAAAGGAGGGCACGGGTGCTGCGTGCCTTCATCCGTACCGCCCGCATGGTCCGGCACACCCCGCGGCTCGCCGCCGGGCTGCCGCCGGACGACGAGGTGCTCCTCGACGTGCCCGACGAGCGGCTCGCCCCCGCCCTGGTCGCCGCGGGCCGCGGCGACTACGGTCCGGCCTCGAAGGTCCTTGCCACCACCCGCGAGGCCGCCGAGTGGGAGAACCGCGACCGCTACACCACCCGCCTCGCCGCGTTCGCCCGCTCCCGCCCCGAGTGGTTCGACGACTGGCTGAACGCCTCCCCGCACGACCCGGACGCCCTGCTCGTCAAGGCTGAGCTCGCGGTCGTGCGCGGCTGGGAATCGCCGGCCCGCGCCGAACTGCTGCGCGAGATGGGCCCGCTGCTGACCGCCGCCGCCGAGGCCGCCCCGCGCGACCCGGTGCCCTGGCGGATCGCCCTCGACCACGCCCGCGGCACGCACGCCCCGCACACCGTCTTCGAGCGGCTGTGGGAGGAGGCGGTGCGCCGCTCCTCGTACCACTACGGCTGCCACGCCTCCGCCCTGCAGTACCTGTCGGCCGCCTGGTACGGCTCGCACCGCGAGTGCTTCGACTTCGCCGAGCGCGCCGCCGCCGACGCGCTGCCCGGCTCGCTGATACAGGTCCTGCCCGCGCGGGCCGCCTTCGCCTACCTCACCAGCCCCTCGGGCAAGGTGCCGCGCGAGCGCCTGGACGCGGCGGCGGACCTCGCGATCGCCCTGTCGCACGAGTACGAGGCCGGGGACCCCTGGCCCGCCGAGGTCCGCAACCTCCTCACCTACGTCCTGACCCGCCTGGAGCGCTGGGACGACGCGCTGGCGCAGCTGCGCCTGATCGGGCCCTACGCGACGTCGTTCCCGTGGGACCGGATGGCCGACGATCCACTGGGACAGTTCCTGGAACTGCGCGACGGCGTACGCATCGAAGTGGCGTCGATGACGCCGCTGCGCACTCCGCGCGGACCGAGCCGCTCCGGCGACCATTAGGCTTGCCGGTCGTGACCACCCGGCTTCCGCTCTTTCCGCTCAACTCGGTGCTGTTCCCCGGCCTCGTGCTGCCGCTGAACGTCTTCGAGGAGCGATATCGCGCCATGATGCGCGAGCTGCTCAAGACCCCCGAGGAGGAGCAGCGCCCATTCGCCGTCGTGGCGATCCGCGACGGCCTGGAGGTGGCGCCGAGCGCGCCCGGCCTCCCCGACCCGACGGCGCTGCCCGAGCACGGCCCCGCCGCGGGCTTCGGCGACGACCCGCTCAAGGCCTTCCACACCATGGGCTGCGTGGCGGAAGCGGCGACCATCAGGGAGCGCCCCGACGGCGGCTTCGAGGTCCTCGCCACCGGCACCACCCGGGTCCGCATCCACTCCGTCGACGCCTCCGGCGCCTTCCTCACCGCGGAGGTCGAGGAGGTGCCCGAGGAGCTCGGCGACGGCGCGGGCACGCTGGCCGAGGGGGTCCTGCGGGCCTTCCGCTCCTACCAGAAACGGCTGGCCGGGGCGCGCGAGCGCTCGCTGTCGACGGGGGCCGAGCTGCCCGACGACCCGTCCGTCGTGTCGTACCTGGTGGCCGCGGCGGCCGTCCTGGACACCGGCACCAAGCAGCGGCTCCTGGAGGCGCCGGACGCCGTCTCGCGGCTGCGGGACGAGCTGACGCTGCTGCGCTCCGAGACCGCGATCATCCGTAACCTGCCGTCCCTGCCCGCGACGGAGCTCACGCGCGGGACCACCAGCCTGAACTGACGTGAGGCACGAGCACCTTGGCGAAGAAGCAGAAGAAGCAGCAGGCGGGAGGCACGCCCGCGACGGTGGCGCTCACCGCGGCGGGCACCGCCTTCACCGTGCACGCCTATGAGCACGACCCGGCCCACCCCTCGTACGGCGAGGAGGCCGCCGAGGCCATGGGCGTCTCCCCCGACCGGGTCTTCAAGACGCTGGTCGCCGAGGTCGACGGCGAGCTGACCGTGGCCGTCGTGCCCGTCGCGGGCTCCCTCGACCTGAAGGCGCTGGCCGCCGCGGTATCCGGCAAGCGTGCCGTGATGGCCGACCCGGCGGCCGCCGAGCGCACCACCGGGTACGTGCGCGGCGGCATCTCGCCGCTCGGCCAGCGCAAGAGGCTGCGCACGGTCCTGGACGACTCGGCGTCGGCGCACGCCACGATCTGCGTCTCGGCGGGCCGCCGCGGCCTGGAGGTCGAACTGGCGCCCGGCGACCTGGCGGGGCTCACCGGCGCGGTGCTCGCGCCGATCGGCCGGGCCTAGCGCCGATCGGCCGGGCCCAGGGCCTTTCGTACGACGCGAAAGTGCCCTCGACACGTGTCCCGCCCGGGACTAGTACCGAGGGCATGTCGAAGAAGACGCGCATGCGGAAGTGGCGGGCGAAGAAGCGCAAGGCGAACCACGGGAAGCGCCCCGCGTAGGGGCCCGCCCGGCGGCCCTACGAGCCCGAGCGCATTCCCTCGGGGTAGTCGTCGTCCCTGGGACCCGCGTACGCCACCGGCGCCGGATACGGCTCCGGGTCCCGGGGGCCGAACAGGCCGGTGAGGCCGAGGTGTACGGCCAGCGCGGCCACCGGCCAGGCGAGGAGCGTGCCCTTGGCCTTGAGTTCGAGCGGCGCGTCGAAGACCACGCCCGTGCCGACGGCCTTGGCGTGCGCCACGACGTCCGTCTCGGGGCCGAGCCAGATGCCCGCCTTCCACGCGAGCAGCGCGCCGAGCAGACTGCCGAGGGCGAGCCCGGCCACCAGGGGGACCCCGCCGCGCCGGTGCAGCAGGAACACGACGACACCGCAGACGAGCCCGAAGCCGAGCGCGAGCAGCGTGAACGTGCCGTCCACACCCATCGCCTGCTCGCCCTCGGTGTCCTTCAGGTACACCGTCTTGCCGTCGGAAATGAGCGGCACCCGCGGCGCCAGCCACATCCACAGCGCGCCGAGCAGCAGGCCGCTGACGGCCACCACGACCAGGATCACTGCGGACTGCCGCACTTCGGTCTTCATACCGGGCCCGTCCTCCTCGTGTCCGTGAGGAGACGTCGCTCCCGACGGCTGCGCGGCTGCCTGCCAGGGGTCGTGCGGGGGTCGGTGGTGCGGCGGTTGGGAGGGTGTCAGCGGTGCGGTCACCCTCACATCGTGCCAGCACTCCCTGTGCACCGCGTCACCGGACGGCCGCCCGGCGGAACGCCCACGTCGCGACGGCGAGCGAGACCACGCCGACTCCCGCGCACACCCCCAGGTCGAGCGCGACCACGGCCCAGTCCGGATGGGGCCCGAACGTGCGGGCGAAGGCCTCCACGCCGTACGTCGAGGGCAGCAGGTCCCGCGCCCACTGCAGCACCGTGGGCATCCGGTCGGCCGGGAGCACCCCGAGCAGCAGCGCCGCCGACATGCCCATCTGCCCCAGGAGCGTGGCCAGTTCGGGCCGGGGCGCGAGCAGCCCGAGGGCCGCGCCGAGGCCCGCGAGCGCGGCGCCCGCGAGCGGGATCACCGCGACGAGCACCCACAGGTGGGTGAGCGGCAGGCCGAAGAGCCCACAGCCGACGATCGCCGTGACGAAGGTGCCGGGCACCGTGAAGGAGGCGTACGCGGCGGCGGCGCCCAGGACCACGGCGGCGGGCGGCACGGGCAGCGTGGCGTAGTGGTCGAGCCCTCCGTCGGAGCGGAGCTGCCCGAAGTACTGCGCGAGCAGGTTGAGCGCGACGAACGCGACGACGAGCACCGAGGAACCGGCCACCACGGCCCGCGCCTCACCGCCCCCGTCGACGACGCCACGCATCAGGATCATGATCCCGACGGACTGGAAGGTCGCCACGAACAGCAGCGGTATCCGGGCGACCCGGGCCCGGGACAGCTGGGCCCGGTACACGGCCGAGAGCGCGGGGAACAGCCGCGCCGCGGGGCCGAGGGGCGCGGGCCCGCCCGCCTCCTGCGCCGCCCGCGGGCTGTCGGCCCGCACGGCGGCTTCCAAGGGAACCGCACTCACCGGACGCCCCTCCTGCTCAGACACCTGTCAGCCCTCACGATTTCACCAGCCCCCGCCCGCTGCCGCCCAGCGCCAGATAGACGTCCTCCAGGCTGGGCGTGGCCAGCGTGAAGTCGTCGAGCGCGGCGAAGGCGGCCCCGCCGGTCACCGCGGCGACGGCGGCCCGCGCCGCGTCGGGCGCCAGCCGCAGGGACCACCGGCGGCCCGACTCGACGGCGAGCGCGCGGAGCGCGGCCACCTCGGGAACGTGCAGCGGCGCCCGTTCCCGCCAGACGAGCTCCACCCGGACCTCGTCGGCGACCTGCTCCTTGAGCCCGGCCGGGCTGTCGCAGGCGATGACCTTGCCCCGGTCCAGGACGGCGACCCGGTCGAGGACGGTCTCGGCCTCGATGACGTTGTGGGTGACGAGGACGACCGTCGTGCCGTGTTCGGCCCGCCGCCGGTCGATCGCCGCCCAGACGGCACGGCGCGCGACGGGGTCCATTCCGGTGGTCGGCTCGTCCAGGACGAGCAGCGGCCGCTCCCCCACCAGCGCGGTGGCGAAGCAGGCGAGCCGCCGCTGCCCGCCGGAAAGCTTCTTCAGCGGCCGCGAGGCCAGCGCCGTGAGGTCGAGCTCCGCGAGGACCGAGTCCCGCTCGGCCCGTGCCCGCGGCAGGTCGAGGCCGCGCAGCCGTCCCGTCGTCTCGACGGCGAGCGACACGGTCAGCTCGTCGAGTGCGGTGGACTCCTGCCCCAGGTAGGCGAGGATCCGGGCGGCGCGCTCGGGGTGGCGCACGATGTCGTGGCCGAGGATCTCGACGCTCCCGCTGTCGGGCCGCATCAGGCCGGTCAGCTGGCGTACGAGGGTGGACTTGCCGGCGCCGTTGGGGCCGAGCAGGCCGAAGATCTCGCCGCGTCGCACCGTCAGGCGGATGCCGTCGGTGGCGCGGATCTCGGGGGTCGCGGGCCTGCCGCGCCGGGCGCGGGCGGCCGGGTAGGTCTTCACCAGGTCGCGCACCGCGCAGACGGCGTCGCTGCCGTGTTCCTGACGGAGTCCCTGTCGGACTGCCGGTGCCGGGCGCGTACTCACGAAGGACGAGCCTACGGGGTCGGTGGTCGCGCACGTCGTCCGGGGCGCCCCGTACGTCCCGTGTCAGTCACCGGCCCGGTCCCCCGCGGGCGCGTGCTCGGCGGCCGTCCGCACGTCGATCTCGCGCCAGAAGCCCGCCCTGATCGCGTACCGGTCGTGCTCGTCGATCTGGTCGTCCTTGTGGGCGAGCAGGCCGAACCGTGCCGCGTAGCGCAGCAGCTCCCCGTCGACGCGGTGCGGGATGCGCGGGTACATCGTCGACAGCTTCTGCAGGTTGTGCTGTTCCGGGAGCCGGGCCATCCAGCGCCGTGCGAACACCTGACCCACCTCGAAGGGGTCGCCGCCGACGGTGGTGATGTCCTCCTCGCGGTCGGCCCAGCGCTGCTCGGCCGTCGTCAGCTGGGCGAGGGTGGGCAGGGCGGCGGCCTCGGGGCCCTCGGCCGCGCCGCCGGGGCGCTCGACCCAGCCCTTGTCGGAGGACCAGCGCAGCGTCGCGTTCGTGGGGTGCTGCGCGGCCTGGGTGCCGGGGCCGCGCAGGGCGGCCAGGTCCTTGGGGGTGGGCACGCCCTTGGCCGCGGCGATGCGGTGCTCGCCGTCCGGGCGGCCGTTGGCGGCGGGTTCGGCGCGCTGGTCGGGGGCGTCCGTCCCGGCGTGCTGTGCGGCGGCGGCGAGCGCGGACTCCGGCAGCGGCGCGGAGAGGATCGCGGCGATCTCGGGGCGCGGCACGGGCGGCGGCGCGCAGCTGCCGGTGAGTTCCTTGGGGCGGACGGCCTTGGTGATCCAGGCCCGGTCGAGGACACGCCGCTCGTCGGCCTCGGCGACGAGGTCCTCGGACTGGTTGTAGTCGCCGTCGGCGGCCTGCACGGCCCACAGGTGGACGGCGACGCCGTGCTCCTTGGCGGCCATCATGCCGGGCAGCAGGTCGCCGTCGCCGGTGACGAGCACGACGTCGGAGCAGGCGCGGTTGCGGGCCAGCTCGGTCAGCTCGGCGTGCATCGCGGCGTCCACGCCCTTCTGCGCCCACCGGCCGTCGCTGCGGGTCAGGGCGCCGAGCCGGACCGTCACCCGGGGCATGACGCGCAACCGCCGGTGCTCGGGCTGCGGCACCCGGTCGGGGGCCCCGTCGAACCAGTAGATGCGCAGCAGGGGGCGTTCGGTGTCCGACTCCGCGCGCTCGCGCAGGCCCTGGATCAGGGCGGTGTGATCGACGGTGATCCGGGACCTGGACGGCTCGCCGGCGAGGAGGCTCGCGGCGGCACCCAGCAGATACCCGGCGTCCACCAGGACGATGCAGCGATCCACGCGGTCCACCCTCTTTCCCTGGAGGTTCTGGACGTTCCCTCGAAGGCCCACGAAGACACCCTGTAAGGACAACGAATCAGGGGTGCGGGTCCGCGTCGGGTTCCCTTCGAGTCTGCCCGACCGGGCGAAGGTTAACGGCCGGAACTCGATCTTCGGCGTGGCGCATCGGCGGATCGCTCACCGACAGGCCGCATTACGCACGGTAATTCTCCGAAATGCACACTTTGCCGCCATATGTGAATCTGATCGCGTCTGGCCCCCAGATCCCCCTCAGGAGGAAGATCACTATGGCCAAGAACAAGAATCGCAAGCAGGGCAGCCAGCAGGACCGCGCCTCGCAGGCCGAGCAGGCGCAGGAGCAGGCCAAGTCGACGGCGACGGAGGCCCAGTCGCCGATGCAGTCACAGGCTCAGGGCAGCCCGGCGGATGTTGCTCGTAAGCATCAGCGTCGCTTCGGCCACAACTGAGGCAACTGACGCGTATTGAGGCACACATGAGGGGCGCACCCGGTGACGGGTGCGCCCCTCATGACTCACCCGGTGCTCACCCGGTGAGGCAGGACGGGCCGAGGAGCACCTTCAGATCGCCGAAGAGCGCGGGGTCCGGCTTCACCCGGTGCCGGTCGAGCCGCAGCACGGTGGTCTTCTGCGCGCCCTGGAGCTTGATCCGCACCTCGCTGTTGCCCCGGTGGTGGCTGAGGACCTCGCCGAGGCGGGTGACCATCGGCGGGCTCACCTTGACGGTCGGAATGGTGATCACCACGGGCGCGTTGGTGCCCGCGTTCGACAGGTCGGGGACCTGCATCTCCATCGCGACGAGCCGCGGCACGTCCTCGCGCTTGTCGAGGCGCCCCTTGACGAACACCACGGCGTCCTCGACCAGTTGGGTCGACACCAGCTGGTAGGTGGCCGGGAAGAACATGCACTCGATCGATCCCGCGAGATCCTCGACCGTGGCGATCGCCCACGCGTTGCCCTGCTTGGTCATCTTGCGCTGCAGGCCCGAGATGATGCCGCCGATGGTCACGACCGAGCCGTCGGAGAAGTCACCGCCGGTGAGCTGGCCGATGCCCGCGTCCGCCTTGTCGGAGAGCACGTGCTCCAGGCCGAACAGCGGGTGGTCGGAGACGTACAGGCCGAGCATCTCCCGCTCCTGGGCGAGCAGGTAGGTCTTCTCCCACTCGTCCTCGGAGAACTCCACGTCGAGTCCGAAGCCCGGCTCGTCGCCGCCGGACTCGTCGCCCATCCCTCCGAAGAGGTCGAACTGGCCCTCGGCCTCCTTGCGCTTGACCGCGACGACGTTGTCGATCATCGGCTCGTACTGCGCGGTCAGGCCCTTGCGGGTGTGCCCCATGGTGTCGAAGGCACCCGCCTTGATCAGCGACTCCGTGGTGCGCTTGTTGCAGGCGGTGGCCTCGACCTTGTCGAGGTAGTCGGGGAAGGAGGTGAACTTTCCTTTCGCCTTGCGTGAGCGGATGATCGACTCCACCACGTTCGTACCGACGTTGCGGACGGCCTCCAGGCCGAAGAGGATCACGTCGTCGCCCTGGGCGGCGAAGTTGTGCACCGACTCGTTCACGTTGGGCGGGAGGACCTTGATGCCCATGCGGCGGCACTCGTTGAGGTAGACGGCCGACTTGTCCTTGTCGTCCTTGACCGAGGTGAGCAGCGCGGCCATGTACTCGGCCGGGTAGTTCGCCTTCAGGTAGGCGGTCCAGTAGGTGACCAGGCCGTACGCGGAGGAGTGCGCCTTGTTGAACGCGTACCCGGCGAAGGGGACCAGGACGTCCCACAGGGCCTGGATCGCGGCGTCCGAGTAGCCGTTCTTCTTCGCGCCCTCCTGGAACAGGACGAAGTTCTTCGCCAGCTCGTCGGGCTTCTTCTTGCCCATCACGCGGCGCAGGATGTCGGCCTCGCCGAGCGAGTACCCGGCGATGATCTGGGCGGCCTTCTGCACCTGCTCCTGGTACACGATGAGGCCGTAGGTGAGGCCGAGCGTCTCCTTCAGGGGCTCTTCGAGCTCCGGGTGGATCGGCGTGATCTCCTGGCGGCCGTTCTTCCGCTCGGCGTAGTTCGTGTGCGAGTTCATGCCCATCGGGCCCGGCCGGTAGAGGGCCGAGACGGCGGAAATGTCCTCGAAGTTGTCGGGCTGCATCTGGCGGAGCAGCGAACGCATCGGGCCGCCGTCGAACTGGAAGACGCCGAGCGTGTCACCGCGGCAGAGCAGCTCGAAGGTCTTGGGGTCGTCGAGCGGGAGCGAGAGCATCTCCAGGTCGATGCCCTTGTCATTGCGCACCATCTTGACGGCGTCGTCCATGATGGTGAGGTTGCGCAGGCCCAGGAAGTCCATCTTGAGCAGGCCGAGCGACTCGCACTGGGGGTAGTCCCACTGCGTGATCGTCACGCCGTCGGTGTGCCGCGTCCAGAGCGGGGCGTGGTCCACGATCGGCTCGCTGGACATGATCACGCCGGCCGCGTGCACACCCATCTGCCGGACCAGGCCCTCGACGCCCTTGGCGGTGTCGATGACCTTCTTCACGTCCGGCTCGTTCTCGTACATCCCCCGGATCTCGCCCGCCTCGCTGTACCGCGGGTGCTTGGGGTCGGTGATGCCGGCGAGGTCGATGCCCTTGCCGAGGACGTCGGCGGGCATCGCCTTGGTGAGGCGGTCGCCCATCGCGTACGGATATCCGAGCACGCGCGCGGAGTCCTTGATGGCGTTCTTCGCCTTGATCTTGCCGTACGTGCCGATCATGGCGACCTTGTCGGCGCCGTACTTCTCGGTCACGTACCGGATCACCTCGACGCGCCTGCGCTCGTCGAAGTCGATGTCGACGTCGGGCATGGAGACGCGCTCGGGGTTGAGGAACCGCTCGAAGATCAGGCCGTGCGTGATCGGGTCGAGGTCGGTGATGCCCATCGCGTACGCGACGATCGAGCCGGCCGCGGAGCCTCGGCCGGGGCCGACCGCGATGCCGTTGTTCTTCGCCCACATGATGAAGTCGGCGACCACCAGGAAGTACCCGGGGAAGCCCATCTGGATGATGATGTCCATCTCGTACTGGGCCTGCTTCTGGCGGTCCTCGGGGACGCCCGCCGGATAGCGGCGCTCCATGCCGCGGCGGACCTCCTCCTGGAACCAGGTGACCTCCGTGAAGCCCTCGGGGATCTCGAACTTCGGCATCAGGTCGCGCTTCTCGAACATCCCCGTGGTGTCGATCTGCTCGGCCACCAGGAGCGTGTTCCTGCACCCCTCCTGCCAGGCGTCGGAGGAGTCGATGGCGTACATCTCGTCCGTCGACTTCAGGTAGTAACCGGTGCCGTCGAAGCGGAAGCGGTCCGGGTCGGAGAGGTTCTTGCCGGTCTGGATGCACAGCAGGGCGTCGTGCGCCGTCGACTCGTGCGCGTAGGTGTAGTGCGAGTCGTTCGTCACCAGCGGCGGGATGCCCAGCTTCTTGCCGACCTCCAGGAGGCCGTCACGGACCCGGCGCTCGATCTCGATGCCGTGGTCCATCAGCTCCAGGAAGTACCGGTCCTTGCCGAAGATGTCCTGGTAGTCGGAGGCCGCCTGCAGCGCCTCGTCGAACTGCCCGAGCCGAAGGCGGGTCTGCAGCTCGCCCGAGGGGCAGCCGGTCGAGGCGATCAGCCCCTCCGACCACTGGGAGATCGTCTCCTTGTCCATGCGCGGCCACTTCTGCAGCCAGCCCTCGGCATAGGCGTCCGAGGAGAGCTTGAACAGGTTGTGCAGTCCCGTCTGGTTCGCCGCCCAGATCGTCTTGTGCGTATAACCACCCGAACCCGACACGTCGTCGCGCTTCTGGTGCGGCTGGCCCCACTGGATCTTCCGCTTGTTGCGCCGCGACTCGGGCGCCACGTACGCCTCGATGCCGATGATCGGCGTCACGCCCGCCTTCTGCGCCGAGTGGAAGAAGTCGTACGCCCCGTGCAGGTTGCCGTGGTCGGACATCGCGATGTGCGACATGCCCATCTCATTGCACGCGGCGAACATGTCCTTGAGCCGCGCGGCACCGTCCAGAAGCGAGTACTGCGTGTGGACGTGCAGGTGCGTGAAGGGCGGCTTGGTCACGGCGGAAGGCCTCCGGAGAACGCTGGGCGACAGGCTGCGGACAGTCTGGGGGGACAGCGTGGAAGTCTAATCCGGGGCACTGACAGCCGACGGGCACTCGGGAGTACGGTCAACCGTTGAAGGGGCGGAACATCTGTCCCGCCGGGGCGGAGCATCCGTCCCCATGTCACGCACCACCCCGTACCAGGAGGCACCCAGCGATGTCGGTCCCGCAGCCCACTGCTGAGCAGCGCGGCGAGCAGATCCTCGCCGTCTTCGACACCGCGTTCGGCGAGCTGCTCGCCGCGGACCCCGCCGCGTTCCGGGTGAAGTTCCGGAAGATGGCCGCCTCCGCCTTCGCGTTCTACCGCGGCACGGCCTGCCTCTTCTACGCCGACCAGGAGCGCGAGCAGCACGGCGGTCCCTACCTGGACGAGCGCACCGGCCGGGTGTGGATCCACGGCGACCTGCACGCCGAGAACTTCGGCACGTACATGGACGCCCAGGGCCGCCTGATCTTCAACGTGAACGACTTCGACGAGGCGTACGTCGGCCCCTTCACCTGGGACCTGAAGCGCTTCGCCGCCTCCGTGGCCCTGATCGGCTACACCAAGGCGCTCGGCGACGACCAGATCACCGCCCTCGTGCGGACCTACGCCGCGGCCTACCGCGAGCGGATCCACGACCTGGCGACGGGCGCCAAGAGCGACGAGGTGCCGCCCTTCACGCTGGACACGGCCCAGGGCCCCCTCCTGGACGCGCTGCGCGACGCCCGCTCCCTGACCCGCTTCGGCCTCCTGGACTCGATGACGGAGATCCGCGACTTCGAGCGCCGCTTCGCGCCCGGCGGCGGCTCCATCGAGCTCGACGCCGCCACGCGGTACAAGGTGCTCGCCGCCTTCGACGGCTATCTGGAGACGCTGCCGGAGTCCTCGCTCACCCGCCCCGACTCGTACCGCGTGAAGGACGTCGTCGGCCGCCGCGGCATCGGCATCGGCTCCGCGGGCCTGCCCTCGTACAACATCCTCCTGGAGGGCAACAGCGACGCCCTGGAGAACGACGTCGTGATCTACCTCAAGCAGGCGCAGACCCCCGCCGTCTCGCGCCACATCACGGACCCGGCCGTCCGCGGCTACTTCCAGCACGAGGGGCACCGCACGGTCATCTCGCAGCGCGCCCTGCAGGCGCACGCCGACCCGTGGCTGGGCTGGACCGAGCTGAACGGCACCGGCCAGCTGGTCGCCGAGGTGTCCCCGTACGCGGTGGACCTGGACTGGTCGGACATCGACGACCTGGAGGAGATCTCCTCGGTCGTCGCGGACCTCGGCCGCGCCACGGCCACCATGCACGCCGCCGCGGACGACGAGAGCGGCCACTCGGACCTCGTGCCGTTCTCCACCGAGCGCGCCATCGACGCGGCCATCGCGGCCGACGAGGACGGCTTCGGGGAGCTGCTCGTGGACTTCGCGCACACCTACGGGGCACGCGCGCGGGCGGACCACCAGATCTTCGTCGACCTCTTCCGCAACGGCCGGATCCCGGGCCTGTAGACGCCCGGGGGCCAAGGGGGCCGGGCCCCCTTCAGGGACCTCCCACAGGAACACATGGCACACTCCTCGGCGATGGACATGTCCGGGATTCAGCTCAGAGCCGTGCGCGCGGCACTCTTCACGGCGCTCGTCGTGACGCTCTCCGCCGCGTCCCACGTGCTGCTGTCCCGTGCCCCCCTGCCCCCGGCCACCGTCGCGGCGATCACCGCCGCCGTCTTCGCCGTCGCGTACGCGACGGCGGGGGCGGAGCGTGGCTACGGACGGATCGCCGCCCTGCTCATCCCCCTGGAGCTGGCCGCCGACACGGTCTTCACCGCGGGCCAGCACGTCTGTTACGGCGAGGCCGGCGGCCCCGTCGCCGGCCCGCTGCGCGCCGTCGGCTTCGACGTGCTGTGCGGCGGGACGCCCGTAGGCACCCCGCTGGCCCGGATGACCGCCGAGGGACACGGCGCCGCCGCGCTGCTCGCCGACGCGGACCCGGGCGCCGCCTGGCTGCTGCTCGGGGCGCACGTCGGCGTCGGGCTCCTCGCGGCGGCCTGGCTGCGCAGGGGCGAGCGAGCCCTGGCCCAGCTGCTGCGCGCGGTCGGCGCCGCCACGTTCCGGCCCCTGCTGATCGCGGTCGCCGCGGTCACCACGCCCCGGACGCCCGTGCGCCGCCCGCCGCGCCCCGTGCGCCGGGTCCGGGCGGCGCGCACGCGGCTGCTCGTGCACTTCGTGGGGCGGCGTGGACCGCCATGCTCGGCCGTCCACGCCTGAGCACAGCATCCACGCAGTCATCCACACGGAGAAAAGATCATGAGCAAGCGCAACAGCCAGGCCGCCAAGTCCGCCGCCCGCGAGCGGATCCGCGCCCAGCAGGAAGCCGAGCGCAAGCGGGAGAAGCGCAAGCGCGCCGTCATCGTCGGCGTCTCCATCGTCGGCGTCCTCGCGATAGCCGGCGGCGTCGGCTACGCCGTGATGCAGTCCAACAAGCCCGGTTACTGGGAGGAGGCCAAGGACGCCAAGCTGGTCAAGCCCGCGAACACCGAGGGCGAGAACGGCACGACGGTCGTCCTCGGCAAGGACTCCGCGAAGAAGACCCTCAAGGTCTACGAGGACGCGCGCTGCCCGGTCTGCGCCCAGTTCGAGCAGGCGGTCGGCCCCACGGTCGAGAAGGACCTGAAGGACGGCAAGTACAAGATCCAGTTCATCGGCGCCACCTTCCTCGACCGCAACATCCCGGGCGAGGGTTCCAGGAACGCCCTCAGCGCGCTCGGCGCGGCGCTGAACGTCGGCGACGACGCCTTCCTCGAGTACAAGAAGGCGCTCTTCTCCGCGAAGAACCACCCCTCGGAGCAGGACGACAAGTTCAAGGACGACGCGGCCCTGCTCAAGGTCGCCGACGAGGTGCCCGCGCTCAAGAAGAGCGCCTCGTTCAAGAAGGACGTGAAGAACGGCACCTACGACCGGTGGGCCCTGGAGATGTCGAAGAAGTTCGACGACAACAAGGACGGCGTCGAGGGCACGCCCTCCTTCGTCATGGACGGCAAGCAGCTGACCGGCCCCGGTTCGAAGAACGCGCCCAGCACGGTCGCGGACTACAAGACCGCGATCGACAAGGCCCTCAAGGGCTGAACCGGCCGGTGGTCCGGCTGAATCGGACGAACTGACGCACAACACCGCACGCCCGCACGGCGCGTGCCGAAAGAGCGGGCGAACTCCTGGAGTTCGCCCGCTCTTTGCGATTACCGCTCAGTAAGGTGATCGGCTGTGACCAGTCGAATCCCCGTAGAAGCACCCGCAGGCACGCTGACGCCGCGCCGCCGTACCGTCGTCAAGGCCGCTGCCGCCACCGCCGCGCTCGCCCCGCTCGCCGCGGTGCCCGCGCACGCCGCCGAGAGACCCGCGTTCCACCACGGGGTCGCCTCGGGCGACCCGCTGCCCGACGGCGTCCTCCTGTGGACCCGCGTGACGCCCACCTCCGATGCCGTGCCGGGCTCGGGCAAGGGGCCCGATACCGAAGTGAGCTGGGAGATAGCCGAGGACAAGGCCTTCACCCGGATCGTCGCCCGCGGCAGCACCACCGCGCGGGCCGCCTCCGACCACACGGTCAAGGCCGATGTAAGGGGCTTGCGCCAGGCGACCACGTATTACTACCGCTTCTCCGTGGACGATGGGTCCCCGGTCCACTCCCCCGTGGGCCGCACCCGCACCACCCCCGCGCACGACGCCGCCGCGCACGGCGTCCGCTTCGGCGTGGTGTCCTGCGCCAACTGGGAGGCGGGCTACTTCTCGGCGTACCGCCACCTCGCGGCCCGCACCGAGCTCGACGCGGTCCTGCACGTCGGCGACTACATCTACGAGTACAAGAGCGGCGAGTACCCGTCCGCCGAGTACGTCGTACGCAAGCACGAGCCCGCCCACGAGATCGTCACGCTCGCCGACTACCGCACCCGGCACGGCGTCCACAAGACCGACCCCGACGCGCAGGCGATGCACGCCACGCATCCGGTCATCGCCATCTGGGACGACCACGAGTTCGCCGACAACGCCTGGTCGGGCGGGGCGGTGAACCACTCTCCCGGGACCGAGGGCGCCTGGGCCCTGCGGGTGGCCGCGGCGAAGCAGGCGTACTTCGAGTGGATGCCCGTGCGCCCCTCGACCGAGGGCACCGTCTACCGCCGCGTCCGCTACGGCAAGCTCGCCGACCTGCACCTGCTCGACCTGCGGTCCTTCCGCTCCGAGCAGGCGGGGTTCGGCAGCGGCGAGGTGGACGACCCGGACCGCACGATCACGGGCCGGGCCCAGCTCGACTGGCTGAAGGCGGGCCTGGCCGCCTCGGACGCGGCCTGGAAGCTCGTCGGCACCTCGGTGATGATCTCGCCGGTCGCCTTCGGCTCGCTGCCCGCCCACCTGCTGGAGCCCCTCGCGGAGCTGCTCGGCCTGCCCAAGGAGGGCCTGGCCGTCAACGCCGACCAGTGGGACGGCTACACGGACGACCGCAAGGAGCTCATCGCCCACCTGCGCGACCGGAAGATCCAGAACACCGTCTTCCTGACTGGCGACATCCACATGGCCTGGGCGAACGACGTGCCGGCCAGGGCGGCCACGTACCCGCTCTCGGCCTCCGCCGCCACGGAGTTCGTGGTGACCTCGGTGAGCTCCGACAACATCGACGACATGCTCCACGTCGCCCCGCACACGGTGTCCCTCGTGGCCGCGGGCGCCATCAAGGCCGCCAACCGCCACGTGAAGTGGCTGGACATGGACTCGCACGGCTACGGGGTCCTCGACGTCACCGCCGAGCGCTCGCAGATGGACTACTACGCGGTCTCCGACCGGAGCGACCCCGAGGCGACCTCGTCCTGGCTCCGTTCGTACCGCACCCGCAGCGGCACGCAGCAGGTCGAGCGCGTGGACGCGCCGGTCCGCTGACGCGCCGGGACGGCTAGAGCGTCTCCAGGAAGCCGAGTGACGTACGCCACGTCGCCTCCGTGGCCTCGGCGTCGTAGTCGTCGAGGTCCGGGTCGGTGTAGAGGTGCCCGGCGCCCGCGTAGCGGTAGACCTCCACGTCGGCGCCGGCCCGGCCCATCCGCAGGTACCAGGCGCTCAGCCAGTCGTCGGACTCGAACGGGTCGGGCTCGGCGACGTGCAGCTGCACCGGCAGCTCGTCCACGGACGCGTTCTCCGCGATGTCGGAGGTGCCGTGCAGGAGCAGCAGGCCGCGTGCCTTCGCGTCGCCGAGGGCGAGGGTCTGGGCAGTGGCGGCGCCGAGCGCGAAGCCGGCGTAGACCAGACCCCGCTCCGAGTAGGGCGCGGCGGCGAGAATCGCCCGCTTCAGGATCTCGTCCTTGCCGAGCTCCTCCTGGAAGGCCCTTCCTTCCTCGACGTCGTCGAAGACGCGGCCCTCGAAGAGATCGGGGGTCCACACCTCGTGCCCCGCGCCACGCAGGCGCTCCGCCGCCGCGTGCACCGCGGGCCGCAGCCCGTACGTCGAGTGGAAAAGCATGATGTTCATGGGGCCATCGTGCCATTTGGCCCGTACCCCTACTCTCGGAGGCATGGAGAACGTACTGCGTCCGTTGATCGTGATCGGCGGCTCGGTCGTGCTCACGGTGATCGTCGGCTGGCTGGTCGACGTCCTGTTGCGCCGGGCCGACGAACGGCGCCACGACACCCCGCTCTGGGGCCTGCTGCGCCGTGGCCGCGTCCCCCTGCAAGTCGTCCTGTGCGGCGCGCTCCTGAGAGGCTCCTACGGCCAGGCCAAGCTCGCCAAGGACCACTCGGAGCTGATCGGCCGGACCCTCACCCTCGTCCTCATCGGCTCCACCGCCTGGCTGGTCGTGCGGATCGCGGCGGCCATCGTCGAGTCGTCGTACGCGCGCTACGCCGCCATGCACAGGGACCCGGCCCGGGTCCGCCGGGTCCGTACGCAGGTGACCCTCATCCAGCGGGTGGTCACCGCGATCGTCGGCGTCGTGGCCACCGCCGCGATGCTCCTGACCTTCCCCGCCATGCAGGCGGCCGGGGCCTCGCTGCTCGCCTCCGCGGGCATTCTCGGCATCGTCGCCGGTGTCGCCGCCCAGTCCACCCTCGGCAACCTCTTCGCCGGGCTGCAGATCGCCTTCGGCGACATGGTGCGGCTCGGGGACACCGTGGTGGTGGACGGCGAGTGGGGCACGGTCGACGAGATCACCCTGACCTTCCTGACCGTCCGCACCTGGGACGAGCGCCGGATCACCATGCCGGTCTCGTACTTCACCGCGAAGCCGTTCGAGAACTGGTCGCGGGGCGGGGCCGAGATGACCGGCACCGTCTTCTTCCAGCTGGACCACACGGCCCCGATCGCGCTGATGCGCGAGCGGCTGCACGACATCCTGCGCGACTGCGCGGCGTGGGACGGCCGGGACTGGGGCCTCGCGGTCACGGACACCACGACGAGCACGATCCAGGTCCGCGCCCTGGTCACCGCGAAGGACGCGGACGACATATGGACGGTGCGGGTCACGGTGCGCGAGCAGATGGTCCGCTGGCTCACCGAGCACCATTCCTACGCGCTGCCGCGGGTCACCACCGTCTCGGCCGTCGAGCCCCTGCACAACGGCCACCGGCCGCGGCACGACCCGTTCTCGCCGGACGTCCCGAGGACGGGGCGCGGCTGACCCCTGCGGGCCCCGTCCTCACCGCAGGCTGCGTACGTCGAGGTGGCGCAGGACCCGGTCGACGACCTCGGGGTCGGCGCCGGGTTCGCTGCGCGCCGCGAGGACCTCGTGGCGGGCGGCCGACATCATCTCGCGCTGGATGCGCTGGACCGCCTTGAGGCGGTCGACGCGCTTGGCGTACCGCGCGCGCCGCTCGTCGTCGAGGAGATCCGGGCTGATCCTGGCGCCGATGTCGAGCGCGCCGCGCTGCAGCCGCTCGGAGAGGTCCTCCGGGAGCTCCTCGACGTCCTCGATCTCCTTGAGGCGCCGTTTGGCGGCCTTGGCAGCGCGGAGCGCGAGCCTGCGTTCCAGCTCGCGCTCCGCGCCGGCGTCGGCCTGCACGTTGAGCTTGCGCACCAGCCAGGGCAGCGTGAGCCCCTGGACGACGAGGGTCGCCATGATCACGCAGAACGCGATGAAGATGATCTCTTCGCGAGCGGGAAAGGGGGACCCGTCGTCCGTCTTGAGCGGGATGGCGAGCGCGAGCGCGACCGAGGCCACTCCGCGCATCCCCGCCCACCACATGACGACGGTCTCGCGCCAGGTGGTCGGGATCTCCTCGTCGACGTCCCGCCGCTTGTGCAGCCGCTTGGCCAGCCAGGTCGCGGGCAGCAGCCAGAGCAGTCGTACGCCGACCACGACGGCGACGATCGCAGCGCCCCAGCCGTACATCTGCCACTGGTGGCCCTTGGCGATGCCGAAGACGTTGTGCAGTTCGAGGCCGATGAGCCCGAACGCGATTCCCGTGACGAGGGTGTCGACGATCTGCCAGAACGTCTGCCCGGTGATCCGCCCGAGCACGTCGTCGGCGTCGACGGCGTTCTCCGCGAGGTAGAGCGCGGTGGTCAGGACGGCGAGCACGCCGGAGCCGAGCAGTTCCTCGGCGAGCACGTAGCTGACGAACGGCACGAGGAGCGTCAGGCCGGTCTGCAGGGTGGCGTCGCCGAGCAGCCCCATGAGCTTGTTGGTGAGCCAGCCGAGCACGAGTCCGACGGCGACGGCGACCACGCCGGACAGCACCAGGAGGCCCGCGGCGGACGGCAGGGAGAAGGTGCCGCTCATCGCCGCCGCGATCGCCACGTGGTAGAGCACGATGGCCGTCACGTCGTTGAAGAGCCCCTCGCCCTCCAGGATCGACACGAGCCTGCGCGGCAGCCCGAGGGCCCCGGCGACCGCGGTCGCGGCGACGGGGTCGGGCGGCGCGACCAGCGCCCCCAGCGCCACGGCCGCCGCGATCGGCAGTCCCGGCACTATGGCGTTGGCCATCGCGGCGACCGCCGCCGTGGTGACGAAGACCAGGGCCACGGCGAGCAGGAGGATGGGCCGGATGTTGGCCGTGAACTGCCGCCAGGAGGTGCGCTGCACGGAGGCGTAGAGCAGCGGCGGCAGCACCAGCGGCAGGATGAAGTCGGGCGGGATCTCGACGTTGGGTACGAAGGGCAGCAGGGCCATGCCGATCCCCGCGAGCGTCATCAGGACCGGCGCGGGCAGCCCGAGCCGATCGCCCAGCGGCACGGTGATGACGGCACCGAGCAGCAGGATGAGCACCAGTGCCAGTTGATCCACGGGTTGTGCCCTCCGGCGGTCGAGACTTGAACGATCAAGACCTCAACCCTGCCATGCCTAGCCCACCAGCGGCTTGCGCATGGCCCGGTGCGGGATGCCCGCGTCGGGGAACTCCGGCCCGTACACCTCGTAGCCGAGGCGTTCGTAGAAGCCCAGGGCGTGGGTCTGCGCGTGCAGGTCCACGGCGGTCAGGCCACGCGCGCGTGCCGCTTCCTCGATGGCCCGGACGAGACGGGCGCCGACGCCGAGTCCGCGGGCGGCCCGTGTCACCGCGAGCCGGCCGAGCGCGCCCACCGCGGTGTCCCCGCCGTTCTTCGCGGCCGCGGCGGCGCCGGTCAGGAGGCGGCCCGTGCCCAGCGGGACACCGTCCTCGCGCACGGCCAGGACGTGCACCGCCCCCGCGTCGTACGCGTCGTACTCCAGCTCTTCGGGCACCTGCTGCTCGGACACGAAGACGTCCTTGCGGACCGCGAAGCAGGACTCCAGGTCGTCGGTGCTCTCCGCGACCCGGATCGTCACGCCGGTCACGAACTCTCCGCCCGCACCCGGTCGAGCGCCTGCTGCAGGTCGTCGGGGTACTGGCTCTCGAACTCCACCCACTGACCGTCCCCCGGGTGCTCGAAGCCGAGCCGGACGGCGTGCAGCCACTGGCGCGTGAGGCCGAGGCGCTTGGCGAGCGTCGGGTCCGCGCCGTACGTCAGGTCGCCCACGCAGGGGTGGCGGTGCGCGGCCATGTGCACGCGGATCTGGTGCGTGCGGCCCGTCTCCAGCTTGATGTCGAGCAGCGAGGCCGCCCGGAACGCCTCGATGAGGTCGTAGTGCGTCACGGAGGGCTTGCCCTCGGCCGTGACCGCCCACTTGTAGTCGTGGTTCGGGTGGCGGCCGATGGGGGCGTCGATGGTGCCGCTCATCGGGTCGGGGTGGCCCTGCACCAGCGCGTTGTAGCGCTTGTCGACCGTGCGCTCCTTGAACTGACGCTTCAGCGAGGTGTACGCGCGCTCCGACTTGGCCACCGCCATCAGGCCGGACGTGCCCACGTCCAGACGGTGGACGATGCCCTGGCGCTCGGCGGCACCGGAGGTGGAGATGCGGTAACCGGCCGCCGCGAGGCCGCCGATCACGGTCGTCCCCGTCCAGCCCGGGCTCGGGTGCGCGGCCACGCCGACCGGCTTGACGATCACGACGATGTCGTCGTCGTCATGGACGATCTCCATGCCCTCGACGGGCTCGGCGACGATCTGCACCGGAGCGGGCGCCTGCGGCATCTCCACTTCCAGCCAGGCGCCGCCGTGCACCCGCTCGGACTTGCCGACCACCGAGCCGTCGACCGAGACCTTCCCCGCCGCGGCGAGCTCGGCGGCCTTCGTACGGGAGAACCCGAACATGCGCGAGATGGCGGCGTCGACGCGCTCGCCCTCCAGGCCGTCCGGCACGGGCAGGGTTCGGATCTCGGGAATCGTGCTCACCCATTGAGTATGCAGGAGTGCACCGACACTCCCGCACCACAGCCCTCGGCAAGGGCTCCGACCTCAGTCCTTGTGGACGGTGCCGTCCGGGTCGAGGCCGCGGAAGGAGAGCAGCACGATCAGGATGCCGCCGCAGACGATCGCCGAGTCCGCGAGGTTGAAGACCGCGAAGCCCTTCGGGGCGATGAAGTCGACCACCGCGCCCTCGAAGACGCCGGGCGCCCGGAACAGGCGGTCGGTGAGGTTGCCGAGCGCGCCGCCCAGCAGCAGGCCGAGCGCGATCGCCCACGGCAGGCTGTACAGCTTGCGGGCGAGGCGGGCGATGACCACGATGACCGCCGCCGCGATGCAGGTGAAGATCACCGTGAAGGCCTCGCCGAAACCGAAGGCCGCGCCGGCGTTGCGGATGGCGGAGAGGCGCAGCCAGTCGCCGACGAGCTCGATCGGCTCGTGGTGCTCCAGCCTCGCCACCACGATCATCTTGCTGATCAGGTCCAGGGCGTACGCGAAGACGGCCACCGCGAAGAGCACGGCGATCCTGCGCCTGCCCTTGCCCTGCTGCCCGTCCTGATCCGCGACGGCACCGGACCGGCCGGGCTCCTCCGCCGCCGCACCGGAGCCCTCCGGCTCCGCCCCTGCCGCCTCAGGAATGTCCGGCGTACCGATGATGCGCTCCGCCTCTGCCACGTGAGTCCCTCAACCTAGGTACCTGACTGGGGACGAGCGTACGGCACACGTGTACGCCCCCCGGCGCCCAGGCCGTGCTCAGTAGCGCCGTTCCTCCTTCTGCTTGCACTCCACGCACAGCGTCGCGCGCGGGAACGCCTGCATCCGCGCCTTGCCGATGGCATTGCCGCAGTTCTCGCAGAGGCCGTACGTCCCCGCGTCCAGCCGCTCCAGGGCGCGCTCGGTCTGCAGGAGCATCTCGCGCGCGTTGGCGGCCAGCGACATCTCGTGCTCCCGCGTGATGTTCTTCGTGCCGGTGTCCGCGTCGTCGTCGCCCGCGCCGTCGCCGGAGTCCCGCATCAGCCCCGCGAGGGACTCCTCGGAGGACACGATCTCGCTGCGCAGCCGCAGCGCCTCGCTCTGGAGTTCGGTCCGGGCCTCCGCGACCTCCGCGGGGGTCCAGGGGTCCTCGCCGGGCCGCACCGCGAGCTCGCCCGGCGCCGCCGCGTCCGCCCGCGCCTTGGGCACCGCCGTCGGCGCCTTCGCTGCGGTCGCCGTGCCCGGAGTCTTCTTCGCAACCACCGTCGTGGCTCCCGTCGTCTCCGCGGCCTCAGCCGCATCCTCGGCCGCGGACGCGGCCGTCTCCTTGGCCGTGCTCTTCTTGGCCGTGCTCTTCCTCGCCGCGCTCTTCCTGGGGGCCGCCTTCTCGGCAGCTCTCTCGGCGGCCGCGTCGGCGGCCTCGGTGTCCACCGTCCCGGCAGGAGCCTCGTGGGCGGCGGCCTTCTTGGTGGCGGCTTTCTTGGCAGTGGCTTTCTTGGCAGGCGCCTTCTTGGCAGGCGCCTTCTTGGCGGTGGTCTTCTTCGCCGCTGTCTTCTTGGCTGCGGTCTTCTTGGCGGCGGTCTTCTTGACGGCGGTCTTCTTGACGGCTGTCCCGTCGGCCGCCGCGCCCTCGTCTGCCGCCGCCTCCTCCGCGGGAGCGGAAGCCGCCTCCATGGCCTTCTTCGCCGCGGTCTTCTTGGCCGGTGCCTTCTTGGCCGGTGCCTTCCTTGCCGATGTCTTCTCTGCCGATGTCTCCTCTGCCGCCGTCTTCCTGACCGCGGCTCTCTTCCCCGCGCCTTCCGGCGCGGCCTCCGCCTCCCCTGCGTCCGGCTTCCCGACGGCCTTCGCCGCCCTCGCCCCGTGCGTGCTCTTCTTCCCGCTCACATCCTTGGCCGTCGCCGCGGCCGCGCCTGTGGATCTGCCGGACGCCGACTGCTGTACGGCGGTCTTCTTCGCCACCATGGCCGCGGCCCCTTCACATATTGTGATCTTGCTCGCGAATCGTGCTGGGACGATAAATCGACTCCAGGCCCGCGGCAACGGGGCACGCCGCCCGATCCGCCCGCCTCGCGGGCACCGCGCGACGAGCATGCATGCGTCTTTCCCAGCTCCCGGCCCGGTAATCCGCCGCACACGACGGGCCGGGATCCGGACGCTCCGTATGTCGCCATTCGGGTCAGTCCCGGTGGCCCCGACGGCACCGGACATGAGTCCGCCCCGAGGCCCGAAACAGGCCTAAAATGGTGCGTAATCGAAGAAGGTGCGTCATGCGCAAGACAGCCGACTGCCGAGAATTCCCGAGCGAGACCCACTGCACCCTCGCCATCTCCGGCGAGGAGGACGAAGTGGTCCGCGCCGCCAGTGAGCACGCCGTTTCCGTGCACGGGCACACCGACAGCCCGGAACTGCGGAAGATGGTCCGCGAGTCCCTCCGGGACGAAGTCCCCCAGCACGCCTGAGCGACCGGGCCGGACCCGGATAACCGGTCGGCCGCGTCCGCCCCGGCCCCGTACACTGGGCCCAGCGAGAAGCGTGGATGGGGACGAGTAGCGGCGCGAGCAGCCATGAGCGACCCGGGGACGGTGTGAGCCCGGGGGCCGGCACGACGTGAAGATCACCCCGGAGCCGCCGGAAGAACCACCCGCGACGGGCCCCCGGCCCGGAGCGGACCAGTAGACCCGGCATCGCGACCCCAATGAGGGGGCTTTCCCGTGCGCCACCCGCGCATCGGGAAGGCCAAGGAGGGTGGTACCGCGGGAGCGCGACAAGCGGCTCTCGTCCCTCCGACGGAACGGAATCGTCCGCCGGAGGAAGCGCGTTGAACACGCAGCCGTTGAATACGCAGCCGCAGTACCGCCAGGTGCCCGCCCAGGTCGACCTGCCCGCCCTCGAGCACGCCGTGCTCGACTTCTGGCGCGAGCAGAAGATCTTCGCCAAGAGCCTCGAGCAGTCCGAGGGCCGCCCCGAGTGGGTGTTCTACGAAGGCCCGCCGACCGCCAACGGCATGCCGGGCGCCCACCACATCGAGGCCCGCGTCTTCAAGGACGTCTTCCCGCGCTTCCGCACCATGCGGGGCTACCACGTCGCCCGCAAGGCCGGCTGGGACTGCCACGGCCTCCCGGTCGAGCTCGCGGTCGAGAAGGAGCTCGGGTTCAGCGGCAAGAAGGACATCGAGGCGTACGGCATCGCCGAGTTCAACGCCAAGTGCCGCGAGTCCGTGACCCGGCACACCGACGCCTTCGCCGACCTCACGACCCGCATGGGCTACTGGGTCGACCTCGACGACGCGTACCGGACGATGAACCCGGAGTACGTCGACTCGGTCTGGTGGTCCCTGAAGGAGATCTTCAACAAGGACCTCCTCGTCCAGGACCACCGCGTCGCCCCCTGGTG
Source organism: Streptomyces sp. NPDC036815 (assembly GCF_055609205.1). NCBI lineage: Bacteria > Bacillati > Actinomycetota > Actinomycetes > Kitasatosporales > Streptomycetaceae > Streptomyces > Streptomyces sp. NPDC036815. Next base: position 995,602 of record NZ_JBVJPW010000001.1, on the reverse strand, counting down.
CCCCCGCTGCGGCACGGGCCTGTCCGACCACGAGCTCGCGCAGGGCTACGAGACGGTCGTCGATCCGTCCGTCTACGTCCGCTTCCCGGTGACCTCCGGCCCCCTCGCGGGCCGGGCCGCCCTCCTCGTCTGGACGACGACCCCCTGGACCCTCGTCTCCAACACCGCCGTCGCCGCGCACCCCGACGTCACGTACGTCGTCGCGACGAACGGCGAGGAGCAGCTGGTCGTCGCCCAGCCGCTCCTCGAGAAGGCGCTCGGCGAGGAGTGGGAGACCACCGGCGAGACCTTCACCGGCGCCGAGATGGAGCGCTGGAACTACCGGCGCCCCTTCGACCTGGTCGAGTTCCCGGAGCCCGCGCACTACGTCGTCAACGCCGACTACGTGACCACCGAGGACGGCACCGGCCTCGTGCACCAGTCCCCCGCCTTCGGTGAGGACGACCTCAAGGTCTGCCGCTCGTACGGCCTGCCGGTGGTGAACCCGGTCCGCCCGGACGGCACCTTCGAGGAGGACGTCCCCCTCGTGGGCGGTGTCTTCTTCAAGAAGGCCGACGAAACGCTCACCAAGGACCTCGACGACCGCGGCCTGCTCTTCCGGCACATCGCCTACGAGCACAGCTACCCGCACTGCTGGCGCTGCCACACGGCGCTCCTCTACTACGCGCAGCCCTCCTGGTACATCCGCACCACGGCCATCAAGGACCGCCTCCTCCAGGAGAACGAGAAGACCAACTGGTTCCCGGACTCGGTCAAGCACGGCCGCTTCGGCGACTGGCTGACCAACAACGTCGACTGGGCGCTCTCCCGCAACCGCTACTGGGGCACCCCGCTGCCCATCTGGCGCTGCGAAGAGGACCACCTCACCTGCGTCGGCTCGCGCGCCGAGCTCTCCGACCTGACGGGCACCGACCAGTCGGACCTCGACCCGCACCGCCCGTTCATCGACGAGATCACCTTCACCTGCCCGCAGGACGGCTGCGGATCGACGGCCACGCGCGTGCCGGAGGTCATCGACGCCTGGTACGACTCGGGCTCGATGCCGTTCGCGCAGTGGGGCTACCCGTACAAGAACAAGGAGCTCTTCGAGAGCCGGTACCCGGCGCAGTTCATCTCGGAGGCCATCGACCAGACGCGCGGCTGGTTCTACACGCTGATGGCGGTGGGCACCCTCGTCTTCGACAAGTCGTCCTACGAGAACGTGGTCTGCCTCGGCCACATCCTCGCCGAGGACGGCCGCAAGATGTCCAAGCACCTGGGCAACATCCTCCAGCCCATCCCGCTCATGGACCAGCACGGCGCCGACGCCGTGCGCTGGTTCATGGCGGCCGGCGGCTCCCCCTGGGCGGCCCGCCGGGTGGGCCACGGCACCATCCAGGAGGTCGTCCGCAAGACGCTCCTCACGTACTGGAACACGGTCGCCTTCCAGGCGCTGTACGCCCGCACCGCCGGGTGGGCGCCCGGCGATGCCGACCCGGCGCCCGCCGACCGCCCGCTCCTGGACCGCTGGCTGCTCAGCGAGCTGCACGCGCTGACCGACCAGGTCACCGAGGCCCTGGAGAGCTACGACACCCAGCGCGCGGGCAAGCTCCTCTCGGTCTTCGTGGACAACCTCTCCAACTGGTACGTCCGCCGCTCGCGCCGCCGCTTCTGGCAGGGCGACAAGGCGGCGCTGCGCACCCTGCACGAGGTCGTCGAGACGGTTACGCGCCTGATGGCCCCGCTGACGCCGTTCATCACGGAGCGTGTCTGGCAGGACCTGATCGTGCCGGTCACCCCGGACGCCCCGGAGTCCGTGCACCTGACCTCGTGGCCCGAGGCCGACCTCTCGGCGATCGACCCCGAGCTCTCCCAGCAGATGCTCCTCGTGCGCCGCCTGGTCGAGCTCGGCCGTGCCACGCGCGCGGAGTCGGGCGTCAAGACCCGTCAGCCGCTGTCCCGCGCGCTCGTCGCCGCGAGCGGCTTCGAGACGCTGGGCCACGAGCTGCGCGCGCAGATCACCGAGGAGCTCAACGTCTCCTCGCTGGCGTCACTCTCCGAAGTCGGCGGTTCCCTGGTGGACACGACCGCCAAGGCCAACTTCCGGGCCCTCGGCAAGCGCTTCGGCAAGGGCGTCCAGGCGGTCGCCAAGGCCGTCGCCGAGGCGGACGCGGCCGCGCTCTCCCTGGCCCTGCGCGAGGGCACGGCCTCCGTCGAGGTCGACGGCGAGACAGTGACGCTCGCCCCGGACGAGGTGATCATCACGGAGACCCCGCGCGAGGGCTGGTCGGTGGCGTCCGAGTCCGGTGCCACGGTCGCCCTTGACCTGGAGATCACCGAGGAGCTGCGCCGGGCGGGCCTGGCCCGGGACGCGATCCGGCTCATCCAGGAGGCCCGCAAGAACAGCGGCCTGGACGTCGCGGACCGCATCGCCCTGCGCTGGACCTCCCCGGACGCGGAGGTCGTCACGGCGCTGTCGGACCACTCCGGGCTCATCTCCGACGAGGTGCTCGCCACGGACTTCGCCTCCGGCGATGCGGACGACACGTTTGGTGAGCCGTTCACGGACGACTCCCTGAAGCTGACCTTCCGCCTCCGCAAGGCGTAAGCGCTCACCCACGGGCCGCGTGCTCGTACGAAGGCCCGGCCCCGCCGAAGATCTTGGCGGGGCCGGGCCTTCGGCGTTGCGTACCCACGTACAGATGAACGTTTCTGCACCCCTGCCCCGGCCACCTCATGCCCCGGCCGACCCGCGCCCCGGCCGCACGACGGGCGCACACAAAAGGGCCGGGCCCCCGGAATGATCCGGGGGCCCGGCCCTGAACGCTGCCGACGCCTATGGCGTGCTCACGCCCGTCAGTTGTCGTCCTCGTCGATGAGGAAGCCGCGCATCGGCGACGGAGCCTGCTGCATCGGCTGCTGGCCCTGCGGCCGCACCGGCGCCATCGGCTGGGTCATCGCCGGGGACATCTGCTGCTGGCCGCCGTACGACGGGCCGCCGGGGGGCTGGTTGTTGCCGCCCATCGACTGGTTGCCGCCGTAGGACGGGGCACCCGCGCCGGCCGGAGCCATCGACGGCGCCGGGGACGGCGGCAGCGAGGCGGTGGCCGGAGTGCGCGGCGGAGCCAGCGAGTCGTCGGCCTGGGTCTCCAGCTGGCGCAGCTGCGACTCCAGGTAGGACTTCAGACGCGTGCGGTACTCGCGCTCGAAGCCGCGCAGGTCCTCGACCTTGCGCTCCAGCGTGGCGCGAGCGGACTCCAGGGAGCCCATCGCGACGCGGTGCTTCTCCTGCGCGTCCCGCTCCAGGGCGTCGGCCTTGGCACGGGCGTCGCGCTCGAGGCCCTCGGCGCGCGAGCGGGCTTCCCCGACGATCTTGTTGGCCTCGGAACGGGCCTCCGCGATCGCCTGGTCGGCGGTCTGCTGCGCGAGGGAGAGCACACGGGCGGCGCTGTCGCCACCGGGACCCTGACCGGGCTGCGGCATCTGCGGACCGTGGCCGCCCATGGGACCGCCCATGGGGCCGCCCATCGGACCCTGACCCATCGGGCCGGGACCCTGCGGACCGCCCTGCGGGCCGTGCCCGCTGGGGCCTGCGGGCAGCTGCGGCGCACCGCCGGGCAGCTGCGGCGGGCCGCCCATGGGGCCGCCCATCTGCTGCTGCTGCTGCGGCGGGACCGGCTGCGGACCCGATATTGCGGCAGGCACGGGGGCGCCCGGACCGCGCTGGTCCTGGGGCCCGTCGGGACCCTTGCGCATTCCGCCCTGCTGCTGGTTCTGCGCGGCGGCACGGGTGGCCGCGGCGAGCTTGGCGCGCAGGTCCTCGTTCTCGCGGAGCAGGCGGGTCAGTTCGGCTTCGACCTCATCGAGGAAGGCATCGACCTCGTCCTCGTCATAGCCTTCTCGGAGGCGGACGGTCGTGAACTGTTTGTTCCGCACGTCCTCGGGGGTCAACGGCATCTCTTCACCTCAACGTAGTCGTCGGCATTCGGCAAGACCGTATTAGACATCGCACTCACAGCTGACTCACGATGTGGATCAGGATGTAGACGATGATCATCAGTACGAAGAAGGACAGGTCGAGCGCCACGCCCCCGAGACGCAGCGGCGGAATGAACCGCCGCAGAAGCTTGAGCGGTGGATCAGTGACAGTGTAGGTGGCCTCCAGAACGACCACCATCGGCTTGCCGGGTTGCCATGAGCGGGCGAACTGGAAGACGTAGTCCATGACCAGCCGGAAGATCAGCACGATGAGGAAGCACATCAGCGCGATGTAAAGCACCTGCACGACCACGCTCATGTTCGCGGTTCCCTCTCCCCTGTTACTCGTACTTCGTCGTTCCGGTACTGCGTCTACGGCAACTACTGCATCACTGCGTCTCAGCTCTGGTTGAAGAACCCGCCCTCTGCGATGCGAGCCTTGTCCTCCGCCGTTACATCGACGTTAGCAGGCGACAACAGGAACACCTTCTGCGTCACTCGTTCAATGCTGCCATGCAGACCGAAGACCAAACCGGCCGCAAAGTCGACAAGTCGCTTCGCGTCCGTGTCGTCCATCTCGGTCAGATTCATGATCACCGGAGTGCCTTCACGGAAGTGTTCCCCGATGGTACGGGCCTCGTTGTAGGTCCGCGGGTGCAATGTGGTGATGCGGTAGGGCTCCCGCTCGGACACGACCTTGGGCATGATCACCGGTGCGTTCTTCTCCAGGCTCTGGCGTTCAGGTGTGATGGATGCCACGGGGGCGATTCGTGCCGGACGTCCGGATTCCGCGGCTAGCGAAGCGGAATGGGGCGCCGGTTCGCGCTGGGCGGGTGGCTGCACCACTCGTACCGATTCGTCCCTTTGCGACTGGTGGGACTGGTGCGACTGATGCGACGGTTCGTGCCTTCTGCGGTCACGCTCGGGTTCCGGCTCGGGTTCGAACTCGTCATCGGGGTCGAACCCCGGACCGTCGTACCCATCGTCCTCCACGAGGCCGAGGTAGACCGCCATCTTGCGCATCGCGCCGGCCATGCTCTGAGTCCTCCGCTCTGTGGTGGATCGGCTGTCGTCACCAACTGCCCGCGATCCACGAGGCCTCCCCGCCCAACAGCGAGAATGACCATATTTTCTGCTGTGGTCCGACTTCTTGGCGACGTTACCCGAGCCCGGGTCGGACTCCGAGTACCGCCGTACCGACGCGCACATGTGTCGCCCCGGCCGAAACGGCCTGCTCGAGGTCCGCACTCATCCCTGCCGACACCATGTTCGCAGCAGGATGAGCCGCGCGCATGAGGGTTGAGAATTCCATCAACCGCTCGAACGCCGCCTGTTGCCGCCCCGCATACGGTCCGGTGAGCGGTGCGACGGTCATCAGACCATCGAGCCGCAGTCCCGGCGCCCCGGCCACGAGATCGGCCAACTCTTCGATTCCGCCGGGGCCCACGCCCCCGCGCTCGCCCCTGCTGTTCTCCTCGGCGTCGAGTGCCACCTGGATGAGGCACCCGAGCTCGCGCCCCGCACCCGCGGCGGCCGCCGACAGAGCTGTGACGAGCTTGGGACGGTCCACCGACTGCACCAGATCGGCATAACCGACCACGGAACGCACCTTGTTGGTCTGCAATTGACCGACGAAGTGCCACGTCAGGGGAAGATCCGCGCATTCCGCCGCCTTGGGCGCCGCGTCCTGGTCGCGGTTCTCCGCGACGTGCCGCACGCCGAGTTCGGACAGGATCCGCACATCGCTCGCGGGATAGGTCTTCGTGACCACGATGAGGGTCACTTCTTCCCGCTTGCGCCCGGCCGCCGCGCACGCCGCGGCGATGCGATCCTCGACCTTCGCCAGATTTGCCGCGAGTTGAGACTTACGCTCCGTCATGCCCTATCAGTCCAGCCAGACATAGCCCGCGAGACGACCGGTGGTCCGGTCGCGGCGGTACGAGAAGTGGTTACCGGATTCCAGGGTGCACACCGGCGACTGCTCCCGGTCGCGCACCCCGAGCCGCTCCAGCTGTGCGTGCACCCCCGCGGTCACGTCGACCGCGGGCGTGCCCCAGCTCGTTTCGGCGTACGCCGTGGGTTCGACGGCGGCGACATCGGCGCGCATCGCTTCCGGCACTTCGTAACAGCGCCCGCAGACCGCGGGTCCGGTGCGGGCGACGATGCGGCCGGCGTCCGCGCCGAGCCGCACCATGGCCTCGACCGCGGCGGGAACGACCCCCGCCAGCATCCCGGGGCGGCCCGCGTGCGCCGCGGCCACCACCCTCGCGACCGGATCGGCGAGCAACACGGGCGTGCAGTCGGCGGTGAGGACCGCGAGGGCGAGGCCCTCGCGCGCGGTCACCACCGCGTCGACGGCGGGGATCTCGGCGTCGGCGCCCCAGGGCCCGTCGACCACCGCGACCTCGCGGCCGTGCACCTGGTGCATCCAGACCACCCGGTCCGGGTCGATGCCGAGGGACTTGGCGGCGAGGGCGCGGTTGGTGCGCACGGCCTCCGGGGCGTCGCCGACCGCGCCGCCGAGGTTGAGCTCTTCGTACGGAACGGCGCTCACCCCGCCCCACCTGTCGGTGAAGGCGAAGTGCGCGCCGCTCGCGGTGCTGTGCTCGCTTATCACTTCAAGAAGTCCGGCACGTCCAGCTCTTCGGCCTGGCTGTCCTGGTAGGGACGGGCCGGCGGAACCTGCGGCGGGGCCGAGGGCGCGGACGGGGCCTCGCTCGCGGAGGCCGGCTCGGCCGGCTCCGGGGTCGAGGGCTCGTCGCGCGGCGTGACGCTGCCGAGGCTGCCGAAGGCCGGGCGGGACGATTCCGCGGGACGGGACGGCGCGGAGGACGGCGCCGCGGGCTCCTCGCGCTTGGCGGAGCCGGATGCCGAGCCGAGGACGGTGTCCCGCTTGGACGGCGGCTGCCCGCCGTCGAAGCCCGCCGCGATGACGGTGACCCTGACCTCGTCGCCCAGGGCGTCGTCGATGACGGCGCCGAAGATGATGTTGGCCTCGGGGTGCGCGGCCTCGCTGACCAGCTGGGCCGCTTCGTTGATCTCGAAGAGACCGAGGTCGGACCCGCCGGAGATGGAGAGCAGCACGCCGCGGGCGCCGTCGATGGACGCCTCGAGCAGCGGCGAGGAGATCGCCATCTCGGCGGCGGCCACCGCGCGGTCGTCGCCGCGGGCCGAGCCGATGCCCATGAGCGCCGAACCGGCCTCGGACATGACCGACTTGACGTCGGCGAAGTCGAGGTTGATCAGGCCGGGCGTGGTGATGAGGTCGGTGATGCCCTGGACACCGGAGAGCAGGACCTGGTCCGCCGACTTGAAGGCGTCGAGGACGGAGACCTGGCGGTCCGAGATGGACAGGAGCCGGTCGTTGGGGATGACGATGAGGGTGTCGACCTCTTCGCGCAGCTCCGCGATGCCGTCCTCGGCCTGGTTGGCGCGACGACGGCCCTCGAAGGTGAACGGCCGGGTGACCACACCGATGGTGAGGGCGCCGAGCGAGCGCGCGATGTTGGCGACGACGGGTGCGCCGCCGGTGCCGGTGCCACCGCCTTCGCCGGCGGTGACGAAGACCATGTCGGCCCCCTTGAGGACCTCCTCGATCTCCTCGCGGTGGTCCTCTGCGGCCTTGCGGCCGACGGCCGGATTGGCGCCGGCGCCGAGGCCGCGGGTGAGTTCACGGCCGACGTCGAGCTTGACGTCGGCGTCGCTCATCAACAGGGCTTGCGCGTCGGTGTTGATGGCGATGAACTCGACGCCCTTGAGACCGACCTCGATCATCCGGTTGATGGCATTGACACCACCGCCGCCGACACCGATGACTTTGATGACTGCGAGGTAGTTCTGCGGTGCTGCCACGTCGAAGGCCTCTCGCCTCGAGTTACGTGTCGCCGTTTCGCATCGATGCGAGGCGGCGACTGATGCCGAATGGGACGGTCCGAACGCCGACCCGAACCCTAACGCTGAAGTTTAGGGTTACCAGTGTGTCTGTTCCCTGGACTCTTCCGAACAGGACACTAAGTCGACAAGTGGCGCACGTTCAACGAACACGCCGAACCTCCCGTTTTTCTTTTCACCCTATGTGATCAGCCGTAGCGCTGCCGAACCAGGGTGCTGGCCTGCGACGATATGCGTCAACTCGCCGCTGACGCAGGGGCGGTGGGGACGCTCACATCGAAGTGCCCCGCCTTGGGCGCCGCTTTCATGAGCGCGGTGAGGGTCCGGGCTTTCGCGTGCCCCTTCTCGCCACTGCCCCAGTCGACGGTGCGGTCGCCGCTCAACTCCAGCGAGATGGAGTCGAACGAGCGGACCTTGATGTTCCGGGTATCGCGGGCGACCGCTTCGGGCAGGTCACCGGCGACCCGCACCGCTTCGCGCAACAGCCGGTCGGTGCCGAAGCGGCGCAGGCTCGCGGCGCCGCTCTCCCGGTCCGGCGTCAATTCGAGGCGCGGCACCGCCTTCGGTGCGCGCTCGACCGTGGCGAATCGCACTCCCTTGGCGTCCACTTCGACGAACTTTCCGCCCTTTTCGATGAGCAGAACCGGCTTGCGTTCCGTCACTTCGAGTCGGATTCCGTGCGGCCAGGACCGGACGACGTCAACCGAGTCAATTCGGGGCAATTTCGAGCGCAACCGGTCTTCGAGAGCAGCCGTATCGACCGAAATCAGTGGTGTTCCGAGGGGGGCGTCCGCCGCCTCCCGCACCTCTCGCGGCGTCAGCTCCCGGGTGCCCGACGTCTGCACGCGCTCCAGCCGGAGCCACTGCGAGCCGTAGAGCACCCAGAGGCCGCCGGAGCCGAGCAGCACGACGAGGACCAGGATGACAATCAGAGTGCGCGAACGCGGCAGCCCGACGCGGCGGACGCGCGGCGGGCGGGGCGGGCCGGACTTCTTCTGCTGCCGTTCGGCGGTGGTCGGTCCGGCCACGGTCCCCTGCCTTCTCACGCGTTGCGGCGTGACGCAATCGCCTCGTACACCATGCCGACGAGCAGCTCGTCGGCGTCCCTGCGGCCGAACTCCGAGGCGGCGCGGGACATCTCGTACAGCCGGTGCGGGTCCGCCAGCACGGGCAGGACGTTGCCCTGGACCCACTCGGGGGTCAGTTCCGCGTCGTCGACGAGGAGTCCGCCGCCGGCCTTCACCACCGGCTGGGCGTTCAGCCGCTGTTCGCCGTTGCCGATCGGCAGCGGGACGTACGCGGCGGGCAGCCCGACGGCGGAGAGTTCGGCCACGGTCATCGCGCCCGCACGGCAGAGCATCATGTCCGCCGCGGCGTACGCGAGGTCCATCCGGTTCACGTACGGTACCGGGATGTACGGGGGCATCCCCGGCATCTGCTGCACCTGCGGCAATTCGTTCTTCGGGCCGACGGCGTGCAGGATCTGGATGCCCGCGCGCTGCAGGACCGGAGCGACCTGCTGGACGACCTCGTTGAGGCGCCGGGCGCCCTGCGAGCCGCCGGAGACCAGCAGCGTCGGCAGGTTGGGGTCGAGACCGAAGGCGGCGCGCGCCTCCGGGCGGACCCGGGCCCGGTCCAGCGTCGCGATGGTGTGCCGCAACGGGATGCCGATGTAGCGGGAGTTGCGCAGCTTGCTGTCGGGGGTGGCGACGGCCACCCCGTGGGCGTACCGCGAACCGATCTTGTTGGCGAGGCCGGGCCGCGCGTTGGCCTCGTGCACGACGATCGGCGTCCCGGTCCGCTTGGCCGCCAGGTACCCCGGCAGCGCGACGTAGCCGCCGAAGCCGACCACGCAGTCCGCCTTGGTGCGCTCCAGGATCTGCTCGGCCGCCTTGATGGTGCCGCGCAGCCGTCCCGGGACGGTGATCAGCTCAGGGGTGGGCTTGCGCGGCAGGGGTACGGCCGGGATCAGCGCCAGTTCGTAGCCCCGCTCGGGTACGAGTCGGGTCTCGAGTCCACGCTCCGTGCCCAGGGCCGTGATGCCCACGGTCGGGTCCTGCCTCCGCAGGGCGTCCGCGAGGGCGAGCGCGGGCTCGATGTGGCCGGCGGTCCCCCCACCGGCGAGTACGACATGCACCGAAATTCACCGCTCTCCGGACGAACGCGCCTTGACGCGCCGTCTCATCGTGTTCCATCTCACCCGAGGTTGCCGCATGGCCAGGGCCGCCTTCGCCGCCGGGTCCGATCGCGCGAAGGCGATGAGGAGTCCGATGGCGAACATGGTCGGCAGCAGGGCCGAACCCCCGTAGGAGAACAGCGGGAGCGGGACACCGGCGATCGGCAGCAGACCGAGCACCGCACCGACATTGATCACGGCCTGGGCCGTGATCCAGGTGGTCACGCCTCCCGCGGCATACCTCACGAAGGGGTCCTCCGTGCGTCCGGCCACGCGGATACCCGCATAGCCTAGAGCCGCGAACAGGGCGAGCACCGACAGTGTCCCTGCCAGGCCGAGTTCCTCCCCCGTGATGGCGAAGATGAAGTCGGTGTGCGGTTCGGGCAGTTGACCCCATTTTTCCACACTCGCGCCGAGCCCGGAACCGAAGAGTCCGCCGCTGGCCAGGGCATAGATCCCGTGCACGGCCTGCCAGCACTGGTCGCCGGGCCCGGGATCCGTGGCCCCGATGCAGGCGAGCCTGGCCATGCGGTTGGGGCTGGTCTTGATGAGAATCACACCGAGCACGGCCGCGATGCCGAGCACCCCGGCGAAGAGCCGCGTGGGTGCGCCCGCGAGCCAGAGCAGTCCGAAAAGGATCGCCGTGAGAATGATCGCCGTACCCATGTCGCCGCCGAGCATGATGAGTCCGAGCAGCATGAACGCGACCGGGACGAGCGGCACCAGCATGTGTTTCCACTGGGTCAGGAGCCGCTTGTCGTGCTTGCGTGCGAGCAGGTCGGCGCCCCACAGGACCAGGGCGAGCTTGCCGAACTCACTGGGCTGCAGCTGGAACGGGCCGCCCAGGTAGATCCAGTTCTGGTTGCCGTTGACGCTGCGCCCTATCCCCGGGATCTGCACGAGGACCATCAGGAAGACGGTCACCGCGAGGATCGGGTAGGCGAGCGCCCGGTGCAGCTTGATGGGCATCCGCATGGCGATGAGCAGCAGGACCGTGCCGAGCACGGCCGCCACGAACTGCTTGCGGAAGAAGTACGAGGCGGGCAGGTTCAGCTGCAGCGCCTGGATCATCGAGGCCGAGTAGACCATCACCAGGCCGAGCACGGTGATCAGCAGGCTGCTGCCGAAGATCAGGTAGTACGCGGTGAGGGGCCGGTCCCACGCCCGGCGGGCCCGGGCGCGCAGCCGCCGGAGCCCGCTCTCGCCCGGAGGGTGGGAGGCTCCTCTGGCGCGTACCGGAGCCGGTCGTTTGGCGACCCGCACGGAAGACCTGGCCACGTTCCCCTCCCAAGGGTGTGCCCGGCGCCCCGCCGGGACAGGGGGCCCGGTCAGGCGCGCGTGGAGCCGAGTCCGCGGACGGCGTCCGCGAACGCTTCACCACGCTTGTTGTAGTTGGTGAACATGTCCATCGACGCACAGGCCGGAGCCATCAGCACGGTGTCCCCCGGCTGAGCCAGCTCCGCCGCCCGCCGTACCGCCTCGGACATCGCCCCAGTGTCGGTCCGGTCGAGGTCGACGACCGGGACCTCGGGGGCGTGTCGCGCGAGGGCTTCGCGGATCAGCTCGCGGTCGGCGCCGATGAGGACGGCACCGCGCAGACGCTTCGCGGCGGCGCCCACGAGCTCGTCGAAGGTGGCCCCCTTGGCGAGGCCGCCGGCGATCCAGACGATCGACTCGTACGCCGCCAACGACGCCTGTGCGGCGTGGGTGTTGGTGGCCTTGGAGTCGTCGACGTACGCCACGCCCCCGACGTCGGCGACGTGCTCGATGCGGTGGGCGTCGGGGCGGAAGGCGCGCAGCCCGTCGCGCACGGCCGTGGCCTCGACGCCGAAGGCGCGCGCGAGGGCCGCCGCGGCCAGCGCGTTGGCGATGTTGTGCGGCGCGGGCGGCTGGACGTCGGAGATCTCGGCGAGCTCCTGGGCCTGCTTCTGGCGGTCCGGCACGAAGGCACGGTCGACCAGGATGCCGTCCACGACGCCCAGTTGCGAGGGCGCGGGCGGGTTCAGCGTGAAACCGATGGCGCGGCAGCCCTCCTCGACGTCGGCCTCGCGGACCAGGTCCTCGGTGGCCCGGTCGGCGACGTTGTAGACGCAGGCGACCTGATTGCCCTCGTAGACGCGGCCCTTGTCGGCGGCGTACGCGGCCATGGAGCCGTGCCAGTCGAGGTGGTCGGGCGCGAGGTTCAGGACCGCGGCGGAGTGGGCGCGCAGCGAGGGCGCCCAGTGCAGCTGGTACGAGGAGAGCTCGACGGCGAACACGTCGTACGCGTCGTCGCCCTCCAGGACGACGTCCACGATCGGGGTGCCGATGTTGCCGACGGCGGCCGTGCGCAGGCCCGCGGCGTGCAGGATCGAGGCGAGCATCTGCGTGGTCGTGGTCTTGCCGTTGGTGCCCGTGACGGCGAGCCAGGGGGCCGCGTCGGGCCCGCGCAGGCGCCAGGCGACCTCGACGTCGCCGATGACGTCCACGCCCGCCTCGGCGGCCGCGGCGAACAGCGGCGACGACGGCTTCCAGCCCGGCGAGGTGACCACCAGGTCGGTGCCCTCGGGCAGCGTCTCGGCGTCTCCCAGGCGTACGGAGACACCCGCGCCGTCCAGTGCGGCGGCACGCTCCTGGTGCGCCTCCGCGGAGCCGCCGTCCACGACGGTCACCGACGCGCCGAGGCCGGCCAGGGCGCGGGCGGCACTGATGCCGCTCACGCCGAGACCGGCGACGGTGATGTTCTTGCCCTGCCAGTCGGACACGGAGGTCACTTTTCGGCTGCCCATCCCGCGTAGAAGAGACCGAGGCCGACGATCACGCACATGCCCTGGATGATCCAGAAGCGGACCACTACAAGGACCTCGGACCACCCCTTGAGTTCGAAGTGGTGCTGCAGCGGCGCCATCTTGAAGACCCGCTTGCCGGTCAGCTTGAAGGAGCCGACCTGGATCACGACGGACATGGTGATCAGGACGAAGAGGCCGCCGAGGAGCGCGATGAGGAGCTCCGTGCGGGAGCAGATCGCGAGGCCCGCGAGCGCGCCGCCGAGGGCCAGCGAGCCGGTGTCGCCCATGAAGATCTTGGCGGGCGAGGTGTTCCACCACAGGAAGCCGAAGCAGGCGCCCATGAGCGCGGAGGCCACGACCGCGAGGTCGAGCGGGTCTCTGACCTCGAAGCAGGCCTGCGGGTTGGTCAGCGTGACCGCGTTGGCGCAGGACTCCTGGTACTGCCAGACACCGATGAAGGTGTAGGCGCCGAAGACCATCACGGAGGCGCCGGTGGCGAGGCCGTCGAGGCCGTCGGTGAGGTTCACGCCGTTCGACATCGCGAGGATCATGAACAGCGCCCAGACCACGAAGAGCACCGGGCCGATCGACCAGCCGAAGTCCGTCACGAACGACAGCTTGGTGGAGGCCGGGGTCTGGTTGCGGTTGTCCGGCCAGTTCAGCGCGAGGACGGCGAAGCCGATGCCGACGATCAGCTGACCGGCCATCTTCGCCTTGGCGCGCAGACCGAGCGAGCGCTGCTTGACGATCTTGATGTAGTCGTCGAGGAAGCCGACGAGGCCCATGCCCGCCATCAGGAAGAGCACCAGGAGGCCGGAGAGCGTGGTCTCCGTGCCGGTGATGACCTTCGTGAGGAAGTACGCGATGAGCGTGGCCAGGATGAAGGCGATGCCGCCCATCGTCGGCGTACCGCGCTTGCTGTGGTGCTCGCGCGGGCCGTCGTCCCGGATGAACTGGCCATAGCCCTTGCGGGCCAGGAGTTTGATCAGCAGCGGGGTGCCGACCAGGGTCAGGAAGAGCCCGATCACACCCGCGAAGAGGATCTGCCTCATCGGCCGGAGACCTGCCCCTCAGAAGACACCGCGGTGTCGTCGAGCAGCGCCGTGGCGACCCGCTCGAGACCGACCGACCTGGACGCCTTCACCAGCACGACGTCTCCCGGGCGCAGCTCGCTGCGCAGCAGGTCGATCGCCGCCTGTGCGTCGGACACGTGCACCGACTCCTCACCCCACGAACCCTCGTTGTATGCGCCCAGTTGGAGCCAGGACGCTTCCCTGCCCCCGACTGCCACGAGCTTGCTCACGTTGAGCCGGACGGCAAGGCGTCCGACCGCGTCGTGCTCGGCGAGACCCTCGTCCCCGAGCTCGGCCATGTGACCGAGCACCGCCCACGTACGACGCCCCTTGCCCATGGCCGCGAGCGCGCGCAGGGCCGCTCGCATGGACTCGGGGTTCGCGTTGTAGGCGTCGTTGACGACCGTCACGCCGTCCGGGCGCTCGGTGACCTCCATCCGCCAGCGGGACAGCGTGCCCGCCTCGGAGAGCGCGAGGGCGATCTCGTCCACGGACATGCCCAGCTCATGGGCGACGGCGGCCGCGGCAAGCGCGTTCGACACGTGGTGCTCACCGTACAGCCGCAAGGTCACGTCGCTGCACCCGGAGGGTGTGTGCAGCGTAAAAGCGGGCTGTCCGTTCTCCGTGAGCCGGACATTTTCCGCGCGTACGTCGGCGTCGTCGGCCTCTCCGAAGAGCAGGACGCGGGCCTTCGTGCGCGAAGCCATCGCGCGGACGAGGGGGTCGTCGGCGTTGAGGACCGCGGCGCCGTCCGCGGGCAGCGACTCGACCAGCTCACCCTTCGCTTGTGCGATCTGCTCGCGCCCGCCGAACTCGCCGATGTGGGCGGTGCCGACGTTCAGGACGAGGCCGATCTTCGGCGGGGTGAGTCCGGTGAGGTACTGGATGTGGCCGATTCCGCGCGCCCCCATCTCCAGGACGAGGAACTTCGTCCCCTCGGTGGCGCTCAGCGCGGTCAGCGGCAGCCCGATCTCGTTGTTGAACGAGCCGGGCGTGAAGACCGTGGGCGCCTTGCGCCGCAGCACCTGCGCGAGGAGGTCCTTGGAGCTGGTCTTGCCGACGGATCCGGTCAGCGCCACCAAGGTCGCGCCGAGCCGCTTCACCACGTGGCGGGCGAGGGCGCCGAGGGCCGCCTGGACGTCGTCGACGACGATGGCGGGCACGCCGACGGGCCGCGAGGCGAGCACGGCTACCGCGCCCGCGGCGACCACGTCGGCCGCGTAGTCGTGGCCGTCGACGCGCTCGCCGACGAAGGCGACGAAGAGGCTGCCGGGCTCCACCTCACGGGAGTCCCGGACGACGGGTCCGGTGACCTGGACGGCCGGATCCGGTATGTCGTACGTCTGCCCGCCGATGACGGTGGCGATCTCGGCGAGGGAGAGGGCGATCACAACTTCATCCCTGGGTTTGCTGGATAGCTTCGCGAAGCACCTGGCGGTCGTCGAAGGGACGCACCACCCCGGCGATGTCCTGTCCCTGCTCGTGGCCCTTGCCCGCGACGAGGACGGTGTCGCCCGGCCGGACGCGGACGACGGCCGCGCGGATGGCGGCGGCCCGGTCCTCGAACACGGCGACGTCGCCGCGCTCGTGGGCCGGTACGTCGGCGGCACCGGCGAGCATCGTGGCGAGGATCGCGAGGGGGTCCTCGCCACGGGGGTTGTCGGAAGTCAGTACGGCGGTGTCGGCGAGGCGGGCCGCGGCCGCGCCCATCGGCATCCGCTTGGTCTTGTCGCGGTCGCCGCCGCAGCCGAGCACGATGTGCAGCTTGCCCTCGGTGACCTTGCGCAGGGCGCGCAGGACCGATTCGACGGCGTCCGTCTTGTGGGCGTAGTCGACGACGGCGAGGTAGGGCTGGCCCTCGTCGATGCGCTCCAGGCGGCCGGGGACGCCGGGCACCGCGGCGACGCCGTCGGCGGCCTGCTGCGGGTCGATCCCCGCGACGGCCAGCGTGACGATCGCGGCGAGGGTGTTGGCGACGTTGAAGGGGCCCGCGAGCGGCGACTTGGCGGCGATCCGCTCGCCCCGGGGGCCGACCGCGGTGAACGTCGAGTCGAGCGGCCCGACCTCGACGTCCTCGGCGCGCCAGTCGGCGTCGGGGTGCCCCTCGGCGGAGAAGGTGGTGACGGGCACCTCGGACTCGGTGATGAGCCTGCGCCCGTACTCGTCGTCGAAGTTGACCACGCCGAGCCGGGAGCGCTGCTTGGTGAACAGCTGCGCCTTGGCCTGGAAGTAGTCCTCCATGCCGGAGTGGAACTCCATGTGCTCCGGGCTGAGGTTGTTGAAGATGGCGACGTCGAAGACGCAGCCGTCCACCCGGCCGAGGACCAGCGCGTGGCTGGAGACCTCCATGGCGACCGCCTCGACGCCGCGCTCGCGCATCACCGCGAACAGCGCCTGCAGGTCGGTGGCTTCGGGGGTGGTGCGCTCCGACTTGATGCGCTCGTCGCCGATGCGCATCTCGACCGTGCCGATGAGACCGGTCGAGCGCACGCCCTTGAGGCCGCCCTCGATCAGGTACGCGGTGGTGGTCTTGCCGGATGTGCCGGTGATGCCGATCTGGAGCAGGTCGCGGCCGGGGTGGCCGTAGACCGTCGCGGCCAGTTCGCCCATGCAGGCGCGCGGGCTCTCGACGACCAGGACCGGCAGGCCGGTCGCCGCCGCGCGCTCGGCGCCGGTCGGGTCGGTGAGGATGGCCGCGGCGCCGAGGTCGGCGGCCTGGGCGACGAAGTCGGCACCGTGCATGCGGGCGCCGGGCAGTGCGGCGTAGATGTCACCGGGGCGCACCGCGCGGGAGTCGTGCGTGATGCCCGTGATCTCCGTGCTGTCGGCACGTGCCGGGGTGCCCGGGGTTGCCGGGTCTCCTGGTTCGGCGACGCCCAGCTGCGCTGCGAGCTCCGTCAGTGCGGCCGGTGAGACCTGGACGGGCCGCGGCGGTCCCGGATATGTCACGGGAGCGCCCTTCTGGGTGGTTTGGGACTGATCAGCGTGTGGCACGGCGGTGAGCGTACCGGGCGCACCCCCCGTGGGGCGAAGTGAGGGGCGTGGCGCGGGGCGGTTCCCCGGGTCCGGGGTGATCGTTGTCACGGGCGGTTCCTGGTCGTTCTGTCGGTCTCAGGGCTTGAAGGTCACCGGGAGGCGGGCGGGGCCGCTTCCGGTGGGCGGGACTTGGAGCGTCTTGAGGGCGAACTCCATGACTTCCTTGTAGATGGGGCCGCAGATCTGGCCGCCGAAGTAGCTGCCCTTGGTGGCGTTCTGGATCGCGCAGTAGACCGTGACGCGCGGCTTGTCGGCGGGCGCGAACCCGGCGAAGGACGAGGTGTAGCCCTTGTAGCGGCCGGTCGCAGGGTCGACCCGGTTGGCCGTACCCGTCTTGCCCGCGACGCGGTAGCCGGGGATGCGGGCCTTGGCTCCGGTGCCCTCTTCGTCGTCGACGACGGATTCGAGCATCTGCGACACGGTCTTCGCCGTCCTGTCGCTCACCACCCGGGTCTTCTTCGGCTTGGGCGCGGGCGTGAAGCGGCCGTCGGGTCCCTTGGTGCCGCGCACCAGCGAGGGCTGGATGCGTACGCCGCCGTTGGCGATGGTCGAGTAGACCGAGGCCGCCTGCATGGCGTTGATCGAGAAGCCCTGGCCGAAGGGGATGGTGAACTGCTGCGAGGTGGACCACTTGTCGGCGGGCGCGAAGATGCCGGGGGTCTCGCCGGGGAAGCCGAGTCCGGTCTCCTTGCCGATGCCGAACTTGCGCAGGTACGAGTAGAGGACCTGGTTGGCCTCCTTCTGCGTCTTGCCCAGCTCGCCGGTGGCGAGGATCGTGCCGATGTTGGAGGACTTGGCGAGCACGCCGTTGAGCGTCAGCTGCCAGGTCGGGTGGTCGATGTCGTCCTGGAAGAGCCGGTCGCCGCGGTGCAGCCGGTTGGGGACCGTGACGTGAGTGCCCGGGGTGGCCGCGTTCTCCTCGAGGACGGCGGCCATCGACATGACCTTGGCGGTGGAGCCCGGCTCGAAGGCGTCCTGGAGGGAGGCGTTGCCGAGCGCCGCGCCGTTGGCCTCGGAGAGGTCGTTCGGGTCGAAGCCGGGGGCGTTGGCCATCGCCAGGACCTCGCCGGTCTGCGTGTCCTGCACTATCACGTAGCCGCGGTCGGCCTTGGACTTCCTGACCTGCTCGGTGATGGCACTCTGCGCGGCCCACTGGATGTCGCGGTCGATGGTGAGCTCGACGTCGGAGCCGGGCACGGCGGGCGTCTCCGTGGAGCCCGCGGTGGGCACGCGGCGGCCGCCCGACTGGGCGTACTTGATCTTGCCGTCCTCGCCCGCGAGCTGCTTGTCGAGCTGCTGTTCCAGGCCGCCCGCGCCCTTGCCGTCGGCGTTGACCCAGCCCAGTATCCCGGCGGCCAGCTCGTCGTTCGGGTAGACCCGCTTGCTGCTCGGGTCCGCGAGGACGCCCGCCAGCACGTTCGGGGAGGCCGGATCGGCGGCGGCCCGCTCGGCGAGGGCGCCGCGCAGGTCCTTGATCTGCTTCCACACCTGGGGGGTCTGGCGGCGGGCGAGCAGGACGTACCGCGTGTCCGGCTTCTTGAGCTTCTCGGTCAGCTCGGCGGCGTCCTTGCCGAGGATCGGGGCGAGGAGCGCGGCCGCCTGTTCCGGCGCGTCCTCGGTCTTCATCTCCTTCGGCGTGAAGAGCGTGGGATCCGCCGTGATGTCGTACGCGTCCACGCTGGCGGCCAGTTCGACGCCGCCGCGGTCGGTGACGCGGCCGCGCTCGGCGGCCAGGGTGTGGGTGAAGTAGCGGTTCTTCTCGGCCTTGGCGGCGTACGCGCTCGCGTCGACCGCCTGCACTTGAAGCAGCCGTACGACGAAGGCCAGCATCACCAGGGTCAGGCCGAGGCTGACCATACGCAGCCGGGGCCTGGGGCTGCCCAGACGGATGGTGCGGCCCTTGCCCTTGGCCGCGGGGCGGCGGGTGCCGGGGCGGCCGCCCGACGCGGGGCGGCGGGGTGCGCCGGGACGTGCGGGGCGCACGGGCCTCGCGGGTCGTGGCACCCGGCGCCGCGGGGGTTCCCTGTCGGACACTTGCGTCACCTGCCGGAAGTCGTCGTGGGGCCGGGGTTCGTGGGCCGTGCGGTCGGTGGCGCGGGGGCGGGCGTGGCCCGGGCGGGCGGCTGCGCGGTGGAGGCCGAGGGGGCAGCGGGGGCCAGGGTCCCGGGCGGGGGCGAGGCCGGGACGGAGACCGTGGCGGCCGGGGACGCCACCTCCTGCGGGCGGGGCGCGGGGTAGCTCAGCGACGTGGGCCGGGTCGCGGCGCCCGGCACGCCGCGCACGGCGCCGTCGGGGCCGAGGAAGGCCGGGTCGCCGCCGGGGACCATGCCGAGCTCCCGGGCCCGGCGCTGGAGCGCCTCGGGGGCGGCGTAGCCGTCCACCTCGCGCTGGAGTTCCTGCTCCTCCTCGGTGAGGTCCTTCGTCTCCTTCTTCAGCTCGCTCAGCCGGAACGAGCCTTCGTTGAGGGAGGAGTTCAGGATGAGCAGGGCGATCAGGCCGCCGCCGAGGAGCAGCACGACGAGGAGGACGAAGGGGGTGCGCGCGGCCTGGCTCGGACCCTGTGGCAGCAGCCGTGCGAGGCGGGCGGCCCTCCCCCGCAGCTCGGGCTTCTTGGTCATGGAGCCTCCTCGCGGACTCTGATCAGCGGGTTCTGCTCAGCGGGCGATGCTCGGGGGCCGGTTGCGCGGAGGCCGGTTGCTCGGGCGAGGCCTCACCCGACGTCCTCGCGGATGCGCTGTGCGCCCCGCAGCCGCGCCGGGGCCGCCCGGCGGTTCTCGGCGATCTCTTCCTCTGTGGGGAGTTCGGCACCGCGCGTCAGGAGCTTGAGCCTGGGCTGGTAGCGCTCGGGGACGACGGGCAGGCCGGGGGGCGCGGTCGTCGCGGCGCCGGCCGCGAGCACCTGCTTGACCAGCCGGTCCTCGAGGGACTGGTACGACAGGACGGCGATCCGGCCGCCGACGGCGAGCGCCCGCACGGCCGCGGGAACCGCCCGCTCCAGGACGCTCAGCTCGCCGTTGACCTCGATGCGCAGGGCCTGGAAGGTGCGCTTGGCGGGGTTGCCGCCGGTGCGCTTGGCGGCCTGCGGCAGGGAGTCGCGGATGAGCTCGACAAGCCGTGCGCTGTTGCTGAACGGCTCCTTCTCGCGCTCGCGCACGACGGCGCCGACGATGCGCTTGGCCTGCTTCTCCTCGCCGTACGCCCGCAGGATCCGCACCAGTTCGCCGGGCGCGTACGTGTTGAGGACCTCGGCCGCGCTGATGCCGGTCGTCTGGTCCATGCGCATGTCCAGGGGGGCGTCCTGGGCGTACGCGAAACCCCGGTCCGCCTCGTCCAGTTGCATGGAGGAGACGCCGAGGTCGAAGAGGACGCCCTGGACGCGCGGGATGCCGAGGCGGTCGAGCACGTCGGGGAGTTCGTCGTAGACCGCGTGCACCAGGGTGGCGCGGTCGCCGTAGGGGGCGAGGCGCTCGCCGGACAGGCGCAGCGCCTCCTTGTCGCGGTCCAGCGCGACGAGACGGGCGGACGGGAAGGTGGCGAGGAGGGCCTCGCTGTGGCCGCCGAGGCCCAGGGTGCAGTCGACGACGACGGCGCCCGGCTCGGCGAGCGCGGGGGCCAGCATGTCCAGGCACCGCTGGAGCATCACCGGGACGTGTCGGCTGTTGTCGCTCAAGGGGCCCTCTCAGGTCCGGCGCGGCGTGCGCACGCACCGCCGGGCCCCCACCCGCTCCGTGAAGGGGAATGGACTGCTGGCGCCGGGGAAGTGGCGTCAGCCGACCGGGAGCGGGAGGAGGCCGAGCCGTACGTACGCGCCGCGCACGTGGGGAGATACCGGGGAATCTCCGGGATGTGCGGTCCAGCGGGGAGCAGGTCACGTCTCCCGCTTCGCGTCACTTTAGTCCACGGTGTCGCCCGGTCAATCAACCGGCCTGCGCGTCGCGGACCGGCCGCCGACGGGGGCGCGAACCCACCGGAGTCACCCGTTCAGCCGCAGGTCAAGCACCCTTGTGGGGTAGCTCACAACAAGAGTCTTTGGTGTTCTTTGTCCCTTCTCACAGCGGGCCCGGACGATCAGGGCCCACTAACGTTTTGCCCATGTCGACTTCCGCAGCCTCCTCGGACCGCATTCCCGCAGAGCCCACCGGCGACATAGCCGTCGGTACGGTCACCGACCGCCTCGTCGAGGCGAACCAGACGTACGCCTCGGCGTTCACCGATCCCGGCATGGATGCCCGCCCCGTTCTGCAGGTCGCCGTCGTGGCCTGCATGGACGCCCGTATCGACCTGCACCGCGCGCTCGGCCTCGAGCTGGGCGACTGTCACACCATCCGCAACGCGGGCGGTGTGGTCACGGACGACGTGATCCGCTCCCTGGCCATCAGCCAGCGGGCGCTCGGCACGCGCCGGGTCGTCCTGATCCACCACACCAACTGCGGCATGGAGACCCTCACCGAGGACTTCCGGCACGACCTGGAGATGGAGGTCGGCCAGCGCCCGTCGTGGGCGGTGGAGTCCTTCGCCGACGTCGAGCAGGACGTGCGGCAGTCGATGGCGCGCGTGCGGACCTCGCCGTTCCTTCCCCACACCGACGACGTTCGCGGCTTCGTGTTCGACGTGACCACCGGCCTGCTGCGGGAGATCGACCCTGCGTGACTGACAAAGCGTCGTAAGACCCGACAAATCGGCGCCAGTTATCCACAGGCGAGTGACACGACGCGGTATGCCCAACAACAATGCGGTGGTGACATCACGCGGAGGCCTGTCCGCGTGATGTCGATGAATTCGGGGTGTACCGGGCTCTCGCGCGCGTGGCGGTCCGGAAATGGGGAATTCTCCGCTCCGCAGGAGCGTGGGGAAGGGCCGAGGAGGGCCGGGTGACGACCTATGACGATCGAGCGAGCCTCACAGATCTGACCACCACAGCGGAGCGTGTCCGCAGGTCGGTGGAGAGTGTGATCGAGGGCAAGCCAGAGGTCGTACGGCTTTCGCTGACCGTGCTCCTGGCGGAGGGGCATCTGCTCATCGAGGATGTGCCGGGCGTGGGCAAGACCATGCTCGCCAAGGCGCTCGCGCGGTCCATCGACTGCTCCGTGCGACGGATCCAGTTCACACCGGACCTGCTGCCTTCGGACATCACCGGCGTCTCCATCTTCGATCAGCAGCGCAGGGACTTCGAGTTCAAGCCGGGCGCGATCTTCGCGCAGATCGTGATCGGCGACGAGATCAACCGCGCGTCTCCCAAGACGCAGTCCGCGCTCCTTGAGTCCATGGAGGAGCGCCAGGTCACCATCGACGGGCAGACCTACGAACTGCCCAGCCCCTTCATGGTGGTGGCCACCCAGAACCCCGTCGAGATGGAGGGGACCTACCCGCTGCCCGAGGCACAGCGCGACCGCTTCATGGCGCGGGTCTCGATCGGCTATCCGGGCCCCGAGGCCGAGCTGCAGATGCTCGACGTCCACGGCGGCGTCTCCCCCCTGGACGACCTCCAGCCGGTGGCGCACGCCCACGAGATCGTGAAGCTCATCGACGCCGTGCGCACCGTCCACGTCGCCGACCCCGTCCGGCGGTACGCGGTGGACCTGGTCGGCGCCACCCGCAACCACCCCGACCTCAGGCTCGGGGCCTCCCCGCGCGCGACCCTGCACCTGCTGCGCGCCGCCAAGGCCTCCGCCGCGCTCAGCGGCCGGGAGTACGCTCTGCCGGACGACGTGCAGGCCCTGGCCGTCGCGGTCCTCGCGCACCGCCTGCTGCCCACGGCGCAGGCCCAGTTGAACCGTCGTACGGCCGAGTCCGTCGTCCTGGAGATCCTCCAGCGCACCCCGGTGCCCGCCGCGACGCCGCCCGGCGCCGGTCCCTACCTCAACCAGCAGCCGCCCGGCGCCCGGAGGCTTTGATGGCGGCCGGGGGGCCGCCGGCGGGCCCCGCCGAGGACGACAGGGGCGGGCTGCGCACGGCTCTCGCGGGCCTGACCACCCGTGGGCGCTCCTTCCTCGCGGCCGGCGTCGCCGCAGCCATCTGCGCCTACGTCCTGGGCCAGGGCGACCTGCTGCGTGTCGGGTTACTGCTCGCCGTGCTGCCCCTGGTGTGCGCCACGGTCCTGTTCCGCACCCGCTACCGCGTCGCGGGCAGCCGCAGGCTCTCCCCCGCGCGCGTGCCCGCCGGTTCGGAGGCCCGCGTCCACCTGCGGATGGACAACATCTCGCGGCTGCCGACCGGCCTGCTGATGCTCCAGGACCGGGTGCCGTACGTGCTCGGGCCGCGCCCCCGGTTCGTGCTCGACCGGGTCGAGGCGGGCGGCCGGCGCGAGGTCTCCTACCGCGTCCGCTCCGATCTGCGCGGCCGCTATCCGCTGGGCCCCCTGCAACTGCGCCTGACCGACCCGTTCGGAATGTGCGAACTGACCCGCTCCTTCTCGACGTACGACACCCTGACCGTCATCCCGCGCGTGGAGGCGCTGCCCCCGGTCCGGCTCACGGGCGAGGCCAAGGGATACGGCGACGGCCGCAACCGCTCGCTCGCGCTGGCCGGCGAGGACGACGTCATCCCGCGCGGGTACCGCCACGGCGACGATCTGCGCCGGGTGCACTGGCGCTCCACCGCCCGCTACGGCGAGCTGATGGTGCGCCGCGAGGAGCAGCCGCAGCGGGCTCGCTGCACGGTGCTCCTGGACACCCGGGGCGTCGGCTTCCGGGGCGCCGGGCCGGACTCGGCCTTCGAATGGGCGGTGTCGGGCACGGCGTCCGCGCTGGTGCACATGCTCGAACGGGGCTTCTCGGTGCGCCTGTTGACCGACACCGGGACCTCCGTGCCGGGCGAGGGCTCGGACGGCTTCGCGGGCGCGAGCCAGGAGTCGGCGGACGCGGCCGGACTCATGATGGACACCCTCGCGGTGATCGACCACTCGGACGGCGTCGACCTCTCCCGGGCGTACGACGTACTGCGCGGCGGGAACGAAGGCCTGCTCGTCGCGTTCCTCGGCGACCTCGGGGAGGAGCAGGCGACGGTGGTCGCCAAGATGCGCCAGCGCAGCGGCTCGGCGGTCGCCTTCGTCCTGGACGGCGACGCCTGGGCGCAGGGGCCCGGCGCCGGTCCCTCCGCTGCCGGGGAGGCGCGCGTGCGGATGCTCCGCGAGGCGGGCTGGACGGCGCTCCCGGTGGCTCCGGGGGCGAGGCTGGAGGCGCTGTGGCGGCAGGCGGACCACGCCCGTACGAGCGCGGGCCCGGCGCCCGCCGCGGGCACGACGACCGGGGGATGGGCATGAGCGGGTGGTCCGCGCCGCGGGCACGGACGACGGGGGCACGGACGACGGTGGCACGCAGAGCAAGGGCACGTACGGCAGAGATACGCACGGCAGCTGGGGGGCGGTCATGAGCGGGCGCGCGCGCCTCGCGGTGTGTGCCACCGCGGCCACGCTGATGGCGTCGGGCGCGCTGCTGCCGCTCGTCGATCCCGCGACCTGGTTCCTGCAGGCGGTGATCCTGCTCGTCATCCAGAGCGGGGTGGGCGCGCTGGCGAGGCGAGTGCCGCTGGCCAGGGCGCTCACGGTGGCCGTGCAGGCGCTGGTGACACTGTTCCTGCTGACGCTGGTCTTCGCCCGCGAACAGGCCCTCGCGGGGGTGCTGCCGGGGCCCGCGGTGTTCCGCCGGTTCGGCCTGCTCCTGGAGGCGGGCGGCGACGACGTCAGCCGGTACATGATCCCGGCGCCGCTGAGCGACGGCATCCGGCTGATGCTGGTCGGCGGCGTCCTGGTGGTCGGCCTCGTGGTGGACGCGCTGGCCGTCACGTTCCGCACGGCGGCCCCCGCCGGGCTCCCGCTGCTCGCCCTGTACTCGGTCGCGGCCGGGCTCTCCGAGGGCGGCGGCGCCGGCTGGCTCTGGTTCCTGCTTGCCGCCGCCGGCTATCTGCTGCTGCTCCTGGCCGAGGGCCGGGACCGGCTCTCCCAGTGGGGCCGGGTGTTCGGCGGTGCGGCGCGCCCGCCGGGCCGGGTCTCCGGCGGCCTGGAGAGCGACGGCGGGGCGCTCGCCCCGGTCCGCACCGGACGGCGCATCGGCGCCCTCGCCCTGGGCATCGCCCTGGTGGTGCCGCTGGCGCTGCCCGCCCTTGACGGCGGCCTCCTGGACGGCGACGGCGGCCCCGGCGGCAACGGCTCCGGCGGCGGTGGCACGATCTCCGCGGTGAATCCGCTGGTCGCGCTCCAGGACAGCCTGAACCAGCCCGAGGACCGCGAGGTCCTCTCGTACCGCACGAACGCCGTAGGCACCGACGACCTGTATCTGCGGATCGTCTCGCTCGACCAGTTCGACGGCACGACGTGGAAGACCACGGTCCGGCGCATCGAGGACGTGCCGTCACCGCTGCCGGACCCCCGGGGACTGCGCCCCGACGTCCGCAGGACCGAGATCCAGACCAACCTCTCGGCAGCCGAGAACTACGCCCAGAACTGGCTGCCCATGCCCTTCCCCGCCAGCCAGGTGAAGATCAGCGGCCGCTGGCGGTACGAGCCGGTGGGCCGCTCCCTCGTCGGCGACCGGGGCCAGACCACGCGAGGCGCGCAGTACCAGGTCAAGAGCCTGGTCGTGGAGCCCACGGCCGAGCAGCTCGCGGCCGCGCCGCCTCCCGACGAGGACCTGCGGCGCGAGTTCACCAAGGTGCCGGACGCACTCCCCCGCCTGGTCGGCAGCACGGCCCGCCGGGTCACCCGGGGCGCCGCGAACCCGTACGAGCAGGCGGTCAAGCTCCAGGACTACTTCGCGTCGGACGGCGGGTTCACGTACAACACCCAGGTGCGGGCGGGCAGCGGCCCCTCCGCGATCGAGCGGTTCCTGAAGCAGAAGGAAGGCTTCTGCGTCCACTTCTCCTTCGCGATGGCCTCCATGGCGCGGACGCTGGGGATACCGGCCCGGGTCGCGGTGGGATTCACTCCGGGCACCGCGCAGGCGAACGGCAGGATGTCGGTCGGGCTGCGGGACGCGCACGCCTGGCCCGAGCTGTACTTCGAGGGCGTGGGCTGGACCCGCTTCGAGCCGACGCCGAGCCGCGGCACAGTCCCCGAGTACACCCGCTCCGACGTCCCCTCCGACGGCGCGAGCGACCCGGACACCCCGGAGCCGTCCGCCTCCTCCGAGCCGTCCACGGCTCCCTCCGCGTCGGACACCTGCCCGCCCGACCGGAAGCAGCAGGGCGGCTGCCGGAGCGCGGCTCCGCAGGTCGCGTCCGGCTCGGGCGGCGAAGGACCGCCCGTCGGGATGATCGTGGGCGTCTCCCTGACGGCGCTGCTCGTCCTCGGGGCACCCCTCCTCCCCCTGCTCTGGCGGACCCGGGCACGGCGGGTCCGACTGGCCCTCGGCAGCCGCACCGACGCCGACGCGGCGGCGCGGACGCTGGCCGTCTGGCTCGAGGTGACCGACACGGCCTGGGACCACGGGATCGCGCCGGACGACTCACTGACCCCGCGGAAGGCCGCCGCGCGGATCGTCCGCGTCGGGCAGCTGGCCGACGGGCCCGCGGAGGCCGTCCACCGGGTGGCCGCCGCGGTGGAGCAGGTGCTCTACGCGCCACGCCCGCAGCCCGTGACGGGGCTGCCGGAGGACGTGCGGCGGGTACGGGACGGGCTGAACGCGTCGGCGGGCCGGGCCGCGCGCCTGCGGGCACTGCTCGCGCCGCGTTCGGCCGCGCGGGTGGTGTGGGCGGTCTCGGGCCGCTGGGCGGCGTTCGGCGCGCGCTGGCGCGAGCGGGGCGCGAAGCGGTGGGCGACGCTGGCGCGGAAGCTGCCGCGGCGGGCTGGACAGGAGAGCTGAGAGCCAGGGCCGAGGGTCAGGCTCTGAGTTCCACCGGCGCTCCACCGGTCCCCGACCGGCCTTCAGGGGCTGTCCCGAGGGGCCGCCCCGCACCCGGGGGCACGTACGCATGAGGGGTGGCCGCCCATCGACGGCCGCCCCTCACGCGTACGTGTGTTCGGTCAGTCGTGAGCCGCTGCGCTCACTGACCACCCTGCTGTTCGTCGCGGCGGCGCTGCCACCGCTGCTCGATGCGGTTCATCACGGAGCGGCGCTGCTTCGCCTGGCGTCGGGCCGGAGCCCCGCCCGGCCCGGCGGCCGCGCCCGTGGGTTGTTCGCCCGGCTTCGGCGCTTTGCGCCAACCGGTGACGGCGAGCACCGCGCACCCCAGCATGACGAGGAACCCCACCACGCTGATCCAGATCTGCTGGGCGACCATTCCGGACATGAGAAGGGCGATACCCACCAGGAAGCCCGCGACCGCTTGGTAGACCCGCTTCCGGGTGTACGTACGCAGCCCGCTTCCCTCAAGCGCTGTCGCGAACTTGGGATCTTCGGCGTACAGCGCTCGCTCCATCTGCTCGAGCATGCGCTGCTCGTGCTCCGAGAGCGGCACGGAGTCCTCCTCATCGTGCAGTCGCCGGGGCGACCGGGGGTCCCCTTCAGGATAGGCAGGGAATCGCCCCCGTGAAACCCGCCCCTCTGCGCCAACTTCGCCAAACCGGACCTTCACGCCGCCCCGGCTCGCTGAAGCGTGCATTCCCCAGCGGCCGATCCGTCATGCAGAACGGTGTGCCTCGATCATACGGCGCCCGTAGCCCGTTCGGGGGGCCTGTGGCGTACTCCATGTGCGGCTGCGCCCCTGATCAGAGCTCGGCCGCAGGGGTAACTCAGGCCCCGTCCGCGCCCCGCGCCTCACCGAGCACGTGCAGCTGGGTGGCGACGGAGTGGAAAGCGGGCAGCTCCGCGGCGGCGGCCTCCAGCTTCAGGAGGGCCTCGAGGGCGCCCGGCTCGGTGTCCACGAGGACGCCGGGGACCAGGTCGGCGAAGACCCGGACGCCGTGCACCGCGTCGACACGCACGCCCGCCGCCTCGACCAGCTCGGTGAGCTGCTCGGCGGTGAAGCGGCGCGGCACGGGGTCACCCTCGCCCCAGCGGCCCGCCGGGTCGGTGAGCGCGTTCTGCGCCTCCTTGAAGTGCCCGGCGAGGGCCCGCGCGAGCACCGCGCCGCCGAGTCCGGCGCCGAGCAGACTGAGCACGCCGGAAGGACGCAGAGCGTCGACGGCGAGGCGCACGCCCTCCGCGGGGTCGTCCACGTACTCCAGGACGCCGTGGCACAGGACCGCGTCGAAGCCGCCGCGCCCGACGACGTCGAAGAGGCCGAGCACGTCGCCTTGGACGCCCCGCACCCGCTCGGCGACGCCGGCCTCGGCGGCCCGGCGCTCCAGCGCGAACAGGGCGTTCGGGCTGGGGTCGACGACGGTGACGCGGTGGCCGAGGCGGGCGACGGGCACCGCGAAGTTGCCGCTGCCGCCTCCGGTGTCGAGCACATCGAGTTCGGTGCGTGACTCCCGGCCGGTGACCTTGACGCGGCGGTCGAGGGCGTCTTTCAGGACGTCCCAGACCACGGCGGTACGGAGAGAAGCGCGGGGGCGCATCGGGTCCGACACGGCAGTTGACTCCTCGGCGCGTGGGGTTGCGATCACCTCCACCCTATTGCCTGCCGCACCGTGCCCCGGCCACCCGTCCCGCGCCGCCCAGCCGCCGGTCAGCCCGCGTCCGGCGGCTCCCGGCCCGCGTCCTGGGAGTCCTGCCGGGGCTGGGGCAGCACGGGCTGGAGCACCAGCATCCGCTCGACGATGCGCAGGAACATCGCCACGTCACGGAGCAGGTCGTCGGCGTCGCGGGTGGTGGCGGCGTCCCTGATGCCCGCCTCGGCGCGGGCCCTGCGGGCGGCGCCGGAGGCGAACAGGGCGCTCCACTCGGTCAGTTCGGGGGCTATCTCGGGCAGGACTTCCCAGGCGCTGCGGATGCGCTGCCTGCGGCGCGGGGTCGTCTCGGGGCGACCGCGCGCGGCGAGGACGGCGGCGGCGGTGCGCAGGGCGGCGAGGTGGGCGGTGGCGTAGCGCTCGTTGGCCGGGGCCGGGCGGGCCGCCTCGTCGATTCCGGCGCGGGCCTGGGCGAGCAGTTCGAGGGCGGCCGGCGGGGCCGTGGCGCGGCGCAGGACGGGGTGGACATCGCTCGCCGGGCCGGTCAGTGCGGAAGCAGGGGCGACGGCGCGGTGCCGACGTGCGGCTGCTGCGGAAGTGCTGGCCATGACGAACCTCCTGTCGTCGTGTGACGGCGCAGTGGCCGTATGTGCCCATCGTGGAGTACGCCACTGACAATCGGCTCTGACCTGGCCCTTTGCCTGGATCGTAGGTTCGGGCTTACTTTTGTACTGACCAGTCAGTTCAAAAGAGGGGCAGGGGGGACTGTGGACGGTCCGACCGACGGCGCGCGCGGAGCCGCCGTCACCGCCGAGGGCTTCGGCCTCGAGGGGCCGCGGGGCTGGGCGTTCCGCGGCATCGGGATCGAGGCGGAGCCCGGATCGCTGATCGCGCTGGAGGGCCCGTCGGGATCGGGCCGCACCTGTCTGTTGCTCGCTCTCACCGGACGTATGCGTGCCACCGAGGGCCACGCGGCCGTGGGCCGCTACCGACTGCCCGGGCAACTGGCCGCGGTGCGCCGGATCAGCGGGCTCGGCCCGGTGCCCGGGGTGACCGATCTCGACCCCGCCCTGACCGTGGCCGAGCACCTGCGCGAACGGGCGCTCCTGGAGCGGCGGTTCGGCGGCTCGCTGCGCGGGCTCCTGAGGCCCCGCGGCGAGCGCGGGAACGAGCTGCGGCTGCGCGTCGACACCGCGCTGACGGCCGTCGGACTCGACCTGGAGACCCTGCCCAAGGGACGCAGGACCGCCGTCCGCGACCTGGACCGGCCAGAAGTCCTGCGGCTCTCCGTGGCCCTGGCCCTGATCGGCCGCCCGCACGTGCTGGGCGTCGACGACACCGACCTGAAGCTCTCGGACGCCGAACGGGCCGAGGCCTGGGCGATGCTGAAGTCCCTCACGGAGCGCGGGACGACCGTGCTCGCGGTGTGCAGCGAGGCGCCCGAGGGCGCGGTCGTCGTCCGCACCGGCCCGGCCGTGACCTCCGCCGACGACGACAAGGAGGCGGCGGATGCGCTCGCCGAAGCTCGCCGCGCTTGAGCTCAGGCGCTTCGGCAGGGGAAAGCTGCCGCGCGCCGCGCTCGTCGCGCTCCTGCTGCTGCCCCTGCTCTACGGCGCCCTGTACCTGTGGTCCTTCTGGGACCCGTACGGCCATCTCGACCGCATCCCCGTGGCGCTCGTCAACGACGACGAGGGAGCCACCGCGCAGGGCAAGAAGCTCGCGGCGGGCGACAACATCGTCGAGGGGCTGCGGGACAGCAAGACGTTCGAATGGCACGAGGTGAGCGACGCCGAGGCGCGCGAGGGCGTGGAGGACGGGACGTACTACCTGTCGCTGACGATGCCCACGGACTTCAGCAAGCGCATCGCGTCGAGTTCGGGGTCCTCCCCGGAGACGGGCGCCCTGCGGGTCAAGACGAACGACGCCAACAACTACATCGTCGGGCAGATCTCCCGGACGGTCTTCTCCGAGGTGCGCTCCGCCGCGTCCACGAAGGCGTCGCGCTCGTTCCTCGACAAGATCTTCATCTCGTTCTCCGACATCCACGGAGCGACCGAGAAGGCCGCGAAGGGCGCCGACAAGCTGGACAGCGGCATCGGCAAGGCGAAGAAGGGCTCCAAGGACCTCGCGAACGGTCTCGGGGACGCCAAGGACGGCAGCGGCAAGCTGGCCGGGGGCGTCGAGAAGCTGCACACGGGCGCGGGCAAACTGGCGGACGGCTCGAAGAAGGTCGCCGACGGCACCCAGAAGCTGGCCGACAAGGTCAACGGCACCGCGGACAAGGTGCGGCCCTTCCTCAAGGACAACGGCAAGACCATCGGCGACACGGCCCAGCTCGTCGCCGACTCCTCCAAGGCGCTCCGCCACCACCTGGACACCTGGGTCGAGCTCGCGCCGGGGGCCGCCAAGCACGCCGAGAACAGTTCCCGGGTGATCGACAAGTTCTACTCGGAGCGCTGCGAGAAGGCCCCGGTGCCCGACCCCTACTGCCCGCAGATCAAGGACGCCAAGAAGGCGGCGGCGAACGTGTCGGCCATCGCGGACGACATGAACACCGTGATCAAGGACCAGAGGGGCGGCGTCAAGGAGCTCGACCGGCACCTGGCCGCCCTGCAGAAGAAGTCGCAGGCGCTCGCCGACCGCGCTCCGCACCTCGACGAGGACCTGGAGACGGCCGTCACCCGGATCAACGACCTCAACAAGGGCGCGGGCAAGGTCGCCAAGGGCGCCAGGAAGCTGAACGCCGGGCTCGGCACGGCCGAGACCGGCGCCACCGACCTCGACACCGGCATCGGCAAGCTGGAGACGGGCGCGGGCGACCTCAAGGGCGGCATGTTCAAGCTGGCCGACGGCTCCGCGAAGCTGTCCGGCGGGCTGCACGACGGCGTCGAGAAGATCCCGGACTACGACAAGAAGGACCGCGACGAGCGCACCGGCGTCATGGCCGACCCCGTACAGCTCGCCTCCCAGTCCCTGCACAAGGCGCCCAACTACGGCACGGGCTTCGCGCCGTACTTCATCCCGCTCTCCCTGTGGGTCGGCGCGATGGTGGCGTACATGCTGATCCAGCCGCTCAACCGGCGCGCGCTCGCCGCGGGCGCCTCCGCCTGGCGCATCGCGCTCGCAGGATGGCTCCCGGTGGCCGCCCTCGGCGTGCTCCAGACCGCGGCCCTGCTGTCGGTCCTGCACTGGGGGCTCGGCCTGCAGATGACCAGGGCGGCCGGGACGGTGGGCTTCCTCTGCCTGGTGACGGCGTGCTTCGCGGCGATCGTGCAGTGGCTGAACGCCCGCTTCGGAGCGGCCGGCCGGATCCTCGTCCTCGCGGCGCTGATGCTGCAGCTGACGTCGGCGGGCGGCACGTACCCCGTCCAGACCAGCCCCGGCTTCTTCAGCGCGCTCCATCCCTTCCTGCCGATGAGCTACGTCGTCGAGGCGCTCCGGAGACTGATCACGGGCGGCGGCCTCGGCCCCGTCTGGCAGGGCTGCGCGGTCCTGACGGCCTTCACCCTGGGGGCCCTCGCGCTCACCGCGCTCGCCGCGCGCCGCAAGCAGGTGTGGACCCTGGACCGGCTGCACCCGGAGCTGACGCTGTGAGGACGGCCGGGCGGGGCCGGGCGGCGGAACCTGTGAGAATCAGGACCATGGACAGCAGTGCAGGCAGCAGCCGCCGTGAGGCCACTCGGCAGAAGCTCTACGAGGCCGCGGTCACCCTTATCGCGGAACAGGGTTTCTCGGCCACGACGGTCGACGAGATCGCGGAGCGGGCGGGGGTCGCGAAGGGGACCGTCTACTACAACTTCGCGAGCAAGTCGGTCCTCTTCGAAGAGCTGCTGCGGCACGGCGTCGGCCTGCTCACCGCCTCCCTGAAGGCGGCGGCCGACGAGGTGGACGGCGCGGGCGGCAGCAAGGTCGACGCCCTCGACGCGATGATCAGGGCCGGCCTGGTCTTCATCAACCGCTATCCGGCCTTCACCCAGCTCTACGTCGCCGAGCTGTGGCGGACCAACCGGGCCTGGCAGTCCACGCTGCTCGTGGTCAGGCAACAGGCCGTCGCGGTGGTCGAGGACGTGCTGCGGGCCGGGGTCGGCAACGGCGAGCTCAGCGAGGAGATCGACATCCCGCTGACGGCAGCCGCGCTCGTCGGCATGGTCCTCGTGGCCGCGCTGGACTGGCAGGCCTTCCAGCCGGAACGCTCGCTCGACGACGTGCACGCGGCGCTTTCGCGGCTGCTGCAGGGCCGGGTGAGCGGCACACGCGCGTAGCCACCGCCGAGCGCGCGTACGAACGGCGCCGGTCCGGTGCCCCCCTGTCCCTGGGCGGCACCGGACCGGCGCCTTCTCGTGTCCCCCCGCACCCCCCGTGCGGTCGTCCCCCGAGTCGCCCCCGCACCTCGCTCCCGCCGGGTGGCGGGAGGAGCGGTCGAGGGCGCGGCACCGTTCCGCCGCCCCGTGTCGGCGGTACCGGTCCCGCGCCCCTCTCCGTGCTCCACACTCTTCCGTCTTCGCAGGTGGCGGCCCATCCGTGCGCGTACTCATCTCACTCACTAGGTACGGATACTCAGGCGCGCGTGCTCAACCCCGGGCCTGGCCGTCCCGGACTGGTTACGATCACGTCCGTGTCCGTACTCCCCCTGGTGTTCACCAGCGGCTGGGCGAGCGGGATCAACGCGTACGCCGTTGTCCTGCTGCTCGGCATCTTCGGGGCGACCGGCGTCAGCGACGAGGTCCCCGAGGCGCTCCAGCGGCCCGACGTCCTGATCGCGGCCGGTGTGCTCTTCCTGTGCGAGGCCGTCGCCGACAAGATCCCGTACGTCGACTCGGTCTGGGACACGGTGCACACCGTGATCCGCCCGGTGTCCGGCGCCGTGGTGGGGGCGCTCCTCGCCGGGCAGAGCGGGTCCCTCTCCGATCTGGCCGCCGGCGCGGTGGGCGGGTCGACCGCGCTGGCCAGCCATGCGGTGAAGGCTGGCACGCGGATGGCGGTCAACACCTCGCCCGAGCCGTTCAGCAACCTCGTGATGAGCACCGCCGAGGACCTCGGGGTCGGCGGCATCATCAGCTTCGCGATGTTCTACCCGGAGGCCGCCGCGGTCATCGCCGCCGTACTCCTGCTGCTCGGCCTGTTCCTGCTGTTCTTCCTCGTCTCGCGCATCCGGCGGTTCCTGCGGCGCAGGGCGCAGCGGCGCGAGGAGAAGCGGCTGGCGGGGCGTACGGGGACTCCCCCGCCGTGACGGTCGGTGGCTGCCGATAAGGTCCCTGGCATGGCACGGATTGTGGTGATCGGCGCCGGCATAGGCGCGATGACGGCGGCCGCCCGGCTGGCCGTGGCGGGCCACCGGGTGGTGGTGTACGAACGCGGTGGGACGTACGGCGGCGCGCTCGGCAGTGTCGAGCGGGACGGCTTCGCCTTCGACACCGGACCTACGCTGCTCCAGCTCCCCGCGGTCTACCGCGACCTCTTCATCAAGACGGGCAAGGAGCCCCTGGAGAAGTGCGTCGAGCTGTCCCAGGTGGAGCCCGCCGTGCGCCATGTCTTCGCGGACGGCACCACGGCCGACCTGCCGAACGTGTCCCGCGCGGGCGTGGGCGAAGCGCTGGACGCGGCCCTCGGCGACGGCGCGGGCGCCCGCTGGGCGGCGTTCATGAACCGGGCCAGGGAAGCCTGGGACCGCACGCGCCGCCCCCTCCTCGAAGAGCCCCTGTGGCCGAACTGGGAGGTGCTGGCCGCGCGCGAGCCGTATCCCTCGGTGCCCCGCAAGCGCCTGCTGCGCAAGGAGCGCCGCGCGGCCACCCTCGCCGAGGTCGGTGAGCTCGAACTGGGCGGCGACCCGCGCCTGATCGCGCTCCTTGAGCAGTTCGCGCTCGCGCACGGCCTGGATCCCCGCACGACCCCGGCGAGCGCGGCCGTCCTGCCGTATCTGGAGCAGACGTTCGGCGTCTGGTCGGTGCGGGGCGGCATGCGGGCGCTGGCCCGGGCGGTGTACGAGCGGTGTCTCGCGCGGCGGGTCGAGTTCGTGTTCGGCGCGGCGGTGACGCGAATCGTCGAGAAGGACGGCCGGGCCGCGGGCGTGGAGCTCGCGGACGGCACCACCGAGGACGCCGACTTCGTCGTCGCCGGCATCGCGCCCGCCGCTCTGGACGGCCTACTTCCCGGTGCGGGCGTCCGCGCGTCGGGAGATCCCGTGAGCCCCGCCATGCCGAGCCGGCTGACGGTCCTGCTCGCGCTGCGCGGCCCGCGGCCCGCGGACGCCCCGCACCGGACGGTGGTGCACGCGGCGGACCGCGCGCAGGAGCTGGACGGGCTGTTCGGTGACACGTTCGCCCCGGCGGCGCACCCCACGGTCACGGTGACCCGGCCGGACGACCCGGCGGCGGTGCCGGACGAGGAGCACGAGGCGGTCACCCTGACCGTCACGGTGCCCGCGTGCCGCGACGCGTCCGACGGGGCCGCCCGCGAGGCGTTCGACGCCTGCGCCGAGCGCGTGCTCGACCGTGCCGTGCGGGCCGTCCCCGACCTGCGCGAGCGCCTCCTGTGGCACGAGGTCCGCACCCCGGCCGACATCGCCGAGGCCACCGGCGCCGAGGGCGGCGCGGTCCCGGCACCGGCGCTCGCCGCGGCCGGCGGCTCACTCCTGCACCCGGCCAACAGCACCGCCCTGCCGGGGCTCTTCGCCGTCGGCGGCTGGTCGCATCCCGGCGGGGGCCTGCCCCACGCGGGCATGTCGGGCACGCTGGCCGCGGGCCTGATCGTGGAGGGGCCGGAGTTCCGCGGCTCTCGGTGAGCGCCGCGGTTCAGTACCGGTACTGCTGCTCGTTGTAGCCCGAGCCGTCGTGCCCCCCGGCGTTCCCGTCCTGGTGGTACGGGTAGGGCTGCTCCTGCGGGAGTTCACCGCCGTAGGGCTCGTCGGTGGTGCGCTGGTGCGGCACCCAGACTCCGCCGGGCGGGGTGTCGTGGTACGCCTCGCCGAGGCCGCCGCTGTAGGTGTCGCCGCCGTACGGGGCGTACTGCTGCTGGTCGCCGTAGTTCTCGTAGCCCTGCGTGCCGTAGGTCTGCGTGCCGATGTACGGGTCGGAGTAGGCGGCGTACTGCTGCCGGCCCGTCTCGGCGTACCCGTAGCCCTGCTGGTCGTAGCCGGTGAAGGCCGCGGCGTCGTAGCCGTGGGCGTCGCCCGGCCGGGCCTCGTCCGGGGCCGGCGGGGTGTACGCCGCGTCGCTGTACACGCCGTACTGACCGGTGTCGTCGGGCATCGGCTCGGGGGCGTAGACCCCACCGTCCCCGGGGACCTCGGGGCCGTGCTCGGGCGGCGCCGGGACCTGCTCGTACTCCAGGTCGGAGACCTGCAGCGTCGGCTCCTGCGCGGCGGCGCCGCGCGAGGGCTTCCTGCGGCGCCTGCTCAGGCCCGGCCGGCCGCCGAGCGCCCAGCCGGTGGAGAATCCGCGGCGGAACGACAGCGTCACGTACGTCTGACCCGTGGCGAAGGCGATGGCGCCGATCCCGATGATCCACACCGAGGGGATCACCACGCCGATGACGACCCCGAGGAAACCCCCGAAGGCCAGCAGGCGCCAGCGCAGCCTCGCCTTGTACTGGAGCAGCACCTCGCCCAGCAGCCACAGCGCGACGCATCCGAACGCGATGTAGAGGACCGTCCAGCCCATGTACGCCCCTCTCCCCTCGGCCGCGGCCCAGGGGGGTACGACCGTTCAGGCCTGCTCGTGCAGACCCAGATTCTCGTAGATTTCCAGCGTCGCCGTGGAGTTGTTGAGCGTGATGAAGTGCAGTCCCGGCACGCCCTCGGCCAGCAACCGCCGACAGAACTCCGTCGCGAACTCGATGCCAATGGAGCGTACAGCGGCGGCATCGTCTTTGACCGAGAGCATCCGCTCTTTCAGCTCGGCCGGGAACACGGCGTTGCTGAGCTCGGGCAGCCGGTGGAGCTGGCGGACGTTGGTGACGGGCATCATCTCAGGGATGATCGGGGTGTCGCACCCGGCCGCCTCGACGCGGTCGCGCAGCCGCAGGTACTCCTCGGGGTCGAAGAACATCTGCGTGATCGCGTAGTCCGCGCCGGCCCGGCACTTGTCGATGAAGTACCGGGTGTCGGAGTCCCAGTCGGGCGAGCGCGGGTGCATCGCGGGGAAGGCCGCGACGCCGACGCAGAAGTCCCCGGACCCCTTGATCAGTTCGACCAGTTCGGCGGCGTACGTGAGGCCCTCGGGGTGCGCGATCCACTCGCCGAGCGGGTCGCCCGGCGGGTCACCGCGGACGGCCAGCATGTTCCTGATGCCCGCGTCCGCGTACTGACCGATGATGTTGCGCAGCTCGGCCACGGAGTGGTCGACCGCGGTCAGGTGCGCGACGGGCGTCAGGGTGGTGTCGGCGACGATCTGCTGGGTCTCCTTGACCGTGCCGGTGCGCGTCGAGCCGCCCGCACCGTAGGTCACGGAGACGAAGTCCGGGGCGACCGCCTCGACCCGCCGCAGCGCGTTCCAGAGGTTCCGCTCACCCTTCGGGGTCTTGGGGGCGGAGAACTCGAACGAAAACATCGTCTTACCGGTCGCGAGCATGTCGCGCACCGTGCGCGCACGGTCAGTCCTGGTCGAAGCTGTGCCTAGGGCCATATGGGCAGGTTAGCCAGGCCACGGCGGTCCCCCAACCAGAGCCGGGAGATTTGGCCGGTTTGCCGGGTTGTTGTCCACGGATCGGACACTCCCGGGCTGTTGCTCAGACAGCCGTACGCAGCCGCTTCGCGAAGTCGGCCGCGGCGGCCCCGGGGTCGTCCGCCTCGGTGATCGCCCGTACGACGACGACGCGGCGCGCGCCCGCCTCGATGACCTCGTCCAGATTGCCCGCGTCGATGCCGCCGATGGCGAACCAGGGGCGGTCCGTGCCGAGCGAGGCCGTGTAACGGACCAGGTCAAGGCCCGGGGCGTGGCGGCCCGGCTTGGTGGGCGTGGGCCAGCACGGGCCCGTGCAGAAGTAGTCCACGCCGTCCTGGACGGCGGCCGCGGCGGCCTCCGGCTCGGCGTGCGTGGAGCGCCCGATGAGGACGTCCTCGCCCAGGACGGCGCGGGCCGCGGGGACCGGCAGGTCGCCCTGGCCCAGGTGCAGCACGTCCGCGCCGATGGCGTGGGCGACGTCCGCGCGGTCATTCACCGCGAGGAGCTTGCCGTGCCGCCGCGCGGCAGCCGCGAAGACCTGGAGGTGCTCCAGCTCCTCGGCGGCCTCCAGGGCCTTGTCGCGCAGCTGCACGATGTCGACGCCGCCCGCGAGGACGGCGTCGAGGAACTCCGGGAGGTCACCCTGGCGCCTGCGGGCGTCCACGCACAGGTAGAGCCGGGCGTCCGCGAGCTGGGCGCGGTGGTCGGCGGCAGCGGCAGCCATGGAGAAGTCCCCCGTTGTCGGTGGCGTGCGGGGCGCGTGGACCACGCGCCCCGCACGCCGGACGATGTGTTCAGGCCGGACGGCCGAGTCCTGGTTGGTCGGCCGGGCACCTGCTCAGACGGCGAGCGCCTGGGCTCGGCGCTTCACCTCCGTGCCGCGATTCTCACTCAGAGCCTGCGCGGGGGTACCGGGCAGGGTCGGGTCGGGGGTGAAGAGCCACTCGATCATCTCTTCGTCGGAGAAACCGTCGTCCCTCAGGAGCGTCAGGGTCCCGGAGAGGCCCTTGACGACCTTGTCGCCGTCGATGAAGGCAGCCGGCACCTGCAGCGCGCGGTTCTCACCACGGCGTACGGCGATCAGCGTGCCCTCCTTGACCAGCTGGCGCACGCGGGTCACCTCGACATCGAACATTTCCGCGATGTCGGGGAGGTGCAGCCAGGCGGGGACGAGAGCATCGGTCTTTGCGTCAATCTCGGTCACAGGTCCAGCGTATCTCTGGCCGGGGGGCCTTGGGTGGGGGTGGGGTTTGGGGGGCTTGCTTGTGGTCTGTCGGGTGCGGGGTGGTGGGGGCTGGTGTTGCGCAGTTCCCCGCGCCCCTGGGGACGTCGGGTGCGGGGTGGTGGGGGCTGGTGTTGCGCAGTTCCCCGCGCCCCTGGGGACGTCGGGTGCGGGTCGTGGGGGCTGGTCGCGCCGTTCCCCGCGACCCTGGGGGCTTCGCCCCCCTCGCCCTGGCGGCTACAGGGATGCCTTCTTCAAGGGGATTGAGGGGTCTGACGTCAGGGCCGGGTTCAGGGGGGTGGCGGATTCGATCAGTTTGCGGCCCTGGGCCAGGTCCCGGGGGCGGCCCACCGCCAGGACCGCCACCAGGGCGCCCTCGCGGAGCCAGCAGACCGACCAGGCCATGCCCGTCGGGTCACCCCGCCAGACCAGCTGATCCGCCGCCGCGTGGTGACCCGCGTACTGGACGAAGCGGCCGAACTGCTCCGACCAGAAGTACGGCACCGGGTCGTACGCCGCCGGTGTCTCGCCGATGATGTTCGC
Source organism: Streptomyces sp. NPDC036815 (assembly GCF_055609205.1). Lineage (NCBI taxonomy): Bacteria > Bacillati > Actinomycetota > Actinomycetes > Kitasatosporales > Streptomycetaceae > Streptomyces > Streptomyces sp. NPDC036815. The sequence continues at coordinate 956,791 of NZ_JBVJPW010000001.1, read as the reverse complement.
CGCCACCGTGCGCGGGCCCTGGAGGGCGTTGTCCCAGTGGTGGACGAGGAGGCGCTCCCCGTACCTCCCCGAAGGGAAGGAGGCGCAGTCGCCGACCGCGTACACGTCGGGCGCCGACGTGCGCAGCAGGTCGTCGGTCACGACCTCCCGGTGCGCGCCGAGCTCGATGCCGGAGCCGGTCAGCCAGTCCGTCGCGGGCCGTGCCCCGATGCCGACGACGACGGCGCCCGCGGGCACCCGCGTCCCGTCCGCCAGGACCACCGCGTCCGCCTCGACGCTCGCCACGCGCGCGTGGGTGCGCAGCACCGCTCCGGAGTCCGTGTACCAGCTCGCCATGGGCGCCGCGACCTCCGCGGGCAGCGTCCCCGCGAGCGGTCGCTCCGCCGCCTCGACGACGGTGACGGCGCAGCCCGCCTCGCGCGCGGCCGTCGCGAACTCCGCGCCGATCCAGCCCGCCCCGACGACCACGACGTCGTGCTGCTCGGCGAGGACCGGGCGCAGCCGCTCCGCGTCGTCCAGGGTGCGCAGGAGGTGCACGCCGGGTACGCCCTCGGTGCCGGGCAGCCCGATCGGCTCGGCGCCGGTCGCGAGGACCAGGTCGTCGTACGCGACGGGGCCCGTCGCGGTGTCCAGCTCGTGGTCGGCGGGGCGCACCCCGGTGACCGCGCGGCCGAGGACCAGCTCGATGCCGAGCGCCTCGAAGTCGATGTCGAAGGCGGAGCCCTCCGCCTTGCCGAGCAGCACCGCCTTGGACAGCGGCGGCCTGTCGTACGGCTGGTGCGGCTCCGCGCCGACGACGGTGACCGTGCCGGTGAACCCCTGCTCGCGCAGGGCCACCGCCGTCTGCACCCCGGCCATGCCCGCGCCGACGATGACGACGCGCCGCTCCGCCTGCCGCTCTTTCCCGGTCTGCCTCTGCTGCTCGCTCACCCGATCACTGTAGGGCGGCGGGCGGGAGTGATCTCAGACGGAGACGAGGAGATCTCTGACACACCGTCACTGCCCGTACCCGGACAGCTCCCCTACTGCCACGCGGAGCGACGGGCTAGGGTGGCGGGTGCAGAGCACTCGCGGGAGCCCGGACGGACCGGGCTGAGAGGGAGGCTGGGACGGCCTCCGACCGTACGAACCTGATCCGGGTCATGCCGGCGAAGGGAGGGGCTGGACGCCCATGCATCCACGTACGACATCGCCGACGACGCCACCATCGGCCACCTCTGACGTCCTGGTCGTCGGAGGCGGCGTCATCGGCCTGGTCACGGCCTGGCGGACCGCGCAGCGCGGGCTCTCCGTGGCGGTCGTGGACCCCGAGCCGGGCGGCGGCGCCGCCCAGGTCGCGGCGGGCATGCTGGCCGCCGTCACCGAACTCCACTACGGCGAGCAGACCTTGCTCGGCATCAACCTCGAATCCGCCCGCCGCTACCCCGGCTTCGCCGCCGAGCTGACCGAGGCGAGCGGGCACGGCCTCGGTTACCGCGCGTCCGGCACGCTCGCCGTCGCACTTGACTCCGACGACCGCGCCCACCTGCGCGAGCTGCACGACCTGCAGCGCCGTTCGGGGCTCGACTCCCAGTGGCTGAGCGGCCGCGAGTGCCGCCGTCTGGAGCCGATGCTCGCGCCGGGCGTACGCGGCGGGCTGCGGGTCGACGGCGATCACCAGATCGACCCGCGCAGGCTCGCGGCGGCGCTCGTGGTGGCCTGCGAGCGGACCGGCGTGGCCTTCCACCGCGCCCGGGCCGAGCGCCTCTCGGTGGCGGGCGGCCGGGCGCGCGGCGTCGTCCTCGCGGCCGGCACCGAGCTGAGCGCGGCGCAGACCGTGCTCGCGGCGGGCAGCCTCAGCGGGCGCCTCGCGGGCGTCCCCGGCGACGTCCTGCCGCCCGTGCGCCCCGTGAAGGGTCAGGTGCTGCGGCTGACGGTGCCGAAGGCGTACGCCCCGTTCCTGAGCCGCACCGTGCGCGCCATGGTGCGGGGCAGCCACGTCTACCTCGTGCCGCGCGAGAACGGCGAGCTCGTCGTCGGCGCGACCAGCGAGGAGCTCGGCTGGGACACCACGGTCACCGCGGGCGGCGTGTACGGACTCCTGCGGGACGCGCACGAGCTCGTGCCCGGCATCACGGAGCTGCCGCTGACCGAGACCCGCGCGGGGCTGCGGCCCGGCTCGCCCGACAACGCGCCGCTGCTCGGCCCGACCCGGCTCCCCGGACTCCAGCTGGCCACCGGCCACCACCGCAACGGCGTCCTCCTGACGCCCCTCACCGGCGATGTGATGGCGCACGCCCTGACCACCGGTGAACTGCCGGACGAGGCGCGCCCGTTCACCCCGCGCCGCTTCGACGGCGCAGCCTCGGGCCCCGTCCCGCCCCGCCCGCAGTCCTTCACGGAGCAACCCGTATGAGCACGCCTTTCGCCGTTTCCGTCAATGGAGAAGCACGCGATGTGGCCTCGGGCACCACGCTCGAAGCCCTCGTGGCCACCCTCTCCACGGCGCACTCCGGTGTCGCCGCCGCCGTCAACGAAACCGTCGTCCCGCGCGCGCAGTGGTCGGTCACCGCGCTCGCCGAGGGCGACCGCGTCGAAGTACTCACCGCAGTCCAGGGAGGCTGAACCATGGCAGACGACCCCTTCGTCATCGGCGGGCTCACCCTCTCCTCGCGCCTGATCATGGGCACGGGCGGTGCGCCCAGCCTCGACGTCCTCGAGCGGTCCCTCGTCGCGTCCGGCACGGAGCTGACCACGGTCGCGATGCGCCGCCTCGACCCGGGCGTGCAGGGTTCCGTGCTCAGCGTCCTCGACCGGCTCGGCATCCGCGTCCTGCCGAACACGGCGGGCTGTTTCACCGCGGGCGAGGCCGTCCTCACCGCCCGGCTCGCGCGGGAGGCGCTCGGCACGGATCTGGTGAAGCTCGAGGTGATCGCCGACGAGCGCACCCTGCTGCCCGATCCGGTGGAGCTCCTGGACGCCGCGGAGGTCCTGGTGGACGACGGCTTCACCGTGCTGCCGTACACGAACGACGACCCGGTGCTCGCGCGGAAGCTGGAGGACGTGGGCTGCGCGGCGATCATGCCGCTCGGCTCCCCCATCGGCTCCGGTCTCGGCATCCGCAACCCGCACAACTTCCAGCTGATCGTGGAGCACGCGCGCGTGCCGGTGATCCTGGACGCGGGCGCGGGCACGGCGTCCGACGCGACGATCGCGATGGAGCTGGGCTGCGCGGGTGTGATGCTCGCCTCCGCGGTGACGCGGGCGCAGGAGCCGGTCCTGATGGCGGAGGCCATGCGGCACGGCGTCGAGGCGGGGCGCCTGGCGCACCGGGCCGGGCGGATCCCGCGCCGGCACTTCGCGGAGGCGTCCTCCCCGGCGGAGGGCATGGCCCGGCTCGATCCGGAGCGGCCCGCGTTCTAGGGCCGGCGTCGGCCCCGTCCGCGTGGGCACGGCGCGCAGCGTTACAGCTCGGCTGCAGTAGCGCCCCGAATCCGCCCGGGCGGGGAGACGTGTCCGTGGTGCCTCGTAGACTCCCCTGCGTGGACACGACCCTTCAGGACCCGCTCGTCGGGCAGCTGCTCGACGGCCGTTACCGGATCGACGGGCGCATCGCGGTCGGCGGGATGGCCACGGTCTACCGGGCCGTGGACACCCGTCTCGACCGCGTGCTCGCGCTCAAGGTGATGCACCCGGCGCTGGCGGCCGACGCCTCGTTCGTCGAGCGCTTCATCCGCGAGGCCAAGTCGGTGGCCCGCCTCTCGCACCCGAACGTGGTCGGCGTCTTCGACCAGGGCGCGGACGGGGCGTACGTGTATCTGGCGATGGAGTACATCGCGGGCTGCACCCTGCGCGACGTGCTGCGCGAGCGCGGCGCGCTGCAGCCGCGGGCGGCGCTCGACATCCTGGAGCCGGTCCTCGCCGCGCTCGGCGCCGCGCACCGCGCCGGCTTCGTGCACCGCGACATGAAGCCCGAGAACGTCCTCATAGGGGACGACGGCCGGGTGAAGGTCGCCGACTTCGGGCTCGTCCGCGCGGTGGACACGGTCACGAACACGACCGGCACCGTCCTCGGCACCGTCTCCTACCTCGCCCCCGAGCAGATCGAGCACGGCACGTCGGACACCCGCGTGGACGTGTACGCCTGCGGGGTCGTGCTCTACGAAATGCTGACCGGCGCCAAGCCGCACTCCGGTGACTCCCCCGCCCAGGTCCTCTACCAGCACCTCAACGAGGACGTGCCGCCCCCGTCGGCGGCCGTCCCCGGCCTCGCCCTCGCGCTCGACGAGGTGGTCGCCTCCGCCACCGCGCGCCATCCGGACGTGCGCCCGTACGACGCGGTGGCGCTCCTCGCGCAGCTCAGGGAGGCGCGGGCCGCCCTGACCGAGGAGCAGCTCGACGCGGTGCCGCCGCAGGCCCACACGGCGGCGCACGACAACGCCGAGGACCGTACGAGCGTGATCCCGCGCGCGGCGCGCTCCGTCCAGCTCCCGCTGCCCGCGGACGGCTCCCAGGACGGTCAGGACGCGCTGAACCGCACCAGCGTCCTCGCGACCCCGCCGCCGGGCCCGCCCGCCGCCGCCCCGCCCTCGCGCAGGCGGTTCGATCCGCGGCGCCGCATGATCGCGGTGATAGCCGCCGTCGTCCTGGTCCTGGGCCTCGGCACCGGCATCTGGTACATCAATTCCGGCCAGTTCACGAAGGTCCCGCCGCTCCTGTCGAAGACCGAGGCTCAGGCGAAGCAGCGGCTCGACGACTCCGGGCTCGATGTGAAGAACATCGAGCGCAAGTACAGCGACACGGACAAGCGCGGCACGGTCATGGCCAGCGACCCCGCGGTGGGCGAGCGCATCCGGCAGAACGGCAAGGTGACGCTGACCGTCTCGCTGGGCCCGGAGACCGTCAAGGTCCCGAACGTCAAGAACATCGCGCTGGCCACGGCGAAGAAGGAGCTCGAGAACTCCGGGCTCGCGCCGGGCATGGTCACCAAGCGCTTCAGCGAGGACGTCAAGAAGGGCGCCGTGATCAGCACGGACCCGCGGGCCGGCTTCACCCGCAAGGCGGGCTCGGCCGTCGCCCTGGTCGTCAGCAAGGGCCGTCCGGTCCAGGTCCCCGACGTGACGGGCGAGTCCGAGGCCGACGCCACCTCCGAGCTGGAGGAGGAGGGGCTCAAGGTCGAGATCGCCACGAAGCAGGTCTACTCGGACGAGGACAAGGGCGACGTCGCCGAGCAGTCGCCCGGCCAGGACAAGACGCTCGCCGAGGGCGACACGGTCACCCTGACGATCTCCAAGGGCCAGCCGATGATCGAGGTCCCGGACGTGACCGGGATGAGCGTCGACGACGCCAAGGACAAGCTGGAGGGGGCGGGCTTCGACGTGGACGAGGACCGCGGCCTCCTGGGCCTCTTCGGCGACACCGTGAAGAAGCAGTCGGTGGACGGCGGCGACAAGGCGCCGAAGAACTCGACGATCACCATCACGATCCGCTGAGCCGCACGTCCGGGGCCCGGCACGGGCTCCGGACCGCCGACGGAGCATCGCCGCGCGCATGCCACCCTGGAGGGTGTGAGCAGCAACAAGCCCCCCAGCCCAGCGTCCCGCAACCCCGTCGGCGGCCACGTCCCCGTGGCCGGCGGCCTCGCCACGGTCGGCCTGTCGTACGCCCGTGAGCTCGGCGCCGAGGCCGTCCAGGTCTTCGTGGCCAACCCCCGCGGCTGGGCGACCCCGCCCGGCAACCCGAAGCAGGACGAGGAGTTCCGCGCGGTCTGCGCGGCCGAGCGGATCCCCGCGTACGTCCACGCGCCCTACCTCATCAACTTCGGCTCGCACACCGAGGCCACCGTCGAGAAGTCCGTCGACTCACTGCGCCACTCGCTGCGCAGGGCCCGGGCGATCGGCGCGCTCGGCGTCGTCGTGCACACGGGTTCGGCGACCGGCGGCCGGGACCGCGCGGTCGCCCTGCAGCAGGTGCGCGACCGCATGCTGCCGCTGCTCGACGAGCTGACGCACGACGACGACCCCTTCCTCCTCCTGGAGTCGACCGCGGGCCAGGGCGCCTCGCTCTGCTCGCGCACCTGGGACTTCGGGCCGTACTTCGAGGCGCTTGACGCCCACCCCAAGCTGGGCGTCTGCCTGGACACCTGCCACATCTACGCGGCGGGCCACGACCTGGCGGGCCCGGGCGGCATGAAGCAGACCCTCGACCTCCTGGTGGACACGGTCGGCGAGGGCCGTCTGAAGCTGGTGCACGCCAACGACTCCAAGGACGTCGTCGGCGCCCACAAGGACCGCCACGAGAACATCGGCACCGGCCACATCGGCGCCGACCCCTTCCGTGAACTGATGCTCCACCCCGCCACGGAGGGCGTACCGCTGGTGATCGAGACGCCGGGTGGCAAGGAGGGGCACGCCGCCGACGTGGCACGCCTGAAGGAACTCAGGAGCCTCTAGAGCTCGGGAGCCTCTAGAGCTCGGGGCCGTCCCCGGGCTCCTCCTGGTAGGAGTAGCGCTGCTCCTGCCAGGGGTCGCCGAGGTTGTGGTAGCCGCGCTCCTCCCAGAAGCCGCGGCGGTCGGCCGTCATGTACTCGATGCCGCGGACCCACTTGGGGCCCTTCCAGGCGTACAGGTGGGGCACGACGAGCCGCAGCGGGAAACCGTGCTCCGCGGTGAGCAGTTCGCCGCCTTTATGGGTGGCGAAAATCGTGCGGTCGGAGGCGAAGTCCGCGAGCCGCAGATTCGAGCTGAAGCCGTACTCGGCCCAGACCATCACGTGCGTGGTGTCCGGCGCGGGCGGCGCGATCTCCAGGAGCGTACGGGCCGGGACCCCGCCCCATTCGGCGCCCAGCATGCTGAACTTCGTGACGCAGTGCAGGTCCGCGACCACCGTGTCGTACGGCAGGGCGGAGAACTCCTCGTGGGTCCAGCAGTGCTTCCCACCGTCGGCGGTGGCGCCGAAGACCCTGAACTCCCAGCGCTCGGGACGGAACTTCGGCACCGGGCCGTAGTGCGTGACCGGCCAGCCGCGCTGCAGCCGCTGACCCGGCGGAAGCTCCGGCTCCGCCGCCTGTCGAGATGCGCGTTCCGCCGGCTGACCCATGGCTCCATCCTGACAGACCCGGGGCGGTGGACGTGACCAGCCGTAACCCCGGGGGTGCTGATTGGGGCAACTCCTACTAAGCGTGCACTTACTGGACGGCCTCCGAACACCGGTGCAAGGATGCGCGTCACCTGCCCAGTAACCCGTGTGGAAGGAGCCTCTGCGATGCAGGGCGACCCCGAGGTCATCGAATTTCTCAACGAGCAGCTGACCGCCGAACTCACGGCGATCAACCAGTACTTTCTCCACGCCAAGATGCAGGAAAACTTCGGCTGGACGAAGCTCGCGAAGTACACCCGGTCCGAGTCCTTCGACGAGATGAAGCACGCGGAGGTGCTGACCGACCGGATTCTGTTCCTCGACGGTCTGCCCAATTACCAGCGGCTCTTCCACGTCCGGGTCGGCCAGACGGTCACGGAGATGTTCCAGGCCGACCGTCAGGTGGAGGTGGAGGCGATCGACCGCCTCCGGCGCGGCATCGAGGTGATGCGCGCCAAGGGCGACATCACGTCCGCGAACATCTTCGAGTCGATCCTCGAGGACGAGGAGCACCACATCGACTATCTGGACACCCAGCTCGAACTGGTCGAGAAGCTCGGTGAGGCGCTCTACATCGCGCAGCTCATCGAGCAGCCGGAGAGCTAGGGAGTCAGGCGGCCTCGGGGAGCTGCGCGTCGGCGGCCAGCGCCACGGCGGGTTCGCCCTGGTCCACCAGCTCCCGGCGGGGGCACGCGCCCCGGCCGAGCAGCGCCTGGATGCGCCGCACGCACGAACCACAGTCCGTGCCGGCCTTGCAGGCCGACGCTATCTGGCGGGGGGTGCAGGCACCGTCCTCCGCGTGCTTCTTCACCTGCGCTTCGGTGACCCCGAAACAGTTGCAGACGTACACGCGGTTCACCTCCCGGAGTGGACTCATCGGCAGCGCCGTCCCGATTGATCGGTGAGGCTAACCTAACCTTACCCAGCCCCCCGAGTCCACAAAAGCCCTGATACGCCGGTGGGGCGCGGATCACACGGATCCGCGCCCCACTCGTGCGTACAGCCGGAGAACCTACTGGTCGCGGTACATCTCGGCGACCAGGAACGCCAGGTCGAGCGACTGGCTGCGGTTGAGCCGCGGGTCACAGGCCGTCTCGTAGCGCTGGTGGAGGTCGTCGACGAAGATCTCGTCGCCGCCGCCCACGCACTCGGTGACGTCGTCACCGGTGAGCTCGACGTGGATGCCGCCCGGGTGCGTGCCGAGGGCCTTGTGGACCTCGAAGAAGCCCTTGACCTCGTCGAGCACGTCGTCGAAGCGGCGGGTCTTGTGACCGGAGGCCGCCTCGTAGGTGTTGCCGTGCATCGGGTCGGTGATCCAGGCGACGGTCGCGCCGGAGGCGGTGACCTTCTCGACGAGCTCGGGCAGCTTGTCGCGGACCTTGTCGGCGCCCATCCGGACGATGAAGGTCAGCCGGCCGGGCTCGCGGTCGGGGTCGAGGCGCTCGATGTACTGCAGCGCCTCCTCGGCCGTCGTGGTCGGGCCGAGCTTGACGCCGATGGGGTTGCGCACCTGGGAGGCGAACTCGATGTGCGCGTGGTCCAGTTGGCGGGTGCGCTCACCGATCCAGACCATGTGGCCCGAGGTGTCGTACAGCCGCCCGGTGCGGGAGTCGACGCGGGTCAGCGCCGTCTCGTAGTCGAGCAGCAGCGCCTCGTGGGAGGCGTAGAACTCGACGGTCTTGAACTCCTCCGGGTCGGTGCCGCAGGCCTTCATGAAGTTGAGCGCGTTGTCGATCTCGCGGGCCAGCTGCTCGTACCGCTGGCCGGACGGGGACGACTTCACGAAGTCCTGGTTCCAGGCGTGCACCTGGTGCAGGTCGGCGTAACCGCCGGTGGTGAAGGCGCGCACCAGGTTGAGCGTGGAGGCGGAGGCGTTGTACATCCGCTTCAGCCGCTCGGGGTCCGGGACGCGGGCCTTCTCGTTGAAGTCGAAGCCGTTGACGGAGTCGCCGCGGTACGTCGGCAGGGTCACGCCGTCGCGGGTCTCGGTGCCCTTGGAGCGCGGCTTGGAGTACTGCCCGGCGATGCGGCCCACCTTCACGACGGGCACGGACGCCGCGTACGTGAGGACGGCGCCCATCTGGAGCAGCGTCTTCAGCTTGTTCCGGATGTGGTCGGCGGACACCGCGTCGAAGGCCTCGGCGCAGTCGCCGCCCTGGAGCAGGAACGCCTCTCCCTTGGCGACAGAGGCCAGGCGGGCGCGCAGCTGGTCGCACTCGCCCGCGAAGACGAGCGGCGGATACGACTCGAGGTCCGCGATCACATCGCGCAGAGCCTCGGCATCGGGGTACTCGGGCTGCTGCGCCGCGGGCAGGTTTCGCCAGGTGTTGCCACCGGTAGCGGTGGTCTTAGCGTTCACGGTCACCTCGTCAACACTACGTGGTGATGCGCGCCGTCCATTCCCCCGCTCACGAAGTGAGACGGAGGAAACACCGGGCGTTCGACGATGCGCTAGGGTGCCGGACATGCGTACGCAGAAGACGACCCAGAACTGGTGGTGGCCCGCTCATCCGGCGGCCCACTGACTCTGCGCGCACACAGACTCGCGAAGGCCGCCCGAGGGGCGGCCTTCAGTGTTTTCCGGACCTTCCCGGGAGCGGGCCGTTCCTCTCCCAGTGAGAAGGAACCCCAGCCATGCACCTCACCGACCTGCTGTCCGACGACCGCCCCTTCGCCCTGCTGCGCCGCCGCACGCCGGGCCACGACCACGACACGGTCGAGGTCCTGATCGGCCCGACGGGCACGTACGAGCGGCTCGCGGACATTCCCGAGGGGCTCGCGCTCGTGCCCTTCCGGCAGATCAGGGAGCGCGGCTTCGACGTCCGCGACGACGGCACGCCGCTGACCGTCCTGACCCCCGACGAGCGGTACGCGCTGCCGCTCGCCGAGGCCCTCGCGGCGCTGCCCTCGCACGACGTGCGCGTCGAGGGCGGGGCCTTCGACGTGGCCGACGCGGCGTACGCGGACATCGTGGAGCGGGTCCTGCGCGAGGAGATCGGCCGGGGCGAGGGCGCCAACTTCGTCATCCGGCGTACGTACGAGGGAGAGATCCCGGGCTTCGACCGGGCCGACGCGCTCGCGCTCTTCCGGCGGCTCCTCGTGGGCGAGCGGGGCGCGTACTGGACGTACGTCATGCACACCGGAGAGCGGACGCTCGTCGGGGCCAGCCCCGAGGTGCACGTGCGGATGTCCGGCGGGACCGTCGTCATGAACCCCATCAGCGGGACGTACCGCTACCCGGCCGACGGGCCCACCGCCGACGGCCTGCTCGCCTTCCTCGCGGACGGCAAGGAGACCGAGGAGCTCTCGATGGTCGTCGACGAGGAGCTCAAGATGATGTGCACGGTCGGCGACATGGGCGGCGTCGTGGTCGGGCCGCGCCTGAAGGAGATGGCCCACCTCGCGCACACCGAGTACGAGCTGCGGGGCAGGTCGTCCCTCGACGTGCGGGAGGTCCTGAAGGAGACGATGTTCGCGGCGACCGTCACCGGCTCGCCCGTGCAGAACGCCTGCCGCGTCATCGAGCGCTACGAGCCCGTCGGGCGGGACGGTGTCGGCCGTGGCTACTACGCGGGCGCCCTCGCCCTCATCGGCCGCGACGCGGGCGGCGCGCAGACCCTGGACTCCCCCATCCTCATCCGCACCGCCGACATCTCCGCGGCCGGGCGCCTGCGGGTGCCGGTGGGCGCGACGCTGGTGCGCGGCTCCGAACCGCTGGGCGAGGTCGCCGAGACGCACGCGAAGGCCGCGGGGGTCCTCGCCGCGCTCGGCGTACGTCCTGGCAGGCCCCGGCACGAGGCCGCGCGCGCCCCGCTCGCCGACGACCCGCGCGTGCGTGCGGCCCTGGACGGGCGGCGGGCCGGGCTCGCGCCGTTCTGGCTGCGGATGCAGGAGCCGTCCCACGAGCTTGTGGGGCACGCGCTGGTCGTGGACGGCGAGGACACGTTCACCTCGATGCTCGCGCACGTGCTGCGCTCCTCGGGCCTTCGGGTGTCGGTGCGGCGGTACGACGAGGAGGGACTGCGGGAGGCGGTGCTCGCGCACGAGGGGCCCGTCGTGCTCGGCCCGGGCCCCGGCGACCCGTCCGACCTCGCCGATCCGAAGATGCGGTTCCTGCGCTCGCTGGCCGCCGATGTGGTGCGCACCCACGAGCACGGCGTGCTCGGCGTCTGCCTCGGGCACGAGCTGATCGCGGCCGAGCTGGGCCTGGAGATCGTCCGCAAGGAGGTGCCGTACCAGGGCGCGCAGACGTGCATCGACCTGTTCGGGCGGACCGAGACCGTCGGGTTCTACAACAGCTTCGTGGCGCGCTGCGACGACGAGGCGGCGGCGGAGCTGGCCGCGCACGGCATCGAGGTCAGCAGGGACACGGACACCGGCGAGGTGCACGCGGTGCGCGGGCCGCGCCGTGCCGCGGGCGCGCCGGGCCTCGCGGTCGCGGGGGTGCAGTTCCACCCGGAGTCGGTGCTCACCCTGCGCGGGGCCGCGATCGTGCGGGACCTGCTCGGTCAGCTCCTGGCCGCCGCGGGGACGAGGACGTTCTCGGAGCGGCGGCCCGCCCGGTAGTCCAGGACGTTGCGCAGCGTGGTGTCGATGATCTGGCCGACCGCGTCCTCGGTGTAGTACGCCTGGTGGGAGGTGACCACGACGTTGGGGAACGTGACGAGGCGGGCCAGCGTGTCGTCGGCGACGACCTCCAGGGACTTGTCGAGGAAGAACAGTCCCGCCTCCGCCTCGTACACGTCCAGGCCCACGCCCGCGAAGCGGCCGGCCCGTAACTCCCCGACCAGGGCTTCGGTGTCCACCAGGCCGCCGCGGCTGGAGTTCACCAGGATCGCGTCGTCCTTCATCATCCGCAGCGCGTCGGCGCCGATGAGGTGCTGGGTGCTGGGGAGCAGCGGGACGTGCAGGCTGACGAGGTCCGCCTCGGCGAGCAGCTCGTCCTTCGGCACGTACGTCATGCCGAGCGCGACGCAGGCGGGGTTCTCGGCGACGTCCCAGCCGAGCAGGCGCATGCCGAAGCCGTGCGCGATGCGGGTGAAGGCCTCGCCGATCTTGCCGGTGCCGAGCACGCCGACCGTGCGGCCGTGCAGGTCGCGCCCCATCAGCCCGTCGAGGCGGAAGTCGAAGTCGCGGGTGCGGTTGCTGGCGCGGACGACGCGGCGGTTGACGGTCATCGCCAGGGTCCAGGCGAACTCCGCCACGGAGTACGGCGAGTAGGACGAGACCCGGGCGACGGTCAGACCGAGCCGCTCGGCGACCAGCAGGTCGATGTTGTTGAAGCCGGTGGAGCGCTGGGCGATCATCTGCGTCCCACCGGCGGCGAGGGTCTGCAGGACGCGGTTGTTCAGCGTGGCGTTGACGCTGGAGGAGATGATCTCGTAGCCCGCGGCGATGGGGGCGGTGTCCTCGTTGAGGAAGACGTTCGTGCAGCGGACGTCGTGGTGTCCGGCGAAGGCCTTCTCGATCAGCGGCTTCTCGTCGGACTGCACGCCGAACGCGAGGATCTCCATGGTCGCGAGTCTATGGAGATCCTCCCGGGACGGCACCCGGAGCCGGGGCCGTCCCGGGGAACGGGCGGGGTCAGCCGAAGAAGACGCCGACCTCGCTGTAGAGCGCCGGGTCCACCGTCTTCAGCTTCGCCGTGGCCTGCGCGATCGGCACCCGCACCACGTCCGTGCCCTGCAGCGCGACCATCTTGCCGAAGTCGCCGTCCAGCACTGCCTCGATCGCGTGCAGCCCGAACCGGGTGGCCAGCCAGCGGTCGAAGGCGCTGGGCGTGCCGCCGCGCTGGACGTGCCCGAGGACCGTGGTGCGCGCCTCCTTGCCGGTGCGCCCCTCGATCTGCTTGGCGAGCCACTCGCCGACGCCGGAGAGCCGGACGTGCCCGAAGGAGTCCTGCGTCCCGTCCTTGAGGACCATCTCGCCGTCCTTGGGCATGGCCCCTTCGGCGACGACGACGATCGGGGCGTACGACGCCTTGAAGCGCGAGGTCACCCAGCCGCAGACCTGGTCCAGGTCGAAGCGCTGCTCGGGGATGAGGATGACGTTCGCGCCGCCCGCGAGGCCCGAGTGCAGCGCGATCCAGCCCGCGTGGCGGCCCATGACCTCGACGACGAGGACGCGCATGTGCGACTCGGCGGTGGTGTGGAGGCGGTCGATGGCCTCGGTCGCGATGCCGACCGCGGTGTCGAAACCGAAGGTGTAGTCGGTGGCGGAGAGGTCGTTGTCGATGGTCTTGGGGACGCCGACGACCGGGACGCCGTACTCGTCGGTGAGCCGGGCGGCGACGCCGAGGGTGTCCTCGCCGCCGATCGCGATGAGGGAGTCGACCTCGTACTTGGCGAGGTTCTCCTTGATGCGGCGCACGCCGTTCTCCGCCTTGAACGGGTTGGTGCGCGACGAGCCGAGGATGGTGCCGCCGCGCGGCAGGATGCCGCGGACCGCCGGAATGTCGAGCGGGACGGTGTCGCCCTCCAGCGGACCGCGCCAGCCGTCCCGGAAGCCGACGAAGTCGTAGTCGTACTCCTGGACGCCCTTGCGGACGATGCCCCGGATGACGGCATTGAGCCCGGGGCAGTCGCCGCCTCCGGTCAGTACGCCAATTTTCTTGGCCCCCATGGAACAGTCCCTTCGCCTCAGTGACCTGATGCGAGTCACGCTAATGGTGATCCAGGTCACTCCGGGACGGTGCGAACGGTCAATTCCTTTGCTGCGCTGGGGAGTTGATCACGCGCTTTCACTCGTACGAGGGGCGCGCGTCGGCGGCTTCGCGCGGGTCACGCGTCGTCGAGACCCCGCTCGATCGCGTACCGCACGAGCTCGACCCTGTTGTGCAGCTGGAGCTTGCCGAGCGTGTTCTGGACGTGGTTCTGCACGGTGCGGTGCGAGATGACCAGGCGCTCGGCGATCTGCTTGTAGCTCAGGCCCTTGGCGACGAGCCGCAGGACCTCCGTCTCACGGTCGGTGAGCCGCGGGGCCTTGGGGTCGTCCGGGGTGCCGGTCGCGGGCTCGGTGGCCAGGCGGCGGTACTCGCCGAGGACCAGGCCCGCGAGGCCCGGCGTGAAGACCGCGTCGCCGACGGCCGTGCGGCGCACCGCGTCGATCAGCTCCTCGGTGGACGCCGACTTCAGGAGGTAGCCGGTGGCGCCGGACTTGACGGCCTCCAGGACGTCGGCGTGCTCGCCGCTCGCCGAGAGGACCAGGACGCGCAGCGCCGGGTTGGCGCCGACGAGCTCCTTGCAGACCTGCACGCCCGGCTTGAGCGGGAGGTTCAGGTCGAGGACCAGGACGTCGGGGGCGGCCGCCTGCGCGCGGCGGACCGCCTGCTCGCCGTCGCCCGCGGTGGCGACCACGTCGAGGCCCGCCTCCGCGAGGTCACGGGCGACCGCGTCGCGCCACATGGGGTGGTCGTCGACGACCATGACCCGGATCGCGCCGGTCGCCGCCCCGTCCCCCGCCGACCCCGTGGCCCCGGCTGCCCCGCCGGCCGGTTCCTGCCTCCGCTGCTCGCTCATCTCGCCTTTCCCGCCTTCCCCCGTGCCTCCCGCGCCTCTTCGCGCGGCACTCTCAGTTCCACTTCGGTCCCCTGGCCCGGCACCGAGATCAGCTCGGCCGTGCCCCCGATGTCCCGCAGCCGGCCCCGGATCGAGAGGGCCACCCCGAGGCGCCCCTCTCCCTCGGCCTCCGCGAGCCGCCCCTCCGGGATGCCGGGGCCGTCGTCCCTGACGGTCACGATCACCTCGTCGGGGTCGTCCTCGACCAGGATCCACGCGCGGGCCCGCTCGCCCGCGTGCCTGCGGACATTGTCCAGGGCGGCGCCGACGGCGGCCGCCAGCTCCCTCGCGGCCCCCGGCGCCATGAGCACCGGCGCCCCCGGCTCGGAGAGCGTGACCTCCGCCCCCGCGTGCGGGACGAGGAGCGCGCGCAGATCGCAGGGCGCCGCGTCGTCCGGGCCGTCGTCGTCCGGCACCTCGACAACGCGTACGACAGCGCCCTGCGAGGCGTCCTCCGACACGTGCGAGGCGGGCACCAGGCCCCCGGCGACCAGGGTTCGCAGCGCGACCTCCTGCTCGCCCGCGAGACGGCCGAGCTCCGCGGCCTCCCCGCCGATGGCGGTCCCGCGCCGCTGCACCATGGCGAGGACCTGAAGGACGCTGTCGTGGATGTCGCGGGCGAGCCGTTCGCGCTCGCGGGTGGCGGCCTCTATCTCCAGGGCGCGGGCCAGGGTGCGCTCGGAGGCGCGGGCCAGCTCCACGACGTAGCCGATGGCGATGGAGGCGATACAGACCAGCAGGACGTTGTGCAGGGTGTCGCGGCTGAACGCGCCGCGCTGCACCACGTTGGCGACGCCGACCAGGAGGGACGCCGAGGCCGCCCAGCGCCAGCCGCCCTTGATCGCGAAGGCGAGCACGGAGCCCGCGGTCCATATGGAGGGCAGCGTCGGACCGCCGTCGACGATCCGCTGCTGGGAGTCGGCGAGCGGCGTGAGCAGGATGCCCACGATCGCGACGGTCAGGTCCGCGAAGAGGAAGCGCCGGGTGCAGCTCGCCGCGTTCGCGACGCGGGGCAGGGTGGCCAGGGTCCAGGGGGCGAGCACCGCGTAGTAGGAGACGGCGAGCCAGGGGCGGTCCAGCTTCTCGTGCGCCGCCACGAACAGGCCGATGGCGTAGAGCATGGTCAGGACGCGGTACGCGGTGAGCGCGCGCCACAGCGGCTGCTCGACCGACATCCTCATGACGTGCTCGCGCCTGGCCATGTCCCCCACCGCCGTCTTTCCCACCCCTGAACGGACGCGGCTAGGAGCCGGACCGTTCCTTGTCGCCCGCGCTCTTCTCAGCGTTCTTTTCCAGGGCCTTGGCGGCCTTCGCCTCCTCGGCGATCTGGCGCTTCGCGGCCGTCGCGTACATGTCGACGTACTCCTGGCCGGAGAGCTTCATGATCTCGTACATGACCTCGTCGGTCAGCGCGCGCAGCACGAAGCGGTCCTGCTCCATGCCCTGGTAGCGCCTGAAGTCGAGCGGCTCACCGATCCGGATGCCGGGCCGCATCAGCTTCGGCAGCACCTTGCCGGGCGGCTGGATCTTCTCGGTGTCGATCATCGCGACGGGGAGCACGGGGGCGCCGGTGGCGAGGGCCACCCGTGCCAGACCGCCCGGCTTGCCGCGGTAGAGGCGTCCGTCGGGCGAACGCGTGCCCTCGGGGTAGATCCCGAAGAGCTCGCCGCGCTCCAGGACCTCAATGCCGCTCTTGATCGCCGCCTCGCCCGCGCCGCGTCCGCCGGAGCGGTCCACGGGCAGCTGGCCCACACCCTTGAAGAACGCCGCGGTGAGCTTGCCCTTCACGCCCGGCGAGGTGAAGTACTCCGCCTTGGCGATGAAGGTGACCTTGCGGTCGAGGACCGCGGGGAGGAAGAAGGAGTCCGAGAAGGAGAGGTGGTTGCTGGCCAGAATCGCGGGGCCTTCGGCGGGGACGTTCTCAAGGCCCTCCACCCAGGGCCTGAAGCCGAGCTTCAGCGGCCCTCCGATGGCAACCTTCATTGCGCCGTAGATCAAACCGAGTGCCTCCTGTGTCTGTGGATCAGACCTTAACCCGGGGTACCGCCAATGGGCCCGACGACCCTGGTCGGTGTCAGTCCGGTCGCGTACGGTGAAGTACTCCCACCTCTCACGAAGGAGACCGAAGTGCCGGTCCTCCCCGGAGCCGAGCCGTACCGCCACGAAGGCGGCGAGGTCGGCGTCCTCCTCTGCCACGGCTTCACCGGATCCCCGCAGTCGCTGCGCCCCTGGGCCGAGTACCTGGCGGAGCGCGGCCTCACCGTCTCGCTGCCGCTGCTGCCCGGGCACGGTACCCGCTGGGAGGACATGCAGATCACCGGCTGGCAGGACTGGTACGCGGAGGTGGAGCGCGAGCTGCGCGGCCTCCTCGACCGGTGCGAGCGGGTCTTCGTGTTCGGGCTCTCGATGGGAGGCGCGCTCGCGCTGCGCCTGGCCGCGAAGCACGGGGACGCGGTCAGCGGCCTGGTCCTGGTCAACCCGGGGAACAAGGTGCACGGCCTTGCGGCGCACGCCCTGCCGCTCGCGCGGCACCTGGTGCCCAGCACCAAGGGCATCGTCAGCGACATCGCCAAGCCCGGCTCCGAGGAGGTCGGCTACCACCGGATCCCGTTGCACGCCGCGCACTCCCTGCGCCGCTTCTTCCGGCTGGTCGACGCCGAACTGCCGCAGGTGACCCAGCCGTTGGTGGTCCTGCACAGCCCGCGCGACCACGTCGTGCCGCCCGCCGACTCGGCCCGGATCCTCAGCCGCGTCTCCTCCACGGACGTCACGGAGATCCTGCTGGAACAGAGCTACCACGTCGCGACGTTGGACTACGAAGCGGACCGGATCTTCGAGGAGAGTCACGCGTTCATCGGCCGGCTCGCCCCCAGTGTCGGCAAGGAAGGGACGGCCACCGGTGGCTGAGCACGAGGCGGACCGCGACGAGAGCCGCGAGCCGGAGAAGAGCAAGGTGCCCGCGGACGGGACTCCGGTGGACGGGACGCCCGCGGACGGCGTGCCCCTGGACGAGGACGCCGCCTGGCAGGCGATCGTCGCGGGGTACGGCGAGGAGCCCGCGGACCCGCCGGGCGCCAAGCCCTTCAAGTCGGTCGACGGCCTGGCGCTCCTGGAGACGGAGACGAACGGCACGGCGGGCGGCCCGGCGAAGACACCGGCCGAATCGGACGACAAGCCCGGCCCCGGCCAGCCGCTCGGCAGCTCCGTCTCGTTCGCGCCCGGCGTCGGCGGTCCGCGCGACTACACCACGCCGGAGCCCGCCGAGAGCGACTTCGACGGCGACGACGAGGGGCACTTCGTGCCGCCCGAGCCGCCGCCGCTGCCCGACGCCGACGTGACGGCCAAGTTCGCCTGGCTCGCCGTGCTCGGCGGCCCGCTGCTCATCCTGCTCGCCGTGCTGTTCGGCTGGCAGATGACGTGGTGGCTGACCACGCTGGGCATCGGCGGTTTCCTGGGCGGCTTCGCCACCCTCGTGGTGCGGATGAACAGCGGTGACGACGACGAGGACGACGACCCGGGGCGCGGCGCCGTCGTCTGAGCCGCACCCATCGGCAAGGGCCCGTCCGGCAGCTGTCCGGAGTGGCCGGACATCCACTGCGGCCTCGCCGGTCTCCTGCGGCGGCTGCTTCATCTTCGACTCGAAGACGTACACCCAGCTCTCGTACCCCGACAGCTGGGCGATCACCGACAAGGTGAAGCAGCGCCCCTAGGACGTCACCGCGGGGACCCTGAGGGCGGCCAGGACCGGCAGGTGGTCCGTGGCCGCCCTCAGGTCGTCCGGGCCCACCCCGGGCAGGTCCAACGGCACGCCGCAGCCGAGGACTTCGATGCCGGAGGTCGCGAAGAGCGCGTCGATGCGCTGGTGCGGGTCGGCCGGCGTGGAGGTGTTCTCGCCGCCCCACGGCCTGGCCGTCCAGCAGTCCTGGAGTTCGGCTGCGAGCCTGCGGAACGTCCGCCCGCCCGGCCGCTCGTTGAGGTCGCCGCCCGCGACCGCGTGCTCCACGCCCAGTGCGGCGAGCCGGTCGAGCAGCATCCCGCCCTGCGCGTACCGCTCGTCGGTCTGCAGGCTCAGGTGGGCGCTCAGGACGCCGAGCCGGGCGCCGCCGAAGCGTACGACGGCGGTGGCGAAGCCGCGCCGGTGCAGACCCGGGGTGAGCGGGAGCAGCACGTCCTCGGTGCGCTCGACCGTGGCGCGCAGCGAGCAGAGCAGCGCGGGTCCGGCCGCGCTGCCGCCGCCGGAGAGGATCACCAGGTCGGCCGCGCGCGCGAGGCGGGCCAGCTTCTTGCGCCAGCGGAAGAACCGCGGGGCCTCCTGGATCAGGACGAGGTCGGGGGCGCAGGCGGAGATGATCCGGGCGAGCGCGGCGGTGTCGTCGCGCATCGAACGGATGTTGTAGCTGAGCACCCGGACGACGGCCGAACCGTCGGCTTCGGTGCGGGAGTTGGGGAGCGGTTCGCTGGCCATGGCGATCAAGATACGACAGTGCCCGCCGCTCCCTGAGGGGACGCGACGGGCACCGGTGTGCCGTACGGGGCGGTGTCACATGACCGGGTCCGGCTCCCGCGCCAGGTCGGCCGCGCCGACGAGGCCCGCGTCGTTGCCCAGCTGGGCCGCGATGACCTGGGCCTCGGGGCGCCAGGCCGCGCCGACGAGCCAGCGCTTGAAGGACTTGCGGATCGGGTCGAGGACGAGCTCGCCCTCGTCCGAGAGGCCGCCGCCGACGATGAACGCGGACGGGTCGAAGAGCGACGCCAGGTCGGCGAGGCCGGCGCCCGCCCAGCGGGCCAGCTCGCGGTAGGAGTCGATGGCGACGGCGTCGCCCTGCCGGGCGGCCATCGAGATGTGCTTGCCCTCGATGCCCTCGGGGGTGCCGTCGCCGAGCGAGAGGAGGTACTCGGCGTTCTCCGGGGTGGCGTTGGCGCGCTGCTTCGCGTACCGCACGAGGGCGCGCCCTGAGGCGTACTGCTCCCAGCAGCCCTGGCTGCCGCAGCCGCAGAGCAGGCCGTCCGGCACCATCCGGATGTGGCCGAACTCGGCGGCCACGCCGAAGTGGCCGCGGCGCAGCTTGTTGCCGATGATGATGCCGCCGCCGAGGCCGGTGCCGAGCGTGATGCAGATGACGTTGCGATGGCCCTTGCCGCCGCCGAAGCGGTACTCGCCCCAGGCCGCGGCGTTGGCGTCGTTCTCCACGACGACCGGCAGGCCGACGCGCTTCTCGACCTCTTCCTTGAGCGGCTCCTGGCGCCAGTCGATGTTCGGCGCGAAGTAGACCGTGGAGCGCTGGCGGTTGACGTACCCGGCGGCGCCGATGCCGACGCCGACGATCTCGTGCCCGGCCCGTGCGCCCGCGACGGCGGAGGCGATCGCGTCGACGATGGCCTCGGAAGTACCAGGGGTCGGCACCTTGAAGGTCGAGAGGATGTTGCCGTCCTCGTCGACCACTCCGGCCGCGATCTTGGTGCCGCCGATGTCGACGCCGATGGTGAGTCCCATGAATCCCTCAGTTCGATCGAGCCCCGCTACGGCCCACCGTACCCGAGGGGGGTCAGTCCAGATCGATGTGTTCGCCCGCGGAGGGGCCCTCGTCCGGGCGGTCCCTGCCCGGCTTGCCGCCGCTCGGGCCGTCGCCGCGGGTCCACCGGTTCTCCTGGCCGCGGGCCGCCGAGCGGTAGGCGGCGAGGAGCTCGGAGCCGGCCGCCGCGAGGTGGTCGAAGACGTCGGGATTGCGCTCGATGACCGGCTCGACGGCGGCCTTCGCCTCCCGGACGACCTGCTTGATGGTCTGCTCCACGGCGCCCTGCGCGACCGCGCCGAGCAGCGGGGCCTGCAGTCCGGAGAGCTTGTCCGACACGGCGTCGACGAGCTTGCGCAGCTCCTCGGCGGCCGACCCGGTCGGGGAGCCGTACTGCGCGCGGCGGCGCGCCCGCTCGGCCGCGAGATCCTCGGCGCACGCCTTCTCCCAGGCGTCGGCGTCGACTTCGGGGGCTTCGCGCTCGGTGGCATCGCTCATGCCATCCGACGTTACCCGAATGGCGGTCACGCGTTCACCGTCCGTGCGGCCCCGCGGCCGGGTCCCGGCGGTTCAGTTCCCGCGCGGCCACAGGTCCGGGTCGGGCGCGAACCGCACCCGCAGCTCGCCGTCGCGCAGCCCGGCCCCCGCGACCGTGCAGCGGCGCAGCGCGGACGGCAGCGTGACGATGCGGCGGAAGGGGCCCGCGGTGACGACGAGTTCGTCGCCGCGCCGGATCAGGCCGAGCTCGTCGCGGCCGACGCCGGGGAGCGGGATGTGCCAGACGTACGTGTGGCCTGCGTCGGCACGATCCTCGGCGGCGGCTTCGGTGACGGGCCAGACGACGGGGCCGGGGGCGGCGGCGGGCGCCGTCAGGCCGAGGGCGGCGAGGTCGTCGGGGCCTCGCGGGTCGCGGCCGAGGTGGCGGACCGCGGCGACCCGGTCGCGTCCGGCCTCCCACTCGTCGAGCGTCTTGCGCTGCTGGGCGCTCAGCGCGGCCAGCCAGGTGTCGGCGCTCGCGTCCGGGAGGATCCGGTTGGCGATCAGGAGGTCGGTGCGCAGGCCCTGCAGGGCCAGGCCCGTGGTGGCGGCGCGGACGGCGTCGGCGCCCGCGGGGCCGGGCTCGGCGACCAGCCGGACGGTGGTGGTGGGGGCCTCGATCACGCGCTGGACGGCGGCGAGTTCGTCCTCCAGGCGGGCCGCGCTCTCGTACAGCCAGGCGGCCGGCATCGGGACGCCCGCGAGGCGGCCGAGCATGGGGCGCAGGGCGCGGGCGGCCTGTCGCTCGGGCGGGAGCAGGCGGCGCAGGTAGCGGCGGAGCTGCTCGGGCAGGGCGAGGACCGTGAGGGCCTTGGGGGTGGGCGGCAGGTCGACGACCACGGTGTCGTGGGCGCCGTCGCGTGCGGCGTCGCGCAGGGCGCGCAGCAGGGCCAGTTCCTCGGCCCCGGGCAGCGGGGTCAGTTCCTCGCCGTCGAGCCGCTCGGCGCCGAGCAGGTCGAGGGCGGAAGCGGCACGTTCCTGCAGGGCGAGGAGGTCGTCCCGGACGCGGTCGTCGGGGGCCAGGCGCCGGGCGGTGAGTGCGGGGTGCGCGTCCGGGGTGCCGAGCACCGTGCCGAGGGTGTCGGTGCGGTCGGCGGAGAGGACGAGGACCCGGTGGCCGGCGTGCGCCGCGGCCAGTGCGGTGGCCGCGGCGGTGGTGGTCCGGCCGGAGCCGCCGGGGCCGGTGACGAGGAGGGTGCGCATATCGGTGAACGGTACGTGAGCGCGGGGCGGGGAGCGGGGCCGCCCACTCGCCGTGGGGGGGCGGTTCTTTTGCGGCTTTCGGGGCGGTGGGGGTTGCTCGCGCAGTTCCCCGCGCCCCTGGAAAGCGGGGGCTGCGCCCCGCTTTCCCCCTCAGGCCCCTCTGCCCCTCAGGACCCGTTCCCCTCAAGCTTCCTTGGACTCGACCCTCTTCTTGAGGCCTGCGAGGGCTCGGTCGATGATGACCTTTTCCGCCTTGCGCTTGATCATGCCGAGCATCGGGATCTTGACGTCGACGGTGAGGCGGTAGGTGACCTCGGTGCCGGTGCCCACGGGCTTGAGGAGGTACGAGCCGTCCAACGAGCGGAGCATCTGGGACTTGACGAGCGTCCAGCTGACCTCGTCGTCCCCGGTCCAGGTGTAGCCGAGCGTCTGGTCGTCCTTGATCGCGCCCGCGTCCATGACCAGGCGGACCTGCTCGGCGCGGCCCCGCTCGTCGGTGGCGAGGACCTCGGCCTCCTTCACCTCTCCCGTCCAGTCCGGGTAGCGAGCGAAATCGGCGATCACTCCCATCACCTCGGCCGGTGCCGCCTCGATCGTGATGCTCGAGCTGGTGTGTTCGGCCATCGCTGTGGCTCCTCCAGATGCGGTCGTCCGGGATGGGGTGGTGTGTACCGCGTGAAGGCTACCGCGCGCGGCCGCCGTCACCACTCCAGGGCCCAGGGCCTGGACGTCCCGGCGAAGTGTCCGACGTTCACGCACTCCGTCGCGCCGACGCGCATGCGCCGGACCAGCGGCTGGTGGACGTGGCCGAAGAGCGCGTACTTCGGGCGGGTGCGGTGGATCGCCGCGAGCAGCGCCCGGCTGCCGCGTTCGAAGCGGCGCGCCACCGTGTCGTAGAGGAGCTCGGGCACGTCCGGCGGGATGTGGGTGCACAGGACGTCGACCTCGCCGACGGCCTCGACCTTGGCCGCGTACTCCTCGTCGCTGATCTCGTAGGGGGTACGCATGGGAGTGCGCAGACCACCGCCGACGAACCCGAAGACGCGGCCGCCGATCTCGACCCGTTCGCCGTCCAGGACGGTGGTACCGGGTCCGGCGTATTCGGGCCACAGGGCCGGGATGTCGACATTGCCGTAGGTGGCGTAGGTCGGGGTGGGGAAGGCCGCGAACATGTCGGCGTACTGCTTGCGGACCGCGCCCTCGATCGCCGCCCCGCGGTCGAGGTCGCCCCACAGCCCCCTGCCGAACTCCCTGGCCTCCTCGAAGCGGCGGGCGGTGCGCAGTTCCACCAGCCGCCCGGCGTTCTCCGCGCCGAAGAGGTCGGGGAAGATGCCGCGCGAGTGGTCGCCGTAGTCGAGGAAGAGCACCAGGTCGCCGAGGCAGACGAGGGCGTCCGCGCCGTCCCCCGCGCGGGCGAGCGCCTCGGTGTTGCCGTGCACGTCACTGACCACGTTGACCCGGAAAGCTGGCATGCCGATCACCCTAGGACGGCGGCTCCGCGGAGGGTAGGGGTCCTGGGCAGCGGCCCGGACCTGCGGTTACTTCCGAGTCGGGAAGACGGTGGCGTACTGTGCCATGCAGACCGCAGCGACGTGTGACGCACCGAACATCTGGCCCTGCCCCCCTACCGAACAAGCCATACCGATGGGTAACGTCCGGGCAGTCCAGTAGTGCTCAGCCCCCCATCTCCACTGAGCACCTGCCCGATCTTGGACCGCACCGTCGCAGCACACAACGTCGTGGCGCCGGCGCCCTTATGTAGGAGCAGCAGTCTTGCGCGAGTTCAGCCTTCCGGCCCTGTACGAGGTCCCTGCGGACGGCAATCTGACCGACATCGTCCGCAGAAATGCCGCGCAGCACCCGGATGTCGCCGTCATCGGCCGCAAGGTCGACGGCCACTGGCAGGACGTCACCGCCAAGGCCTTCCTCGCCGATGTGCGCGCCACCGCCAAAGGCCTGATCGCGGCGGGCGTACGCCCCGGCGACCGCGTCGGCCTGATGTCCCGCACCCGCTACGAGTGGACGCTCCTCGACTTCGCCATCTGGAGCGCGGGCGCCGTCACCGTGCCGGTGTACGAGACGAGTTCGGCCGAGCAGATCCAGTGGATCCTGGGCGACTCCGGCGCCGTGGCCTGCGTCGTCGAGCTGGACGCGCACGCCGCCGCCGTAGCTTCCGTACGCGAGGGGCTGCCCGCCCTCGCCCACGTCTGGCAGATCGACAAGGGCGGCGTCGACGAGCTGCACCGCACCGGCGCCGACGTCCCGGACGCGACCGTCGACGAGCGCGGCGCGGTGGCGGGCGCCGACGATCCGGCCACCATCGTCTACACCTCGGGCACCACCGGCCGCCCCAAGGGCTGCGTCCTCACCCACCGCAGCTTCTTCGCGGAGTGCGGCAACGTGGTGGAGCGCCTCAAGCCCCTCTTCCGCACCGGCGAGTGTTCGGTCCTGCTGTTCCTGCCCGTCGCGCACGTCTTCGGACGGCTCGTCGAGGTGGCCGCGCTGATGGCGCCGATCAAGCTCGGCCACGC
Organism: Streptomyces sp. NPDC036815; assembly: GCF_055609205.1. Classification (NCBI taxonomy): domain Bacteria; kingdom Bacillati; phylum Actinomycetota; class Actinomycetes; order Kitasatosporales; family Streptomycetaceae; genus Streptomyces; species Streptomyces sp. NPDC036815. The sequence continues at coordinate 932,335 of NZ_JBVJPW010000001.1, read as the reverse complement.
CCCCGACGTCAAGAACCTCACCGACGAACTGGCGTCCTTCCGGCCGACCATGGTCCTCGGCGTCCCGCGCGTCTTCGAGAAGGTCTACAACTCGGCGCGCGCCAAGGCCCAGGCCGACGGCAAGGGCAAGATCTTCGACAAGGCCGCGGACACGGCGATCGCGTACAGCCGCGCGCTCGACACCACCGCCGGGCCCTCGCTCGGCCTGAGGATCAAGTACAAGATCTTCGACAAGCTGGTCTACAGCAAGCTCCGCGCGGTCCTCGGCGGCCGCGGTGAGTACGCGATCTCCGGCGGCGCGCCGCTCGGTGAACGTCTCGGCCACTTCTTCCGCGGCATCGGCTTCACGGTCCTCGAGGGGTACGGCCTGACGGAGTCCTGCGCGGCCACGGCCTTCAACCCGTGGGACCGCCAGAAGATCGGCACGGTCGGTCAGCCGCTGCCGGGCTCGGTGGTCCGCATCGCCGACGACGGCGAGGTGCTGCTCCACGGCGAGCACCTGTTCAAGGAGTACTGGAACAACGAGGGCGCCACCGAGGAGGCGCTCGCCGACGGCTGGTTCCACACGGGTGACATCGGCACGCTCGACGAGGACGGCTACCTGCGCATCACCGGCCGCAAGAAGGAGATCATCGTCACCGCCGGCGGCAAGAACGTGGCCCCCGCCGTGATCGAGGACCGCATCCGCGCGCACGCGCTGGTCGCCGAGTGCATGGTCGTCGGCGACGGCCGCCCGTTCGTGGGCGCGCTCGTCACGGTCGACGACGAGTTCCTCGGCCGCTGGGCCGCGGAGCACGGCAAGCCCGCGGGGTCGACGGCGACGTCGTTGCGGGACGACGCGGATCTGCTCGCGGCGATCCAGAGCGCGGTGGACGACGGCAACGCGGCGGTCTCCAAGGCGGAATCCGTCCGCAAGTTCCGGGTGCTCGGCTCGCAGTTCACGGAGGAGTCGGGACATCTGACGCCGTCGCTGAAGCTGAAGCGGAATGTGGTGGCCAAGGATTATGCGGACGAGATCGAGGCGATTTACCGCGGGTAGCGTTGGCGGGGGCGCCCACTCGGCGTGGGGGCGCGGTGTGTTCGCGACTCCCGGTGCGCTGTGGTTGCTCGCGCAGTTCCCCGCGCCCCCGAAGCCGGGGCTGCGCCCCGCTTCTCCCCCGCGCAAGCTCACTCTCCCGCACCCCTGAAGCGGCCGAAGGCCGCTCCCAGGGGCGCGGGGAACTGCGCGACCAGCCACGACGGCGGGGCGCGTCGAACGGGCTTACAGCAGGGCGCGGAGGCGCTCCGCCAGGAGGTCCCAGCGCCAGCGGGATTCCACCCAGGCGCGACCCCGCTCACCCATCCGCGCCCTCAGCTCCCCGTCGCCGAGCAGGGCGACAATCCGGTCGGCCGCCTCCTCCGGCACCCCGCCCCGCACGACCCACCCCGTCTCCCCGTCGAGCACCGCGTCCGGCGCCCCACCGGAGTCACCGGCCACGACCGGAAGCCCCGTCGCGGAAGCCTCCAGGTAGACGATGCCGAGGCCCTCCACGTCGAGGCCCCCGCGCCGCGTCCGGCACGGCATCGCGAAGACGTCGCCCGCGCCGTAGTGCGCGGGAAGCTCCTCCCACGGCACCGCGCCGGTGAAGCGCACGGAGGCCGCCACCCCCGTCTCCGCCGCGAGTGTGCGCAGGTCGTCCTCGTACGGCCCGCCGCCGACGATCAGCAGCACCGCTTCGGGCTCCCGCGCCAGAATGCGGGGCATGGCGAGGATCAGCGTGTCCTGCCCCTTGCGCGGCACCAGCCGCGATACGCACACCACCACCGGCCGGTCGGTCAGACCGAGCCGCGCCCGAACCGCGTCACCGCCGGACCCGGGGTGGAAGGTCTTCTCGTCGACGCCGGGCGGGAGTTGGACCATCCGCCCCGCCGCCGCGGGGGTGAGGGCCGCCGCGATCCGCGAGCGCGTGTACTCGCCGAGATACGTGATCGTGTCCGTCGACTCGCCGATCCGGCGCAGGAGTTGCCGTGAGGCGGGCAGCTGGGCCCAGCCCGCCTCGTGGCCGTGGGTCGTGGCGACCAGCCGCGTCGCCCCGGCCCTGCGCAGCGCGGGCGCCATGAGCCCGAGCGGCGCGGCCGCCCCGAACCACACCGACGTACACCCGTGTTCCCGCAGCAGCGAGACCGCGCGGCGGGTGACGCGCGGGGTCGGCAGCAGCATCGTCGTACGGTCCCGTACGACCTCGAAGGGCTGCTGGGCGTCGAAGGCGGCGGTGGCCTCGGCGCCCTCGAGGCCGCGCTTCCAGGTGGAGGCGTAGACGACGAGCTGCTCGGGGTCCAGGCGCAGCGCCATGTTGTGCAGGAACGCCTGGATGCCACCGGGCCTGGGCGGGAAGTCGTTCGTGACGATCAAGGTCTTGTGCATCGCGCACGACAGTACCGAACGGCCCCGCCTCTTCGCCCCGGCCCCGCACGGCCCGGCATCATGGCTCCCGAAATCGCAATGAAGTATGGGAAATGGGGCGAGGCGCGCATGGTACGCATCCTGACCGTGTGGGTCCTGACCAGAGCCCTCCTGCTGCTCTGCGTCTTCCATCTGCTCACGGTCCCGGGGCCGGACGTGACCAGTGACGTCTCCGTCATCTACCAGGGCTGGTACGAGGTGCTGCGCACCGGCACCTTCCCGCTGGACGACGTCACCTGGCAGTACCCGCCCGCCGCCGCCCTCGCGGTCCTCTCCCCCGCCCTGCTGCCCTTCCTCGGCTACGCCTCGGCCTTCTTCGTCCTGGCCCTCCTCTGCGACGCGGCGGTGTGCGGGCTGCTGCTTTCCACGGCGCGGCGGCCCGGCAGGTCGCCGCGGGGCGCCTGGGTGTGGGTCGTGGGCGTGGCGCTCCTCGGGCCCACCGTCTACGCGCGCTACGACGTCATGGTGACCGCCGTCGCGGTCGCCGCGCTGCTCGCCGGGGCGCGGCACCCGCGCGTCATGGGGGTGCTCGCGGGGTTCGGGGCCCTGCTCAAGGTGTGGCCGGTGCTGCTGCTCGTAGGAGCTCCGCGCGGCCGGGCGACCCGGCGGTCCTGGACGGCGGCGGCGGGCACCGCCTTCGCCCTGACGCTCGCCTTCCTGGTCGCGATGCCGGGGGCGTTCGCCTTCCTCACCTTCCAGCGCGACCGCGGCACGGAGGTGGAGTCGCTCGGCGCCCTCGTCTTCCACGTCGCCCGGCACCTCGGCTGGCACGGCGAAGTGCGCCTCAACTACGGCTCGGTGGAGTTCCTCGGCCCGTACGTCCCACTGGTGAGCACGGCGGCGCAGGCCCTCTCGGCGGCGGCGTTCTGCTGGCTCCTGGTCTGGCGGCTGCGGGCCGGGGCCTGGTCGGCGAGCACGCCCGCGGACGCGGCCTTCGTGGCCGTGCTGCTCTTCACCACCACGAGCCGGGTGATCAGTCCGCAGTACATGCTCTGGCTGGTGGGGGCGGCCGCCGTCTGTCTGGCGTTCCGCACGAGCCGGATGGTGCTCCCCGCGCGGCTGGTCCTCGCGGCCACCTTCGTGACCTTCCTGGAGTTCCCGATCTGGTTCTCGCACGTGGTCGCGGGCGATCCGCTGGGCGTCTGCCTGCTCCTCGTGCGCAACGGCCTGCTGGTCGCGGCGACCGTGCCGGCCTGCCGGAACCTGTGGCGCCAGACGGTGTCCGAACCGCGCGGACGGCCGCGGCCCGTGCCGGAGCCGGTCAGCCGAGCTCCGCACGCAGATACGTACGCCAGCGCGCCGTGAAGTCCCGGGGCGTGGTGTCCAGGACCTCCCGCAGCGCGGCCCCGACCGCGCCCGCCTGCCTCTTGCGGGCGCCGACCGCCGCGTAGAAGTCCGTCAGCTTCTGCTCGCCCCACTGCTCCGCGATCATCCGGCAGGCCAGCCAGGCGCCCTCGTACGCGCGGGCGAGCTGCGCGGCGTCCCCCGCGAAGCCGAAGTCGTCGTTCTCGGGGAGAGCGCCGGGCAGGTGCCCGCGCTGCACCGAGCGCCGCAGTTCGGGCGCGGCCTGCACCGCGGTGCGGCCCGTGCCGCGGTAGCCCACCCAGTCCGCGAACCCTTCGGAGAGCCACAGCGGGGTCGCCGGGGACGTCTGGGCGCGGGTCGCGACGTGGGCGGCCTCGTGGGTGAGGACGACCTGCTTGCCGAAGTCGCCGAGGACGCCGTACGCGTCGGGGTTGACGATGACGCGGTCGGCCGGCGCCCGCCCCGACCCGCCCGCCTCGCCGGTGGTGACCGCCGCGATCCCCCGGTAGCCGGAGGCGGGCGCCCCGAGCAGCCCCGCCATGCCGTCCAGGGAGCGGGGCACCAGTACGACGACCCGGCCCGGCCACTTCCCCGGCCAGGCGCTCCGGACGGCGGGCACCGCCCGGTCGGCGATGCGGCGCTGGGCGCGCAGTTCGGCGGCGCCGCGCCCGACGCCGAGGACGAGGCTGTGCGCGCCGCGCTCGGCCCGCACCCGCCCCTGGTCCCAGAGCTGCTCGCCGGACCTCTTCGCGGGCCGCTCGGCGGTGACGTACCACTGTCCGGCGCGCCGCTCCAGCGTCAGCGTGCGCTCGGCGGTGACCGGCGCGCGGTCGTAACCCTTGATGCGGTAGTGGAGTTCGGCGCTCGCGGTGGCCTCGGCGCCGGAGCGGTCCAGGCCGGTCAGCCGGTACTCCCAGGAGTCCAGCGGGACCTCGCCGACGCGCTCGAAGAGGTCCGGCGCGCCCTTCGCGGGCCGCTCCGTCCTGTCGTACGCCTTCTCGTCCCCGTCGAGGACGGCCTGCGCGCGCCGCTCCAGGAGCCTGCGCACGTCACCGGCGGCCGCGTCGGGGACCGGGTCTCCGCCGCAGCCTGCGAGCACGGCGAGGCAGAGCGCGAAGCACAGCGCCACCACCCACGACCCACGTCTGTGACCAGCCACCTTCCCGATCGTACGGGGCGCGGCGCGCGGACCGGTCAGATCCGTGTCACGGACGACACCGGCATCATGCCGACGGGGTCGTAGCGGACCGCCGCTCCGGGGTAGGGCGCGTGCACCACCTGGCCGTTGCCCATGTACATCCCGATGTGGCTCGCGTCGTCGCGGTAGGCCACCAGGTCGCCGGGCCGCGCCTGGGAGAGGGGCACCTGGCGCCCCGCGTACCGCTGGGCCTGCGAGGTGCGCGGCAGGCCGACCCCGGCCTGGGCGTACGACCACTGCATGAGGCCCGAACAGTCGAATCCGGTAGGCCCGTTGGCGCCCCACACGTAGGGCTTGCCGACCGCGGACCTGGCGGCGGCGATCGCGGCGGCGGCCCGCGAGGAGGAGGCGGCGCCCCCGAGCTCCGGCAGCTCGCCGCGCTCGTCGGAGCGCGAGGATCTCTCGTACGCGTCGCGCTCCCCGCGGGAGAGGGAGTTGAGCAGCCGCCGGGCCTTGGCCAGCTTGTGCTCGACGGTGCGCTTGTGGCGGGCGACGGTGGTGCGGCTCTTCTCCAGCTCGGCGAGTTTGCGGCCCGCCTCGGTGCGCTCCTGCGCCAGGCTGCGCTGGGCCCGCTGCAGATCGGCCAGTTCACCCGCCTGCCGGGCGCTGACGCGGTCGAGGACCGAGGCCCGGTCGAGGTAGCCGTCCGGGTCGGAGGAGAGCAGCAGGGCCAGTCCCGGGTCGATGCCGCCGTCGCGGTACTGCGCACCGGCGAGCGCGCCGAGCGCGCCGCGCATCCGGTTGATGCGCTCCTGGCCGCGCGCGACGCTGTCCTTGGCCCGGGCGACCTGCGCACGCAGCTTGTCCGTGCGTTCGTCGGCCTTGTTGTACAGCTCGGTCGCCTGCTCGGCCTGCTCGTACAGCCGGTCGACCGTGGCCCGGGTGGCGGACGGCTTGTCCTGCGGCGCGGCGCCTGCGGGCACGGCGCCGAGGGCCGCCGCCGCGGTGGCCGCTGCCGCTGAAAGGACGGTGACGCGCGTGCTCCGGTCGAGACCGGGCTGTGCGGGACGGCGATGGAACCCCACGGGAAGCCGCTCTCCCTTCCGCTGACGACCCCCCGGCTGTCCGGGGGAATGCGCGCCGACAGTAGCCGTGCGACCACGGAGCGGCCAAAGACCCGGCGAGGTGCGCGAAGGCCGCGGACAGCCCGGCGCCCCGCCTCAGACGCAGGTCATCAACGGGGCGCGGGGTCAGCGGGAGTTACCGGAATTCGCCCGTTCGGACGGTGTCGGCAAGGCGTTGACGTCGGGGTGCCGGAGCGGCGCGGGTCAGACGCGGACGCCGAACTGGAAGGTGCCCAGGTAGGACATCGACTCGTAGCGCACCGAGGCGCCGGGGTGCGGGGCGTGCAGCACCTGGCCGTTGCCCGCGTAGAAGCCGACGTGCGCGAGGTTGTTGAAGAAGACCAGGTCGCCGGGCTTCAGGTCGCCGCGGCCGATCCTCGTGCCGTCGTTCTGCTGGGTGTACGTGGTCCGGGAGATGTGGACGCCGGCCTGCGCGAATCCCCACTGGGTGAGGCCCGAGCAGTCGTAGGAGTTGGGTCCCGTGCCGCCGGAGACGTAGGGCTTGCCTATCTGGGTGGCGGCGGCGGCCATGGCGGCGGCGCCGCGGCCGGAGGCGGGCGCCTCGTCGCCGAGGTCCGCGCGCTCGCCGGCGGCGCGGCTCGCGCGCTGCTTCTCCTTGGCGGCCATGGCCGCCTTCTCCTTGGCCGTCAGCGTGTTGAGGATCTTCTGGGCCTCGCCGAGCTTGCCCTGGACTTCCCGCTTCTTCTTGCCGAGCTCCTCGCGGGTGTCCGCGAGGTCGTCGAGCTTGCCCGCGGCCTCCTTGCGCTGCTGCGCGAGGTCACGCTGCTTCTTCTGGATCTTCTTGAGCGCCTCGACCTGCTGGCTGCTCAGCTGGTCCAGGGTGGACGCCTTGTCCAGGTAGTTGTCCGGGTCGGAGGAGAGGAAGAGCTGCAGGGAGGGGTCGATGCCGCCGGAGCGGTACTGGGCGCTGGCCATCGAACCGAGGCCGTCGCGCAGCTCGTTGAGCTCCTCCTGGCCGTCGGCGACCTTGTCCTGGAGTTCGCCGATCTGCTTCTCGAGCTTCTCCTGCTTCTCCTTGGCCCCGTTGTACTTGTCGGTGGCCCGCTCCGCGTCCTCGTAGAGCTTGTCGACCTTGGACTTGACCTCGTCCTTGCTCGGCTTCGGGGCGGCCTGGGCGGCACCCTGCGAGGTGAGGGCCACGGCAGCGGCGGCGGTCGCGGTGAGCACGGTCACGCGGGTGCGGCTCGGCTGCTTGGGTCGACGGTGGGACGCCACTCGGGCGGCTCCTTCTTCCTCCGGCCGCCTACCGGGACATGGCGGGCGGGTACCACCGCCGCCACCCCGGATGGGTGATCAACCGAGCGGGGGTTCGAAGCGAGACCTTAGTGACCTTCTTGTGATCAGTTCAAATCACACCGGCAAAAAACCGGTCGCGAAGCGCATTCTTTACCGATAACGCACAGCCAGTGATGATCTTCTGACACTACGTCGCTCCCGGCGGCGCTCAATTCAGGCATAGCACCCAGGAGTTGCACCACACCCTTTAGCCCCGCGAAAGCCCCGCCCCGTCAGCCCCGCGAAAGCCTCTTCAGGAGCACCGCCGAAGCCACCGGCCGCGCCCCCGCCTTGGCGATCCCGTCGGCCACCTCGCGGTCGGTCGAGACCACGACCACGGGCCGCCCCGGCGGCTCCGCGCGCACCAGCTGACGGATCAACTCGTCCGCCGTGACACCGGGCTTGGAGAACAGCACCCGCACCCCGCGCGGCGGCGCGAGCAGCACGGGCGCGGCCAGCTCCGCGCCGTCGAAGACGCAGGTCACCTCGGCGCCCGACTGCAGGGCGAGCTGCGAGAGCGAGCCGAGCAGCCGCAACCGCTGCTTCTCCAGCGGCATCGTCGGATAGCCGGTCTTGGTGACGTTGTAGCCGTCGACGACCAGGTGCGCCTGCGGCAGCGCGAGCAGCTGGTCCAGGATCGCCGGGTCGCTCTCGGAGAGCGCGCGGGCGGCGATGTCCTTGGGCGACATCCGCCCCGGCTCGACGGCGTCCACGGTCTCCGCGGGCCGTACGGAGACGGGGGGCAGGGCCAGTTCGCGCCGCAGCCCCTGGGCCGCGTCGAGCACCGTGTCGAGCAGCAGCCGCAGGCGCATGTCCTCGACGCTGCGCCCCTCGCGCGCCGCCCTGCGGCTCGCCTCGAGCGCCGCCTCCGTCTCGCCGAGCCGCGCCTTGAGCCGCCGCGTCTCGCTCTCGGCGGCCGACACCTGCGCCTGCCCCTCGGCGCGCACGGCCTCCGCCTCGGCGGCGGCCTTGCGCAGCGCGGCCTCGCCGCGCTTGACGTCGCTGAGCGCCCCGCGCAGTTTGCGCTGCATCGATTCGGCTTCCCTGCGCACCGTGTCGAGCTCGGCGCGCAGCCGCTCGGTCTCCGCCTTGGTCTGCCCGCGGGCGGCGGCGAGCTCCTCGCGCAGCCGCTCCAGCTCCGCCCTGGTCTCGTCGTCCACGCGCTCGGCGTCGGCCCGCTGGGCCTCCTCGCCCGCGGCGGTGACCAGCTTCACCCAGCCCGCCGGGCGCAGCACGTAGGCGGCGGCCGCCACATCCAGCGGATCGGCGGCCGGTGGCGGCGAGCCCGCGTCCAGGGCGGCGGCGAGCTCGGGCTGGGCCTCCCTGAGGCGTTCGCCGATGCGCTGGCGGAAGAGGGTGTCGTTCTCCAGCGCGGCCGCCATGGCGTTGCCCGCGAACTTCGCGCGCCGGGTGGGCGTGAAGCGCGCGTACTGCCGCAGCTGAGGGGGCAATTCGGCCAGGGTGAGGCCGCCGAAGCCGTCCGAGACGATGTGGACGACCCGTCGCCGCACCCCGTCGGGCAGCGGACGGTCGAGCACCTCAGCGGCGCCGTCGTCCGGCTCCCCGCCCGAGCTCTCCACCATCCGTCACCCCACTAGCTGTGCGGGCCCCGCTCCGTCAGGAGTCGGCGCCCGGCCTGTCCACGAGTTCCACCTGATCCACGGCGTTGCACCAGCGGCAACGCACGGACTCGATGGTCTCACTGACCACCTCACGTTCCTCGACGTTCGACTCTCCGGCCAGGTCGAGATGCACATACTCGACGACCTTCGAGCTGCGGGTCACATCGAAACGCGTGAGATTGCCGCACAGCGTGCAGCGCCACCGGGTGGTGGCGGTCGGCAGGGGAACCGTCATCGTGGCTGTTCGCTTTCTTCGGAGACTGGCAGCGGCGACATCTTCGGCGACCGTGGGGCGTGCGCAGGTTTCCGTGTGCGCATTGCCCGTAACCCTAAGGCCTGTAAGGGGCGCCATGCGGCGGTCCGCCGAGCGGCATGGCGGTCTGCGGAGGTAGCACCCGTTACGTCATGCTCTGTCCATGATCCGCACATGGGGTACGAAGGCAGGCCGGCTGCTCGGAGGGGGCACCGCCCCGGTGACGTACGGGCTGATCGCCGTCTGCTGCGCGGTCTTCCTGATCTCCCCGGTCTCCGGGTTCAACCCCTCCTACGGCCGCGGCGACGAGTTGATCGGTGCGCAACAGGTCTACTTCGAGCGGTGGGGAGTGGTACCCGTCGAACTGTTCAGCGGTGCCCCGAGCGCCGCCCTCGGCCCGTTCACCGCCCTGTTCGTGCACGGCAGCTGGCTTCATCTGCTGGGGAACATGCTCTTCTTGTACGTGTTCGGGGTCATGGTCGAGGAACGCATGGGCCACCTCCGGTACGCCTTCTTCTACCTCTGCTGCGGATATCTCGCCCTGCTCGCCTACGCGGCCGCGCACGCGGGCTCCGACCAGACGCTCGTGGGAGCGTCGGGGGCGATCTCCGCCGTCCTCGGTGCCTGCCTCTATCTCTTCCCACGCGCGCGGGTCACCAGCCTCTTCCCGTTCCTCTTCTTCCTGCCGCTGCGCTTTCCGGCGTGGGTGGTGCTGCCGTTCTGGGTGACGCTGCAGTGGCTGGCCGCGGGGCAGGGCGGCAACGGCACGGGAGTCGCCTATCTGGCGCATCTCGTGGGCTTCTCGCTCGGGTTCCTCGTCGCGTGGGGGTGGGTGGCCCGGAGGACTAGAGTGCATGTGAAAGGCAGTGCACCGGCCACCGAGGGAGACAGCCAGCCGTGATCACCGCGATCGTGCTCATCAAGACCAGCGTGGACCGGATTCCGGAGATCGCCGAGTCGATCGCCGCGCTGGACTCCGTCAGTGAGGTCTTCTCCGTGACCGGTACGTACGACCTGATCGCGATGGTGCGGGTGCCGCGCCACGACGACCTGGCGGACGTCATCCCCGGCCGGATCAGCAAGATCCCCGGCGTCGAGGGGACCGACACCCACGTGGCGTTCCGTACGTACTCGCAGCACGACCTGGAAGCGGCCTTCGCGATCGGCCTCGACTCCTAGGCGCCGTCCGCGCCCGCCCGCGCCCGTCCGGTCAGGCGGCCGCGCCGGTGTCCGGCACGCAACGCCCGTCCTCGGTGCGGTAGTTCCACCGGGCGCCGTCCGCCACCAGCTCCTTGACCGCGCGCACGAAGCGCTCGACGTGCTCGTCGGGGGTGCCCGCGCCGAAGCTCACCCGAATGGCGTTCAGCGACTTCTCGCCGGGCGCGGCCTCGGGGGCACCGCACTCGCCGGGCTCGTCGGACTCGCCGCCGAGCAGGGTGCGCACCAGCGGGTGGGCGCAGAACAGGCCGTCCCGTACGCCGATCCCGTACTCGGCGGAGAGCGCGGCGGCGAAGTGCGAGCTGTTCCAGCCGTCGACGACGAAGGAGATGACGCCCACGCGCGGCGCGTCGTCCCCGAACAGCGAGAGCACCCGCACGGCCGGTACCTCGGCGAGGCCCTCGCGCACCTTCGCGATCAGGTGCTGCTCACGGGCGACGAGCTCGTCGAAGCCCGCGTCGGTGAGCGCCTTGCAGGCGGAGGCGATGGAGTAGACGCCGATGACGTTGGGCGAACCGGCCTCGTGGCGGGCCGCGGTGTCGTGCCACTCCACGTCCACGCCGCCGCCTGCCTCCTTGGGGCGTCGCGCCACCTTCCGCGAGGCGCCGCCGCCCGCGAGGTAGGGCTCGGCGGCGCGCAGCCAGTCGGAGCGGCCCGCGAGGACGCCCGAGCCGAAGGGCGCGTACAGCTTGTGGCCGGAGAACGCGACCCAGTCGACGTCCAACTCGTCGATGGAGACGGGGTGGTGGGGCGCGAGCTGGGCGGCGTCGAGCACGATCCGGGCACCGTGGGCGTGCGCGGCGGCGGCCAGTTCACGCACGGGCCAGAGCTCGCCGGTGACGTTGGAGGCGCCGGTCACGCACACCAGGGCGGGCCCATTGGGGCCTCCCCTGCTCGAACGAAGCTGAGAGCTTGGGGAAGGGTCGCGGTCGGCGAGGGCGCGCTCCAGGGTGTGCACGGCCTCGTCGGGGGTGCGCGGCGCGTCGAGGTAGGTGACGCGGGCGTCCCGCCACGGCAGCAGCGAGGCGTGGTGCTCGGTCTCGAAGACGAAGACCTCGCAACCGGCGGGCAGGGCGGCGGCGAGCAGGTTCAGCGAGTCGGTGGTGGACCGGGTGAAGACGACCTGGTCGCCCTCGCGGCAGCCGAGGAACTCGGCGACGGTCGTGCGGGAGTTCTCGAAGAGGTCGGTGGACAGCTGCGAGAGGTAGCCGGCCCCGCGGTGCACGCTGCCGTAGTACGGGGCGTACGCGGCCACGTCGTCCCACACCCGCTGCAGGGCGGGCGCGCTCGCCGCGTAGTCGAGCGCGGCGTAGGTCACCTCGCCGCCGGTGACCAGCGGAACGGTGACGTCCCTGCCGAGGACGGCCAGCGGGGCGCAGACGGACGAGTCGGCGGCAACGGCGGAAACAGACATGGCGAACTCCCGTAAGAGGCAAGTGAGTTCACTGCGAAGAGCGCGTACGGCAGAGGGGTACGGCGGCGCAGTGATGAAGAGAAAAGGGTGCGCGGAAAGGGGCCGGAGGCCCTAGCACATTCGCTTGCTCACGAGACTGCTCCCTTGAGGACCAGGACCCCAGGGGCGGACATTCACCGATGTCCAGGGGTCCGCGCTTGCCATACGCCTTGCTGCGTACGACCTGGTCTTCACCCGGGGCACCCCGCCACGGACGGAGGGTTGCCGGACAGCGGGCCGGGGCCGTAGTCGCTGTCACTCATGACCTGTGCAGCATCCTGCCACACGATCTTCGACGCGCAACGCGCAGTCCAGAATCCGGACTGCGCCGTACGTCACACGGGGGGCGTCTCAGCGGTTGCTGGCCGCCACCCAGCGCTCCAGGGCCCGCTTCGCGGCGCCCGAGTCGATCGCCTGCGCCGCCTTCGCCATCCCGGCCCGGATCTGCTCCACGAGCGGCTCACCGGTCGGCGAGAGGGCGACCAGCGCCGCCGCGGAGTTGAGCAGCACCGCGTCCCGCACCGGCCCGCTCTCGCCGTCGAGCAGCCGCAGCGCCACCTCCGCGTTGTACGAGGCGTCGGCGCCCCGCAGCGCCTCGACCGGCACCAGGCCGATCCCCACCTCGCGGGGGTCGAAGGCCTCCTCGCGCACGGCGCCGTCCCGCACCACCCAGACCCGGGAGGTCGAGGTGGTCGTCAGTTCGTCGAGCCCGTCGTCGCCGCGGAAGACGAGCGAGGAGTGCCCGCGCTCGGCGAACACCCCGGCGACGATGGGCGCCATCCGGGGGTCGGCGACGCCGACCGCCTGGGCCCGCACCTTCGCCGGGTTGGTGAGCGGACCGAGGAGGTTGAAGACGGTCCTGATCCCCAGCTGGCTGCGCGCGGCGCCCGCGTGCCGCAGCGCCGGGTGGAACTTCACGGCGAAGCAGAACGTGATGCCGGCCTCCTCGGCGACCTCGACCACCCGCCGGGGCGAGAGGTCGAGGTTGACGCCGAGCTTCTCGAGGACGTCGGAGGCGCCGGACGCGCTGGAGGCGGCGCGGTTGCCGTGCTTGACGACCTTCGCGCCCGCTCCCGCGACGACGATCGCGGACATGGTGGAGATGTTGACGGTCTTGGCCCCGTCGCCGCCGGTGCCCACGATGTCGACGGTCGGGCCGGGCACCTCGATGACGTTGGCGTGCGCGTACATGGCGCGGACCAGGCCGGAGATCTCCTCGACCGTCTCGCCCTTGGCCCGCAGCGCGATCACGAAGCCCGCGATCTGCGCGTCGGTGGCCTCGCCCCGCATGATGCGGTCCATGGCCCACGCCGTGTCGTCGGCGCTCTGGTCCCGCCCGTCGAGCAGGCCGTTCAGCACGTCGGGCCAGGAACGGGCCGCCGCGGTGTCGCCTCCTGCGGGGGTCACAGCGTTCATAGCCGCTCCTGGTCTTCGTCTGTCCGTGTGGTCTCACCCCGGTCATTCGGGGTGAGACCACCCTATCCAGCCGCAGGGACGGCAAAGAGCCCCGTCCATGCAATGGACGGGGCTCGTGCCGTGGCGACTCGCGGTTGATCAGTGGTGGCCGTGGCCGCTCGTGATCTCCTTGTACTCGTCGGCGGTGGGCTTGGGGATCTGGTTGTGCTCCCCGTAGTAGCCCTTGGAGAGCTTCGCCCGGAGCTTCTGCGAGCCCGACAGCTTGCGCTCGACACCGTTCTCGTCGACCGAGGGGCCGATCTCGACCGGCTGGTACTGCTCGTGCGCCGTGAGGGTGTGCAGCTGGTCCTGGCTGAGCGGCTCGTGCACCTCGATGAACTCACCGTGCGGCAGGCGCTTGATGATGCCCGACTCGCGGCCGTGCAGCACCTTGTCCTTGTCGCGCCGCTGCAGACCCAGGCAGATCCGCTTGGTGACGATGAAGGCGATGACCGGCCCGGCGAAGAAGGCGATCCGGACGAACCAGGTGATCGCGTTCAGCGACAGGTGGAAGTGGGTCGCCCACAGGTCGTTGCCGCCACCGACGAGCATGACCATGTACGCGGTGATCCACGCGACACCGAAGGCCGTACGGGTCGGGGCGTTGCGCGGGCGGTCCAGGATGTGGTGCTCGCGCTTGTCGCCGGTGACCCAGGACTCGATGAACGGGTAGACCGCGATGGCCACGAGGACCAGCGGGAAGACCACGACCAGCGGGATGAACACGCCCAGGACGAGCGTGTGGCCCCAGAGGTTGATCTCCCAGCCCGGCATCACGCGGATCAGACCCTCGGCGAAGCCCATGTACCAGTCGGGCTGGGCGCCGGTGGACACCTGGTCCGGGCGGTACGGGCCGATGGCCCAGATCGGGTTGATCGAGGCGATCGCCGCGATGACCGCGATGACACCGAAGACCAGGAAGAAGAAGCCTCCGGCCTTGGCCATGTAGACCGGCAGGAGCGGCATGCCGACGACGTTCTTGTTGGACTTGCCGGCACCCGCGAACTGCGTGTGCTTGTGGTAGAAGACCAGGATCAGGTGCGCCACCACGAGGCCGAGCATGATGCCCGGCAGCAGCAGGATGTGCACCGAGTAGAACCGGGCCACGAAGTCGCCGCCGGGGAACTCCCCGCCGAACAGGAACATCGACAGGTACGTGCCTACGATCGGCACTCCCAGGATGGCGCCCTGCATGAAGCGGACACCGGTACCGGAGAGCAGGTCGTCCGGGAGCGAGTAACCGGTGAAACCGGTGAACATGCCGAGGACGAACAGCAGGAAGCCGAACAGCCAGTTGACCTCACGCGGCTTGCGGAACGCACCCGTGAAGAACACGCGCATCATGTGCACGAACATGCCGGCGAGGAAGATCAGCGCCGCCCAGTGGTGGATCTGCCGGATCAGCAGACCACCGCGCACATCGAAGGAGATGTGCATGGTCGAGTTGAACGCCTCCGACATCAGCTGTCCCTGCATCGGGATGTAGCTGCCGGAGTACTCCACCTCGTTCATCGACGGGTGGAAGAACAGCGTCAGGTACACACCCGTGAGGATGATGATGATGAAGCTGTAGAGGCAGATCTCACCGAGCATGAAGGACCAGTGGTCCGGAAAGATCTTGCGCATGTTGGCCTTGGCCAGGGAGTAGATCCCCAGCCGGCCGTCGGCCCAGTCCGCGACCCGCTCACCGGCGGGTGCCTTCTGCCGCTTGTCGTTCGAGGAAGTGGTGGTGGTGCTCATCCGCGCTCCCAGAAGGCAGGGCCGACGGGCTCATCGAAGTCGCCGAGCGCCTCGAGGTAGCCCTTTTCGTTCACGCCGATGCGCAGCTGCGGCAGGGCGTGACCGGCCGGGCCGAAGATCACTCGGGCACCGTCGGAGAGATCGAAGGTGGACTGGTGGCACGGGCAGAGGACGTGGTGCGTCTGCTGCTCGTACAGAGAGATCGGGCAGCCCACGTGGGTGCAGATCTTGGAGTAGGCCACGATGCCTTCGTGCGACCACTCCAGCTCGCGCTTGTCCTTGATGTTCTCCGGCTGGATGCGGACGATCATCAGGGCGGCCTTGGCGATCTGCGTCTGGAAGTCGTGGTCGTGCTCCGACATCCCCTCCGGCATCGCGAAGGTCAGCGAACCGACCTGCACGTCCGCCGGACGCAGCGGCTCGTGCGTGTTCATGTTCACGAGCATCTTGCCCTTGCCCCACTTGGTGTGGCGGAGCTTGTCCTCGGGCAGCGGACCCAGGTCGCGCAGCAGGACGACGCCGGAGAGCGGGACCAGGGCCAGCGCGCCGAACATCGTGTTGCGGATCAGCTTGCGCCGACCGAAACCCGACTCCTCGGCACCCTGCTTGAAGTCCGCCATGACCTTGGCGCGGACCTCGGGCTCGGCCGCGATCTCGTGCCGCTCGTCGGTCATCTCGACGTCGGACATCAGGGTGCGGGCCCAGTGGACCGCGCCCGCGCCGATGCAGAACAGCGCCACGCCGAGGGTGAGACCCAGGGCGAAGTTGAGGCCGCTGATGTGACCGATCGGGAAGACGTAGATGGTCTTGTCCGCCGGGATCGCCACGTACGAGGCGATGAAGCCCACCGTCGCGAGCATCGACAGCATGAACATGAACGCCACGGCACGCTCGGAACGCTTGGCGGCCCGCTCGTCGATGTCCTGGACGCGGTGCTCGTGGGGCGGCAGCCCCGGGTCGGCGAACGGGTTCTCTTCCGTCACCGCCACCGAGCCGTGCTCGGTCTCCTGCTTGCTGGGCAGGTTCTCTTCTGGAATCTCTTGGCTACTCATGACTTCTTGGCCTTTGCGGTCCGAGCGGCGACCCACACGGCGACCGCGATCAGCGAACCGAGACCGAAGATCCAGCCGAAGAGGCCTTCACTGACCGGACCCAGACCGCCCAGCTTGAGACCGCCAGGGCTCTCGGTCTTCTCACCGTTGACCGCGTCGAGGTACGCGATGATGTCCTTCTTGTTCTTCTCCGGCATCGTGGTGTCGGGGAAGGACGGCATGTTCTGCGGGCCGGTCTGCATGGCCTCGTAGATGTGCTTCGGGGAGACACCTTCGAGCGACGGCGCGAACTTGCCGTGCGTCAGCGCGCCACCTTCACCGGTGAAGTTGTGGCACTGGGCGCAGTTGGTGCGGAACAGCTCGCCACCCTTGGCGATGTCCGCTCCGTCCGGGCTGTACTGCTTCTCGGTCGGGACCGAGGGACCGGCACCCAGCGACGAGATGTACGCCGCCAGCTGGTCGATCTGGGCCTGGTTGTAGATGACCTTCTTCTTGGGCGCCTGGGCACCCTGCTGCTGGAGCGGCATACGCCCGGTGCCGACCTGGAAGTCGACAGCGGCGGCGCCCACGCCGACCAGGCTCGGACCGTCGGAGGAGCCCTGACCGCCGGTTCCGTGGCAGCTGGAGCAGCCCACGGCGTAGAGCTTCTTGCCCTCGTCGATGGCGAGGGACTGGGCGGTGTCATCGGCCTGCGCCTTGTCCGCCGGCGCGAACGCGGCGTACAGCCCCCCGGTGGCCGCCAGCGCGAGGAGTAGGACGACGACCGCCGCCAGCGGATGGCGTCGTCGTGCGGAGAGCTTTTTCACGGATTACCCCGGTGTCAGGATCTTCTGCGTCGATGCTTCTGGAATGTGTCGGATGTGCCGCGTGAGCGGCTGCCGATTACTTGATCATGTAGATCGTGGCGAAGAGGCCGATCCAGACCACATCGACGAAGTGCCAGTAGTAGGACACGACGATGGCTGCGGTCGCCTGCTCGTGAGTAAACCTCCTGGCCGCATAGGTGCGTCCGAGGACCAGCAGGAAGGCGATCAGGCCGCCTGTCACATGCAGTCCGTGGAAGCCGGTGGTCAGGTAGAAGACCGAGCCGTAGGGGTCGGACGAGAGCGAGAGGCCCTCGTGCTTGACCAGCTCGGTGTATTCGTACACCTGACCGCCGATGAAGATCGCACCCATGATGAAGGTGACGATGAACCACATCCTGAGCTTCTTCACGTCTCCGCGTTCAGCGGCGAACACGCCTAGCTGACACGTGAGAGAGGAGAGCACCAGGATCGTGGTGTTCGTCGCCGAGAACGGGAAGTTCAGGGCCGAAGCCATTTCCTTCCAGTGATCAGGACCTGTCACCGATCGCAGGGTGAAGTACATCGCGAAGAGGGCCGCGAAGAACATCAGCTCGGAACTCAACCAGATGATGGTTCCGACGCTGGTGAGGTTCGGTCGATTGACCGGCGGGTGCGCGTGCCCGGTATCTACTGTCGTTGCTGTCGCCACGACCGACATTATGTCGGTCGCTTATCCCGCCCTCACCCCGGGGGGTGCCGTTCGGAGTGTCTACGGGGTGTGTCCTGCCCGGATGGCCCATCGGAGGCCTGTCCGAACCGGTGTTGACGGGGTGTCGGGAGGAGTAGCATCCGCGCATCGGTTCCCGATCCCATGACGGCACAGCTCGACGCAACAGCTCGACGTATCGGAGGAACAATGCAGCCGACCGCCACGGTGCTGGTCTACAGCGACAACGCGAGCACCCGCGAGCAAGTCCGGTTGGCCACCGGCCGCCGCCCGGCGACGGACGTTCCCGAGGTCCGGTTCGTCGAGTGCGCCACACCGCACGCGGTCATCAAGGAGCTGGACCACGGCGGCATCGACGTCTGCGTCCTCGACGGCGAGTCGGCGCCGGGCGGGATGGGCGTCTGCCGCCAGATCAAGGACGAGATCTTCCAGGCGCCGCCCGTGCTGCTGCTCATGGGGCGCCCGCAGGACGCCTGGCTCGCCACCTGGAGCCGCGCGGAGGCCGCGGTGACCCTGCCGGTCGAGCCGGTGGAGTTCGCGTCCGCCCTGGCGGGCCTGCTGCGCAGCAAGAAGGCCGTGGAGGCCTGACGCGCCCCCTGATCGACGAACGGAGGGGCCCACGCGCGGCGTGGGCCCCTCCGTTCGTCTGCGCGCCTCTGACGGCCTCTCTGCCGGGCCGCTAGACCTGCGGCCGCAGTCTGGCCGCTTCGGCCACCGAGGGGCCCTCCTTGGCCTCGGTGAACAGCGCGCTGCCCTTGCGCCACTTCTTCCAGCTCATGTTCCAGTCGCCGAGTCCGTTGCCGAAGGCCGGCATGTCCTCGCCGTAGCTGTTGACGACCCTCACCAGGTCGCCCTGCCGGATGGTCTCGTAGAACCAGGCGGCGTCGCCGGTGCTCATTCCGGTGCAGCCGTGGCTGGTGTTGGCGTAGCCCTGCGAACCCACCGACCAGGGCGCGGCGTGCACGTACTCCCCCGAATCGGTGACGCGTGTGGCGTAGTACACCTGCTTGTCGTAGAAGTCCGAGGCGCCGATGCTGGCACTGGTCATGCGTACGGAGTACTCCTTGCCAAGCACCACCTTGACGCCGTTGCGCGTGGAGTAGCCGGGCTTGCCCGTGGTCACCGGCATGGAGTTGATCTCCTCGCCGTTGCGGTAGACCGTCATGTAGTGCGAGCCGGCGTCCGTGACGGCCTCGACCCGGTCGCCGATGGTGAACTTGAGCGGCTTGGTCTCGGCGCCCCACAGCCGGTCACCGACCTTGAGGCCGCGCAGGTTGCTGGAGACGGAGACGGTCGACCCCGCGGGCCAGTACTCCTTGGGGCGGTAGTGCAGCGTCTCGCTGTCCACCCAGTACCAGGCGCCTTCTGTGGCGGGCGTCGAGCGGACCTTGAGCGCGCGTTCGACGACCGCCCTGGCCTCCTTGCCCTTCACCGGGGCGCTCAGCGACGCCGTGACGGGCTGTCCGACGCCGTACTTGCCCTCCTCGGGGCCGAAGGTGACCTTCAGCCGCTTCTTCTTGTCCGGGACGTTGGTGTCGAAGGTCATGACCTTGCGGCCGGGCGCCCCGTCCTCGTCCTCGGTGCTCACGCGCACCGTGTAGTGGGCGTCCGCCGCGAGCGGTGTGGTGCTGTGCCACCGGGCGCCGTCGGCCGAGAGTTCGCCCGCCACGTACCGTCCTGCCGCGTCGGTGGCGGTCACATCGGTGATGCGCCCGTCGTCGCCCTGGGCGGTGACCTCCAGGGGCTTGTCCGGGTCCGCCTTCTGGCTGCCCACAGGGCCGTTGAAGGCGATCTGGCCGGCCGCGTCGTACGGCTTCGCCGAGAGCGGGTGGCCGTCGGGGCCGCCGCATGCCGTGGCCCCTGCCCCGAGGGCGGCCACCAGCATCGTGCAGCTCAGTACCGTGCGGATTCGCGGTGAGTGGCTCATAAACACACGGTATGAAGGTTCATCCTGTCCGGCGCGGTGAGTGACCCGTCCGGGGGTCAACCCCGACACGCCGAGGGGCCCGGACACTTTTTCAGAAGTGTCCGGGCCCCTCGGGTCGAGCGGGAACTACGACCTCACTGGGTCTGGTTCTCGCCCCGGTAGTACTCGAAGACCCAGCCCCACAGGCCGATCAGGATGATCGGGGCCGAGAAGTACAGCAGCCACCAGCCGAAGACGACGCCCAGGAAGGCGAGCGCGCCACCGACGGCCAGGGAGAGCGGCTGCCAGCTGTGCGGGCTGAAGAAGCCCACCTCGCCGGCCTCGTCCGCGACGTCGGCCTCCAGGTTGTCCTGTGCGGAGGCGTCGACCCGCCGGGCCGTGAAGGCCAGGTAGTAGCCGATCATGATGCACAGGCCGAAGGCCAGGAAGAGCGCCGTGGTACCGGCCGGCTCCTTCGACCACACGCCATAGACGATCGCCATGGCGAGGACGAAGACGCTCAGCCAGATGAACATCTTGCCCTGGATCTTCACTTCGTGGCCTCCTTGTCGCCGCCGAAGAGCGCGGCGTCCTTCTGCCCGTCGTTCTCGATCTGGCCGAGAGCGGCGATCTCAGGGTGGTGCAGGTCGAACGCCGGCGATTCCGAGCGGATGCGCGGCAGCGTGAGGAAGTTGTGCCGCGGCGGCGGGCAGGAGGTCGCCCACTCCAGCGAGCGGCCGTAGCCCCACGGGTCGTCGACCTCGATCTTCTTGCCGTACTTGGCGGTCTTCCAGACGTTGTAGAAGAACGGCAGTATCGACAGACCGAGCAGGAACGAGCAGATCGTGGAAATCGTGTTCAGGGCCGTGAAGCCGTCCGCGGCGAGGTAGTCCGCGTAACGGCGCGGCATGCCCTCGGCCCCCAGCCAGTGCTGGACGAGGAAGGTGCCGTGGAAGCCGATGAACAGCGTCCAGAAGGTGATCTTGCCGAGGCGCTCGTCGAGCATCTTGCCGGTGAACTTCGGCCACCAGAAGTGGAAGCCGGAGAACATCGCGAAGACCACGGTGCCGAAGACGACGTAGTGGAAGTGCGCCACCACGAAGTACGAGTCCGAGACGTGGAAGTCCATCGGCGGGGAGGCCAGGATGACGCCGGTCAGACCACCGAAGGTGAAGGTGATCAGGAAGCCGACCGCCCAGAGCATCGGGGTCTCGAAGGACAAGGACCCCTTCCACATCGTGCCGATCCAGTTGAAGAACTTCACGCCCGTTGGCACGGCGATGAGGAACGTCATGAAGGAGAAGAACGGCAGGAGCACGCCGCCGGTGACGTACATGTGGTGCGCCCACACCGTCACGGAGAGACCCGCGATGGCGATGGTCGCGCCGATCAGGCCCATGTAGCCGAACATCGGCTTGCGGGAGAAGACCGGGATGACCTCGGAAATGATGCCGAAGAACGGCAACGCGATGATGTACACCTCTGGATGGCCGAAGAACCAGAAGAGGTGTTGCCATAGCAAGGCCCCGCCATTGGCGGCGTCGAACACATGGGCACCGAATTTGCGGTCCGCCTCCAGGGCGAACAGCGCGGCGGCCAGGACCGGGAAGGCGAGCAGGACCAGAACGGCCGTCAGCAGGACGTTCCAGACGAAGATCGGCATGCGGAACATCGTCATGCCCGGAGCGCGCATGCAGATGATCGTGGTGATGAAGTTGACCGAGCCGAGGATCGTGCCGAAGCCGGAGAAGGCCAGACCCATGATCCACATGTCGGCGCCGATGCCCGGCGAGCGGACCGCGTCCGACAGCGGGCTGTAGGCGAACCAGCCGAAGTCGGCCGCGCCCTGCGGGGTGAGGAAGCCGCCGACCGCGATGAGCGAGCCGAAGAGGTACAGCCAGTAGGCGAACATGTTCAGCCGCGGGAACGCCACGTCGGGCGCGCCGATCTGCAGCGGCATGATCCAGTTCGCGAAACCGGCGAACAGCGGCGTCGCGAACATCAGCAGCATGATCGTGCCGTGCATCGTGAACGCCTGGTTGAACTGCTCGTTCGACATGATCTGCGTACCCGGGCGGGCGAGTTCGGCGCGCATGAAGAGCGCCATCACGCCACCGATGCAGAAGAACGCGAACGACGTGACCAGATACAGCGTGCCGATCGTCTTGTGGTCAGTGGTGGTCAGCCACTTGATGACGACGTTTCCCGGCTGCTTGCGCCTGACCGGCAGCTCGTTCTCGTACGAGTCTTCTGCTGCCGCGGCACCCTGGGGTTCGTTGAGGATGCTCACAGGTTGTTCGTCTCCCGGTTCTTCTCGTGGGGCGTCTGCTCGATGCCGGCCGGGATGTAACCGGTCTGGTTCTTCTTCACCAGGTCCTCGAGGTGCTGCTTGTAGCGCTCGGGAGAGACGACCTTGACGTTGAAGAGCATCCGGGAGTGGTCGACGCCGCAGAGCTCGGCACACTTGCCCATGAAGGTGCCCTCCTTGTTCGGAGTCACCTCAAAAGCGTTGGTGTGGCCCGGGATGACGTCCTGCTTCATGAGGAACGGCACCACCCAGAAGGAGTGGATGACGTCACGCGAGGTGAGCACGAAGCGGACCTTCTCGCCCTTGGGGAGCCAGAGGGTCGGGCCGGGGTTGCCGTTCTGGGGGTTCCGCTCGCCGGGCGTGCCGACTTCGTAGACACCGTTGGCCTTGGCCGGGAAGTCCTTGCGGAACTTGTCCGGGATGGCCTCCAGGTCCTTGGAGGTCTTGGCGTTGTCCTTGCCGGCGCCCGGAACGTTCTCGACGTAGTTGAAGCCCCAGCTCCACTGGTAGCCGACCACGTTGATGGTGTGGGCAGGCTTTTCGTCGAGCTTGAGGAGCTTCGACTCATCACGTGCCGTGAAGTAGAAGAGCACCGACACGATGATGAGGGGCACCACTGTGTAGAGCGCCTCGATGGGCATGTTGTAACGCGTCTGCGCCGGTACTTCCACCTTGGTGCGGCTGCGCCGGTGGAAGATGACGCTCCACAGGATCAGACCCCAGACCAGGACGCCCGTGGCGAGCGCTGCCGCCCACGAGCCCTGCCAGAGGGAGAGAATCCGCGGAGCCTCTTCCGTTACCGGGGTGGGCATTCCAAGGCGGGGGAAATCCTTGTATGTGCAACCGGTGGCGGTCGCCAGGATCAGGCCCGCAGTCAGCACCTGCGGCAGCTTCCGCCGCATCGGGCGCCGCGACGAGCGGTCGGAGCCGTTGGGACTCACGTAGCGCCTTCCCGAGAGTCTCGCCCGCGCGGTCGGCTGCGGCCTTCACGCTGGTAGGTCGCCGCCCTGCGTCGGGCAGGGGTTTGGATGTTTATGCGGACCAAACCCTACTGGACGCTATTTGGGGTCGCGCGGGGAGGGTGCCTAACGCGCCGCGGGTCACTCCGAAGGGTGGGACGGGGCGCTGTCGGGCGCTTTCTGACGGAGGGTCGGGGCGCCCACCGGCTCGGCGGAATCTGCTGGTCCGCGAGTGCGGGTGCGCCGTGGCCGGGCGCGCGGCTCCCCGCGCCCCTGGAGGGTGCCCCTTGCGGGGCGCCTCCAGGCGCGGGCACGTCTTAGCGTTAGGGCGTGTCCTACTTCGATGCTGCGTCCTCCGCTCCCCTTCATCCCGTGGCCCGGCAGGCCCTGACCGCCTCGCTCGACGAGGGGTGGGCCGATCCCGCGCGGCTGTACCGGGAGGGGCGGCGGGCCCGGCTGCTGCTCGACGCCGCGCGCGAGGCGGCCGCCGACGCGGTGGGCTGCCGGCCCGACGAGCTCGTCTTCACCACGTCCGGGACCCGCGCCGTGCACTCCGGAATGGCGGGCGCGCTCGCGGCGCGTCGGCGCGTCGGACACCACCTGATCGTGTCGGCCGTCGAACATTCGTCGGTACTCCATTCGGCCGAGGACCACGAGCGCGGCGGCGGCACGGTGACCGAGGTGCCGGTGGACCGCGGCGGCGCGGTGGCCCCGGACGGGTACGCCGACGCGCTGCGCGAGGACACCGCGCTCGCCTGTCTGCAGTCGGCCAACCACGAGGTCGGCACGGAGCAGCCGGTCGCCGAGGTCGCCGAGGTCTGCCGCGCCGCCGGGGTGCCGCTGCTCGTGGACGCCGCCCAGTCGCTGCCCTGGGGACCGGTCGACGGAGCCTGGTCGCTGCTGACCGCGAGCGCCCACAAATGGGGTGGTCCGGCCGGGGTCGGGCTGCTCGCCGTGCGCAAGGGGGTGCGCTTCGCCGCGCAAGGGCCCGCCGACGAGCGGGAGTCCGGGCGGGCCGCCGGGTTCGAGAACATTCCGGCGGTCGTGGCGGCGGCCGCCTCGCTGCGGGCGGTGCGGGCCGAGGCCGCCGCGGAGGGGGCGCGGCTGCGGGAGCTGACGGAGCGGATCCGGGCCCGGGTGCCCGGGCTCGTGCCGGACGTGGAGGTGGTGGGCGAACCGGTGCGGCGCCTTCCGCACCTCGTCACCTTCTCCTGTCTCTATGTCGACGGGGAGACCCTGCTGCACGAGCTGGACCGGGCGGACTTCTCCGTGTCGTCCGGGTCCTCGTGCACCAGCTCGACGCTGACGCCGAGCCACGTGCTCAAGGCGATGGGCGTGCTGAGCGAGGGCAACGTACGCGTCTCGCTGCCCGCGGGCACCGAGGCCGCGGAGGTCGAGCGGTTCCTCGACGTGCTGCCCGGCGTGGTGCGGGGCGTGCGCGAGACGCTGGGGGCGCCGGTGGCGGGCGGGAGCGGGGCGGAGGAGGCCGTGACGGTCGACGCGCTCGGGATGGCCTGCCCGCGGCCGGTCATCGAGCTGGCCAGGGCGATCGGCCGGGTACGGGTGGGCGGCACCGTCACCGTGCTCGCCGACGACGAGGTGGCGGCGGTGGACATCCCGGCCTGGTGCTGGACCAGGCAGCAGGAGTACGTGGGTGAGCGGCCGGCGGACCAGGGTGTCGCCTACGTGGTCCGCCGGAGCTCATGACCGGCTAGCCGAGGTGCGGCTGGACCTCCGCGGCGGCCTCGTGGCCGTACGCCTTGGTGAAGCGGTCCATGAAGTTGCTGCGGCGCAGCTCGTACTCCTGGGTGCCGACGGTCTCGATGACCAGGGTGGCGAGCATGCAGCCGACCTGCGCCGCGCGCTCGTGGGAGACGCCCCAGGCGAGGCCGGAGAGGAAGCCCGCGCGGAACGCGTCGCCGACGCCGGTCGGCTCGACCTTCGCCTCCTCCTCCGGGACGCCGACCTCGATCGGGTCCTCGCCGACGGACTCGATGCGCACGCCGCGCGCGCCGAGGGTGGTCACGCGGTGGCCGACGCGGGAGAGGATCTCGGCGTCGGTCCAGCCCGTCTTGGACTCGATGAGGCCCTTCTCGTACTCGTTCGAGAAGAGGTACGTGGCGCCGTCGAGGAGCGTGCGGATCTCCTCGCCCTCCATGCGCGCGATCTGCTGCGAGAAGTCGGCGGCGAAGGGGATCTCGCGGGTACGGCACTCCTCGGTGTGCCGGAGCATCGCCTCGGGGTCGTCGGCGCCGATGGAGACGAGGTCGAGGCCGCCGACGCGGTCGGCGACCGTCTTCAGCTCGATGAGGCGGGCCTCGCTCATCGCGCCCGTGTAGAAGGAGCCGATCTGGTTGTGGTCGGCGTCCGTGGTGCAGACGAAGCGCGCGGTGTGCAGGGTCTCGGAGATCCGGACCGACGCGGTGTCCACACCGTGCCGGTCGAGCCAGGCCCGGTACTCGTCGAAGTCGGAGCCCGCGGCCCCCACCAGGATCGGAGTGGTGCCGAGCTGGCCCATGCCGAAGGCGATGTTGGCGGCGACGCCTCCCCTGCGGACATCGAGGGCGTCGACGAGGAAGGACAGGGAGACCGTGTGCAACTGATCGGCGACCAGCTGGTCGGCGAAGCGGCCGGGGAAGGTCATCAGGTGGTCGGTGGCGATGGAGCCGGTGACTGCAATACGCACGGCTGGATGCTCCTGTGGAGGAGAGGCGGGATTGACAGTTCACGCTACCGGGTCGGCGCACCGTCTCTGAAGTGCCAAAACTACCCAATAGTAGGGCTTTTTCAGGGGGTGGGGTGGTGCGTACGGTGCCGTTATGACCGTTATCCCGAAGGATGTCGTCCTCCAGCGTCGTGCCGCGTTCTCCACCGAGGCTCCAGAGAGCATGGAGTCGCTGCGCGGGGACTGCGCCCGCATGGCGCCGCACTGGGTGGTCCCCGCCACGGCCTCGGCCGCCCCCGTGCCGCCCTCCCTGATCCACGGGATCACCGTCCCGCCCGCCTCCGCGCGCCTGATCGACGGCATGTCCGAGTACGGGGACTGAGCCCCGGCGCGCGGTAAGGGAACCGCGCGCTCCCCTCCTGCGTCCCATCGCCGTCCCCCGTAGAGGGGAACCGGGATACGACGAAGCCCACGCGTGGGATGTCAGGGACAGCAGTCAGTCGAAGGAGCGATGCGGTGAGCACCGAGCGATCCGATCTTGAGGCGACCGAGCCGCAGCGGCGGCGTTCCCGCCTGGCCGTCGTCTCGGTCGCGGCCACCGTGCTGCTGGTCGGCGGCGGCGGCGCGTACTTCGCGGCGACCGCGTCCGGCGGTGGCGGCAACGGCGGCGGCGACGGGGCCCCCGCGGGCGACCGCGGGAACCCGCCGCCGCTCGCCCTGGAGGCCCAGCCGGCCGGCGACCGGCAGAGCGGCGACGGCGGAGACGACGGTACGGGCGGCATCGCGCCGGGCGAGCCCGACCCCAGCGGCGCCACGTACAAGGCGACCGGCGAGCTGCCCGAGGGCCCGGAGTCGGCCGCCGTCTACCACGCGCGCGGCGAGGTCACCCGGGCCGAGGTGACCGAACTGGCCGACGCGCTCGGCGTGAGCGGCACGCCGACCTCGCGGGACGGCGCCTGGCGGGTGGGCCCGCACAACGACGGCTCCGGGCCCCTGCTGCAGGTCGACAAGCAGGCACCCGGCACCTGGGCCTACACCGCGCACGGCACGGGCGGCACCGACAACTGCCCCAAGGGCAAGCCCTGTTCCAGCACGTCCACCGCCCCCAACGGCGCGCCGGGCGACGCGGTGAGCGAGAAGGCCGCCAAGGAGGCCGCGGCCCCCGTCCTGAAGGCGCTCGGCCAGGACGACGCCAAGCTGGACGCCCGCCAGCTGATGGGCGCCGTGCGGGTGGTGAACGCCGACCCCAGGATCGACGGTCTGCCGACGTACGGCTGGGCGACCGGCGTCCAGATCGGCTCGGACGGCGAAGTGGTCGGCGGCAGCGGCAAGTTGAAGGCTCCGGACAAGGGTGCCACGTATCCGGTGATCGGCGCCCGGGAGACCCTGGACCGGCTGAACGGGGCGGGCGACCGCCTCGGACGCGTGGGCATCGCCGGGTGCGCGACCCCGGTGCCGCACGCCGGCGACAGCACGAGGACCGAGGGCGGCAGCGGGTCGGAGCAGGCGCCCTGCGATCCGTCGTCCACGCGGCCGAAGCCCCAGCCGATCGCCGTCAACGGCGCCACGTTCGGGCTCGCGACGCACTTCGTGGACGGCAAGCAGGCCCTCGTGCCGTCCTGGCTGTTCGACGTGAAGCCGCAGGGCGCGCGGGAGAGCTTCACGGTGACGCATCCGGCGGTCGACCCCGCGTACCTGACGTCGCCGACCGCCCCGGGCGCACCCACGCACACCGGGAAGCCCGGCGACAAGGGTGACGGGGAGGACAGGAGCGCCACCCGCGTCGAGTCCTACAGCGCCGACGGCCGGTCGCTGACCGTGCACTTCTGGGGCGGGGTGTGCAGCACGTACGCGGCGGCCGCCGAGGAGGACGGCGACCGCGTGGCGGTCGAGGTCACCGAGAAGCGGGAGAAGGGCAAGGTCTGCGTCGAGATGGCCAAGAAGTTCTCGCGGACGGTCACCCTCGACAAGCCCCTCGGCGACCGCGAGGTCGTGGACTCCACTGGCGGGACGGTGCGGCGGAGGTAGCGCCGAGGCGATCCGCGCACACGAAGGCGGCGGCCCCCCGAACGCTCGGGGGGCCGCCGCCTTCGTACGTCTGTGCCTACAGGCTCAGCTGAAGGAGTCGCCGCAGGCGCAGGAGCCGGTGGCGTTCGGGTTGTCGATCGTGAAGCCCTGCTTCTCGATGGTGTCCACGAAGTCGATGGAGGCGCCGCCCAGGTAGGGAGCGCTCATCCGGTCGGTGACGACCTTGACGCCGTCGAAGTCCTTGACGACGTCGCCGTCGAGCGAGCGCTCGTCGAAGAACAGCTGGTAGCGCAGGCCCGAGCAGCCGCCGGGCTGAACGGCGACGCGCAGCGCCAGGTCGTCACGGCCCTCCTGCTCAAGGAGGCCCTTCACCTTGGCCGCGGCGGCGTCCGACAGGAGGATGCCGTCGCTCACGGTGGTGGTCTCGTCCGATACGGACATCTGCTTCTCTCCCGGGTTGTACGGAGACTGCTTGCCGACGGTTGCAACCGGCGGGGCCGCGGATTCATTCCGGGCCGGGCGCTCACGTCCTTGCCCCTTCATGCTCGCACACGGCGCCGGATGGGACAGCGGCCCCGGGAACCGCGAATGCGTCACATCGACACAATGGCCATCGTCAAACTGACGTGAAGCGGTTATGATAGATAACGTCAATTCGACGAAAAGGATCCCCGGTGCGGGCCCGAGGCCCCGCCGGAGCGGCTCCGCCGCGCATACACAGATCAGAAAGGGTGCGTGTCGTGACCACCGCCCAGTCCCCCGTGGACCTCGATGTCCAGCCCACGCCCCTCGCTCTCCTGCTGCTCGGCCGCGAGGCCGACCCGAGGAGCGAGCGCGGCGTGGAGTGCCCCGGCGATCTGCCGTCCCCCTCCGACCCGGACCTGGTGGAGCGCGCCCGCGCCGCCAAGGAGAAGCTGGGCGACAAGGTCTTCGTGCTCGGCCACCACTACCAGCGCGACGAGGTCATCCAGTTCGCGGACGTCACCGGCGACTCCTTCAAGCTGGCGCGTGACGCGGCAGCGCGGCCGGACGCCGAGTACATCGTCTTCTGCGGTGTGCACTTCATGGCCGAGTCCGCGGACATCCTGACGACGGACGACCAGAAGGTCGTCCTGCCCGACCTGGCCGCCGGCTGCTCGATGGCCGACATGGCCACCGCCGACCAGGTCGCCGAGTGCTGGGACGTGCTGACCGAGGCCGGGATAGCCGAGCAGGTCGTGCCCGTCTCGTACATGAACTCGTCCGCCGACATCAAGGCGTTCACGGGCAAGCACGGCGGGACGATCTGCACGTCGTCCAACGCCAAGCGGGCCCTGGAGTGGGCCTTCGAGCAGGGCGAGAAGATCCTCTTCCTGCCCGACCAGCACCTCGGGCGCAACACCGCCGTGCGCGACATGGGCCTCTCGCTCGACGACTGCGTGGTCTACAACCCGCACAAGCCGAACGGCGGCCTGACGCCTCAGCAGCTGCGTGACGCGAAGATGATCCTGTGGCGCGGGCACTGCTCGGTGCACGGACGCTTCTCGCTGGAGAGCGTGGAGGACGTGCGCGCGCGCATCCCCGGTGTGAACGTCCTGGTGCACCCCGAGTGCAAGCACGAGGTCGTGGCCGCGGCGGACTACGTGGGCTCCACGGAGCACATCATCCAGACCCTGGAGGCGGCTCCCGCCGGTTCCAAGT
Organism: Streptomyces sp. NPDC036815; assembly: GCF_055609205.1. Lineage (NCBI taxonomy): Bacteria > Bacillati > Actinomycetota > Actinomycetes > Kitasatosporales > Streptomycetaceae > Streptomyces > Streptomyces sp. NPDC036815. The sequence continues at coordinate 903,178 of NZ_JBVJPW010000001.1, read as the reverse complement.
GGGCGATCGGGACCGAGCTGAACCTCGTACGCCGCCTGGCGAACCGCTTCGCCGCGGAGGACAAGGAGATCGTCTTCCTCGACAAGACGGTCTGCTTCTGCTCGACCATGAACCGGATCGACCTGCCGCACCTGGTCTGGACCCTGGAGTCCCTGGCCGAGGGCAAGCTGGTCAACCGGATCGAGGTCGACCGCGAGACCGAGCAGTTCGCGAAGCTGGCCCTTGAGCGGATGCTGGCGCTTCCGTAGCCCTGCCCTGAGTCCACGCGTAAGGGGCGCCCGCTATTGCGGGCGCCCCTCAGAGACCCCGCGTCACTCCACCCGTGGACGTACCAGGCCCGATTCGTACGCGATGACGACGAGTTGGGCCCTGTCGCGCGCGCCGAGCTTCGCCATCGCGCGGTTCACATGGGTCTTCACGGTGAGCGGGCTGACCTCCAGACGCTCGGCGATCTCGTCGTTCGAGTGGCCGCCCGCGACCTGCACGAGGACCTCGCGCTCACGGCTCGTCAGCGCGTCGAGCCGCTCGCCGCGCACCGGCGCGTCGCCGTCGAGCCCCTCACCCTGGGCGAGGAACTTGGCGATCAGGCCCTTGGTCGCCACCGGCGAGAGCAGCGCCTCACCGGCCGCCGCGATACGGATGGCGCCGAGCAACTCGTCGGGCTCCGCACCCTTGCCGAGGAACCCGGAGGCGCCCGCGCGCAGCGACTGCACCACGTACTCGTCGACCTCGAAGGTCGTCAGCATCACCACGCGGACGTGGGCCAGGGAGGGGTCCGCGCTGATCAGCCGGGTGGCGGCGAGCCCGTCGGTGCCCGGCATCCGGATGTCCATCAGGACCACGTCGGCCCGCTCCGACCTGGCGAGCCTGACCGCCTCCGCCCCGTCGGACGCCTCGCCGACCACCTCCATGTCGGACTCGGAGTCGACGAGCACCCTGAACGCGCTGCGCAGCAACGCCTGGTCGTCGGCGAGCAGTACGCGGATCGTCACGCGGTCCCTCCCTTTGCCGTGGTGACGGGCAGGATCGCATGGACGCGGAACCCTCCTCCGTAGCGGGGCCCCGCCGTGCAGCTGCCCCCGAGGGCGGTGACGCGCTCCCGCATGCCGATCAGGCCGTGACCGCCGCCGTCGGAGGGCCGTCCGTCGACGCCCCCCGCGCCGTTGCCGCCTTCGTGGCCCGGGCCGTCGTCGATGACGGTCACCTCCACGTTCGGGCCGACGCGCACGACGCTGACCTCGGCCGTGGCCTCCCGTCCCGCGTGCTTCTGCACATTGGTCAGCGCCTCCTGGATGATCCGGAACGCGGCGAGGTCGACGGCCGCGGCCAGATCGAGGCCGACCTGTCCCAGGGCCACCTCCACGGGCAGGCCCGCGTTGCGGAACGTCTCGACGAGCTCGTCGAGCCGGTGCAGGCCGGGGGCCGGTTCGGTGGGCGCCTCGGGGTCGCCGCTCTGCCGCAACAGGCCGACGGTGGCGCGGAGTTCGTTGAGCGCGGAGCGGCTGGCGTCCCGTACGTGCGAGAGGGCTTCCTTGGCCTGGTCCGGCCGCTTGTCCATGACGTGCGCGGCGACCCCGGCCTGCACGTTGACCAGGGCGATGTGGTGGGCGACCACGTCGTGCAGATCGCGGGCGATGCGCAGCCGCTCCTCGGCGACGCGCCGCCGGGCCTCTTCCTCCCTGGTGCGTTCCGCCCGCTCGGCCCGCTCCCTTATGGCGTCCACGAAGGCGCGGCGGCTGCGCACCGCGTCGCCCGCGGCGGCGGCCATGCCGGTCCAGGCGAAGATGCCGAGGTTCTCCTGGGCGTACCAGGGCAGCGGGCCCGAGAGCATCGCCACGCCCGTGAGGCCCGTCATCGTGACCAGGCCGATCCGCCACGTTGTGGAGCGGTCAGTGGTGGCGGCGACGGTGAACAGCGCGATGACCGCGCACATCACGACGGGGGCGCGGGGCTCGCCGGTCAGCAGCTCGACGAGGGAGGCGGCACAGGTCGCGGCGAGCACGGACCAGGGGGCGCGGCGGCGGAAGACCAGGGCGAGTGCGCCGAGGGCCATCAGGAGCAGGCTGGGGGCGTCGGGGGTGCGGGTGCCCCAGGTGGGGCCGTGCTCCCCGTAGGGCTCGGCGAAGGAGCCGACGACCATGCAGACGAGGACGGCGGTGGCGAGGACGGCGTCTACCGCCAGCGGGTGCGTTCTGGCCCAGCCGCGGCCTCGCACGAGAGTGGTCACGTTCTCAACGTTACGGGGCCTGGGCGGCGGCCCGGACCGGGTCCGGGGTACTGCTCCCGTCGGGGCGGGGATGGGGAGTTGGGGGGGGGCCGGGGGGCGGCTTTTCGGGTGCGGGCCGGATCGGGCTCGGCGCGCGGTTCCCCGCGCACCCGGGGTGGCCTCGGGGCTGGGCGGCGCGCAGTTCCTCGCGTTCCTGGTCAGCCGGGGATCAGGCCGTCGTCGCTCAGCATGTCGCGGACCTCGTCCAGGGAGGCGTCGGGGGCCGGGAGGATCAGCTCCGAGGGTTCCAGGGCGTCGTCCGGGAGGGGCGTGCCGAGCTCCCGGACGCGGTCAAGGAGCGCGTGCAGCGTGCGGCGGAAGCCGGCGGCGTCGCCGCTCTCCATCTCCTCGAGCAGGTCGTCGTCCAGCTTGTTCAGCTCGGCGAAGTGGCTGTCGGCCAGCTTCACCTGCCCCTCCCCCATGATCCGTACGATCATGTCGTCCTCCTCGGACGTGAGCGGTATCCGCGTGATACCTGCGTAGGGCTACTGCTTGTCGAAGCGCGGGGTGTCCTGCGGCTGCTGCTGCGACTGGGGCTGGCCCTTGCCACCCTCGATCGCCTGCTGCTGGCTGCTGGGGCCTCCCGCGAGCTCCGCCTTCATGCGCTGCAGTTCCAGCTCTACATCAGTACCACCCGAGAGCCGGTCGAGCTCGGACTGGATGTCGTCCTTGGCGAGTCCGGAGGAGTCGTCGAGGGCGCCCGAGGCGAGCAGTTCGTCGATCGCGCCGGCCCGCGCCTGGAGCTGCGCGGTCTTGTCCTCGGCGCGCTGGATCGCTATGCCGACGTCGCCCATCTCCTCGGAGATGCCGGAGAACGCCTCGCCGATCCGGGTCTGGGCCTGGGCGGCGGTGTACGTCGCCTTGATCGTCTCCTTCTTGGTGCGGAAGGCGTCGACCTTGGCCTGGAGTCGCTGCGCCGCGAGGGTGAGCTTCTCCTCCTCGCCCTGGAGCGTCTGGTGCTGCGTCTCCAGGTCCGTCACCTGCTGCTGGAGCGCGGAGCGGCGGGACAGGGCCTCGCGGGCCAGGTCCTCGCGCCCGAGGGCGAGCGCCTTGCGACCCTGGTCCTCCAGGGTCGAGGACTGCTTCTGGAGCTGGGTCAGCTGCAGTTCCAGGCGCTTGCGGGAGGTCGCCACGTCGGCGACGCCCCGGCGGACCTTCTGCAGGAGCTCCAGCTGCTTCTGATACGAGTAATCGAGGGTTTCGCGCGGGTCCTCGGCCCGGTCAAGGGCCTTGTTCGCCTTCGCGCGGAAGATCATCCCCATACGCTTCATGACACCGCTCATGGGCTTCGCGCGCCCCCTTCTGACGGACTTCCAGCTCCAGGTACTGCTCAGAACCCACAGTACGGGCCCTGCATCCATTACCGCACTGTTCGCGGGCGGATGCGCTCATCCCCAAGGACGACTGCTTCCGGCGCCGCTCCGGCGTAAGGAGTAGGTGCACCCCTGTGATCCGACCCCCCGGGGCATCCGGGGCGGCGCGCCCCGGGCCGCCGCATACCGCCCGCTACGTCCCCTTAGGCACATAAATCAAGACGCCCGGCGTTGCCGGATCGTTCCCCGCCCGGCGGACCTCCATGCGTCCACACCCCGTACCCTTGGATTTTGTGTTCCGTAGCCGATCCAAGGAAGAGAAGGCCCCGGCCGCGCAGGCGCCGGTGACCGACTCCAAGCAGCCCCGTGACCCGCAGGCCCCGAAGGGCCGCCCCACCCCCAAGCGCGCCATGGCCCAGTCGCAGCGCCGCAGCGTGACGAACAAGCCCGCGTCGCGCAAGGAGGCCGCCAAGCGGCAGCGCGACGAGCGCCGCACGCAGATGGCGAAGCAGCGCGAGGCGCTGGCCAGCGGTGACGAGCGGTTCCTGCCCGCCCGTGACAAGGGTCCCGTGCGCAAGTTCGCGCGCGACTTCGTGGACTCGCGCTTCTGCATCGCCGAGTACTTCCTGCCGCTCGCGGTGATCATCCTCGTCCTGAGCATCGTCCGCGTGCCGCAGCTGCAGAACATCGCGCTGCTGCTCTGGCTCTTCGTGATCGTCCTGATCATCGTCGACTCGGTCGTCACCGCGTTCCGCCTGAAGAAGCGGCTCGCCGAGCGCTTCCCGACCGAGAGCCGGAAGGGCGCCGTCGCGTACGCCCTGATGCGTACGCTCCAGATGCGCCGGCTGCGACTGCCCAAGCCGCAGGTCAAGCGCGGAGAACGGCCCTGAGCGGATTCACCGGCGGGGCCGGCGCCTGGCTGGAGAAGCTGGGCGGCCTGCGCAACGCCGTCCGCCAGGAGCTGGTGGCCCGCCAGCTCGACGAGCAGATAATCGCCCGCTTCCCCGTGGGGCAGCGGCTTCGGATACTCGACGTCGGCATGGGCCAGGGCACGCAGGCGCTGCGGCTCGCCCGTGCCGGGCACAAGGTGACGGGCGTCGAGCAGGACCCCGTCATGATCGCCAGCGCGCGCACGGCGCTCGCTGGTGAGCCCGAGGGCATCCAGGGACGGGTGCGGATCGTCGAGGGCGACGGGCACCAGACGGGTGTGCACTTCCTGCCCGGCAGCTTCGACGTGGTGCTCTGTCACGGCGTTCTGATGTACGTGGAGGAGCCCGACGCGCTCCTCGCCGGGCTCGCCCGGATGCTGGCGCCCGGGGGGCTGCTCTCGCTGCTCGTGCGCAACGCGGAGGCGCTGGCCATGCGGCCGGGGCTGGCCGGAAACTGGTCGGGGGCGCTCGCCGCCTTCGACTCCGTCACGTACCGCAACCGGCTGGGCATCGACGCCCGCGCGGACCGGCTCGACGCGCTGACCGCCGCGCTTGCGGGCATCGCGGCGCCGCTCCAGGTCTGGTACGGGGTGCGGGTCTTCACCGACACGGTGGCCGACGGCACGGCGCTGCCGCCCGAGCGGGAGCTGGAGGCGCTGCTCGCCGCCGAGGAGCGGGCGGGCCGGACCGATCCCTACCGGCGCGTCGCCGCTCTGCTGCATTTGTGCGGGGTGCGGGACTGAGGCGTCAGCAGGGGGCGCTGGGTGCGGGACCGACGCGTTGGCGCCGGGCCGCTGGGTGCGGGACTGACGCGGCCCGGCGGGGTGCGGGACCGACTTTCCCGTGCGGGGTGTGGGACTGGCGCGGCAGTGCGGGGTGCGGGGCCGACTTGACCATGCGGAGTGCGGGAACGTCGCGGCGGGGCGGGGTGCTGGGCTGACTTGACCGGGCGGGGTGCCGGACTGAGTCGAGCCGGACTGAGTCGAGGGCGGGGCGTCGGACCGTGCCGAGGGCGGTGAGCCCCCTGTGCCCACCCGTTTACCTCGCACCACGGGCGCCGGGAACGGACAAAAAGCACACTCGGCGCATGACTGCCTCTCGTATCCGCGCCGCCTCCGTCCCCCTCGCCGCCACCCTCGCCGCCGTCGCGCTCGCCGGCGGCTGCTCCTCCTCGGGTTCCGGGGACTCCGGCAGGTCCACCACGCAGGCCGCGCCCGCCGCCGCCGGTGATCTGCAGGACGACTACCAGCGGGTGATCAAGGACGTCCTGCCGTCGGTCGTCCAGGTCGACGCCGGTGACAGCCTCGGGTCCGGCGTCGTCTACGACGGCAAGGGGCACATCGTCACCAACGCCCACGTCGTGGGCAAGGAGAAGCGGTTCAAGGTCACCACCGCCACCGGCGAGCAGGCCCTGGCCTCCGAACTGGTCGCGACCTACCCCGAACAGGACCTCGCCGTCATCAAGCTCGGCGACGTACCGGACGGTCTCAAGGCGGCGGAGTTCGGCGACTCGACCAAGGCCGAGGTCGGGCAGATCGTGCTGGCCATGGGCTCCCCGCTCGGCCTCTCCTCCAGCGTCACCCAGGGCATCGTGTCGGCCACCGGGCGGACCGTCAGCGAGGGCCGCGACGGCGGCGGGACCGGGGCGACCATCGCCAACATGGTGCAGACGTCGGCCGCGATCAACCCGGGCAACAGCGGCGGCGCGCTCGTCGACCTCGACGGGAAGGTCATCGGCATCCCCACGCTCGCCGCGAGCGACCCGCAGATGGGCGACAGCGCGGCGCCCGGCATCGGCTTCGCCATCCCGTCCTCGATGGTCAAGACGGTCGCCGACCAGATCGTCAAGGACGGCAAGGTCACCGACTCGGGCCGGGCCGCGCTCGGCATCACGGGACGCACCGTCCTCGACGACGACTACCGGCCCGCCGGGGTGGCCGTGGCCGAGGCCCGGCAGGGCGGCGCGGCGGCCGAGGCGGGTCTGCGGTCCGGCGACATCATCACCAAGCTCGGCGACACCAGGATCACCACGATCAACTCCCTCTCCGAGGCGCTCGCCGCGGCAGAACCGGGCCAGAAGAAGCAGGTCACGTACGTGCGGGACGGGTCGGAGAAGACGGCGGACGTGACCCTCGGCGAGATGTAGCCGCGGAGAGCATGACCGTCGGCGGGCGGCGCGGCGACGCGCGGGAGGCGGCGGCACCGTGACGTACGGGAAGCGGCAGCGCGGTGACGCGCAAGTAGTGGCGGCACCGTAACGCGCAGGAAGCCGCGACACCGTTACACGCAGGAAGCGGCTGCACCGTGACATGCGGGAGGCGGCGGCCGGAGTCCGGTCGCCGCCTCCCGGGTGGGCGCGCGCTGTGTGACGTGCGGCCTACGCCGACGCGTCCTGCGCGTCCTGCGCCTCGTCCGCGTGCAGGCTCATCGGCCCGTAGATCTTGTTCGCGTCCTCGAAGAGGTGCACCTGGTCGGCGCCGCCCTCGGACAGCTCCTTCCAGCACTCACCGAGCCAGGACTCGGCGTCCCCCTGGGTGGTGAACTCCTCGGGCTGCACCGCGGGCTGGACCTCCGTCCCGTCCGCCTTCTCGAACCGCCACGTCCATGCCGCCATGTCAGCCTCCCGAAGGTCCCGTAGCGGTGTGTGAACCGCCTGAATCCTCTTGAATCCGCTTGAAGCCTAGCCGGGCGCGCGGTGCGGGACCCGACGCGGGAGGATCTTCGTGTGGAACTGACTCTGCTCGGCACCGGCGCCCCCGGCGGACTGCCTCTCCCCGACTGCCCCTGCGCGGCCTGCGCGACCGCGCTCGGCGACGCCGCGCGCGCCGCGACCGCGCTCCTCGTGGACGGCGTCCTGCTGCTCGACCTCACCCCCGGCGCGGCCTTCGCGGCCGCCCGCGCGGGGCACTCGCTCGGCGGAGTGCGCCAGGTCCTCCTCTCCCATCCGCACGACGGGCCCGCCGTCGAGGTCCCGGCGGGCCTGCCGCAGCCCGGCCGGGTCGCCGACGGGCGGGAGCTGGCGCTGCTCACCGGCCACCGGGTGCGCGCGGTGGCGCTGGACGCGCCCGGCTCCGGGTACGAGGTGACGGGGCCCGGCGGGGAGCGGCTCCTGTACCTGCCGCCGGGCGGGGCGCCCGCGGGGCTCGCCGAGGGCAACGGCGACGGCGGTCGGGCCCCGTACGAGATGGTCGTGCTCGACGTCGTCGGGCGGCCCGACGGGCTCGCCCGGCTGCGTGCGGCCGGGGCCGTCGGGCCCACCACCGACGTGATCGCGGTGCACATCGGTCACGAGGCGCCGCCGGGCGGGGAACTGACGCGCCGGCTCGCCGCCGCCGGGGCGCGGGCCGTGCCGGACGGCTCGACGCTCGTGGTCGGCGCCTACGAGGACGTCCCCGACGTGCCGCGCCGCACCTTCGTCCTCGGCGGCGCCCGCTCAGGCAAGTCGGTGGAGGCCGAGCAGCGCCTGGAGGCCTTTCCCGACGTGCTGTACGTGGCGACCGGCGGGACCAGGAGCGGCGACACGGAGTGGGCCCGGCGGGTGAGCCTGCACCGCGAGCGGCGCCCCGGTTCCTGGCGGACCGCCGAGACCTGCGACCTGGTGCCGCTGCTCGTCGAGGACGGGCCGCCGCTGCTCATCGACTGTCTCTCGCTGTGGCTGACCCACGTCATGGACGAGGTGCTGGCGTGGGACGACGCCGAGTGGGCGGGCGGCGGGGAGCGGAAGCTGCGCGGGCGGGTCACCGAGCTCGCGGACGCGGTGCGCGCCACCCGGCGCACGGTCGTCGCCGTGTCGAACGAGGTCGGCTCCGGGATCGTCCCCGCGACCGCGTCGGGCCGCCGCTACCGCGACGAACTGGGCCGCCTGAACGCGGCGTTCGCCGCCGAGTGCGAGCAGGTGCTGCTCCTCGTGGCGGGGCAGGCACTGACGCTGCGCGGCTGACTCCACGCCGCTCCTACGGGATGTCCCTGCGGGCGATGACCCGGTAGGTGTTGGCGAAGCCGGTGCGGGTGAGCAGTGGCGCCAGGAGCGTGTCCAGCGCGCGGGCGAGCGCGACCAGGGGCACGGACGCGGTGCGCGCGGCCCGGCGCAGCTTGAGCTGGAGCGGGGGCGCGGGCCGGGCGCGCCACGGGACGTCGGGTCCCGGCATGCGGCAGTTGAGGAAGAGCGCCAACGCCGCGCTCAGGTCGACGGGGGCGTGCGGCGCGCGGCGTTCGACGGCGACGACCGTGAAGCCCAGCTCCGTCAGCTCCTCGCAGAGGTTGGTGAGCGGCACGAGGTGCAGGTGGCGCGGCTGGTGGTAGGACGCCCACCACTTGCCGAGCAGACCGGCGTAGCGGCACTCGGGGTCGGGGGCCTCGATCAGGAGGTGGCCGCCGGGGCGCAGCACGGTCCGGGCGGCCCGGAGCTCGGCGCGCGGGTCGGGGCTGCGCGGCAGGCTGTGGAACATGCTCATCGCGTCGTAGCGCCCGGCGAGCCGCTCCGCGAGCTCCGTGAGGGAGCCGCGGTGCCCCTCCTCGATGCGGCCGCACCGCACGCCCTTCTCGACGCCGGCGCGCCGGTCGAGCCCGTCGAAGGAGGTGTACGGCAGGACCTGCTTGGCCAGTGCCGGGAAGTGGGCGGCGCCGGTGTCGACGTCCAGCCAGCACTCGGGCTCGTCGAAGGCGGCAAGGGCGCGGGCGGCGGCGAGGCGGCGTCTCGTGCCGGACCGCGCGCCGAACGGTGTCACCGGCTCCCTGCCGTCGAACCCGTCCCCGAAGTCCCGGCGGTAGAAGTCCAGGCCCTCGGGGGTCAGACACGGATTCTGGAAGGAGTGGGCGCAGTCGCCGCACCGGACGACCGTGAAGCTGCCCGGCTTGCGCTGGATCAGGTCGGTGGTGCGCAGCCGCACCCGCAGCCGCTCGGAGCCGCACCAGGGGCAGTCGGTGCGGCGCGGCTCGTGGAACCGCTCGGTGCCCTGGGCGAGTTCGGCGAGGTAGGCGGGGCGCCGGGCGGCGACCTGCTGGGCGGCGGCATCCGTGGTCATGGTCGTACTCCTGGAAGAAGCCGAGACAAACAGGAACGTAAAGGACCATTCCCGCATGGACGGTGGTGTCATGCGGTGCTGCCGCGCACGGCTGCGCGCACAGGGCCGTTCGAGCGACACCCGCACCGCTCCCGGTACTGTTCGACGAATGAGCTCGCTGAATCTCGACGACTTCACCGACCTGATCGAGCGGCCCGACGGCGGGGTCCGCCGCGACGCCGAGGAACGCAGGGCACGGCAGACCGTGCCGCCCGGGTCACTCGGCCGTCTCGACGAGCTCGGCGAGTGGCTCTCGGCGGCCCAGTCGTCGGTGCCGGTGCAGCCGGTCGAGCGGCCTCGCGTGGTGCTGTTCGCGGGTGATCACGGCGTCGCCGAGCTCGGCGTCTCGGCGCGGCCCGCGGGGAGCGCCGCCTCTCTCGTACGTTCCGTACTCGCCGGTGAGAGCCCGGCGGCCGTCCTTGCGCGCCGCCTCGACGTGCCCGTACGGGTCGTCGACATGGCGCTCGACTGCGCCCCGGAGGAGTTGCCCGCCGAGGTCGCGGGGCACCGGGTGCGGCGCGGCTCGGGGCGCATCGACATCGAGAACGCGCTGACCTCCGAGGAAGCGGAACAGGCGGTGCGCGCGGGCATGGCCGTCGCGGACGAGGAGGCCGACTCCGGCACCGATCTGGTCGTGCTCGGCGACATCAGCGTGGGCGGCACGACGGCCGCGGCGACCCTGGTCGCCGCGCTGTGCGGGACCGACTCCTCCGTGGTGACCGGGCGGGGCGGCGAGCCCATCGACGACCTGGCGTGGATGCGCAAGTGCGCGGCGGTGCGGGACGCGCTGCGGCGGGCCCGGCCCGTGCTCGGCGATCAGCTGGAGCTGCTCGCGGCGGTGGGTGGCGCCGATCTGGCCGCGATGACGGGCTTCCTGCTGCAGTGCGCGGTGCGGCGCACCCCGGTGATCCTCGACGGCGTCGTGGCGTCGGCGGCCGCGCTGGTGGCCCAGCGGGTCGCCTTCCGGTCGCCGGACTGGTGGCTGGCGGGGCACGACAGCGGGGAGCCCGCGCAGGCCAAGGCCCTGGACCGGATGGCCCTCGACCCGCTGCTCACGCACGGCGTGAAGATCGGCGAGGGCGCCGGAGGGCTGCTCGCGCTGCCGTTGGTGCGGGCGGCGGCCGCGCTGTCGGCGGAGCTGCCGGAACGGGAGCCCGAGCCTGCGGCGCCGGAAGCGGAGTCTTCAGTGCCGGAAGCGGAGTCTGTGGTACCGGAAGCGGAGTCTTCGGTACCGTTCACCGAGTAAGTGCCCCGCCCTCGGGCGCCGGTTGACGCACCGTCAACGGCGCCCGGCACCGGTGGCCCGCTCGCCCGCAATGCGGAGGGTGACCCTCGTTGCCCATATGATCCCTTTTCATGGGAGATGAGCAGGTCGTCGCCGGGCGACAGAGAACACACACCGTCATACAGCGCCGTGCCGCCGGATTCGCCGTCTGGTACCTCCGGGCCGTCACGTTCATCAACTTCCTGAGCGCGGTCTGGGTCTCCCTCGGACAGGATCTGCGGCAGCACAACACGGCGGACTACTTCACTCCGTACCTGCTGACCGCCGGTTTCGCGTCGGGGGCGTTCACGCTCTTCCTCGCGATCACCATGCGGCGCCGCAAACGCGCCGCGTGGATCCTCAACCTGGTGCTGAGCGGGCTCTTCCTGCTGCTCTTCGCCTTCATGATGGTCTTCCCGGAGATCCGCAGGTACGCGCAGAACTGGATCTCGCTCGTGCTGACCGCCGCGTTCGTCACGGCGCTGGTCGTCGGGCGCCGGGAGTTCTACGCCAAGGGCGACCGGTCCAACCCGAAGCTGGCCTCGGTCGTCGCGGCCGGCGGGCTCCTGGTCACCTCGCTGATCGCCGCGCTGCTCGTGACCGTCACCAACAGCGCCCACGACGACTACCGCTCGACCTTCCTGGACCGCTGGCGCTACGGCACCATGCGCCTGGTCTCGCTGGCCCCCGACGACAAGCGCTTCGAGGGCATCACCACGCCCGGCTGGGTCAACGTCGGCATCAACGTGCTGAGCACGCTGCTGCTCTGCGCCGTCCTGTACGCGGCCTTCCGCTCCCGCCGGGCCGTCGACCCGCTCACCGAGCAGGACGAGGAGCGGCTGCGCGCCCTGCTCGACCGGCACGGCGACCGCGACTCGCTCGGCTACTTCGCGCTGCGCCGCGAGAAGAGCGTCGTCTGGTCCCCCACCGGCAAGGCGGCCGTCGCCCACCGCGTCATCGGCGGTGTCTCGCTGGCCTCCGGCGACCCCATCGGCGATCCGGAGGCCTGGCCCGGCGCGATCGATCCCTGGCTCGCCGAGGCCCGCGAACACGGCTGGATCCCGGCCGTGATGGGCGCGAGCGAGGAGGCGGGCACGATCTACGCCCGGCACGGCCTCGACGCCCTGGAGCTGGGCGACGAGGCGATCGTGGAGACGGGCGCACGAGGCTCGTCCTCCAAAGAGCACTTCACGCTGGAGGGGCGGGCCATGCGCACCGTCCGGCAGGCGTACAACCGCGTGAAGCGCGCCGGGTACACGGTCCGCATCCGCCGCCACGAGGACATCCCGCCCGAGGAGATGACCGAGCTGCTCCGGCGCGCCGACGACTGGCGCGACGGGGCGACCGAGCGCGGCTTCTCGATGGCGCTGGGACGGCTCGGGGACCCGGCGGACGGGCGGTGCGTGATGCTCGAATGCACCGACGGGGACGGCGCGTTGCGGGCGGTGCTCTCCTTCGTGCCGTGGGGGCCGCACGGCCTCTCCCTCGACCTGATGCGGCGTGACCGCGACTCCGAGAACGGCCTGATGGAGTTCATGGTCATCGAACTCCTGCAGCGCGCCCCCGAGATCGAGATCACTCAGGTCTCGCTCAACTTCGCGATGTTCCGCTCGGTCTTCGAACGTGGCTCGCGGCTCGGCGCGGGGCCGGTCCTGCGCCTGTGGCGGTCGCTGCTCAGCTTCTTCTCACGGTGGTGGCAGATCGAGTCCCTCTACCGGGCCAACGCCAAGTACCGGCCGATCTGGGAGCCCCGCTTCCTCCTCTTCGAGAAGAGCGTCGACCTGCCGCGCATCGGCATCGCGGCCGCTCGCGCGGAGGGCTTCCTCGAAGCGCCCGGTCTGCCGAAGTGGATGCACCGCAAGCACCTGGAGTCGAGACGATGAGACCGCCGGCCCGCTACGCCCGCGCCGAGTGGGGGTCACTCTTCTCCACCGTGCGCGGGGCGCTCGTCGCCCGACGATGGCGGGCCGTCCCCATGACGCTGGCCGCGGTCTGTCTCACCGCCCTCTGCCAGTACGTGCAGAACCGGCCCTGGGGCTATCAGTTCGTCCAGAACATCGGCTGCGTGCGCGCCGAGGACCCGCTCTGGCTCTCCCTGCTGCGCACCCCGCTCTCCCTGTTCGTGCCTGCCCTCGACCTGCCGGTGTGGGGCGCGCTCGCGCAGATCCTGCTCGTCTTCGGAATCGCGGAGATCAGCCTGGGCTGGTGGCGCACGCTCCTCATCGGGTACGCGGCCACCCTCGCCGGCACGCTCTACGCGCGCGTGGGCATCGAACTGGGCCCCGGCAACCCGCTCGGACTCCCCGCCTCCGACGCGCAGGTCGTCGACACCGGCCCCTCGGCGGCCGTCGTCGCCCTCGCCGTCTACGTCTGCTGGCGCCACCGCGCGTACTTCACCGCGGCCCTGGTGAGCGCCCTGATGGTCGTCGAGGTGCTCGTCAAGAACAACCTCGCGGGCAAGGAGCACATCGCCGCCATCGTCGTGGTGCTCGTGCTGTGCGTGATCCGGGCCGTCCGTCGCCGGGGCGACGGTCACCGGGGTGGTGGCGGCACCCGCTCCGGATCCGGCTCGGACGCGTCCCGCACCGGCTTCGGCCCGTCGGGCGAGAAGCCGCCGATCCAGTCCTGAAGCTTGCGGCGCGGGCCCGCCCAGCGGCGGTCGTGCCGGAAGGCGCGCAGCCCCGCACGCGCGCGTGCCCGGTGCCGGTTGCGGTAGAACCGCCGCGCCCACGCCGAACCCGGCCGGGCGAGACGGACCGCGCCGACCAGCGCGACGAACGGGACCACCATGCCGATCAGGGCGGTCCGCAGCTTGCCCTTGAGGAGCGCGACCAGGGAGAAGCCGCAGTTGATGCCGACGTTCAGCGCGAAGAGGGCGCGGTTCTGGCGCTCCACGGGGGTCAGGTCGTTCACCCCGAACGGCGTGAAGCCGGTGAGCACGAGCACCACGAGGGCGGCCGTGAGCATCACGACCTCGACGCTCTTGCGGCCCTGCTCGCTCCAGTAGACGTCGTCGAGGTGGAGGATCAGCGCGAACTCGTCGAGCACGAGCCCCGCGCCGATGCCGAAGATGACGGCGGCGTACAGCGGCCCCGCGCCGTGCCGCCCCGCGGCCACCGCCCAGAACCCGCCGACCAGCATCAGGAAGATCCCCGGCACCACGTGGTGGATGTGCACGTCACCGGTGCTGATGTTCCTGAACGGCCCCTTGCCCGCCCGGATCAACCGCGTGATGGTCCGGGTGACCACGAACGAGCCCACGAAGGAGAGCAGCGCGAGCAGCAGCGGCAGCTTCCCCGGCTCGACGATGTTCCGGTACCACCAGTCGTTCATGCGGCCCACCAGTCGTCCATGCGCCCATCCTCCGTCCCCGAAGAGTGATCCGCAGGGCGGCGGGTTCCGCCGGGGTAGCCTGCCGCGGTGTCCAGAACCTCCCCGGCCGACGGCATACGTTTCGCCTTCGGCACCCTCACCGCGCTCCCCGTCCGGGTCACCCGCTGGGACCGGGACGCCGCCCGCGCCGGCATGCAGTGCGCCCCCCTCGCCGGTCTGGTGGCCGGGCTCTGCGCGGCGGCGCTCGGCGGCGCGCTGACGCTGCTCGGCGCGGGCCCGCTGCTCGCCGCCGTCGCGACCGCCGCGGTCCCGGCCGCCCTCACCCGCGGCCTGCACCTCGACGGCCTCGCCGACACCGCCGACGGCCTCGGCAGCGCCAAGCCGGCCGACGACGCGCTGCGCATCATGAAGCAGTCCGACATCGGCCCCTTCGGCGTCATCACCCTGCTCTTCGTACTGCTCGCCCAGGTCGCCGTGTTCTGCCAGCTCTACGAGGCGTCCTGGCTCCGCGGCGCTGTCGCCGCCGTCCTCTCGGCGACCGCCGCGCGCCTGGCCCTCACCCTGGCCGCGCGCGACGGGGTGCCCCCGGCCCGCCCCGAGGGTCTCGGCGCCGCCGTCGCCGGGGTCGTGCCGCGCGGGCGCGCCCTCGGCGTCGGGGCCGTCGTCGTGTGCGGGGCGGCGGCCGTGAGCGTGCCGCTCGGTGCGGCCGACGCCGTACGGGGCGCCGCGGCGGTCGTACTCGCGCTGGGCGCCGCGGAGTTGCTGCTGCGGCACTGCGTACGGCGGTTCGGCGGGGTCACTGGAGACGTGTTCGGCGGCCTCGCGGAGACTGCGGCGACCGCCTCCCTCGTGGTGCTCGCACTCGGCTGACGCCCGGGTCCGGCGGGACCCCGACCGCCCCTCCACCGCGCCGAACACACACAGTGAGGCACACCGCAGCGCTCACGGGCGTAGGCTCGCGACGGGCTCACCACCCCAAAGCCCGCCGAAACTCACTGAAAGAGGACCTCACCACCGTGACTGCTCTGACTCTCAGCACCGCCGCCGCGACCGGCCTGCGCGCCGACGCGATCGTCGTCGGTGTCGCGAAGGGCGCTGGATCCAAGGGGGGCCTGGTCGTCGCCCCCGGCGCCGAGGCCGTGGACAAGGCGTACGACGGCAAGCTCGCGTCCGTCCTGGAGACCCTCGGCGCCTCGGGCGGCGAGGGTGAGGTGACGAAGCTTCCCGCGCCGTCCGGTTTCAAGGCCCCGGTCGTCGTCGCGATCGGTCTCGGCGAGGTCCCGGAGAAGGACGAGACGTACGGCACGGACGCCCTGCGCCGCGCCGCCGGTGCCGCCGCGCGCGCCCTGACCGGCTCGAAGAAGGCCGCGTTCGCGCTGCCCGTCGAGGACGCCGAGGGCCTGGGCGCCGTCGCGGAGGGCGCGCTCCTCGGCGCGTACTCCTTCGACGCCTACAAGGACCAGGGCGAGGCCAAGACCAAGAAGAACGGCAAGGACGCCAAGGCGCCGCTCGCCGAGGTCGCCCTGCTCGGCGCCAAGCCCCGCGACAAGGCGCACAAGGCCGCGATCGAGCGCGCCACCGCCGTGGCCGAGGAGCTCAACCGCGCCCGCGACCTGGTCAACACCCCGCCGAACGACCTCAACCCCGAGGCCTTCGCCGCCGTCGCCCAGGCCGCCGGCAAGGAGCACGGCATCAAGGTCCAGGTGCTCGACGAGAAGGCGCTCGCCAAGGGCGGCTTCGGCGGCATCCTCGGCGTCGGCGTGGGCTCCGACGCCCCGCCGCGCCTGGTCAAGCTCTCGTACACGTCGTCCAAGGCGAAGAAGCACCTCGCCTTCGTCGGCAAGGGCATCACGTACGACTCGGGCGGCATCTCGCTGAAGCCCGCCGGTCACAACGAGACCATGAAGTGCGACATGGCCGGTGCCGCCGCCGTCTTCGCGGCCGTCGTCAGCGCCGCGCGCCTGGGCCTCGAGGTGAACGTCACCGGCTGGCTGGCGCTCGCCGAGAACATGCCGTCCGGCTCCGCGACCCGCCCCGGCGACGTCCTGCGGATGTACAGCGGCAAGACCGTCGAGGTCCTGAACACGGACGCCGAGGGCCGCCTGGTCCTGGCCGACGCCATCGCCAAGGCCTCCGAGGACCAGCCCGACGCGATCGTCGACGTGGCGACGCTGACCGGCGCCATGATGATGGCGCTGGGCAACCGCACCTTCGGCATCATGTCCAACGACGACGCCTTCCGTACGTCGGTGCACGAGATCGCCGAGGAGGTCGGCGAGCCGTCCTGGCCGATGCCGCTCCCCGCCGACCTGCGCAAGGGCATGGACTCCCCCACCGCCGACATCGCCAACATGGGCGAGCGCATGGGCGGCGGCCTGGTGGCCGGCCTCTTCCTGCAGGAGTTCGTGGGCGAGGGCATCACCTGGGCCCACCTGGACATCGCGGGCCCGGCCTTCCACGAGGGCGCCCCCTACGGCTACACCCCCAAGGGCGGCACCGGCTCCGCGGTCCGCACCCTGGTCCGGCTGGCCGAGCACACGGCCGCGGGCGACCTGGGCTGATCCGGACACGTCGGGGCGGGGCCCCGGACGCTCCCGCGTCCGGGGCCCCGCCCGATTTCGCCCTCGACGAAATCCGTGTGTTCGAACACAGCGGTGACCCGTCGGGACGGCGGATCAGACGTCTCACAGCCCGGCCCGGCGTCCCGTCTCCCGTCGACAAGTGCGAAGATGGGTTCTCGGCAGGACAGGGCCCCCACCACAGGGCCGAAAAAAGAGCGGCCGAACACCAGCCGACCGACCGGTCGTCCCCCGCGAAAAGGGGTCCGGCGTACGGCGCACATGCATGGAGGACGTGACGTGGCGAACGACGCCAGCACCGTTTTCGACCTAGTGATCCTCGGCGGCGGTAGCGGCGGTTACGCCGCGGCGCTGCGCGGAGCGCAGCTGGGCCTGGACGTCGCCCTGATCGAGAAGAACAAGCTCGGCGGCACCTGCCTGCACAACGGCTGCATCCCCACGAAGGCGCTGCTGCACGCCGGTGAGATCGCCGACCAGGCGCGCGAGGCCGACCAGTTCGGCGTGAAGGCCACCTTCGAGGGCATCGACATGGCCGCCGTCCACAAGTACAAGGACGACGTGATCTCGGGCCTGTACAAGGGCCTGCAGGGCCTCGTGGCCTCCCGCAAGGTGACGTACATCGAGGGCGAGGGCAAGCTCTCGTCGCCGACCTCCGTGGACGTGAACGGCCGACGCGTCCAGGGCCGCCACGTGCTGCTCGCGACGGGCTCCGTGCCGAAGTCGCTGCCGGGCCTGGAGATCGACGGCAACCGCATCATCTCCTCGGACCACGGCCTGACCCTGGACCGCGTGCCGAAGTCCGCGATCATCCTGGGCGGCGGCGTCATCGGCGTCGAGTTCGCCTCGGCCTGGAAGTCCTTCGGGGCCGACGTCACGGTCATCGAGGGCCTGAAGCACCTCGTGCCCGTCGAGGACGAGAACAGCTCCAAGCTCCTTGAGCGCGCGTTCCGCAAGCGCGGCATCAAGTTCAACCTCGGCACGTTCTTCGAGAAGGCCGAGTACACGCAGGACGGCGTCCGCGTGACCCTCGCCGACGGCAAGACCTTCGAGGCCGAGGTCCTCCTGGTCGCCATCGGCCGCGGCCCGGTCTCGCAGGGCCTCGGCTACGAGGAGCAGGGCGTCGCCATGGACCGCGGCTACGTCCTCGTCGACGAGTACATGCAGACCAACGTCCCGACGATCTCGGCCGTGGGTGACCTGGTGCCGACCCTCCAGCTCGCGCACGTCGGCTTCGCCGAGGGCATGCTGGTGGCGGAGCGCCTGGCCGGGCAGAAGCCCGTCCCGGTCGACTACGACGGCGTGCCCCGGGTGACGTACTGCCACCCCGAGGTCGCCTCCGTGGGCATCACCGAGGCCAAGGCCAAGGAGATCTACGGCGCGGACAAGGTCGTCGCCCTCAAGTACAACCTCGCGGGCAACGGCAAGAGCAAGATCCTCAAGACCGCGGGCGAGATCAAGCTCGTCCAGGTCAAGGACGGTGCCGTGGTGGGCGTCCACATGGTGGGCGACCGCATGGGTGAGCAGGTCGGCGAGGCCCAGCTGATCTACAACTGGGAAGCGCTGCCGGCCGAGGTCGCCCAGCTCATCCACGCCCACCCGACCCAGAACGAGGCGCTCGGCGAGGCCCACCTGGCCCTGGCGGGCAAGCCGCTGCACTCCCACGACTGACCTTCTCGCGACCCAGACTTCCTTCCCCAAGCTCTCGGCTTCGCTCGAGCAGGGGAGACCCCATTTTCGTAAGGAGCAACTGAAACCATGGCGGTTTCCGTATCCCTTCCGGCGCTCGGCGAGAGCGTCACCGAGGGCACTGTCACCCGTTGGCTGAAGGCCGAGGGCGAGCGCGTCGAGGCCGACGAGCCGCTGCTCGAGGTGTCGACCGACAAGGTCGACACCGAGATCCCCTCCCCCGCCGCCGGCATCCTGGCCTCCATCAAGGTCGCCGAGGACGAGACGGTCGAGGTCGGCGCCGAGCTCGCCGTCATCGACGACGGCTCCGGCGACGCGGGCGGCTCGGCCGCTCCGGCGCAGGAGGAGGCCCCGGCCGCCCCCGCCCAGGAGGAGGCCCCCCAGCAGCAGGAGGCCCCGGCGCAGGCCGAGGCTCCCGCCGCCCCCGCCCCGTCCGGCGGTTCCGCCGAGGGCACCGAGGTCACCCTGCCCGCGCTCGGCGAGTCGGTCACCGAGGGCACCGTCACCCGCTGGCTGAAGGAGGTCGGCGAGGAGGTCGCGGCCGACGAGCCCCTCCTGGAGGTCTCGACGGACAAGGTCGACACCGAGATCCCCTCGCCGGTCGCGGGCGTGCTGCTCGAGATCGTCGTCGGTGAGGACGAGACCGCCGAGGTCGGCGCCAAGCTCGCCGTCATCGGTGCGCCCGGTGCCGCTCCGGCCCCGGCCAAGGAGGAGGCCCCGGCCGCCCCCGCGCAGGAAGCCCCCAAGCAGGAGGCTCCCCAGCAGGAGGCCCCGAAGCAGGAGGCTCCCCAGCAGGAGGCCCCGAAGCAGGAGGCCGCCCCGGCTCCCGCCGCTCCGGCCGCCCCCGCGCAGGCTCCGGCCGCCCCGGCCAAGCCCGCCGCCGCTGCCCCCGCCCCGGCCCAGCCGGCCGCCCCGGCCGCGCCCGCCGCCCCGGCGCAGTCCACCCCGGCCGACGACGGCGCCTACGTGACCCCGCTGGTCCGTAAGCTCGCGTCCGAGAACGGCGTGAACCTCTCCGAGGTCACCGGCTCCGGTGTCGGCGGTCGCATCCGCAAGCAGGACGTCATCGCCGCCGCCGAGGCCAAGAAGTCGGCCCCGGCCCCGGCCGCCGCCGCTGCCCCGGCCGCCGCCCCGAAGGCCCCGGCCCTCGAGGTCTCGCCGCTCCGCGG
The DNA here is from genome assembly GCF_055609205.1 of Streptomyces sp. NPDC036815. Lineage (NCBI taxonomy): Bacteria > Bacillati > Actinomycetota > Actinomycetes > Kitasatosporales > Streptomycetaceae > Streptomyces > Streptomyces sp. NPDC036815. Next base: position 883,576 of record NZ_JBVJPW010000001.1, on the reverse strand, counting down.
CCAGACGGTCAAGATGACCCGCATGCGCAAGGTCATCGGCGACAACATGATGAAGGCGCTGCACTCGCAGGCCCAGCTGACCTCGGTCGTCGAGGTCGACATCACCAAGCTGATGAAGCTGCGCGCCAAGGCGAAGGACGCGTTCGCGGCCCGCGAGGGCGTCAAGCTCTCCCCGATGCCGTTCTTCGTCAAGGCCGCCGCCCAGGCGCTGAAGGCCCACCCGGTCGTCAACGCCCGGATCAACGACGACGAAGGCACCATCACGTACTTCGACGCGGAGAACATCGGCATCGCCGTGGACGCCGAGAAGGGTCTGATGACGCCGGTCATCAAGGGTGCGGGCGACCTGAACATCGCCGGTATCTCCAAGAAGACCGCCGAGCTGGCCGGCAAGGCCCGTGGCGGTGGCCTCACCCCGGACGACATGTCCGGCGCCACCTTCACGATCTCCAACACCGGTTCGCGCGGCGCCCTGTTCGACACGGTCATCGTGCCGCCGAACCAGGCCGCGATCCTCGGCATCGGTGCCACGGTGAAGCGTCCGGTCGTCATCAACCACCCGGACCTCGGCGAGACCATCGCCGTCCGTGACATGACGTACCTGTCGCTCTCCTACGACCACCGTCTGGTGGACGGCGCGGACGCCGCCCGTTACCTGACCGCGGTCAAGGCGATCCTGGAGGCCGGCGAGTTCGAGGTCGAGCTCGGCCTGTAGTCCCGCGGCCCCCGTGGCTGTAAGACTCGTCTCATCAGCGCGTACGCCCCCGCTCGGAGGTTTCCGAGTGGGGGCGTCGCCGTATTGTCTAGGGGTCACTACGCCCTGGGGCGCCTGCCTGCCCCTGCCTGAGGAGCCCACATGACCGCGCCCGTCGTCCATTCGCTGCGCGAACAGATCCGCGAGCACATCGTGGAGGGGATCGTCAGCGGGCGATGGAAGCCGGGCGAGCGCATCGTGGAGCGCCGGATCGCGGTGGAGCTGGAGGTCTCGCAGACCCCCGTGCGTGAGGCGCTGCGGGAGCTGGAGACGCTGCGGCTGATCGAGTCGGCGCCCAACAAGGGCGTACGCGTTCGCAATCTCTCCGCCGCCGACCTGGAGGAGAGCTACCCGGTGCGGGCCGGTCTGGAGGCGATCGCCGCCGAGCTCGCGGCCGGGCGGCTCGCCGAGGACTGCTCGGCCCTCGAACCCCATGTCGCGGCCCTCTACGAGGCGGACCGGGCCTCCGACGGCACGGCCCAGGTCCGGCACACCGTCGGCTTCCACCGGGAACTGGTGCGCGCCGCGGACAACTCCGTCCTCCTGCACACCTGGGAGGGCCTCGGCATCGAGGTCTTCACGGCGCTGTCGATCCGCTGGCTGGGCACGGTCCAGCAGTCCTACGCCGAGGAGCACGAGGCCCTCGTCTCCGCTTTCCGGCGTCGCGACCCGGCCATCGCCGACCTGGTGAAGTCCCACGTGCTGGGCTGCGCGCCGCGCCCGTGACACCCACGCTCATCCGTGGCGCCCCGCCTCCAAACGTGCTCCCACCTGCGTAAACCCTTGCAATCGAAGGCACCGCGTGCCCGCTTTGCTGGCACCGGATGCCTACTTTCTCGTTATGGAGAGGTTTTCGCCTTCAACCCTTTGATCGATCATCGATCACGGAGTTAGAGTCTCCGACGGGCTCTCACCAGAGCCTTACGCCCTGTCCTGCCAAGAACCGGGCACCCCCACCCCTTACCGAACAGGGGACCCCCTCCGACTCAGGAAGGCGGCGACATGACCGACCCCTCCGCAATCCAGCCGAGCGAGCTCGACCAGCTCCCGGACCGCGACCCCGAGGAGACCGCCGAATGGCAGGCCTCCCTGGACGCCGTCACCGAGGCGGCCGGGCCGCACCGTGCCGCGTACCTGATGCGCCGCACGCTGGAGCGTGCCGAGGGCGCGGGCCTGGCGCTGCCCAAGCTCCTCGAGACGGACTACGTCAACACCATCCCCACCTCCGCCGAGCCGGGCATCGACGGCGACGAGGAGATGGAGCGGAAGATCACCGCGTGGAACCGCTGGAACGCGGCCGCGATGGTCACCCGCGGCTCCAAGCACGGCGTCGGCGGCCACATCGCGACCTTCGCGTCCGCGGCCTGGCTGTACGAGACCGGCTTCAACCACTTCTTCAAGGGCAAGGAATCCCAGGAGGCCCCCGGCTCCGGCGACCAGCTCTACATCCAGGGCCACGCCTCCCCCGGCATCTACGCCCGCGCCTTCCTCGACGGCCGCCTGAACGAGGCGCAGCTCGACAACTTCCGGCAGGAGGCGGGCGGCAACGGCCTGCCCTCCTACCCGCACCCGCGCCGCCTGCCCTGGCTGTGGGAGTTCCCGACCGTCTCCATGGGTCTCGGTCCGCTCTCCGCCATCTACCAGGCGCGCTTCAACCGGTACCTCACCAACCGCGGCATCAAGGACGTCTCCGCCTCGCACGTGTGGGCGTTCCTCGGTGACGGCGAGATGGACGAGCCCGAGTCGACGGCGGCCCTCGCACTGGCCGCGCGTGAGGGCCTCGACAACCTCACGTACGTCATCAACTGCAACCTGCAGCGCCTCGACGGCCCGGTCCGCGCCAACTTCCGCGTGGTGCAGGAGCTGGAGGCGCAGTTCCGCGGCGCCGGCTGGAACGTCATCAAGGTCCTGTGGGGCAACGCCTGGGACGAGCTCTTCCAGCTCGACACCAACGGCGCCCTGGTCCGTCGCCTGCGCGAGGTGCCGGACGCGCAGTTCCAGACGTACGCGACGCGCGACGCCGCCTACATCCGCGAGCACTTCTTCGGCTCCGAGCCCGCGCTCGTCGAGCTGGGCAAGCTGCTCAGCGACGACAAGATCAGCGAGTGCTTCCACCTCTCGCGCGGCGGCCACGAGGCCCGCAAGGTCTACGCGGCCTACCGTGCGGCGCTCACCCACACCGGCGCGCCGACCGTGATCCTCGCGCAGACGGTCAAGGGCTTCACCCTCGGCAAGGGCTTCGAGTCCAAGAACGCCAACCACCAGATGAAGAAGCTCACGGTGGACGAGTTCAAGGACATGCGCGACCTCCTCGAACTGCCCATCCCGGACAGCGCGTTCGTCGACGGCCAGGTGCCCTACGGCCACCCGGGCGCCGACTCCCCCGAGGTCCGCTACCTCCAGGAGCGCCGCGCGGCGCTCGGCGGTCCGGCCCCGGCCCGCCGCACGCAGCCGCTCGCCCCGCTGCCCGCCGCCGCGGACAAGACCTTCGCCTCGTTCGACAAGGGCTCGGGCTCGCAGTCGGTGGCGACGACCATGGCGTTCGTACGCCTGGTCAAGGACCTCGTGCGCGACAAGCAGACCGGCAAGCGCTGGGTGCCGATCGTCCCCGACGAGGCGCGCACCTTCGGCATGGAGTCGCTGTTCCCCTCGCTCGGCATCTACTCGCCGAAGGGCCAGACGTACGAGCCGGTCGACCGCGACCAGCTGATGTACTACAAGGAGGCCAAGGACGGCCAGATCCTCAACGAGGGGATCACCGAGGCCGGTTCCATGGCGGACTTCATCGCCGCGTCGTCGTCGTACGCGACGCACGGCGAAGCGATGATCCCGTTCTACATCTTCTACTCGATGTTCGGCTGGCAGCGCACGGCCGACCAGATGTGGCAGCTCGGCGACCAGCTCGGCCGCGGCTTCCTCGTCGGCGCCACCGCGGGCCGCACGACGCTGACGGGTGAGGGTCTGCAGCACGCGGACGGCCACTCGCCGGTGATCGCCGCGACGAACCCCGCCGCGCTCTCGTACGACCCGGCGTTCGCCTACGAGATCGCCGCGATCGTCAAGGAGGGTCTGCGCCGCATGTACGGCGAGGCCGCTCCCGGTGAGGACCAGAACGTCTTCTACTACCTCACCGTCTACAACGAGCCGATGCCGCAGCCCGCGAAGCCCGCGGGTGTCGACGAGGGCATCATCAAGGGCCTGTACCGCTTCAACACGGCCGAGACGGCGGGGCACTCCCCCGCGGCCAACGCCTCGCGCATCCAGCTGATCGGTTCGGGTACGGCCATCCACTGGACCCTCGCCGCGCAGAAGATGCTCGCCGAGGAGTGGGGCGTGGCCGCCGACGTGTGGTCCGCGACCTCCTGGACCGAGCTGCGCCGCGACGCCCTGGAGGCCGACGAGGCCCTCCTGCGCGGCGAGGAGCGGGTGCCCTACATCCGTACGGCGCTCGACGGCGCCCAGGGCCCGGTGCTCGCGGTCTCCGACTACATGCGCCAGGTTCCCGACCAGATCGCGCAGTGGGTCGAGCAGGACTACTCCTCGCTCGGCGCGGACGGCTTCGGCCTCTCCGACACCCGCGACGCCGCCCGCCGCCACTTCGGCATCGACGCGGAGTCGATCGTCGTCGCCGCGCTGGCGCAGCTCGCCCGCCGCGGCGAGGTGCCGGCCTCGGCGGTCAAGGAAGCGCGGGCCAAGTACGGCCTGTAGCCCTCCGGCCTGGTGCGGGCCCCCGTCCACTCCCTCGTCGGGAGCGGGCGGGGGCCCGCTGCCGTTACCGGTAGCGGGCAGCCATCCGTCGGGACGCCTCCGTGAAGCGGGCTCTCAGGGACGGCGGGGCCAGCACCTCCGCCTCCGGGCCGAGGGCCATGAGCTGGGTGTAGGCCACCGTCTCGTTCTCGACGGGCAGCGTCAGCGTGACCCGGCCCTCCTCGTCCGGGGCACCCGCCTCGTCCAGCGCCGCGCGCACGGACACGGCGTCGACGGCGTACGGAAGCTGCCGCAGGCCCGCCTCGGAGAGCCGCACCACGACCTCGGCCCGCAGGATCGCCCGCGCGAACTGCGCGGCCCGCTCGTCCCAGAAGCCCGGCAGGTCGAACTCCTCGTCGCGTACGAAGCGTTCCGCGCCGCCCTCGACCGCGGTGAAGCGGTCGATGCGGTACACACGGAACGAGTCCGTCTCCGGCACCCGTGCGCACAGGTACCAGACGCCCGCCTTGAGCACGAGTCCGTAGGGCTCCAGCTCCCGCTCCACCTCGGTGTCCTCGCGCCGGTAGCGGGCCAGGACGCGCCGGTCGTCCCAGACGGCGTCCGCCAGCGGGGGCAGCAGCTCCGGCGCGGGGATCTCCTTGAACCACCCCGGCGCGTCCAGGTGGAACCGCTGCGCCGCGTTCTGCGAGGCGTCGCGGAGCGAGGGCATCAGCGCCGCCGACACCTTCAGACGGGCCGCCGACGCCGCGTCGTCGAGGCCCATCTCCCGCAGCGCGCCCGGCACCCCGGAGAGGAACAGCGCCTCGGCCTCGCTGCGCCCGAGCCCGGTCAGCCGCGTGCGGTAGCCGCCGACGAGGCGGTAGCCGCCGGTGCGTCCCCGGTCCGCGTAGACGGGGACGCCGGCCTCCGAGAGCGCCTGCGCGTCCCGGGTGATGGTCCGCTCGGAGACTTCGAGTTCGGCGGCGAGCTCGGCGGCGGTCATGGCGGGGCGGGCCTGGAGCAGGAGCACCATCTTGATGAGGCGGGCAGCGCGCATGCGCCCATGATGCCGCGCGCCGATGGGGCGCCCTAGCGGTAGCCCGTGACGTCCGCGGTCGGGCTCTCCTGGTCGACCTCCGTCAGGTAGCGCCAGGCGTCCGGCGCCGAGCCGTCGACGTCCGTGAAGCCGTACTCCTTGGCGAGGCCGCCGCTGGAGAGGGACGCGCCGTTGTGGCGGGCCACGTCCGGGTCGGCGGCGAGGGCGACGAGCGCGCGGCCCACGAACGCGGGCGTCTCGGAGATCGCGAAGTGCGGGTTCTGCGCGGTGCCCGCCCGCCAGTTCTCCTCGGTCACCTTGAAGTGCGTGTCGAGCATCGCCTCGGAGCGCAGCCAGCCGGGCGTCAGGCAGAGCGCCGTGCAGCCGTACTCCTTCACCTCCTCGGCGAGGCCGCGCGCCATGCGCAGCGGGGCCGCCTTGGCGAGGTCGTAGTAGAAGGGCTTGCGGTAGTTGGGGCCGTTGTACGCGGCGGTGCCGTCGGTGACCTCGACGACCAGGCCGCCGGGGTTCCTGATGAGGAGCGGCAGTGCGTACCGGCTGGTGACGATGTGGGTCTCGATGCCCAGGCGCAGGATGCGCAGCCCCTTCTCCAGGTCGTGCTCCCACATCTTCTTGTCCCACTCGACGTGCAGGTCGCCGCCCCAGATGTCGTTGACCAGGACGTCCAGGCGGCCCCGCTCGCGGTCGACGCGCTCGACGAGGGCACGGACCTGCTCGGGTTCCAGGTGGTCGGTGGGGACGGCGACGCCCTTGCCTCCCGCGGCGTCGACCAGTTCGGCGGTCTCCTCGATGGTCTCGGTGGTGCGGCCGGTCTCGCTGACGTGCCCGCGAGTGGTGCGGCCCGTCACGTACACGGTGGCGCCGGCGCGGCCGAGCTCCACGGCCATGGCGCGGCCCGCGCCGCGGGTGGCGCCCGCGACGAGGGCGGTCTTTCCGGTCAGGGGCTGGTTGGTCTCCATGTCCTTGAGGCTTCCATCGAAAGGCGACAACTCCTGTCGGTTTTTCCAAGGGCATGTGCACGCATAACGAGACAGCCGCATTCCGGCGCACTCCGCGTGCGCCCCCACCCTCCAGGACCGATGCTTGTCCCGTGATGGACGAGACGGAGTTCTGGGAGATCGTGGACAGCACCCGCGAGGCCGCCGATGGCGACCCCGAGGACCACGCCGAGCTGCTCGTCGAGAGACTGCTGCAGTACGACCCGGACTCCGTCCTCGACTTCGCCCGTCACTTCGAGGCCCGCTACAACCGCGCCTACCGCTGGGACCTGTGGGGCGCGGCGTCGGTCCTCCTCGGGGGCGCGAGCGACGACGCCTTCGACTACTTCCGGTGCTGGCTGATCGGCCAGGGCCGGGAGGTCTTCGAGGGCGCCGTGCACGACCCGGACGCGCTCGCCGGCCTCCTGGACGACTTCGACGAGGAGCTCGACGGCGACGGCGAGGAACTCGGCTACGCGGCGGACGAGGCGTACGAGCAGCTCACCGGCGACGTCGCCCCCGACCTGGGCCTCCCCGCGGCCCCACCGGAGCCGGTCGGCACACCGGTCGACTTCGAGGACGAGGCGGCGCTCGCGCGGAGCTATCCGAGGCTTTGGGACCGGTTCATGGGGGAGTGAGACGGGTCGCCCTCGAGGGGCGCCCACCCGTGCCTCAGAAGTGCGTGCCGCCGTCGACGCGTATCTCCGTGCCGGTGATGAAGCGGCCGTCGTCCGAGGCGAGCATCGCGACGACGGAGGCGACGGTCTCGGGACCGGCGAAGCCCTGGCCCAGCGCGGGCGCGAGCTTCAGGAAGAGGCTCATGTCGGCGTCTTCGGGCAGGCCGGGGCCGACGCTCTGCCTGCTGGCGCCGGAGCCGTCCGTCATCCCGGAGGAGATGGAGCCGGGCTGCACGGCGGTGAAGCGGATGCCCTGCTTGCCGTACTCGGCGGCGAGGGCGTGCGTCATGGACTGGATGCCGCCCTTGCTCGCCGCGTACGCGGCCATGTACGGGTGGGCGAACTCCGCGGACGTCGAGCTGAAGTTGACGACGGCCGGACCCTCGCCCCGCAGCAGCGCCGGGATCGCCTCACGGATCATCAGGAAGGTGCCGGTGAGGTTGACGGCGACGACCTGGTTGAAGGCGTCGAGGGTGGTCTCGTGGGTGTGCGAGGAGCGCAGGATGCCCGCGGCGTTCACCAGGACGTCCAGGCCGCCGAGCGCGCCGGTGGCGGCGGCGACGGCCGCACGGACCGAGGCCTCGTCGGCGATGTCCACGACGACGGTGGTGAGGCGCTCCGCGGCGGCTCCGGCCTTGGCGACGGTGTCCTTCAGGCCGTCCTCGCTGACGTCGGCGGCGGCCACCGCGCCGCCCTCGGCCAGCATGCGCAGCACGGTCGCCTGACCGATGCCGGATCCGGCGCCGGTGACCAGGGCGCGGCGCCCCTCGTAACGGTTCGGGCTCTGCACGGGGCTCTGCATGGCGTTCTCCCACTCTCCCAACGGACGCGCTTTCGCGCTACACGTTACGCCTGAGTGGCATGTTGTGCCATGTCGGCGCGAAATGCCCACACGTCACGCCCGGCGTAGGCTGCGACGCGTGAACACCACCCCGCCGCCCCTCTCCCTCACGGAGCGCCGCAAGCTGGCCACCCAGCTGGAGATCGCGCACGCCGCCGCCGAACTCTTCACCGCGCACGGGCCCGACGGCACCACCGCCGAGGCCATCGCGGGCCGCGCCGGAGTCGCGCTGCGCACCTTCTACCGGTACTTCCGCAGCAAGCAGGACGCGGTGGGCCCGCTGCTCGCCGTCGGAGGGGAGCGCTGGCGGGCGCTGCTCGCCGCGAGCGAGCCGGGCGCGGGACTGCCCGACGCCCTGCGGAGCGCGGTCGCCGAGGCGCTCTCGGCGCCGGACGAGGCCGCCGGGGCCGGACTGCGACAGGCCCGCGGCCTGCTCCGCGCGGCCGCCGACGACCCGGCGCTACGGGCGGTCTGGTACCGCGTGAACCAGGAGTCCGAGGAGAAGCTGCGGCCCGTTGTGGCGGAACTCGCGGAGCGCGCGGGCGCAAGCGCGCGGCCCCTGGAGATCCGTCTCGCCGCGGCCGCCGCCACGGACGCGATCCGGATCGCCCTGGAGACCTGGGCGGAGACGGACGCCGACGTCACGGGCCCCGGCTCCCCCGCGGACCTCGCGGTGCGGTGCCTGCGGCAGCTCATGGGCGGCATGCGGGTGCTGACGCGGCCGGAGGAGTGAGGGCGGGCCGCCGTCCGGAGCTCTACGTGGTCTCCGGGTCGTACGGGGCCCTGGGTTCCGCCGAGCCGTCCGCCGAACTGTCGGAGCCGTCCTCCGAGCCGTCCGGCAGCCCGTAGGGGCCCGGCGCGAACACCATCAGCGTCACGTCGTCGCGCACGCGCCCCGCGTAACCGACCACGTCCCGCCACACCCGTTCCGCGAGCCCGGCCGGGTCGTCCACGAGCCCGGCGTCGGTCTTGAGCATGGCGACGAGCCGGTCGACCAGCGGATAGAACGCGCCGACGGCGTCCCGCGCCTCGCTCACGCCGTCGGTCAGGCCCACCAGGCGGTCACCGCCGAGCAGGTGAACCGTCAGTTCCTCGGGCGGGGCGAGGCCCGCGATGCCGAGGCCGAGCGGCGGTCCCGACGGCACGTCCAGCTCGGTGACCTCGGCGCCGCGCAGGAGCAGTGGGGGCGGGTGGCCGCAGGAGACGACGCGCACCACGGAGGCGTCGTCGGGGAACTCCAGGAGCACCGCCGTCGCGAACAGTTCCGCGTGCTCCTGCCCCGCCGAGTCGATCACGAGCCTGCGGTCGAGCTGGGCGGCGACCCCCACGAGGTCCGGCTTGTCGAGGACCGCCTCGCGGAACGCGCCGAGCAGCGCGGCGACCGTGCCGACCGCCGCGAGGCCGTGGCCCTGCACGTCGCCGACGATGGCGCGCACCCCGTGCGGCCCCCGGCGTACGTCGAAGAAGTCGCCGCCGACCAGCGACTCGTGCTGCGCCGCCTCGTACAGGCCCGCGCACCGCACCTTGCCGACCCACTCCTGGAGCGGGGGCAGGACCGCGAACTGGGCCGCCTCCGCGACCGTGCGGACCGTCACGAGCTGGGCCTCGCGGCGGCTGCGCACCCACGCGAAGACGACGCTGAGCAGCGAGACGAAGGTGATCGTGAGCTCGTCGCTGTTGCCGGGATGGCCGAGGCCGAAGGTCGGCAGGGAGAGCAGTACGACGACGGCGCCGCCGACCACGGCGGTGGCGGCGGGCCCGTACGAGAGGGCGGCGAGCGGCGGGACGGCCGCGACCAGGAAGCTGAGGTCGACCGTCTTCGGGGTGACCAGCTGGACCAGGAAGATCGCGAGCAGGAGCAGCGGCGGGGGCCAGCGCACCCAGGGCGGGGGTGGCGTCCCGCGCAGCAGCCAGTCGCGCTGGTCCGCGTCGCGCCGTCTGGCCGCAGCCCTGATCATCTCTTCACGCTCCTACGCGCGCGGTGCCTCCGCACGCCGGGCCGGTCCGTCGGGTGCGGCGCGCCGGGCAGGCGTGCGCACCCGTGGAAGGTCGTGGAAGCTCCGCGGGCCGCCCCCGTTCAGAGGAGGCGGCCCATGAGGACGTCGTCGACGTACGCGCCGTCGAGCAGGAACTCGCCGGGCAGTACGCCCTCGATGACGAATCCCTCGGCCTCGTAGAGCTTCCGGGCGGGAGTGTTGTGCCCTAGGACCCGCAGGGTGATGCGTCGGGCGCCCTGCCGGCGTGCCTCGTCCATGGCCGCCCGGATCAGCAGCGTGCCGATGCCACGGCCGCGCACCTCCTCGGCGACGACGAAGCCCTGGATCTGCCGTACATGCGCGTTGACGAGCAGCGGAGTGGGGTAGCCGAGCTTCACATAGCCGACGATCCGGCCGTCCAGCACGACGACCAGATGGTCGTGGGGCCCGAAACGGTCGTTGAAGAACGGCTCGTAGGGGGGCTCGGGACGGGGCTGGACGGCGTGCAGGGTGGACCAGGCGGCGCGGTCGAGGCGGGCGAGCTCGTCGTCGTCCTCGGGGCGTGCGGTGCGTATGTGCATGTCCGACATGGCGCCACTGTACGGCGGCCGGGGGACGCGCCGTTCCGGGCTCGCTCGGCGGGTGCCGTCCCGGCCCCGCGGGGCAGGATGGAACCCATGGAAACCACACAGTCACGCGTCGCCGTGGCCGGCTCCTCCGGGCTCATCGGTACGGCGCTCACCCGCTCGCTCGCCGCCGACGGGCACGACGTGGTGCGCCTGGTGCGCCGGGCGCCCCGCGGCAAGGACGAGGTGCGCTGGGACCCCAAGGAGGGGTACGTCGACACGGCCGGGCTCGCCGGCTGCTCCGCGGTCGTCAATCTCGCGGGCGCGGGCATCGGCGACCACCGCTGGACGGACGCCTACAAGCGGGAGCTGCGGGACAGCAGGGTCCTCGGCACCTCGGCGCTCGCCACCGCCATGGCCTCCCTCGACGAGCCGCCGCGGGTCTTCCTGAACGCCAGCGCGATCGGCTACTACGGAGACACCGGTCGCCGCGCGGTGGACGAGAGCGCGCCCGCGGGGACGGGGTTCCTGCCGTCGCTGTGCGTGGAGTGGGAGGAGGCGACGGCGCCCGCGCGCGAGGCGGGCATCCGGACCGTCATCGCCCGCAACGGCCTCGTGATCGGCAGCGGTGGCGGGGCCTGGGGCCGGCTCTTCCCGCTCTTCAAGGCGGGGCTCGGCGGCCGTCTCGGTGACGGCCGGCAGTTCTGGAGCTACATCTCCCTGCACGACGAGGTGGCCGCGCTGCGCCACCTCATCGACACGGAGTCGCTGTCGGGCCCGGTCAACCTCACGGCGCCCGATCCGCTCACCAACCGCGAGGTGACGGCCGCGATGGGGCGGGTGCTGCACCGGCCCACGCTCTTCCCGGCCCCGGCGCCCGCGCTGCGCGTGGTGCTCGGCGAGATGGCCGGGGACGTCCTCGGCAGCCAGCGGGTGCTGCCGACGCGGCTCCTGGAGTCGGGCTTCACCTTCGCGTTCCCCGGTATCGAGGAGGCGATCCGGTCGGCGTTGACGTGAGGGCGATCCGGTCGACGTCGACGTGCGGCCGCGGGGCGGGTGCCAGTGGCACAGTCACCGGCGTACGCCCCTGCCGGGAAGCGTGCGTCGGCCTTCCGCCGCGGGCTCCCCGCGCCACCGGCGTGCGACCTGTGTGCGACCGTGCCCGGTGCGTGCGCGAGTGCCGCTGACCGGAACCGCTCCTACCCTCGTGCCGAACTCGGGTATTCCAGAGCGCTGTCGGGGCATCAGCTCCTCATCAGCCGCGCGACCTCGGGAGGGGCACGTGCCAGAGCCTGCGCACCATGCGGATGTCGTCATCGTGGGAGCCGGGGCCGCCGGGCTCTCGGCAGCGCATCGGCTGACCAGCGCCGGTGTAACGACCGTGGTCCTGGAGGCCGCCCCTTACGTCGGCGGCCGGATGTCCACCGAGAAGGTCGACGGATTCCGGCTCGACCGGATCGGGCAGCTCCTCACCACCTCGTATCCGGAACTGCGCCGCACCCCGGGGCTCGGCTCCCTCGTGCTGCGCCCCTTCGCCCCGGGCCTCCTGGTCCACAGCGACGGGCGGCACCACCGTGCCGCCGAGCCCAAGGCAGGACGGAGCGCGAGGGGCGCACTCACCACGGCGCGCGCCCTCGCGACCGCCCCCCTCGGCCCCGCGCGTGCCGCCCTGACCCCCGCGCGAACCGCCCCCGGCACGACGTCCCGCCCCGCCCCCCTCGGCACCTCCCTCGACCAGGCCCGGCTCGGCGCCGCCCTGGCCCGCCTCGCCGCGACCCCCGTCGAACGCCTCCTCACCCGGCCCGAACTCCCGGCCCGTGACGCCCTCTCCGCCCGCGGACTGCCCTCCCGCACCATCGACGGCTTTCTGCGCCCGCTGCTCTCCGCGCTGCTCTGCGACCCCGGCCTGACCACGTCGAGCCGGTGCGCGGACCTCGCCCTGCACGCCTTCGCGCGCGGCCGCCTCTGCGTGCCCGAGGGCGGCGCCGACGTCCTGCCCGACCTCCTCGCCGCCACCCTGCCGCCCGGCACGGTCCGCACCGGCGTCCGCGTCACCTCGGTCTCCACGAGCTCCGTCGGAACCGCCGAACACGGGGAGTTCCCGTGCCGCGCCGTCCTCCTCGCCACCGACGCGCGCGCCGCCGCCGAGCTCCTGCCCGGCCTGCGCGTGCCTCCGTTCCACGAGGTGACGGTGTTCCACCACACCGCGCCCGAGCCGCCGCTCGACGGTGCCGCGCTGCTCCTGGACGCGGACCGCGCGGGCCCGGTCGCCCACACCTCGGTCATCAGCCAGGTCGACCCGTCGCGCGCCCCCGCCGACCGCGTCCTGGTCTCCTCGACGGTCCTCGGGCCGCCACCGGACGAGCGCGCCGTACGCACCCACCTCGCCGCGCTCTACGGCACCCCGACGCACCGCTGGGAACTGCTCGCCCTCCACCACACCCGCGAGGCCGTGCCCGCGATGCCGCCCCCGCACGACGTCCGGCGCCCGGTCCGCCTGCTCTCCGGGCTCTACGTCTGCGGGGACCACCGGGACACCAGCACCGTCCAGGGCGCCCTGCACTCGGGGCGGCGCGTGGCGCACGCCGCCCTCACGGACCTGGGCATCACCCCCGCGTGCGCGCAGGAGGCGCTGCCCACGGCGGCCTGACCCGTCCGGTCTCTCGTCCCGCTCCCCCGGAAGCCCCCGCGCCCCCCACGCGGGGGCTTCTCCCCGCACGTGCCCCGGGTCAGCCCAGCGCCGCGACCTTGTCCCGGTAGCCGCGGACCGGCCCCGCGTCCCGGTACGGTTCGAGGCGCCGCTCGAATTCGCGCACGTACTCGTGGGCCCGCGCGGACCGCATCTCCCCCGCCGCCTGCGCGGCTTCCGCGCCCAGCTGGCAGGCGTGCTCCAGCTCGCCGAGACCCAGCCGCGCGGTCGCGAGGACCACCCGGCAGAAGAGGCGGGAGCGCGCGAACGCTGGGGCGCGCAGCTGGAGCGAACGCTCGGCGTACTGGGCCGCGGCCCGGTACTGCTGCAGATCGCGGTAGCTGTGCCCGAACTCGTCCGCCAGCTGCGCCTCGTCGAAGAACCGCGCCCAGTGCGGCACTTCGTCACCCGGCCGGGCCGCCTCCAGGGACCGCTCGGCCCGCGCGAGGGACGCCGTGCAGGCCCGCACCTCGCCGAGCACTCCGTGCCCGCGCGCCTCCGCCGAGTAGAGCAGGGCCTGCACGACGTGCGGCGCCGCGGAGCCGACGCCCTGCTGGGCCACCCGCGCGAGCTGCACGGCCTCGCGTCCATGCCCGAGGTAGACGGCCTGACGGCTCATCGTGACCAGGACGTACGAGCCGTACGCCCGGTCGCCCGCCGCCTGGGACAGGCGCAGCGCCTGGACGTAGTACCGCTGGGCCAGGCCGTGCGCCGCGATGTCGTACGAGGTCCAGCCCGCGAGGCGGGTCAGGTCGGCGGCGGCCGCGAAGAGCCGCCGCCCGGCCTGCTCGCCGTAGACCCCGCGGAGCATCGGCTCGGCCTCGTGCTCCAGGTAGCGGACCAGCGCCTGGCGGGCGTGCCCGCCGCCGTAGGCGTGGTCGAGCGCGCGGAACAGCTCGCCCACGGAGCGCAGCGCCGCGATGTCGCCGTTGCTGACCCGCTGGCCCGGGCCGCGCTCGGGACCCTGCCGCTGCCGGGGCAGTGCGGGGCGACCCTGAGCGGGGACGCGGAGGTGGGACGGGTCGACCTCCCCGCGCCCCACGCGTTCGTCGGGGCGGCCGATGAGCCAGTCCCGGCTGGGCACCACGAGCCCGGCCGGGGTGAACGCGATCTTCCGCAGCTCGGCGTGGCTCCCGGAGTCCTTGCGCCAGAGCCCGCCGACGATGTCGACGGCCTCCTCGGGGCTGGCCGCGAACTCCAGCCCCGCGTACACCGGGGCGCACGCGTCGAGACCGAGGTCCTGGGCGGACAGGCGCCGCCCGAGCCGTCTGGTGAAGACCTCGGCGATCAGCGCGGGTGTGGTGCCTCTGGGCTGCTGCCCGCGCAGCCACCGGGTCACTGATGTCTTGTCGTAACGCAGGTCGAGACCGTGCTCGAGCCCCAGCTGGTCGACACGGCGCGCGAGGCCCGCATTGGAGAACCCGGCTTCCGCGATGAGCGCGGCTAGCTGGCGGTTGGGGGTGCGCTGCGGGGGTCGTTCCGTCATCGGCTGTGCGGTCTCCTGCCTTCCGGACCTGCTGTGAGCAGCCCTTATGGCCTCGTGAACGGCGTGAATGTAGCGGCCATCACGGCCTGCGGACGCACCTTCCTCCGGCATTCATCCGATCGTGTGAGGAACCCGGGCCGAGGTTGCCACCGGAGGGGGCCCGTACAGTGGCAGGGGCGCGATATGTGCACGGTGAACGTTCAGGGAGGAACCTGCCGTGAGTGAGTTTCGGTTCGTCCGGCTGGGCTTCGGCCCGGACTTCGTGGAGTACCAGGAGGCCTGGGACGAGCAGCGCCGTGTGCACGCGGCCCGTTTCGCCGACGAGGCCCCGGACACCTGCCTTCTCCTGGAGCATGCTCCGGTCTACACCGCGGGACGCAGGACCGAGGCGAGCGAGCGTCCGCTGGACGGCACCCCCGTCGTCGACGTGGACCGCGGCGGCAAGATCACCTGGCACGGCCCGGGCCAGCTGGTGGGCTATCCCATCCAGAAGCTGCCCCGGCCGGTGGACGTCGTAGCACACGTACGCCGTCTGGAAGAGGCTCTTATCCGTACGTGTGCGGAGTTCGGTCTGGAGACCAGCCGCGTCGAGGGACGCAGCGGCGTCTGGGTCCTCGGCGACCCGGTGGAGCAGCGCCCCGCGCTCGGCGGGCTCTCCCTGGACTTCGACCCGCGCCTCCAGGACGACGAGTTCGACGCCCGGTTCAACGGCCCGGAGTACGCCCCGTCCAACGCGGGCCAGCGCCGCGAGGACCGCAAGATCGCCGCGATCGGCATCCGCGTCGCCAAGGGCGTCACGATGCACGGCTTCGCGCTGAACGTGAACCCGGACAACACCTGGTTCGACCGGATCATCCCGTGCGGCATCCGCGACGCGGGCGTGACATCCCTCTCGTACGAGCTGGACCGCGAGGTCACCATCGCCGACGTGCTGCCCGTCGCCGAGCGGCACCTGCGCGACGTGCTGGAGAACGCGGAGCTCAAGCCGCGCCTCGTCGAGAAGCCGGTGGCGAGCGGGGAGCGGACGACGGAGCCGGCCTCCGCTTGACGGAGCCCCCCGGCCCGGGGAATGGACCCCGTTGGCCAGAGGTTGGCCGGAAGTAAGCCCAACGACATCACGGGCGTACCCTGGTGTGCGCCGAAGAATCGAAGCTACAGGGAGCCGATGTGTCCGCAGTCGCACCCGACGGACGCAAGATGCTGCGCCTGGAGGTCCGGAACGCCCAGACCCCCATCGAGCGCAAGCCCGAGTGGATCAAGACCCGGGCGAAGATGGGCCCCGAGTACAACGCCCTGCAGAAACTCGTGAAGAGCGAGGGGCTGCACACGGTCTGCCAGGAGGCGGGCTGTCCGAACATCTACGAGTGCTGGGAAGACCGCGAGGCCACGTTCCTCATCGGCGGCGACCAGTGCACGCGGCGCTGTGACTTCTGCCAGATCGACACCGGCAAGCCGCAGGCCCTCGACCGCGACGAGCCCCGCCGCGTCGGCGAGTCCGTCGTCACGATGGACCTGAACTACGCCACGATCACCGGCGTCGCCCGCGACGACCTGGAGGACGGCGGCGCCTGGCTCTACGCGGAGACCGTCCGCCAGATCCACGCGATGACGGCGGAGCGCGCCGAGGGCTACACCAAGGTCGAGCTGCTCATCCCGGACTTCAACGCCGACCCCGACCAGCTGGCCGAGGTCTTCTCGTCCCGCCCCGAGGTCCTCGGGCACAACGTCGAGACGGTCCCGCGCATCTTCAAGCGGATCCGCCCCGGCTTCCGGTACGAGCGCTCCCTGGAGGTCATCACCAGGGCCCGCGAGGCCGGCCTGGTCACCAAGTCCAACCTGATCCTGGGCATGGGCGAGACCCGCGAAGAGGTCAGCGAGGCACTGCGCCAGCTGCACGAGGCGGGCACCGAACTCATCACGATCACCCAGTACCTGCGCCCCACGCCGCGCCACCACCCCGTCGAGCGCTGGGTCAAGCCCGCCGAGTTCGTGGAGCTGAAGGAGGAGGCCGAGCAGATCGGCTTCTCGGGCGTCATGTCGGGCCCGCTGGTCCGCTCCTCGTACCGCGCGGGCCGCCTGTACCAGATGGCGATCGAGAAGCGGGGCGCGTACGTGGCCTCGCAGGCGCTCTGACGCCGACGTCATCCGGCGCCTCGCCGGTGACGGGGGCACATGCCGGTCGCGCACGCACCGTGTGAATCCGCGCACAAGTGACTACCCACTAGTAGAACCCGCAACGACGCGGTCCGCACGATCCCGCAGGTGACGGGGGTGTACGGGCCGCGTCAGCGTTTTGGGGCCCGGCGTCAGGGTTTCATCGGTGTTTGACCGCCCGGACACGCCCTGGTAACACCAGTCAGTGACTCTGGTACTACCGCACGTACAGCCTTACCCATAGCCGCTCCCCCCACCCGAGCCGCTCCCCAGGAGGGCCCCATCATGCAGGCCGCGCCCGTTCGCGCCACCGCGATCCCGTCCGTCTCCGAAGCCCTGCGCGCCGTCGAGTCGCTGCTGATGAGCGGCGGCCAGCGCACCGCGCGGCGCAACGCCTGGACTTCCGTACTGGAAGACCGGCGCCGCGCCAAGGACCGGGTCGACGCCCTGCGCGTGCTCGAAGAGGCCGTGACCACCCGCACGTCGTAGCCGCCCGCGGAGCCACGTAGACTTCACGGCATGGCGAGGAAGGAATCCACCGCGGCGGATGCGGCCGCGGAGCCAGGGCGACTCAAGCAGATCGCTCTGACCTACAAGATGACCCGGCGGGCCGACTCCAAAATCGGCCTGATCATCGCGGCTGTGGGAATCGTCACCTTTGGTGTCTTCCTCGCGATCGGCTTCTTGATCGGCCACCCGATCTACCTGGGCATTCTCGGTTTCCTGCTCGCCTTCCTCGCGATGGCGATCGTCTTTGGACGCAGGGCCGAGCGCGCCGCCTTCGGGCAGATGGAAGGCCAGCCCGGTGCGGCGGCCGCGGTGCTCGACAAGGTCGGCCGCGGCTGGACGACGACCCCCGCGGTCGCGATGAACCGCAGCCAGGACGTGGTGCACCGCACCGTCGGCAAGGCAGGCATCGTGCTGGTCGCCGAGGGCAACCCGAACCGCGTGAAGGGCCTGCTGGCCGCCGAGAAGCGGAAGATGGCGCGCATCGTGGCGGACGTCCCGGTGCACGACGTCATCGTCGGCACCACCGACGACACGGTCTCCCTGAAGAAGCTGCGCACGACGCTCCTGAAGCTCCCGCGCGTCCTCACGGGCCCGCAGGTCACCGCGACGAACGACCGGTTGCGGGCGATGGGCGACCTCATGTCCAACATGCCGCTGCCGAAGGGGCCCATGCCGAAGGGCGTGAAGGGCGCTCGCCCGCCCAAGTCCTCGCGTTGACGAGTTCCGGCCTCACCTCTCCCGTCTGATGCATGAGCGGGAGAGGTGAGGACGCGTCAGTGGGACGCCCGCGATGGGGCAGGCAGCCCTTTCGTTCGGATCTTGCGAGGCTTGCCATACTTGCCGAGTGGAGATGCAAGCCGAGGAAGCGGCGCGGCGATGGCTGGCTGATCAGGGCGTCGTCCAGGTGCGCGACGGGTGGGTGAGCGAGGAGAAGCCGTACACGTCGCTGACCGCCGGCCAGGTGGCGCACTCCTGGGCCGGTGATGTGTTCACCGAAGACCTGGATGCAGCCGACCAGGTGCGGTTGGCCTTCGGGCTGCTGGACCTCCTCGACGAGTACTGGGTCACGTGCGAGATCCGGTTCGCGAACGAGGACCCGGACGGCCCCCTGCCGGCCGACGTGCTGTGGGACGGCTACCGCCAACGCCTCGAGGCGGACCGGGATGCCGAAACCGTCACCTACTCGCTGTGGGTGGACTGGTTCGAGGACAGCACCACGTCCGCGACGGCCTTCGCCGAGGTTCTCGGGAACGATGTCGACCGGGTGGTGGCCGACCCGTCGGAGGCCTCGCTGCGCCGGGCCCGTCGGGTTCTGGAGTGTTCGGGACCGGTGCGCTGGACGGTGAAGGAGCTGACGTACCGCACCGCCCTGCGGCTTCCTCCTCTGCACCCGGCCGTCTTCCGCGGCCTTTTGGCGAGTTTCCATGACGTCTACGGAGACCTGGAGCCAGCTGCCGCACTGAGCCTCCTCGGTCGGCTGGACCTCCCGGCAGACACCCAGCACCTCGCCGAACTGCGCCACGTGCTCGCCGCGGGGCACAAGAACCACTACCGCAGTCCTGGCGCCTGGGACGAAGCTCTTCGCTCCTGCTCCTGAGTCGTTCACCGCGCGTCGGTCAAAGCCACGCCGACGTGAGCCGATACGGGCCGTCAGCACCGCCCACCGCTCACATGTCTGTCAGAGCCTGTCTTTGAACCCCCGTCGTCCGCGCGGAGCGCGGGCGCAGCGGCGGTCGGTGCGTGCGATCGGTGTGCGGAGTCCGAGGTCATGTGGCGGAGCCACCTGTCCTTGGACTCCGTGCGCCATGGGGGTCCCCCCTGCTCGAGCGCAGCCGAGAGCTTGGGGGAGTGCGTGCCGGGCGTCGGGGCGCAGGCGGGGGTTCAAAGACAGGCTCTCAGTCGAGGGTGTGGTTCGTCAGGACGTGGTCGGCGGTCTGCAGCAGGGGCTGATTGTGGCGGAAGGCGTGGGCCCGCAGGCGGGCCAGGGCGTCGTCGGTGCTGAGGCTGTCCTTCTCGGCGAGGATGCCGGCGGCCACGTGGACGCTGGCCGGGTAGCCCTGCGGGCCGGGCCGGGCGTGGCGGACTTCGGCGGTCAGCAGGTGGGGGTGCTCGTCGAGGGTGAGCAGGGCCAGGATGCGGGCGTAGACGTGGGCGCGGGCTCGGTGCCGGGGGGTGAGGGCGCCGGGTGCGGTGCGGTAGAAGTCGACGGCGCCGAACCGCAGCGCGCCGACGGCCAGGGGGAACGCGGTGACGCTGCGCATGTGCTGGTCGGCCGCGGCCTGGGTGAACACGGGCCACCGTTCGAAGGCGTGGTGCAGATCGGCTTCTTCGACGGCTGCACCCTTGGCGTAGGCGTCGGTGCAGGGGCCTTCTCCGGAGATGAGCTGGGCGTCCTCCATGCGTTTGGCGCGGTCGTCGCTGGCGTAACCCAGCATGCGCAGGTCATCCGCGACGACCAGGGTGATGCCCAGGCAGTCGGCGTGGACGTCCGCGGCGGCCGCCTGGCAGGCCGCGCTCAGGGTGACATCGCCGTTGGCGGTGGTGGTGATGCGGCGCCAGGCGGCACTGTGGTCGTCGTCATGCATGGGGCATCCCAACGGGTCGGGGATGTGGCTGCCGCACCAGGGCTGGTGCGGCCCGGTGACTTGCCGGTCAGGGCGGTGGAATCTCGCTGGTGTCGATCTCTCCGGTGACCACCTGGCGGCTCACTTCGGAGAGCCGCAGATGGTTCCTGCGGGCGTGCCGGCGCAGCGCGTCGAATGCGGCATCGAGACTGGTGTTCCAGCGTTCCGTGAGGATGCCCTTGGCCTGTTCGATGACGATGCGGCTGGACAGGGCGGCCTGCAGCTGGGACCTTTCCTGGTTGCCGTGGGCGATGGTGCGGTGCTGCAGGATCGCGATGGTCGCCACGTCCGCCAGCGCCTGGGCCACGCGCGCGTCGGCGCTGGACAGGTCTTGCCGACGCGTGTGGAAGAGGTTCATCGCGCCGACGGACCGCTCGCGCAGGCGCATCGGCAGCGCATGGGTCACGGCGAAACCAGCCTGGTGGGCCTGCTCGGTGAACCGCGGGAAGCTGTCGGTCTGTGCGGGCGAGCCGAGGTCGACGTTGAGCCGGGCGACGCCGTCGCGGTGACACTCCACGCAGGGCCCCTCCTCGTACTGGAGCGCGAAGAGTTCCAGCAGCCGGGCGTGCTCGTCCGAGGCGGCGATCAGCTGCAGCCGGCCGCCCGGGTCGGCGAGCATGACGCCCACCGCCGACACGTCGAGCAGATCGGCGCAGCGGGCGCACAGCGTGTGCAGGAGATCGATCAAATCGAAGTCGTCGACCAGCGTGTCGACGGCATCGAGGACGGCCGCCAGCAGGCGTTCCTCACGAGTCATGACTCTTTCATCCCTTCACCGGTCGGACACGCCCGGCCCGTCTTGATCCTTGCGGAAGTGCACCCGCCGGGCCACCACGTCCTCGGCGACCTCCACCAACGGCCGGCCGCAGGCGAAGGCGTAGGCGCGCAGCCGCACCAGCGCCTGGGCCAGAGTGGTCTTCGCCTGCACACTGATCATCCCGGCGGCCTGGTGCACCCTCGCCCGGTACAACACCGAGTCCCCCTTGGCATCGGAAGCGGCCCACTGCTGCGCGCCGTCCGCCAGTACGGCGGTCAGCACCCCCGCCACCAGCCACGCATTGGTCCACTGCGTCTCCGTCAGCGGGCCGGGCACCGCACGCTGCAGGGTCAACGTGCCCAGGCAGGCACCGCCGAGCAGCAGCGGAAAACTGAACACCGCCCCCACGCCCAGTCCGATGGTCTCCGGCAGCAGGACAGGCCACCGGTCGCACGCGACCTGCGCCAGGTCGGGCTCGGCCACCGGCACACTCGTCGCGGCCGCCTCCAGACCCGGGCCCTGGCCGAGGGTGTACTGCAGATCCTCCAGCCGGGCACTCGTCCCGGGGGTCGACCACACCATCTCTCCCAGGTCGCCGGTGATCGGCACCGAGACGGCGACGCCGTCGACGCCGAGCACCCGCGCACACCGCGCCGCGTCAACGCCGATCAACTCCCTGCCACCGGACGAGGCGCGCAGGTCCCCCAGCACAGCAGCCAAGTCACCCTTGGATGCCATGCCCGTCACCTCCCGTACCGTTCCGGCCCACAGCGTGCCCAGCCTAGTGCGCCCCTCATCGACAGCACCACTGTCACCGCCGCGGACGGCAGCAAGGGAATTCAGCGAGTCATCCGCTCCCGGGGCGCGCGACGGGCGTAAGCTCGAAGGGCCAGGCCGCTCGGAGGCACGCTGCTTCGGGTTGTCCTGCCGACACCTGGCCCAGACCCGCCCGGGCGGCATCGGTGAACGCCCACAGATCGGGTCACCTTATGCGTTCATACAGGGCATGGAGCCCCCCGTCCGCAGCGAGCCAGCCGTGACGGTTTCCCCGGCCGAAGCCGTCGTCCTCGCAGCTCGCCACCTGTACGAACCGGCCCCGGCCCGCAGCCTCGTCGCGGCGTGCCGCACCGCACTCGACCGGTCCTGCTCCGCCGGGCTGACGCTGGCCGTGAACGCCGCACAGGCCCAGCGGGTGTCCCTGGCCACCGCCGGACCGCTGGCCACCCCGGGCGAGTACCTCCAGGTCAGCCTCGGGGAAGGCCCCTGCGTCCAGGCCCTGGGTCAGCACATGCCCGTCCTCGCCGCCGACCTCCATCACACCGACACCATCCGCGAGTGGCCCGTCTACGCCGAGCGTGCCCTCGCCTGCGGCATCCGGTCCGTCTTCGCCTTCCCGGTCCTGCACGGGCCCCCCAGCACCAGCCGGGCCGGGCTCGTCCTGACCGTTTACCGCGACCGGCCCGGCCCGCTCTCCGACGTGCAGCGGGACACCGCCCACATCCATGCCCACGCCGCCGACCTGCTCCTGCTGACCGCGCTGGCCCCTGCCGGGGACGACACCGCCGACGCCTGGTTCCCGCCGTCCGACGCGGTGATCCACCAGGCCATCGGCAGGATCAGCTATCGGCACTCCGTCACCGCCGACCAGGCGCTGGCGCTGCTGCGCGCTCATGCCCACACCCACGACATCAGCCTGACCGACCTCGCCCAGGCCGTCGTGCACGAGGGTCTGACCCTGCCCGATCTGCCTGCCCCGGGCCGCCACTGACCACCCTCCCGCCCCGCGCCCCCGCCCGGGCATGAAAAGACCCTCCCGACCAAAGCCGGGAGGGATGGGCGCCGTCTGGACCCGTAGCTGAGCCGCGCCGACTCGATCCGTACCCGAGCCGCGCTGACTAGATCCGTACCTGAATCGCGCGGGAGAGGCGGTCGTGCAGGCCGCGGCCGTCGCGGTCCCAGATCAGGGCCGGGATGACGAGGCACAGCAGGATGCTGCGGACCAGGACCCAGCCCGCGCCGAGCCGGCCGCCGCCCTCCGCTATGACGCGCAGGCGGAAGAGGGCCTTGCCCGGGGTGCAGCCGACCGTGCCGACGGTCAGCACGCTCACGACGAAGAAGATCCCGAGGGCCCAGTTGCCCATCGCCTGCTGGTCACCGCCGGCGAACAGGCCGTATGCGATGAGCATGCACAGGGCCCAGTCGACGGCGAGGGCGCCGATGCGGCGGCCGGGGCGGGCGATCGCTCCCGGCCCTTCCTCGGGCAGGCCGAGCTGCTGGCCCCGGTACCCGAAGTCGACGCCGGCGTCCTCTGCGGCCGCGCGCGGGCCGGACAGCCACGATCCGATTGCTTGCCTCTTGTCCACCCGTCAAAGGTACTGCGCCCCTTCTCCCGCAGGGGCGGCCGGGGGTGCCGGACGGCCCGGAACGGAGCTCAGGACCACCACGGTGAGCCCCGTCGCGCGGCCGCGTCGGTTAACTTCGGTGAAACAAATGGGTCACGCTTGAGAAATGCCCCGTCCCTATGGTCGGGTCCCAGCGTGTGCCACCGCACTGGCCGCACCACGAGCTGCAACCCCGTCCAGCCCCGGGCGGGAGTAGGAGGAGTTGGATGTTGTTCCAGAACGCCGACGACGCGAAGAAGTACATCGCGGACGAGGACGTCAAGTTCATCGACGTCCGCTTCTGCGACCTGCCCGGTGTCATGCAGCACTTCACGATTCCGGCGGCGGCGTTCGACCCGGACGAGGAGCTGGCCTTCGACGGTTCGTCGATCCGCGGTTTCCAGGCCATCCACGAGTCCGACATGGCGCTGCGCGCGGACCTGTCGACGGCCCGGGTCGACCCGTTCCGCCGCGACAAGACTGTCAACATCAACTTCTTCATCCACGACCCGATCACGGGCGAGCAGTACAGCCGTGACCCGCGCAACATCGCGAAGAAGGCCGAGGCCTACCTCGCGTCCACCGGCATCGCGGACACCGCGTACTTCGGTCCCGAGGCGGAGTTCTACGTCTTCGACAACGTCCGCTTCCAGACGTCGGCGAACGAGAGCTTCTACCACATCGACTCCGAGGCCGGCGCCTGGAACACCGGTGCGGTCGAGAACAACCGCGGCTACAAGGTCCGCTACAAAGGCGGCTACTTCCCGGCCCCGCCGGTGGACCACTTCGCGGACCTCCGCGCCGAGATCTCCCTCGAACTGGACAAGAACGGCCTGCAGGTCGAGCGTCAGCACCACGAGGTGGGCACGGCCGGCCAGGCCGAGATCAACTACAAGTTCAACACGCTGCTCGCCGCGGCCGACGACCTGATGCTCTTCAAGTACATCGTGAAGAACGTCGCGTGGCGCAACGAGAAGACCGCGACCTTCATGCCGAAGCCGATCTTCGGCGACAACGGCTCGGGCATGCACGTCCACCAGTCGCTGTGGTCCGGCGGCAACCCGCTCTTCTACGACGAGCAGGGCTACGCGGGCCTCTCGGACGTCGCCCGCTACTACATCGGCGGCATCCTCAAGCACGCCCCGTCGCTGCTCGCCTTCACCAACCCGACGGTCAACTCGTACCACCGCCTGGTCCCCGGCTTCGAGGCCCCGGTCAACATGGTCTACTCCCAGCGCAACCGCTCGGCCGCCATGCGCATCCCGATCACGGGCTCGAACCCGAAGGCCAAGCGCGTCGAGTTCCGCGCGCCGGACCCGTCCTCGAACCCGTACCTGGCGTTCTCGGCGCTTTTGATGGCCGGCCTGGACGGCGTCAAGAACAAGATCGAGCCCCCGGAGCCGATCGACAAGGACCTCTACGAGCTGGCCCCCGAGGAGCACGCGGGCGTCGCCCAGGTCCCGACCTCCCTCCCCGCGGTCCTCGACGCCCTCGAGGCGGACAACGAGTACCTGCAGGCGGGCGGCGTCTTCACGTCCGACCTGATCGAGACGTGGATCGACTACAAGCGCACGAACGAGATCGCCCCGATCCAACTGCGTCCGCACCCGCACGAGTTCGAGCTTTACTTCGACATCTAAGCCGCGGGGTCGGGTGACCTCGACCGGAGGCCGGGAATCGTGAGGTGACCTGCGGAAACGCTGCTCAGCGTTTCTCAGCGCTACCACTCGTTTTCCAGACTGCTGTGCACTGGGTGTGCACCGGTCGGCCAGCCTCCTGACTCGACGTCAGAGTTAGCAGCGAGGGTTGCGTCCTCCAGATCTGGAGGACGCAACCCTCGCTGTCTTGTGAGGTACCGCGACGCAGTCACCACTGGATTAAAGACCCCGCGATCTTGGACTGGATGATCGCGGGGTCTGATCCGCTGTCCGGAAACCCCAACTCAGGAAGGCACTGTGGGACGGCTCGGTCCATGGTGTAGCGAGGTGTGGGGCTACGTCCGCTCACGCATCGCCCACGCAATGCCGAACCAGCACACTCGGTCAGGACCTGACTTGAGCCGCCTCTGTATCTCCTCGATGCGACGCTGCGTCGCCTCCGCCTTCTGCTCTCGCGCCGGCGCTTCCTCTTGTGTTACGACCAGTTCCCCAGCTCCTCAAACTAGGTCGGCGTGCCAAGCGGTGTTGCGGGTCAGGTATCGGTAGCCGACCCACTCCTGTGCCAGGCGCTGACCGACGACGAGGAGGCCGATCGACTTCGCCCGGTGCGCCGCAGGCATCCACCGGACCAGAGCATTGGTTGACGGCCACGTACGCGGAGCGCTGCTTCAGGGTGGCCGTCGGCCACTCCCTGGCGAGCTGGTAGAGATCGGGGTGCCAGTGCGGCATGGGCGGTGCGGGGGTCGCGGGGGTGCGGTGGCGCACAGCCAGATCCTGAGCGGCAGGGACACTTTGTCCCGAGTGCGTTGTTTCATCTGTTCGATCAGGCCCTGCTCTTCAAGTTCATCCAACAGCCTCGCCATAAGCAGGGGTTCGAACTCGCCGTCCGGATTGCGGTTGTTCACCCTTCGGAATGCAGTCCAGATGTCGTCAAGCACGACGCGAGTCCTGCGTTCGCCTTTCCAACCCGCCTCGGTGGCACCGGTTCTCAGGTACCGGATGAACTCACTCTGCCTGTGCTTCACGGGTGCGCCCATCCTCCGTCACTCGCTTGAAGATCCTGGTGGTGGTCACGTTGCCCGTGCCGTCCGACTCAGGCAACGCATCGAGCGTCTCCTGAATCCGGTCGGTCACGGTCAGATACTTGCGTCCCGCCCGGAGATCGGCGTCGTTGCGCAACCTCAGAACAAGTGGGAAGCGTTTCAGCGTGCCGTCGTAGGACAGCCCTGTGGTGTAGATGAGTTGCACGCCCAATGCCTCGGCGACCTTGCATTGAAGGGCGTGCAGATAGTCCGCGTTGGCCCGGCCGATCGGATTGTCGAGGAACAGGACACCGCTCGTCGGCTGGTGGCGACTTGTCCAATAGCAACTCAAGAAGCCGTCCTTCATCCTGCGTGCCGCTTGTCACCCAAATGAGACGGCGAGCGATCTGAAATCACCATCCCTGACAGGAGGTTCCGAGGACCGGGACATAGAATCGAACAGCAGGATCCATGATTCGGCGAAATATTTCCTGCCGTTGCTCGTTGTCCGCGGACTCGGCCAACCACTGGAGCACGTAATCCCGCGACAAGCGCCCGGTCCGCGATGCGCTTGCGACGAGCTGGCCGGCAATCCAGAGCGCCTCAGCCTTAGGTGCATCCTTCGGTTCAGGGCAGTCCAAAGGCAAGACCTGCAGGACAGTCGCCATCTGACGGTCGACTGGATCAGGCACCTCCCATGCCACCGCTCCAGGCTCCATATAGCCGACCCGCAGATCTGGGATGTCCACGAAGGGCAAGCCGTTGGAGTCGATCGCCGAAGTAGCTCGGCGCGGCGGATGGAAGACACGACCCGACAGAACATCAATTTCCGCGACGTAGCGCCTCATCTCTGCTCGACAGGCAAGCTCGCCCCTGACGATGGAGACATCCCCCCTGGCAACCGTCGCTCTAGCTCGTCGCCTCACTTAGGTCACTGCCCGCGGAACGGGCATGTGCACCGAATGTGCACCACCCCCGCCCACTACACCGCATCTGCACAGGTCACAACACCCTTCGAGCTCTACTTCGACCTCTACAAAGTAGAGCTCGAACTCGGCAGGTTGTCGGCCGAAGGCTCCCCGGGTGTCTACCTCCAGCAGGTCCTGCTGGAGGTAGACACCCGTTTTACTTAGGGGCGCTGATCTGCCGATGATCGCGGAGTCAGTTTCCGTCCGGCGTTGCCCACCACGGATCGTATTCACGCACGAGCGGTTGGGTAGCTGGATGGTGGCGCAATCCGTGAGGCCCTGAAACGGAGGCTTCGGGCATGTCGATAAGCCAGTTCAGCACTGCGTCGGACTGCATGTCAGGATCTTCCAGGCCGTCGATCAAGGCACCAGGGCCGCGGCAGTCGTACGGCTGTGGCAGCGTGAACCCAGCTTGGACAGCATCTCGGACAATCTCTTCGCAGATCGCGCGCCACCGCCCTTGTCCCCACCAATGACGCGTGTAGCTTGTCGAGCCCCCGATCGTCATCAGCCTCAAAGTGGTATCCGGGCCAAGAAGCTCGCTGTCGAGTCGTTGCCACTTCCGGATCTGCTCACGCACCGTCGACTGCACCTCAGGCCATCCGTCGCCGAACAGGGAGGAAACAGTACGGCCGTTTGGCAGTTCCCAGTCAGTATCAGTCAGTGACTGCTCGACCCCCTCCCAGTCGATTCCTTCGTACCGACAGACGTGAGGCAGCACCGCGCGAGTCACCGCGATGTTCACTCGAGCCATCATTACGTCCGAGGGAAGATGGTGATTCTCCACAGCAGTTTCATTGCGCCAGCACCAGGCCGCGATACCCAAAGCCGCCGCATCGGGGACCGGATCCGGGAGCACGTCGCAGCCTGCCATACCGACAACCCAGCGCAGATAGGTGCTGAGATCGGGGTGCTGTAGAGCTTCCTTGACAATGTCGGCAACGGGGATCTTCCGGTACGAAGCTGCCGGGCTGAAGAGAGACCGGAGCGACTCAGCTTCGAACGCCTCCGCGGTCTCCGGATCAGCCCCTTCCACCACACGGACGCGGGTTGCATCGAGTAATCCCAGCGCGCCGGCTCGATGTTGGAGTGCCGTAACGGCCTCGTCGCCTTCGCGGGAGATCGCGATTTCGACCTCTTCATCGAGTGCGGCAAAAGACTCCGGGAAGTCGCCGCATACGTCTTCGTAGGGAAGAAGCCGGAGCCGGCCTTCATGTGGGTAGTACTCGACGTCTAGCCCGGCGCCGGTACGCCACAGCGTGCCGAAGAGCATCGGGCCGGTTTCGGCGTCCCAGTCCGAATCGTATTCGTCCGGGACCTCCCAGCCAGCCCAGTCGAGCGAGCTGAGCACTTCGATGAGCCGGTCTACGTACTCGCTCCACTGTTCAGTACTCGGGCGAACCGCTTGCTTCTCAGGTGCTGCTTCCGCCTGGCTGCCCAACTGGCTTATGAGAGCTGCCGTACGCCTTGCGAAGAGCGATTCGGCGGACTCGCCTTCCTCTGGGGTGACACCGGTGACGCTGTTGAGAAAGGCAGTATCGTCTGCCAATTCCTGCTTGCGGCAGCGTGCGCACAAGTATCTGTATGGCTTGCCCCACTTGGCGGAGTAGCGCGTCAATGAGCGAGGCTGTCGGCAGTCACGACACGGCCCATAACCCTTCTTGGGCCACCACAGCCACCAGTCGCCGTCGTAGTCGCCGGGCGAGGGTACTATCCCGCGGGCCAGTAGCGCTTCGGCCAGTATCTCCAGGTAGCCGCCGTGCCGGTACGGCATCCTTGCGTGCAGGTGGTCATGCGCCCCCAGTAGTTCGTCGTCCGTGACCGCCCCCACTTCCTGTAAGCGACGCCGCACGGATACTGCTGCGGCGAGTGCTTGGACGGCGGGATCATCCCGCCGAAGTGACTGTCTACTGCTCTCGACGACGGCCATCGCCTTGTCGACATCGGCTTCAGTGATTCCAGTGCTCCCCATGTTCCAGAGCTTACGAGCGACCTCTGACACCTTCCGTGGAATGAGGAAGCTGTCGTGGGGGTCTGCCTCGCCGTCGCGGGCAAGCACTCTCACAGCATTGACATACGGCGGGTAACGCGTCGACGGCACGGCATCCGCACAAGCGCGTCCTGAGTCCAATCGCTCGGATCACAACCCTGCCCCGTTGCGTGCAGAGCATGGACTGTGATGCCCCCTGGCCAGCAGCTGCGGGCTGGAGCGCGACTCAACAGGCAGCACCCACTTCTGCGTCGATCTCCTGACAGGCGGCCCGCTGCCGGATGAGGCCCTCCAGCCTGCAGCCCCCAGCTGGTGCATGGTGTGCTGTTGTGCACCAGACCCATTCGAGCCAAGCGTTCAAGCCAAGGCTTTTCTGCAACTCAACGCGCAGCTGGATAGATGTCGTGTACGCTCCGCCCAAATACCGGTCCGCGGAGGCCCGGTCGCCAGCAGAAGTATGTGAGCCCGGTACTCACGGAAGCTGAGCAGGGTGTGGAGCACCTACTCCGCGACGCGATAGACGGCCTACGGTTTCACTAGGTATGTGGCCCCTGATGCGCTGACCGGGCAGCGGTGAGGTGAAGCATGCCCGAAAGCCAACGAAACTTGGCGGCCCGCACTCGTTCGCTGTACACCGGCGAGAAGTTCGCTGCAGCCAAAGCAGGCATCGCCCGCGACCACTCCATGGGACTGGACGTCTGTGTCCCAGGACAAAGAGAGCTACGTGCGCTGCTCGCGCTCGGTTTGCTGAACCGCGGGTACGACTACAGCACTCCCGCGGGATGGCACATGTCTGCCCTCTCCGCATACACCATCACGGCGTCCCCACGATTCAACCGCTTGGTACTCATCACTGACGTTCCGCACAACGTGGTCGACTACCTGCTCCCAGAACCTGACAGGACAGATGGTTTGCCGGGGCTGCGAGTTGAGGAGCATCGCGGATACGGCACCTACGTCATGCGGCACCTGCCCACGGACGCGCAGTTCGTGGTCACGAATAACCAGTCGGGGAAGCCTGCCGGCGCCCGAAGCGAATCCTACGTCGACTTCCTCTCCCTGGACGCTCCGCTCGCTCCCTACGAACGCGAGCAGCTGGCCAGCGTTCCTCTGATGACGGCGCATGCACAGTGTCTGCTGGCTGGCGTCTTCTGCCGCATCTCAGCACGGGACCCTCACCGCAGGTGGGCAATCGGCAACTGGTTCTACGACCCCCTGCGGCGCCGAGGATGGATCGACAGGGATCGAAGTTTCGGCGAAAACCGGAAGCTCCATGGGGCCGGTGACAGCTGGGAACTGGAATGGGACTCATACCCCTATCCGGACGACCTGGCGGCGTCGATGACAGACCCTGTCATCGGCATTCCCGGAAGCAAGACCGTGTCGACTCCCGACCATCTCACCATCACGCTCGGAAACGCTTCGCTCCGCCTTCTCTCGCGACGCGCCTGATCGACCGCATGCCACCGATCTCTCTGCGCCGCCGACAGGAAGCACTCACGCCGTGATCGAGATCCTTGAAGCCGTGGACACCGGCCTGCCCTGGTGGGCAGCCTGCCTGGTCGTCGCGTTCACGAGCCTCATCTACTTCTGCCTCCGGGCCCTTCGGCTACTCATTCCAGATAAGTCCAGTGATCGACTGGAATGGTGGATTGTCATCCTGGAGCACCGCCGCCGCACCACCCGGGCAGACGCACGGAAGCTGCGCACCACCAGGAAGCCTCACCAACCGCCACTCCGAAACCGCAGGGGGCGCAGCGACTCCGCCTGACTCCATCACGTGCACCCGTTGTGCACCGGCGCGTCCGACCGGGAGGTAGCTAACCAGGTCAGAGCGTTCGTCTAGCTGTACTTCGACATCTAAGAACGCCGCAGGTCAGAGCGGGTTTCTGCTCGCCTGGGCCGCCTCTGGGCCGTCGGCTTCTATGTGGACGTCCTAGGTTCCTTGATCGCCTTTCTCGAATCTTCCGATCGCCCCTGACGAGGAGTCGGCGAGCATGAGGGCTTGCAACCCTTGATGATCAAAGCAATCGAGAGCCTTGACGCCCCCGCCCGGCGTACAACAGCACCGACGCGTAGTAGTGCCGCAGTGTCAGGTAGGCGGCGAGTCTGCGGATCGACCAGCAGGTGAAGGGCCGGCCCTGGTTTGACCGGGCGGCTGCCCCGGCGCACGATCTGCTGCAGACGTTGTCCCTCCTGGTCGGTCAGTCTGCGTACTCGCACCGGTTCCGCCATCGCTTCGCCCCTGCAGGACGGACCAGTCACGCCCGAACCCGGCGCGCGACTCGCCCAGCATCTCCTGCCATGAGCGATTCGGAGCCCGTTCTCAACTGGCTGCAGAACTGGTACGCGCAGCAGTGCGACGGCGACTGGGAGCACGAGTGGGGCGTGAAGATTGCCACGCTCGACAATCCCGGCTGGACCATCGAGATCGATTTGGAGCAGACGGACCTGGAAGGACGCGACTACAGCCTCCAGGAGGTCAACCGCGGCACGCAGGACTGGGTCCGCACCTGGAGACCTTCCACGCCGCGTGCGGTCCCGGAAACCTCACCGAGGCCCTCACCCTGTTCCGAACCTGGGCAACAACAACCGCCTCCTGAGCGGGTGCAGGGCCGGAGACACCCAAACCGGTGAACGCATGCGGTCAGAGCACTAGGCGGGTGCATCCTCCACGTACCGGACGCGTCCATCACTGCCCGCGGGGTGTTCCGACAGTGGCACGATCCCGAGGACGAAGCGGCAGACCGGGCGCATGTACACGACGCGGCCACCCGCGGCCCCTGCCTGTTCCAGGCCGAAGGCCGTCGGCTCGTCGGTGTCCTCGCCGCACTCGCGGCAGTCCCTTCTCATGACGAGCACGCAGGCGCACACGCCCACAGCTCCGCGGACTGCTTCCTGCCCAGCCTGTCGCGATAGGTGACCTGGCCCAGCAGGCGGTCCCGGAACAGGCGGGCGCCGCACAACGCGCACGCCTGTTCCGTCAGCTGGAGATTACTCAGCGTCTGGGGGTCCGGCGGCACGTGCGCGTCCGTGATCATGGCGTCCTCCTCTCGGTCGCCGGGCTGACCTCCGCCACACCGGCGCGTAGGATTTCGTCCTCCCGGGCGGGCCGCACGAACTCCGGGTTGACATCCCACTCGCGTCCGCCCGCCGGGGGGCCGCAGCTGGACGTACAGCCCTTCGTTCCCCATGACCCGCCCCAGGAGCTGCCGTGCGGTGTCGACGACCAGGTACCCGATGGCGGGTTTCCCCGTGCTCTCGGGCGCCGTTCCGTCCGGGGCTGCCGTGTGGTTATCGTTCACGGCGTCGGCTCCTTACCAGTCGGCCATTCCCCGGGCCGTTCCGCGCGGTCGCCGGGGTCTTCGTTCCATCGAACTCCCGGTGCCGACCCTGCAAAGGAGCCTGACGAGGGGCCAGGAGGGGGCCAGAATGTGAGCGAGAGGGGGCCAGCATGAGCAGCGAGCGGAAGCGGTGGTTCGGCGCGTACCTCGCACGGCTGAGACGGCGCACCGGCCGATCGCAGCGGCAGCTCGCGGCAGACCTCTGCGCCCTCTCCGGCGTCCAGTCGGTCACCCGCAACGAGGTCTCCCGATGGGAGCGCGGCGAGCGCCTGCCCGAGGCGTGGCTACCGTTCCTCGCTCAGGCCCTCGGCACACCCTTCGAAGACCTCGAAGGCGCCGCCGCGTACGCCCGCGGTGACACCCTGGCGTCTCCTCCCGGACCCGCAGCGACGCTCGCGGAACTCCTGCCCTCGTGCGACCCCTTAGCGCCTCTCGCAGCACGCACCGGGCGCCGCATCGGCATGACGGACGTACAGAGCCTCGCGGGCCGCGTGCACGGCCTGCGGCTCGCCGACGATGTTCTGTCCGGGGGCGATCTAGCAGAGCCCGCGGTGCGCGAACTGCGGTCCGCCGTACGGCTTCACCGCGAAGCTTCTTACGACGACGACACCGGGCGCCGCCTACTCGTCCAGATCGGCGAGCTCGCTCAGATCGCCGGGTGGGTCCTGAGCGACGCCGGACGCCACGAAGACGCCCAGCATGCGTACGAACTCGGGATCACGGCCGCGCGTCAGTCGGGTGATCTCACCCTGGTCGGCCATGTCGCCGGGTCGCTCGCGTACCAGCACGCCAACACGGGCCGCGAGCGCGAGGGGCTCGGCCTGGCTCGCGCAGCCCTGGAAGAGGCCGGCCCTGGCGCCCCCCCGAAGACGCGAGCGCTCTTCTTCGACCGCGTCGCGTGGGCTCACGCCAAGGCAGGCGAGGCGCAACAGGCGATGCGAGCCCTCGGGGAAGCACATGACGCCCTGTCAGGTGGCGACGGCTGCGAGGCGCCCCTGTGGAGCTACTGGGTCTCCCGGGAAGAGCTTGAGGCCATGGACGCCCGCGCACTCACCGAGCTGCGCCGACCGCTGCGGGCGGTACCCCTGCTCACGTCCGTGCTCGCTCGGTACGACGCGACGCACGTGCGAGAGGTGGCGTTGTACCGGAGCTGGCTTGCGATAGCTCTCGCCGACGGTGGGGAACCTGAAGCGGCAGCCACGCAGGCGCGGGCCGTCATCGAGGTGTCCGGCGACCTTGCGAGCGACCGCACGGCAGAGCGCGCGCGGGTCGTCCTCCGACGACTCCAGGACTTCGAAGACGTACCCGAGGTGTGGGCCGTGCTCGACGATCACGGGCGCCTGCTGCTTGCATAGATCACACCCAGCGTGTGCACACGGTGCCTGAAAAGCCGCGCTCGAAGCCATCGGCGCGATGGAGGCCGTGAACGACAAGACCGTCGGCAGGGACGTAAGTGGGAGCCATGCCGGGACCGTGACCTTGTGTCACGTCGGGTCGGCTCACCGTGCATTCACATCATGTCGATCCTGTGCATCTTTGTCGTCGGCGCCATGGAAGACGGACGAGGCCGCCCATCTCGCTGAGGGGTGTCTGCGACCGTCTTGACGGCATGGAGTGATCATCTCTGAACGTCCGAAAGCAGGTACGGCCCCATGGGCATCTTCAGCCGTCGCCAGAACGCCAGCGCCGGGCCGACGTCCGGTGGTGGGCTCGGGACGCTCGACCGGCAGGCCGGGGGCGGTGATGCCGGGCTCGATCCGGCGCTGCGCGCGCTCGGCGGGCAGTGGACCATCGACCGTCCGCACAGCCGCATCGGGTTCTCCGTGCGGCACGCCATGGTCACGACCGTCCGGGGTGCGTTCACCGATTACGACAGCACGCTGTACTTCGACGGTGACCGGCCCTCGGAGTCGCGGGCCGAGCTCGTCATCCGGATCGGCAGCGTCGACACCGGCGTCGAGCAGCGCGACGCGCATCTCGTCGGTACCGACTTCTTCGACGCGCGCCGCTATCCGGAGATGACCTTTCGCAGTACCGCCACCGTGCACGAGGGCGGGGAGAGTTTCCGGATGGCGGGGGATCTGACCATCCGCGACGTCACTCGGCCCGTGGAGCTGCAACTCGACTATCTGGGCTCGGTCGTGGACCCCTTCGGTTTCGAGCGCGTCGGCTTCGACGGCACCACCACCATCGACCGCACCGAGTGGGGGCTCGTCTACAACCAGCGCCTCGCGGCGGGCGGCACGATGGTCAGCGAGAAGGTTCGGTTGCAGTTCGACATATCCGCGATCCGGGCCACGGACGCGGCCTCCCGGTAGCCGGAGCGCTCAGGCGGCCGGGACCGGGACCGGGCGGAAGTGCGTGGTCAGGCGGCCCGTGCTGTCCAGGACGTGGAAGGCGACGGCCGGGGGCAGGTCGCGGTGGACGTGGTGGGACGGGGACGCCTGGGGTTCCCAGGGGAGGCGGAGCGTGGAGACGACGCCGGGGGCCACCAGCAGGGGGCGGCCCGCGAACGTCGTCGCCGCGGGCGTGTGGGCGTGGCCCGCCAGAAACGCCGCGACGTTCGGGTGCCGTGCCGTCAGGTCGGCCAGGCGGTCCTCGTCGAACTGGCGGATGCCGTCCACGTACGGCGTGTGCAGCGGGACCGGTGGGTGGTGGAAGGCGATCAGGACCGGGCGCGTGGGCGGGGTGCCGGCGAGCAGGGCGGACAGCCAGGCCAGCGTCTCGTCCGCCAGCCTGCCGTGGTCCTCGCCGGGGACCGACGTGTCGCACAGGGCCAGGACGAAGCGGTCCGTGGTGAGGGAGTGGTTGACCGGCTCCGTGCTCGGGGCCTCGCCCAGCAGGTGCGCGCGGAACGCGGCGCGCTCGTCGTGGTTGCCGGGGCAGGTCAGCAGCGGGTGCCGGGACGTGAGGAGCGTGCGGGCGGCCTCGTACTCGGACGGGGTCGCGTGGTCGGCGATGTCGCCGGTGACGATGACGGCGTCCAGGTCGTACGGGAGGTCGTTCAGGTAGTCCATGACGGCCCGGGTGCGGGCGGCGCTGCGTCCGCCGTCGTCCGCGCCGGTGTCGATGTGGACGTCGCTCACCTGGGCGATCACAGCACTCACAGCGCTCACATCACTTGGCCTTGCTGATGGTGCGGGCATCCCTGTGGTTCCTCGTTCCTCGCGGTCCTCGCGGTCCTTGCGGTCCTCGCGGGGCCTCCGTAGACCCCTTCCCGCGAACCTAAGCGGCCGACAGGCCCTCGTTAAGGGCCATTTCCATGCGTCTGGCCTGGTCCACAGGCCCTCAGCCCCGCAGGAACCGCACCGAAGGACGGCCGCCCGGTGGGCCGCCGTCCTCCTCCCCCGGCGTCACCACCGCCCGCACCCCGTAGACCTCGGCGATCAGCTCCTCGGTGATCACCTCGGCCGGGGTCCCCGCCGCGTACGCCGTGCCCTCCCGCAGGACGAGCAGGTGGTCGCAGAACATCGCCGCCAGGTTGAGGTCGTGCAGCGCGATCACGCTGGTCACCGGGAGCTCCGCCACCAGGGAAAGGAGGTCCAACTGGTGCTGGATGTCCAGGTGGTTGGTCGGCTCGTCGAGGAGGAGTTCGCGGGGTTCCTGGGCGAGCGCGCGGGCGATCTGGACGCGCTGGCGCTCGCCTCCGGAGAGGGTGTGCCAGGCCTGGGCGGCGCGTGCGGTGAGTCCGGTGCGCGCCAGCGCGTCGCGTACCGCCCGCTCGTCGTGGGACGTGGGGGCCGACCAGGCCCGACGGTGCGGGATACGACCGAGTCGTACGACGTCCCGTACGGTCAACTCGACCTGCGTCGAAGCGTGTTGCTCGACCACGGCGATCCGGCGCGCCACCGCCCGGCGGCCCGTGTCGGTCAGCGAGCGGCCGTCCAGGGTGACGACCCCCGCGGCCGGGGCGAGGACGCCCGCGAGGATGCGCAGGAGCGTGGACTTGCCGGATCCGTTGGGGCCGAGGAGTCCGACGGTGGCTCCGGTGGGCGGGGCGAGGCTGACCCCGTCGACAACGAGGCGGCCGCCCGCCTCCCGGCTGACGCGGTCGGCGCGCAGCCCCGCCGCGTCCGCGGGGAGCAGGTCGTGGGTCATGACACCGTCCTCGTACGTCATGACACCGTCCTCGTACGTCATGACGCCCTCCCGTACGTCACGGCACCCTCCCCGTACGTCATGACACCCTCCGCGTCCGGTAGAGGACCGCCACGAACGCCGGTACGCCGATGAGCGACGTCACCACGCCGACCGGGACCTCCTGCGGGTCCAGGGCCGTGCGGGCCAGCGTGTCCACCCAGACCAGGAAGACCGCCCCGGCCAGCGCCGTGACCGGGAGCAGCCGGGCGTGCCCGGAGCCGACGAACGCTCGGGCCGCGTGCGGCAGGACCAGGCCGACGAAGCCGATGGCGCCCGCCGAGCTGACCAGGGCCGCGGTCAGCAGTGCCGTCGTGCAGAGCAGGACGAGCCGGGTGCGGGCCACCCGGACGCCCAGGGTCGCGGCCGCCTCCTGGCCGAACGCGAACGCGTCGAGCGTACGGGCGTGGGTGAGGCAGACGAGCAGGGTCACCGCGAGCACTCCGGCGCACAGCCACACGTCCGTCCAGCCGATCCCGCTGAGCGAGCCGAGGAGCCAGAACAGCACGCCACGCGTGGTCTCGGCGTCGCCCGCGGTGAGCACCACGAACGAGGTCAGCGCGGAGAAGAGCTGCATGGCCGCGACGCCGGACAGGACGACCCGGTCCGTGGTGCCGCCCAGCGTGTGGCTCAGGAGCAGCACCAGGGCGAAGGAGCAGACCGCCCCGGCGAAGGCGCCCGCCGAGACCGACACCGCTCCCCCGCCGACCCCGAGGACGACGACCGCGACCGCGCCCGTGGACGCCCCGGACGACACCCCGAGCACGAAGGGGTCCGCGAGGGGGTTGCGGAGCAGGGACTGCATGACCGCCCCGCAGACCGCGAGGCCCGCGCCGCACACCGCGGCGAGCAGGGTGCGGGGCATCCGCAGGTTCCAGACGATGCCGTCCCTGATCGGGGTGAGCGGGGTCTCGCCCCAGCCGAGGTGGGCGGCGACGGTCGACCACACGTCGGGCACGGAGATGTCCGCGGGGCCGATGGTGACGGCCACGGACACGGAGAGGAGGAGCGCGACGACGCCCAGCGACCAGAGCAGGCCCAGGCGCAGCCCTGTCCGCAGGCCGTGCGGCGGGGCGGGCGGGTGTACGGCACCGGGTGCCACGTCCCGCATGCCCCGTGCCACGTCCCGCGTGCCGGGCGCCACCTCCTCCGTGCCCCGTGCCCCGTCCTGCGCCCCGTCCTGCGTGCCCCGTGCCCCGTCCCGCGTGCCGGGCGCCACCTCCTCCGTGCCGGGCGCCACCCCGCCCACCCGCGTCACGTGACGAGTCCGAACTTCCGCAGCGCGGCCGCGACCTGTTCGATGCCGTCGACCGTGCGGATCGTGGGGTTCATGGCCTGGCCGCTGAGCAGCACGTACCGCTTCTTCTTCACGGCGGTCAGGTTCTTCGTCGCCGGGTTGGACTCCAGGAACTCGATCTTCGCGGCGGCGCTCTCGGCCGACTGCGACTTGCGCGTGAGGTCGCCGAGGACGATGACGTCGGGGTCGCGGTCGGCGACGGTCTCCCAGTTGATCTGGGGCCACTCCTCGCGGGTGTCGTCGAAGACGTTCTTCGCGCCGAGTTCGCGGGTGATGATGCCGGGGGCGCCGCAGCAGCCCGCCATGTACGGGGCGTCGGAATTGGCGAACCAGTACATGAGGCGCGCGTCGGAGGCGTCGATGTCCTTCGTGGCCGCCGTGACGCGGTCCTTCATGCCCGCGATCAGCTTCTCGCCGCGCTTCTTCACGTCGAAGACCTTCGCGAGGTCGCGCACCTCGCCGTAGACGCTCTCCATGGTGAGGGTCTTCACGCGCTTGCCGTCGCCCGCGCCGTCGTTGTCCTTGCCCGCGCAGTCGGTGGGCGAGACGTAGACGGGCACGCCGAGCTCGCCGAACTTCGTACGGTCGGCGACGCCGCCCTTGCCGACCGTGTAGAGGAAGGAGGCGCTGACGAAGTCCGGCTCCTTGGCGAGGACCTTCTCCAGCGACGGGTAGCGGTCGGCGAGGCGCTCCACCTTCGCGTTGTCCTTCGCCAGGTTCTTCAGGACCGGGTCGGTCCAGGTGCCGGTGCCCACCATCCGGTCGGCGAGGCCGAGGGAGAGCAGGATCTCCGTGGATCCCTGGTCGAGGGAGACGGCCCGCCGCGGCGGCGCCGTCACCTTCGCCTCCTTGCCGCAGGAGGTGACCGTGACCGGATAGCCGTCGGCGCTCCCGCCCCCGGAGTGCGCGGAGTTCCGTGCGGAGCCGTCGCCGCACGCGGTGAGCGCGAGCAGACCGGCACAGAGGAGGGCGAATGTACGGGCTGTCGAGGACACGTGATCCCTTGAGTCTCACGGCTCATACGCGGAGCCTGGCCTGCGTCACGACCTCCGTCGCCCGGTGTGCGAGCGGAGGCGCCAGCAGGTCTTCGGACTCGGGATCGACCGGGCGGGGCGCCTTCCCGGGCGTCCGGAGACACCCAGTGGCCGTGGCCCCGCCCGTCCCCCTCACCGCTGCGCGTCAGTTCCGGATTCGCACCGGATTCCCTGGCCCAGGTGTGGGTTTGACTGGCTTGCGCAAGTTATCACGCACCTGTCACACGCCTTCACGTGGTCGGCGCGGGCCTCGGCTCGCCGCGGTAGGTGCCGAACGACCAGCGGTTTCCCTCCGGGTCCTCGATGGCGAACTCGCGGCTGCCGTACGGCTTGTCCTCGATCTCGGCGGTGATCTTCACGCCCGCCCCGGTGAGGCGGCGGTACAGGTCGTCCACCCGGGCGGTGACGACGTAGGCGCCCCCGGTGCCGGGTGTGCCGCAGGTGGCCGCGGCCTCCGGGTCGTACGAGCCGAGCATGATGCCACCGCCCTCGGGCCAGTCGAGCTGGGCGTGGGCGACGCGGCCCCCGTCCTCGTAGACGGCGGTGCGCAGGAAGCCGACGGTGTCGACGAGGAAGTCGATCAGCGCGGGGGCGTCCTGGGCCTGCACGCCCGGCCAGACGGCGGGAGGGGGCGTGGTGAGGTGCTCACCCGCGGCGGGGGCCGGCTCGGGGTTCGGGTTCGGTGTGGTGTGCGGTGTGGTGTTCATGTCTTCGAGTCTTCGTCCTTGCCGTGCGCCCCGGCTTGGATATTCCGGCACTCTTCGGCCAGCCAGTGGGTGGGGCTCGCCCCGGTGTACTGCCGGAAGTCGCGGACGAGGTGCGAGTGGTCGTAGTAGCCGGTGTCGGCCGCGACCCGGGCGAGGTCCGGCGGGGCGCCCGCCGCGACGGCGCGGACCACGGCGGCCTTGGCGTGCTGGAAGCGCATGAGGCGCGCGGCCTGCTTGGGGCTGAGGCCGGTCTCGGCGCGGAACAGCGCGGTCAGCCTCCGCTCGCTGAGCGCGACGTGCCGGGACAGGCCGCCCAGGGTGCCCGTGCCGCGGTGCCGGGCCAGCCAGGCCCAGGCCTCGGCGACCTCGGGGCGGACGGCCCCCGCGGCGCGGCCGTCGGACGCGCGCCGCCGCAGGTAGGCGGAGAGGTGGGTGAACCGGTCCGCCCAGGTGTCCAGTTCGCACAGCCGCTCCCGTACGTCGGCGGCGCGGTCGCCGAACACGTCGGCGCCGTCGACGACGAGCTGACCGGTCAGGTCGGCCGCGGGCACGCCGAGGAGTGCCCGGGCCGCGAGGGGGTGCACGGCGAGCTGGATGCCCGCCTCGTGCTCGGGCTGGACGACGTACGCGGGGCTCCGGTGCAGGCCGCCCACGACGATCTCGGTGCGTGCCGCGTCCGGCCCCGTGGCCCGGTCGGGGGTGGCGCCGGTGGCGATGGGCCCGTCGAGCGAGAAGATCACCGTCAGGTACGGCGAGGGCAGGCCCCGGTGCAGGGCGGGGCGCTGCCCCGCGGTGCGGTAGCCGACGGCGGAGACGACCATGCCGTCGAGCCGCGGCGCGGCCCTGACGAACTCACGGGAGCCCATGCGAACCAGTATGCGCGGCGGGTCCCGAGGGGTCGCGGCGACCACCGCGGTGAGCACCCGAGGGTCCCCCTCCCCTACCCGTGTTCACTTCCCCCATGCCCGCCGGAGCCGGTGACTTCGATCATGGGAAATGTCCGCCGGGCCCCATAGCATTGCGCGCCGCTCCGGACGGGGCCGCGCATCGCTCTCAGGAACGGCAGGGACGTCACACCATGGCAGTACGGGCAAAGAGCAAGCTGGCCCTCATCGGCACCACGGGCGCGCTGGCCGCCGCCGTCCTCGCGGGCGGCGCGCTGTGGCCGACGGGCGAGGCGAGCGCCGCCGACACCTCGGCGGCCACCGCCCGCGAGCTGTCCCACTGGCCGAAGCCCGTGGCGAAGCAGCTCGGCAAGGTCATCGCGAAGAACGACCACAAGGGCGCGTACGCGGTCTTCGACGCGGACAACACCACGTACCGGGGCGACCTCGAAGAGGCGCTGCTGCCGTTCCTGGAGATGAAGGGCGTCCTCACCCGCAAGACCATGGACCCGTCCCTGAAGATCATCCCCTTCAAGGACGAGCCCGGTCACAAGGAGAGCCTCTACAGCTACTACCTGCGGCTGTGCGACGTGGACGACCAGGTCTCCTACCCCTGGGCGGCGCAGATCTTCTCCGGCTTCACGCTGAAGGAGCTCAAGGGGTACGTCGACGAACTCCTCGCGTACAAGAAGCCGATCCCGGCCGAGTACTACGAGGACGGCAAGCTCACGAAGACCGAGGTGAAGCCGCCGCAGTTCTCGCGCGGCATGCGGCAGCTCTACAAGACGCTGCGCGCGCACGGCGTGGAGGTGTACGTGGTCAGCGCGGCCAGTGAGGACCTGGTGCGGATGGTCCTCGCGGACCCGAAGTACGGCTACGGCGTGAAGCCGCAGAACGTCATCGGCGTGTCCATGCAGCTCAAGGACCGCAGGACCGGTGCGGTGACCAGCTCCCGCAAGGAGATCGCCGAGGGCCGCTTCGGCGAGAAGGACCGCGCGAAGCTCGCGAAGCGCGAGCTGACGCCGCACCTGTGGGCGCCGCTGACCTGGTACGAGGGCAAGCCCGCGGCGATCAACACCTACATCGACGAGTGGCGGAAGCCGATCCTCGCCGCCGGTGACACCCCGTCGAGCG
Organism: Streptomyces sp. NPDC036815; assembly: GCF_055609205.1. Taxonomy (NCBI): domain Bacteria; kingdom Bacillati; phylum Actinomycetota; class Actinomycetes; order Kitasatosporales; family Streptomycetaceae; genus Streptomyces; species Streptomyces sp. NPDC036815. Next base: position 842,265 of record NZ_JBVJPW010000001.1, on the reverse strand, counting down.
ACGGCCCGATGCTGTTCCACTCCGCCGACGTGGACCACGGCGGTGTGCGCGTGTGGGTCAACCGCAAGGACGCGTACATGAAGCAGCTCAATGGGATGAAGAAGAAGAACGCCGACCGGCAGCGCGAGCTCGGCCAGCAGGTGACCGCCGACAAGCGGTGGCTGACGGTGACCCCGGACCAGATCGGCTAGGGCGTCAACGCCCGGAAGGCGTCGGCCACTTGAGCGTGGCCGGCGCCGTCCGCTAGGAGCGCGTGCAGCAGGAGCCTGGCCTTCGGCGCGTCCAGCGGACCCGCGGAGAGCAGACCGCGCCCGAGCATGTCGTACTCGGAACCCGGGCCCTTGTACGTCTCGCTGAGCAGCGGGCCCGCGCCCGTGCGGGAGGCGAGGACCACCGGGATGCGGGCGGCGAGCGCGGTCAGCGGTTCGACGAGCCAGGTGGGGACGTGGCCCGCGCCGAAGGCCGCCACGACCAGGCCGCCGAAGCGGTCGTCGACGGCTTCAAGGAGCTCCCCGCGGTCGCCGAGCGCGAGCGTCACCAGGGCGACGCGGGCCGGGCCGCGCAGGCTCAGTGGGCGGGCGACCGTGGGCCCGGCCGGGCGGAGCAGGACGTGCGGCCTGCCCTCGACGACCCGGCCGAGCGGGCCCGCGCCCGGTGACGCGAAGGTCGCGATCGACGTGGTGTGGCACTTGCGCACGTGCCGGGCCGCGTGGATCTCGTCGGCGAGGACCGCGAGGACGCCGAGCCCTGCGCACCCCGGGTCCGCGGCGACGGCGACCGCCGCGGCCAGGTTCGCCGGGCCGTCGGCGCCCGGCAGGTCGGGGCGGCGCATCGCACCGGTGACCACGACGGGGGTGCGGGGCGTACAGGTGAGGTCGAGGAGGAAGGCGGTCTCCTCCAGGGTGTCGGTGCCCTGGACCACGACGGCGCCGTGCCCCGCGGCCGTCACCTCCTCGACCCGCTCGGCGAGGGCGGCCACGTCCTCCACGGTCAGTGAGGAACTGGGCAGCCTGCGGACGTCGTGGACCTCCACCTCGACGCCCGGCGGGAGCGCGCCGGTCGCCGCGAGGACCTCGGCGCCGGACAGCCGGGCCGGACCGCCGCCGCCCCGCGCGGAGATGGTGCCGCCGAGGGTGAACACGGACACGGTGGGTGCCATACGCCTCATCTTCCCGTTGCGCGCCCCACGGTTCGGGGGCCCGGCCGAGGATAGGCGGCATGACTCAGAGCCTGTCTTCGAACCCCCTCGCCGCGCCCTCCGCCTCCCTGTCCGCCTTCTCCTTCGCCTGTGACGGCGAGACGCTCAGCTGCTCGCAGGCGCTGCCCGGCGCCGTACGGGACCCTGCCGTCACCGTCGTCCTCCTGCACGGCGCGGGCACCGGCAGCAAGGAGCGACTGGCCGCCCTCCAGGCCGACTTCGCGGCGCGCGGCTGCCGGGCGCTCGCGCTCGACTTCTCCGGGCACGGCGAAAGCACCGGCGCACTGCGGGAGTTGAGCCTGCGGCGGCGGTTCGAGCAGGCGGCCGCGGTGGTCGAGGAGCGGGCGCCCGGCTCCGGGAAGCTGGTGTTCCTCGGGTTCAGCATGAGCGGGCAGACCGTGGCGGACCTGGTGGCGCACTTCGGCGCGCGGGTCACGGGCATCGGCCTGTGCGCGCCCGCCGTGTACGCGACGGCGGCCTGGCCGCTCCCCTTCGGCGACGGCGACGGCCGCTTCACCGAGATCATCCGTACGCCGGGCCGGTGGCGCGAGTCCGCCGCGCTCGACGTCTACCGGGGCTTCTCCGGCCGTGCGGTGCTCGTGGTGCCCGGCTCCGACGCGGTGATCCCGCCCGAGGTGACGGCGGCCGTCGGCGAGGCGCTCGCCACCCGCGCGCGGTTCACGCGGCTCGAACTGCCGCGGGCGGACCACGCGTTGGGCGCCTGGCTGCGGGACCACGCGGCGGACCGGCGCCGCCTCGTGGACGCCCTGCTCGGGTGACGTGAGGTGACGTGGTGCGGCGCGGCGCGGCGCGGCGCGGCGTGACGTGGCGCGGCGTGACGCGACGTCGCCGGGCCGTGCTCCGCTCGCGTCAGCGGTCGGTGGCCGCCGTCGCCGGCACGCCGGACGTCTCCTCGTCGGCCGTCCACGCCGCCACCCGCTTGGCCAGCGTCGCGCCCGCCCGGGTCCACGCGAAGTGGTCGAGGCGACGGCCCGCCTCCTGCGTCGTGTAGGGGCGGCGGGTGAGGCGGGCCCGCGGGACCTTGCCGAGGAGGTGGTCGAGCGCGGTGACGGGGGCGTAGCCGTCCTGCTCCACGGAGACCGCGAGCACGGGCAGTTCCAGGTCCGCGAGGGCCGCTTCGTAGTCGAGCGCGGACCCCTTCGCGCGGTAGCGGCCGGTGCGCACCTGCCGTGCCCAGTCACGCATGACGCCCTTGGGCTGGTCGCCGCCGAAGCCGAGCCGGGTGCCGGGCCAGCGGCCGAGCAGGGTCGCCGTGACGGTGATCAGGAGCTGGAGGAGGTACAGGCCGGGGCCGCGCAGCGGGCCGAACGCGCGGTACCAGACCGACCCGGTGGCGACGAGCGCCACTCCGTCGACGCCGGGGGCGCCAGGACGCCCCGGGCTCCCTTGCGCCACCGCCGCGTAGACCAGGCCGAGTTGGCCGCCGAGGCTGTGCCCGAGGAGGTACAGGGGCGGTTCGGGTCCGAGCTCGCCGCGGATCGCCGCGACGACCGCGGGGAAGTCCTCCTCGACGATGGCGCGGTAGCCGTGGTCGAGCGCTCCGCGGCCGGTGCCGCCGGGGGTCGACTCGCCCTGGCCGCGCAGGTCGACGGTGAGCACCGTGAGCCCCTCGTCGTGCAGCTGGCGCGCGAAGCGGCGGTAGTGGCGGGCGGGGGTGCCCATCGCGGGCAGGATCAGCACCGCGGGGGCCGGGGGCGGACCCGGCGCCGGACCCGAGCCCGACGGAAGGAAGCGGTCCGGTGCGGGGGCGCGCAGGCCGCGCACCGGGAGGCGGGTGCCGTCCGGGAGTTCGGCGGTCATCAGGAGCGGCAGTTCGCCGACGGGTTCCGGCAGGGTCATGGGGCACAGCATGTCCCATCGCACACGCGACCGCACAGGCCCATGCGGAAACGGGGCCTGCGGCAGTCAACTGCCGCCACGGGCCCCGTACTTGCTCAGCGGCTGTACCGCATCAGCGCCCGCACCATGTGGCAGGTGATGTCGGACGGCGGATGGATCCCGACATCCTCCGCCATGCGTCGTATGGTGCTGTTCTTCGCCTGGTTCGGCAGATAGACACCGGAGTCGAGCAGGGCGATGGCGAGGCGCATCGCCTTGAGGCGGCGGTTGTGGTTGACGTACCACTCGCGCGGGCGCCCGGCGGGCAGCGCCTTCTTCTCCAGCGGTACGTACGGCAGGTCGATCAGGACGGGCTTCGGTACGGTCTTGGACACACGCTTCGATGTGAGTGCGGCAGCGGGCACAGGCATCCTCCTGTCGCGGTCAGGACCCCCCGTCGGGCGCCCTCGAACACTACTGTGATTCTACTGCGAGGCACTGACAATCGCCGCTGGCCAGACGGGTTTTGGGCTATTCGAACAGGCCCGTTCCGCGCCGCCCGGAACGGGTGGGGCGCGGGGTAGCGTACGGGCATGGAGATCTGGATCAACCCCGCCTGCTCGAAGTGCCGGAGCGCCCTCACGCTGCTCGACGCGGAGGGCGCCGACTACACCGTGCGCCGCTACCTCGACGACGTCCCGACCGAGGACGAGATCCGCGCCGTCCTCGACCGCCTCGGCCTCGAACCCTGGGACATCACCAGGACCCAGGAAGCGGAGGCCAAGGAGCTGAACCTCGCGGACCGCGAGGCCTGGCCCCGCGACGCCTCGGCCCGCGACCGCTGGATCACGGCCCTCGCCGGCCACCCGAAGCTGATCCAGCGCCCGATCATCACGGCGGACGACGGCACGGCGGTGGTGGGCCGCACGGAGGAGGCGGTGCGGGACGCGCTGTCGCGCTGAGGGCGGGGGCCCGGCAGCGCGCGCGGTTGACCTCCGACCGATGACGTAAATCCGGCAAACCGTTACATATACCTGCCTAGCGTGGGGTGCTCACCGACCGCCGACCGGACGACGCGTCCGGCATACGGGAAGGAGCGCGCCGTGCGGAGCTGGATGTTCGGAGGCGTATACGGAACGGTCCTCGCCAGCGCGCTGCTCGCGGCGCTGCAGTCGCAGGGGGACACCTACACGCCCTACTACGACGCGGCCTGGGTCATGGTGACCGCGGGCACGGCCGCCCTCGCCCACGGCTACGCGCACCACATGTCGACGCACCGGCCGGGCCGCGGCACCCACCGCTGGCGCCAGCTGGCCTGGGCGCTCGTGGATGAGTGGCCGGTGATCGTCGCGTGCTGGCCGACCGTGCTGCTGCTGATCCTCGCCGGCGCGCTGGACTGGCCGGAGAGCCGCGTCACCTACGGCGGGCTGCTCCTGAACGCCGCCCTCCTCTTCGCCTGGGGCACGTTCGCCGCGCTGCGGGTCGGCTACCGGCGCCGCTCGGCGGTCCTGATCGGCGGCGCCGACGCGACGATCGGGCTCGCGATCGCGGCCGCCAACGCCGTCATCAAGTGACGTGGGCCACACCCGCCGCAGGTAACACGGGGTTCACACAAGGGCAACGGTCGGGAAATCGCCGGTTGCCAGGCTGCCGCACATCACCGCGGCACCGCAGCACCCGCACGTTCTGCGCCGTACCGAGCGTCAAAGGATGAGGCCCCCGTGACCTTCAAGGCTGAGTACATCTGGATCGACGGCACCGCGCCGACCGCCAAGCTCCGTTCCAAGACGAAGATCCTTGCGGACGACGCGAAGGGCGCCGGGCTGCCGCTCTGGGGCTTCGACGGATCCAGCACGAACCAGGCCCAGGGTCACGCCTCCGACCGCGTCCTCAAGCCGGTCTTCAGCTGCCCGGACCCGATCCGCGGCGGCGACGACGTACTCGTCCTGTGCGAGGTCCTCAACACGGACATGACGCCGCACGAGTCCAACACCCGCGCCGAACTGGCCGAGGTCGCGGGCCGCTTCGCCGCGCAGGAGCCGATCTTCGGCATCGAGCAGGAGTACACCTTCTTCGAGGGCGACCGCCCGCTCGGCTTCCCCGTCGGCGGCTTCCCCGCCGCACAGGGCGGCTACTACTGCGGCGTCGGCTCGGACGAGATCTTCGGCCGTGACGTCGTCGAGGCGCACCTGGAGCACTGCCTCACGGCCGGCCTCGGCATCTCCGGCATCAACGCCGAGGTCATGCCCGGCCAGTGGGAGTTCCAGGTCGGCCCGCTCGCCCCGCTCGAAGTGTCCGACCAGCTGTGGATCGCCCGCTGGCTGCTCTACCGCACCGCGGAGGACTTCAAGGTGTCGGCCACGCTCGACCCGAAGCCGGTGAAGGGCGACTGGAACGGCGCGGGCGCCCACACCAACTTCTCCACCAGGGCGATGCGCGAGGGCTACGCGCCGATCATCACCGCCTGCGAGTCCCTCGGCGAGGGCTCCAAGCCCCTTGACCACGTCAAGAACTACGGCGCGGGCATCGACGACCGTCTCACCGGGCTGCACGAGACCGCGCCCTGGGACGAGTACAAGTACGGCGTCTCCGACCGCGGCGCGTCGGTGCGCATCCCGTGGCAGGTCGAGGTGGAGCAGAAGGGCTACATCGAGGACCGCCGCCCGAACGCGAACGTCGACCCGTACGTCGTGACGCGGCTGCTCGTCGACACGTGCTGCACCGCCCTCGAGAAGGCCGGTCAGGTCTGATCCCGTCCCACCGTCGTCGACGGGGGCGCCCACCGGTTCTGGTGGGCGCCCCCGTCGCCATCTGATTCAATGGAGCCATGGGCAGCCACCGGATCACCGCGACAGGTCGTCATGACCTCGAGCCCTTCTGGCCCTCCCGGCAGCATCACGACTTCGACCGGGTGTGTTGCCGCGCGATGAACGCGCGGGCCCTCTAAAGCCGTTCACCGGCCTTCGCCTGACGCGCACGACGTACGTCTCGTTCTCGACGACTCCTTCGCGCGAAAGAGCTGATCCCACCATGGCGAACACCCGATCCTTCTCCGCCACCGCCCCCACCGCCCTCACCCCTCCTCCGGCGCCGGGCCGCGGCCGCCTGCGGGCCGTCGCCCCCGACGAGGTCGCGCAGATCTCCGACTTCCTGCCGCCGGGCGCCACGTGGCTGCCCGCGCCGCAGCACACCCTGCCGACCCTGCCGGGGCAGCCCCCGATGGTCGGCTACCTCGTCCTCGTACCGGCGGGCCAGGAGCCCGTCACCGCCGATCCCGCGCCGCCCGAGCCCCGGCCCGTCCCCGCCGCGGGACCGGTCAGGATCGACGCGGGCCAGCGCGCCGCCGAGGTCGACGGACGCCCCCTCGACCTCACGTACCTGGAGTTCGAGCTGCTCGCGCACCTCGTCGCGCACCCCCACCGGGTGCACACCCGCGACCAGTTGGTGACCACGGTGTGGGGGTACGGGCACGTGGGCGACGGCCGGACCGTCGACGTCCACGTCGCCCGGCTGCGCCGCAAGCTCGGTGCCGAGCACCGCAGGACGATCCAGACGGTGCGCCGGGTCGGCTACAAGTACGCGCCGCCCACACCGCGCTGACCCGGGACGCCGCACGGGCCGGGCTCTGCCGGGAGCAGAACCCGGTTCCCCGGCGCGGGTCGGCCGGGCAGAGTCGCCCTCATGAGACTTCTGATGCTGGGCGGTACCGAGTTCGTGGGACGTGCGGTCACCGAGGCGGCTCTCGCCCGGGGCTGGGAGGTGACCGTCTTCCACCGCGGCCACCACGCGGCGCCCGAGGGGGCCACGGCCGTGCACGGCGACCGCACCGCCGAGGGCGGCCTCGCGGGGCTCGCCGACGGCGAGTGGGACGTGGTGGTCGACACCTGGTCGGCCGCGCCGCGGGTGGTGCGCGCGTCGGCCCGGCTCCTGGCGGAGCGGGCCGGCCGGTACGTCTACGTCTCCAGCGGCTCCGTCTACCGCTACCCGGGCGAGGCCGGGTCCGACGAGAGCTTCCCCGTGGTGGACGGCGATCCGGACGCGGAGGCGACGGAGTACGCGCGGGACAAGCGGGGGGGCGAACTGGCCGCGCTCGCCGCATTCGGGGCCGAGCGGACGGTGCTCGCGCGGGCCGGGCTGATCCTCGGCCGGTACGAGAACATCGGGCGGCTGCCGTGGTGGCTCGGCCGCGTCGCGCGGGGCGGCCCCGTGCTCGCCCCTGGCCCCCGCGACCTGGAGATCCAGTACGTCGACGTGCGGGACCTCGCCGAGTGGATCCTGCACGCGGCGGGTGCCGGGCTGCACGGCCCGTACAACCTGGTCAGCCCGATGGGGCGGTTCACGATGGGGGAACTGCTCGACGCCTGCGCGGACGTGGCGGGCCCGGACGCGTCGCTGCGCTGGACCGATCCGGAGACGGTGCTCGCCGCGGGCATCGAGCAGTGGACGGAGCTGCCGGTGTGGCTGGCGCCGGGCGAGCTGCACGACACGATGCACCGGACGTCCTCGCGGAAGGCGATCGACGCGGGCCTCGGGACGCGGCCGGTGGCCGACACGGTGCGCGACACCTGGGAGTGGCTGCGGTCCATCGGCGGCGCGGCGCCGCAGCGGCCGGACCGCCCGGTGGTCGGGCTCTCCCCCGAGAAGGAGGCGAAGGCGCTGGGCCTGTAGCGACGGCCGCGGCCCCGGTGCGGACGTGCCGCACCGGGGCCGCGCCATGCCGGGCCGACCGGGCCGGGCCGCCTTCGTCAACGGGTGCTGGACACCGGGGTGTTGGGCCACCCGGGCTGCCGCGGGGCGGCGGGGGTCTCCTCCTCGTGGGAGAGGGCCGGGAGCCGGCGCAGGGCGCGCGGCGTGTGCCAGTTGCGCTCGCCCAGGAGGCTCATCAGGGAGGGCAGCAGGATCATCCGGACCACCGTCGCGTCCAGGAGGACCGCCACGCCCAGGCCCACGCCCATCTGCTGCATGTCCTGCATGGACAGCGTGCCGAAGACCGCGAAGACCGCCACCATGATCACGGCCGCGCCGGTGACCGCGCCCGCCGTGCGCGTGATGCCCTCGCGGATCGCCGAGCGGTTGTCCAGGCCCCGGTCGCGGAACTCGCGGATGCGGGAGACCACGAACACGTGGTAGTCCATGGACAGGCCGAAGAGGACGACGAGGACGAACAGCGGCATCCAGCTCTCGATCGCGCCGACCTTCTCCGAGCCGATCAGATCGGCGCCCCAGCCGTGCTGGAAGACGGCGGTCATGACGCCGTAGGCGGCGCCCACCGACAGCAGGTTCAGCGCGATCGACGTCACCGCGATCACCACCGAGCGGAAGCTGAGGAGCATCAGGAGGAACGTCACCGCGGTGATGAAGGCGAAGACCGGCACGATGCCCTTGCCGAGCTGGTCGCCGAAGTCCTCGGAATCCGCCAGGTCCCCGCCCACGTACGCCTCGGCGTCCACCCCGTCGAAGGCCGCGGGCACCGTGTCGTCCCGCAGTTCGCGCAGGGCCTTCTTCGCCTCGGCGTCGGTGCCGTTGCCCGGCAGCGGTACGGCGATCTCCGCGACGCCCGCCGCCTTGTGGACGGTGAGCTCGGCGCCGTCGCCCGCCTTCCGCGTCAGCGAGCCGAGGGCGTCCCGCACCGGCCCCGCGTCGATGTCGTCGGCCTTCACGACCACCCGGGCGGGGGCCGGACCGCCGGGGAACTTCTCGGTGATCTTCTTGTACGAGACGGAGAGCGGGGCGTCGGAGCCGAACTGCTTCTCCAGGCCGAGCTGTTCGGTCTTCATGCCGAGCGCGGGCGCGGCGAGGGCGAGCAGGAGGACGGCGGCGCCGACCGCGAAGAACTTCGGGCGGGCCAGGACGGGCTTCAGGACGGTGCCCGCGAACCCGCCACCGGCGTGCCCCGCCTTCTTGGCGCGGCGGCGCAGGAACGGGATGCGTCCGGCGTCGATCCGGTCGCCGAGCCCGGCGAGCAGCGCGGGCAGCACGGTCACCGAGCCGAGCATCGCCACGCAGACCACCAGGATCGTGGCGACGGCGAAGCCCTTGAAGAGGAGCAGACCGGACAGGAACATGCCCGCCATCGCGACCATCACCGTGAGTCCTGAGACCAGGACGGCGCGTCCGCTGGTGGCCGCGGCGATCCGCAGGGCGGTCTCGGCGTCCCGGCCCGCGGCCCGCTCGTCCCGCTCGCGCCGCAGGTAGAACAGGCAGTAGTCGACGCCGACCGCGAGGCCCATCAGGAACATCACCGAGTACGTCGTCTCGAAGAGGTGCAGCCGATGGCTGGCCAGCGAGAGCAACCCGAAGGCGGCCACGCACGCGGTGAGGGCGAGGCCCACCGGAAGCAGCGCCGCGACCACGGCGCCGAAGGCCACCAGGAGAATGCCGAGCGCCAGCGGCACCGCGGTGAACTCGGCCTTCTTGAAGTCGTCGGCCAGCAGGTCGGAGAGGTGCTTCTCGGAGCTCGCGTCGCCGAACTGGTGGACGGAGACGCCGTGTTCGGCCCCGTCCCGCGACGCCTTCGCCACGGCGTCGAGGACCGGCTGGACCCGGTCCGCCGCGTCCTTGGAGTCGCCCTTGATCTCGAAGCGCAGCAGCGCGTCCCTGCCGTCCTCGGAGGGCAGCGGCGCCTTGAGCCCCCGTACGTCACCGGTCGCCGTCAGCGCCTTCGACAGGCCGGCGGCCGCGTCCCGCCAGCCGTCGGGGGCCTTGGCGGTGACCATGACCAGCTCACCCGCGGGTTCGTCGATGTCCGCATCGGCGAGGATCTTCGTGGCGCGGGCCGAATCGCCGACGCCCATCTCGTCGTCGGACGCGGTGACCATGCCGGAGGCCCCGCCGATGACCGTGGCGAGCACCACGAAAACCAGCCAGCCGATGACGGCCGCCTTCCGGTGGTGTGCGCTCCACACCCCGAGTCGTGCCGCGAGGTTCCGCCTCATGGCGATCCGCCCCCATCAAGTCTGCGTGTATACGCCGGATAAGACGTGCTCCACGCTAGGAATCGGGGACCGCCCGCCCCAGCCGCCGAGGCCCCCTCCCGCCGAAGCACAGGGCGAGGCCCCGGGGTGTCGTCAGGTACACCCCCGCCCGGGTGCGGGACCCAGTGCTCCGCACCGGCGCGACCAGCGAGAATGAGGGGGCGCCGGACGCGGGAGCGGCCGGGCGACCTGACGAGAGGGGCTCACGGCCATGACGAGGCTACGGAACGCGGTGATCGCCGGAGGGCGGGGACTCTATCTGGCGATCGTCTCGATCGCGGGCTCGGTCACCCTCTTCGTCCTCAGCGTCCTCTCGCTCGCCTTCATCCTGCTCGGCATCGGGGTGTTCACCACGCCCGCGGTGCTCACGGCGGTCCGCGGCTGGGCGACCCTGCGGCGCCATCAGGCCCTGCGGTGGTCGGACGTCCGGATCCCGGTCCCCTACCGGCCCTTCCCCGCCGACCTGCGCACCGGCGTCACCGGGCAGGTGGAGCGCTGCTCGACGATGCTCAAGGACCCGGCGACCTGGCGCGATCTGCAGTGGCTGCTCGTCGACATGACCGGTGGACTCCTCAGCGCGGTCTTCGCTCCCGCGCTGCTGCTCTACTGGCTGTACGGCTGGGTCCTCGCCCTCGGCGTCTGGAAGCCGATCCACGACGCGGGCGGCGGCGAGTGGTACGGCTTCATCCACGTCACCTCGCAGTCCACCGCCAACCAGGCCGCGGCCCTCGGCACCGCGCTCCTGGTGCTCGGCGTGTTCGTCAACCCGGGCCTGATCCGCGGCCACTTCCTGCTCGCCCGTACGCTCCTCGCGCCCACCACGAGCATGCGCGAGCGCGAACTGGCGCTGCGCGTGGACCGGTTGACCGAGACCCGGCACGACGCGGTGGACAACTCCGCCGCCGAGCTGCGCCGCATCGAGCGCGACCTGCACGACGGGGCGCAGGCCCGGCTTGTCGCCATGGGCATGGACCTCGGCACCGTCGAGGCGCTCATCGACGCGGACCCCGCCAAGGCCAAGGAGCTGCTCGCCAAGGCCCGGCAGAACTCCGGCGAGGCGCTCACCGAGCTGCGCGACCTGGTCCGCGGCATCCACCCGCCGGTCCTCGCCGAACGGGGCCTCGGCGACGCGGTGAAGGCCCTCGCGCTGCGCCTGCCGGTCGCCACGGAGGTCGACGTGGAGCTGCCCGCCCGCATGGCGGCGCCGGTCGAGTCGGCCGCGTACTTCGCGGTCAGCGAGACCCTGACCAACGCGATCAAGCACGCGGGCGCCGACCGCGTCTGGGTGGACGTTCACCACGCCGACGGCATGCTGCGCATCGCCGTCACCGACGACGGCAGGGGCGGGGCGGTGGTGGGGGCGGGGTCCGGGCTGACCGGTGTCGAACGCCGACTCGGTACATTCGACGGCGTACTGGCCGTCAGCAGCCCCGCGGGCGGCCCGACCATGGTGACCATGGAGATCCCTTGCGAGTTGTCCTAGCCGAAGACCTCTTCCTGCTGCGCGACGGCCTGGTGCGGATGCTGGAGGCGTTCGACTTCGAGATCGCGGCGGCCGTGGAGAGCGGGCCCGAACTGAGCAAGGCCCTCGCGGAGTTGCAGCCGGACGTCGCCGTCGTCGACGTCCGGCTTCCGCCGTCCCACACGGACGAGGGCCTGCAGTGCGCGCTCGCCGCCCGCCGGGCCCGGCCCGGACTGCCCGTCCTCGTCCTCTCCCAGCACGTGGAGCAGCTGTACGCGCGCGAGCTCCTGGCCGACGGCAACGGCGGCGTCGGCTACCTCCTCAAAGACCGGGTGTTCGACGCCGCGCAGTTCGTCGACGCCGTGCGCAGGGTCGCGGGCGGCGGCACCGCGATGGACCCGCAGGTGATCCAGCAGCTCCTCTCGCGGCACTCGGCGAAGGAGCCGCTCGGCGCGCTCACCCCGCGCGAGCGCGAGGTCCTCGAACTCATGGCGCAGGGCCGGTCGAACGCGGCCATCGCGGCGCAGCTCGTCGTCACCGAGCGGGCCATCGCCAAGCACACGTCCAACATCTTCGGAAAGCTGGACCTGGCGGTCTCCGACGACGACAACCGGCGGGTGCTCGCGGTCCTCGCCTATTTGGATCAGGGGCGCTGACGGGGAGCGGGGGCGCTGAACACGCCGGGCCCCTGATGCGTATGTAGCCCCATGGGACGCACTTCACGAAAACGATCGAAGCTCGCGCGGCGCGTGGTCGCCGCCTGTGCGGCGTTGCTGCTGGGCGGCGGCGGTCTCGTCGCGGTGAACGTCTACGCGAACGCCGAGGAAGGCACGGACCGGCCGCCCCCGCAGAACGCCGCGCAGCAGGTCTCCACCATCAGCTGTCCGGACGTGGGCAACCAGCTCGCCGAGGTGCCGCGGGCGGCGCGCGGAGAGGTGGACCGCGGGCTCGCCGAGCTGGACAGCCAGATCACCCGGGCCTACGCCCGGTTCGGCCGGGTCGAGGACAAGGAATCCGTCCTGCCCCCGCTGGAGGAGCAGCGGCGCGGGACCATCGGCCGGATCGGCGACGCCCTCGACCGGGCCGGCGACCGGCCCGAGGCCATCGACGGCATGGCGCCGTGCACCCTGCGCGCCGACGACCAGCAGCCCGGCCAGCAGCCCGGCCAGGGCGACACCGGCAGCGGTAGCGGCAACGGACCCGAGGCCGACGACTTCGTGCGCATCCAGTCCATCCGGCCCAACGTCGACCGCCCCCGCAACGGCCGCAACGCCTCCCGCGGCACCTTCACCACGAGCTGCGGCCGCAACGAGAACGGCAAGTTCAACCCGGACAACGTCATCGCCGCGCCCGGCGTGCGCAACGGCGCGCACCACATGCACGACTACGTGGGCAATCAGGCGACGGACGCCTTCGCCACCGACGACGCCCTCGCGGCCGGCCGGACCACCTGCCGCAACCAGGGCGACAAGTCGACGTACTACTGGCCCGTCCTGCGGCTGCGCAACGGCAAGGACGAGAACGACGCGCAGGCCGACGGCGGCGGCAAGGACCAGAACGTCGGGGAGATCCAGACCCCCGCGTCCGTCACGCTGCAGTTCGCCGGGAACCCGGTGAGCAAGGTCTCCGCGATGCCGCGCTTCCTGCGCATCATCACCGGCGACGCCAAGGCCTTCACCAACGGCGACGCCAATGCCAACGCCTCCTGGAGCTGCACCGGATTCGAGAACCGGCAGCTGAAGGACAAGTACCCGATCTGCCCCGAGGGCAGCAAGGTCGTCCGGACGTTCAGGTTCCAGAGCTGCTGGGACGGCCGCAACACCGACAGCGCCAACCACCGCACCCACGTCGCCTTCGCCGACCCGCGCACCGGCGCCTGCCCGCAGGGGTTCCGCGCCGTCCCGCAGCTCGTGCAGCGCATCGTGTACGACGTGCCGCCGGGCCCCGGCTTCGCCGTCGACTCGTTCCCCGAGCAGCTGCACAAGCCCGTGACCGACCACGGCGACTTCATCAACGTCTTCGACGAGCGCCTGATGCGGCGCGTCGTGAAGTGCGTCAACGCCGGACAGCGCTGCACCTGACCCCGCGCCCGGCCCGTTCTCAGCCCATCCGGTGACCGTGGTGGCCCTCGCCGTGTGTGCCCGCGGCGTCCACCACGGTCCCGCCGAGCCGTCCGCGCAGCGCCGCGATGTCACCGGCGCCGCCGACCGCCACCCAGGTCCCGCCGACGAGGTACGTACCCCCGTAGTCGTTCGCCTCGTCGAGCCATTCGGCCTGGCCACGGCTGTTTGTAAAGGTTACGAGCAGGTAGCGCCGGGCACCGTTCTCACAGGTGGCCTGGCGCAGTTCGGCCGCGTCCGTCTGGACGTCGGGCCTGCACCCCGCCTCCGCCGCCAGCTGCTCCAGGCTGCCGCTCGCCGTCCTCGGCGGGCCCTCGCTCCCCGAGCCGCACCCCATCACCGCCAGCATCAGCACCCCACCCACAGCCATGCCCGAAAACGCGCTCCGTGCTGCCCTCATCGTCACACCAGCCTCACCCGGCGACTTGAACACGCCATCTCCCTCTTCACCGTTGAGCACGGGGTGCGGCACGGATACCGTGCGCCGCAGCCTTCACCTCAGGGGGTACACATGTCCGAACTGTCCCGACGTTCCGTGCTCGGCACCGCCGGCGCGCTCGGCCTCGGCGCCGCCGTCGCCGGGGTGCCGCTGCCGGCCCACGCCGCCGACGGCCCCACCGGCCCCACGGAGACCACCGGGGGCCCCGCCTTCGATACGGATTCCGCGCGCTCGGCACTCAACAGACTCCTGCCGCGTCACGCGGAGCAGATCCGTCTCAGACTCGTCCCGGCGCGGAAGGGCGAGGACCGCTTCCGGGTCACCGGCACCACCGGGCGGATCCAGGTGTCCGGCACGACGCCCGCCGTGCTGCTCACCGGTGTCCACTGGTACCTGAAGTACGTGTGCGGCGCCCACATCACCTGGAACGGCAGCCAGTTGGACCTGCCCCGCAGGCTGCCCGCCCCGGCCCGCCCGCTGGAGCGGTCCACCTCGCTCCCCCACCGGTTCGCCCTCAACGACACCAACGACGGGTACACCGCGCCGTACGCCGACTGGGCCTACTGGGAGCGGATGATCGACGTGCTCGCGCTGCACGGCTGCAACGAGGTCATGGTGATCGCGGGCGCGGAAGCCGTGTACCACCGGGTACTTCAGGAGTTCGGCTACTCCGACGCGGAGGCCAGGGCCTGGCTGCCCGCCCCCTCGCACCAGCCCTGGTGGCTGCTGCAGAACCTCTCCGGGTACGGCGGCCCCCTCTCGCACCAACTCATCGACGACCGCGTGCGGTTGGGCCGTCGCATCGTGGACCGGCTGCGCGGTCTCGGCATCGCGCCGGTCTTCCCCGGCTACTACGGACACGTGCCCGACGGCTTCGTGGAGCGCAACGGCGGCGACGCCCGGGTCGTGCCGCAGGGCGTCTGGCACGGCTTCCCGCGGCCCGACTGGCTCGACCCGCGCACCACCGCCTTCGCGAAGGTCGCCGCCTCCTTCTACCGCCACCAGGAAGACCTCTTCGGCCCCGCCGACCACTTCAAGATGGACCTCCTGCACGAGGGCGGAACCGCGGGTGACGTGCCCGTGCCCGCGGCCGCCCGGGGCGTGGAAGCCGCCCTGCGGACGGCGCGGCCCGGGGCCACCTGGGTGATTCTCGGCTGGGAAGCCAACCCGCTGCCCGAACTCCTCGACGCGGTCGACAAGAAGCGGATGCTGATCGTCGACGGCGTCTCGGACCGGTTCAAGGGCGTCACGGACCGGGAGAAGGACTGGGGCGGCACCCCGTACGCGTTCGGCACCATCCCCAACTTCGGCGGCCGCACGACGATCGGGGCGCGCACCCACATCTGGAACGAGAAGTTCTTCGCCTGGCGCGACAAGGAGAACAGCGCGCTGACCGGCACCGCCTTCCTGCCGGAGGCCACCGACCGGGACCCGGCCGCCTTCGAGCTCTTCTCGGAGCTGGCCTGGACGAGGAACCCCGTGGACCGGTCCTCGTGGTTCTCCTCGTACGCCGACTTCCGGTACGGCGGCCGCGACCGCGACGCGCGGGCCGCCTGGCAGGCGCTGAACGACACCGCCTACCAGCACACCGCCGTCGAGCGCAGCGACCCGCACGACTCCCTGTTCGCCGCGCGGCCCGACCTGGCGGCCGCCCGCGCCGCCGACTTCGCGCCGCGCGCCCTCACCTACGACCCCGGCCGCTTCGACGCGGCGCTCACCGGGCTGCTCGGCGTGGGCAGTGCGCTGCGGGCGAGCGCCGCCTACCGGTACGACCTGGTGGACGTCGCCCGGCAGGCCCTCGCGCACCGCAGCCGCCAGCTCCTGCCGCAGCTGCGGGCGGCCTACGCCCGCAAGGACCGCGAGACCTTCGCCACCCTGTCGACGCTGTGGCTGCGGCTCATGCGGCTCTCGGACGAGGTGACGGGCACCGACCCGGCGTTCCTCCTCGGGCCGTGGGTCGAGGCCGCCCGGCGGATGGGCACGAACGAGGCCGAGTCCGCCGAGTTCGAGCGGACCGCCAAGGTGCTCATCACCGTGTGGGGGGAGCGCGCCACGGCCGACGCGGGCCGGCTGCGCGACTACGGCAACCGCGAATGGCACGGCCTCATGAGCGACTTCTACGTGCCCCGCTGGCAGACGTGGCTGGACGAGCTGGCCGACGCGCTGGCCGCGGGGCGCGCGCCGAAGCCCGTCGACTGGTTCGCGTTCGAACAGCCGTGGACCCGGGAGCGCAAGGACTACCCGCTGCGGCCCGTCGGCTCCGCCTACCGCACCGCGTCCCGCGTCCATGACGTCCTGGCCCGGGCGCCCTACCAGGGCGACCTCAAGGTCACCGCGGAGCCGCCCGCCCTCCCGCCGGGCGGCCACGCCCGCCTGGAGGCCGTCTTCCGCAACGTCAACGGGCTGCGCGCCACGGGCCGCGTCGACTTCGCGTTGACCGGCATCGACGCGGAGCCGACGGGACCCGTCTCGCTGCCGAGGGTCCCGCCCGCGGGAACGGCGAAGGCCGGCTGGCGGGCCGACGCGCCGGACACTCCGCTGGACCGGCCGCTGCGCCCGCTGCCGTACGAGATCACGGTGAAGTACGGCCCCGCGGGCGAGCGCCGGGTGCGGTCCGTCCACGAGGGCACTCTGTACGAGGCCGGCCCGCTGAGCGGTGCGTGGCGCACGTACGCGAACAACGGCGCCGTCTTCGGTGAGCTCGACGGGCGGTACGCGATCGACGGCGGCGGCGCGGACCTGTGGAAGGGGACGACGGAGTTCGGTGCGCTGTACCGGGACGCGGTGCTGCGGGACGGGGTGTCGGTGACGGTACGCGTCGACTCCCAGACGGTCTCGGGGCCGTGGGCGCGGGCGGGTCTCATCAGCCGCGCGGCCCTGGGCACCCCCGGCTCGCGCGGGATCGTGAACCTCGCCGTCACACCGGCCAACGGCGTCGTCCTGTCGTACGACACGAACGGCGACGGCACCCTGGACACGTACAAGCGGCTCACCGGGATCAAGGCGCCGGTGCTGCTGAGGCTCGCGCGCGAGGGCGACTCCTTCACCGGGGCGTGCTCCACGGACGACGGCGCCTCCTGGCGGACCGTGGCGACGGTGACCGTGGCCGGTGCGGTGGCGGCGCAGGACGTGGGGATGTTCATGAGTGCCACGAACGGGGGTGACGGCGGGCGCGGGACGGTGGAGTTCAGCGGCTGGAAGGTGGACGCGTAGCGCCGCGCGGCGGCGGGCGGTGCGGGTAAAGGGAGTGACGTGAGGGGGTCCGCGGTGCGAGGGTGAGGGAATGGACGACGACTGGGAGAAGCGGCTCGCGGCGACGTGGGACACGCTGGACGCGTACGGCGAGGAGAACGCCGGGGAGTTCCGCGCCGCCATCGACGAACTGGCCGCCGAACTCCCCGAAGGGGACCCGGTCGGCCTCTTCGAGCGGGCCTGCGCCTTCGACTCCACCGGCCACTCCGACCGCGCCGTGCCCCTCTACCAGGAAGCGCTGGAGCGCGGACTGCCGCCGTACCGCAGGCGGCGGACCGCGGTCCAGCTGGCCAGCTCCCTGCGGAACACCGGGCGGGCCGAGGAGGGCGTCGCCCTGCTCACCCCGGAACTGGTCGCTCCGAGCGATGAGCTCGACGACGCCGTGCGGGCCTGCCTGGCCCTGTGCCTGGCGAGCCTCGGGCGCGAGCGCGAGGGGCTCGCCCTGGTGCTCGGCGCCCTCGCTCCCCACCTGCCGCGCTACCAGCGGTCGATGGCCAACTACGCCCGCGCGCTCGTGGAGGACACCCCGGCATGAGGTGACCATCCGACGATTCGCTCGTTTTGCTGAACGTGTCGTCGAATGTGCAGTCTCACCCGAAGCCCCCGAACCCCCGCGGCCCCGCGGCCGTCGTCGACGTGGAGCAGGCCGAGGCCGCCCTCGTCGAGCACTACCCGCGGCTCGTCCGGCTGGCCTACCTGGTGCTGCCGCCGAGCCTCGGCCGCAACCGCCGGGTCCTGACCGCCCACGCCCTCACCCAGCGCGCCCTGCCCCGCAGCCGCAAGAGCGCCGACGCGGCCCTCGTCCCCGCGCAGCGCGGCTCCGGCCCCCACGGCGACCCCGGGTACGCCTACGTACGCCTGCGGGTGCTGCGCAGCGCCCTGGACGCCGGGCAGCCCCTGCGGTGGACCTCCTGGCCCAAGCGGGCCCAGCTGCCGCCGCTGTTTCCCCAGGTGAGGGGGTTGCGGCTGTTCCCGCGCTCGGGCGGCGCCGACGAACTCGCCCTCGACCAGCGGATGTCCGCCCTGTCCGGCGCCGCCCGCGCCGCCTACGTACTGCGCGGTCTCGAGGAACTCGACGACGAGGCCGTGGCCGCCGTGCTCGCCGCGGCGGGCTGCGACGACCCCGAGGACGCCCTGGACGAGGCCGACGACGTCGAGGAGCGGTACGACCTGCTCGCGTCGCCCGAGTTCGACCCCTGCTCCCTGCAGGCCAGGCCGACGGACCTGATGCGGCGCAGGCAGCACATGAAGGCGGCGGGCGTCGCGGCCGTCGCCGCGCTGGTCTGCGGAGCGCTGCTCGGGCTGCCGGGCGAGGGCTGGGGGCCCGACGGCGCCGCCGCTCCCCCGTACGCGCAGAACCCGGCGGGCCGGGCCGCCCTCGACCCGGGCCAGTTGACGGTGGCCACGGCCTCGGCCTGGAAGCGGTCCCCGCGCACCGACTTCTCCGTGTGGCCCGCCCGCGGCAACCTCGTCGGCGACCGGGCGCTGCTGCGCCGCGCCCTCGCCGTCTGGGCGCGGCCCGGCGAGTCCGTGCGGGTCTCCGCGACCCCGGGCTCCCCGTCCGGGGCGCCGCCCGGCCCCGCCCAGCTGCTCTTCGCCGGTGACGTCGACTCCGCGCGCGTGGTGCTGCTCTACGACGGCCTGCGCATCGTGCGGTACGCCGAGCCGAGGGAGGGCGCGAGCGGCGCGGCCCTGGACTTCGCGCGGGTGGACGGCGCCGACGGCACCGAGGCGAACGCCGTCGTCGTGGACCGCGCCGACGGCAACATCCGCTATCTGACCGCCCCGTGGGTCGCGTCCGTCTCGGTGCGGGACCTGCTCGAGCCCGCCGCGCGGGCGGTTCCCCTGCACCGCTCCGGCGACGGCGTCACCGACCCATTCGCCGGGCCCGCGCAGAGCGGTCGGTGCACGTCGTGGAACGCGCTGCTGCTGCGTGACGAGTCCGGCGCGGTGCGCATGTCGTCCGACCTCGGCGAGCTCGTCCCCGCCCATCTGACCGCGGGCCGCCCCGAGGCTCCGCGCGAGGCCACGCCCGCCCAGTGGTCGAAGTCCGCGTGCTCCCTGGCGTCGGTGCGCTCGAACGGTGTCCGGGCCGTGAACTCCTGGGCGTACGCGCGCCAGACGCTGCCCGAGGGCAACGGTCCGGCGCAGTGGGTCTGCACCCGCGCCGACACCTGGCGGGGCGCCGGCAGCCGGATCCTCGCCCAGTTCCAGACGGCCGACGGGCCCACCGGGGCGGTCGTCGCCAAGGCCGAGGACTCCGCGACGTGCGGCAGCCGCGATCCCCATGTCCTCGCGGGGGTCCGCTGGAAGTCGCGCGGCGGCAACTGGTACCTGCTCGCCGCCGGGAGCAAGGACGTGGCGTCCATCGCCGCGACGGGCGGCGCGCGGACGCCGGGCCATGTCCTTGCGACGCGGACGGAGCGGGACGCCGAGGTCAGTCTGACCGGCACGTTGCCGGGCGGCAGGAAGCTGAGCCCGCCCCGGTAGCCGCCGAAGTTCCTCCCGCAGACCCCTGTACCGCCGAACTACCGCTCAGTACATTGACGCCATGTCTAATACGCAGAGGCGGGTGCCCGAGCCCGTCGCGTCCGAGCACATACCGCTCAAGGCACGCAACGTCTCCTTCTCCTGGGAGAACACCCCGCTCCACTGGCTCCCGGACGACCCGTTCACCACGCACACCATCAACGTGCTGCACCTGCTGCTGCCCGCCGGTGAGCGCTGGTTCGTGCACGTCTACAAGCAGGTCCTGCCGCTCATCCGGGACGAGGGACTGCGCGCGGACGTCATCGGGTTCATCGGCCAGGAGGCCATGCACGCACAGGCCCACGACGAGGTCCTGCCGCACCTCAAGGAACAGGGGCTCGACCCGACGCCGTACACCGCGCAGGTCGACTGGCTCTTCGAGAAGCTGCTCGGCGACCGGACGCTGCCGCCCGGCAGGCCGAGCCGCTGGTGGCTGATGGAGCGCGTCGCGATGATCGCCGCCATCGAGCACTACACCGCCTTCCTCGGCGACTGGGTGCTCAACGCCGAGGAGCTGGACCGCAGGGGCGCCGACCCGACGATGCTGGACCTGCTCCGCTGGCACGGCGCGGAGGAGGTCGAGCACCGCTCCGTCGCCTTCGAGCTGTTCATGCACGTCGACGGCGGCTACCGGCGCCGGGCCAGGACCTGGGCGACCGCGTTCACCGCCCTGGTCTTCCTTTGGCAGCGCGGGACGCGGTTCTTCATGGAGAACGACCCGACGCTCGTGGACGGCAAGGCGTCCTTCAAGGACTTCCACCGCAGCGGCAGGGCGGGCACGCTGCCCACCGCCGGCGACATGATCCGCTCCATCCCCCGCTACCTCAGCCGGGACTACCACCCCTCGCAGGAGGGCAGCACGGAGCAGGCCGTCGCCTACCTCGCCTCCTCGCCCGCGGCCGTCGCCGCGCTCGCCGCCGGGAAGGGGGTCGCCTGACATGCCCCGCATCCGCACCGTCGCCCTCGCCGCGGGCGCCGCCCTGTTCACCCGGCGGGCCCTGCGCCGCCGCATCGGGGCCTCCCCGCTGTGGCCGCTGCCCGCCCTGGCGGAGCCGGTCTCCGGGCAGCCGCGCTCCCGGGCGCTCCGGCTCACCGTCGCCCGGCACGAGCGCGTCGCCGACGGCGTCGTCCAACTGCGCCTGGAGGGCCACGACTTGCCGAGGTGGGAGCCGGGCGCCCACCTCGACGTCGTGCTGCCCTCGGGCCTCGTACGGCAGTACTCGCTCTGCGGCGACCCCGAGGACTCCTCCTCGTACACCGTCGCGACCCGCCTGATCGGCGCCGAGCAGGGCGGCAGGGGCGGCTCGCGCGAGGTCCACGAGCGGCTCGGGGAGGGCGCCGAGGTCGAGGTGCGCGGACCCCGCAACCGCTTCCCGCTCGCCGACGCCCCGTCCTACGTCTTCGTGGCGGGGGGCATCGGGATCACGCCGATCCTGCCGATGCTGCGGGCCGTCGAGGCCTCCGGGGCCCCGTGGCGGCTCCTGTACGGCGGGCGCTCACGCGCGTCGATGCCGTTCCTGGAAGAGGTCGAGAAGCTCGGCGGCGCCGGGCGGCAGCGGGTCACCGTCGTCGCCGAGGACGAGGCCGGACTGCCGGACCTCGCCGCCTTCCTGGACGGCACGCGGCGCGGCACCGCCGTCCACGTGTGCGGCCCCGAGCCCCTGCTGGACGCCGTCGACGCCGCGCTGCCCGAGGGGTGCACGCTGCACCTGGAACGGTTCTCGCCCCGCACCTCCCTCGAAGGCAACGCCCCCTTCGAGGTCGAACTGCGGCGCAGCGGACGCACGGTGGCGGTCGCCGCGGACACCACGGTGCTCGCCGCGGTCCGCGCCGAGCTGCCCAACACCCCCTACAGCTGCGAGCAGGGGTTCTGCGGGACGTGCCAACAGCGCGTCGTGGAAGGGGAGATCGACCACCGCGACGAGCTCCTCACCGACGGCGAGCGGGCCGGGTCCATGCTCCTCTGCGTCTCGCGGGCGCGCGGCGAGCGGCTCGTGCTCGACATGTGAGACGAGTGGCCCGCCCGGACACCGGCAGGCACGGACCGGCCCCCCGGAGGGCCGGTTCTGCTCGGTAAGGTGTTCGCATGACTACCGGGGTGCGCCGCAGGATGGGTGTCGAGGAGCGGCGGGAGCAGTTGATCGGGGTCGCGCTCGAACTGTTCAGCCACCGCTCGCCGGACGACGTCTCCATCGACGAGATAGCAGCGGCCGCGGGCATCTCGCGCCCGCTGGTCTACCACTACTTCCCCGGCAAACTGAGCCTGTACGAGGCGGCGTTGCGCCGGGCGGCGGAGGATCTGGCCGGCCGGTTCGTGGAGCCGCGCGAAGGGCCGCTCGGGGCCAGGCTGCAGCGCGTGATGCGCCGCTTCCTCGACTTCGTGGACGAGCACGGGCCCGGTTTCTCCGCGCTGATGCGGGGCGGCCCCGCGGTCTCCGCGGGCGGCGCCTGCGCGCAGGAGGCCGTCTCGACGACGAACGCGCTGATCGACTCGGTGCGCCAGGCCGCGTACGACCAGATCCTCGCGCACCTGGGCATCACCGACCCGCCCGCCCGGCTCGAACTCGTGGTGCGCTCCTGGATCTCGCTCGCCGAGTCGACGGCGCTGATCTGGCTGGACGGCCGCCGCATCCCGCGCGCGGAGCTGGAGTTGCAACTGGTGCACGACTTCGCGGCGCTGACCGCGGTGAGCGCCGCGTACGACCCGGAGATGGCGGAGGTGCTGCGCGGCATCCTCGCCGCGGAACCGGCCGACGGCCCGTTCGCCGAGCTGATCGAACGGCTGGTCGCGCTCGCCCCATGACCACCGCACCGCTCTCCGTGCGCCCGGCGACGGGCGACGACCTCACCGCGCTCGTCTCCCTCTACGACGGCGCGGCCCGCTGGATGCTGGAGCGCGGCATCGACCAGTGGACGCCGGGCGCCAAGGACGAGCGGCACTTCCGGCGCCTCCTCGACTCCGCGTCCGCCGAGGTGTGGCTCGCCCACGACGGACACGGCAGCGCCCTCGGCGCGTACGAACTGTGGTGGTCCGACGAGCAGGCGTGGGGCCCGCAGCCTCCCGTGGCCGGGTACGTGCACCGGCTGATGACGCGCCGCGGCGCGCCCGCGGGAACGGGCCGGGAACTCCTCGCGGACGCCGAGCGGCGCATCGCGGCGGCGGGCCGCGCCCTCGCCCGCCTGGACTGCGTGGAGACCAACCCCCGGCTGCGCACGTACTACGAGGGGGCCGGCTACACGCTCGTGGGAAAGCTGCCGGACAAACGCGCCGCGGACGGCAGCCCGTACGGGGTGCTGCTGCTGGAGCGGCCGCTCCGCTAGCGGTAATGGCCGGGGCCGGTCAGGTGCCGTCCTCGCGCAACCGCATCACGAGCAGCGCGATGTCGTCCTCGCGGTCGTGGCCGAGGCAGGCGAGCAGCGAGTCGCAGAGGGCCGTGACGCCGGGTGGCCCGTCCGCCGCGACCGTGCGCAGGTGTTCCATGGAGACCGCGAGGTCGGTGCCGCGGGTCTCGATGAGCCCGTCGGTGACCATGAGGAGCCGGTCGGTGGGGAGCAGGACCGTCTCGGTGGGCTCGGGCCGGGGCAGGCCGAGGCCGAGCAGCGGGCCGCTCGCCCTGAGGTAGGCGGCGGTGCCGTCGTCGCCGACGATCAGGGGCGGGATGTGTCCGGCGTTGGCGACGCGGGTGCGTCCGTCGGACGGGTCGGTGAGGGCCAGGCAGAGGGTGGCCGTCACCTCGGGGTGGTAGCGCTGGAGCATCCTGTCGAGGCGGCTCGCGAGCCTGCCGGGGTCGGGGTCCTCGACGCAGTAGGCGCGCAGCGCGTGCCGGATCTCGACCATCACGGTGGCGGCCTCCAGGGAGTGGCCGACGACGTCGCCGATGCCGGTGAGCAGGCCCTGGGAGGTGCCGAGCGCGGCGTAGAAGTCGCCGCCGATCTCCGTGTCGCGGGAGGCGGGTTCGTAGCGGACGACGACTTCGGTGCCGGGTGTCTGGGGCACGTGCGCCGGCAGGAAGCTGCGCTGCAGGGTCAGGGCGATGTGGCGCTCCATCTCGTACATGAGCAGCCGTTCGGCGGCAACCGCCATGGCGTTGGCCAGCCGTGCCACGAGCCGTCCGGTGTCGGGCAGCAGCCCCCGGGCGTACGCGGGGGTGGCGAGGCAGACGGGTGCGCAGCCCTCGCGGGCTCGGGCCAGGGTCAGCCGGGCGCCCTCGGGGAGCCGGGTGCCCCCGGAGTGCTCGGTGGGGAAGAAGCCGGGCGGCCACAGGGGCGGGTGCACGACGGTGTCGCGTACGCCCGTACGGCCCGCCATGCCGCGCTGGATCAGGTGGAGGACCGCCGCGTGCGCGCCGTCGTCGGGGAGCGCGACGGCGGCCTTGGGCCGGGAAAGGCCCCGGTGGAGCTCGCCGTCGTCGCCGAGGACGAAGGCGGCCGCCGGGCCGTGGGTGAGGCGGGCCGCGCCGACCGCCGCGGCCTCGGCGAGCTCGCGCGGGCAGCGGGCCGACTGCACGTCGAGGATGGTCTCCGCGAGTCGGGTCAGGTGTCCGGCCTGTGCCTCGGCGTCGCAGCGGTGGCGCGCTCCGCGGGCGGCCGCGCGCACGACGGCCTGGATCTCCTCCGGTTCGGCGGGCACCGTCAGATAGGCCTCGCCGCCCGCGTCGAGGCCGCGGCACCGGTCGGCGGGGGCGGTCCTGGCGGCCGAGAAGTGCACGACGGGCAGGGCGGCGAGGGGCGGTGTCTCCTTCATGCGGCGGCACAGCTCGAAGCCGCTCATGTCGGGCAGCCCGACGTCGACGAGTGCCACGTCGGGCAGTTGTCCCGCCCGCCCGCGCGCGTGCAGCTCGACGAGCGCCTCGCCGGCGCTGGCCGCGAGGACGACGCGATGGCCGTCCCTGCGCAGGACCGCGCCCAGGGCGTACCGGCTGGCGGCGACGTCGTCCACCACCAGGACCGTGGTGCCTTCCTTGCCGTTGACGCTCACTCGGGGCCCCTTTGGGGCTGATGGGACAGACCCCCGTTGGGCCTGTCGACCAAATTAGCGCTCCGCGGGGCGCTCGGGGAGTCGACGAGGCCGCTGCGACCGGGACCAGTGAAGATCCGGGAACTTCGGCCGCGGGCCGTGTGCTTGGCGATAGGATCTGCGCCCGTGCGGCGCCCGTGACACCCGTTCGTGACCTTCCCGTTCCGCACGGCGTTCACCTCCGTGTACCGGTCCGCCGCACCTCCAAGGGACTTCATGACGCAGCACGCGACCGCCGCGCCCGCCGCCACCGACTCCGCGCCCGCACCGCAGTGGTGGCGCGACGCAGTCATCTACCAGGTCTACCCACGCAGCTTCGCCGACGGGAACGGCGACGGCATGGGCGACCTGCCCGGCATCGCGGCCCGCCTGCCGCACCTGCGCGACCTGGGCGTGGACGCCGTCTGGCTCTCCCCCTTCTACGCGTCGCCGCAGGCCGACGCGGGCTACGACGTGGCGGACTACCGCGCCGTCGACCCGATGTTCGGCACCCTGACCGACGCCGACGGCCTCATCCGCGAGGCGCACGCCCTGGGTCTGCGGGTCATCTTCGACATCGTGCCCAACCACTGTTCGGACCGGCACGAGTGGTTCCGGCAGGCGCTGCGGGAGGGGCCCGGAGCACCGGCCCGCGACCGTTTCCACTTCCGCCCCGGCACCGGCGCCGACGGCGAACTCCCGCCGAACGACTGGGAGTCCGTCTTCGGCGGCCCCGCCTGGACCCGCGTCGAGGACGGCGAGTGGTACCTCCACCTCTTCGCGCCCGAGCAGCCGGACTTCAACTGGGACCATCCCGCCGTCCACGAGGAGTTCCGCTCCGTACTGCGCTTCTGGCTCGACCTCGGCGTGGACGGGTTCCGCATCGACGTCGCCCACGGCCTGGTCAAGGCGTCGGGCCTGCCGGACATCGGCCACGGCGAGCAGGTCAAGCTGCTCGGCAAGCAGGAGGTGCCGTACTTCGACCAGGACGGCGTGCACGCCATCTACCGCGACTGGCGCCGGATCCTCGAGGAGTACGGCGCGGAGCGCATCGCCGTCGCCGAGGCGTGGACCCCGACGGTGGAGCGCAGCGCCCGGTACCTGCGCCACGACGAGCTGCACCAGGCGTTCAACTTCGAGTACCTGACGACGGACTGGGACGCCGCCGCGCTGCGCGCCGTCATCGACCGCTCCCTCACCGCGATGAACGCCGTGGGCGCGCCCGCCACCTGGGTCCTCTCCAACCACGACGTGGTGCGCCACGCCACGCGTTTCGCCGACGGCGACGCGGCCCGCGGCCTGCGCAGGGCGCGGGCCGCCACGCTGCTCATGCTGGCGCTGCCCGGCTCCGCCTATCTCTACCAGGGCGAGGAGCTCGGCCTGCCCGAGGTCACCGAGCTGCCCGACGAGGTGCGGCAGGACCCGGCGTTCTTCCGCGGCGCCGGGCAGGACGGCACGCGGGACGGGTGCCGGGTGCCGCTGCCGTGGTCCGGGCGGCGGGCGCCGTTCGGCTTCGGGCCCGCGGAGGGCGGCCCGAGCTGGCTGCCGCAGCCGGACTCCTGGCGGGACCTGTCCGTGGCGGCGCAGACCGGCAACCCGGATTCCACGCTGGAGTTCTACCGGCGCGCGCTCGCCGTGCGGCGCGCCCACCCGGCCCTGGGCGCGGGCCGCGACATCGCGTGGCTGCCGTCGCCCGAGGGCGTGCTCGCCTTCCGGCGCACCGCCCGCGGCGGCTCGTTCGTCTGCACGGTGAATCTCACCGCGTCCCCCGTGGCGCTGCCCACCCCCGGCACCCTGCTCCTTGCGAGCGCGGACGTCGAACCGGGCGCCGACGAGTCCGTGCTCCCCGCCGACACGACGGTCTGGTGGGCACCCTGATACCGGCCGGTACGGTCCCGCTCCGTGACCGCACGGTCATCGGTCTCCGGTTCGGGATTCAACGGCTTCGGGACCCAGGCGCCCCAAGGGCCACACGCGTACGGCGGACTCGTCCCCGGGGCGTAGAGAATGCGGCCCGAACCCGACCAGGGGATGATCGGTCGAAGGGTGGGGATCTGGCAGACTCTGTCCCTATGGGTGAGACGACCGTGACGACACTTGAGGGCCGGCAGCGGCCCGCTTCATCACCCACCGCGGGCGAGCACGACACCCGCCATGGGCGGAACCTCGCACGTCGTCTCAGCCGTCTCCGCACGCCCCGCCGACCCCGCCTCTGGTTCGAGATCCTGCTGATCGCGGTGAGTTACTGGACGTACTCACTGATCCGCAACGCCGTGCCGGAACAGAAGTCGCAGGCGCTGCGCAACGCCGACTGGATCTGGCGCGTCGAGGGCCATCTGGGCATAGCGGTCGAGCGGAGCGTCAACCACGCCGTGGACTCGGTGACATGGCTCATCGTCGGCATGAACTACTACTACGCGACGCTGCATTTCGTGGTGACGCTCGGCGTCCTGGTCTGGCTCTTCCGCACGCACCCCGGGCGGTACGCGGCCATCCGCCTGGTGCTCTTCGCGACGACGGCGGTGGCCCTGGTCGGCTACTACCTGTATCCGCTGGCGCCGCCGCGCCTGATGAACGGCTCGCACTTCATCGACACCGTGGTCGTCCACCAGACGTGGGGCTCGATGGCGTCGGGCGACCTCAAGAGCATGTCGAACCAGTACGCGGCGATGCCCTCGATGCACATCGGCTGGTCCCTCTGGTGCGGCCTGACGATCTTCGCCCTGGCGTCGGTGCCGTGGGTGAGGGTGCTCGGCCTGCTCTACCCCACCGCGACGCTCGTCGTGATCGTGGCCACGGCCAACCACTTCTGGCTGGACGCGGTCGGCGGCATGATCTGCCTGGCCTTCGGGTTCCTGGTGGCCCGCCTCTGGTACGGCGCGATGCCGTACGCGCTGGCGCGCGAGGTGGCCGTCGAGGGCGAGCGGGACCTGCCGCCGGTCACGACGTAGCGGTTTTCGGACGGCCTGGGCGGGCCTTTCGTTTGGACCAGGCCCTTGGAGCGGGCCCTTGGACCAGGCCCTAGCTGAACGACTCGTCGCCGTCCCACTTCACGTGCACGACGTCCGGGACGAGGCCGTGGACGACCGCGCGGCCCACGTCCTTCTTGAAGCCGTCGATCATGCCCTGCATGCCCGCGAGCGGGTACTTGGCCTCCAGCGCGGCGATCAGCGCCTCCGCCGAGACGCCGACGCCGCGCGCGAGCTCCGCGGTGTTGCCGGGCCGGTTGTTCCAGCCCTTGGCGTTGTTGCGGCCGACGTGGATGGACTCCTCCGCGGTGAGCTGGGAGGCGCCGCTCTGGTTGATCCGGGCCTGGCCCTCGGCCGGGCGGGCCGTCAGGTGGAAGAGCGAACCCTTGATCGTGGCCGTGGACTCACCCGTCTTGCGGTCCCTGACCTCGCCGCCGCTGGTGAGCATGACGTTGAGGTGGACGGCCAGTTTGGCCGTCGCACCACCGTCACTCACGGTCACCGTGACGGCCCGGGAGATGAGGTTGTTGCCACCGTTGTTGCGGCAGTCGGTGCCGAACTGGAACCCGCCGAGACTGCGGTCCTGGCCGACGATGATGTTCAGCAACTGGTCCCAGTCGACCCGGGGCCCGGCGTCGGTGCCGTTGACGCGCTGGACCGCGGTCGCGCGCTGCACGTCGGGCGCGTGCGAGGCGCCGGTGGCGCGCTGCGCCGTCACCGGCCCGTGAGCCTCGGGCGCCGGTCCGGACAGGACCCGGTGGGCGTTGGCCTCGGCCTCGCGCTCGAAGCGGTCGGAGGGGTCGGAAACCTTGAGCCCCGCTCCGTTGTCGGTGCCCGCCACCGGCCCCTGGCGCTGCTGGATGACGTGCGTCAGCTCGTGGGCGAGGGTGTGCCGGTCGGCGCCGCCGTCGCCGATGACGACGTGGCTGCCGGAGGTGTAGGCGCGGGCGCCGACCTCGGCGGCGGAGTCCTTCGCGGCGCTGTCGTCGTGGATACGGACGTCGGAGAAGTCCGCGCCCAGGCGGGCCTCCATGTCGCTGCGGGTGGCGCTGTCGAGCGGCCGCCCGCCGCCGCGGAGCACGTCGTGGACGGCGGAGCGCTGCACGGCCTCGACGACGGCGGCGTTGCCCGCCGTGCGCTGGAGCGCGCGGACCTCCTGGGCGGACAGGCCACCCACGCTCGCCGGGGCCCCGGCGGAACGGGCCGGTACGCGGCCGACCCTGTCCCCATCAGCAGGTCGGGCGGTTTCGCGGGCACGCATGGGGCCTCCAGGCAGACGGACTCGAACTCTTCCTGGATACGTCACGGAGCGGGTGCCGGGCCAGGTGCGCGAGGGCAGGGTTCGGTGCCCGATGGGACAGCCGGGGCGCCGGTCGGCCCTGGTGACGGGCTCACGACGCCCCGTAGAACCGCTCCTCCACCACCGCTCGCGCCCGCCGCGTGATCCGCCGGTAGTCGTCGAGCATGTCGCCGACGTGGCCCGTGTCGTACCCCAAGTACCGTGCGACGGCGGCCAGTTCGCGTCCGTCCGAGGGGAACGTGTCCCCCGCGCGGCCGCGCACCAGCATCACCGCGTTGCGCACCCGCGCGGCGAGGACCCACGCCTCGTCGAGGATCGCCGCGTCGTCCGTCGGGATCAGCTCCGCCGCGCAGGCGGCCGCGAGGGCCTCACGGGTGCGGGTCGTGCGCAGCCCCGGCTCGGCCCAGCCGTGCTCCAACTGCAGGAGCTGGACGGTCCACTCGACGTCGGAGAGGCCGCCGCGGCCCAGCTTGGCGTGGAGGGTCGGGTCCGACCCTCGCGGCATCCGCTCCGCCTCCATCCGGGCCTTGAGGCGGCGGATCTCGCGGACCGCGTCCTCGCCGAGCCCCTCCACGGGATAGCGCAGGGGGTCGACGAGCTCGATGAAGGCGCGGCCCAGCTCCTCGTCGCCCGCGACCGGTTCGGCCCGAAGCAGCGCCTGGGACTCCCAGACGAGGGACCAGCGGCGGTAGTACGCCTCGTACGAGCGCAGGGTGCGCACGAGGGGGCCGCTCCTGCCCTCCGGGCGCAGATCCGCGTCGATGAGCAACGGCGGGTCCGCGGAGGGGAGTTGGAGCAGCCTGCGCATCTCGGCGACGACCTTGGCCGCGGCCTTCGCCGCCTCCTGCTCGTCGGCGCCCTCGCGCGGCTCGTGCACGAACAGGACGTCCGCGTCCGAGCCGTAGCTCAGCTCGTGACCGCCGAAGCGGCCCATGCCGATGACCGCGAACCGGGTGGGGAGCGTGTCGCCCCAGCCCTCCCGGACGACCGCGCGCAGGGTGCCCGCGATGGTGGCGGCCGTGAGGTCCGAGACCGCGCCGCCCACCCGGTCGACCAGCGCGCCGGGGTCGGCCTCGGCGGGGCTCTCCTCCGTGCCGTAGGAGCCGATGATGTCCCCCGCGACCGTACGGAACAGCTCGCGGCGGCGCACGCCGCGCGCCGCCGTCACGGCCTGTTCGGCACCGTCCGCGCGGCGCACCGCGGCCAGGATCTCCTGCTCCAGGGCGGCGTGGCCGCGGGGTTCGAGACCGCGGGGGTCGCCGAGCAGGGCGACCGCCTCGGGGGCGCGGAGCAGCAGGTCGGGGGCGAGGCGTCCGGCGGAGAGGACGCGGGCGAGGTTCTCGGCCGCCGCGCCCTCGTCCCTGAGCAGCCGCAGGTACCAGGGGGTCTTGCCCAGCGCGTCGGAGACCTTGCGGAAGCCGAGGAGGCCCGCGTCCGGGTCGGCGGAATCAGCGAACCAGCCGAGCAGGACGGGCAGCAGGGTGCGCTGGATGGCCGCCTTGCGGGAGACCCCGGACGCCAGCGCCTCCAGGTGCCTGAGCGCCGAGCTCGGGTCCGCGTAGCCGAGGGCGACGAGGCGTTCGCGGGCCGCCGCCGTGCTCAACCGCGCCTCTCCCGGCGCGAGTTGGGCGACGGCGTCGAGCAGCGGGCGGTAGAAGAGCTTCTCGTGCAGGCGGCGCACCACGGAGGTGTGCCGCTTCCAGGCCCGGCCGAGCTCGGTGATCGGCTCGGTGCGCATGCCCAGGGAGCGGCCGATGCGCCGCAGGTCCGCGTCCCGCTCCGGGACGAGGTGGGTGCGGCGCAAGCGGTAGAGCTGGATGCGGTGTTCGAGGGAGCGCAGGAAGCGGTACGCGTCGTCGAGCTGGGCGGCGTCCACGCGCCCCACGTACCCGCCCGCGCCGAGCGCCTGCAGCGCCACCAGCGTGGACCCGCTCCGGATCGAGGGGTCGCTGCGCCCGTGCACCAACTGCAGCATCTGGACGGCGAATTCGACGTCCCGCAGCCCGCCGGGGCCGAGCTTGAGCTCCCGGTCGACCTCCCCCGCCGGGATGTTCTCGATGACCCTGCGGCGCATCTTCTGCACGTCGGGCACGAAGTTCTCCCGCTCGGCGGCGTGCCAGACCAGGGGGGCGAGCGTGGTCACGTACTCCTCGCCGAGCGCGAGGTCGCCCGCGACCGGGCGGGCCTTGAGCAGCGCCTGGAACTCCCAGGTCTTCGCCCAGCGCTGGTAGTAGGCGAGGTGGCTGGAGAGGGTGCGCACCAGGGGGCCGTTCCTGCCCTCGGGGCGGAGGTTCGCGTCGACGGGCCAGATCGTGCCCTCGACGTTCGTCTCGGAGCAGATCCGCATCATGTGCGAGGCGAGCCGGGTGGCCGCCCGCACCGCCTTGTCCTCGTCGGCGCCGTCCACTGCCTCGCCGACGAAGATGACGTCGACGTCGGAGACGTAGTTGAGCTCGTGGCCGCCGCACTTGCCCATCGCGAGCACCGCGAGCCTGCACTGCGCCGCGTCGCCGGGCGCCGCCGCGCGGGCCATGGCGAGCGCCGCCCGCAGCGTCGCCGTCGCGAGGTCCGCGAGCTCGGCCGCCGCCTCGGCGACGTCCGTCGTGCCGCACACGTCGCGCGCCGCGATGGAGAGCAGGCAGCGGCGGTAGGCGACGCGCAGCGAGACCGGGTCGGTGGCCTCGCGAAGGCCCCGTTCGAACTCCTCCACGCCGGGGTGCAGATCGGCCGATTCGTACGTGGCGAGGGCGCGCCAGTCCCGGGGGTGCCTGGCCAGGTGGTCGGCGAGCGCCTCGGAGGCGCCGAGGACGCCGAGGAGGCGGTCGCGCAGGGGCTTCGCGGTGACGAGGGTGTCGAGCAGCTCCCGCCGGCCGATGTCGCTCTCCTGGCTCTCCACGAGCCGGACGAGGCCGAGGAGCGCCAGGTCGGGATCGGCGGTGGCGCCGAGCGCGTCGAGGAGCAGCGGGTCGTCGCGCACGGCGCTCAGCGCCGGGTCGTCGAGGAGCCGCTCCGCGGTGGACGGATCGGTGAAGCCGTGCCGCAGCAACCGGGTGAACGTGCTGCTCCGTCGTCCTTGCGGCACCGTCATGCCGAGCCTCCGTTCGATCACTCCTCAGCCCGAGCCTACGGCCTGGGCGACGCACTCGGCGCGCGCGGAGCCGCCCTCGTGGAGGGACACCGGGCCGGGGGCACTGACAGGCGCCCCGGGCCCTGGTGTACTGCGGGTCATGGAATACACACTCGAAGTGATCCCGCTGCCCATCAGCGACATCGACCGGTCCATGGAGTTCTACCGCGACAAGCTGGGCTTCCACGTCGACATCGACACCGAGATCATGCCGGGCATGCGCATCGTCCAGCTGACCCCGCCGGGTTCGGGCTGTTCCATCGCCCTGGGCGACACGATCTGGGAGTCGGTCCGCGGGCCGCGCCCGGCCGCCGGGAGCTACCAGGGCCTGCAGCTGTGCGTGCCCGACGCCAAGGCGGCGCACGCCGAGCTCGTCGCCCGCGGCCTGGACGTCACCGAGCCGGTCGAGCACGCCCCGCAGGACGGCGCCACGTTCATGTACTTCTCGGACCCGGACGGCAACGGCTGGTCGATCCAGGAGTACCGGGTCCGGGCGACGACACCGCTGCGTGAGGCGATCGTGCCGAAGCTCTGACCCGCCGGTACGAGGCGGCATCAAGGCGGCGGCGCGCCGTCCCCCGTGGGCCGGTTCCGTGGCATCGCGAGGCCCACGGAGGGGTACGGAAGGCTTCGGGGCTCCGCATGGGTCGCGGGGCTCCGGTCCGCGGGGACCTGGTCGCGGGCGCTGCGACGGCTGCGGGCCGACGCCTCGTGCAGCCGGGCCAGCCGCCGCGCCATCCGCTCCACCTCCTGGTGCCGGCGGGCCCGGTGCCAGGCGCTGCGCCACCGCCCCCATTCGACGCCGTCGGTCACGTCGCACACCCGCAGGAAGGCCACGAGCTGGGGGAGTTCGAACATGGACTTGCCCGCCAGCATCCGCAGCACCGTGCTGTGCGGCAGCTCTCCGTGCGCGCCGGCCCGGCGCTCCATCTCGTCCACGGGTATCGCCCCCGCCTTGTAATAGAGCTCCTGCAGCGCGCGGTTCAGCCCGTCCCTGTCATAGACCCGGTCCGGCCTCGGGACGCCCGCCCGCGGGTACCTCCGCCGGTGCTCGGCGTACCGGGCGGCCTGCCACAGCCGCCGCGCCTGGCCGACCGGAGCCCCGCAGGTCCGTGCGTACGCCTCCACCACCGGCAGGCGCGGCACCTGGTTCCCGCTCGCGGCACGGGAGTACGTGGTGGCGGAGAAGGCGTACCCGGACTTCTCCGCCATCTCCCGGTGGGTCAGCCCCGCCGCCCTGCGGTGGGCGCGCAGCCACTCCGCGAGCTTCGCCAGGCCCGGGTTGGAGGTGGAGACCGGCTGTTCCGGGCGCGCCACGGCCCGCCCCGGTCACATTCCCTCGGGCGCGGCCGGAGCGCGGCGAGCCAGCCGGACGCCGATCAGACCGCAGGCCGTCAGGGTCTCGGCCAGGACGACGACGGGCATCCCGGCGAGCGCCAGTGCGGCGCCGAGGACGAGCACCACGATGACGACGACGGTCTGGTGGCCGTCCGGACGAACAGCGGGCTTCGGCGTGGCACAGGTCGGCCGCCGGTGTGTGCGCATGAGGTACCTCTGGATCTCGAAGTGCCCGGGACATCGCGCCCGGTACAGTCACGGACTGCGGGTCAACCGGGCCTCGACCGGCGCCCGTTGAGACATCGTGGCACTGGATCCGAGCTTCCCGCGGGGTTGATGCACCCCCACCCCACTCACACGCTTCCACCGTGGTCCAGCCTCGGCCGAGGCCGCTCCGGAGCCCCGCCCCACCTGCACCGACACCGGGCACCCGAACGCGTGTGCCGCCCGAGGGCGACCGTTGATGCACGCCTGCCCGACCCTGACACCGCCCGAAGGGCCCCGCGCGGTGCCGCGGGCCGCCTACAGCACCGGCAGGTTCTTCCGCAGCTCGAAGGCCGTGACCTCGGAGCGGTACTCCTCCCACTCCTGCTTCTTGTTGCGCAGGAAGAAGTCGTAGACGTGCTCGCCGAGCGTCTCGGCGACCAGTTCGGACTTCTCCATGAGGGCGATGGCCTCGCCCAGGTTCTGCGGCAGCGGTTCGATGCCGAGGGCGCGGCGCTCCGCGTCCCGCAGCGCCCACACGTCGTCGTCGGCGCCGGGCGGGAGTTCGTAGCCCTCCTCGATGCCCTTGAGGCCGGCGGCGAGCAGCACCGCGTACGTCAGGTAGGGGTTGGCGCCCGAGTCGATGGAGCGGACCTCGACGCGGGCCGAGCCGGTCTTGCCGGGCTTGTACATCGGGACGCGGATCAGCGCGGAGCGGTTGTTGTGGCCCCAGCAGATGTACGAGGGGGCCTCGCCGCCCGCGCCCGCCGTGCGCTCGGAGCCGCCCCAGATGCGCTTGTAGGAGTTCACCCACTGGTTGGTGACGGCGGAGATCTCCGCGGCGTGCTTGAGCAGGCCCGCGATGAAGGAGCGGCCGACCTTGGAGAGCTGGTACTCGGCACCCGACTCGTAGAACGCGTTGCGGTCGCCCTCGAAGAGGGAGAGGTGCGTGTGCATGCCCGAGCCCGGGTGCTCGGAGAAGGGCTTGGGCATGAAGGTGGCCTGGACGCCCTGTTCGAGGGCGACCTGCTTCATGACCAGGCGGAAGGTCATGATGTTGTCCGCCGTGGAGAGCGCGTCCGCGTAGCGGAGGTCGATCTCCTGCTGGCCGGGCGCGCCCTCGTGGTGGCTGAACTCGACCGAGATGCCCATGGATTCGAGCATCGTGATGGCCTGGCGGCGGAAGTCCATGCCCACGT
Source organism: Streptomyces sp. NPDC036815 (assembly GCF_055609205.1). Lineage (NCBI taxonomy): Bacteria > Bacillati > Actinomycetota > Actinomycetes > Kitasatosporales > Streptomycetaceae > Streptomyces > Streptomyces sp. NPDC036815. The sequence goes on along the minus strand of NZ_JBVJPW010000001.1, from coordinate 807,319 downwards.
TCTGCGGGGTGTGGTCGAAGTAGCCGGAGTTGTCGGCGGGGGTGGGCCGCGAGCCGTCCAGCGGCTTGTCCTTCAGGAGGAAGAACTCGATCTCGGGGTGCGTGTAGAAGGTGAAGCCCAGGTCGGAGGTCTTGGCCAGGGCGCGCTTGAGGACGTAGCGCGGGTCGGCGAAGGACGGTGAGCCGTCCGGCATCAGGATGTCGCAGAACATGCGGGCGGTACCGGGGGCCTCCGCGCGCCAGGGCAGCACCTGGAACGTCGACGGATCCGGCTTGGCGATCATGTCTGATTCGTACACCCGGGCGAATCCCTCGATCGCCGATCCGTCGAAGCCGATGCCCTCGTCGAAGGCCTGCTCCAGCTCGGCCGGGGCCACGGCCACCGACTTCAGGAAGCCGAGGACATCCGTGAACCACAGGCGTACGAACCGGATGTCGCGCTCCTCCAACGTACGGAGCACGAATTCCTGCTGCTTGTCCATCTTCCGCTTCCACCCATCCTTGCTGGTCAGGCCACCTGCACCCGGCTCCCGGGACGCACTGGGCACACGAGCATCCCATTACTCGGTTTCGCGCGCGTTGCGGATCCCGTACCGCGCCGCTCCGAGCCGTACCGCAGCGTTGTCAGCCGTGCCGCTCGCCGCTCTCTGCCCATAGTGCCTGCTCGACGGCCCGGCCGTAACGGCGGCGGGTGCCTCGTCCGGTCCGCACCGAGGCCACCCCCCTCGCTATAACTTGCATCTCAGATGCTAATTTGGGCCTCGAAACAGACAAGGGGGTGCAAACCTCCCGTACCTCTTCGTCCTTGAGGAGTCCACGTTGCTGTCCGAGCAGTCAGCCGCGACCGTCCGCGCCACGCTTCCCGTCGTCGGAGCGGCCATCGGCGAGATCACCGAGCGCTTCTACGACCGGCTCTTCACCGACCGGCCGGAGCTCCTCAAGGACCTGTTCAACCGCGGCAACCAGGCCGCCGGAACCCAGCGCAGGGCCCTGGCAGGGTCGATCGCCGCCTTCGCCACCCACCTGGTGGAACGCCCGGACGAGCGGCCGGACGTGCTCCTGAACCGCATCGCGCACAAGCACGCCTCGCTCGGCGTGGCCCCCGGCCAGTACGAGACCGTGCGCCACCACCTCTTCGCGGCCATCGCCGAGGTGCTCGGCGACGCCGTCACGCCCGGCGTGGCCGCCGCCTGGGAAGACGTCTACTGGCTGATGGCCAACGCCCTCATCGCCATCGAGGCGCGGCTCTACGCCGCACACGGCGTCACGGCGGACGACGCCGGCTGGCGGGAGTGGGAGGTCGTCGAGCGCGTCGAGGAGACCGCGGACGTCGCCACCTTCCGGCTGCGCCCCCTCGACGGGGCCCCCGCGCCGGTCTGCCGCGCCGGGCAGTACGTGTCCGTACGGGTCCAACTGGACGACGGGGCACGGCAGATACGGCAGTACAGCCTGTCCGGGGGCGTCATCCCCGCGGGCCGGGAGCCCGGGGTGCGGCAGATCAGCGTGAAGCGGGTACGAGGGGCCGCCGGGGTCCACGCGGCGCCCGAGGGCGAGGTCTCGAACCACCTCCACGCGCGCGTGCGGCAGGGCGACGTGCTGCGGCTCTCCCCGCCGTACGGGGACCTCGTCCTCGACGCGGACGGTGACGTTCCGCTGCTGCTGGCCTCCGCGGGCATCGGCGTCACCCCGATGATCGCCATGCTGGAGCAGCTCGCCGCCACCGGGCGCCGCGCCCCTGTCACCGTCGTGCACGCCGACCGCTCCCCCGCCGCGCACGCGCTGCGCGCCGAGCACGCGGGGTACGCCGCCAAGCTCCCGGACGCCGAGACCCACTTCTTCTACGAGCAGCCGGACGCGGGGCACCCCGACGCCCTGACGGGACGCGTCGACCTGGCGGCGCTCCCGGCGATTCCCGCGGGCACGCGCGCGTACCTGTGCGGACCCCTGCCGTTCATGCGGGCCGTCCGGTCCCAGCTGATCGGGCGCGGGGTCGCCGCCGCCGACATCCACTACGAGGTGTTCGGACCCGACCTGTGGCTGGCCCAGGAGTAGGAGGAGACGCGGGGCGGGTCCCGCTCAGCCGGTGCCCCGGACCGTGATGTCAAGCAGGAGGCGGCCCGTCGGCGCCGCCACGATGTCCGCCACCGTGAGCGGGTCGAGCGAGGCGTAGAACGCCTCCTGCGCCCTGCGGAGCGCGTCCCGCAGGCGGCACGCCGAGTTCAGCGGACACGGCGTGCCGCCCTCGCAGTCCACCACGTCGCCCGTGCCCTCGAAGGACCGCACGAGGGCGCCCACCGACGCGGTGCGGCCCGCCTCCGTCAGCGCGAGCCCGCCGCCCCTGCCCCGGCGGGCCTCCAGCAGGCCCAGCTTCTGGAGCTCGGCGACCACCTTGGCCTCGTGGGTGTAGGGCACGGCCATGTCGGCGGCCACCTCACGCGTCGTGGGAGCCGCCCCCTCCGCGACCGCCAGGCGCATGAGCGTGCGCAGCGCCAGGTCGGTCGATCGCATGAGCCGCATGCCGTCGAGCGTAGGTAATGCGCATCCGCGGCTCAAATTCTCCGCCCGGGCCCTTCCCGCACCGCCATGGATTCCAGAACGCTCTGTAGTACCGCCCCTCCCTCGCATTACGATCAGCGGACTCGTTCGTCGTCCCGTCCGTCCCTTTCCGCAGAAGGACACACCATGGGTTCCGCCAAGAACACGAGCAACGCTTCCCGCAAGGCCCGGATAGAGGAGATGCGCCGGGCCGAGCGCGCACGTGACCGCCGGGGCCGGGCCCTGATGATCACTGTCAGCGCGGTCGTCGTCGCGGCGCTCGGGGTGGGCGGCTTCTTCCTCTTCGACAAGGCGTCCGACGGCTCCGGCTCGGACGACGCGAAGGGCTGGCCGAAGTACAAGGTCACCTCCGACGGCGAGAAGGTCTGGGGCAAACTCGGCCGTACGCACGTCACCAAGAAGGTGAACTACCCCATGACGCCGCCGGTCGGCGGGGACCACAACCAGGTGTGGATGAACTGCAACGGTGACGTCTACAAGAAGGCGATCCCGGAGATGAACGCCGTGCACTCCCTGGAGCACGGCGCCGTGTGGGTCACGTACAACGCCAAGGCGAAGCCGGCCGACCTGAAGAAGCTGGAGGCGAAGGTCAAGGCCACGCCGTACTCGCTGATGAGCCCGGTCGAGGACCAGAAGGACCCCGTCGTGCTGAGCGCGTGGGCGCACCAGCGGACCGTCTCGGGCGCGGACGACCCGAAGGTCAAGGAGTTCTTCTCCACGTACGTCCAGGGCAAGCAGACCCCCGAGCCGGGGGCGGCGTGCACGAACGGCCTGGCGCAGTGAGGACGATGGGCGCGGTGGGCGCGGCGAGGTGGGGTGTGACGTGAGGCGGCGTACGAACTGGCTGGTCGGCTGTGTCGCGGCGGCGGTCGTCGCAGCGGGCGGCATCACGGCGGCGGTGGCCGCCACGGACTCCGACTCGGGCGGCTCGCCCGCGACGTCGTCGGCCGACGCGGGCTTCGCGCAGGACATGTCCGTCCACCACCAGCAGGCCGTGGAGATGTCGTACATCGTGCGGGACCGCACCGACGACGAGGAGGTGCGGCGCCTCGCCTACGACATCGCCCAGACCCAGGCCAACCAGCGGGGCATGCTGCTCGGCTGGCTGGACCTGTGGGAACTGCCGAAGGTTCCCGAGGGCGCGCCCATGGCGTGGATGGGCATGGGCGACATGCCGCCGGGCGAGGACGGTGCGCTGATGCCGGGGATGGCCACGGGCGCGGAGCTGAAGCGGCTCGGGAAGCTGAGCGGCAAGCAGGCGGAGGTGCTGTACCTGCGGTTGATGACGCGGCACCACCGGGGCGGGGTACACATGGCGCAGGGCTGCGTCGAGCGGTGCGAGGTGTCCGCGGAACGACGTCTCGCCCGGGGCATGGTGGAGTCGCAGGAGTCCGAGATCGCGCTGATGGCGACGATGCTGAAGGACCGCGGCGCCAAGCCGTGACGCGGCCCCGGGCGCGGGCTCTCAGCGCACCGGGAAGCCGAAGGTGTGGCCCTGCTCCTTGAGCCGCGGGATGAGGCGGCGCAGGGCCTCGACGGTCTGGGTGCGCTCGCCGCCCGCGTCGTGGAAGAGGAGCGTGGGCCCGTTGGACAGTTCCCGCTCGACCGTGGCGACGATCGCGTCCGTGCCCGGGCGCTCGAAGTCCTTGGTGTCCACGTTCCAGCCCAGCGGGCGCATGCCGCGGGAGGCGGCGAGCTTGCGGCTGTAGGGGGTGAAGGCGCCGCCGGGGGCCCGGTAGTACATCGGCCGCACGCCCCCGGACGCCTTGGTGATCATGCGTTCGGCGTCGAGTATCTGGCGGGACTGGTAGGCGTCGGTGTCCTTGTCCATGCCGGTGTTGTGGGACACCGTGTGGTCGCACAGCCGGTGGCCCGCGGCGACGACCTTCTTCACCATGTCCGGGTGGGCCTGGGCCTGGGTGCCCACCATGCAGAACGTGGCCTTCACGTCGTTCTCCCGCAGCACGTCGAGCACTTGCGGGGTCCATCTCGGGTCGGGGCCGTCGTCGATGGTGAGGTTGATGCCGCCCTTGCCCTTCTCCGAGGCGTGCGCGATGGTCGCGGCGACCGGCTTGGCGGCGCCGCCCCGCGCCGGGGACGTCACCTCTGATGGGGCGTCACCCGCCGAACCGGCCTGCGCGGTCCACACGGAGGCACCGGTGGCGAGCATCGTCACCCCCAGCGCCGCCCCGATCATCTTGCCGTACCAGCCCCGCCCACCGGTGTGCCGTGCCATGCCCCGCCCCTCTCACCCTGTCCCGCGCCGATCCCCGGTCACCCTGTGACCACCTGGCAGGACGAGAGACGCGGCTCAGGGGATCCGCCTGTTACAGATCACGGACAATCCCGAGAGGATTCCCGGACAAGACCCCTGGCCGAGCGGGACATTTCACCCCTCACGAGACTCCTGGGCCCAGGGGCCCCGAGCCCCCGAGCCCCCGAGCCCCCGAGCCCCCGAGGACACGGTTACGCCAGCCGAACCAGTTCCTCCCGCAGGAGCCGCCCCCTCAACTCCGCCCCCGCCACGAACCGCTCGACCTCCCCCACCGCGTACTCGCCGAGGCGCCGCACCTCGCTCCCCTGCGCCCCCGCGATGTGCGGGGTGACCAGGACGTTCGGCAGGCGCAGCAGCGCGTGGCCGGCCGGCAGCGGCTCGGGGTCCGTCACGTCGAGGAAGGCGTCCAGGCGCCCCGCCCCGCACTCCCGCGCCAGCGCCTCCGTGTCGACAAGGGAGCCCCGCGCCGTGTTGACGACGGCTCCGCCGTCGGGGATCAGCTTCAGCATCCGTTCGCTCAACAGGCCGCGCGTCTCGGGGAGTTGCGGGGCGTGCACCGTGACGATGCTGCTGCGCCCGCACAGCTCGGGCAGGTCCACGAGCTCCACGCCCAGCGACGCCGCCTCGGCGGGGCTCACGTAGGGGTCGGTGAGCAGGACGCGGCACCTCGTGTCCGACGCCCGCAGCGCCGCGATCACCCGGCGGCCGATCCGGGAGGCCCCGATGACGCCGATCGTGCGGGCGTCCGCCCCGGTCCGGGCCATGAACGACGGCCATCCCGCCGCGTACCCCGCCGCGGTCGACAGCGCGCCCTTCGCCGCGAAGGTGATCGCGGCGAGCGTGAACGCCACCACCGGGTCGGCGTTGGCGTCCGCCGCCGAGGAGACGACGATGCCGCGCTCCCAGACGGCGTCCGTCACCATCGGTTTGACCGAGCCCGCCGCGTGGACGACCGCGCGCAGGCGGGGCGCCCCGGCGAGGATCTCGGGCGTCAGGGGCGGGCACTCCCAGCCCGTGACCAGGATTTCCGTCTCGGCGAGCACCGCCCCAGCCTCGGGCGAGGTGAGCGTTCCCGACAGCAGGAGCGGGGACAGCCGCACGCTGCGGGCGAGCCGTTCGCGCAGGTCCGGTGCGAACACGCGGTCCGCGACCTCGATGCCCATGGCCAGGGCCGTGACCGGCGGCCCGTCACCGGCCCGCTCCCGCCGATCCGCCCGCTCTGCCTGATCTGCCACGCGTGACCGTCCCTCGTAGTAACCGGTTACCAACCAGCGCCTGGAGGCTAGGACCAATCCGGGAGCGTGGTCAAGAGACAGCAGGACGAGGGGGGTTGACCGGGCGAAGTAACCGCTTTAGATTCCGGGCACCTTATTCCGACGACGGAGGGGTTGCCGTGCCGACGGTGACGAAGGACCGGGCGGAAACCGAGGCGGTGAAGCCGCCCGGCAGGCGCGAGAGCGGGGCAAGTGGTGGGAAATCGGGCCGTGGTGAGCGGTGGAAACGGTTTCAGCGCACGCGCGTCCTGGTGCTGCTCATGGTGCCGGGGCTGGTGTACTTCCTGGTCTTCCACTACGGCGCCTTCGTCGCCAACGCGGTGGCCTTCAAGGAGTACGTCCCCTTCGACGGCCTGTGGGCCAGCCCGTGGGTCGGCACCGAGAACTTCTCGCGGATGTTCGGCGACCCGGACTTCTGGCACGCGACGTGGAACACCCTCTTCATCGCCGTGCTGCAGCTGGTCTTCTTCTTTCCCGCGCCGCTCGCCATCGCGCTGCTCCTGCACAGCCTGACCTCGGACCTGCTGCGCCGCTTCACGCAGTCCGTGATCTACCTGCCACACTTCCTGTCGTGGGTCGTCGTGGTCGCGCTCTTCCAGCAGGTGCTCAGTGACACCGGGTTGCTGAACACCTTCCTCAGCGACTCCGGGTTGCACACCGTCGACATCATCGGCAATCCGGACGCGTACAAGCCGCTCGTCGTCATCGAGGTCATCTGGAAGGACGCCGGCTGGGGCACGATCATCTTCCTCGCCGCCCTGATGCAGGTGGACGAGCAGCTCTACGAGGCCTCGGCGATCGACGGGGCCGGGCCCTGGCGGCGCTTCTGGCACGTCACGCTGCCCAGCATCCGGCCCATCGTCATCCTGCTGCTGATCATGCGGCTCGGCGACATCCTCTCCGTCGGCTTCGAACAGATGCTGCTGCAACGGCAGTCGGTGGGCCCGGAGGTCGGCGAGGTGCTCGACACCTTCGTCTTCTGGCAGGGCATCGTCGGCGGCGACACCGGATACGCGGCGGCCGCGGGGCTGTTCAAGGGCGTCGTCGGCGCCGTACTCGTCTTCACCGCCAACCGGATCGCCCACCGGCTCGGCGAACAGGGGGTCTACAAGTGAGTACCGGTCACGTCACCAGGCCCGCCTGGATGGAGAAGCCCCGGTTCGCGACCAAGGCCGCCAAGGCGGTGGCGGTGCTGATCATTCTCGGGCTCGTCCTCATCCCCTTCCTCGTCATCGTCTCGACCTCGCTCGCCTCCAACCGGGAGGTCGTGGACAACGGCGGCTGGGTCCTGTGGCCGAGCGATCCGACCCTGCGCGCCTACCGGACCATCCTCAGCGGCGGCATCGTCACCGAGGCGCTCGGCGTCAGCGTCGGCCTCACCGTCGTGGGCACGCTCTTCTCGCTCGCCTGCACCACCTTCCTCGCGTACGCCCTGGCCCGCCCCGGCGTCTTCGGCGGCAAGCCGGTGCTCCTGCTCATCCTGTTCACCTTCCTCTTCCCGCCCGGCATGATCCCCGCGTTCCTGCTGGTCAAGGGGATGGGGATGATGGACACGTACGCCGCTCTCATCGCGCCCGTCCTCATCAACGTCTTCAACCTGATCGTGCTGCGCGGCTTCTTCCAGGGGATACCCGAGGAGCTGTACGAGGCGGCCAGGCTGGACGGGGCCGGGGACTGGCACATCCTGTGGCGGATCGTCCTTCCGCTGTCGAAGGCCGCGCTCGCCGTGGTCTCGCTCTTCTACGCCGTGAGCTACTGGAACGCCTGGTTCCATGCCTCGATCTACATGGAGTCCGGCCACTGGCCGCTGTCGCAGGTCCTGCGCACGTACGTCATCGGCGGCTCCCAGATCGCCGACACCGGACTGAGCGAGGCCGGTCTCGTCTCCGCCCCGCAGACGACGCAGATGGCCGTCCTGGTGATCGCCACCGTGCCGATCCTGCTCGTCTACCCCTTCCTCCAGAAGTACTTCACCAAGGGCGTGCTCACCGGCGCCATCAAGAGCTGATACCTCAACTCGTCGTCCAGAAGGGCTCCTTCACGTGTCCGGTTCCTCGATGTCGCGGCGCACGCTGCTGCGCTCCATAGCCGTCGGCGGCGCCGCCGTGGCCGCCCCGTCCGTCCTGACCGCCTGCTCGACCGACTCCAGCGGCGGCGGCAACGTCTCCAACGCGGGCAAGAAGGTGGCGCCCTGGCCGACGTACGCCCCAGCGAAGGGCCCCGCCCCGGACCTCGCGCCGACCGCCGAGGGCGTGCAGCCGGGATACACCAAGTACCCGGAGAAGCTGGTGCGGTCGACGGCCGAGAAGCCGGGCACCGGCAAGCAGAAGATCAAGGTCATGACCATCACCTACGGCACTCCGCCGAAGCCGGTCGGCCGGAACGGGTACTGGCAGGCCGTGAACGAGGCGCTGGGCGTCGAGGTCGAGTTCACCGTCGTGCCGGACGCGGACTTCCGCGCGAAGATGTCGACGCTGATGTCGGGCGACGACCTGCCCGACCTGATCAACTTCGGCGGCGGGTACGTCCTGCCGCGCGAATCGCAGTTCGTCAAGGCGCGCTGTGCCGACCTGAGCGAGCACCTGTCGGGCGACGCGGCCAAGGACTACCCCAACCTCGCCAACATCCCCACGTACGCGTGGGAGGGCATGGGCCGCATCGCCGGGCGCGTCTACGGCGTGCCGATCGAGCGGGCCAAGGTGCAGGGCGCGATGTTCATCAACCGCGAGGCGTTCGACAAGGCCGGGTACGAACCGGGCATGTCCGCGCCCGACTTCCGGGCGATGGCCCAGGACGCCTCGCAGGGCAGGAAGTCCGCGCTCGGCGCGTCCACGGTGGGCGTCTTCGGCTACCTCTACCACGCGATGTGGCACGGCGCGCCCAACCAGTGGCAGATCAAGGGCGGCAAGGTCACCGACGCGTTCGGGACCGACGCGTTCAAGGCGGCTCTGGAATACATGGCCACGATGCGCAAGGACGGCTCGTACAACTCCGACGCCACCTCGATCTCCCAGGTGGACCTCAAGACGCAGTTCTACAACGGCACCGTCCGCTCCATGACGGACGGCTGGGGCGCCGCCATCTCCAACGCCCAGGGGATCAAGGACGAGTTCACCCTGGACGTCGCCGAACCCTACGCCGTGGACGGGGCCACCCCCGTCTACCAGCAGAACCGCGGCTGCTTCGGCTACACCGTCATCAAGAAGGCGTCCAAGGAACGCGTCGAGCTGCTGCTGCGCGTACTGAACTGGCTCGCCTCGCCGTTCGGCTCGAAGGAGTACGAGCTGATGCACTACGGAGTCGAGGGCACCCACTTCACGTACAACAAGGACGGCGACCCGGTCGCCACGGAGCTCGGCCTGGTCGACTCCAGGACCAACCTGCCCTTCCCCTACCTCATGGACGCGCCGCAGCCGCTGTACTTCCCCGGCTTCCCCGAGCTGACCGAGCGGCTGCACGCCTGGGAGAAGAAGGTCGTCCCGCTGCTCGTGCCCGACGACCACTGGGGCCTGATGTCGGAGACGTACAACCGGCAGGGCGCCACGATGCAGCAGATCATCGAGGACGGCGTGACGGCGATCGTCTCCGGCCGCAAGAAGCTCTCCGACTGGGACGGCATCCACCGGAAGTGGCAGTCGCAGGGCGGCAAGCGGGCCGCCGAGGAGTTCCTGAAGGAGTACGAGGCCGCGCACTGACCCGGGACGCGGGCGCGCGATGATGGTCCGGGGCGGGGTGCCGTGGGGCAACTGCGCCCCGGATACGGCGGGTTGGCCGCCGGACGATCGAGGCCGGCCGGTGGCCGGGTGAGGGAGACACAGTGGGTGAGCGGGTCACCATCCGCGAGGTGGCCGCGCGCGCGGGCGTCTCGGTAGCGACCGTCTCGCGGGTCCTCGCGGGCAACTACCCGACGTCCACGGCGTCGCGCGCCAAGGTCCTCCGGGCGGTGAAGGACCTGGACTACGTCGCCAACGCGCACGCGCGCGCGTTGGCGGGCGCCGGCCGCAAGACGATCGCGGTCCTCATGTACGACGTGGTGGGGGCCTTCTACGCGCAGGTGGCCCAGGGCGTGGAGGTGGAGGCCGCCCAGCGCGGACGCCTCACGCTGGTCGCGTCCACGGGCAGCGATCCGGCCCGCGAGCTGGCGCTGGTCCAGATGATGCGCGAACAGGCCGCCGAGGCCGTCATGCTGGTGGGCGGCGCCGTCCAGGACGACGAGTACCGGCAGCGGATGGCGCGGTACGCGCAGGCGCTCGCGGCGGCGGGCTCCCGGCTCGTGCTGTGCGGGCGTCCCGCGCCGACGCCCGACATGCCCGCGCTGGTCGTCGAGTACGACAACGAAGCGGGCGCGCACGCCGTCACCAGCCACCTCCTGGGCGCGGGCCACCGACGGATCGCCCTGCTCGGCTACGAGCCCGGCAACACCACCGGCGAGGACCGTCTCGCCGGTTATCTCAGGGCGCTCGACGACCACGGGGTGCCCCGGAGCGAGGCCATCCTCCACGGGACGGGGTTCGGGCAGAACCACGGCTACCGGGCGATGCGCGAACTGCTCGACGAGGCGGCGGGCAAGCCCCGCTTCACGGCGGTCTTCGCGGGCGACGACCGCGCCGCGGCGGCGGCGGTCATCGCCCTGCGGGAGTACGGCCTGCGGGTCCCGGATGACATGTCGGTGGTCGGCTACAACGACGACCCGGTGGCCGGGGACATCACGCCCGGTCTGACGACCGTCCACATCCCCGCCGAGGAGATGGGCCGCACGGCGGTCCGCCGTGCCCTCTCCGGCGCCCCGCTCACCGGCCAGGAGCGCCACGTCCTGGGCACCCACATCGTGATCCGGGACAGCGTGCGGCCGGTCCGGGGGGCGCAGGGGTAGCCCGGGGGGGGCGGGCCGGTGCCGGGCGTCAGGACGGGTCCCGCGCCCCCGCCAGGACCGCCTCCGCCACGTCCTCGGGGCGGTCCCGCATCACCAGGTGACCGGACGGCCGCGCCACGCGGTACGTCCCGCCCAGACCCGCGGCCAGCTCCCGCTGGCGTTCCAGCCACCGCCGCGAGCCCCCGCCGTACGCGGCGAGCACCGTCACCGGCACCTCCTCGGGCAGCGGCAGGGCCCGCCGCAGCGCGGCGAGTTCACGTGCCGCGTCGCCGTACGTCGCGTACTCCACGAGGGCGCCCCGCCACACCCGGCTGCCTCCGTAGAGCCACGCCCAGGGCGTCGGCGCCGCCAGCCTCCGCAGCGCGGGCCCCACCGCCCTCGGCAGCCCCGTCGCGCGCAGCAGCGCCCCGCACGCGCGCGTGCCCGCCACCCGCGCCCCGCGCGGCACGAGCACCCGCGGCCGCTCCTCCACACTGGAGTCGACGAGCACGAGCCCCGCCGTACGCCCCGGATACAGCCGCGCGAACGCCTCCGCGTGGAACCCGGCGAGCGAGTGGCCGACCACCGTCGCCCGCTCCCCGCCGCGCCGCGCCCCGTCGAGGACGGCGTCCAGGACCCGCAGGATCCGCTCCGCCTCGCCCCGCGGAGTGGGCGCCACGCGCGCGTGCCCGCTGAGTCCGGCGCCCGGCCGGTCGAAGCGGACCACCGTCCGGTGCGGGGCGAGGAGGGGCACCACCGGGTCCCAGTCGAACCAGCCGAGCCCCAGTCCGGCGCTCAGCACGCACACGGGCCCGCGCCCGGTCACCGTGACGTGGTGCGGCACTCCCCCGACGCGTACGAAGGTCATCCCCGCGCGGCCTCCGGGGAGGGCTCCGGTGCGGGCGGCTCCGCGCCCGTCACCAGCGACCGCGCGAGGACCACCAGCCACACCGCGATGAACAACACCTGAAGCCGCTGGCCGATGCCCAGGCCCCACGTGCCCCGCCCGGCCTCGAACGCGGCGATGGAGGCCAGCGTCCAGCAGGTGGCGGCCAGTTCGAGGGCGACGACGGCCGGGCCGGTGCGCGCGAGCGAGGGCCACGCGGCGGCGTGCCGGCGCGCGACGGCCGTGAGCAGCACCATGCCGATCACGGCCGCGGTGGCGGCCAGACCGCTGCTGACCACGTGCGCGGAGTGCGTCCAGGGGACGTCGCCCGCCCGCTCCCGCGCGAGGCACCCGGCGTCGGCGGTCGCCACGCAGTGCAGCGGCAGCCGCGAGTCGGCCGCGGTGGCCGCCCCGAACAGCGCGATCCCGGCCCAGCCCGCCACGGCCCACCGCCCCCGGCGCGGCATCCAGAGCAACGCGCCCGCCGCGCCCGCGAGGACGAGGAGGCCCGCGAGGAGGTCGGCGGCGCGGAAGAACGTGCCGTAGGGCTGGTCCTCGGCGGCGAGGGCGCTGACGTACACCGTGCGGGGCGAGAGCCCGGTCGGCAGGACGATCTCGCTCACCCAGGTGGTGTACGCGAGGGCGCCGGCCAGCAGGAGGGCCGCCAGGACACGGACCAGGGCGGGCCGCGGTGCCCGGCGCCGCGGGGGCGGTTGCTGCGGGGCCACGGGCGCGGTTGCCGTCGTCGGGGGCGATGCCGGGTGGGAGACGCTATTCGGGCACATGGGCAGACCGATGCTCGGGGTGGATCCAGCCGGGTTTGCGGTACTTGAGGAAGGCCGCGGGCGCCAGCACACCGAGGACGAGCAGACCGCCGCCGACGATCAGCAGATAGCGCCACAACGGGCCCTTGCCGAACTGGTCGGGCGGCACGAAGCCGATCGCGAGCGCGGCGAGCGAGGCGACGAACCCGACGGTCGCGACGAGCGTCACGGCGGGCACCACGAAGCCCCGCTCGACCTCGGGCTGTGAGGACCGCAGCCGCACGACGGCCACGAACATCAGCAGGTACGCGATGAGGTAGATCTGCACGGTGATGACGGAGAACATCCAGTACGCGCTGGAGACGTCGGAGCTGAAGGCGTAGAGGACGCCGATCAGGGTGGTGACGACGCCCTGCGCGACCATGATGTTGCGGGGGACGCCCGCCTTGTTGAACTTCTGCAGGAAGGGCGGCAGGTAGCCCTCCTGCCGGGCCAGCGTCACCAGCCCCTTGGCGGGCCCCGCGAGCCAGGTGAGCATGCCGCCGAGCGCCGCCATCACGAGCATGACGCCGACGACCTTCGTCAGCCAGCCGACGTGGAAGTGGTCGAAGAACGCCTGGAAGGCCTGCATCAGACCGGCGGTGAGGCTGAGCTCCTCCGACGGCATGACCCAGCTGATGGCCAGCGCCGGAAGGATGAAGATCAGCAGGACGAGGCCGGTGGCCAGGAAGATCGAGCGCGGGTACTCGGCGCGGGGGTGGCGCAGCGACGACACGTGGACGCCGTTCATCTCCATGCCCGCGTAGGAGAGGAAGTTGTTGACGATGAGGACCAGGCTGGCGAGGCCGGTCCACGGGGGCAGCCAGTGGTCGGGGCTCATCGGCGCGGCGGACGCGTTGCCCTGCCCCAGGAAGACGATGCCGAGGACGACGAGGACGACGCCGGGGACGAGGGTGCCGATGATCAGCCCCAGGGAGGAGAGCCCGGCGACCGTTCTGGTGCCCCGGCACGTGACCCAGACGCCCGTCCAGTAGATGACGACGATGACGAGCGCCACGTAGGGGCCGTTCTCGGCGAGGCTCGGGTGGATGACGTACGCGAACGTCGAGGCCACGTAGGCCAGCAGGCTCGGGTAGTACGCGATGGTCATGGCGAACTGGCACCACACGGCGACGAACCCGAGCGGCTTGCCCAGCGCCTCGCTGACCCACCGGTAGATGCCGCCGGACCACCCGGAGGCGAGCTCCGCGCCGACGAGGGCGGTGGGAAGCAGGAAGACCACGGCGGGTAGGAGGTAGAGGAAGACGGCGGCCAGTCCGTAGATGGCCATCGACGGCGAGGGGCGCAGGCTGGCCACGGACGCCGTGGTCATGAGGGCGAGCGTCACCCAGGAGATGAACTGGCGCGGGATGGCGGGGTCCGGCTCCGGGAGCGGCGCTTCGCCGGTATGGACCGGTTCGTCCTTACTCGTCATGCGCTCATGATCGTCGGAGAGCGGGGGGCCCGCACGTCGCCGGATACCCACTGGGGGTAGGGTTCCCCGCATGGCGAGGACGCGGAGCCGCACGGGACACGGGCAGTTGCTGCTGCTCGCCGCGCTGCTCCTCGGGATCGTGACCATGCATACGCTGGGGCACCCTTCGGGGGGCCATGGGAGCGGCCACGGGGGCGGGGCCACCGTCGTGTCGGGACCCGAAAGCGTGTCGCGGTCCGCCTCCTCGTCGGGGCCGATGCGGCACGGCATGGGCGCGGTGCCCGCCGCCCCGCACGATGCCATGCCTGCCGCGGCGCTCCGTCCGGCCGGGCACGACGCCGCCACCGCCACGGTGACGGCCACCTCCGCCCCTGGGCCGCACGGCGGAATGAGCATGGATCCGCTGTCCGTGTGCCTGGCGGTCCTCGGCGCCTTCACCCTCCTCCTGCTGGTACGGGCCGGCCTGCTGCGGCCGGGCGGCACCCTCGCCCACCCGCCCGCGTCCGGCCACCCCCGGCACGCCCCACGGCCCGCACCGCCCCCGCTCCGGATACTCCTCGCCCGCCTGTCCGTGCTGCGCATCTAGGCCGCGCACCGGCTGCTTCGCGCTGCCCGCGAAACCCGTGCCGCTCCCGTGGGAGCCCACGGGGCCGAGCGGTGTACCGGAAGCAGCAGACGCACCATCTGCACGCACCACATCGGACGAGGTGTCACTCAGTCATGCGTAAAGAAGCTCCGCACACCCCTGCCCGCCGCACCGTGCTCGGCGCGGCCGCGGCCTTCGCCGGGACGGGAATCCTGACGGCGTGTTCCGGCTCCACGCCGGGCAGCCACAACGGTCACGGCGGTGACGGCGGTCACGGCCGGGGCGGCGCTCCCGGCCCCGAGGGCTATGTGGACCCGGCGGGCCAGGAGGTCGCGGCCGCCGAGAAGAGGCGCGCCCGGGGCGGCGGCCGGGTCCGCGAGGTCAGGCTGACGGCCGCGCGGACCCGGCTCGACCTCGGCGGCCCCACGGTCAGGACCTGGGCGTACGGCGACCGGCTGCCCGGCAAGGAGGTCCGGGTCACCGCGGGCGACACCCTCGCCCTCACCCTCGCCAACCACCTCCCTCGGTCCACGTCCCTGCACTGGCACGGCATCGCCCTGCGCAACGACATGGACGGCGTCCCCGGCCTCACCCAGAAGGACATCGCCCCCGGAGCGGACTTCACCTACCGCTTCGCGGTGCCGGACCCGGGGACGTACTGGTTGCACCCGCACTCCGGCACCCAGCAGGACCGCGGCCTGTACGCCCCCTTGATCGTCGACGACCCGAAGGAGCCCCTGCGGTACGACAAGGAGTGGGTGGTCGTCCTCGACGACTGGGTCGACGGGGTGGACGGCTCGACACCGGACGGCGTGCTCGCGGAGCTCAGCAAGGGGATGGCCGACCACGGCGGTGGCGGCGGCCACGACAAGGGCCACGGCGGCCATGACATGTCGGGCATGTCACTGCGCACGGACCGCTCCCCGAGCCCGGAGCGCCCCTCCGGCTCCGCCGGTTCCCGCGGCCCGTCCCGGATGATGATGGGCGCCAGGAGCGACCTGCTCGGCGGCGACGCGGGCGACGTCGCCCACCCGTACCACCTCGTCAATGGCCGTACGGCGACGGCGCCTTCGCAGTTCCGCGCCCGCCCCGGCGACCGCATCCGCCTGCGCGTCATCAACGCGGGCGGCGACACGGCCTACCGCGTGGCCCTCGGCGGCCACGAGATGACGGTGACGCACACGGACGGCTCCCCCGTGCGGCACGCGAAGACGGACGCGCTGCTCCTGGGCATGGGCGAGCGGTACGACGTACTGGTGACCGCCAAGGACGGCGTCTTCCCGCTGACCGCGCTGGCCGAGGGCAAGAAGGCGGCGGGCCTCGCGCTGCTGCGCACGGGGGGCGGGGCCGCGCCGTCCGCGTCGGCCCGGCCCAGGGAGCTGACGGGCCGCCTCCTCACCGCGGACCGGCTCAAGGCGCACGCGTCCGTCGCCCTGCCCGCGCGCAGGCCCGACCGCACGATCGAGCTCCGGCTGACGGGCGGCATGGCCGCGTACGACTGGGCGTTCGACGAGAAGCCCTACTCCCCCGGCCGGCGCCACCCCGTCCGCGCGGGCGAGCGGGTCCGCCTCACCTTCGCCAACGCGACCGCGATGTGGCACCCCGTCCACCTCCACGGCCACACCTTCACCCTGGCCGACGTGGCGGACGGCCCCCGCAAGGACACCGCGATCGTCCTGCCGAACGGCACCCTGTCGGTGGACTTCGAGGCGGACAATCCGGGCCTGTGGATGATCCACTGCCACAACGTCTACCACGCGGAGGCGGGGATGATGACGGTGCTCGGCTACCGCCGCTAGCCCCGCGCGGTCGGCACGGGGCGCCTCGCGCGGGGCGCCCCGAACCGTCCCGCAGGGCATCGCGTCGCTCTGACGATTACACTGGGCCGCGTGCCTCAACTACGCCTCGCTCTGAATCAGATCGACTCGACCGTCGGCGATCTCGCCGGGAACGCCGAGGCGATCGTCCACTGGACCCGGCACTCCGCCGAGCAGGGAGCGCATCTCGTCGCGTTCCCCGAGATGGTGCTGACCGGCTATCCCGTCGAGGACCTCGCCCTGCGCTCGTCCTTCGTCCAGGCCTCGCGGGAGGCGCTGCGCGCGCTCGCCGTGCGGCTGCGGGACGAGGGGTTCGGGGAGCTGCCGGTCGTCGTCGGCTACCTCGACCGCACCGAGGAGGCCAAGCCGAAGTTCGGCCAGCCCGCCGGCGCCCCGCGCAACGCGGGCGCGGTGCTGCACCGCGGCGAGGCCGTCCTGACCTACTCCAAGCACCACCTCCCCAACTACGGCGTCTTCGACGAGTTCCGCTACTTCGTGCCGGGCGAGACCCTCCCGGTCGTGCGCGTGCACGGCGTCGACGTGGCGCTCGCCATCTGCGAGGACCTCTGGCAGGACGGCGGCCGCGTGCCGGCGACCCGCAGCGCGGGGGCGGGGCTGCTGCTCTCCATCAACGCCTCGCCGTACGAGCAGAACAAGGACGACGAGCGCCTGGAGCTGGTGCGCAAGCGCGCGCAGGAGGCCGGGTGCACCACCGCCTACCTCGCGATGATCGGCGGGCAGGACGAGCTGGTCTTCGACGGTGACTCGATCGTCGTCGACAAGGACGGCGAGGTCATCGCGCGCGCCCCGCAGTTCTCCGAGGGCTGCGTCGTGCTCGACCTGGAGCTGCCGGCCGCCGCGCCCGTACCGCCGTCCGGCGTCGTGGACGACGGGCTGCGCATCGAGCACGTCACGCTGTCGCAGGAGCCCCTCGCCCCGTACGAGGGCGAGCTCACCGGCGGGTACGCCGAGCGGCTGGACGACGACGAGGAGGTGTACTCGGCGCTCGTGGTGGGGCTGCGCGCGTACGCCGCGAAGAACGGTTTCAGCAGCGTCCTGATCGGCCTCTCCGGAGGCATCGACTCGGCGCTCACCGCCGCCATCGCCTGTGACGCGCTCGGCGCGCAGAACGTGTACGGCGTCGCCATGCCGTCCCGCTACTCCTCCGACCACTCCATCGGCGACGCGGAGGAGCTGGCCCGGCGCACCGGCCTGAACTTCCGCACCGTACCGATCGCGCCGATGTTCGACGCGTACATGGGGTCCCTCGGGCTCACCGGGCTCGCCGAGGAGAACCTGCAGTCGCGGCTGCGCGGCACGATGCTGATGGCGCTCTCCAACCAGGAGGGGCACATCGTTCTCGCGCCGGGCAACAAGTCCGAGCTCGCGGTCGGCTACTCGACGCTCTACGGCGACTCCGTCGGCGCGTACGGCCCCATCAAGGACGTCTACAAGACGGCGATCTTCCGGCTCGCGGAGTGGCGCAACCGCGCGGCGCGGGAGCGGGGGCAGACGCCGCCGATCCCGGAGAACTCCATCAGCAAGCCGCCGAGCGCCGAGCTCCGCCCGGACCAGGTCGACACGGACTCGCTCCCGGACTACCCGGTCCTGGACGCGATCCTGGCGCTCTACGTCGACCGGGACCAGGGCGCCGACGCGATCGTGGCGGCGGGGTACGACCGGGAACTGGTCACCAAGACGCTGCGGATGGTCGACACCGCGGAGTACAAGCGGCGGCAGTACCCGCCGGGGACGAAGATCTCCGCGAAGGGCTTCGGCAAGGACCGCCGCCTGCCCATCACCAACCGCTGGCGCGAGTCCGCCTCCGACTGAGGGTGCCGGTACGAGGAGCCCGCCCATCCGCAGGAGCCCCTGCGGATGGGCGGGAGCCGGGTCAGTGGCTGACCGGCTCGCGCTGCTCGGGCGACGACGCCACCACCCGCTCCGGACCCGGCACGGGACCACGCCGCAGGTCCACCGCGTACGCCAGGCCCGCCACCGCGAGGCCGAGCACCGCGAGGACCGCGCCGGTCACCGCCGGTGAGGTCACGCCGAAGCCCGCCGCGAGGGCGAGACCGCCGATCCAGGCACCGCCCGCGTTGGCGAGGTTGAACGCGCCCTGGTTGGCGGACGAGGCCAGCGAGGGGGCCGCGGCCGCCTTCTCCATGACCATGAGCTGCAGCGGCGAACCCGTCGTGAACGCCGCCATGCCGAGCAGGAGGACGGCGATCGGCGCGCTCCACCCGGCGCTCATGAGCAGCGGGAAGAAGGCAAGGACGACCGCGAGCGCGATGAGCCCGCCGAAGAGCGTGCCGCGCAGGGAGTGGTCGGCCAGGCGCCCGCCCAGCAGGTTGCCCGCCGTCGCGCCCACGCCGAACAGCGCCAGGAGCAGGGTGACGCTGGACTCGGCGTAGCCGGCCGCGTCCGTGAGCATGGGCGTGATGTAGCTGTACGCCGAGAAGAGCGCCCCGAAGCCCGCGACGGTGGTGCCGAGCGCCAGCCAGACCGGGACGCTGCGCAGCGCCCGCAGCTCGCCGCGCAGGCCGACCGCGTCGCCGTGGCCGTGGTCGGCGGGGACGAGCAGGGCGAGCGCCGCGATGGCCGCGAGCCCGATCGCGCTCACCGCGAGGAAGGTGGCGCGCCAGCCGAGCTGCTGTCCCATGGCGGTGGCCACCGGCACGCCCACGACGTTGGCGACGGTCAGGCCGAGGAACATCAGGGAGACGGAGCGCGCCTTGCGCTCGGGCCCGACGAGGCCGGTGGCGACGACCGCGCCGACGCCGAAGAAGGCGCCGTGCGGCAGGCCGCTGAGGAAGCGCGCGGCCATCAGCAGGTGGTAGTCCGGGGCGGCGGCCGACAGGGCGTTGCCGACCACGAAGAGCACCATCAGGCCGATCAGGACGCGGCGGCGCGGGAGCTTCGCGGTGAGGGCGGCGAGCAGCGGGGCGCCGATGACGACGCCGAGCGCGTACGCGGAGACCAGGTGTCCGGCGACCGGGATGGATATGTGCAGGTCGTCGGCGACGTTGGGCAGCAGGCCCATCATCACGAACTCGGTCGTGCCGATGCCGAAGGCGCCCACGGCGAGGGCGAGCAGGGCCAGGGGCATGAAGAAGTACCTTCCACGGAAGCAGGGGGAAACGGGGGGGGACGGGCAGCGCGGGGAACCCCGTATGTTCACGTACGGAACAAAGCCGCGTCCACCGAGTATTCCGTGCGGCCGGAAAGAGTGGGCGACGCGGACGTTACGACGAGAGGTCGACCCGCGCCGCGATCGGCAGGTGGTCGCTGCTCGTCTTCGGCAGCGTCCAGGAGGAGACCGGCTCGACGCCCTTGACCATGATCTGGTCGATGCGCGCCATCGGGAACGACGCGGGCCAGCTGAAGCCGAAGCCGTCGCCCGCCGCGCCCTGCGTGGAGCGCAGCTGCGCGGTGACGCCGTTCAGTGCGCGGTCGTTCATGGTGCCGTTGAGGTCGCCGAGCAGGACGACCTTGCCGAGCTTCTCGTCGGAGATGGCCTCGCCGAGCGCGTCGGCGCTGTTGTCGCGCTGGTTGGCGGTGAAGCCCGCGTCGAGCTTCACGCGCACCGAGGGCAGGTGCGCCACGTAGAAGGCCACGTCGCCCTTGGGCGTGTGCACCGTGGTGCGCATCGCGCGCACCCAGCCCAGCTTGATGTCGACGGGCTCGGTGTCGGCCAGCGGGTACTTGCTCCACAGCCCCACGGTGCCCTTGACCGAGTGGTACTTGTACGTACCGGCCAGGGCCTTCTCGTACGTGGGGACGGCGTTCGCGGTGAGCTCCTCCAGGGCGATCACGTCGGCGCCGGAGGCCGCGACGTCCTGGGCGGTGCCGGTCGGGTCGGGGTTGTCCGCGTTCACGTTGTGCGTGGCCACCGTCAGGTCGCCGCCGGTGGCCGACTTGCCGGTGATCAGGCCGCCGAAGGAGTCGATCCAGATGACCAGCGGCAGCAGCAGGGCGATCAGCGCGGTGGCGGACTTGCGGACCACCGCGATGACCAGCAGCACCGGGATGAAGAGGCCGAGCCAGGGCAGGAAGGTCTCGGTCAGACTGCCGAGGTTGCCCACGTTGTTGGGGATCTGCGCGTGGAAGAGCATCACCAGCGCGAGGAGGACCGCGACACCCGTGGTGACCAGTCCGCGCCGCCAGATGCCCGGGTCGCCCCGCCAGCCGTCGAGCAGGCGGCGGAGCCGGGACCCCGGACGTTCGGGGCCCGAGCCGCCGCTGCCCGTCTCCGTCATGTACGCCTGCGCCATGCTGTCGTCGCCTCACTGCCTGCCGTGCACACCGTCTGTCCCGCCCCCTGAAACCCTAGGCGATGATCGGGTGTCGTCCCTGCCGTCTCGCGACGGCCGTACAGGCTCCAGGACGAACGGGGCGGCGACGCAGGTTCCTGATCGGCCACGGAGAGCGCCCTCTGTGACGAAATGCGCATATGTGCGAGGGCGCCCACCGGCGCGTCACGGGCGTCACGGGCATCACGCGCGTCACTTCGGGGCGCGAAGACCGCCGAGGACCGTGTCGACGATCCGCTCCGCCAGGTTCTCGTCGAGCGGCGCGCCGGGCCGCAGGATCGTGCGCAGCAGCATGGGGCCCACGAAGAGGTCGTTGGCCGTCTCCACGTCGACGTCCGCGCGCAGCTCGCCGTCGGCGACGCCCTGCCGCAGCACGTCGAGTATCCGGCGGCGGCGGGGCGCGACGACCGTCTCCTGGTACGCCTCCGCCAGCTTGGGCAGGGCCTTCATCTGCGCGAAGACGTTGTGCAGCAGGGCCGAGGAGCGCATGGTCAGGCCACGGCGGCGCAGGCTCTCCAGGATGCAGACGAGGTCGTCGCGCATCGAGGTGCCCGGCAGTTCGGGGTCCGGCTCCTCGAAAACGCGCAGGACGTCGACGAACAGGGCCTCCCGGCCGTCCCAGCGCCGGTAGATGGTGGCCTTGCCGACGCCGGCCGTGCGGGCGATCCGCTCGATGGAGAGCTCGGTGAGCGGGACGCCGTCCTCCAGGAGCTGGAGGACGCCCTCGATGATCGCCTGCTCCACGGCCTCGCTCCGGGGCCGCCCCCGGCCGGCCCGGGCGGCGGGCACCCTCTCGGCGGTGTCGCCCTGCTCCGCGACCCGCACGCCCTTGTGGACCACGTCGTCTCTCCCTCGCTCGCGTCGGCTGCCGGGGCGATTCTGCCTGAGAGCCTCAGCGCCCGGCGGTTCCCACCGGTTCGGCCTTCTCCTGCTGCGGGCCCTCGTCGCGGGGTGGGCGCCCCGGCAGGAAGAGGAAGACGATCAGCGCGCCGAGCACGGCGACGCCCGCGCCGCACAGCGCCGTGACGTGCATGGCGTGCA
Source organism: Streptomyces sp. NPDC036815 (assembly GCF_055609205.1). Taxonomy (NCBI): domain Bacteria; kingdom Bacillati; phylum Actinomycetota; class Actinomycetes; order Kitasatosporales; family Streptomycetaceae; genus Streptomyces; species Streptomyces sp. NPDC036815. The sequence continues at coordinate 785,482 of NZ_JBVJPW010000001.1, read as the reverse complement.
GGAACGAGTCGTTGGCTGCCGCCACCAGGGGCTCGCCCTTGGGGCCGAGCTTCGCGGCGACACCGAGGGTCGCCTCGATGGACTCGCCCGCGGTGTGCCGCACGCCCTCGGGCAGCATGTGCAGCTGGTCCTCGACACCGCCCCGGTACGCCGTGGAGAGCACGGAGCCGAGTACGGCGATGCCGAGGGCGCCGCCGACCTGCCGGAAGGTGTTGCTGAGCGCGGACGCGGAGCCGGCCTTCTCGCGCGGCAGGGCCTGCATGATCACGACACTGGTGGGGGTCATGATGTGCGCCATGCCGGTGCCCATCAGGAAGAAGACGACTTCGAGGAGCCAGATCGGCGTGTCGGACTCGAAGAGGGTGAAGGCGGTCAGGGTCGCGGCCACCAGGAGCAGCCCGCCGGTGCACACGGCCCGGACGCCGAAGCGGTCGACGACGAGCCGGGCGCGCGGCGCGAAGACGAGCTGCGCCACGGCCAGCGGCAGCATCAGCAGACCGGTCTGCAGCGGCGAGTAGCCCCGCACGCTCTGGGTGTAGAAGACCGAGAAGAAGGTCACGCCCATGAGCGCGAAGAAGACGAGCGCTATGGCGCAGATCGCCGCCGAGAAGACCCGGTTCTTGAAGTAGGCGATGTCGATGGAGGGATGGTCGCTGCGCTTCTCGTACAGCACGAAGGCGGCGAGTACGGCGAGGCCCGCGACGACGGTCCCGACGACGGCCGGGTCGGTGAAGTCGGCGAGCTGGCCGCCCTTGATGATGCCGTAGACGAGCAGGACCAGGCCGACCACGGAGAGCGCGACGCCGAAGAGGTCGATGCGGCCGGGCGCGGGGTCGCGCGAGTCGGGCACGAGCCAGACCATCAGGGCCAGGGCGACGATCACGATCGGCACGTTGACCAGGAAGACCGAGCCCCACCAGAAGTGGTCGAGCAGCACGCCGCCGGTGATGGGGCCGATGGCGATGGCGAGGCCGACGCCGCCCGCCCAGATGCCGATGGCCTTGGGCTGTTCGTCGCGCTCGAAGACGTTCATCAGGACGGCGAGGGTGGCCGGCATCACGAAGGCGGCACCCAGGCCCATCACCGCGCGGAACGCGATGAGCTGGACGGGCGAGCCGGACATCGCGGCGAGCGCCGAGCCGATGCCGAAGACGACGAGCCCGCCGAGCAGCACTTTCTTGCGGCCGAGCCGGTCGCCGAGCAGGCCGGCGGTGAAGAGCAGACCCGCGAAGACGAGCGTGTAGGCGTTGATCGCCCACTCCAGCTCGCTCTGGGTGGCGCCGAGGCCGGTCGGTTCGGGGGTGGAGATCGTCTTGATGGCGACGTTCAGGATCGAGTTGTCGAGCACCACGATCAGGAGGCTGAGCATCAGCGCCCCGAGGATCGCCCAGCGGCGCCGGTGGACGGCTTCCGGTACGTGGCTCGGGGTGGGCATGGCAGGGGAGGACATGCCCACCAGCGTAGGCCTATTTCGATACGAGACCGTCTCGTATTGAAAATCCCTTGGCGAACGGCTGACCAAGACTTTGCCGAACGGCGTCATCCAGCGCCGTACCAGGGCCTGTCCAGCGCCGTACCAGGGCCTGGGTCGGAAGTCGCGTCGTCCGCCCGGAGGGCGGGCGTCGTGGGGCGGGCGGGACTTCCGACACAGGCCCTAGCCCCGAAGCGGTGCGTGATGCGACCATGGAGGTGATCCGGGGACGCCGTCAGGGCGCCTCGAGATGACAGAAGGAGCCGTTGCGATGACGCAGCTTTCGGCTGCCCAGAAGAGCGCCGACGCCCCGCAGAGCCCCGACAGCAGCAAGGCGCTGTACGGCGGCAAGGGAACCCGGCGCATCACTGTGCGCGACATCAACGCCGCCAAGGAACGCGGCGAGAAGTGGCCCATGCTCACCGCCTACGACGCGATGACCGCGTCCGTCTTCGACGAGGCGGGCATCCCCGTAATGCTCGTCGGCGACTCGGCGGGCAACTGCCACCTCGGCTACGAGACGACCGTGCCCGTCACCCTCGACGAGATCGCCATGCTGTCGGCCGCGGTCGTACGGGGCACCTCGCGTGCCCTGATCGTCGGCGACCTGCCGTTCGGCTCGTACCAGGAGGGCCCCGTCCAGGCGCTCCGCTCGGCCACCCGGCTCGTGAAGGAGGCGGGCGTCGGCGCGGTGAAGCTGGAGGGCGGCGAACGCTCCCTGGCCCAGACCGAGTTGCTCGTCCAGTCCGGAATCCCCGTCATGTCCCACCTGGGCCTCACCCCGCAGTCCGTGAACACCATGGGCTACCGCGTGCAGGGCCGCGGCGACGAGGCCGCCCACCGCCTCCTGAACGACGCCAAGGCGGCGCAGGACGCGGGCGCGTTCGCGGTCGTCCTGGAGCTGGTCCCCGAGGAACTGGCCGCCGAGGTCACCCGCTCCCTGCACATCCCGACCGTCGGGATCGGGGCGGGCGCCGCGTGCGACGCGCAGGTCCTGGTCTGGACGGACATGCTCGGCCTGACCGGCGGGAAGATGCCGCGCTTCGTCAAGCAGTACGCGGACCTGCGGGGCGTCATGACCGGCGCGGCGAAGGCGTTCGCGGAGGACGTGGTGGGCGGGGTGTTCCCGGCGCCCGAACACGCGGTTCACTGAGGCCGTGGGGGCGGGCGGGGATTGGTGGCCGCCCCCCCTCCGACCATCGTGACGGTCCACTGAGGCCGTGGGGCGGGCGGGGATTGGTGGCCGCCGCCCCCCTCCGACCACCACGGCGGTCCACTGAGGCCGCGGGGGCGGGCCCGGACCGGTGGCCACTCCCTCCGACCGTCGCGACGGTCCGCTGAGGCCGTGGGGCGGGCCGGGATCGGTGGCCGCCCCCTCTGACCATCGCGGCACCATGGCAGCCCGTCGATTCCCCCGTCGGCGGGCTGCCTTTTCTCGCCCCTGGGCGGTTGGGGGGCCGGGGGCGACGTGGCCTCTCGTCCTCGGGCGGGTGGGGGCAGGTTGTTTCTCGTCCTTGGGGTGGGTGGGTTCAGGGCCGCCGCTTCGCGGCGGATCTTCCCCACCCACCCACCCGTTTGCCCGGCGACGCAGGGTGGAGGTAGGGGCCCTACGGTCCCGTTCGGTGCGGGGTAAACGGGTGGGCGGGCGGGAAACATCCGCCGCGAAGCGGCGGGGCAGGGCCCCTACAGGCCTATCCGGTGCGGGGTAAACGGGTGGGTGGGTGGGAAGCATCCGCCGCGGAGCGGCGGGTCGGGGCTCCTACAGGCCAATTCAGTGCCGGGTAAACGGGTGGGCGGGAGACATCCGGCGCGGAGCGGCGGGGCCGGCCCCTACAGGCCTATTCGGTGCCGGGTAAACGGGTGGGCGGGTGGGAGACATCCGGCGCGAAGCGGCGGGCTGGGGCTCCTACAGGACCATCCGATGCGGGCGTAACGATGGGTGAATTGGGGCCCCTACGGTCCCGTTCCGTGCGGGATGAGGGGGAGGTATCCGGCGCGGAGCGGCGGGTCAGGACACCGCCCCCTCCAGCTCCGCAAGGGCCTGTCGGCGGCATGTCGGTGGTTTGTCGGTGGCACCTGACATCTTGGGGCCATGAAGCGAATCGACGTGAACCCCGGCGGCGCAGGGAGCGCGGTCACCGTAAGGGGACTGGTCAAGCACTACGGCGAGACCAAGGCACTGGACGGCGTGGACCTCGACGTACGCGAGGGCACCGTCCTCGGCGTGCTCGGACCCAACGGCGCCGGCAAGACGACCCTCGTACGCTGCCTCTCCACCCTCGTCACCCCGGACGCGGGCACGGCCCTGGTCGCCGGGTACGACGTGGCGAGCCAGCCCCGCCAACTGCGCCGCGTGATCGGCCTCACCGGCCAGTACGCGTCGGTGGACGAGAAGCTCTCGGGGCGCGAGAACCTCTACATGATCGGGCGCCTGCTCGACCTGTCCCGCAAGGAGTCCAGGTCCCGCGCCGACGGTCTGCTCGAGCGGTTCTCCCTCACCGAGGCCGCCAAGCGTCCCGCGAGCACCTACTCCGGCGGTATGCGCCGCCGCCTCGACCTCGCCGCCTCGATGATCGGCAGCCCGGCCGTCCTCTACCTGGACGAGCCGACGACCGGCCTCGACCCCCGCACCCGCAACGAGGTGTGGGCCGAGGTCAAGCGCATGGTCGGCGACGGCGTGACGGTGCTGCTCACCACCCAGTACATGGAGGAGGCCGAGCAGCTGGCCTCCGAGCTGACCGTCATCGACCGCGGCAAGGTCATCGCCAACGGCGGCATCGACGAGCTCAAGGCGAAGGTCGGCGGCCGCACCCTGCGGGTCCGCCCGGCCGACCCGCTGGAGCTGCACCCGCTGGCGAACGCGCTCGACGACCTCGGCCTGACCGGCATCGCCACCTCCACGGTGGACGCCGAGTCCGGCACGGTCCTGGTGCCGATCCTCAGCGACGAGCAGCTGACGGCCGTGGTCGGCGCGGTCACCGCGCGCGGCATCACGATCGGCTCCATAGCCACCGAACTGCCCAGCCTGGACGAGGTGTTCCTCTCGATCACCGGCCAGAAGGCCAGTGCTCCGCAGGACGCCCGCCCCAGCGACAACGAACTCGAGGAGGTCGCCGTATGAGCGCCACCACTCTCGCGGCCCCCCTCAAGCCGGGGCAGGCCGACGCCCGCATCGGACTGCGCGGCCACGTCCGGCACACCAGCGCCCTGGTCCGCCGCAATCTGCTCTGGATCCGGCAGGACCCGGAGTCGATGTTCGACGCGGTCCTGATGCCGATCGTCTTCACCCTCCTGTTCGTGTACGTCTTCGGCGGCTCCATCGGGCAGGCGCTCGGCGGCGGTCAGGACCAGTACGTGCAGTACGTGGTGCCCGGCATGATGGCGATGATGAGCATGAACATCGCCATGGCCGTCGGCACCGGCTTCAACCAGGACTTCCAGAACGGCATCATGGACCGTTTCCGGACCCTGCCGATCGGCCAGGGTTCGGTGCTCTTCGCCAAGATCGTGGTGGAGCTGATGCGGCTGCTCATCGCGACGACGATCATGATGATCGTCGGTGTCCTGGTGGGCTTCGACATCACCAACTGGGGCGGCCTGTTCGCCGCCGTGGGCCTCTCCGCCCTCTTCGGCACGTCCATCATGTGGATCTTCCTGGTGCTCGGCGTCTCGATGAAGAGCGCCCAGTCCGTCCAGGCGATGGGCTTCCTGGTCCTGATGCCGCTGCAGTTCGGCTCGTCGATCTTCGCGCCGACCCGGTCGATGCCGGGCTGGCTGCAGGGCTTCACCGACTACAACCCGCTCTCCTCGCTCGCGGACTCCGCGCGCGGCCTGATGGTCGGCGGCCCGGTCGCGCACGACCTGTGGGTGGCGGTCGGCTGGTCGGTGGCGCTCACGCTGGTGATGGCGCCGATCGCGATCCACAAGTTCCGTACGAAGAACTGATCACCGCCTCACGCGCCGCACAGGGCGGCGGCCTCCTCCAGAGTGAGGCCGCCGCCCTGTGCGTACGCCGATGCGTACGCGGCGCCGCCGAGCACCGCACGGCACAGCCGCTCGGCGTCCTCGCGGATGCCCCGCTCCATCGTGTTCGCGACGTGCGCGGGCGGCAGCTCCCGGTCGGCGACGCCGAGGAGCCGCGCCGCGTCGGCCGCGCGGGCGCCGTCGGCGGCCCGGGACAGGGCGAGAGCGGCGATCCACAGATGGACGGAGACCATCTGCGGGGCGACCATCCGCGAGAGCGGGTCGAGGGCCTTTCCGAAGGCGGCGCCCACACCGGCGACGCTCTCGGCGTACCGCCCGTCCAGCGCGTCGAGCCAGGCCGTGAGGCCGAGCACCGCACTGTCGAACACCGCGTAGCCGATGGGGCTGAACTCCAGGCGGAGGAGCCGCAGTTGCTCGCGCGCCTCGCCGGTGCGGCCGGTGCGGCCGAGCGCGCCCGCGAGGAAGATCCGGGCGGCGGGCACGGCCTCGCCCGCGTGGTGGCGGCCGGGGTTCTCGATGACCTCCCGCAGCATCGCCTCGCCCCGCGCGAAGTCGTCCGCCCGCTCCGGCGCGTCCGTCAGGAGCGAGCCGAGACGGGCCTTGAGCAGGACCACCTGGGCCTGCGCGCCGAGCTGTTCGGCGTACTCGACGGCGGCCCTGAAGTCCAGTGCTGCCAGGGCCAGTTCACCGCGCCGCTCGCGCGCCTCGCCGCGCGCGGAGAGCGCCTCGGCGACACCCCACACGTCGCCGAGGCCCTGGAACCCGCGCAGCGCCTCGTCCGCGTCGCGGATGGCGTCGCCCGACCAGTCGGTGCGGTTGGCGAGCATGTTGGCGCGCATCTGCAGGGCGGCGGCGAGCTCCCACTCGTAACCCAGCGCGCGGCAGGCCTCGACGGTCTCGTCGATGGTGACGCGCAGCAGCTCCATGTCGCCGCCGAGCATCACCGCGAAGAACCAGAGGTTGCCGGGCGTCCGGCAGGTCTGCGGCAGCCCCGGACGGTACGCCTCCCTGATGCCGCGCAGTTTCTGCTCGGCGGCCGCCGACTGCCAGTCCTGCACGTCCATGTCCATGCAGGCCAGGTGGAGCAGGTGCGCCCCGCGGCGGGCCTCCGTCAGGACCTCGGGGCTCATCGGCGGGGGCGCGGCCGTGCACGGCTCGTACAGCGGGGGCGCCGGAACGACGGGCGGGGCGAAGGGGTCGGGGCCGAGTGCCATGACGTCCCTCGACCAGTTGCGGGTCTCCATGCGCAGACCGCGGATCTGCCAGTACCAGCAGAGGGAGAGGACGAGGCAGAGCGCCTCCTGCTCGTCGCGCGCCGCGATCGCGTGCCGCAGGGCGGTGCGCAGGTTCTCGTACTCGGCTTCGAGCCGCTCCCCGGCCGCGTGCTGGCCCCTGCCGCGCAGTTCGGGATCGGTGGTCCTCGCGACCTCCCGGTAGTGCACCAGGTGGGCGCGCTCGGCCTCGGCCCGGTCGCCCGCCTCGTCGAGCCGCTCGCCCGCGTACTCCGCGACGGTTTCCAGCAGCCGGTAGCGCATGCCGCCGTCGGCCGTCGGCGAAGGGGCCGCGACGACCAGGGACTTGTCGACGAGCGAGCCCAGCAGACCGGCCACGTCGTGCGCGCTCCCGGCGGCCGCGCACACCTCTTCCGCCGCCCGCAGGTCGCAGCCGCCGGCGAAGACCGAGAGCCGGCGAAGCACCGCACGCTCCCCGTCGTCCAGGAGGTCCCAGGACCAGTCGACGACGGCCCGCAGGGTCTGCTGGCGGGGCAGCACCGTACGGGCGCCGCTGGTCAGGAGCCGGAAGCGGTCGTCGAGGCGGTCGGCGATCTGGCGCGGGGTGAGCATCCGCAGGCGGGCGGCGGCCAGTTCGATGGCGAGCGGCAGGCCGTCGAGGCGGCGGCAGATCTCGGCGGCCGCCGCCGGGTCGCCGTCGACGGTGAACCCCGGCCGCGCGGCGGCGCCGCGGTCGGCGAAGAGGCGCAGCGCGACCGGCTCGGGCAGCGGCTCGACGGGGCGCAGCGACTCGCCCGGTACGCCGAGGGGTTCGCGGCTGGTCGCGAGGACCGTCAGGCCCGGACAGCGGGCGAGGAGCTCGTCGGCGAGGCGGGCGGCCGCCTCGACGACGTGCTCGCAGTTGTCCAGGACGATCAGCATGCGCCGCGCGGCACAGTGCTCGACGAGCCGGGCGACGGGGTCCTCGCCGTGCCGCTCCGACAGGGCACGCAGCTCCTCCGCGCCGGCGCCCCGCAGCACGGTCTCGCGGGCGCCGAGCGCGGTGAGGACGGCCTCGGGTACGTCGGCGGGGTCCTCGACCGGCGCGAGCTCCGCGAGCCACACGCCGTCGGGGACGCTCGCGGCGACCGCCTCGCCGACCTCCTGCGACAGCCGTGTCTTGCCTGCGCCGCCCGGTCCGAGCAGCGTGACGAGCCGGGCGCGCGCGAGGTCGTCCCGCAGCGCGTCGATGTCGGCCTCGCGGCCGACGAAGGACGTGAGCCTGGCCCGGAGGTTCCCCGGCGTGCGGGGGCGTGGCGGGGGCTCCCGTAGCAACTCCCCGTGCAGGGCGCGCAGTTCGGGGCCCGGGTCGACGCCGAGCCGGTCCGCGATGTCTCGCCGTACGGCGTCGTACGCGGCGAGGGCCTGCGCCGGGCGGCCCGTGTCCCGCAGCGCGCGCAGCCGCAGGGCCTGCAGCGGCTCGTCGAGCGGGTGCGCGTCGCAGAGCTCGGCGAGCTCGGGCAGCGCCTGCTCGGCCTGCCCGAGGGCGAGGGCGGCGGCCATCCTCGCGCGGCGGGCGTCGAGGTGCCTGGCATGCCAGCGGGCCGCCTCCGCGGTGTGCTCCGGCAGGTCGGCGAGGGGCTCGCCCGTCCACAGGGCGAGCGCGTCGTCCAGGAGTGCGGCCGCCTTCGCCGGGTCGGCGTCCGCGAGGGCGCGGCCCGCGTCGGTCACGAGGCGGTCGAACCGGAACACGTCCACGTCGTCCGGGCTCGCGCGGAGCCGGTACCCGCCGTCCGCCGAGACGACGGCGTCCGCGCCGAGGGCCCTGCGGAGCCGGCCGACCAACGCCTGCAGCGCACCCGTCGCGTCGGCGGGGGGACCCGCGGTCCACACGTCGTCCACCAGCGCGGGAGCGGGCACGGTGTGGCCCGGGCGGAGGGCGAGGGCGGTCAGGAGGGCGCGGAGGCGGGGGCCGCCGACGGGGGCGGGGGTTCCGTCGGGGCGGGTGGCTCGGGCCGAGCCGAGGACGCGGTATCGCACTGACTCATTGTCCCTGTACGGCGGGGCGGGGGCATGGGTGTCCGTCACAGCGGGGCTACGCCACCTCCAGTGACACAAGGACCCCCGTCTCGTCCCTCCGGTACTCCCGGCCCTTGCGGGACCCCGTCGACACCGCCCGCTTGAACCACTTCGGGCACGCCTCCACCGGGCGCAACCACCGCTCCCCCGCCACCCGTTCCCCCGCCACGTACCCCTGCTCGACGATCTGGATGCCCCGGACCAGGCCCGCCGTCTCCGGCCACTTGTCTCCGTGCCGTTCCACGGTCAGCAGGCCCCGCAGAGCGACGCGGGGAGGCCACGCGCCGTCGCCCGTCCAGGGGACCGTCACCCCGCCGGACCGCACCACGGGGCCGCCGCCCGCCGACTCCACCGGGCCCTCGATCGCACTGAGCTCGGACCGCCACTCGCGGCCCTGCTCGGCCACGTCGACGCGGAGCGGCCACACCACTTCGTCCCCCACCCGGAACGGCTTGCCGCAGCATTCCATCTGCCAGTCCTGGTACATCACGTTCCACAGCGTCATGCCCCCAGCCTCCCCGGAACTCCCCGTCCGGTGCGAGACGTTTTCTCCGTACGCCCCATCCGGCCGGGATACGGTCGGGCACGCAAGGCCGTCGGACCCCCAGGAGCCCCGCCCCATGACCACCGCCCCCATCCGCCGCAGCGACCGGCGGATCAGCCCCGTCTTCCTGGGGATCGCCGCCGTGACGGCGGTCTCCGGCTGGGCCGCCTGGACCGGTTTCGCGGACAACCCCGGCGTCGCCGTCTTCCTCTTCGTGACCGCCGCCTGGATCGTCTCGCTCTGCCTGCACGAGTACGCGCACGCGCGCACCGCCCTGCACGGCGGCGACATCTCCATCGGCGCGAAGGGCTATCTGACCCTCAACCCGCTCAAGTACACGCACGCGCTGCTCAGCATCGTGCTGCCCGTCCTGTTCGTGATCATGGGCGGCATCGGGCTGCCCGGCGGCGCGGTCTTCATCGAGCGGGGCAGGATCCGGGGCCGCTGGAAGCACAGCCTGATCTCGGCGGCGGGCCCGCTGACGAACGTGCTGTTCGCGGTGGTCTGCACGGCCCCGTTCTGGCTCGGCGCCCTGGACGGCGTGCCGGACGCGTTCCGCTACGCGCTCGCGTTCCTCGCGCTGCTCCAGGTGACCGCGGCGATCCTGAACTCGCTGCCCGTCCCGGGTCTGGACGGCTACGGCGTGATCGAGCCCTGGCTCTCGCACGGGGTGCGCCGCCAGGTGGAGCCGTTCGCGCCGTTCGGCCTCATCGCGGTCTTCGCCGTCCTGTGGATCCCGGAGGTCAACCACGCGTTCTTCGACGCGATCGACGCGATCCTGCGCGGCCTCGGCGTCAGCGAGTGGGACACCTACTGGGGCCAGCGGCTGTACCGCTTCTGGGACGGGTCGCAGGAGGTCCCGCCCGCGCTGGGGCTCAGTTCCTGAGCGCCGCGCCGCGCGGTGCGTCCCGCTCGGCCTTGGCGCGCCGCAGGTAGAACCAGGCCATGTTCGAGGACAGGCCCGCGAGCAGGACCCACACGATGCCGAGCCAGCTGCCCTGCACGAAGGAGATCACGGCGGCGGCGACGGCGAGGGCGCAGACGACGAGGGCGTACACGGCGAGGCGGGGCATGGGGGTCGGCTCCTGTCGGGTGAAGCGTGCGGATGCGTACTGCCCGTCCAGTGTCCCCCATGCCCCACGGCGGCTATACGTCGGTGACGCGCAGCCCGGCGTGCGCCTTGTAGCGGCGGTTGACGGAGATCAGGTTGGCGACGAGGGACTCGACCTGGTGGGCGTTGCGGAGGCGGCCCGCGAAGATGCCGCGCATGCCCGGGATGCGGGCGGCGAGCGCCTGCACGAGGTCGGTGTCGGCGCGCTTCTCGCCGAGGACCATGACGTCGGTGTCGATCTCCTCGACGGCCGGGTCCTGGAGCAGGACGGCCGAGAGGTGGTGGAAGGCGGCGGTGACGCGGGAGTCCGGCAGCAGGGCGGCGGCCTGCTCGGCGGCGCTGCCCTCCTCGGGCTTCAGGGCGTACGCGCCCTTCTTGTCGAAGCCGAGCGGGTTCACGCAGTCGACGACGAGCTTGCCCGCCAGCTCCTCGCGCAGCGCTTCGAGGGTCTTGCCGTGGCCGTCCCACGGCACGGCGACGATCACGATGTCGCTGCGCCGCGCGCACTCCGCGTTCTCGGCGCCCTCGACGCCGAGGCCCAGCTCGTCGGCGGCGGTCCGCGCCCGCTCGGCCGCGCGGGAACCGATGATCACCTTCTGGCCCGCGCGGGCCAGGCGGTAGGCGAGGCCGCGCCCCTGGTCGCCGGTCCCGCCGAGGACGCCGACGACGAGGCCCGACACGTCGGGAAGCTCCCAGGGGTCCTTGGCGGGGGCCTTCTGCGCACTGTCTGTAGAGGTCATGGGGCGACCTTACTCACCGCTCGCCCCCGCGAGGTCCGCCACCGGTATCCGCCGGAAGGAGACCGTCTCGTACGCGCTGAAGTCCCCTGTCTCGTAGAGGAGTCCGACGCTCTCCCCGTCGACCCGCACGAGGTCGGAGTACGCGGCCGGAAGCCCGTCGACCGTGTGGAGGGTGCGCCAGGTGGTGCCGCCGTCGACGGAGCCGCGCACCGTCATCAGGGCGCGGAAGCCGGGGTCGGCGGGTCCGGAGAAGAGGAGCAGGTCGGGGTCGCGCAGCTGCAGGACGCTGCCCTCGACGACGGGGCCGGTGAGGGAGGCCTGCGGGCGGAAGGGCTTGAGGAGGCTCTCGCCGCCGTCGGAGGAGTGGGCGTCGGCGCGGTTGCCGGGTGCCGGGGAGTCGTTGCGGGTGTTGAAGTAGAGGCGGCCGTCGGGGAGTTCGGCGGCCGTGGTCTCGTTGACGTTGATGTAGCCGTCGGTGTTGTCGTCGACGTAGCCGATGCGCCAGGTCTCGCCGGAATCGTCGCTGAGCAGGCAGTGCCCGCCGTTGTACTTTCCCTCGGTGCCGTTGTCGGCGCCGGTGGGCGGCAGGGAGTGGTTGGCGGGAACCACCACGCGCCCCGTCGTCAGCCGCACGGCGTGGCCGGGCGTCGTCGCGTACCACCGCCAGGCCGCCCGCTTCACCTGGCCGGTGATCTCGCGCGGCGCCGTCCAGGTGAGGCCGTCGTCGTCGCTGTGCTGGAGCCAGACGCGGCGCCCGTCGGCCGCGGGGACGGTGCCGCGGCGGATGGCGTCCTCGGTGGCCCCGGCGGCGTTCCTGACCTGGACGAGCAGGACGCGTCCGGTGTCGAGGACGACGGGGGCGGGGTTGCCCGCGAGGCCGTCGCCGTTCTTGCCGACGATCTGGAGCGGGCCCCAGGTGCGGCCGCCGTCGACGGAGCGTCTGAGGACGATGTCGATCGTGCCGTAGTCGGCCTGGGAGCCGACGCGGCCCTCGCAGAAGGCGAGGACGGTGCCGGACGGGGTCACCACGACGGCGGGGATGCGGAAGCTCGCGTATCCCTCTCGGCCCGCGCGAAAGGGAACGGATGTCTCAGCGGTCATCCCCCGCCCTTCCCCACCTCGGGGGAATTCCCCGTGAACGCCGGGTGACGAGTGGCATGTTGGGGCAGGATGCGACGCCATGGACGCCGTACGGGTCGCGCTGCTGCGCGAAGTGCTCGCCGGGACCGAGTGGCTCGGCGCCACCCGCCGCTTCGCGGGGACGCTGCGGTCCTCCGTCGTGCCGCACGGCGGCGGGCTGCTGCTCGTCGGCACGGCGGCGTACGAACCGTGGCACCTGGCCGCGCACCTGGTGGACGAGGCGGCCTGGTCGGGCACGCCGGAGCTCACCCCGACGCTCGTCCGGCACCGGGTCCTCGGCACGGAACCGGCCCACCTGTCGACCGGACTCGGCCGGATCGAGGCCGCGCGGCGCGGCGAGACGCTGCTCGTGGTGGCACCGGACGCGCCGGACCCGGAGCTCCTGACCCGGGTTCACGACGCGCGGCGGGCGGGCGCGACGGTGCTCGCGCTCGGCTCCGGGGACCGGGACCTCGGCGCCCTCTCGCACGAGGCGCTCGCGGTCCCCGAGACGACGCCCGACCTCGACCTCGACACGGTCCAGCACCTGGTCAGCGCGGCGGCCGGGGAGAACGCGCTGCCGCAGGCCCGCGGCCCCCGGCGGCTGCGCGACCGGCTGTCCCGGCTCGCCGACCAGCTGACGTCGCCGCCGCCCACGCGGTGGTGAGAAATTCGGTTGCCCGCCGCACCGGCCTGCGCTGAACATGGCTTCTCGTGCCTCTCTCCGCGATACTGCCCGACCTCTCCCCCTGGCGTTCCACCCGCGACTTCCGGCTGCTGTGGGTGCAGGGTCTCGTCACCACGTTCGGCAGCTTCATGGCCCTGGTCGCCCTGCCGCTGCAGATCAAGGAGCTGACGGATTCCCCGGTCGCGGTCGGCGCGATGGGCGCGGTGGAGCTGGTGCCGCTGATCGTCTTCGGGCTCTACGGCGGCGCGCTCGCCGACGCCGTGGACCGGCGCAAGGTGATCCTGCTGACCGAGGCGGGCCTCGGGCTCCTCGCCGTCGTCCTCCTGGTGAACGCGCTGCTGCCCGAGCCGCTGCTGTGGCCCCTGTACGTCGTCGCCGCGGGCGTCTCCGCGCTCGCCGGCCTGCAGCGGCCCGCCCTCGACTCCCTGATGGCGCGAATCGTGCCGCACGACCAGCTGACGGCGGCCGCCGCGCTGAACTCGCTGCGGTGGAACGTGGGTGCCATCGCGGCGCCGTCCCTCGCGGGCATCGTCGTGGCGTACGCGGGTCACGCGTCGGCGTACGGGGTCACGGCCGTCTGCTTCGTCCTGTCGGTCGCGCTGTGCACCCGCCTCTCCCCCGCGCCCGCCGCGCACGACGCGGCGAAGCCGTCGCTGAAGGGCCTCGCGGAAGGCGCGCGGTACGCGTGGTCGCGGCCGGTGCTCCTCGGTACGTACGCGATCGACATGGCGGCGATGTTCTTCGCCTTCCCCAACACGATCTTTCCCTTCCTCGCGGACGACCTGGACGCGGAGTGGGCGCTCGGTCTGATGTACGCGGCCGGGGCGGTCGGCTCGCTGCTGTTCAGCGTCACCAGCGGATGGACGTCACGGGTGCGGCGGCACGGGCTGCTCGTGGTCCTCGGGGCGGCGGGCTGGGGTCTGGCGATCACCGCGGCGGGCTGGTTCGCGAACGTCTGGGTGGTCCTCGCGTGCCTGGCGCTCGCGGGCGCGGGCGACATGGCGAGCGGACTCGGCCGCTCCACCATCTGGAACCAGACCATCCCCGACGAGCTGCGGGGGCGCCTTGCCGGGATCGAGGTCCTCTCGTACAGCGTGGGCCCGCAGCTCGGCCAGGTCCGCGCGGGTGCGGCGGCGGGCTGGACGGGTACGCGGTCCGCCATCTGGTCGGGCGGCCTGGCCTGCGTGGCCTCCGTCGGCGTCCTGGCGGCGCTGCTGCCGCGGCTCATCACGTACGACGCGACGAAGGACCCGGACGCGCGGCTGCGGCGGGAGCGGGCCGGGGAGAGGGCGGCCGCGGTCTAGGCCTGTGCCGGACGTCGCGGCGCGCCCTCCCGAGGGGGCCGGGGTCCTACTCGTCCTCGGCCCGTGCGGTCTTGTCGTGCCACCTGGGGTCGGTCTCCCACTCCAGGTTCCGGTCGGCGGCCGTCTGCATCGCGTGCTGCGCGTCCTCGCGCGACCCGTAGGGCCCCATGCGGTCCTTGCCGGGGCAGTCCGGGCCCTCCTCGACCTTGTTGTGCTCCAGGCAGTAGAACCACTCGCCCGGCTTGCCGACGGTCTTCTTCTTGAACAGCGCCATGACCCGCTCCTTCCGTCCTCGGTGAGGTCCCGCTCTCCGGGACCATGCTGCCCCACGATGGCTGGCTAGACTCGCTGGCATGTCTGGCCAGTCAACGCTCGTACCGGGGGAGCTCTCCCCCATCCGTTCCGTACCCGGCAACATCAGGCGCCCGGAGTACGTGGGGAAGCCCGCGCCGACCCCGTACACGGGCCCCGAGGTGCAGTCCCCCGAGACCATCGAGTTGATGCGCACCGCGGGCCGCATCGCCGCCCGCGCCATGGAGGAGGCAGCCAAGCACATCGCGCCCGGCGTGACCACCGATGAGCTGGACCGTGTCGCGCACGAGTACATGTGTGACCACGGTGCCTACCCCTCGACGCTGGGCTACCGCGGCTTCCCGAAGTCGCTGTGCAGCTCGGTCAACGAGGTCATCTGTCACGGGATCCCCGACTCCACCGTCCTGAACGACGGCGACATCATCAACCTCGACGTCACGGCGTACATCGGCGGCGTGCACGGCGACAACAACGCCACGTACCTCGTCGGCGACGTCGACGAGGAGTCGAAGCTGCTGGTCGAGCGGACCCGCGAGTCCCTGAACCGCGCCATCAAGGCCGTCAGGCCCGGCCGCCAGATCAACATCATCGGCCGCGTCATCGAGTCGTACGCGAAGCGGTTCGGCTACGGCGTGGTCCGTGACTTCACCGGCCACGGCATCAACTCGTCCTTCCACTCCGGCCTGATCGTCCCGCACTACGACAGCCCGCACGCCACGACCGTCATCCAGCCGGGCATGACGTTCACGATCGAGCCGATGCTGACGCTCGGTACGTACGAGTACGACATGTGGGAGGACGGCTGGACCGTCGTCACCAAGGACCGGAAGCGGACCGCGCAGTTCGAGCACACGCTCGTGGTGACGGAGTCCGGGGCGGAGATCCTTACGCTTCCCTGAGCCGGAGCTGGGTACCGTTTTACCGACAGGACGTCGGGAACCAGTTGACTTAGGTAAGCCTAACTTGCCATGATCTGCGGAGGTCGCAGGCCGTACTGGTTCCCGCCATCCCGTCATGCCTAGGCATCCCCGTTCCTAGGCTCCAGGCTCCCCTTGGAGGCCCCGCATGGACACGGCGCCCACGCCCTTCTCGACGGTCATCCGCACCGCGTCGCACGAGCAGCACACCGAGGCCGAGACCTCGACCTTCATGAGTGACCTGCTCGGCGGCAGGCTCGGCGTCGACGCCTACACGCGCTACACCGAACAGCTGTGGTTCGTGTACCGCGCCCTGGAGGACGGCGCGCGGACCCTGCTCGACGACCCCGTCGCGGGACCGTTCATACGGCCCGAGCTGGAGCGCGTGAGCGAGCTGGAGCGCGACCTCGCGCACCTGCGGGGCGCGGACTGGCAGGCGGACCTCACCCCGCTGCCCGCCACCGCGGCGTACGCGGCACGGATCGAGGAGTGCGCCCGCACCTGGCCGGGCGGCTACGTCGCCCACCATTACACGCGCTATCTCGGGGACCTCTCCGGCGGCCAGATCATTCGCGGCAAGGCCGAGCAGACCTGGGGCTTCGACCGCAAGGGCGACGGCGTGCGGTTCTACGTGTTCGAGGGGATAACCAACCCGGCCGCGTTCAAGCGGGGGTACCGACAGCTCCTCGACGGGATGGACGCGGTGGTCGTGGACGAGCTGGAGAGGAAGCGGATCGTCGACGAGTGCAAGCGCGCGTTCGCTTTGAATACGGCGGTGTTCCGTGAGCTCGGGGACGAGTTTCCGCTCACGGCCTGACGAGGTGGACGACTCGGGGGCTCTGCCCCCGGGCCCCCGCTCCTCAAATGCCGGAGGGGCTGAATCCCCTACGAACTCAGGCGGACTCGGCCCCCGAGCTCGATCCAGCCCTCCGGGCCCGGTGCCGTCAGGAGCTGTGAGCCGCGGCCCTGCGTGATGTTGAGGGCGCGGCCCAGTT
This sequence comes from Streptomyces sp. NPDC036815, assembly GCF_055609205.1. Classification (NCBI taxonomy): domain Bacteria; kingdom Bacillati; phylum Actinomycetota; class Actinomycetes; order Kitasatosporales; family Streptomycetaceae; genus Streptomyces; species Streptomyces sp. NPDC036815. The sequence goes on along the minus strand of NZ_JBVJPW010000001.1, from coordinate 769,007 downwards.
CGTGGGTGAGCAGGAGCGCCGCCGCGCCCGTCGCCTCGTCCTCGTCGATGCCGTCGCCCCGGCCGGGGAAGCCCCTCGCCCGCACCCGGCCCGCCGCCTCGTCCTCCCACGCCCAGGCGTAGATCCACTCCCCCTGCGGCGGCACGTCGAGCGCGTCGACCTCCGCCGCTGACCCGTACCGTCGCAGCGTCCTCGGCGGCGCCCAGTGCGCCCGTGCCGTGATCCAGCTGAACTCGCCGTCCTGGCGGGCCTGGACCACCCCCGCGGGCGTGACGAGTTCCGGCAGGTCGAGGAGCCAGGCCGTGCCGACGCAGGGGTGGCCCGCGAAGGGCAGGCGCAGGGTCGGCGTGTAGATGTCGATGACACCGCGCTCGGGGTCGTCGACGAAGACCGTCTCGCTGAAGCCGAGTTTCCCCGCGAACGCCTGCCGGTCGCCGGACACGCGCAGGCGGGCCCCGTCGCGCACGACACCGAGTTCGTTGCCGTGCCGACCGTCGGGCCCGCAGAAGACGCGCACCACGTCGAGGGCGTCGAGGGCGTCGGATGCGTCGCGTACGTCGTCGAGTGCTTCAGTCACCCGGGTATTCAAACATCACGCGGTTTCCGTGCCCTGTCGCCGCCGTGCCACGACGACCGCGCCCGCGCCCGCCGCGAGCGCCGCGCCCGCCACGCCGAGCAGCGCGGTGGAGGGCACGGCGGAACCGGTGGCCGCCAGGGAGCCCGCCCCGCCGACCGAACCACCACCGCCGCTGCCACCGCCGCTGCCACCGCCGGTTTCACCGCTGCCACCCCCCACAGAACCGGACCCCGCCGTACCGGTGTCATCGCCCGCCGCGCCGTCGTCCGCCGCACCGCCGCCCGAGGGGAGGCGCGCGCCCGCCGAGGAGGACAGCGCGACCGTCACCGCGTCGAGCTTCTCCCCCTCCTTGTACGGGGAGCCGTTCCTCTCGCTGGCGAACTGCCGCGCGCCGGCCGCCGTGAGGGTCGCGGGCACCTTGTCGAGCAGGACGACACCGCCCCGGGGCTCGTACGAGGCGCGGGACAGGTCGAGCGCCGCGAACTTCACGTCGTCGTGGGTGCCTCGGGGCGTGGTGACATCGGCGAGCAGCGTGCCCGCGCCGCCCTTCGCCCGCACCTTGAGGTCGCTGAACTTCATGTCGATGCCGTGCGCCTTGTACGTGAAGCGGACGGAGCCGCCGAACGAGGCGTCGGCCTTCTTGCCGCCGGAGTCCAGATCCGCCTCGGCGTACGGGAACTCGTAGCCGGTGGAGGTCTTCTTGGCGCCGCCTCCCACGGTCGCCCCGCCCCCGCTGGAGATGTACGTGCGGAAGCTCTTCTTCAGCCCCCAGGACAACCGGCCGTCGACGACACCGGCCGCCTTCGCGGGCTTCGCCGGCGCGCCGGGCTTCGCGGGCCGGTCCGCGTGGCCGGGGGCCTCGGTGGGCGTGCTCGGTCCGGTCGGGTCGGGCTTGCCGGGCCTGGTCGGCCGCTGCGTGGGCCGCTCGGCCGCGGGGCCGCCCGGCGTCACCGTGAGCGTGGCCGGGTCGAGCTTCTCGCCCTTCTCGTATATGCCGTTGAACGCCTTCGCGCCGTCCGCGGTCAGGGTCGCCGGAATGTCCTTGAAGACCATGGCGCCGCCCGCGCCCTGCCCCGGCCGGACCGCGCTCAGGTCGAGCCGGGCCAGGTCGATGTCGTTCTGGGTGGCGCCGTTGAGGGTGACGTCGGCCCGGACGGCGCCGCTCCCGCCCTTCGTGCGGACCTTGACGTCGCCGATGGTGATGTCGAACCGGTGCAGCGTGGAGACGAAGCGGATGCCGCCCTTGAAGGCGGTGTCGGTGGCGTGGGTGCCGGTGTCGTACGTCCCCTTGCCGCCGGAGAACGTGAACACGCCGTCGCCCGCCGCCTGTTGGGCGCCGCCCTTGGTCTCGATCCGGCCCTGGGCCATGCCCTTGACGTACTTACGGAAGGATTCCTTGACCCCCCAGTCCAACGTGCCGTTCTTGAGCTCGGCCTTCGACCGGGCGGCCCGGCCGCCGTCGGCGGCGAGCGCGGGCAGGGTGAGCACGCTCGCGCCGAGGGCGACGGCGGTCGCGACGGCTGCCGCGAGGGTGGTGGGGCGACGGGTGGCGGCCATGATCAGGCTTCTCCTTGGGGGTGAGAGACGAGCACGGGGGGGTGGGGAGGGAGGGGGCGTCGGCCGTTAGACCGGTGGGCCGTTAGACCGGTGGGCCGGTGGGGCGGTGGGGCGGTCAGGAGTCGGTGGGGTTCATGGGGTCGGTGGGGGGTGTGGCGGCGCCCTTCGTGGCGCGCTTCCTGCGGGCGACGCCGAAAGTGACCGCCGCGGCGAGCAGCACCGCGACTCCCGCGCCGACGCCGATCGGTACGGCGTTCGACGTCGTGCCGGAGGAGTCGGCGGAGCGCGCGGCGTTCTCGGCCCCGGGCCCCGCGGAGGCCGCCGGGCGCGGGTCCGGCTTCGCGGACGAGCCGAGGTCGGGCAGCGCGGGCAGTTCCGCGTCGGCGTCGAGGGCGACGGCGAGCGAGAGCGGGTCCATGGCGGAGCCCGCCTTGTACATGCCGCCGAACACCTCGGCGCCCTCGGCGGTGAGCTTCGTCGGCGCCTCGGTGAGCCGGACGAGGCCGCCCTTCGGCTTCAACTGGGCTTCCGACGCGGCGAAGTTGACCAGCGGGACCCTCTTCACGGAGTTTGCGGGCGCCTTCTTCGTGGAGTGCGCGGGCTTCTTCGACGCGCTCGCGCCCCCGACGTCCGCGAAGAGCGTGCCCTTGCCGTCCTTCATCTCGACGGCGACCTTGCCGAGCGCGAGGTCGAGGCCGTGCCTGCCGGTGAAGCGGACGGTTCCGGCGAAGTCCGCGTCGAGCGTGCGCTTCTTCCCGTCGTACGTGCCCCTGCCCGCGGGAAAGCGGAAGAGCGCGCCGCCGTCCCGGGCGCCGTCGGCCAGTTTCCATTCGCCGTTGGCGACGGCGCCGGTGACGTACTCGCGGAACGTGCGCCGCACGCCCCAGTCGACGGCCGCGTCCTCGATGCGGCCCGCCTCGGTCTTCCTGCCCTGCTCCGGGGGTTTCGGCGAGGGCTTCTTCGCGGGCTCGCCGGAGCCGGACTTCGCCGCGAGGTCCGCCGACAGGCTCACCCGGTCCAGCTCGGTGCCCGCCGCGTAGTACCCGGCGAACGCCTTCGCGCCCTGCGAGGTGAGCTTCGCGGGGAGGTTGTCGAGGGCGATCGGGCCGGTGCCGCCCCTCATGTCGATGCCGGAGACGTCGAGCGAGGCGAGCGGCACCCGGGGCGTCGAGGTGACCTTGCCGGTGCCCTTCGCCTCGCTGACCATGTCGGCGTAGAGCGTTCCTGTGCCGCCGGAGACCTTCACCGTGGGGCGGCTGATGGTCAGGTCGAGCTCGTAGGAGCCGCCCTTCTTGTGCCCGGTGAAGTGCACGCCACCTGAGAAGGCGGCTGTGAGCTCCCCGCTCTTCGGGTCGTACGAGCCCGTCGCCGAGTGGAAGCGGAACTGGCTGTCCCCGACCGTGGCGGCGCCGCCCTCCAGCGTCGAACTGCCGTGGGCGATGGGCCCGGTGACGTAGCTCTGGAAGGAGGATTTGATGCCCCAGTCGAGCCGCCCGCCCTGGAGCGTGCGGCCTTCGGCGTGCGCGGCGGTCGCCGGAAGCAGCGCCCCGACGAAGGCGGCGAGCACGACCGCGGCGCCGGTGCGGCCCGCCGCGCGCCCCCTCCCGGACGGCCGCGGGGACGACCGGACAGACGACCGCAGGGACGACGGCATGAGGGACCCCTCCAGACCTAGCTAATTAGGTAAGGCTAACCTAAACTACGATCACTCCGGACTGGAACCCCGCAACCGGAATCCGGGTCCCGCCCCGGCGCAGGGACCCGCCCGGTCAGACCTCAACAGCTCGACAGGACGGTGGACTTCGGTGCGTAGGCCGCGCTCACTCCGTATCGCCGGCGCATGGGTTGCCGTGCTCGCCCTCGGTCTCGCCGGGTGCGGGACAGCGGACGACGGCGGGCAGCCGAAGGCCGGGTCCGGGACCGAGGCGGGGACGGCGGCCGCGGCCGCCGCGCCCGACCGGGTCGAGCCCCTGACGACCCGTCCGAAGCCGGAGTTGCCCGCCACCGTCACCTCCGCCGACGGCCACCGCGTGACGGTGCGCGACACCAGCCGCATCGTGCCGCTCACCGGCAGCCTGAATGAGATCGTCTTCACCCTGGGGCTCGGCGAGAACGTCGTCGCCCGCGACGTCACCGCCACGTTCCAGCAGGCCGAGAAGCTCCCGGTGGTGACGCGGGCCCACGACGTCTCGGCGGAGAGCGTGCTCTCGCTCAAGCCGACCGTCGTCCTCGCCGACACCACCACCGGGCCGTCCGAAGCCATCGACCAGCTCCGCGACGCGGGCGTCCCCCTCGTCGTGTTCGACCCCCCGAAGGGGCTCGACGACGTGAGCCCCCGGATCGAGGCGGTGGCGGAGGCGCTCGGCGTCGGGGCGTCGGGCGCCCGGCTGACCGACCGTACGGAGCAGCGGATCGCGAAGGTCCGCGACACGATCCCGGCGAACCGGCGGAAGAAGCCGCGGGTCGCCTTCCTCTATCTGCGCGGCTCGGCCTCCGTCTATCTGCTCGGCGGCCGCGAGTCCGGGGCGAGTTCGCTCCTGGAGGCGGCGGGCGCGGTCGACGCGGGCAAGGAGTCCGGGCTGGGGAAGGACTTCACGGCGATCACCAGCGAGGCGCTCGCCGAGGCCGCGCCGGACGCGATCCTGGTGATGACGAAGGGGCTGGACTCGGTGGGCGGCGTCGACGGCCTGCTGAGGGTGCCGGGTGTCGCCGAGACCCCGGCGGGCCTGGACCGCCGCGTCGTCTCGGTCGACGACGGCGTGCTCCTCAACTACGGGCCGCGTACCGACCAGGTCCTGAAATCCCTGGTGGACCAGTTGTACGGGGACGCCCGGTGAGCCTGCTGACCAGGGCGGGGCGCCCCGCCGCGCCCGCCGCCCCCGGCCGGCCGCCCCGCACCCGCCGCGGCGTCGCCCTCCCCCTCACCGCGGGCCTCGCCGCCGCCCTCGTCCTGCTCTGCCTGCTCTCCGCGGGCATCGGCGCGTACGACATCCCCCTCGGCGACGTCCTCTCCTCCGTCCGGCACCGCGCGGGACTCGGCGGGTCCGCGCTCGACCGGGTCGGCGAGAGCGTGCTGTGGAACGTGCGGCTGCCGCGCGTCGTGCTCGCGCTGCTCGTCGGCGCCTCGCTCGGCTGCGCGGGCGCGCTGATGCAGGGCGTGTTCGGCAATCCGCTCGCCGAACCGGGCGTCATCGGGATCTCGTCGGGCGCGGCGGTCGGTGCGGTCGCCTCCATCGCGCTCGGGCTGACCTTCCTCGGGAACTGGACCGTGACGGTCTGCGCGTTCGTCGCCGGGCTCGCGACCGTCCTCCTCGTGTACGTGATGTCGCGCGAGGGTGGCCGGACCGAGGTCGTCACGCTGATCCTCACCGGCATCGCCGTGAACGCCTTCGCGGGCGCGCTCATCGGACTGTGCGTCTTCTTCGCGGACAACGCGCAGATCAGCCAGATCACCTTCTGGCAGCTCGGCTCGCTCGCCCAGGCGACCTGGCCGAAGGTCCTCGCCGTGCTGCCGTGCGCGCTCGTGGGGCTGGCGGTCGCGCCCTTCTCCGCGCGGAAACTGGACCTGCTCGCGCTCGGCGAGCGGCCCGCCCGGCACCTGGGCGTGGACGTGGAGCGGCTGCGGCTCGTCCTCGTCCTGGTGGTGGCCCTGCTGACCGCGGCGGCCGTGGCCGTGGCCGGGATCGTCACCTTCGTCGGCCTCCTCGTACCGCACCTGCTGCGGATGGCCGCGGGTCCCGGGCACCGCTTCCTCGTGCCCGGGAGCGCGCTCGGCGGGGCGCTGGTCCTCGTCGCCGCCGATCTGGCCGCGCGCACGGTGGCCGCGCCCGCCGAGCTGCCGCTGGGCGTGCTCACCGCGCTGTTCGGCAGCCCGTTCTTCTTCTGGCTGCTGCGCAGGACCCGGCGCAGGCAGGGTGGTTGGGCATGATCGGGACGCTGGGCAGGCGGCTGTTCTCCGGGCGCGGGCGGGAGCTGCCCGCCCCGCCCGTCCGCGGCGACGTCCTCGCCGAAGCCGAGGGGCTGCGGGTGCGGCTCGGCGGGCACGAGGTGCTCGCGGGCGTCTCGCTGGAGGCCCGGGCGGGCGAGGTGCTGGCGCTGGTCGGCCCCAACGGAGCGGGGAAGTCGACCCTGCTGGCGGCGCTGGCCGCCGATCTGACGCCCGCCGCCGGGGCCGTACGCGTCTGCGGCAGGCCCGCCACCGACTGGACCGCGGCCGAACTGGCCCTGCGCAGGGCCGTGTTGCCGCAGTCCGCCGCACTCTCCTTCCCCTTCCCCGTCGAGGAGGTCGTCCGGATGGGCCGCGCGCCCTGGGCGGGGACCCGCGCGGCGGACGACGACGACCGGATCGTGCGCGCGTCGATGGCGGCCACCGAGGTGGACGCGTTCGCCGCGCGCTCGTTCGGCGCGCTCAGCGGCGGCGAGCGGGCCCGGGTCGCGCTGGCCCGCGCCCTCGCCCAGCGGGCCCCGCTGCTGCTGCTCGACGAGCCGACCGCCGCGCTCGACCTGCGCCACCAGGAGCTGGTGCTGCGGATCTGCCGCGAGCGGGCGGCGGCCGGGGACGCGGTCGTCGTGGTCCTGCACGACCTGGGCCTCGCGGCGGCGTACGCGGACCGGGTGGCGGTGCTGCACGGCGGGACGGTCGCCGCGGCGGGCGCCCCCGGCGACGTGTTCGGCCAGGCGCTGCTCTCCGAGGTCTACCGGCAGCCCGTGGAGGTCTTCCCGCACCCGCGCACGGGCGTCCCCGTGATCACGCCGCTGCGGGGCCGCGAAGATCGGGATTGACCGGTGCTTTACCTGGTCATGGGCCATCCATCGGCTGTCCGTGATCGGTCCGTGAGCGGTCGTGCGGCGTGAGAGCTGAATCACTGAACGGGCGGGTATTACCGAGGTAAGGCTCGGTTAAGTTAGGTCGGCCTCACCGGCTTGCGGTGAGGCCGGATCCCGTCCGTGACCCGTCTTGGAGCTCCTATGCGCCCCGTGCGACCCGCACGCCTCACCGCCGTCACCGCCGTCGCCGCCGTGGCCGCCCTGACCGCCGTCACGGGCTGCACGGAGAAGAGCGACGCCAAGGGCGGCGGCAACACCGTGCGGGTGACCGCCACCGACGACACGTGCGAGGTGTCCGAGAAGAAGCTCTCCGCCGGGCACGTCGAGCTGGCCATCGAGAACAAGGGCTCCAAGGTCACCGAGGTCTACCTCCTCTTCCCCGACGACCGCATCGTCAGCGAGCGGGAGAACATCGGCCCCGGCACGAAGCAGAAGCTCACCGCCGAGGTGAAGGCGGGCTCGTACGACATCGCCTGCAAGCCCGGTATGAAGGGCGACGGCATCCGCCAGCACGTCACCGTCACCGGCGGCGGCAGGACCGCGAAGCGCGACCCCCGCCTGGACAAGGCAGTCGCCGCCTACCGCGAGTACACGCAGGAGCAGGCCGACGCGACGCTGCCGAAGGCGAAGGCGTTCACCGACGCCGTCCGCAAGGGCGACCTGGCCGCCGCGAAGAAGGCGTACGCCGACTCCCGCATCGGCTGGGAGCGCACCGAGCCCGTCGCCGAGTCCTTCGGCGACATCGACCCGAAGGTCGACGTGCGCGAGGACGGCCTGGCGGAGGACCAGGACGCGGAGAAGGACTGGACGGGCTGGCACCGCCTGGAGCGGGCCCTGTGGAAGGACAAGAAGATCGGCGCGCGCGAGAAGCAGCTCGCCACGCTGCTCGACAAGGACCTCCTCGCCTGGCAGAAGCGGGTCGGCAAGGCCGTCATCACGCCGACCTCGATGGCCAACGGCGCCAAGGAACTCCTCGACGAGGTCGCCACCGGCAAGGTCACCGGCGAGGAGGAGCGCTACTCGCACACCGACCTCGTCGACTTCAAGGCCAACGTCGAGGGCGCCCAGAAGTCGTACGAGCTCCTCAAGCCCGTCGCCGCCGAGAACGACGCCAAGCTCACCAAGGAGCTCGACAAGCAGTTCGCGGCCCTGAACAAGCTCCTGGACGAGTACCGCGAGGGCGGCGCCGGCTCCTACGAGTTCACCTCGTACGAGAAGCTCGGCAAGGCCGACACCAAGGAGCTGTCCGACGGCGTCAACGCGCTCGCGGAGCCGCTGTCGAAGCTGGCCGCGACCGTCGCCAGGACCAAGTGACCGGCAGGGAGCAACGATGACCGAGGACAACTCCCGTACGCCGTCCCGGCGTTCGCTCATCGGCTGGGGCGGTGCCGGGCTCGCGCTCGGCGCGGCCGCGGCGGGCGGCGCGGTGGCGATGACCCGTTCCGACACCGAGACGGCGCCCGCCGCCGAGTCGGGGACCGCCGTCCCCTTCCACGGCGCGCACCAGGCGGGCATCGCGACCGCCGTCCAGGACCGCCTCCACTTCGCGGCCTTCGACGTGAAGACGGCCGACCGCGAGGAGTTCGTGCAGCTCCTCAAGGACTGGACGCGGGCCGCGGCGCGGATGACGGCGGGCCACGCGGTCGGCGAGGGCGCGTTCGGCGGGCTCGCCGAGGCGCCACCGGACGACACCGGCGAGGCGGTCGGCCTCAAGCCGTCCCGGCTGACGCTGACGGTCGGCTTCGGACCCTCCCTGTTCGAGAAGTTCGACCTCGCGGACCGGCGCCCCGAGGCCCTGGTCGACCTGCCCAAGTTCCCCGGCGACAACCTCGACAAGGCCCGCAGCGGCGGCGACCTGTGCGTGCAGGCCTGCGCGGACGACCCGCAGGTCGCCGTGCACGCCATCCGCAACCTCGCCCGCATCGGCTTCGGCAAGGTCGCGGTGCGCTGGTCCCAGCTGGGCTTCGGCAAGACGTCGTCGACGACGCCGGACGCGCAGACCCCCCGTAACCTGTTCGGCTTCAAGGACGGCACCCGCAACGTCTCGGGCCGGGACACCGCCGCCCTCGACGGCCACGTGTGGGTCGGCGAGAAGGACGGGCCCGGCTGGATGACCGGCGGATCCTACCTCGTGGCGCGCCGCATCCGCATGAACATCGAGACGTGGGACCGGACCTCGCTCGGCGAGCAGGAGGACGTGTTCGGGCGCGACAAGGGCGAGGGCGCCCCGGTCGGCAAGGCCAAGGAGCACGACGAGCCGTTCCTGAAGGCGATGAAGCCCGACGCGCACGTGCGGCTCGCGCACCCCGACGCCAACCACGGGGCGACGATCCTGCGCCGCGGCTACTCCTTCACGGACGGCACCGACGGCCTCGGCCGGCTGGACGCGGGGCTGTTCTTCCTCGCGTACCAGCGGGACGTCCGCAAGGGGTTCATCCCGGTCCAGCGCAGCCTGTCGCGCTCCGACGCGCTCAACGAATACATCCAGCACGTGGGTTCCGCGGTCTTCGCGGTCCCGCCGGGCGTCCGCGACAAGGACGACTGGTGGGGCAAGGGCCTGTTCACCGGGAAGGCGTGAGCCGATGTTCGGCAACTATCTGATCGGCCTGCGCGAGGGCCTCGAGGCCAGCCTGGTCGTCTGCATCCTCATCGCCTACCTGGTGAAGACCGGGCGGCGGGACGCGCTGCTTCCCATCTGGATCGGCATCGGCGTCGCGGTGGCGCTGGCGCTCGGCTTCGGCTGCGCGCTGACCTTCGGTTCGCAGGAGCTGACGTTCCAGGCGCAGGAGGCGCTCGGCGGTTCGCTGTCGATCGTCGCCGTGGGCCTGGTGACGTGGATGGTCTTCTGGATGCGGCGCACCGCGCGGCACTTGAAGGCCGAGCTGGGCGCCAAGCTCGACGTGGCCCTGCAGATGGGCACGGCCGCGCTGGTGGCGACCGCGTTCCTCGCGGTGGGCCGCGAGGGCCTGGAGACGGCGCTGTTCGTCTGGGCCTCGGTCCGGGCGTCGAACGACGGCTCGCACGGTCCGCTGCTCGGCGTGGTCCTGGGGCTGCTCACCGCGATCGCGCTCGGCTGGCTGTTCTACAAGGGCGCGGTCCGCATCAACCTCGCTAAGTTCTTCACCTGGACCGGCGCGATGCTGGTCGTGGTGGCGGCGGGCGTCCTCGCGTACGGCGTGCACGACCTGCAGGAGGCGGAGTTCGTCGGCGGGCTGCGGGACAAGGCGTTCGACGTGAGCGCGACGATCCCGCCGGACAGCTGGTACGGCACGCTGCTCAAGGGCGTCTTCAACTTCCAGCCGGACCCGACCGTGCTGCAGGTCGTGGTGTGGCTGCTGTATCTGGTGCCGACGCTGGCGTTCTTCTTCGCGCCGGGTTTTTCCGCTTCGCGCAAGTCCCGGGAGCCCGCGAAGGCAACAGTTCCGGAACAGGGCTGACCCGGGCGGCGAGCGGCTCGAACTGCCGTGCCTATGATCGTCGTTCACCAGTTGACCGACATCCGAGGATTCCCCCCATGCGAACGTCCCGTCTCGGGAAGAGCATCGCCACGCTGACCGCGGCGACCGCCGTGGCGCTCGGCGCCTCGCTCATGACCGCCCCCACCGCCTCCGCGGTCGGCGGCAGCGCCTGCACCAAGAACGTCAAGAACCACAACATGATGGTCATCAACGTGGGCGCCACCGCGTACTCGGGCCCCGGCTCCAGCTACAGCAAGCGCAAGCGCCTGGAGTGGTTCGACAACGTCTACGTCCGCTGCTACACGGTCAAGCGCGGCACCCAGTGGTACTACGGCGACCTGCCGCGCACCAGCAAGCGCGGCTGGGTCAACGCGCAGCTCCTGCAGGAGATCTGACCCGCACCGCACGGCCTCTTCCCGGGCCCGATAAGGTTCGGGCCCGGAAGGGGTAGGTGAAGGAATTCCGATGAGCAACGTGTCCAGGGTCCGCGGTCCCCGTCGGCCCGTCATGGCGTCGGCGGCGGTGACGGTTCTGGCGCTGGGCGCGAGCGGCTGCGTGACCGTGCACGGTGAGCGGGAGGTCGTGCCCGCGGCCACCAAGCCGGAGGCGGCCCGCGCGCTCAAGGACTTCCTCGCCGCGTACAACGAGGCCGACAAGACCTTCGACCCGGCCGCGGACGCCGCCCGCATCACCGGCCCGCTGGGCGCCATCAACCAGGGCGGCCTGAAGTCCCGCGGCGTGCAGCACCCCGACGGCAACCCCCGCCACGTGCCGCTGGAACTCACGGACGTCTCGTACGCGATCCCGAAGAAGGCCGGCTGGCCCCGCTACTTCCTGGCCGACACCCGGGCCAACCGCCGCTCGGACCTGCGCTGGCTGTGGGTCTTCACCAAGGGCGGCCCCGACGAGCTGTGGCGGGCCACCTACCTGAACCTGGTCTCGCCCCGGAAGATGCCGGAGCTGAAGAAGGACAAGGACGGCTTCGCCGAGCCGGTGGACGTGGCCGCGAAGGACCTCGCCCTCGCCCCCTCGGACCTCGGCAAGGAGTACACGTCGTACTTGAAGTCGGGTGGTGACGCCTTCGCACCGAGTGACCACACCTCGGGCTGGAAGGCGTACCGCGACAAGAACTCCCGCCGCGCCGGGCTCGCCGTGCAGTACGTCGACGAGCCGCAGAACGGCGGCGCGTTCGCCCCGCTGGGGCTGCGCACCGAGGACGGTGGCGCGATGGTGTTCTTCTCCACGCGCCACTACGAGAAGCAGACCGCGTTCAAGGGCCTGAGCCCGAAGGTCGGGGCGGACGCGAAGGCGCTGCTCAAGGGCGAGGTGCGGCAGTCCCTCCTCCTGGACCGGGTGTCGAACCAGGTGGTCGTCGACCCGAAGAGGTCGAGCGGCGCGAAGGTGGCGTTCCTGGGCCGCATCCAGGGCCTGACGGGCGCCAAGGGGGCCTAAGGCGCCTAGCCCCTCAACGGCCAGGCGGCGACGTCCTGTTGGGGCTCCCCCGCGACCCGCGCGCATTCGTCGGTGAGCGTCGCCAGGAGCGTCAGCGGGTCCGGCAGGGGGTGCTCGGGGCCGCGCAGCCAGCGCACCTCCAGGTCACCGGGGAGCCGGGCGGGCGGCACCAGGACGTACGAACCGCGGCAGTGCCAGCGCAGCCCCGGGTGCTCGTCCATCGTCTCGGGGTGGCAGTCCAGCTCGCAGGGCCACCACTCGTCCTCGTCCTCGGGGGTGCCGCGGGTCGCGGTGTAGAAGAGCAGCCGTCCCTGGCCGTTGCTGCCGCCCGACTCCGCGACCGGGCCGACCTCGATACCGGCGGCGAGGAGCCGCTCCAGGGCCTCCAGACCGGCGTCCAGCGGTACGTCGAGGACGTCGTGGATCATGCCGGTGGCGGTGATGAAGTTGGCCTGCGGCTGGTGGCGGGCCCACCGCTCGATCTGGCCGCGGTCGGTCGTGGACTGCGTCTGCCAGGCGAAGGAGACGGGGTGGCGGGCGGGTGTGGGGCAGCCGATGCGGTCGCAGGAACATCGGTACCCCGACGGATACGCGGCCGGGGCGAGCGGCAGCCCGGCCCCCGCCGCGGCGAGCAGCAGGTCCTCGCGGGCCCGGTCATCCGCCGACGTGTCCTTGGGACGACGGCGGAGCCACTGGGAAATCCTGCCCTGCCCGCCGGACCGGCTGCCGAACTCCGCGCCCATCTAGCCCCTCACCTCGCCGTTGTGCCGAAAGCATGACCCCATGGTCCCACCATCCTGCGCCCCGGGGGGCCGGAGTCCACATCCGGGGTGGCCGGGGCGATGCCAGCTGGCGTGCGCCATAGCGAGTCATTGGGGTGTAAGGACTGATTTTTCCCCCTACCGTGGCCGTCATGGTCATCAAGACTGTGCTGACAGGCCTCACGGCGCTGACCCTCACGGCCCCGAACGGCTTCCTCGCCCCGATCGAGTGGGGCGGCGGCCCCCTGACCGTGGAGGCGCTCCCCCGCGTCGTCTACACGGCGCACCGCGGCGGCGCCCTGGAAGTACCGGAGAACAGCATGTCGGGCCTGCTGACGGCCTACCGGAGCCGCACCGCGCAGGTCATCGACTTCGATACGCGGATACTGCGCGACGGCACGCTGGTGGTCATGCACGACGACACCCTGGACCGCACCACGTTCTCCACGGGCCCGGTGCGCGCCCTGGACCGGTGGGACTGGCTGGGGGTCCGGCTCCGCCCCGGGGTCACGCTGCCCGGCAACTGGCGCCCGGAGCGGCCGCCGACGGTCGCGGAGGTCCTCGACCGGTTCGGCGGCCGGATCATGCTGATGCTGGAGGCCAAGGACCCGCAGAGCCTCAAGCCGCTCGCCCGGCTGCTGCGCGCCCGCGGGCTGACCCGCTCGGTCTTCGTGAACAGCAACAGCCCCGCGGTCGCCCTGCGCGCCCACGAGCTGGGCCTGCTCGCCCAGCTGTGGCGCTCCAAGAAGCAGATGCGCACGGACCGGCCGGAGGGCTGGGCGCCCTACGTGGACGTCCTGGACGTCGATTACAAGGCGCGCGACAGCGATCTGCGGCGCGCGGTGAACTCGGGCATCCCGCGGGTGTGGGCGCACACCGTGACCTCACCCAAGCAGCGGGACCGGGTGCTGTGGCTCGGCTGCAACGGCGTGATCACCGATGCGCCCGGCCTGCTCTCGCGCACGCCGGTCAAGAAGGTCAGGAGTCCGTCGGGCGCGGCGTGATGCCGTACAGCGCGTACTCGACGAGGGTGTCGGCGTACGCGTGGGTGAGGGGACCCGAGCGCATCAGCCACCGTTGGGCGAGCGGGCTCGTCCACATTTCGAGCGCGATGCGGGGGTCGATGGAGGGGCCGACCTGGCCCGCCTCCTGGGCCTGCCGCACGCGCTTCACGTAGAGCTGGAGCTGCGGCTCCAGGAGCTTCTCGACGAACTCGGCGCCCAGCTCGGGGTTGAGCAGTCCCTCGGCGGCGAGCGCGCGGTAGGGGGCGTCGTACTTGGCGTCGTTGAACTCGTCGACGGTGGCCCGCATCACGTACTTGAGGTCGGCCTCCAGGTCCCCGGAGTCCGGGATCGCCGTCGCGGTCTCGGCCTGGCCGGCCTTCTCACTGGCCTCCCGGGCGGCCTGGTCGGCGAGGTCGAGGAAGGCGTCGAGGAGGACGGCGCCCTTGGACGGCCACCAGCGGTAGATCGTCTGCTTGCCGACGCCGGCGCGGGCCGCGATGGCCTCGATCGTCAGTTTGGCGTAACCGACCTCGTCGACGAGGGCGAGGGCGGCGTCGTAGATCGCGCGGCGCGAGCGTTCGCTGCGGCGCGTGGAGTCCGGGGCGGTCTTCTGGGCCATGCCGTCGAATGTAGCAGCGAGCCGAACCGAGACGTACCGTCTTGACAAGACGTGCCGTCTCGTTCAAAGTGGAGCCCGTGGCGAGACGTATCGTCTCGCTCGATCGCTGGAACATCACCACTCGAACATCGATGGAGCGGAGGACCCCATGACCCGAGGCGGATCCGGAGGCATGCTGGGCGTCGGCGGCACCCGCAGCAACCTCTCCCGCACCGCCCTGCGCGGCGCGCGGCGCGGCGGCGGCCAGGCCGGCGGAGCGCTCAGCCCCCAGGAACAGAAGCGCGAGCTGCTGCGCAAGCTGCGGGAGGGACGCGAGACACACGGCGGACGGTGAGCGTCCGGCGGGGGCGGCGGGATGACCATCTCCGCAACCACCCGTTCGGTGCACAGCGCGAAGGCTCCTCACACCGCACTATGGGCTTCAACTGCCCCACCACGGGCGGCAGCTGACCCTGCGGTACGTGAGGAGCCTTCTTTGTCCCGTAATCCTCGCTCTCCTCGGCGCGCCACACCCCGGCGCTATCTGATGTGCCCACCGGCACACTTCAAGGTCACCTACTCCATCAACCCCTGGATGGATCCCGCCAAGCCGGTCGACGTCCCGCTGGCCCTCGCCCAGTGGGAGGACCTGCGCGACCGGTACCGGGCCCTCGGCCACACCGTCGAGGAGCTCACCCCCCGGCCCGACCTGCCGGACATGGTCTACGCGGCGAACGGCGCGACCGTCGTCGGCGGACGCGTGCTCGGCGCGCGCTTCGCCTACCGCGAGCGCGAGCGGGAGGCCGAGGCCCACCTGGAGTGGTTCCGCGCGCACGGCTTCACCGACATCCACGAACCCACGCACATCAACGAGGGCGAGGGCGACTTCGCCGTCACCGCCTCCTACGTCCTGGCAGGACGCGGCTTCCGGGCCAGCCCGCTCTCGCACGGCGAGGCGCAGGAGTTCTTCGGCCGCCCGGTGATCGGCCTCGACCTCGTCGACCCCCGCTACTACCACCTGGACACCGCGCTGGCCGTCCTGGACGACGCGGCGGACGACGTCGTGTACTACCCGCCCGCCTTCACTCCCGGAAGCCAGGCGGTGCTGCGGCGGCTCTTCCCCGACGCGTTGACCGCCGAGGAGCCCGACGCCGTGGCGCTCGGGCTCAACGCCGTCTCCGACGGGCTCCACGTGCTGCTCCCGCAGGCCGCGGTGGGGCTCTTCGCACCGCTGCGCGAGCGCGGCTACGAGCCCATCGGGATGGACCTGAGCGAGCTGCTCAAGGGCGGCGGCAGCGTGAAGTGCTGCACGCAGGAGCTGCGGGTCTAGCTAGTTCCGGTGCAGCTCGGCCGGGCAGAGCCGGCGCGGCTCGTCGTCGCCCTTCAGGCGGGCGTCGACGCAGCCGCCCGGCAGCCCGGCGTACGCCTTCGTGCCGAAGTTGGCCGTGACGGTCAGCGTGCCCCTGCCGAACACCGTGCGCTGGACGTCGCGGCCGTGGCCGAGGCGCCGGTAGGAGGTGAGGGGCTCGGTGCCCGCGGCCTTGTGCAGGGGCGAGAAGTACTTCTGCAGGGCGGCCAGTTCGGTGCCGTGCCGCTTCAGCGACGGGCCGTCGAGGACGTAGTTGAGAGGGGTGTTGTAGAGCATCGCGAGCAGGGCGCGGGTGGTCTTCTGCTCCGGCAGCTTCTCGTAGGAGATCTCCCAGCGCTCGGTGTTGACCAGGGAGCCGTGCAGCGCGGTCTCGTAGAGCGGGACGCGGTAGCGCGGGTCGTACATCGCCCTGGCGAGATCGGCGGGCAGGTCGACCGGCTTGAAGAAGAACTTCGGCCCGGTCTCCGGGTAGTAGGCGCCCCACTTCTCCTTGTCCTTCTGGAGCGCCCAGATGCCGTCGGCCGGGGGCGTGCCCGCGCCGTGGTCGAAGGCGACGGCCTTGTTCGCCCACGCCTGGGCGGTCTCCGAACCGAGGACGAGGCCGTCCTCGCCGTGCTCCGCGATGCGCTTCATCCGCGCGAGGCGGTTCTTCCTGTCCTGCGCCTTGGTCATGGGGTGGCTCTTGGCGTGGTCGCGGAAGAGCTCACCGGTGGCGTCGACGTCGAGGAAGAGGCTGTCGGCGCCGTTGGCGACGACGGAGCGGGTCCGGTCGGCGAGGTAGTGGTGCTTCTTCTCCGCCTGCTCGAAGGCCTGGGAGCTCATGTAGCAGCCGCGGTCGCCGAAGCCGGTCTGCGGCTTGCCGTCGGCGCGGCGGACGCAGAAGTCCGGGTAGAGGGTGCCGGGCCAGGCCGACGCGGGGTTGTCGGCGTCGGCACTCGGCTGGCCGTTGTCGAAGGAGTCGTACGGGCCGACCAGGTATCCGGCCTTTTTCGCGGCGTTCACCGCGGCCTTGTCCATCGGGTCGGGGCCCGCGTCGTAGCCGAGCCACATCCGGTCCACGCCGAGCTTCTTGAGCTGCTCGACGGCGGGGGCCTTGCGGGCGTCGCCCCAGGTGTAGGCGTGGAAGGCGCCGAGGAGCCGTCCCGTCGCGGGGTTCTTCGCGATCTTCCGCTTCAGGCTGCCGAGTTGGCCGCGCTCGGCGAGGTAGGCGCGGTAGTCGGCGGCGGGCGCGACCGCGTTGCCGTCGGTCAGGGCGAAGATGACGGAGTAGTCGCGGGTGCCGTCGCCGCCGTCGAAGGCGTGCCGCGCCATGGTACGCAGCCGGCCGCCGGGGGCGGTGAAGCCGAGGGTGGTGCCGATGTCGGTGGGCGTGAGGTAGCTGACGCCGGTCTTCTTGCCGAGGGAGTAGCCCCACAGCGGGAGCGTCAGGTCCGCGCCCACGTCGACCGTGCTGCCGCCGAGTCCGCCCTTGCCGGTGGTCCAGAAGGCGTCCGCGACGGGGATGTCGAGGCCTTCGCCGCGCGGCAGCTGGAGGGCCGATGCGGTGGCGTCGGTGCCGGTGACGGGCCAGCTGACGGAGGTGTCGCGGTCCGCGTCGAGCCGGAGGGAGAGGCGGCCGTGGTCGGTGCGGGCGGTGACGTCGATGCCGCGCTCGGGGTAGCTCCAGCGGGCCCGGCCCGTGCCGGAGCGGGTCACCGGGCCCGGCGACCCGAGGTCGGTGCCAGAGGCGTCGGAGAGGGTCAGGTCGCGGCCGTCGCGGGTGCGGGCGCGGACGGCGAGGGTGGCGGTGTCGACGAGGGCCGTGCCGCCGTCGACGGCCAACTCGACCTGTTTTCCGTGGGGTTGCTCGGCCCCGGCCGTGAAGGCGTACGTGGTGGCACCGGCCGCCACGACCGCGAGCGCGACGGACAGGGAGAGGAAACGGGTCTCGGACCGCCTGCGGGCGTGGCCGGGAGAGCTGATCTTGGTGGGCATGGAGAACTGAATAGTCGGCGGGCTTAAGAACCTTCTAAGAAGCGGAGGGACCCTTCCGGGAAGCGGAGGGTGCCTTCCGACAAGCGGGGGGCGTGTGAGGTGTCCCGCAAAAAGGAGGGGCAGTTCAGCCATCTGTCCGACAACGTGCTAACAATACGTGCGCACAGGTACACAGGTGCACAGACCGCCCTGTGCGAACGCAACACCACAACCAAACAGTTGGGCCCACAGGGGCCCAGGGGGAAGAAGAGGTATCAGCGCAGTGAATCGCATGCGCACGTCCGCCGCAGTCCTGGCCACCGCGGGGGCCCTTACCGCCGCTCAGCTCGGCCTGGCCGGCTCCGCCTCCGCGGCGTCCGGTCCGACCGCCGTGAAGGCCGCGCCGCGCGCCGTCGCCGGCTGCCCGATCGACATCGTCTACCCGAAGCGCTTCTACTACGACGCGCACGGCAACGTCACCAACGGCGGCCTGTACTTCGGCATCAAGAGCAAGACCACGCAGAGCATCAAGAAGGTCACCTTCACGGTGACCAACACCAAGAACATCCGCTTCAAGAAGGCGACGCCGACGGGCGGCAAGATCACCCGCCGGACGACGAAGACGGTCTCCGTCTACGACAAGAGCCTCGGGGGCAAGGCGAAGCTCGGCTTCAAGGTGCAGACCCGGCTGCTCAACACCCGTTCGTTCGGGGTGAAGTTCACCCTGCGCGGCACCGGCTGGAACTGCTCGGTCAACCAGGGCACCTGGGGACCGGCGTAGTCAGTCCGCGTCGGCGGGCCGGGGCGGCCACGCGTCGCCCCAGTCCGCGTCGCGGGCCGCGCGGTAGAGGGGGCCGTGACGCTTGGTCACGGTCTCCCTGCGCAGGGACTCCTCGGCCCCGCACAGGTCGAGGAGGACCTGGCCCTTGCGGATCTGCGGGCGGCGGACGACCCGGGAGGGCGCCGGGTCCGGCTCGAAGCGCACCGCCGCGACATAGCTGAACTTCTCGTCCTCGTACGCCAGTGAGCCGCCCTTGACCTGGCGGTGCAGGGACGACCTGCTGACCCGGGCCGAGAAGTGGCACCAGTCCGTGCCGGGTTCGATGGGGCAGGCCGAGCTGTGCGGGCAGGGCGCGGCGATCCGGAAGCCCGCCGCGACGAGCCGGTCGCGCGCCTCCATGATCCGGCCGTAGCCGTCGGGGGTGCCGGGCTCGATGACGACGACGGCCCGCGCGGCCGCCTCCGCCGCCGCGTCGACGACCGAGACGCGGTCGGCCCCCGTCAGCTCCCCGAGCACGTACGACACCGTGACGAGATCAGCGCTCTCGATGGCGAGCGACGCTCCGATACGGGAGCGCTGCCACCGTACGCCGCTCAACTGCGGCGTCGTGCCCGCCAGTTCGCGCCCCAGGGCCAGCGCGGGCTCGGCCCAGTCCAGGACCGTCACGGGCCGCTCCCCCGCCCACGTCGCCGCCACCGCCCAGGTCGCCGCGCCGGTCCCGCCGCCCACGTCCACATGGCTGCCGGGCGCCCAGCCCTCGGGCGCCGCGTCCGCGAGCGCCGCAAGAGCCGCACGGACCGCCTCGAAGGTCGCGGGCATCCGGTACGCGGCGTACGCGACGACGTCCGCGCGGTCGCGCAGGATCGGGGCGTCGGTCGGGGTGCGGCCCCGGTAGTTGGCGATCAGCCGGTCGACGGCCTGGGTCGCCTGCCGGGGCGGGAGACCGTCCAGGAGCCCGGCGAGGGCGGCGCGCAGGGTCTCGGCGGGGGAGGCCGGAGATGCCGGAGAGGTCGGGGGGAGGGGGGCGTTCACCCCGTGATTCTACGGGGATGGGAGTGGGGCGGGAGCGGACGGTGATCGGTGGGGAGAGGGAGCGTCATGCTCACAGAGCCGCGGGTGGCCCGGGTGTCCCGGCCACGGGTCCGCTGCCACCGGGCCCTGCGGGCGTCCGAGGTCAGCGCCCCCGTGCCGCCCGCGCCAGCCGCGTGCCCGCCGCCGCGCGGGGCCCGCTGTCGGCGGCCCTGCGCCGGGGATGCACGGTGTTCGCGAGCAGCACCAGGAACGTGTCCGTCGCCGGGTCGAGGACCAGCGAGGTGCCGGTGAAGCCGGTGTGACCGGCCGCCCCGCGCCCCGCGAGCTCCCCCATGAACCACGGCTGGTCGACGCGGAAGCCCAGGCCCGGCCCGGCCAGCATCAGCTCGACGAAGTCGGGGCCGAGGATGCGGGCCCTGCCGTACGAGCCGCCGCACAGCAGCGTGCGGCAGAAGACCGCCAGGTCGCGGGCGGTGGAGAAGAGGCCCGCGTGCCCGGCGACGCCGCCGAGCGCCCAGGCGTTCTCGTCGTGGACCGTGCCGCGCAGCATCCCCCGGTCGGCCTTCGCCCAGGGCCTGCGCTGGTCCTCGGTGGCGGCGGCGTCGGGGCGCGGCCCGAAGCCGGTGGCGGTCATGCCGAGCGGCCGGGTGATGCCGTCGCGGACCAGGGCGTCGAAGGGGCGGCCGGTGAGGCGCTCCAGGATGCGCTGGAGCAGCAGCATGTTCAGGTCGGAGTAGACGTAGTCGCCCGCCGCGGTCGCGGGGGCCTCGGCGCGCAGGGCGGTGAGGCGCGCGGCGTCGTCCGGGCAGCCGTACAGCGGCAGCTCGGGCCGGAGTCCCGAGGTGTGGGTGAGCAGCTGCCGGACGGTGATGCCGTGCTCGGCGGCGGCCGTGAACTCGGGGACGTACGCGCCGACGAGCGCGTCGATGCCGAGCGTGCCGCGCTCCAGCTGCTGCACGGCGGCCACCGTGGTGAAGAGCTTGGTGAGCGAGGCCAGGTCGAAGGGGGTGGTGGTGCGCATCGGCACGCGCCACTCGCGGGGCAGCTCGACTCCGGCGTCGGTCTCCGGGTCGTACGCGGCGTAGCGCACCGCCCAGCCCGCCGCCTCCTGGGCCGCGATCACCGGTCCGCGGCCGACGACGACCACGGCGCCCGCGCACCAGGGGCGGGGGCCGCGGGTCAGGTCGCGCACCTCGTCGACGAGGCGGCCTATCTCGTCGGGGTCGAGGCCTGCCCGCTCCGGGGAGCCGGGGCGCAGGAGTCTTGGTGTGCTCAGTGGTCCGCCTCCTGCGCGGCCGGTCGCTGCCAGGGCCGGCAGAGTCCCACGAAGCAGGCGATGGCCGCCAGCGCGCAGACGAGCTGGACGACGGCCATGGGGACGGCCGTGCCCTCGCCCGCGATGCCGACGAGCGGCGAGGCGACCGCGCCGACGAGGAAGGAGGTGGTGCCGAGCAGCGCGGACGCGGAGCCTGCCGCGTGCGGGGTGCGGATCAGCGCGAGCGACTGGGTGTTGGGCATGGTGAGGCCCATCGACGACATGAGGACGAAGAGCCCGGCGGCGACGGGGAAGAGGCCGACGTCGCCGAAGACGCCGAGGGTCATGAGCAGCAACGCCGTGGCGGCGGTCGTGATCATCGCCAGGCCGACGGCGAGCACCTTGTTCAGGCTCGTCCTGCCGACCAGGACCTTGCCGTTGAGCTGGCCCGCGGCGATCAGTCCGACGGAGTTGACGCCGAAGAGGAGGCTGAAGGTCTGCGGGGAGGCGCCGTAGATCTCCTGGATCACGAAGGGCGAGGCGGAGATGTAGGCGAAGAGCGCGGCGAAGGCGAAGCCGCCCGCGATCATGTATCCGGCGAAGACGCGGTCGGCGAGGAGCGACTTCATGGTGCGCAGCGCCTCGACGGTGCCGCCGCTGTGCCGCTTCTCGGGGGCCAGGGTCTCGGGCAGCCGCCGCCACACGAGGAGGGTCAGCGCGGTGCCGACGACGGTGAGGACGACGAAGATGCCGCGCCAGTCGGTGAAGCGCAGGACCTGGCCGCCGATGAGCGGGGCGGCGATGGGCGCGACGCCGGAGATGAGCATCAGGGTGGAGAAGAAGCGGGCCATCTCCACGCCGTCGTACAGGTCGCGGACGACCGCGCGGGCGATCACTATCCCGGCCGCTCCCGCGAGGCCCTGCAGCAGCCTGAAGCCGATGAGCAGCTCGGCGGTGGGGGCGAAGGCGCAGGTGGCGGTGGCGAGGACGTAGACGAGCAGGCCGATGAGGAGGGGGCGGCGGCGGCCCCACTTGTCGCTCATGGGGCCGACGACGAGCTGGCCGAGCGCCATGCCCATGAGGCAGGCGGTCAGGGTCAGCTGGACGGTCGCGGCCGGGGAGCGCAGGGCGTCGGTGACCTCCGGCAGGGCCGGCAGGTACATGTCCATGGAGAGCGCGGGGACGGCGGTGAGGCCGCCGAGGACGAGCGTGACCAGGGCGCCGGTACGACGGAGGGCGGCGGGGCCGTTCGGCGCCGCCGCCTTCGTTGCCGGATGTGCTGTTGTGGCCTGCCCGAGCTCAGGCATCGTGCCCCTCCCATGTGCTGCGTGTAGGTCTCCATGGTCGCAGCTGTGGGCTCCGCCCCGGTACGCGGTGCACGTGGCTCGGTCAGGCTCGGCTTCGCCGGGTTCGTCGGCTTCGCCGGGTTCGTCGTCGATCGGCGGACGGGCTCGAACCGCCCGGGGGCGGCTACGCGGGCTTCAGCCCCGGGTCGCCCGCCTCCGTCACGAAGGACGCCGCCGTCCTGATGGGGGCGCCCGGCGTGGTGACCGCGGAGACCGTCTTGAAATCGGCCCTGGCCACGTCCTTGCCGTAGCCGACGGTCACGTAGCCGCGGCGGCCGTTGTAGAACTTCAGGTGCGGGTTGGCCTTGGTGTACGTCTCCCAGTTGGCCGGCTTGTCGGCGCCGTCCTTGCCGCTCGCGATGGACGTCGCGACGATCTCCGTGCCGACCGTGCGCGAGGACGGGTCGGCGAAGTCGGCCTTGATGTCGAAGGCGTAGCCGACGTGCACGTCGCCGGTGAGGACCATGAGGTTGTCCAGGCCCGCGGCCTTCGCGCCCGCGAGGACCCGCTGCCGGGAGGCGCGGTAGCCGTCCCAGGCGTCCATGGAGAGCTTGGCCCGCTCGTTGAGGTCCAGGCGCCGCTCGGAGAAGGTGACCTGCTGCGGGACGACGTTCCACAGGGCGCGCGAGCGCCGCCAGCCGTCGAGGAGCCAGCGCTCCTGGGTGGCGCCGGTGATGGTGCGCGCCGGATCGTCCGACTCGGGCCCGGGGACGTGCGCCCCGTCGCCGTACGCCTGGTCGGAGCGGTACTGCCGGGTGTCGAGGATGTCGAACTGGGCGAGCCTGCCCCAGGTCAGGCGCCGGTAGAGCTGCGCGTCGGGCCCGCTCGGCAGCTGCGGGCGGCGCAGCGGCTGGTTCTCCCAGTACGCGCGGTAGGCGGCGGCACGGCGGAGCAGGAACTCGGCGGGCGGGTCGTCGTTCTCGGAGACGTCGTCGGCGTAGTTGTTCTCGGCCTCGTGGTCGTCCCAGGTGACGACGAAGGGGTGCGCGGCGTGCGCGGCGCGCAGGTCGGGGTCGTGCTTGTAGAGGGCGTACCGCAGGCGGTAGTCCTCCAGGGTCTTGGTCTCCTTGTTGAAGTGGGCGGGCAGCGTGCGGTCGGTGTAGTTGCGGGCGCCGCCGACCGCGTTCACGGCGTACTCGTAGAGGTAGTCGCCGAGGTGGAAGACGACGTCGACGTCGTCCTGCGCCAGGTGCTTGTACGCGGTGAAGTAGCCGTCGTGGTACGCCTGGCAGGAGACGGCGGCGAGGGTGAGGGCGCCGGGGCGGCTGCCCGCGGACGGCGCCGTGCGGGTGCGGCCGGTCTCGCTCACCCACCGGCCGGTCCTGAAGCGGAACCAGTACGTGCGGCCCGCGTCGAGGTGGTCGGCCTCGACGTGCACGGTGTGGCTGAACTCGGGGTGCGCGGTGACCGTGCCGCGTCTGGCGACGCGCCGGAAGCGGGCGTCGTGGGCGAGCTCCCACTGGACGGTGACGCGCTCCTGGGGCAGGCCGCCGCCGGGCTCGTAGGGGGCGGGGGCGAGGCGGGTCCAGAGCAGGACCGAGGAGGGCAGCGGGTCTCCGGAGGCGACGCCGAGCGTGAAGGGGTCCTCGGTGATGCGGCGGGCGTCGAGCTCGGCGGCGCCCGCGACGCCCGCGGTGGGCAGGTTGGTGGCGAAGGCGAGCGCGGCGGCGGCGCCGGTGACGGTGAGGAAACGACGGCGCCCCAGATGACGGGCGGCGGCCCGGATCTCGGACGCGTGCTGCTGGCCTGCGGGTGTCATGTGGCCCTCCCCTGACGATTGGTGTCAAGGGCATGCAAGTGGCGGGGGACGACGCGGGCCTGTCGCGTACACAACAGCCGCATGGCGGGCGGATGATGTCCGCGTGGACAGCCCTCCCGTACGCTGCGGGGCCATGAACGCTGAGCGAACTGCCCCGCCGAAGACCGCCGTGGTGACCGGAGCCGGCTCCGGAATCGGCCGCTCCGTCGCCCTCGAACTGCTCGCGGCGGGCTGGTCGGTGGCGCTCGCGGGCCGCCGCACCGAGACCCTTGAGGAGACGGCCGCCCTCGCGCCGGCGGCGGACGGCGCCGCCCTGTGCGTCCGTACGGACGTGTCGCGCCCCGACGACGTGGCGGCGCTCTTCTCCCGCGTACGCGAGGACTTCGGCCGCCTGGACCTCCTCTTCAACAACGCGGGCACGTTCGGCCCCGGCGGCGTGCCGGTCGAGGAGCTCCCCTACGACGCCTGGCGGCACGTCGTCGACACCAACCTGAACGGCGCGTTCCTGTGCGCGCAGGCGGCCTTCCGGCAGATGAAGGAGCAGGACCCGCAGGGCGGGCGCATCATCAACAACGGCTCGATCTCGGCCCACGCCCCGCGCCCGAACTCGGTGGCGTACACGGCGACGAAGCACGCCCTGACGGGCCTGACGAAGTCACTCTCCCTGGACGGCAGGCCGTACCGGATCGCCGTCGGGCAGATCGACATCGGCAATGCCGCGACCGACATGACCGAGCGCATGCAGTCCGGGATCCTCCAGGCGAACGGCCAGTTGGCGACCGAGCCGGTGATGGACGTCTCCGACGTGGCGCGCACGGTGCGGCACATGGCGGAGCTGCCGCTGGAGGCGAACGTCCAGTTCGCGACGGTCCTCGCGACCAACATGCCGTACGTGGGGCGGGGTTGAGGCCCGCGGGGGCGGCGGCGCCAACGCCCTGAAGGGGCCGGATACGGGCCGGGGTGGCGCATGGTGGCGCGACAGCACGGCCGGAATCTCTACAAGTGGAGTTTCAGCTTCCGCGTCAGGTCGGGTCAGTACTCCCCGTATGCTCGGCTCCTCTCCACGAGAACTTCACACTTGGAGCACTCCTTGCGCATACGCACCGCGGCCCCCGCCGTCCTCGCCGCCACCGCCCTGTCGGTGTCCTTGCTCACCCTGTCCCCCGCGTCGGCGGCGACCGTGCGCCACCAGGGCGGGCTGCACCTCGGCTACATCCAGTACGACAGCCCGGGCCGGGACAACCGCTCGAACTCCTCGCTGAACGCGGAGTGGGTGAACATCCACAACAACGGCCGCTCGGCGGTCCAGCTCAAGGGCTACAAGCTGAAGGACAACACCGGCTACACGTACACCTTCGGCAGCTACAAGATCGGCGCGGGCAAGACCGTCAAGGTCCGCACCGGCAAGGGCCGCGACGCCTCGGGCGTGCGCTACTGGGGCCGGGGCAACTACGTCTGGAACAACACCGGCGACAAGGCCCGCCTCCTCAAGCCGAGCGGTGCGCAGCAGGACTCCTGCTCGTGGTCGCGGCTCGGCTCCGGGGCCGCGAACTGCCACTGACCACTGCCACAGGGGAGGGGGCAGGGCGACCGCTCCGCGACGAGGGACCCGCGGTTGGGGCCGTGGGGAACGGCCCGCGTCGCGGAACGGTCGCCCTGCGAAACGTCGCGGGCGCCCTGTGCCCTGTTGGCTCTGTGCGGCGGTCAGGCCTGGCCGGTCTCGAAGCGGGAGACCTTGCCGCCGTCGACGGTGAACCGCCACTTGGTCCGCATCTCGCCCCAGGTGTCGTTGCGGAACGAGACGAGCAGCGTGCGGCCGCCGTCCGACTCCGACTCGACGTCCATGTGGCCGTTGGAGGAGAAGATCTCGCGGTCCGTCCAGTCGGCGATGTCCCGGTCGGACCCGTCGTCGGACATGGTCGCGCCGGGCGCGAGGAGGCCGTCGAAAGCGGACCTGTCGTGGGCGTTCACCGCGGTGACGAAGGCCTGGACCGTGGGGTCGCCGAGCCGGTTTACCTGGATGCTCATGGGCCTACGGTCACACCCCGCGGGGCGCGGCGCCACCCGTGCCGCACCCCGCGGGTCACCCGGACGGCCCCGCGAGCCGGGTGGCGGGGGCGGGTCCGGTGGACGGTGGAGGCGGACACAGCCGCACCCCGCCCAGGGGCCGAACCGGGAGTTCCCCATGACCACCTGCTCGTGCCTGGACCGACGTGACCTCGGACTGCTCCTGCTGCGCGCGGGAACCGGCGGGGTGCTCGTCGCGCACGGCGCCCAGAAGCTGTTCGGCTGGTTCGGCGGCGGCGGCATCGAGGACACCGGCGCCTTCATGGAATCCGTCGGCTACGCGCCCGGCAGGCTGAACGCCACCGTGGCCGGGGTCGCCGAGGCGGGCGGCGGCGCGCTGCTCGCCCTCGGCCTCGCGACGCCCGCCGCGGGCTCGGCGGCGGCGGGCGCGATGGCCGGCGCCGCTGCCGTGCACACGCCGAACGGCTTCTTCAGCCAGGGCGGCGGCTACGAGTACCCGGCGTTCCTCGGCATGGTCGCCGCTGCCCTCGCCGTCACGGGGCCCGGCCGCTACTCCGCCGACCACGCGCTCGGCCACTGGCTCAACCGAGGCTGGATGGTGCCCGCCGCGCTCGCGGGAACGGCCGTCGGGGTGCTCGCGACGCTGGGGGCGCGGAAGAAGAACGTCCGCGCGGCGGACGAGGGCGCGACGGATGCCTAGCCCGGGCCCGGCGCACGCCCCTGCCGTACGCCGGTGATGTCGCACCCCCGTGACAAGCTGCGCACCATGGACGATCAGCAGGGCACGCCGCGTACGGGCCAGGACCCGTGGGACACCGTCGACCGCCTCTACGCGTGGCTCGATTCCCACAACCGCCGCGCACCCCAAGAGGCCCTGCTCCTGCGGGTGTTGAAGCTGTCGGAGGAGGTCGGCGAGGTCGCGCAGGCGGTCATCGGCGCCACGGGACAGAACCCGCGCAAGGGCACCACCCACACCTGGGACGACGTTCAGGCCGAGCTCTGCGACGTCGTCGTCACGGCCATGGTCGCCCTGCGCACGCTCACCCCGGACGCGCGGGACGTTCTGGCCACGCACCTGCGCCGCCTCGACGAGCGCGCCGGAATTCCTTTGCCGCCCGCCCCTTGAGGTCCTAGCGTCACCGCATATGACCACTGCCTCTGATCAACCCCCGCGCCTCACCCGCCTCACCTTCCACGGCCCCCTCTCCGAGACCCGGGCGGCCGGACTCGTGGAACGTCTCACGGCGGCCGGCCCTCGTACCGTGCTCGACCTCGGCTGCGGCTGGGGCGAGTTGATGCTCCGCGTCCTCGAAGCCGCCCCCGAGGCCACCGGCGTCGGCGTCGACCTCAAGGCCGAGGACCTGGAGCGCGGGCGGACCGCCGCGCAGGAGCGCGGTCTCGGCGACCGGGT
This sequence comes from Streptomyces sp. NPDC036815, assembly GCF_055609205.1. Taxonomy (NCBI): domain Bacteria; kingdom Bacillati; phylum Actinomycetota; class Actinomycetes; order Kitasatosporales; family Streptomycetaceae; genus Streptomyces; species Streptomyces sp. NPDC036815. Next base: position 741,839 of record NZ_JBVJPW010000001.1, on the reverse strand, counting down.
CGTCTTCGCCGAGGAGTCGGCGACGGGCACCGCGCGCGGCCCCGCCGACCTCGTCCTGTGCCTCAGCTCCAGCCACGCCCTCAGCTCCGCGGCGCCGCCCGGGGCGACCGTCGAGGCGCTGCACGTGCTGCGCCGCCTGGTCGAGCCGGGCGGCCGCGTCCTGCTCGGCGAGGGCTTCTGGCAGCGCGAACCCACCGCGAAGGAACTCGCCGCGATGTGGCCGGACGCCGACGCCGGTGAGCACCTCTCCCTCGGCGACCTGGTGGACGCCGCCGTCGGGGCGGGGTTCCGCCCGCTGTGGGTGGAGACGGCGAGCGCCGAGGAGTGGGAGGAGTTCGAGTCGGGCTACCGCTCCGACGTCGAGGAGTGGCTGGCCACACACCCCGACCACCCCTTGGCCGCCGAGACCCGCACCCGCGTCGACGCCCAGCGCGCGTCCTGGCTGCACGGCTACCGCGGGGTGCTCGGGATCGCCTATCTGACGCTGGTGCCGGTCGGCTGAGGCAACCGGGTCGGCTCGCCTACCGCCCGAACCACGCCTCGGCGAGCGCGTCGAGGGTCGGCTCGGGCGGAGCGGGCAGCTCCCGCAGGTACCGGGACAGGTTGCCGTACACGTGGAGCAGTGTGTACGCGAGGAGGTGGCGCGGCTCGAACGACCTGCCGTACGCCTTCGTGAAGAGGTCCATGAGCCCCGGCTCGGCGCGCGTGACGAAGAGGCCGACGCCCACGAAGTCGTACGCGGGGTCGCCGATCATGGCGGGCTCGAAGTCGAGGAGCCCGGTGAGCCGCCAGCCGTCGTCCGGGTCGACGGTCAGGTGCTGGCGCATGAACTCGGTGTGCAGCAGGGCGGGTTGGTGGCGTCCTTCGGCTTCGGGCAGGGGGACGGCGGCCAGGAAGCCGGGGATCTGCGCCAGCCAGTGCTCCGCGAGGCCGCGCTCGCGCTGCCGGTCGACCGCGCCCGCGCGCTGCCGCGCGAGGAACGCGTCCCAGTCGCCGGGGCCGAGGACGTCCGCGAGCGGTTCGGGGTCGAGCGCGTGCAGCGCGGCAAGGGCCTCGGCGGCGTCGGTGACGATGCGCTCCCGGTCGGCGCGCGGGATACGGGGCCAGGCGGCGGCGAGGTCCTCGCCGGGCAGGCGGGACATCAGGACGTAGCGCCAGCCGCTCTCGTACGTTCCCGAGCCGTGCACCCGGGGCGTGGGGACGGGAAGGCGGCCCTCGAGGTGGCTCAGCACGCGGGCCTCGGCGATGCCATCCTGGGCCGCCGCGCCGGGGAAGAGCTTCAGGACGTGCTCGTCGCCGACGGCGTAGACCGGCTGGGACCCTTCCGGGTAGCGGGTCAGGGGCGCGCCGGCGAGCCCGAGCCGAGCACACAGGTCCTCGGCCGCGGGCCGCACGACCGTCTCGTCGCCGACGACGCGGTCCCACTCTTCGTCCGTGTTCACCTCGGGCAGCATGACCGGCACCGTAGCCGCCGTCGGCGGGGCGTGGCGAAGGGTTTCCGGCGTGGAGCGTGGGGAGGGCGGCGCTCCGGACTCGCCGGGGCGCCGCCCTCCCCACTCCCCTCCGCTACCGCCCCAGCGCCTCCCCCACCTCCCGCGCGAGCAGCTCCACGTACGCGGCCGTCCAGGCCTCGACCGTGGCGCGGTCCCACAGGTCGGTCGAGTACTCCAGGTAGCCGGAGAGCACGTCGCCCGTCGGGATCAGTCCGAAGTTGAACTCCGAGCGGGCGCCCGGCACCGCGAGGTCCTCGACCGCCGTCGTCACGCCCGGCAGGTCGACCTCCGTCTCCAGTGAACTCTGGTACTGGAAGCCGAGCGGCAGCCGGTCCGGGATCTCGGTGCCGAGGGCCTCGCTCACCTCCGCCGCCACCGCGCGCAGCGGCGCCGCGTGGTCTAGGGCCCCGACCGCACTGCGCGCCACCTGGTCCACGAGCGCCCCGAACGACGCGGCGGCGCCGCCCCGTACCCGTAGCGTGAACGACGAGACCGTGCAGGCCGCGAGCGCCTCGAACGCGCGCCGTTCCCGGTTGGCGTGGGAGATGCCGAGCACGACGTCCGGCTCGCCCCCCGCCTCCGCGACGAGCCGCGCGAACGCCGCCGCCGTCACCACGAACGGCGTCGTACGGTGCCGTCGCGCCAGCGTCTCCACATCGGCGCGCGCGGCCCGGTCCACCGTGAACAGCACCACGTCACCGGCCCCGCTCAGCTCGTCCGGGCGCGGCCTGTCCAGCGGCAGCGGCATCCCGAAGGGGGCGCCGTCCAACTCGCGGGCCCAGTAGTCGACCAGGCGGCCCGTGTCCTGCGTGCGGCTCTGCTCGCGCTGCCAGCGCGCGTACTCGCCCGGCTGCGGAACGCGTTCCGGCAGACCGTGCGGGGCCCCGGTGACCGCCGCGCGGTACAGCGCGGCCAGCTCCCGGAACAGGAGGCTGACCGACCAGCCGTCGCAGGCCGCGTGGTGCAGGACGAAGAGCAGCACCCAGCGGTCCGGTCCTGTGCGCAACAGGCGGAGCACCGGGGCGAGTTCGGCCTCGATGTCGAACGGGACCCCGGCGGTGTCCGCGGCCGCCCGCTCCGCCGCCTCCTGCGCCGCCCGCGCCGAACCGTGGCGCGCGACGAGGTCCTCCTCCGGCAGCTCCACCGGCCGGGGGCGCAGCGCCTCCTGCCACCACTGGCCGTCGTCCTCGACGAAGCGGGTGCGCAGGGCCTCGTGCCGGGCGACGAGTCCGGTCAGCGCCGCGCGCAGGGCCGGTACGTCCAGGGCACCCGTCAGGGTGAGCCGCATCGCCACGTTGTAGATCTGCGGGCGGGGGTGCGTGCCGTGGCGGGTGATGAAGGCGGCCTGCTGGACGGTGACGGGGGCACGGCCGACGACGTGCGTCGCGCCCTGTCCGCCCTCGCCCTCACCCCCGCCCTCATCCTCGTCCTCGACCGCGCCCTCGCCGAGGTCTCCCGCGACGTACGCCGCCATCGCCCGCAGCGTGGGCTCCTCGTAGAAGCGGGCCACGGGGTACTCCGTGCCGAACTCCTCCCGCACGCCGTTCGCCAGCCGGATCGCCGTCAGGGAGTGACCGCCCAGCTCGAAGAAGGACGCGTCGGAGGCGATCGCCGCCACGTCCGCCTCGAACTCCTCGGCCCACAGCCGCTTCAGGCGCGCCTCGATACCGTCGCGCGCGGGGCGCGGCCGCTCGGAGGGTGCGGCGGGCGAGGTGGGTGAGGTGATCAGGGTGGGGGCGGGCAGCGCGGTCCGGTCCAGTTTGCCGTTGCCGGACAGCGGGAGGCGGGGCAGCACGGCCCAGGCGCGCGGCACCATGTGGTCGGGCAGCAGCCCCGCGAGCTCAGCCGTCAGCCGGTCCGCCAGCTCCTGCCCGGGTGCCCCGGGAAGCGCGGGCACGACGTGGGCGACGAGCCCCGCCCCGCCCCGCCGGTCGCGGCGGGGCAGGACGACCGCCTCGCCGACCTCCGCCAGGCCGTTGAGGGCCCGCGAGACCTCCTCGGGCTCGACGCGGTAGCCCCGTACCTTCACCTGGTCGTCGGTCCTGCCGCGGAACTCCAGCGCGCCCGCCGCGTCCCTGCGCACCAGGTCACCGGTCCGGTACAGCACGCCGTCGGTGCCCATCGGGTCGTCGACGAAGCGCTCCGCGGTCAGGTCCGGCCTGCCCAGGTAGCCGGTGGCCACGCCGGGGCCGCCGACGTGCAGCTCCCCCACCTCACCGGCGGGCACCTCGCGGCCGTGCCCGTCCAGGATCCGCAGCGTGACGTTGTCGACGGGGCGGCCGATCGGGATCGGGGCGTCGGCGGCGCCGGGCTCCACCGTCCAGGTCGTGCAGAGCACCGTCACCTCGGTGGGGCCGTACACGTTCACCGTCTCGTACGGGGTGCCGGGGCGCGGCCGGGTGCGCAGGACGTCGCCGCCCAGGAGCAGGTGCCGCAGCGGGGGCTGCCGGTCGTCCGGCAGGGCGAGGACCGCCTCGCCGAGCGCGGTCGGCAGGATGGAGAAGGTGATCCCGTGCTCCGCGTACCAGCGGGCCAGCACGGCCGGGTCCCTGCGGGTGGCGTCGTCGGCCACGACGACCGTGGCGCCCGCGGTCAGGACGGCCCAGATCTCCAGCGCCGAGGCGTCGAAGCCCTGGCTGCAGACGGCGGCGCCCCGGTCCTCCGCCGTGAACCCGAAGCGTGCGTGGTGCCACTGGCAGAGGTCCACGACGGCCCGGTGCGGGATCGCGACGCCCTTGGGGGCGCCGGTGCTCCCGGAGGTGTAGACGGCGAGGCAGAGGGATTCGGGTCCGTGGGACGGCGTGGCCCCAGCGGATACGGGGGGTACGGCACGTGCGGCGTCGGCGCCGACGCCGACGCCCACGCCGATCACGGTGGTCCCGTCCGGCGGCTTCGGCCGCGCGTCCTCGCGTTCGGCGCCGTCCACGACCAGGAGCCGGGCCCCGCTCTCCGCGAGGATCGCCTCGGCCCGCGCCCTGCCCTGGCCCGGGTCCAACGCCACATACCCGTGCCCCGACTTGAGGGCGGCGAGCATGGCGACGATCAGGTCGGCGCCGCGCGGCAGCCACAGGGCGACCGGGGCGCCGCCCGCGTCGGCGGCCCGCAACGCGCCCGCGAGGCGCTCCGCCCGCGCGACCAACTCGCCGTAGGAAAGGGTCACTTCACCGCTGATCACCGCCACGCGGTGCGGGGCGACCTCGGCCCAGCGCGACGCCAGGGAGTCGACCGTGCTGCGGGTGCGCTGCCGGACCGGACCACGGCGCCACTCCTGCGGCTCCGCGCCGGGCACCCCGATGCCCACCGCCTCCGCGAGCACGTCACGGAACGTCCCGAAGAGCGCGTCGACCGTCGCCTCGTCGAAGAGGTCGGTGGAGTACTCCAGGTGGCAGCGGATGCCGTCGGGCCGGTCCGTGAAGTACACGCCGAGGTCCGTCAGCGCCTTGTCGGGTCCCGAGTCGAGCGGGGTCGCCCGCACCCCGGGCAGGTCGAAGCGGAACGGGTCGTCCGGCTCGAACTCGGCGAGCGTCTGGAAGACGGGCGTCCGGTCGAGCGCACGCGGCGGCGCCAGCTCCCGCACGACGGCCTCGAACGGCACGTCGGCGTGGTCGTACGCGTCCAGGGCCACTCCGCGCACCCGGTCGAGGAGCGTGCCGAAGTCCGGGTCGCCGGAGAGGTCGAGGCGCAGCGCCAGGGTGTTGACGAAGAAGCCGACCACGTCCTCGTACTCGGGCGTGCGGTCGGACATCGGAGTGCCGATGACGAGGTCGTCCTGGCCGGTGACGCGGTGCAGCGCGGCCGCGTAGCCGGCGAGCAGGGTCATGAAGAGGGTGGCACGCCGGGCCCGGCCGAACTCCCGGACCCGCCGCGAGAGTTCGGTGTCGAGCTTGCGGAACAGGGCGCGGCCGCGGGACGTCGGCACCGGAGGTCTGGGCCGGTCGGTGGGGAGCGCGAGGACCGGCAGGTCCCCGTCGAGCGCCTTCTTCCAGTACGCGAGGTCCTCGGCCGCCTTCGGGCCGCCGAGCGCGTCGAGCTGCCCGCGGGCGTGGTCGGCGTACGTGCGGGTGAGGGCGGGCAGGTCCGCGGCCCGTCCGCCCGCGAGGCGCTCGCGGTAGAGGGCGGACACGTCGCGGGCGAGCACGGCGGCCGAGGCCGCGTCCATCACGATGTGGTGCAGGGACAGGACGAGGACGTGCCGCTGGTCGCCGAGCCGGACGAGGCGCGCGACGAAGAGCGGGCCTTCCGCCAGATCGAAGCGGCGCTCACTCTCGGCGCCGAGGACGTCGGCGACGGGATCACCGACCCGCGCGCCGTCGACGACCTCGAAGTCCGCTCCGCTCGCGGGGAGCGTGAACTGCCGTGCCTCGCCGCCGACTTCCCGGAAGACGGTACGCAGCTGATCGTGCCGCGCGACCAGGGCGTCGAGCGCGGACCGCAGGGCGGTGACGTCCAGCGGGCCCGCGAACTCGATGGCCTTGGTCTCGTTGTAGGCGGTGCGGCCGGGCAGCATCCGCTCCAGGAACCAGACGCGCTGCTGGCCGGGAGAGAGCGGCTCTCCGCCGCCCCCGGTGACCGCCACAGTCCCCGGTTCCGGCGCCGGACCGGGTGGGCTCCCCGCGGGCGTCGCGTACCCCCGGCGCAGGCCGTCGAAGTGGACCAGGCCCTCCCGCAGGGCGTCGGGCGCGATGCCGAAGTCGACGAGGCCGACGATCTCGTCGGCGCCCGCCGCGTGCACCGCGTCCGCCACGGCCCGTACGCTCTCGGGGCTGCCGATGAGGGCCCGCTGGTCGCAGTAGCGGTCGTAGGCGCGGCGGAAGACCACGTCCAGGTCGTCCTCGGTCATCGCCGACAGGTCGACCCGGTGGCCCAGGCTGTTGGCGACGTTCCCGAACAGGGACAGGGACGAGCGCATGTACCGCGCCAACGGCTCGCGGGCCTCGTCGCGGGCCGCCGCGTGGTCCTCGGCGAGGTAGGTGTGCAGCAGCACGGCCACGTGCCCCGCGTCCGGGTCGAGGCCGCAGGCGGCGCGGGTGCGCCGGTAGAGCGCGACGTTCTCGTGCAGCTGCTCGACGCTCTGGGTCATGAGGTTGGTGACGATGCCCAGGTCGTGGCGTGCGGCCAGTTCGTACGAGGCCGGGTTGCCGACGACGGCCGTGTACATCGGCGGGGCGTCCTGGACGGGCCGGGGGAAAAGCCGCAGGTCGCTCTCGCCGTTGCCGGTGGTGCGGCGCACGGGCTCGCCGCGCCACAACTGCCGTACCTGCGCCACCTGTTCGTACATCGTCTCCTTGTGGGAGCCGAAGCGCTCGGGGAAGAAGACGAAGTCATTGGCGTGCCAGCCGCTCGCGCAGCCGATGCCGATCCGGCCCCCGGAGAGGTTGTCGACCATCGACCACTCTTCGGCGACGCGGATCGGGTCGTGCAGGGGCAGCACCACGGAGCCCGCGTTGATGCGGATGCGGTCGGTCTCGCGGGCGAGGGCGGCGGCGAGCACCACGGGGTTGGGGAACAGGCCGCCGAAGGAGTGGAAGTGCCGTTCGGGGATCCACAGGGAGTGGAAGCCGTTGCGGTCGGCGAAACGGGCGGTCTCCAGGAGGTGGTCGTACTTGCCGTGGCGGGGCGCGGAGTCGTCCTGCGGATAGTCCCCGAAGAAGTAGACGCCGAAGTCGAGGGTGCGGGGGCCCTGTCGGGCGGGTCGGCGGCTCTCCGGTTCACGCTGCGGCCCGCGCCTCGGCTCACGCTTCGGCCCGCGCCTCGGCTCACGCTTCGGCTCGGTCCGTGCGGCGACCGCCGCCGCACCGTTCCATGCCATGGCCTGCACCGGAGCCTGCACCGGAGCCCTCGACGGCGCCTTCGGCCCGCCGATGGAGAACCCCGCCGCGCGCAGCTCACGCAGCGAGTCCTTCACCGCGTCCGCGATGAACTCCAGGTCCCCGTCGGAGTGTTCGGTGGACAGGAAGAAGTTGCGCCACTCCCAGACGTGGACGCCGCGCAGCATGAGGTGGTGGTAGAGCAGCTCCAGGTCCGCGCGGTGCTCGAAGCGGAACATCGAGCCGAAGTGGCTCATGCGCAGGGCGAAACCCTCGTCCTCGAAGAAGGCGTTGAGGGTGGCGGCGAGCTCGTCCGTGCGGGCGTTCAGGCGCTCCTGGAGCCGCGGGCTGTGCTCCTTGAGGTGGGAGAGCACGGCGCGGGTGGCGACCATCGACACCGGGTGCTGGATGTAGGTGCCGCCGAAGAACGTCGTGTCGGCCGCCGGGTAGCTGTCGTCCCCGTAGCTCCAGTGGCCGCCGTCGATGCCGTCCATGATGTCGGCCCGGCCCGCGACGGCCCCGATGGGGAACCCGCCGCCGAGCAGCTTGCCGTACGTGGCCAGGTCGGGCGTGACGCCGTAGAGCTCCTGGGCACCGCGCGGCGCGGGCCGGAAGCCGGTCAGCATCTCGTCGAAGAGCAGCACGATGCCGTGCCGCCGGGTCAGCTCGCGCAGCCGCCGTACGAAGTCGGCGGGCCGGAGCGACGGATGGCGGCTCTGCACCGGCTCCACCACGACCGCCGCGATGTCGCCCGCCTGCCGCTCGATGACGGCGAGGCTCTCCTCGCTGCCGTACGGCAGGACGAGCAGGTCGGCGACGGCGCCCGGCGGGACGCCCGCGGACATCGGGACGGTGGTGAGGCCGTCGCCGCCGGTGCGCGGGGAGCGGCCGAGGACGTTGTCGTTGTGGCCGTGGTAGGAGCCCTCGAACGTGATGATGCGGGAGCGGCCCGTGGCGGCGCGGGCGAGCCGGATGGCCGCGGAGTTCGCCTCCGTACCGGAATTGGCGAAGGCGACCCGCTCCATGCCGGTCAGCTCGGCGAGCAGCTCCGCGGCCTCGCCGGTCTCCACGGTGCGCGGGCCGAGCTGGATGCCGCGCGAGAGGTGCTCGCGGACCGCCTCGGTGACGAAGGCGGGCTCGTGGCCGAAGAGCAGGACGCCGAAGCCCATGGTGATGTCGACGTAGCGGTTGCCGTCGACGTCCTCCAGCCACGAGCCGCGCGCCCGCCGCCCCGCGATGGGGTACAGCATCTCCTTCGTACTGCTGCGGAAGCCGACCGCCGCCCTGCTGTCGGCGAGCACGCGGCGGTAGCGCTGGGTGATGCGCTTCGAGGTGGGTGTCTTGGCGGTGTAGCGCCGCACGAGGTCGTCGAGGTGGGTGCGCTGGCTCGCCGGCGCGTCGCCGCGCAGCATCCCTGAGCCGCGGGCGACCTCCAGGCGGGGGCCGTGCTGGGCGGGCCGGGGCGCGGGCGGCGCGTCGACGGGCTCCGGGGCCGGGGCCGGTGCGGCGCCCATCTGCTGTGCGATGCGTGCCGCGAGCTCGGTCATCGCGGCGAGGGTCTCGTCGACCGCCGCGGAGGCGGAGCGGTCGGCGGATGCGGTCCCGGTCACCGGCCCGCCTTGCCGTCGGCGGCCACGTGCGCGGTCTGCGCGGCCAGCAACTGGGAGAGCTGCCCCATGAGTTGGAGCTGCATCTGGGAGAGCTGGTGGACCTGGCGCACGAGGTCGTCCACCTCTCGGCGAGTGGCGTACTCGGCGGAGGCGGCGACGGCCGGGGCCGGGGTGATCACGGGCGCGGCGACGGCCGGGGCCGGGACGGGCGCGGCGGCGGCCGGGACGGGCGCGGGCTCCGTCACGGGCGGCGTCACCACCGGCTCCGTCTCCCCGCCCCCCGTCTTCTCCCCGCCCCCCGTCTTCCGCACGATGATCAGCGCAAGCCCCTTCGCCGACCCCGCCTCCTCGAAGAGCTCCCGCATCGACACCTTGACCCGGTGCTCCTCCTCCAGTTCCCGGAGCACGCCGATCATCTGCAGCGAGTCCGCCCCCAGGTCGAAGAAGGACGCGTCCTCGGCTATCTCGCTCGTGTCGTAGCTGAGGTGCTTCGCGGTGACCTTGATGATGTGCTGGAGCACGCGCTCGACCGCTGCCTCGTCCTGTGCCACTTCCGCCCCATCCCTTGCCGCTCGTACGGGTGTCGCGGGCCGGGGAAGGTGGTTCTCCGGCCCTGTCCAGTAGTCCTTGTGCTGGAATCGGTAGCCGGGCAGGGGAATCCTGCGGCCCGCCCCGCCCATGAGCATCCGCCAGTCGACCGGCGCACCGGCCCGGTAAAGACCGGCGGCCGCGTCCCACAGCGGCGCGAGCCCGGCGCCGCGCCGCAGCGTCGGGTGCGCCGCCCGGTCCGGCAGCTCCCGGCGGGCGAGTCCGCTCAGCGTCGTGTGCGGGCCGATCTCCACCAGCGCGCCCACGCCGTCGTACGAAGACCCCAACTCCCGCAGTACGTCCGCGAAGCGCACCGGTTCACGCGCCTGCCGTACGAGGTAGTCGGCGTCCGGGACCCAGCCCGCCGGACGGGTGCGCCCGTCGAGGCCGCTCACGAACGGCACCGTGCACGGGCGCAGGCCGACGTCGGCCACCAGCTCCCGGAGCCCGTCGACGGCCGGTTCCATCAGCGCGGTGTGGAAGGCCTGCCGCACCGGCAGCTCCCGCGCGTGGACGCCCCGCTCGGCCAGCAGACCCCTCAGGTCCTTCATGGCGGCGGCCGGGCCCGCGAGCACCTGGCTGAGCTCGCCGTTCGTGACGGCGAGCGCCACGCCGGGCACCTCGGCGGCCAGCTTCCGCGCCTCGCGCTCGCGCAGCGGGACCGCGACCATCGCGCCCGGCGCGCACCGCAGCCGCATCAGCCTGCCGCGCCCGGCCGTCAGGCGCAGCCCGTCCTCGGCGCTCAGCGCCCCCGCCGCGTGCAGCGCGCCGTACTCGCCGACGCTGTGCCCGGCCACCACGCGCGGGGCGATCCCGGCCTCGCGCCACAGGGCGACGAGCGCGCACTGGAGCGCGAAGAGCGCGGGCTGCGCGACCTCGGTGTCCGCCACCTGCTCCCCGGCCCGCTCCCCCGCGGCCCCGTCCCCGGTGCCGAGCAGCGGCGCCAGCAGGCCGGGCCCGCCGGTGAGCCCGGTGAACTGCCGCTCGCAGGCGTCCAGAACCTCGCGTACGACGGGAATCCGCTCGTAGAGGACGCGCGCCGCGCCCCGGTGGAGGCTGCCCTGCCCGGTGAAGAGGAAGCCGGTGCCGGTGCCGCCTGCCGCCGGGGGCGGTGGTCGCCGCAGCCAGTCGTCCAGAGCCGCGGTGAGCGCGGCCACGGTGTCGCCCCGTACCGCGAGCCGGTGTCCGCGGTGGGCGCGGCCGAGGGCCAGCGTGGTCACGAGGTCGGCGGGGTGGGTGCCGGGGTGCGCGCGCAGGTGGTCGCGCAGGGCCGTGGCGTTGTCGGTGAGGGCCGCCCCGGTGTGGCCCGAGACGACCAGGACGCCCGCGGGCGGCGGGGTGCCGGCCGGGCGCGGCGGGGGTTCGGGGGCCTGTTCCAGTACGAGGTGGACGTTGGTGCCGCCGACGCCGAAGGAGCTGACGCAGGCCCGCCTCGGGCCGTCGCCGCGCGGCCAGGGGCGGGGGGAGTCGGGTATGTAGAAGGGGCTGGACGCGAGGTCCAGGGCCGGGTTGGGGCGGCGGAAGTTGGCCATCGGCGGGATGACGCCGTGCCGCAGCACGAGCAGCGCCTTGACCAGGCCCGCCAGGCCCGAACACACGTCGAGGTGACCGATGTTGGCCTTCACCGAGCCGAGCGCGCAGAAGCCCGTGCGGTCGGTGTCGGCGCGGAACGCGGCGGTGGCGCCCTCGAACTCGATCGGGTCGCCCTTGAACGTGCCGGTCCCGTGCGTCTCCAGATAGCCGACGGTTCCCGCGTCGACGCCCGCCCGCTCCAGGGCGCGGCGGATCGCGCCCCGCTGGCCCGCCGGGCTGGGGGCGGTGAACGCCTTCTTGTCCGCGCCGTCGTTGTTGACGCCCCAGCCACGGATGACGCCGTGGATGTGGTCGCCGTCGGCGACGGCCCGGTCGAGGCGCTTGAGCACCACCGCCACGACGCCGGTGCCGCCGACCGTGCCGTCGGCGTCGGCGTCGAACGGCCGCAGGAAGCCGCTCCTGGAGAGGATGGAGCCCTTGACGTACCGGTATCCGAGCACCTGCGGCACATGGAGGGCGGTGGCCCCCGCGACGGCGAGGTCGCACTCGCCGGCCGCGACCGACTGCGCGGCGAGATGGACCGCCGTGAGCGAACTGGAGCACGCCGTCTGGACGTTGACGGCCGGGCCCGTCAGGCCGAGGCGGTAGGCGGCGCGGTTGGCGGTGAAGTCGGCGAAGTTGCCGATGGTGACCTGGAGCCCGGCGACCCAGTCCGCGATGCCGCCGCGCAGGACGTTGTTCTGGAGGTAGGTCTGCAGGGAGTAGAGGTGGTAGCCGGTGCTGGCGTACACGCCGACGTCCCGGCCGCCGCCCCGGCCTCCGACATCCACCACCGTCGGCTCCCCGTTCCCGCCGCCCGCGTATCCGGCGTCCTCCAGGGCGTGGTGCACGCACTCCAGGAACAGGCGGTGCTGCGGATCGGTGATCCGGGCCTCGTGCGCGCTCATCCCGAAGAAACCGGCATCGAACCCGGCGATGTCGTCGAGGACCCCGCTCGCCCCGACGAACTCCTCGGCGCGGTACTCCTCTTCGGGCACCCCGGCGGCGGCGAGTTCGGCGTCGGTGAAGCGGCGGATGCGGTCGGCGCCTTCGTGGATCGTGCGCCAGAACTCCTCCGGCGTGTCGGAGCCGGGGAGCCGGAAGGACATCCCCACGACGGCCACGGCATCACGGACTGCGTCGTTCACCGCACTTCACTCCCGCTCTCGCTCCCGCTCCGGTCCCGACTCGGACGGCGGTCCCGGCTCCCGCCCTCCCGCCCTTGGTGACGCACCAGGACGACGAACAGGCCCAGGCAGAGCGCGATCGCCGACCCGTGCAGCGCGCCCACGACTTGGAGGGGCGAGAAGCGGTCCAGGAGGGCGCCGCTGACGAGCATCCCGAGGCCGAACCCGGTGTTCTCGACCGACGCGGAGAGCCCGAAGAGCCTGCCGCGCTGCTCGTCGGGGGCGGCCTGGAGGCGGGTGACGTAGGCGATCTCGGTGAGCCCGTCGGCCATGCCCGCCACCAGCGCGGCGGCGACCGCGACGCCCGTGGGCAGCCCGGCGAAGACCACGATGAACGCGGCGGACATCACGCAGGCCCCGACCGCGAAGGCCCGTTCCCCCGGCCCCTGCCGCCCGCCGCGTCCGGCCCACCGCCCGCACACCTGCTGCATGACGATATTGCCGATGGCCCAGGTGGCCCAGAACTGGCTGACGAACGTGGCCGGATGGGAGGGGTCGAGGTCGCTGGAGTAGACCGGCAGCGCCACGTTGTGGGACGAGGAGCCCAGTCCGTCGGCGGCCCTGAGCGCGACCATGAGGGCGAGGACGGGGGCGGCCCGCAACAGCAGGAGCGAGCCGCCCCGCCCGTCCCGTTTCACACTGCTCTGCGCCGCCCCGGCGTCACTCCTGGCCGCCCGCGTACGGATGGGCAGCGAGAGCAGCACGCTCGCCGAGACCGCGAAGCTGGCGGCGTCCAGGGAGATGGCGGCTACGTAGCCCAGTTGTGCGACCACGACGCCCGCGGAGGCGAATCCGGCGATCATGGCAAGGGAACGGCCGGTCGCGAGCAGTGAGTTGGCGCGCAGCCGCAGCTCGCCCCCGACGATCTCAGGGATGCTGCTGCGCAGCGCGACGCCCGACAGGGTCGAGCAGAAGCCGGTCACGACGGCCAGCGCGTACAGGAGCCCCGCCCGCCCCGCGTCGGGAGCGATCAGCAGGGCTGTCATGGCGGCGCACTGCGTCAGATCGGCACCGACCATCAACCTCTTGCGGTCGTACGCCGAGACCAGCCGCCCGCTCACGAAGCCGGACGCGACACTGGTCAACAGCCGTACGGCCATGAAGAGTCCGGCGGCGAGGGCGCTGTCGGTCACCTCGTAGACGAAGACGTTGAGGGCGACCATGTTCAGGTAACTGCCGTATGCCGATACGGCGTTGCCCACCACCAGCAGGCGAAAGTGCCGCAACCGATCCCCCCTGGTCCGCGCCGGGCTGCTGCCGTACGGGTCGTGCACGGCTGTGCTCAGCCGAGACCGTCTTCACACTCACCCGCCCCGAAGCGCGCCCACAGTCCCCCGAATTGGGGACTTGACACCACCAGTTGCACTCAGTAGCTGCACATTCCCCCTGGGTATGCGGGGATTCCTTCCTGTTTCTTCACGACCGTGGTTAGATCACGTTGCGGCTACAGCCGTCGTACGTGTTGACAGTCCCTCCCGGAGGGAAGATGCCAGGAAACAGCCGCCCGCAGAACGCACCGGCGTTGTCCCACAGGGAACGCCAGGTGCTGGCCCACATCGCGGCAGGCCTCTCACACAAGCAGGTCGCCAGACGGCTGGGCATCAGCGTGCACACGGTGAGCACCTACCTGCGCCGGATCCGCACCAAACGCACGGCACCCACCGTGGCCCACCTGATCCAGCTGAGCCGCAGCGAGGACTGTTAGCACGAAGGCGGGCTCCGGCGAGGGCAGCCCCGAACGAGACCCACAGCGTGAGCCTGCCGTGGCCCGCGGGCGCGGGGCAGATCAAGGGCGCCTGCACCGACGTCCAGGTCTACCCCACGCACACGACCAAGTAACGGGCCCTTTCCGGGAGTCGCTACGGAAGGCTGTGCACCTTCGGGCCGACCGTGTTCGACCACGTGCCGCCCGCCGTCGCGTCCCAGTTCGTCGACCACGTCATGGCGCCGCGCAGCGCCGGATACGTCTTCGACGGCTTGAAGGAGCCGCAGCCGGTACCGCGGGTGAGGCAGTCGAGGGCGTTGTTCACGACCGACGGAGCCACGTAGCCGCTGCCCGCGCCGCGCGTCGACGCCGGGACGCCGATGCCGACCTGCGACGGGTCGAGGCCGCCCTCCAGCTGGATGCAGGCGAGCGCGGTCAGGAAGTCCACGGTGCCCTGGCTGTAGACCTTGCCGTCGCAGCCGAGCATCGAACCGCTGTTGTAGTACTGCATGTTGACGACCGTGAGGATGTCCTTCACGTTCAGCGCCGTCTGGAAGTAGCCGCCGGACGTGGACTGCATGTCGATGGTCTGCGGCGCCATCGTGAGCACCAGCTTCGGACCCGCCTTCGCGGCGAGCTGGCGCAGCGCCTTCGTCATGTAGGTGGGGTTGAGACCGTTCTCCAGGTCGATGTCGACGCCGTCGAACCCGTACTCCTGCATGAGCGCGTAGGCACTGTTCGCGAACGCCGTCGCCGAGGCGTCGCTGTTGACCGAGATGGTGCCCTTCTCGCCGCCGACCGAGAGGATCACCGACTTCCCCGCGGCGTGCTTCGCGGCGATGTCCGCCTTGAAGTCGGCCGTGGAGGAGTAGCCGACGGCCGGGTCCAGGTTGAACGTGATCTGGCCCTGGGTGGTGGTGGCGTCGGCGAAGGAGACGGCGATGATGTCGTACTGCGACGACACGTCCCGCAGCTTCTGCACGGTGGCGCCGTTGTTGAAGTTCTGCCAGTAGCCGGTCAGCGCGTGCTTGGGCACGGTGCCGCCGTCCCCGCCGCCGCCCTTCCCGGTCCGCGCGGTCACCGCGGCCGACTTGGCGGACTCGCCCGCCGCGTTCGACGCGCTCACCTGGAAGCTGTACGAGGTCTCCGGCGTGAGGCCGGTGACCGTCGTGGCGGCGCCGCTGGTCGAGGCGACCTTGGTGCCGTCGCGGTAGACGGTGTACGCGGTGGCCGTGGACACCGGGGTCCAGGACAGCTCCACGGACGTGGACGTCGTCGCGCCCGCCGCGAGGCCGCCCGGCACGGCCGGTATCTCGACCGGGTCGGTGCCGCCGCCCCCGTCAGGACCGAAGGCGCTCACGTCGTCGGCGTAGTACGCGCTCTGTCCGTACCAGCCGTGCGTGTACACGGTGACCGACGTGGTGTTCGCGCCGGTGGTGAAGGTGGTGGAGAGCTGCTGCCAGGCCGAGTTGCCCGGCGTCCACGTCGACACGTCGGTGGTGCCGGTGCCGCGGGCGCCGAGGTAGACGTAGCTGCCCTGCACCCAACTGCTCAGCTTGTACGTGGAGTTGGGCTTCACCGCGACGACCTGTGAACACTCGGCGGTGCCCTGGCCCGACGGGGTGGCCTTGAGCGCCTTGGCGCCGCCGTGCACGGGGGACGTGACGGCGGCACCACTGTTCGCGGCGCAGGTCCAGTTGCTCAGGTCCGACTCGAAGCCGGCGTTCTTGGCGACGTTGACGTCGGCTGCGGCGTCGGCCCTGACGCCTGCGGCTCGGACGTCCGCCGACTGCGCGGGTGCGGCGAGCGCGGTGACGGCGAGCGCCGCGGCCGCGCCGACGGCGATGGCCGCGCCGGCTCTCCGGCGGAAGCCGGGTCTGCCCTGACGTACACGGTCCACGGGGCACCTCCAGGAAGGGGTGAAGGACGGGAGTGAACGACGGTGGCCACCGCTCCTGTGCGCATCGTTGGTCCAGACCAATCAAGTTGTCAAGACCTGGACAACTTGATCAGCGCAGTCCGGCGAAAAGGTCGGTCTCCGGCAGGGGCGCGCCGGTGGGGTCCTGAACCCGTACGAAGGTCTCCACGCCCATCAGTTCGCCGAACCGCTCCTTGCCCATCCGAAGGAAGAAGATGTTCTCGCCCTGGCTGGCGTGCGCGGCGAGCGCGTCGAACTTCTGGCCGCTGAACGCGGTGGTGTCCACCCACGTGCTGATCTCGTCGTCCGGGAGGCCGATCTTGGCCATGGCCTCGGCCTCCGCGGGATCCGGCTCCGGCATGTCCTCGTTGAACTCGCGCATGACCTCCCCGAACCGCGCCATCATCGAACGGGGCATCGTCGTCCAGTACACCTTCGGCGTCAGCCCGCTCCTCTCCACCGCCGCCATCGTGATCCGGTGGGCCTGGATGTGGTCGGGGTGCCCGTAGAAGCCGTTCTCGTCATAGGTGACGACCACGTCGGGGCGGTAGTGCAGCATGAGCTCCGCGAGCCGGGCGGCGCCTTCCTCCACGGGGGTCTGCCAGAAGGATCCCGGGGCCTCGTTGCTCGGCCAGCCGATCATCCCGGAGTCGGCGTAGTCCAGCGTCTCCAGATCGCTGATCTTCAGGACGTCGCAGCTCGCCCGGAGTTCCGCACTCCGCATCGCGGCGACGGCCACGGGGTCGTGCGCGGGGTCCTCCGGCTTGACACCCCCCGGCCCGTCACCGCAACCGCCGTCGGTACACGTCACGAGAACCGTGCGGATGCCCTCCGCCGCGTACCGCGCGAGGATGCCGCCGGTTCCGGTGGCCTCGTCGTCGGGGTGGGCGTGCACGGCCATGAGCGTCAAGGGTCGTTCAGTCATGAAACAGTCCTTCGGTGGTGAAAGTGGACGATGGTGGAAGCCCCGGGGCCTGTCGGTGCAACAGCGCTGCCCGGACCGGCTGTTCCCGCTCGCCGTCTCCGTGACGGAACCGGGCGGGGCCCCGACCGCGTTCCTCCGACGGACGTGTGTACCCGCTCAGCGGAGCCTCGCGGGCCGGCGACGACGCGTTTTCGGCCAAGCAGCCGGCCGGGGCCGGTCATTCCGGCGGGAGCGGTTCCTGCCGGGGCCGCGCTGCGGCGAGGATCACGCCGCCACCGCTCCGGTGGCGCGTGATCAGCATCGTGATCAGGGGGGTTGGGCATGACCACGAACACCCGGACCATCAGCGCCACCAACGTCGGACGGACGGCGTACCGGCGCCGGGCCCTCGCGGTCGCCGTGGTCCTCGCGGCCGCGAGCACCGCGCTGACCGCGGTGCCGCAGGCCCGCGCGGCCCAGACGGCGCTGCCACCGCAGACCATCGCGGACCCGGTTCATTACTGGAACGACGTGCTCATGGAGGTGGTCCGCAGAGAGGGCGGCGGCCCGGGCCCGATGTCCAGATCCGCCGCCATGCTGAACGCCGCCGTCTACGACGCGGAGTCCTCGTACCAGCTCAAGTGGAAGGGCAAGATCACTTCCGAGCCGTACATCCGCGCCACCAAGTACACGGGGTGGGTCGAGGGTCCTGACGAGGAGGAGCGGGTCGTCGGACGCACGGCCTACAACATCCTGCTCGGGCTCTACCCGGGCCAGACCAACTACCTGGACGCCCGGTTCCGCCAGCGCTTCGGCAGCGAGCCGACCGGCTTCGACCTGCTGGACACCACGGTCGTCGGGCCGATGGTCAAGCAGATGCGGGACGCCCGCGACGGCGACGGCTCCGACAACGACCAGGTGTACGTCGCGGACAACAAGCCCGGCGCCTGGCGGCCCACCAGCTACCCCGACATGGTCGACCCGAGCTGTACCCAGGCCAGCCAGGCCGTGACCCCGTTCTGGGGCCAGGTCAAACCCTTCGCGCTGACGTCGGGTTCACAGTTCCGGCCCGCGACTCCCGGCCTGTACGGGACGTACGAGAAGTTGCTGGCCAGCGACGCGTACAAGCAGCAGGTCGAGGCGGCACGCACGGCCGGTGCGGACCGGCCCACCGCCGCGACTCCCAAGGTCAACCGGACCCCGGAGCAGGAGGCCGTCGCCTGGTTCTGGGCCAACGACGAGGACGGCACGTACAAGCCGCCGGGCCAGCTCCTCCAGGCCACGCGCGAGGTCGCGACCCAGCGCAAGCTCACCACCTACGAGAACGCCCGCCTTTTCGCCCTCGTCTCGATCGCGATGGCGGACGCGGGGATCGCGGTGCGGGACGTGAAGTACCTGACCCCGATCGACCTGTGGCGGCCGGTCTCCGCCATCCGCGACGGCGGCCTCGACCCCGACTGGAAGCCCCTGCTCAAAACACGGGCCGGAGTGAACGCGACACCCTGCTTCCCGGCCTGGGCCTCCGGACACGCCACCTTCGGCGCCTCCTGGGCCGGGGTGATGAAGCGCTACTTCGGCAGCGACGACATCTCCTTCACCATGACCACCGACGAACCGCAGTCCCCGATCAAGTCCCGCTCGTTCACGAGCTTCGGCCAGGCGGCCAGGGAGGACGCCCAGAGCCGGGTCTGGCTCGGCGTCCACTTCCCCTGGGACGCCGAGGACGGACTCACCCTCGGCGACAAGATCGCCAACCACGTGTACACGACCAAGCTGCGCAAGCTCTGAAGCAGAGGCTCTGAGCACGGGTCACGAAGGGCCGCGGTCCGAGGCCGGCCAGACGTAGGGCAGGTCGTCGGGCACGCCCGGGAAGAGCGGGGCGTAGAGTTCCGGCGCCTTGCGCACCAGTGCCGAGCGATGGCTGCGGTGGAAGGCCCGGTCCCCCAGCCAGGGAGGCAGCTCGCCGTCGTCGGCGAGCTCCTCCTGGGCACGTACGGCGGTGTCGGGCCGGTGCCGGGCGAAGTCGGTGACCAGGGTGGCGGCGCAGGTGTCGGTGCGCCCCTCGGCCACCCACACCGCGCACACGTCGAGGCCGTAGCGGACCAGGGCTTCCTCGTAGCCGGTCCACATGCGCACCGCGGGGTGGTGCCGCCACCCGTAGCCGGGCACCGTCAGGCCCCGCAGCACCTGGAGCGCCTCGACCCGCTGCTTGCCCAGGCGGGCCCGGTCCAGGACCGTGGCGGATCGCGTGAAGTCGGGGTACGGGAGGAAAGTCTGCACGCGGAATGCCTACCGCGGCGGGCCCGCGGCCACTCCGTTCCGTACGGGTCCGTACGGTCCGTAAGGGTCCGAACGGGTCCGAACGGGCGGCCCGCGGCGACGAATCGGCCGTCAGCCGCCGCGGCGCACCCGCGCCGCCTTGCGGGCCTCGGCGAGCTTGCGGGCCTCGTTGCCCTTCTTGGACTTGCCGCCCGCGCCACCGCGGGAGGTGTCCTTGCTGGTGCCGAGGCCGCGGAACGGGGTGTTCACGTTCTTGGTCCGGGGCGCGGCGGGGCCGCCGTCGAGCGGCGCGCCGGAGGGGCGCTTCGCCCCGGTGATGCGGCTCAGCTCGGCCTCGCCCGAGCGCACCTTGGTGACCTTCGGCTCGATGCCCGCCTCGGCGAGGACGCGGCTCGTCTCGCGGCGCTGCCCCGACAGGACGAGCGTGATGACCCGCCCCGACTCGCCGGCCCGTGCGGTGCGGCCCGCACGGTGCAGATAGTCCTTGGGGTCGGTCGGCGGGTCCACGTTGACCACCAGGTCGAGGTCGTCGACGTGCAGGCCGCGGGCCGCGACGTTGGTCGCCACCAACACGGTGACCTGGCCGTTCTTGAACTGCGCGAGGGTGCGCGTGCGTTGCGGCTGGGACTTGCCGCTGTGCAGGGCCGCGGCGTGCACACCGCTGGCCCGCAGGTGCCGGGTCAGCTGGTCGACGGCGTGCTTGGTGTCGAGGAAGAGCAGGACGCGGCCGTCGCGGGCGGCGATCTCCGTCGTCACGGCGTACCGGTCGGGGCCGTGCACGACCAGGACGTGGTGGTCCATCGTCGTGACCGCGCCGGCGGACGGGTCGACGGAGTGGACGACGGGCTCGTGGAGGTAGCGGCCGACCAGCTGGTCGACGTCGCGGTCCAGGGTGGCCGAGAACAGCATCCGCTGGCCCTCGGGGTGCACCTGGTCCAGCGCCTCGGTGACCTGCGGCAGGAAGCCCATGTCGCACATCTGGTCCGCCTCGTCCAGGACGGTGATGCGGACCCGGCCCAGGCGGCAGGCCTTGCGCTCGATGAGGTCGTGCAGCCGGCCGGGGGTGGCGACGACGACCTCGGCGCCGTCGCGCAGCGCGGCGATCTGCCGGCTGATCGAGATGCCGCCGACGACCGTGGCCATCCGCAGCCGCAGCGCTTCGGCGTACGGCGTGAGGGCCTCGGTGACCTGCTGGGCGAGCTCACGGGTGGGGACCAGGACCAGCGCGAGGGGCTGCTTCGGCTCCGCGCGGCGCCCGGCGGTCCGCGCGAGCAGCGGCAGGCCGAAGGCGAGCGTCTTGCCGGACCCGGTGCGTCCGCGGCCCAGGACGTCGCGGCCCGCGAGGGCGCTGGGCACGGTGGCGGCCTGGATCGGGAAGGGCTCGCGCACACCGGCCTCGTCGAGCGTGCGCAGCAGCGCGGGCGGCAGCTCCAGCTCGGCGAAGGAGACGGGCGGGGTCGCCTCGGCCGCGGGGTGGTCCTGGTGGGTCATGAAGAGCCTTCCGCTGAGGGAACGTACCGAGGGAAGGCCCGGCAGGTCGTGGCCCCACGGACGCGGGCCGGAGAGGTCCGCCCCGGCCGGAGCCGGAGCGGGTGGGGCAGACGAGCCGGGCTGTACGCCGGGTTCTGTACCGCGGGTCCTCGCGGACGTCGCGGCGACGGCCATCCATCTAGGGCCGGCATTGCTGCCGGCCTCGTGCGGTCTACCCGCGGACTCGGGCGGGCAGCCCTCGAACGTCCGCGCAGAGCGCTTTTCACGGCGCTCCTCTTGACCTTGCTCCAGGTGGGGTTTACCTAGCCGCCTGAGTCACCTCAGGCGCTGGTGGTCTCTTACACCACCGTTTCACCCTTACCCCGCGCCTGAGCGCGTGGCGGTCTGCTTTCTGTGGCACTGTCCCGCGGGTCACCCCGGGTGGCCGTTAGCCACCACCTTGCCCTGTGGAGCCCGGACGTTCCTCGGGAAGTCCCCGAAGGGATCTTCACGCGACCGTCCGCCCGGCTCGTCTGCCGTGCCGCCCATGGTACCCGCCGGGCCCCGCGCCCCGTCCCGGGAGGTCAGCTGAACGCCGCGGTCTCCAGCTCGAAGGCGAACGGTTCGGGCAGGTCCACCGGCTTGCCGAAGGGGCGCGTACAGAGCTCCCGGCAGTCGTCGCCCCACGGGCATGTCCGCGAGCTTCGACGCGCCCGACCCGGACGGCACCCTCGTTCAGCACACCTTTCCCACCCCGGTCAGCAGGATCGCGAGCGGGGTGCCGACCCGTCGGTGATCAAGTGCCGGGTCTGTGCAGTCCGCCCGCTGGCCTGGAGTGACGTTAAGGAACAGTGGGCGACAGCGGCCGTCTGCCACACCACGGTGCCCCCGCGCGCGGGGGCGGAACGGGCAGTTGTACGGATCGAGCCGTGTCCGGTGGAGCACCTCATCCTCAACTGATGGCGCACATAAGGCTGATGACCTCCGTCGCGGCGAGGCGTGCTGTGGCACGTGTTCCGGCCCCGCCACCGCTTTCCGCCCGAACTCGCCCGCAACCGCCGCGGACTCGACGTCGCGCTCGCCCGGGAGCGTGCGGTGCGGGTGCGGCAGGGTCACGAGACACTAGCCAACGCCCACCCCGGCGGAACGAATACGGCGAGATCTCCACCAACCCCAAATCGTGTGGCCCACCAGAGCGACCGCAACGACAACAGCCGTGAACCGAACGGTGGTCCAGGTATCCAGAACAACTCGACTCGGCCCGTGTGACTCCATCTCTAGACGCATGGAAGTCTCATAAAAAGCCACCAGGGGAACAAGTAGCCGGAAGAACAGGCCGCCGATACCCGGCACCTGCGCGAGGTTCCCCAGGAGGCCAAGGGGTGCTCCGAAGGCGAATGCCAGCACACCCCAGAGAGCAATTCCGGATGATCCCGCACCCGAGGAATCCAGTCCACCCAGTGAGGCCAGATTTGCCTTAGTCAGGTAGTAGGTCATGACACCAGCAGCCAGCCCGAGTGGCGCGAGAGCAGCCGATTCAATTTTAGACCGGCGGAAATAACCCACCAGAAAAGCGTAACAAGCCCACGGCCACCCACCGGTGAAGACGGCACCTATGGCCGCACCTGGACGGCCGCCCCAACGCTCAGCGGTAGGGCCTATTAGACCAAGCAACACGCCAAGCACGAGTGGCACCACAGAAGACGCGACACGAGCACTCAAGAATTTCACACTCCCCCTTCCGGCCCTAATGTGGCATTACTCCGACCCTCGTACGCCCGGAGCAAAGCCCCCACTCAAAGGGAGATCAACTCTCATCGCGATGGATATATTTAGGCATTACTGTAATAGGCGTAGCAGGTGTACGCCGCGCCATTTGTGGTGTTGGCGTAGGAGGTCTTCCCCTTTGCCACCCAGCCACTTGAATGGTCGATGTTCCGGACCCGGACCGTTGACTTGTGCTTCACATCCGCACTGTAGTTCGAGTAGCACTTCTTTCCACCCGACACCAAATCATACCCATAGCACCATTTGCCATGAGTCACATTCTTACAGGTATTACCTTTCGGCTGAGCGGCCGAATCGTTGATTTCCAGCTTTACTACGCCCCACTCTGAGGGGTCACCCAGCTCCGCCGGCGGGTTGACGCCGTCACCCTTCTCGTGGATGACGGGCTCTCCAGGTATGAGATCGCCGTCGCCGGCCTCAACGACGGCACTGCGGATACCGTTTCCGCCCTGAGGCCCGTAGGCCACCGCCGGGGTGACAGAGCTGGAAACCGCAAGCGCAGCGCCCGAAACGGCGAAAATTACCGACTTCCTAAACGTTTTCACGTTACCTCTTTTCTGCGTTCCTCTATCGAGAGCTCGGAGGCCGCCGTCCGCGACCCGATCCCTTCTTCGCGGCTTACGTAATGCTGTCAAACGTTTGCAGCGACACGTCGACTGGAACCGATACCCTTCGGTTGACACACAGTCGAATTCACTCTTCTTCTATCAACGCGCTCCATCATCGGGAGCTCCTCGCGGCGACATAAGCCTATGGGTATTCCCATCCAAAGATCTACGTGGAAATTGCGATATGGGGATAGGGATTCCCTTCCGCTACCCCGCCGACCCCTCGGGGGTTCCAGGCGATCGTGAGCGTGGAGGTCAGGGTGCGCAGAAGCACGGCACGGGCAGGATTGCCCTTGGTGGCGAGGGTGCACTCGTCAGGGATGCGGGCCGCTCGACAGCGTTCCGGGTGTGTAACGCGACGAGCTGCGGGTACGCCACAGCGCACACCGGGACCTGCGGATACCGCTGGCGCTGATCGGCGACGTACGCGCGGAGCGGCTGTTCACCCACGAGCCCGTCGACGGCGTGCTCGACCTGCCGATCACCTCGACCACGTCCCTCACCCTGCGGCTGACGGAGCCGGTCACCGACGTCGGGTTCCTGGGAAAGCGGCGCGAGGTGACCACGATCCGGCTGCACGCGGACGAGCCCGCAAGCTCCTCGCGGCCCTGCGGTCGGCGCTCTCCTCTCAGGCTGGGGCGAACTGAACCTTCGCGGTGCCGGGGTCGGCCTGCGCGAGCCGGACCCGCAGCCGCTCCCCCAGGGGCAGTTTCGACGAGCCGCCCTCGATGCGGGCCACCACCGCGGGTTCGGCCAACTGGACGGTGCCGACGGTCGGTTCGCGCTCCTTCACGTCCACCACCACCGCGTCGAAGACCTCGCCGACCCGGCCCTGGAGCAGGGCGGCCTCGACGAGGTCCACGCACTCGCGCTCGACCGTGTTGGCGCGCCGGGTGCCGTCCGCCATCTCCTTGGGCAGCTCGCCCAGGGCGGCGAGCACCCACTCCGGGGGCGGCGCGTCCGCGCAGGCGGCCAGGCAGAGCTCGGCGGCGTAGCGGTCGACGAGGCGGCGCAGCGGGGCGGTGCAGTGGGCGTAGGGCGCGGCGACCGCGGCGTGCGTGGTCAGCTCGGGGACCTCGCCGCCTGCGAACGCCGTGTAGCCCGCGCCCCGCAGCAGCGTCGTGCACTCCTGGAGGAAAGCGGCGTGGTGCGGCCTGCGGGCGTCGAGAGAACGGACGAGCCGCGCGTACGACACGTGGTGCGGCCAGTCGATGTCCAGGGCCTTCGCGGTGCGGCGCAGCCGGGCCACCGCGCCGTCCGGTGCGGTGGGCAGCGTCCGCAGGACACCCGTACCGGAGGCGATCATGAGGTCGGCGGCGGCCATCCCGGTGAGGAGCGAGATCTGCGCGTTCCAGCCGTCGGCGGGGAGCGGGGCGCGGAACGCCGGCTCGTACGTGCCGTCGCGCTCGACGATCTCCTGCTCGGGCACGTCGAGGGAGATGCCGCCCCGGTCCACCTCCCGCTGCTCGCGCAGTTCCCCGATGTCCCGCAGAAGCGCGAGGGGCTCCTCCGCGGTGCCCCCGTCGACGGCCTTCTGCACCCCCTCGTAATCGAGCTTGGCCCGGCTGCGGACGAGGGCGCGGCGCACGTCCGTCCGCTCGGTGCGGCCGTCCGCGTCCAGATCGATCGTCCACAGGACGGCCGGGCAGGTCTGCCCGGGCAGGAGGCTCGCCGCGCCCTCGCTCAGCGAGGTGGGGTGCAGCGGGACCTTCTCGTCGGGGAAGTACAGCGTGGTGACGCGCCGGTGGGCCTCGGCGTCGAGGGGGCCGCCGGGCGTGACGTACGCGGCGACGTCCGCGATGGCGTACGAGACGCGGAAGCCGCCGTTCTTGCGGCGCGCCAGGTGCATGGCCTGGTCGAGGTCGACGGAGGTGGGCGGGTCGACGGTGAACAGGGGCAGGTCCGTGGCGTCGTGGTCCGGCAGCCGTGGCGACGCGGCGGTCCGCTCCGCCTCCGCGAGGACGGCGGCGGGGAACTCCCCGGGCACGTCCAGTTCCGTACGGAGTGCGCGCAGGGCGGCGCGCAGCGGGGTGGGGGCTGTGCCGGTCATGCGGAGGTGGCGGCGGGGCATGTTCCGAGGGTAGGGGGTGCGGGGGGTGTTGGGGGGTTTTGTACGGCGTTCCGGGGCAGCACACCCGCGCACGCCCCGTACCCTTTCGCAGGGGCCGCGCCCCTCCCCCCGTACCGCTGAAGGAGTCCGATCGTGCTCGTCCTGCTGCCGCCGTCCGAAGGCAAGGCATCCTCCGGGCGCGGAGCCCCGCTCAAGCCGGAGAGCCTCTCGCTGCCGGGGCTCGCCGAGGCGCGGCAGGCCGTCCTCGACGAGCTCGTCGAGCTGTGTGCCGCGGACGAGGAGAAGGCCCGCACGGTGCTCGGCCTCAGCGAGGGGTTGCGCGGCGAGGTGGCGAAGAACGCGGAGCTGCGTACGGCGGGCGCGCGTCCCGCCGGGGAGGTCTACACCGGCGTCCTGTACGACGCCCTCGACCTCGCCTCGCTCGACGCCGCGGCCAAGCGCCGCGCCACCCGCTCGCTGCTCGTGTTCTCCGCCCTGTGGGGCGCCGTCGGCGTGCACGACAGGATCCCCTCCTACCGCTGCTCGATGGGCGTGAAGCTCCCCGGCCTCGGCGCGCTCGGCCCGTACTGGCGCGGCCCCATGGCGGACGTGATGCCCGAGGCGGCGGGCGACGGGCTCGTCCTCGACCTGCGGTCGTCCGCGTACGCGGCGGCGTGGCGGCCGAAGGGCGAGGTCGCGGGGCGGACGGCGACCGTGCGGGTGCTGCACGCGCAGGTCGACGAGAGGACCGGCGCCGAGAAGCGCTCCGTCGTCTCGCACTTCAACAAGGCGACGAAGGGGCGCATCGTCCGTTCGCTGCTGACGACGGGCGTCCGGCCGAAGGATCCGGCCGAGCTGGTCGAGGCGCTGCGGGATCTGGGGCACGTGGTGGAGGCGGAGGCCCCGGCCAGGGCGGGCAGGCCGTGGGCCCTGGACGTGGTGGTCCGCGAGATCCACTGACCCGCTGCCGGGACCGGACGCCCGGCCCCACTGCCGGGACCGGACGCCCGGCTCCCATTGCCAGGACCGGCTGCCCTGACCCACTGGCAGGACCGGACGCCCGGCTCCCATCGCCAGGACCGGATGCTCGGCCCCACTGGCAGGACCGGATGCCGTGCCCCATTGGCAGGCTCGGACGCGGGCCGGACGTCCACCCACCGACAGGGCTGAACGACGACCAATTGCAGCATGCGCAACGCCCTTTGCGCATGCTGCGCGCCCCGGTGCAGGATGCCCCCATGACCTCCTCCGCGCCCTCCCCCCACACCGCCCCCGAGCCCACCTCGGTCCTCGACCTCGCCCCCGTCGTCCCCGTGGTCGTCGTCTCGGACCTCGCGGACGCCGTGCCGATGGCGCGCGCGCTGGTCGCGGGTGGGCTGCCCGCGATCGAGGTGACCCTGCGGACGCCGGTCGCGCTCGACGCGATCTCG
The DNA here is from genome assembly GCF_055609205.1 of Streptomyces sp. NPDC036815. Classification (NCBI taxonomy): domain Bacteria; kingdom Bacillati; phylum Actinomycetota; class Actinomycetes; order Kitasatosporales; family Streptomycetaceae; genus Streptomyces; species Streptomyces sp. NPDC036815. The sequence goes on along the minus strand of NZ_JBVJPW010000001.1, from coordinate 715,429 downwards.
GTCATCGCCGCCGAGGTGCCGGATGCGGTGGTCGGCGCGGGCACCGTCATCTCCGCGCGGAACGTCGCCGACTCCGTGGAGGCGGGCGCCCGCTTCCTGGTCAGCCCTGGCTGGACGGACACGCTGCTGGACGCCATGCAGGGCTCGGGCGTGCCGTTCCTGCCGGGCGTCTCGACGACCTCGGAGGTGGTGGCGCTGCTCGAACGCGGCGTACGGGAGATGAAGTTCTTCCCCGCGGAGGCCGCCGGCGGCACCGCCTACCTGAAGTCGCTGGGCGCGCCGCTGCCCCAGGCGCGGTTCTGCCCGACAGGCGGGATCACGCCGGCCTCCGCACCCTCGTACCTGGCGCTGAAGAACGTCGGCTGCGTGGGCGGCAGCTGGATGCTTCCCGCCGAGGCCGTGGCGGCGAAGGACTGGGGACTCGTCGAGTCCCTGGCACGCGAGGCCGCGGCGCTGCGCTGATGCGTCCGAACCCCGCTCAGCGCAGGTGGGACGTGTCGTTCAGGAGCCGTACGGAAGCGTTGCCGTCCGCGTAGTACGCCACCGCCGAGACCGAGGCCGCCGCGAGCTCCATGCGGAACAGGGACTCCGGCGGGGCGCCGAGCGCGAGCCGCACGAGCGTCTTGATGGGCGTGACGTGCGTGACGAGCAGGACCGTGCGGCCCGCGTACGCGCCGGCCAGCCGGTCGCGTGCCGCCGACACCCGGCGGGAGACCGTCGCGAACGACTCGCCGCCGGGCGGCGCCGCCTTCGGCGAGGCCAGCCAGGCGTTCAGCTCCTGCGGGTGGCGCTCACGCACCTCGCCGAACGTCAGCCCTTCCCAGGCCCCGAAGTCCGTCTCGCGCAGCCCCTCGTCGAGGTGTACGTCGAGTCCGAGGCGGGCGGCGACGGTGTGCGCGGTCTCCCGGCAGCGCTTGAGCGGCGAGGAGACGACCGCCTGGATCGTGCCGCGCGCGGCGAAGGCGGCGGCGGCGCGCTCGGCCTGCGCACGGCCGATGTCGGAGAGGGACGGATCGCTGCCGCCGCTCCCGGAGAACCGCTTCTCGGGCGTCAGCGCGGTCTCGCCGTGCCGCAGCAGCACGAAGGTCGCGGGCGCGCCGAGGTCGGCGGGGGCGGCCCAGCCGACGGGCGGTGCGGAGGCGTTGCGCGCGGCGCGGGCGTCTGCGCTCTCTCCCGTCGTACCCGCCGTACCCGAGATGCCCGCCGTACCCGAGATGCCCCCCATACCCGGGATGCCCTCCGTACCCCCCGTGGCGGACGCCCCGCTCGACGCGGCACCGGCACCGGCACCGGCACCGGCGCTCAACGCCGCCCGCGCCCGCGCCGCCCCCGCGGCCGCGTCCCCCGGCGGCCCGCCGGGCCCGGCAGGCGCTTCGGCCGCCGCCCGCGCCGCCCTCGCGTCGAACTCCGCCGTGGACGCCGACGGCGACCACCGCTCCCCCCGCTTGCCCGCGTCCATCGCCTCGTTCGCGAGCCGGTCGGCGTGCTTGTTCTGCGCGCGCGGGATCCACTCGTACGTCACCAGGGACGAGGGGTGGACCCGCGCTGCCTCGGCGGCGAGCGGCTTCATGTCCGGGTGCTTGATCTTCCAGCGGCCCGACATCTGCTCGACGACGAGCTTGGAGTCCATGCGGACGCGCACCGAGGCGGCCGGGTCCAGCTGGTGGGCGGCCTTGAGACCGGCCACCAGGCCCTTGTACTCGGCGACGTTGTTCGTCGCGACGCCGATGTACTCGGCGGCCTCCATCAGGGTCTCCCCCGTGGCCGCGTCGATGACCACCGAGCCGTAGCCCGCGGGCCCCGGGTTGCCCCGCGACCCGCCGTCGGCCTCGACGATGAACTCCCGCACGGGCAGGGCTCCTAGATGCCGGACTCGGACGTGCGGACCAGGATGCGGCGGCAGTTCTCGCACCGCAGCACGGTGTCCGGGGACGCCGCCTTCACCTCGTTGACCTCGGTGATGTTGAGCTCCAGACGGCAGCCCTCGCAGCGCCGCTGGTAGAGCTTGGCGGCGCCGACGCCGCCCTCCTTCTCGCGCAGCTTGTCGTAGAGCTTGAGCAGGTCGGCCGGGACCGAGCCCGCCACGACCGCGCGCTCCTTGCCGACCGTGGCGGCCTCGCCGTCGATCTCCTCGAACGCGGCGTCACGGCGCCCCGTCGCGGCGTCGATCTTCGACTGGACGGAGGAGACGCGCTCGGTGAGCTCGGCGACCCGCTCCTGCGCCGCCTCGCGGCGCTCCATGACCTCGAGGACGACGTCCTCCAGGTCGCCCTGGCGCTTGGCCAGCGAGGCGATCTCCTTCTGGAGGTTCTCCAGGTCCTTGGGGGACGTGACGGCGCCGGAGTCCAGGCGCTGCTGGTCGCGGACGGCGCGCTGACGGACCTGGTCGACGTCCTGCTCCGCCTTGGTCTGCTCGCGGGCGCAGTCGCTCTCCTCGGTCGTCGAGGCGACGAGCAGGTCGCGCAGCTGCGTGAGGTCCTTGTTCAGCGACTCGATCTCGGCGTGCTCGGGCAGGGACTTCTTCTTGTGCGCGAGCTGCTGCAGGCGTACGTCCAGACCCTGGACGTCGAGCAGTCGGATCTGGTCGGCGGGCGCGGCGTTCAGTTGGGGGCTCCTGTTGAGTCGTTTGAGGCGTGGTGTGAGGCCGCGTGGGCGGTCCAGGGGTCGGTGACCGTCTTCGAGACGTGGACGCGAAGGCCCCATCCGTTCCGGTCGGAGATCTCGTCGAGCTGGGCTGCGGCCAGCTCGCACCAGGGCCACTCGGTGGCCCAGTGCGCCGCGTCGAGCAGCGCGAGAGGCGTGCGCTCGCGGGCCTCGGACGCCGGGTGGTGGCGCAGGTCCGCGGTGAGGAAGGCGTCGACGCCCGCGGCGCGTACGTCGTCGAAGAGGCTGTCGCCGGAGCCGCCGCTGACCGCGACGGTGCGGATCAGCGCGTCCGGGTCGCCCGCGACGCGGATGCCCTGCGCGGTGGCGGGCAGCCGCTTCGCGGCGCGCTCGGTCAGCTCGCCCAGGGTCAGGGGGTGGGCGAGCTCGCAGATCCTGCCGAGTCCGCGGCGCCCCTCCTTGTCGGTGGGGTCCGGCACGAGGGGGCGCAGGATGCGGAGGTCGAGCGCGCCCGCGAGGGCGTCGGAGACGCCGGGGTCGGCGCGGTCGGCGTTGGTGTGCGCGACGTGCAGCGCGACGTCGTGCTTGATCAGGTCGTGGACGACCCGGCCCTTGAAGGTGGACGCCGCGACCGTCGTCGTACCCCGCAAGTAGAGGGGGTGGTGGGTGACCAGGAGCTGGGCTCCCAGGGCGACCGCTTCGTCGGCGATCTCCTGGACGGGGTCGACGGCGAAGAGGACCCGGGAGACCTCCGCGTCGGGGTCTCCGCAGACCGTGCCGACCGCGTCCCAGCTCTCGGCCAGATCGGCGGGCCACAGGGCGTCGAGCGCGGCGATGACTTCAGACAGACGGGGCACGGAGAAAGGCTACCTTCCCCGCGTGCCCCGCAGGTCGAGCGTTACGTACCGCTACGGTGCGGCTACTTGACGGGGCCGCGGCGGGTCGTCGGCCCTCACAGCACAACCGCCCCCGCACCCTCAGGCGAATCGGGACATCGCCACCCTTCTGTGTGAAGCGGACGCCCGTCGGTGCCACGTCAGTGCGTACGAAACTAGCTTCGGGGCCGGAGGTGACACCACGATGACTGCGCCACCAGCGCCGCCACCGATCCAGGCCCCCGTCCCGGCCCCGGCCCCCATCCGCGTTCGCGTCCCCGCCCGCCCCGCGGGGTGCACCGTCGCGGCGGACGGTTCGTACGCGGCGCGTCTGGCCCGCGCCGCCGGCGCCCCGGACTCCTGGTACCCCGAACGCTGGACCCTCGGCTCCCCCGAGCCGTACGCCGTGCCCCTGCCCGGGAACCAGCCCGAGGAGCCGTCCACGGAGGTCCATCCGATGGCCGACGGCCGCGTCCTCGTCCACCGCGTGGTGGGCGAGCGGCACGCCTTCGCCCTGCTGTACCCGACGGGTCCGGGCACCGGCGAGGTGCCGCTCGGGGCCGTGGAGTGCGGCGAGCTGAACCTGCTGCCACCGGCGCCGGGCGGCGACCGCGCGTACGCCCTCGCGCCCGGCGCCCGCTCCTCGGACATCTGGCTGGTGGCGGGCGGCACCTTCGGGCCCGAGCACCTCGCCTCGGTGCCGGGCCGCTGCTCGGGCGGCGTCTGGCTGGACGGGACGGACCGCATGCTCGCGCTCGACCGCGAGCTGGACGGCCGCACCAAGACGGTGGCGGTGGACCTGGAGCGCGGCGGCGAGGTCTCCCCGCTCCTGCAGATCGCGGAGGAGAGCGACGACCGGCTGCTGCTTGCCGACGCGGGCAGCGGACTGCTCCTGATCCGCTCCGACGCGCCGGGCGGGCCCCGCCTCGGCTGGGGCGTCCTCGGCGGTACGCGGCCGGTGCGCTTCCCGGAGTGCCTGCGGCTGCCGGAGCTGACGGTGACGCCGTTCGCGATCCAGCCCGGGCAGGTGCTGACGCCGGAGGCCTGCGCGGTGGCGCTGCGGATCGACGGGCCGGGCAGCCGTGGCGGGCGGGCGCCCGGCGATGACCGCGGCGGTGACGGCAGTTGGTTCGGACTGTGGCGGCCCGCCGGCCGGAAGCTGATCCAACTGGCGGCTCCCGAGGGCTGGTTGGCCGGTTCGGGGTGGTGGACCCCGGACGGCGTCCTGTGCCTGCCGTACGCGACGGCCGCCGTGCCGTGCGGGGTGGCCCGGGTGAGCGCACCCATGCCGCCGCCCGGCACGGAGGCCCCGTCGGCCGACACCGGGACGCCCACGCCGGACGCCGGTCCCCCGGCGGTGGACGACGGCGCTCCGCACCTGTCCCCACCACCGCCTCCGCCTCCCCCGGCGGGCCCTCCGCAGCCCGCCGTCGCACGCCCCGTACCCCTGCAGCAGGCACCCCTCGGCGGCCGAACGGGCGACCGTTAGACTCGCCCGGCTGTACGAACGATCTTCTTTACGGGGTGAATGGCTTGACTACGACCGAGACCGTCACGGAGACACAGCAGAACACCACACCACGGTGGCCGTCGACCGTGCCCACAGGGGCGGGGACCGGGGCCGGCAGGCACCGGGGCCCGGTGGCCGAGCACGACGAGGCAGCCGTGCCGCAGGGACGCCACCGCAGGCAGGACCAGCAGCAATACCAGCAGCAGCCCTGACCCGGAGCTCCGCGGAAAGGTCTCGCCCCCGTACCGCCACAAGCGGCACGGGGGCGAGACTCTTTACGGAGTCCCGCTAGCCCCGCTTGAGCCCCAGCACCTCCGCCGCCGCGAACGTCTCGTTCTCCGGACGCCCCGCGTAATAAGGCGAGAGCGCCTCGTCCAGCTCGGCGAAGGTGAACGCCTCCTTCGCCGCGTCGAACTGCGCCGCCACCTTGGGCCGCTCGACGACCGCGACCATGCCGCCGTGCACCACGAGCAGCTGCCCGTTGACCCGGGCGGCCGCGGGCGAGGCCAGATATCCGACCAACGGCGAGACGTGCTCGGGCGCCAGCGGGTCGAGCCGGCCCTCCGAAGGCTCCTGGAAGCCCGCGAAGACGTCCTCCGTCATCCGTGTACGGGCGCGGGGGCAGATGGCGTTGGCGGTCACGCCGTACTTGGCGAGTGCCAGCGCCGTCGACGTCGTCAGGCCGACGATGCCGCCCTTCGCCGCCGCGTAGTTGGGCTGGCCCGCCGAGCCCGCGAGGAAGGCCTCGGACGAGGTGTTGACGATCCGGCCGTACACCGGGCCGCCCGCCGCCTTCGAGCGCTCGCGCCAGTGCGCGGCCGCGAAGTGGGTGGTGTTGAAGTGGCCCTTGAGGTGGACGTGGATGACCGAGTCCCACTCGGCCTCGCTCATCGAGAAGATCATCCGGTCCCGCAGGATGCCCGCGTTGTTGACGAGGATGTCGAGCTTTCCGTACATGTCGACCGACAACTGAACGAGTGCGCGGGCCTGTTCGTGGTCGGCGACGTCCCCGGTGTGGGCGACGGCCGCGCCGCCCGCCGCCCGGATCTCGGCGGCGACCTCCTCGGCGGGCGCCGCCGAGGCCTCGCCCGAACCGTCGCGGCCCGGCTGCCCGAAGTCGTTGACGACGACGCTCGCGCCGAGGCGGGCCAGTTCGAGTGCCTCGGCGCGGCCGAGCCCGCGGCCCGCACCGGTCACGATCGCGGACAGGCCCTCAAGTGGCAGTGACATCGAAGTCCCTTCGGAGCTGGATACGGAGACGGTCGGAGCCCGGCGCGGAGACGGTCAGATCTCGATGCAGGTGCGCAGCGCGGCGCCCGTACGCATCTGTTCCAGCGCCTCGTTGACCTCGGCGAGCTGTACGCGGTGGGTGATCAGGCCCGCCAGGTCGATGCGGCCCGCCCGCCAGAGCGCGATGGCCCGCTCGTACGACGTGAGGACGTCGCCCCCGCCGTACATGGAGGGCAGGATGCGCTTCTCGTCGAAGAAGAGCTCGAACATGTTGAACCGCAGGTGGTCGTCCATGGCTCCGGCTCCGACGACGCACATCGTGCCGCCGCGCCGCGTCGCCTCGTACGCCGTGCGGGCCGTGGCCGACTTGCCGACGACCTCGAAGACGTAGTCGAAGCCCTCGCCCGCGGTGATCCGCTGCTTGGCGTCGGCCAGTTCGTCGGGCGGGACCGCCTCGGTGGCGCCGAACTTCAAGGCCGCCTCCCGGCGCGAGGCGACCGGGTCGACCGCGACGATCTGCGCCGCGCCCTTGAGCCTGGCCCCCTGGATCGCGGAGATGCCGACGCCGCCGCAGCCGATCACGGCGACCGACGAACCCACGGCCACGTCGGCGGTGTTGACGGCCGCGCCGAGCCCCGTCGTCACGCCGCAGCCGATCAGCGCCGCGATGTCGAACGGCACGTCGTCGGGGATCGGCACGGCGCACCCGGCGTCGACGACGACCTCCTCGGCGAACGTGCCGGTGCCCGCGAAGCCGAACACATCGGAATTGCCGCCGGAGCGCTTGAAGTTGGGCGTGCCCGCGTTCATGAACCCGGCGAGGCACAGCTGGGTCTGGCCGCGCTTGCAGGCGGGGCAGACGCCGCAGGCGGGCAGCCAGCACAGCAGGACGCGGTCGCCCCTGGCGAGGCCGGTCACCCCGTCGCCGACGTCGATGATCTCGCCCGCGCCCTCGTGGCCCGGGATGAAGGGGGCGGGTTGCGGCAGCACGCCGTTCATCGCCGAGATGTCGGAGTGGCACAGCCCGGTGGCCCGGACCCGGATCTTCACCTTGCCGGGGCCGAAGCCCGCCGTCTCGACGTCGTCGAGGACTTCGAGCTTGTCCTGGCCTGTCTCGTGCAGTACGGCTGCGCGCATGGTGCGGCTCCTCTCGTACGAAGATCCGGGCGGGCCCGAGCGGGTCGGGGGCGACCGGGCTGACTCAGGCGGGTTCGACGGCTCAGGCGTGCTGGACGACTCAGGCGTGTTCGACGACGGTGTCGGCCAGGACCGGCGCGTCGTCCCGTTCGGCGGCGGTGACCGTGGCCTGCACCCGGCCCGCGGACCGCCACATGCGGATCCGCAGGGTCTCGCCGGGGAAGACGACCCCCGTGAAGCGGGTGCCGTAGCCGCGCACCCGGGACACGTCGCCGCCGAGCTGGGTGTCGACGATGGCCTTGAGGGTCATCCCGTAGGTGCACAGGCCGTGCAGGATCGGCTTGTCGAAGCCGGCGAGGGCGGCGAACTCGGGGTCGGCGTGCAGCGGGTTCCAGTCCCCCGAGAGGCGGTAGAGGAGTGCCTGGTCCTCGCGGACGGGGCGCTCGACCTCCAGGTCGGGGGCGCCCTCGGGAGCGGGGAGGCGGGTGGAGGGGCCCCGGTCGCCGCCGAAGCCGCCCTCGCCGCGCACGAAGATCTGGGCGTCGCTGGTCCACAGCGGCCCGTCGGCGTCGGCGGCCTCGGTGCGCAGGACGAGGATCGCGGCCTTCCCCTTGTCGTACACCGCGGCGACCCTGGAGGTGCTGACGGCCTCGCCCCTTACGGGGATGGGGCGGTGCAGCGTGATGCTCTGGCCGCCGTGCAGGACGGCGGCCAGGTCGACCTCGATGCCGGGCGCGGAGAGACCGCCGACGACACCCATGCCCGCGCCCGCGACGGTGGCGAAGCTGGGCAGGACGTGCAGGCGGGACTCCAGTGTGTAGCGCAGCTCGTCCGGGTCCGTGGCGGGCCGTCCGGCGCCGAGTCCCAGGTGGTAGAGCTGGATGTCCTTGTGGTCCCAGGCGATCTCGGCGGACCGGGGCTCGGCGGCCACGGCCTTCACTGCGTCAATGGGCATCTGGGGGCAGCTCCTTGGGCCGGTGATCGAAGACCTCGGTGCGGCCGTCCGCACCGTCGACCGCACCGAGGTCGCAACAGGGCCGGAGGGGCGGTCCGTGAACAGCCTCGTCCCGGGACGCACGGAGAGCCTCGTTCTAGAACGCGTTCCAGTCCGGCGATCCCATGTATAGCCGAGGCCACGGCGGTTGTGAAGACTCCTGACAGCTCGTCAGATGAGCTCGGCGGCCCGGCGGCGCCACGGGTGACATTTGTACTGGCCGAGTCGGTACGGGCGCATCTGCCGACATCCGTCCCCCGGTTCGTACGCTGTGGTCTCCCAACGACGGTCCGCGCATCCGCGGCCGCCCGATGCCGAGGACGGGGAACGCCGAGATGGCCGCAGAGAACAGGATCAGCCGCTCCGTACGCGAGTGGCGGACCTCCCGTAGGGAGCACGGGAACGCCCGCGACGAGTGCGGGGCCGAGCGGAAACGGTGCGCGGCGGAGCGGCGGGAGGGCGGCCGGTGGCGGGGGCGATGGAAGGGGGGCGCGGCGGGCCCGGACGACGAGCACCTCGGGCCGCCGCCCTCCGGATTCGCGCTCCTGCCCTGGCTCCTGATGGGCCTGGGCGCCGTCTCCCACCTCCTCCAGGGCCGCACCCCCAACCCCTGGGTCGGCGGCATCGGGCTCCTCGTCTTCAACTCCCTCTACGTCTTCCTGGCCTTCCGCGCCTTCGACAAGCGCAGCCGCCAGTCCCGCGCCACGCTCATCGCCCTGATCGCGCTCGGCCTGCTGACCGTCGGGCTCGCCGCCGGTTACGGAGGCAACTGGCTGCTCTTCTTCCCGCTGCTCGGCCTCGCCGTGGGCGCGATCGTGCGCGGTCGCGGCCTGGGCCCCGTCGGCCTGGGGCTGAGCGCCCTGGCGGGTGCCATCGGCGGGTTCAGGGACGGCTGGGGCGCGCTGAACGTCGCCTACGCCACGTTCCTGTCCACGATGGTGACGGCCGCGATCCTCTCGCTCTCCGAGGCGGTCCGAGAGCTGCGCGAGACCCGCGAGGAACTGGCCCGCGCCGCCGTCGAGAAGGAACGCCTCCGCTTCTCCCGCGACCTGCACGACCTGCTCGGCCACACGCTCTCCGTGATCGTGGTGAAGGCGGAGGCGACCCGCCGCATCGCCCCGCGCGACCTGGCCGCGGCGCTCGGCCAGGTCGCCGACATCGAGTCCGTCGGCCGGCAGGCGCTCACCGAGATCCGCGAGGCCGTCACCGGCTACCGCGAGGGCAGCCTCGCCACCGAACTGGACCGCGCCCGCGACCTGCTCGCGGCCGCCGGGATCGACGCGGTCGTCCGCCAGTCGGGCCCGCCGCTCACCCCGCAGGCCGCGGCCCTCCTCGGCTGGGTCGTCCGCGAGTCCGTCACCAACGCCGTACGCTACTCCGGAGCGGCCCACTGCGAGATCGACGTCACGAGCACCGCCGGACGCGCCCGCCTGGTGATCACGGACGACGGCCGCGGCGCGGGCTCGGAGGCGCCCGGCAGCGGCCTGAAGGGACTGGCCGAACGCCTCGCGGCGGCCGGTGGCTCCCTCACCTCCGGCCCGGCGCCCCGCTCCGGCTTCCGCGTCACGGCCGTCCTCCCGACCGCGGAACCGGACCCGTCCCTGGCGCCCCCCATCTCCGCCACAACATGATCGCGGCCGGGGGTTTCGCCGCGGGGCACGCGTCCATACGGTGGCCCGATGACGTCGATCAAGAAGTTCCAAGTCACCTTCGACTGCGCGGAACCCGAGCGTCTCGCCCGCTTCTGGTGCGAGGTGCTGGGGTACGTCATTCCGCCCCCGCCGGAGGGTTTTGCCACGTGGGACGAGTTCAAGAGCGCCCAGCCCCCCGAGCAGCGGGACGCGTGGTTCGCCTGTACCGACCCCTCGGGCGAAGGCCCCCGGCTGTACTTCCAGCGCGTCCCCGAGGGGAAGGCCGTCAAGAACCGCGTGCACCTCGACGTGCGCGTCGGCACCGGACTCGTCGGCGAAGAGCGCCTCGCGGCCCTGGAGGCCGAGTGCGCACGCCTGATCCCGCTCGGAGCGGTACACGTACAGACGCTGTACGACGGCACCGACGCGTGCATCCCGATGCTGGACATCGAGGGCAACGAGTTCTGCATCGACTGACGGCCTGCCTTCGACGACAGGGCGCCCGCCCTACTCTGTTCCCCGTGAACGAGATGCCGCAGGACCACCGCCCCGCCAAGAGCGTGCGCATCCTCCTCGCCGAGGACCAGGGCATGATGCGGGGCGCTCTCGCCCTGTTGCTCGGCATGGAGGAGGACCTCGAGGTCGTCGCCCAGGTCGGCGCGGGCGACGAGATCGTCGACGCGGCGCTGGTAGCCCGCCCGGACGTGGCGCTGCTCGACATCGAACTGCCGGGCCGCAGCGGCCTGGAGGCCGCCGCCGACCTGCGTGAGCAGTGCCCCGACTGCCGGGTCCTCATCCTCACCACCTTCGGCAGGCCCGGCTATCTGCGCCGCGCCATGGAGGCCGGAGCGGTCGGCTTCCTGGTCAAGGACGGGCCCGTCGAGGAGCTTGCCGAGTCGGTCCGCCGGGCGCTGCGGGGCGAGACGGTCATCGACCCGGCGCTCGCCGCCGCCGCGCTGAGCGCGGGGCCGAACCCGTTGACCGACCGCGAGGCGGACGTCCTCAAGGCCTCGGTGGACGGCGCCACGGTCGCCGACATCGCGGGCAGGCTCCACCTGTCGGAGTCGACCGTGCGGAACTACCTGTCGGCGGCGATCGGCAAGACGGGGACGCGGAACCGGATGGAGGCGGTGCGGGAGGCGCGGCATCAGGGGTGGTTGTAGGCGTGGCTGGAGCGGTGGTGGCACCGCCCCACGCCGTGCCGGTCGCCCCAGCCTCGCAGTCGCCTCACCCGAGCAGAACGTCAGCCCTGCTTCGCAGCCGCGGTCCCCCGGACCCTCGGCATCCACAGCAGCAGCACGACCACGCCCGCCAGCAGGATGAACCCGCTCGTCCGGAACGCCATCGCGTACCCGTCGGTGAGCGCCTGCGGTGATGTCGAGCCGTTCATCCGCGCGGCGGCCACCGTGGACAGCACCGCGAGGCCGAGCGCGCCGCCCATGGTGCGGGAGGTGTTGACCAGTCCGGAGACGAGGCCCGCGTCGTCCGCCTTGGCGCTCGACGTGGCGAGCGAGGCGAGCGGGGTGGTGGCGAGGCCCGCGCCGAGCATCATCACGATGCCGGGCAGCAGGATCGAGGTGACGTACGCGCCGTCGACCGTCATCGTCGACTGCCAGCCGAAGCCCGCGGCGGCCACCACGATGCCGAGCACGGAGACGTTCTTCGAGCCGATCACCGGCATCAGACGCGGCGCGAGCATCGAGCCGAGGACGACGGTGAACGAGGACGGCATGAGGGCCAGGCCCGCCTTCAGCGGCGAGTAGCCGAGGACGTTCTGGGTGTAGAGCGTCATGAACATCCACATGGCGAACATTCCGCCGCCGCACACGAACATCGCGGCGTTCGCGGCCGACACCGTCCGCACCTTGAACAGCTTCAGCGGCATCAGCGGCACCTCCGTGCGCGACTCCACCACGAGGAACGCCGCGAGCAGCGCGAGCCCCGCCGCCAGGGGCGCCAGGGTGGCGGCCGCCGTCCAGCCCTTCTCCTCCGTCTGCACGATGCCGTACGCGAGGGTGGCGAGGCCGCCCGTCACGAGGACCGCGCCCGGCACGTCCAGGCGGCGCGTCCGGTCCGCCCTGCTCTCGGTGAGCCAGGCCAGGCCCGCGACGATCACCAGGGCGCCGACCGGCACGTTGATCAGGAGCACCCAGCGCCAGGAGAGCAGGTCCGTGAGGACTCCGCCGACCAGTCCGCCGGCCGCGCCGCCGCCCGCGCCGACCGCTGTCCAGACGCCGATCGCCCGCGCCCGCGCGGCGCCCTCGGGCACCGCCGACGTGAGGATCGTCAGGGTCGACGGCGCGAGGATCGCGGCGCCGAGGCCCTGCACGGCCCGCGCCACGAGGAGCTGCCACTCGGCCTGCGCGAGGCCGCCGCCGAGCGAGGCGACGGTGAAGAGCGTGAGGCCGACGAGGAACATCCGCTTGCGCCCGAAGAGGTCCCCGGCCCGCCCGCCGAGCAGCATGAAGCCCGCGAAGGCTATGGAGTACGCGTTGACGACCCATTGCAGGCCGATGGCGCTCATGCCGAGGTCGGCGCGCATCGACGGCAGCGCGGTGTTCACCACGGACACGTCGAGGACGACGAGGAACTGGCCCGCGCAGGCGGTCATCAGCACCGCCCACACCGGGACGGACTTCTTCGGCGGGGCGGTGGCGGAGGCCGCGGAGGAGGACGGCGCGGGGGCGGAACCGGAGCCGGTGTCGGCTGGGTAAGAGGTGGGGGGCGTCTGGACCATGACAGCCATCCTCTCAAGCCGCACTTGAGCAGTGCATCGGAAATTCGCTGGACGCGGCCTCGGTCGACAGGACTAGGACCTGTGGCGCCAGGACCTGTGGCGCCAGAACTTGTGGCGCCAGTACCTGCGGGCCGAAGCCCGTCTCCTCACCTCCGCAGCATCGTCACCACCGCCGCCCCGCCGAGCCCGATGTTGTGCGCGAGCCCCACCCGCGCCCCCTCGACCTGTCGCGCCCCCGCCTCGCCGCGCAGCTGCCAGGTCACTTCGGCGACCTGCGCGATGCCGGTCGCCCCCAGCGGGTGGCCCTTGGAGATGAGGCCGCCGGAGGGGTTGACCACCCACCGGCCGCCGTACGTCGTCGCGCCGCTCTCGACGAGCTCTCCCGATTCGCCCGGCGCACACATGCCGAGCGCCTCGTACGTCAGGAGTTCGTTGACGGAGAAGCAGTCGTGCAGCTCGACGACGTCGACGTCCTCGATGCCGAGCCCCGACCTCTCGTAGACCCGGCGGGCCGCCTCCCGTGACATCGGCTGGCCGACGGCGTCGATGCACGACCCGGAGGCGAAGGACTCCTCGGTGTCGGTGGTCATGGCCTGGGCGGCGATCTCCACCGCCCGGTCCGCGAGGCCGTGCCGTTCGACGAAGCGCTCGGAGACCACGACCGCCGCCGCCGAACCGTCCGACGTCGGGGAGCACTGGAGCTTGGTGAGCGGGCGGTGGATCATCTTCGCGGCGAGGACCTCGTCGACGGTGTACGCGTCCTGGAACTGCGCGTACGGGTTGTTCGTGGAGTGCCGGTGGTTCTTGGCGCCGACCGCGGCGAGCTGTGCCTCGGTGGTGCCGTACTTCTCCATGTGCTCGCGGGCCGCGTCGCCGAAGATCTGCGCGGTGGGCGGGGTCATCTCGAAGCCGTGCCGGGCGGCCATGATCCCGTAGTGGCGGGCGACCGGCGACGTCTTGCCGAATCCATCGGCGGCTTCGCCGCGGGCGCCCCCGTCGCTGCCGCCGCCCAGCGAGCCGCGCGCCATCTTCTCGAAGCCGAGCGCGAGCACGCAGTCGCTCAGGCCGCCCTCGACAAACTGCCGCGCCATCATCAGCGCGGTCGACGCGGTCGCGCAGTTGTTGTTGACGTTGTAGACGGGCACGCCGGTCAGGCCGAGTTCGTAGACGGCGCGCTGGCCGGCGGTCGAGGCCTGGAAGCAGTAGCCGACGGGGACCTGCTCCACTTGGCCGTACGGGATCCCGGCGTCGTCGAGGGCCTTCGTGCCCGCTTCCCTGGCCATGTCCCAGTACTGCCAGTCGCGCGTCTCGGGCTTCTCGAACCTGGTCATCCCGACGCCGACGACGTACGCCTTCATGATGTCCCTTTCGCTGGCCGGTGGTGCAAAGAAGGGCTCTCAGTCACGGGGCAGGCCGAGGATCCGCTCGGCGACCACGTTGAGCTGGACCTGGGTGGTGCCGCCCGCGATGGTCAGGCAGCGCGACATCAGGAAGCCGTGCAGCGCCCGCTCCCCCGGGCCCTCGCGGACCGCGCCCGCCGGGCCGAGGAGTTCGAGGGCCAGTTCGGCGACCTTCTGCTGGTGGGGGGTCTGGACGAGTTTGCGCACGGAAGCGCCCGCGCCCGGCTCCGCGCCCGCGACCTGCCGGATGGTGGTGCGCAGCCCGATGCAGGCGAGGGCGTGTGCCTCGGCGGCGAGCGCTCCGATGCGGGCCCGGTACGCGCCGTCGAGTTCACCGGCGCGGGCGATGAGCGCTTCGAGGCCGGTGTCGAAGGTCAACTGGTCGGCCATGTGGACGCGTTCGTTGCCGAGGGTGTCGCGGGCGACCCGCCAGCCGTCGTCGACCTCCCCGACGACGGCGTCCTCGGGGAGGAACACGTCGTCGAAGTACACCTCGTTGAAGAGGGCGTCGCCGGTGATCTCCGTGAGCGGGCGGATGTCGATCCCGCCGCCCTCGCCCGCGGCGGCCTTCATGTCGACGAGGAAGTACGTCAGCCCCTTGTGCTTGGGCGCCGACGGGTCGGTACGGGCGAGCAGGATCCCGTGGTCCGCCCACTGGGCCGCGCTCGTCCACACCTTCTGGCCGTTCACGCGCCAGCCGCCCTCGACGCGCTCGGCCCGGGTGCTCAGGGACGCGAGGTCGGAGCCCGCGCCGGGCTCGCTGAAGAGCTGGCACCAGAGCAACTCGCCGCGCAGGGTGGGCGCGAGGAAGCGTGCGCGCTGTTCCTCGGTGCCGTACGCGATGAGGGAGGGGATCACCCAGGTCGCGATGCCGAGGTCACTGAGCCTGACTCCGGCGGCCTTCAACTCCTCCTGCACGGCGAGCTGTTGGACGGGGCCCGCGCCCAGGCCGTACGGCTCGGGCAGGTGCGGGGCGGCGTAGCCGGTGGGGGCGAGCGCCTTGCGGGCCGCCGCCGGGTCGAGTCCGCGGGCCGGGGCGATGGCCGCGCGGGCCAGGTTCCGGTACTCCGTCGCCTCCTCCGGCAGTTCCAGGCGCAGTTCGCGGCGCGCGCCGCCCTCCGCGAGCCGCACGGCACGCAGCCGGTGCGCGTCGCCCGCGCCGAGCAGCTGCCGGGCCACGACCGCCCGGCGCAGATACAGATGCGCGTCGTGTTCCCAGGTGAACCCGATACCGCCGAGGATCTGCACGCAGTCCTTGGCGCAGGTGCGGGCGGCGTCGAGGGCGGTGGCCGCGGCGAGTGCGGTGGTCAGGCCGCGTACGTCGGCGGCCGCCTCGGGGTCGTCCGCCGCGCGGGCCGCGTCCCAGGCCAGGGCGCGGGCCTGTTCGACGCGGACCAGCATGTCGGCACAGAGGTGCTTGACACCCTGGAACTGCCCGATGGGGCGGCCGAACTGCTCGCGCACCTTGGCGTGTTCGGCCGCGGTGTGCAGCGCCCACGCCGCGGTGCCGCACGCGTCGGCGGCCAGCACGGCGGCGGCCAGGTCGCGGACGGCCGCGGCGTCGACGGCGAGGAGGCGGTCCGCCGGGACGTGCGCCGCCCGCGCGCTCACCTCGGCGGTGGGCCGGGTCGGGTCGGCGCTGTCGTGCGTACGGACGGTCAGCGCGGCGGCGTCGACCGCCAGCCACACCGGGCCCGCCGCCGACGCGGCGCAGAGGATCAGCAGGTCGGCCTCGCCCCCGGAGAGCACGGGCGGCGCCGTGCCGTCCAGGACGTGGCCGTCGGGCCCGGCGACGGCGGTGAGTGTGCCCGCGTCCAGCGCCACGGCGCCGATCCGGGCACCGCTCGCCAGGTCCGCGGCGAGCGCGTGCGCGCCCGCGCGGTGCAGCACCAGGGAGGCCAGCGAGCTCGCCACGAGCGGCCCGGGGAGCGCGGCCCGCGCCGCCTCTTCGAGGACGACGGCGAGGTCGAGGAGGTCCCCTCCTCCGCCCCCGTACTCCTCGGGCAGGTGGACGCCGAGCAGCCCCTGACCGGCGAGCCCGTCCCAGTGGGCGGGCCGGGCGCCGCCGCTCCCGCCCGCCGGGAGCGCGGGCCCCGGAGGGGCGACGAGCGAGGCATCGAGGAGCCTCCGCACTTCCTCGGGCGGCACGGCGCGGGCGATCCAGCCCCGCACGGCCGACGCCAACTCCCCATGTTCCCGCGTGATTCCGATCCCCATGCGCATCCTCGCCGGTAGCCGCTGCCGGGACGGCGACAGAGTAGAACACGTTTCAATCTGACGGAAGGTCAGGTGCGGGGCGGCTTGGCGGGGGCCTCAGAGGCCTCTGGCGGCCCGGCTGATGAAAGGGTTAACAACGGGTCAAGAGTTCCTCTCGTACGACATCCGTCGGAATAGTCGCCCCGGGAAACAGGTTCGGGCTACACGTACACGCCGCCGTGCGCGTACCGCTCCACGTACCCCCGCCGAGTCCCCTGCCGCCCCGGAGGCCCCAAGCAATGTCGATGTCGACGACCCACCCACGCGGCATACGCGGCGTCGTCCCCGTACTCGCCTTCTCCGGCATCGTCGTCGCGGTGATGCAGACCCTGCTTGTGCCGGTCATCAAGGACCTGCCGGAGCTGCTGCGCACCTCGCCGTCGAACGCCACCTGGGTCATGACGTCGACCCTGCTCGCCGGTGCCGTCTCCACGCCGATCATGGGTCGCCTCGGCGATCTCTACGGCAAGCGGAAGATGCTGCTCTCCAGCCTCGCCGTGATGGTGGTCGGCTCGATGATCTGCGGATTCACCGACGATCTCGTCGTGATGATCGTGGGCCGCGCGCTGCAGGGCTTCGCCATGGGCGCCATCCCGCTCGGCATCGGCCTGATGCGCGACGAGCTGCCCCGCGAGAAGCTCGGCTCCGCGATGGCCCTGATGAGCTCCTCCATCGGCGTCGGCGGCGGCCTCGCCCTGCCGGTCGCCGCGCTGATCGCGCAGAACGCCGACTGGCACGCGCTGTTCTTCGGCTCGGCGGGGCTCGGCGTCCTCTCGATCCTGCTGACCCTCGTCTTCGTGCCGGAGAGCCCGGTCCGCGCCGAGGGCACCTTCGACGTGCTCGGCGCGCTCGGCCTCTCCGCCGGTCTCGTCCTGTTCCTGCTGCCGATCACCAAGGGCAGCGACTGGGGCTGGGGCTCGTCCACCACGCTCGGCCTGTTCGCCGCCGCGGCCGTCGTCCTCGTCCTGTGGGGCGTGATGGAGCTGCGCGTGAAGGCCCCCCTCGTGGACCTGCGCACCACGGCCCGCCGCTCGGTGCTCTTCACCAACCTCGCCTCGATCATGGTCGGCGTCGCCTTCTACGCCGTCTCGCTGGTCCTGCCCCAGCTGCTCCAGCTGCCGACCGCGACCGGCTACGGCCTCGGCCAGTCCATGGTCGTCGCGGGCCTGTGCGTGATGCCGCTCGGCCTGACGATGATGTTCACGGCGCCCGTCTACGCCCGCCTTTCGGCGAAGTACGGCCCGAAGGTGACCCTCATCCTCGGCATGCTGATCATCACGATCGGCTACGGCGCGGGCCTCGGCCTGATGAGCGCCGCCTGGCAGACGATCGTCATCGCGGTGCTCCTCGGCGCGGGCATCGGCCTCGCCTACTCCTCGCTGCCCGCACTCATCATCGGCTCCGTCGACCCGTCCGAGACGGGCGCGGCCAACGGCCTCAACACCCTGATGCGGTCCATCGGCACCTCGGTGTCCAGCGCCGTGATCGGCATGGTCCTGGCCAACACCGCGGACCACGTCGGGGGCGTGGCCGTCCCCACCATGCACGGCTTCCGCGTCTCGTTCCTGATCGCCGCGGGCGCGGTCGTCGTCGGCCTGTTCTTCGCCCTCATGCTGCCCTCCGCACGCCGCTCGGTCACCACGCAGCTGCGCGCGAGCAGCGAGGAGGACGCGAATCTGGAGCGCGCCGCCGAGGTGCTCGCGGGCTTCCACGGCCTGGTGCGGGGCGCGGACGGGGCCCCCGTCCCGCGGGCGAAGGTGACGCTGATCGACCGCCGCGGCAAGCAGGCGGGCGCCGCGCTCACCGACGACGAGGGCCGGTACGCCCTCGACGTCCCGGCCGACGGCAGTTACGTCCTCGCGGCCACCGCCACCGGCCACGCGCCGCATGCCTCGGCGGCCGCGTACCACGGGGACGCCCGGCCCGTACGGGTCGACCTGGCCCTGTCGGGCGCGGCCGACGAGAGCGACGTACCGGCCTGACGCCCGGGCGCCGTCCATCGACGGCGCCGGAGCACCCCCGTCACCCAGGTGGCGGGGGTGCCGTGCATCATGGCGCCCACACCCCCTGCGATCCGCCTACGACCTGGAGGAACCCGTGGCCATGGCCGCCGAGCCCGAGCCGGAGACCCTCGCCGCCTTCGAGTCCGCCAAGGGCTTCATGCCGCGCGGCGAGGGGCTCGCGCTGTACGCGGCCGCGACGGAGGCGGCCGCGCTCGGCCTGCCGCTCCTGGAGGTCGGCACGTACTGCGGGCGCTCCACCATCCTGCTGGCCGACGCGGCGCGGCAGGCCGGGGTGAGCGCGATCACCGTGGACCACCACAGGGGCAGCGAGGAGCAGCAGCCCGGCTGGGAGTACCACGACCCGGAGACGGTGGACCCCGAGGTCGGCCGGATGGACACGCTGCCCACCTTCCGCCGCACGCTGCACCGGGCGGGCCTGGAGGAGCACGTGATCGCCGTCGTCGGGCGCTCGCCACAGGTGGCGAAGGCATGGGGCGGCCCGCTCGGCCTCGTGTTCATCGACGGGGGCCACACGGACGAGCACGCCACGGCCGACTACGAGGGGTGGGCGCCGCACGTCGCCGAGGGCGGCCTGCTCGTCATCCACGACGTGTTCCCCGACCCGGTCGACATCATGACCGGCCAGGCGCCGTACCGCGTCTACCTCAGGGCCCTGGAGTCCGGCGCGTTCACCGAGGTCTCGGTGACGGACTCGCTGCGCGTGCTGCGGCGGACGGGGCCGGGGATCTGACCACGCGGATCCGACCACTCCGGGCTGGGTCCGGGCCGCAATGAGGAGCGGGGACCCGGCGCCGCGGATAGGCTCGCCCCGTGTCGTACGTAGGTCCGGAATTCGATCCCTCCCAGCCGCCGAGGCGCCGCCGCTTCGGCCGTCCGCTGACGGTGACCGTCGCCGCCCTGGTGCCGGCCTGCCTGGCGGGCTGGCTCATCCACCAGGCGACGAGCGGGCCCGACGGGGGTGAACCGGCGAGATCGCTGCCGGTCTCCTCAAGCACGTCCGAGGGCGCGAACGCCTCGGACGGGTCCTCCTCGTCCACCCCGTCCGGGACCCGCGGGCCCGACAAGGGGAAGGACAAGGACGACAAGAGCGACAAGGACGGCAAGGGTTCGGACAGCAACGACAACGATTCGGCCACGAAGCCGTCTGCCCCCCGCCACCCCGCGCCCGACGGCCCCCTCAAGGGCAAGGTCGTCGTGGTCGACCCCGGCCACAACACGGGCAACTTCCAGCACACGGCGGAGATCAACCGTCAGGTCGACATCGGGACGAACCGCAAGGCGTGCGACACCACGGGCACGTCCACCAACGGCGGCTACACCGAGGCGAAGTTCACCCTGGCGGTCGCCCGCGACCTGCGCACGCTGCTCGAAAAGCAGGGCGCCACGGTCAAGTTCACCCAGGACGGGGACCGGCCCTGGGGCCCGTGCGTCGACGAACGCGCCCGGATCGGCAACCAGGCCCACGCCGACGCGGTGGTCTCCCTCCACGCGGACGGCTCCGCGCCCGGCAACCGCGGCTTCCACGTGATCCTGCCCGCGCAGGTGAAGTCCGGCGCGGCCGACACCTCGGCGATCGTCGCCCCCTCCAAGGAGTTGGGCGAACGCATCGCCGGGAAGTTCGTCGCGGTGACGGGCAGCGCCCCCTCGAACTACGTCGGCGGCGGCACCGGACTCGACGTCCGCAAGGACCTCGGCGGCCTCAACCTCTCCACCGTTCCCAAGGTGTTCATCGAGTGCGGCAACATGCGGGACGCGAAGGACGCGGCCCTGTTGACCAGTGGTGCGTGGCAGCAGAAGGCGGCGCAGGGGATTTCTGAGGGAATCGCGGGATTCCTGCGCCGGTAGCGCGTGAACGTCCGCGTTCCGGAGCGTGGACGTCTTTATCCCGAGCAGACACCCCGCGTGTCCGGACGATATTGTCCTCCCTACGATGAGGGGCCACCCCCGCGCTTCGCGCCCCGCGACACGACCGCGACCACGGCGACAGCGACGCCTCCACTGACGAGACGACTGACGAAGGACCTGAAGTGAATTTCCGCTCCCTCACTCGAGGCGACGGCGTGGTGATCGGAGCAGCGGTGTTGCTCTTCATCGCCTCGTTCCTCGACACCCTGGACATCAACGGTGTCGACAGCGACAAGCTCCCCAACGCCTGGGAAAACGGCAACCTGCTCCTGAGCGTGTACCTGCTCGGCATCATCGGGGCGGCGCTGGTCGTCGTCGGCCGCGCCATGCCGCGCAAGGTCGCGGGCCTGGAGCTCGGCCAGGTCGGTGTCGCCTTCACCATCGCCGCCGCCTGGAGCTCGCTCGGCGCGATCTTCGACACCACCCAGTCGTACGACTTCATCTTCGAGGGTGGCCTCGGCAGGGGTTCGGACGACATCGACGCCGGTGTCGGCCTCATCCTCGGCCTGATCGGCGCCCTCGTGCTCGCCGCCGCCGCGGTCGCGACCCTGCTCGTCCCGGCCCTGAAGGCGCCCCTCATGGGCGCCCCGCGTCCGGCCGCCCCCCAGCCCTACGGCGGCCAGCCGCAGGGTGGCTACGGCTACCCGGGTGCCGGTGCGGGTCAGCCGCAGCCGGGCGCGCCCTATGGCGGCCAGCCCGGTCAGCCGCAGGGCCAGTCCTTCGGCGGGCAGCAGCCGCAGCCGCAGGCCGGGCAGACCCCGCCGCCCGCGCAGGCGCAGCCGGCCGGTGACTTCTCGCCGTTCTGGTTCGCCGTGCCGGTGCCGCGTCCGCTGTACGCGGAGGACGGCTCGCCGACGCCGATCGCCGAACTGGCCCCCGGCACCTGGTACTTGGCCGTCGAGCAGCGCGGTCCCGGCCTGGTGGCCCAGACGCAGGACGGCCGTCGCGGCGTCCTGCAGGACACCACGGGGATCCAGCGCGGCTGACCCCGCACGCACGCCAGTACCGCGGCCCCTCGCCCTTCCGGGCGGGGGGCCGTTGTCGTACAGTCGCCCCTCGACGTCAGCTGACGTACCGTCAGTTCAGGAGGGGGCAGGCGCATGCGGCTCGGGCTCGCACTCGGCTACTGGGGGCGCGGCCCCGACCCCGGCCACGTCGCCCTCGCCCAGGAGGCCGAACGGCTCGGCTACGACTCCGTGTGGACCGCGGAGGCCTGGGGCTCGGACGCCTTCACGCCGCTCACCTGGATCGCCGCACAGACCTCCCGGATCAGGCTCGGCACCGCCGTCGTACAGATGGCGGCGCGCTCGCCCGTCACCACCGCCATGCACGCCCTCACCCTCGACCACCTGTCGGGCGGGCGGATGCTGCTCGGCCTCGGGCTCTCCGGGCCGCAGGTGGTGGAGGGCTGGTACGGGCGGCCGTTCCCGAAGTCGCCGCTGACCGCGACCCGTGAGTACGTCGAGGTGATCCGCCAGGTCCTGCGGCGCGAGGGTCCCGTGGAGGTGGCGGGCCGCTTCCACTCCCACCCGTACGACGGCGAGGACGGCACGGGGCTCGGCAAGCCGCTCAAGCCGATCACCCATCCCCTCCGGGCCGATCTGCCGGTCCTGCTCGGCGCCGAGGGGCCCAAGAACATCGAGCAGACGACGCGGATCGCGGACGGCTGGCTGCCGCTGTACTGGTCGCCGCTGCGCACGGACGTGTACGAGGCGTCGCTGACCGGTCTGCGGGAGGGCTTCACCATCGCCCCGATGGCCCGTGCGAAGGTCTGCGACGACGTCGCGGAGGGCCTGCTCCCGGTCAAGGCCATGCTCGGCTTCTACATCGGCGGGATGGGGCACGCGGCCCGCAACTTCCACGCCGACCTGATGGCGCGCATGGGGTACGAGGCCGAGGCGCGGCGCATCCAGGAGCTGTTCCTCGCGGGGCGCAGGCAGGAGGCGGTCCTCGCCGTGCCCGACGCCTTCGCCGACGAGATCTCCCTGGTGGGCCCGCGCGCCCGGATCGCGGAGCGCCTGGAGCTGTGGCGCAGGGGCCCGGTCACGGACCTGCTCCTGCTCGCGCCGGACCCGCACACCCTGCGGGTCCTGGCCGAGCTCAACTCCTGAGAGCGGGGGGGCGTCAGCCCTTGCTCAGCTCCCCCGCCGACGGCACCTTGTCCTTGACCTCGGCGCCCGCGCTGCTGCCCGCGCCCTTGACGTCCTGGATGATGTCGTCGAAGGAGTTCACGACCGAGTCCGTGCCCTCGCCCTTGCGGAGCTTGGACGGCAGGTCCTTCAGGGCGTCGATGCCGGACGTCAGCGGGGCCACCGCCTTGGCGAGGGTCGGGTCGCCCTGGGCGTTCTTCGTCGCGGCCTTCAGCCGGTTGTACGTGAACGCTCCGGCGAGGCCCGCCTTGATCATCGCGAACTTCCGGCCGTTCGCGCCCTTCTTGAACTTGCCCGCGCGGTACGGCTTCACGATCCACTGGTAGGTCGCGCCCGCGGCGAGCCCCGCGTTGGCCACGAAGCGGGTCTTGGCGAACTTCTGCTTCTCCGCCGCGCTGGAGGACGAGCTGCTGGGCGTCGCCGCACTGGCACTGGCTTTGTCGTCGTCGTTGCAGGCCGTCGCGCCGGCCAGCAGGGTGCAGCAGAGAGCGAGGGAGACTCCGGCACGACGGACGGGTACGGGGCTGAGCACGGCAACGGCCTCCAGACGAGAGCTGAGCGGCCCGCGGCAGAGCGCGCTCCTCTGCGCAGCCTCACCCCGGCCGCCGCACCCCGCCAGCGGGGCGGGCCCGTACGGGTTTCAAGGGGGGCCTTCCAGGTATCCGGTCCTTATGTCTCCCACACGGCACTCCCACGGCAGCACCGCGGGACGGGTCATAGCACTCGTCGCCGACATCATGGCCGCGATACTCGGCCTGTGGATCCTCATGTACCTGCTGGACGCGAACCGGGCCAACGACCTCGTCCAGTTCATCCACGACGCGGCCCGCTGGCTGGCGGGCTGGTCGCACGACCTGTTCACGTTCGACGAGGACTGGGCCAGGGTCGTGGCGGGCTACGGCCTCGCGGCCGTGGTCTACCTGCTCGTCGGCCACGCTCTCGCCGGACGCCTGCGCCGCTACTGAGTGACGCCTACCGGGCCACGTCGCAGCAGTCCGGGTCGAGGCCGCTCGGCAGGCGCTCGCCGGAGAAGACGGCGCAGGTCGCCTCGTCGCCGCCGAGCGCCGCCACCGCGAGGAGCAGCGAGCCCGCCGTCCAGGTGGTGAGCTCCGCGGGCCAGAGCGCCTCGTCGTCGAAGACGTAACCCGTCCAGTACAGGCCCGACTCCGCGTCGCGCAGGTGCTGGATGGACTGCAGGATCTCCAGGGCGCGGTCCGACTCCCCCAACACCCAGAGGGCGAGGGCGAGTTCGGCGCTCTCGCCGCCGGTGACCCAGGGGTTGGGCACCACGCAGCGCACCCCGAGGCCGGGCACCACGAAGCGGTCCCAGCCCTCCTCGATGCGGGACTTGGCCTCGTCGCCGGTCAGCGCGCCACCCAGGACCGGGTAGTACCAGTCCATCGAGTAGCGGTCCTTGTCGAGGAAGCGCTCGGGGTGGCGGCGGATCGCGTGCGCGAGGGCGCCGGCCGCGAGCTCCCAGTCGGGCTGCGGCTCGTCGCGCTGCTCGGCGACGGCCAGGGCGCAGCGCAGCGCCTGGTGGATGGAGGAGGAACCGGTCAGGAGCGCGTCAGTGACCGGCGTGCCGTCGGCCTCCCGCTTCCAGCCGATCTGGCCGCCGGGCTGCTGCAGCGCGAGGACGAACTCGACCGAGGCGACCACGGCGGGCCACATGCGGTCCAGGAACGCCTCGTCGCCGGTCGAGAGGTAGTGGTGCCAGACGCCCACCGAGAGGTAGGCGCAGAAGTTGGTCTCGCGCCCGCGGTCGGTGACGTCGTCCGGGTCGCCGTCGGCGTACGCCGCGTACCAGGAGCCGTCGGGGTTCTGGTGGCGCGCGAGCCAGTCGTAGGCGCGCTCGGCGGCCGCGTGCTCGCCCGCCGCGTCGAGCGCCATGGCGGCCTCCGTGTGGTCCCACGGGTCCAGGTGGTGGCCGCGGAACCACGGGATGGCGCCGTCCTCGCGCTGCACGGCGAGGATGCCGCGGACCGTCGCCATGGCCTGATCGGCCGTCAGGACGCCGGGCAGGACGAGGTGTTCGGTCCGCTCCGGGCTCGTCACTTGGCGTCCGCCGCGGCGTCGGCCGAGGCCTTCGGCAGGTGCGGCTTGGTGGCGTAGGCGACGAAGCTCTTGCCGACCACGGGGTTGAGCAGCTGCTCGGCGACCCGGGTCGCGAGGGGCTTCTTCATGATGTCCCAGACCAGGAGCTTGTGGTACGCGCGGACCGGCAGCGCCTTGTCGTTGTCGACGCCGAACGCGCACTTGAGCCACCAGTACGGCGAGTGCAGCGCGTGGGCGTGGTGCGTGCCGTACGGCTTGAGGCCGGACTCCCGCATCCTGTCGAGGAGTTCGTCGGCCTTGTAGATGCGGATGTGACCGCCCTCGACCTCGTGGTAGGCGTCGGAGAGGGTCCAGCAGACCTTCTCGGGGCCGTAGCGCGGGACGGTCACGGCGATGCGGCCGCCGGGCTTCAGGACGCGCACCATCTCCGCGAGGACACCCTTGTCGTCGGGGATGTGCTCCATGACCTCGGAGATGATCACGACGTCGAACGAGGCGTCGGGGAAGGGCAGGTTGAGCGCGTCGCCCTCCATCGCGGTGGCGGTCGCGCCCGCGGGCGCCTCGCCCGCCTCCTTCATCGCGGCGAACCACTTGGCGACCTCGCGGATCTCCTCGCCGTTCTGGTCGAGGGCCACCACCTGGGCGCCGCGCCGGTAGCACTCGAAGGCGTGCCGGCCCGCGCCGCAGCCCAGGTCGAGCACGCGATCGCCGGCGGCGAGCGGGAAGCGGGTGAAGTCGACGGTCAGCACGTGGCCCTGCTTTCGGGGTGAGGTCCTGCAACTTCGGGGGCGGCCGCGACCCCGGGGGCGGGCGCGGTCGCCGGGATCGCGTGGCCGCGGGCGACCGCGCGGGCGGCGCCCTGGCCCGCGGAGCGGTCGATCGCCGTGCGGTAGAGCTCCGCGGTGCCCTGGGCGGCGCGGGCCCAGGTGAACTTGGCGAGGACGCGCGCGCGGCCCGCCGCGCCGAGCCTGGCCCGCAGCCCGGCGTCGCCGAGGAGCCGGTTCAGGCCGAGCGCGAGCGCTCCCGCGTCGCCGGGCGGCACCGCGAGGCAGGTCTCGCCGTCGGGGCCCGCGACCTCGGGGATCGCGCCGCCGGTGGTCGCGAGGAGCGGGGTGCCGGTCGCCATCGCCTCGGCCGCGGGCAGCGAGAACCCCTCGTACAGCGAAGGGACGCAGGCGACCTGCGCCGAGCGGACGAGGTCGACGAGTTCGGCGTCGGTGATGCCCTTGACGAACTCGACGGCGCCCGCGAGTCCGTGCCGCTCGATGGCCTGGGCGACCGGGCCGTCCTCGGCGCGCCTGCCGACCACGACGAGGTGGGCTTCGGGGTGCTCGGTGCGGGTCTTGGCGAGCGCCTCGATGAGGAAGACGAGGCCCTTGAGCGGGACGTCGGCGCTGGACGTCGTCACGATCCTGCCGGGGATCTCGGGGACCGCGGGGTCGGGCGAGAAGAGGTCGGTGTCGGCGCCGATGTGGACGACGCTGATGCGGTCGTCGCGCACGCCGAGGTGGTCGACGATCTCCTGGCGCGAGCTGCCGGAGACGGTGAGGACGGACGGCAGGCGGCGCGCGACCCGCTTCTGCATGCGCGTGAACGCGTACCAGCGGCGGACGGACATGCGGCGCTTGAGGTCGGGCGCGGCGTCGAGCTCAAGGCGCCGGTCGACGGTGATGGGGTGGTGGATCGTGGTGACCAGGGGAGCGCCGAGATCGCCGAGCAGGCCGTAGCCGAGGGTCTGATTGTCGTGCACGACGTCGAACTCGCCGCGCCGGGCGCGCAGGTGCCGGCGGGCCCGCAGGCTGAAGGTGGTGGGCTCGGGGAAGCCGCCGGTCCACATCGTCGCCACTTCGAGGGCGTCGACCCAGTCGCGGTACTCGTCGCGCTTCGGGGTGCGGAAGGGGTCGGGCGAGCGGTAGAGGTCCAGGCTCGGCAGTTCGGTGAGCTTGAGGCCCGTCAGGTCCTCGCCCTCGTCGAGGACGGGGTAGGGCTGTGCGCCGATGACCTCGACGCTGTGGCCGAGCCGGGTGAGTTCGCGGGAGAGGTGGCGGACGTAGACGCCCTGTCCCCCGCAGAACGGGTTCCCTTTGTACGTCAGGAGAGCGATGCGCAGCGGACGCTCGCCGTCCCGGCCGGGGCCCTTCCGGGGGCCTGCCTCCATGGCCTCAGCGGTCACTCTCGGCCCCCTTCTTCCTGCAGCTCTCCGCGAGGTTACGCCGGGACGGTAATCTAGAACAAGTTTCAGACTTGATCGCTGAGTGATCGCTGAACGAGCTTTGAATCTACCGGCAGGTAGGCGAGGTGTAAGGCCCGGATCAGGTGATTCGCGCCACGACGGGCTCCCTGCCATGCTGTGCGATCTCGGGAGGCGTTTTCCAAAGGGGCAACGACATGACAGCGGAAGCCAAGGCGGCGAACCCGGCGGCGCCACCCCTCACCGAACGCCAGGAGGCGCGCCGCCGCCGCATTCTGCACGCGAGCGCCCAACTGGCCAGCAGGGGCGGCTTCGACGCCGTGCAGATGCGCGAGGTCGCCGAGGCCGCCGGCGTCGCCCTCGGCACCCTCTACCGCTACTTCCCCTCCAAGGTGCACCTCCTGGTCGCCACGATGCAGGACCAGCTGCAGCACATGCACACGACCATCCGCAAGCGCCCGCCGGCCGGTGAGACGCCCGCCGAGCGGGTCTCCGAGACGCTGATGCGGGCCTTCCGGGCGCTGCAGCGCGAGCCGCACCTCGCGGACGCGATGGTGCGGGCCCTCACGTTCGCGGACCGCTCGGTGAGCCCGGAGGTCGACACGGTCTCGCGGCTGACGACGGCGATCATCCTGGACGCGATGGGCCTGACGCGGACACCGACCGCGCAGCAGCTGTCCGCGGTGCGGGTCATCGAGCACACCTGGCACTCCGCGCTGATCACCTGGCTCTCCGGCCGCGCCTCGATCGCCCAGGTGAAGATCGACATCGAAACGGTGTGCAGACTCATCGACCTCACGGCGGAGTCCCGGACGTAATCTCGTCGTCCACCTGTCTGTCGCACAGGGGGCGCACAGTCGTACGGCAAATGCGCCCCCGAACACCCCCTTGGCCAGTTCTCAGCGTCACGACGGGGGTACTCACCGCTATGAATGTTCTGCGTGCTTGAACGGAGCAACCGGAGCGGGGAGCTGGAGGGGCAGAGCGTGATCCGGGTCCTTCTCGTGCACGACGCCTGTCTACTGCGAATGGCGCTGGCGGAGCAATTGGCCCGCGAGCCGGATCTGGAGGTGTTCCACGCGCCGTGGTCGCACGCGCGCGGCCGTCAACGCACCGTACGGCCGGACCTGTGCGTGGTCGACCTCGACGACGAGGTGACCTATGCCCACACCCCACTCGGCGAACTGACCGGGCCCTCGGCACTGGGGAGGGGGTGCCGAGTCCTGGTGCTCGCCACCGCCAACCGCCCGGGCCAGCTGCGGCGTGCGACGGAGGCGGACGCACTCGGCTATGTGAACAAGGCGAGCCCGC
Organism: Streptomyces sp. NPDC036815; assembly: GCF_055609205.1. Taxonomy (NCBI): domain Bacteria; kingdom Bacillati; phylum Actinomycetota; class Actinomycetes; order Kitasatosporales; family Streptomycetaceae; genus Streptomyces; species Streptomyces sp. NPDC036815. The sequence goes on along the minus strand of NZ_JBVJPW010000001.1, from coordinate 687,419 downwards.
CGGAACGGCTGCTCGCCGGGATACGACAGGTGGCGGCCGGCCAGCGGTTCGTCGACGAATCGCTGGGCTTCGGCTTCCTCAAGGCGGCGCAGATGCCGCTCACCCGACGGGAGTTGAGTGTGCTGTCACTCGCCGCCGGGGGCGCTTCGGTCGCCGAGATCGCGAGCAGCCTCCATCTGTCCAACGGAACGGTGCGCAACTACATGGCCGCGATCACCCGGAAGACCGGGGCGCGGAACAGGATCGACGCGATACGGATCTCGCAGGGCGAGGGGTGGGTGTGAGGTGGCGCTCTCCTCCCCCCAGTCGCCCGCGCCGTTGAGGTCCCGATAGAGAGGCGAACGCTCCATCAGCTCGTCGTGCCGCCCGCACAGGGCGTGCGCTCCGTCCATCACCAGGACGCGGTCGGCGCGACGGGCCGAACTGATGCGGTGGGCGATCACCACCAGAGTGCCGCCGGGGCGGGTCGCGAAGGCCCGCTCGGCGCGCGACTCCGCGACCGGGTCGAGATGACAGGTCGCCTCGTCGAGGACCGCCAGCGGCGCGGCCGACAGATAGGCGCGGGTCAGCGCGATCAACTGCCGCTCCCCCGCCGACAGTTCCGCCGGTACGAGCGGTGCGTCGAGGCCGCCCAGCCGCTCGACGAGCGGGACGAGGCCGACGGCTTCCGCGGCGGCGAGCATCTCCCGCTCCGGGACGGCGCCCGCCCGCAGGTACCGCAGGTTGTCACGGAGCGTCCCCGTGAAGACGTACGCCTCCTGCGGGATGAGCACCCGCCGCCCCACGGCCCCCTCGCCCCGCACGGGCAACCCCGCGACACGCACGTCTCCGGCGTCCGGTTCGAGCAGCCCTGCGACGATTCCGGCCAACGTCGACTTTCCGATCCCGCTGGGTCCGACGACGGCGAGGTGCTCGCCCGGCGCGACGCTGAGCCCCAGATCGCGCAGGACGGGCTCGGCGTGGGGGCCGTAGGCGAAGGTGAGGGAGGAGAGGTCCAGGGCGGGAGCCGCAGCGAGGGCCTCGGTGGCGGTGTCGTCCCCGTCGTCCGCGGTCTCCGACGGCGGGTCCCACGTCAGGCGGCGCAGGACGATCGCCAGGCGGGAACCGCTCGCGCCGAGGCCGTGGACCAGGTTGTGCAGGGCGGGCAGGAGCGCCTGTGTGACGTAGGCCAGGGCCCCCACCAGGGCGCCCGGCGTCACACCGCGGTCGAGGAGCCAGGGGGCCGTGGCCAGGAGCAGGACGAGCGGGAGCTGGCCGCCGACGGCGAGCGCCGCCGTGCGCAGGATGCCCCAGCGGGCCAGAGCGCCCGCCGTCGCGTACTCCCGTGCGACGTCCCGGTCCAGGTCCCCGGCCACGCCCTCCTCCGCACCGGCCGCCGCGACGTCCCGCAACCCCGGGCAGACCACGCCCAGTTGAGAGGCGAGGCGCTCGTCGGCGACCAGGAACTCCTCCTGCCGCCGGGCCAGCGGGCGCAGGGTCGCCACGAACAGGCCGATGCCCGCGAGCAGCGGCGGCGCGACCACCAGGAGCAGGAGCGGGTCCAGCGAGAAGAGGCCGATCAGCGCGCCCACCGCCGTGAAGACGAAGGAGCGGGAGACCATCACCAGGCCCGCGAAGGTGTCCCTGGCGATCTCCACCTGCTGGGTGAGCCGGGACACGGCGGCCCCGTCCGCCTCCCGCAGGCCCCGGCCGACGACCTGCCGCACCAGGGTGTCCCGCAACGGCTCCACCAGGTCGGCGACCGCGCGGTACACCTGCCCGGTGCCGTACGCGGCGATGACCACGCCGAGCGCGGCCGCGCCCAGCCAGCCGAGGCCGGCCGCCTCGTCCCCGGCGAGGAATCCGTCGTCCAGGGCGTGCGCGAGGGCGTACCCGGTGAGAAACGTCTGGCCGGTTTCCAGGACGGACCAGACCGCGAGCCGCGCCACCACCGGCCACCTGCGCCACAGGAAACGCAGACCCCGGCGGTACGGTCCGCGCGGAGCCGCCCGCTCGGCGGAAGAGGGCCTCACGCGCCGAACACCTCCCGGTACTCCGGCCGTTGCCACAGCTCCGCATGGGTGCCGACCGCCCGGATCCGGCCGTCGTGCAGCCACGCCACGGCGTCCGCGCGGGCCGCCGTCGCCGCGCGGTGGGCGATGATCAGCCGGCTGCGGTGCGGGGTGTGGCGGAGCAGGGCCTCGGCGATGTGGTGTTCGGTCACCGTGTCGAGGCTCGACATCGCGTCGTCGAGGATCATGAGCCGCCCGCCACGCGCGAACGCCCTTGCCAGGCCGAGCCGTTGGGCCTCGCCGCCGGAGAGCGGAGCCTCGGTGCAGGGGGTGGCGTAGCCGTCGGGGAGGCGGGTGACGAAGGTGTCGGCACGGGCGGCGCGGGCCGCCTCGCGGACGCGGGCGGGGGCCGGGCGCGGAGCTCCGAAGCCGATGGTGTCCTGGAGGGTGTCGCCGAGCAGCGCGGGCCGCTCGAAGGCGTAGCCGACCTCCCGGCGCAGCTCGGCGCGGCTGAGCGTGTCCAGCGGGACGCCGTCGAGGCGTACGACTCCTTCGTCGGGGTCGGCGAGCCGTCCCGCGAGCGAGGCGAGCAGGGACTTGCCCGCGCCGGAGCGGCCCACGACGGCGACCGTGGTGCCCGCGGGCACGGTGAGGTCGAGGCCGTCGAGGACGGTGCGGCCGCCGCGGGCGGCGCTGATCCCGCGCAGTTCCAGCAGGCCCCCGCCGTCCGGGAGGCGTGCCGTGCCGTACTCGGTCGCCGGCTCCGCGAGCACCTCGTGCAGGCGTCCGGCGGCGGCCCGCGCCCGGACCAGACCGCCCAGCTGTCCGACGAGCATGCCGACGCCGGTGGCGAGCACCGCGTACCGGGACGCGGCGAGCAGGTCGCCGATGCTGATGCGGTGGTGGAGCACCAGGTGGCCCGCCACGGCGGCGACCGCGATCTGCAGGAGCGGGGCGACGGCGACGGCCTGTGCCTGGGAGCGGCCCTGGACCCGCCACATCCGGTGGCCGTGGCGGCCGAGGTCGGGCAGCGGCGCCAGGACGCGCGCCGCCTCCTTGTCCTCGGTGTGGGCGGCGGCGATGGTGCGGGCTCCGCCGATCGCCTCGTCGAGACGGCCCGCGATGTCCCCCTGGACCTTCTGGTAGCGCGCCACGCAGTCGGACGAGACGCGGACGAACGCCCTGAGCAGGAGGAAGAGCACGGGCGCTCCGACCAGGAACACCACGGCGAGCCGGATGTCGACGACGGCGAGGGCGACCACGGCGCCCACGGGCGTGACCAGGGCGGCGAGGAGGGCGGCGAAGGTGGCGGGCGCGATGCCCGCGTGTGCCGCGTTGTCGATGAGGCGGGCCACCAGGTCACCGGGGGCGAAGCGGGCGGTGGTGCGGGGGCCGACGGCCAGGGCGTGGCGTACGACGCGGCCGCGCAGCCAGGCCGTGGTGCGGGCGTTGGTGGTGCCGGTCAGGACGCCGTCGACGGCGTCGAGGAGCGCGCTGGTGCCGATCAGCGCCGCGCACACCAGGATCCAGCGGGTGGCGTCGGGGTCGTCGCGGCCGGTCAGGTGGCCGGTCAGGACGGCGTCCAGCGCGTGGCCGATCGCGTACGGCAGGAAGAGGGTCGCGCCCGAGCCCGCGACGGCGCACAGGGCCAGGACCGCGCAGCGGGCGGCGCTGTACCGGGTGGCCTCGCCCAACAGGCGGGTGCCGGTGGTCGGTTGATGCGGGCGGGGGGTGGTCGTCGCCATGCGGTGCGGGTCTCCGTCGCCTCGTCGTGTGCGTAGGTCTCGCAGCCCTCGTGTCGGCGGGGCCACTGAGGGCCCGGACAGCCCCTTGCGGGACCACCCGAGCCCTCAGTGCCGTGCCGCTTTCACATGCGGTCAGTCAGCGGCGATCAGAGGCAGAGCACGACACTCGCCTGGCTCCAGCAGAGGAGCAGGCTGGCGAGGCTCGCGCCGCCGCCACCGCCGCCGCCACCGGTCATCTCGTCGGACTCCATGCTCTGCAGGTCGAGAAGCGCCATGAGAATTCCCTCTCTCTATGGGGAGTTGCTCCCTGTGGGTGGTGTCACGACCCCGCGGTGTCGCGGGACCGGGTAGGAGGCTGCCGCAGCGGCGGCAGGAAGGGGACGTGCGCTCCGCCCTCGCCGAGCGCGCCGGCGAGTGCGAGGAGACAGCCGGCCGTCCCGGTGTGGAGATCCATGGACAGGCGCAGCATCTGGTTGCCGGGGAACGCGAGCTGGCCCGCGTACGCCATGGTGAACCAGCCGAGTTCCTCGATCTGCGCGGCAACGTCCTCGGGCGTGATGCCGGGCGTGGTGCTGCGGTTGACGTGCAGCAGCAGTCCGGCGCGGCCCTGGAACAGGCCGGGCTGCACGCAGAAGCGGGCGCGCGCGGCGGTCAGGATGCCCGGCCGTGCCGCCTCGAACGCGGCGTCGTCCCGGTGGGCGAGGTAGTCGTCGAGGACCATGCCGATGCCGACGCTGCCCTCGCCGAGGTAGGGCATGGTGCGCCACCCCTCGTTCACGGCGAGGCTGCCGTCCCTCGGCTGGGTCACGCACTGGGCGAGGTCCGTGCGCAGGGCGTGGGCCGCGAGGTCGAGGTGGGTGGGGTCGCCGTGCCGTTCGTACCGGCGCAGGAAGAACAGGGCCGGGCCGGTGGCGCCGCGCAGCAGGCCGGCCCGGCGGCGTCCGATCTTCGGGGTGCTGTCCGCGTCCTGTGCGGTGAGGCGCTCGGCGAGCAGCTCCGCCGCGTGCTCCGCGTGGCGGGCCAGGGCGCTCTCGCCCGTGCTGTGCGCGAGGGAGTCCAGGACGAGCCCGAGTCCGGCGAGGCCGCCGTACAGATCGGAGGGGAGCCGCTGCCAGTTCTCCTTGAGGACGACGTCCATGAGGTCGAGGGCGCGGGCGCGGTGGCCGAGCCGGTCGAGGACGTGGGCGACGCCCGCGAGGCCGTCGTGGAGGCCGAGCGGGGTGCCGGTCGGGGCGGGCGCCGCGTGGTCGAGGAGCCAGCGCTCGCCTTCCTCGTAGCGTTCGGCGCCGCTCTCGGCGAGGGCGAGCAGCACGCCGGCCGCGCCGTGCGCGAGGCCGAGCCCGCCGCCTTCGGAGAACTGCGCGATGTCGCCGGGGAAGAGCCGGTCGTCCCGGTCGGGGGTGGCCGAGGCGAGGATGGCCTTGACCATCGAGTCCCTGCTGTACGGCCAGTCGGCGGGGTCGACCAGGGGTGCGGCCGCCCCGGTCGTGCGGGGGGTGGCCGCGGTCCGGCTCGCCTGGCCGCCGTGCTCGATCTCGGCCACCGCCTCGGCCAGGAACTCCTCGGGTACGTCCGGGAATTCGGCCGCGATCACCTCGGCGAAGTGGGCCGCCTTGCCGCGGTCGATGGAGAGCAGCGAGGTGATGGGCAGGAAGAGGGCGAGCCGCAGACACGCGAGGGCGTAGCGGTCGACGTCGGTGCCGGTGCGGTCCGGCGGCGCGAGGAACCCGGGGTGGGCGACGATCTGGCGTCCCGCGTCCTCCACGCCCGCCGCCGCCTCGAAGTCGAGGAGGGAGACGGACTGTTCGTCGGGGGCGACCATGATGTTGAAGAGGTGCAGGTCGTTGAAGACGACGCCGCGTCCGTGCACGGCGGTGACGGCCTCTTCGACGGCGCGGTGCATGCGCAGCGCCCAGGCCGTGTACTCGGATATGTCGGCGGGGTCGGGCTCGCTGGTGAACAGCGGGTGCCGCTGGGCGAAGTACGAGTTGAGGGTCGCCCCTTCGAGGAAGTCCATGACGAGGAAGCGGTGGCCGTCGAGGAGGAACCAGTCGCGCACCTCGGGGGCGACGCCGAGTCCGGAGAGCTTCTCCAGGGCGGCCCTCTCGCGTTCGAGCCGGGCCACGGCGTCGGCGCCGTCGGAGGCGAGGCCCGCGTGCGGGCGGCCTTCCTTGAGGACGACCTTGCGGCCGTCGCGGGTGTCGGTGCCGGCGTAGACACCGCCGCCGTTGGAGAAGTGCAGTGCCTTCTCGATGCGGTACGGCAGGTCGCCGACGGTCGTCGTGTTGCGGGCCTTGAGCGCCGGTTCGAGGAAGGCGGGCAGGGTCACCCACTCGGGGACCTTGAAGGCGGGGTCGCGCGGGTCGGGCACGAGCCGTCCCGCGCCGTCCTCGATGGCGGGCACGAGCGTGCCCTTGCCGTTGTCGCACATGCGCCGCGTGAAGGCGCCGTACCTGACGTACAACGGGCCCTGGCGCCAGCGCAGGTCGGTGAGGATGTACGGGCCCTCGGTCCCGTCGAGGAGGTCGCCCAACTCGGTGACGACTTCCTGCAGTTGGGCCTCGCCGGCCGGGTAGACGGTGACGGCCTTGCCGCTGTGGTCGCGGCCCGCGTACTTGCTGTTGCGCAGGTGCAGCAGGTGCTTGGCCGGTACGAACTTGAAGGGGATGGCGCGCGGCACGCAGTAGTCCCACACGGTCGAGGCGACGTGCTCCGCGTTCTCCAGGGTGGCGGAGACGTGGATCTTCCAGCCCTGCTGGGGGGCGGGGAGCGGGGCTCCGCCGTCGTCGACGGGGGTGAGGGCGAGCCAGTCGCCGAGGCGCCCCGAGCGCCAGCCCGCGGGAACGGGGCGGCGGGCCACCGGGTACTCCGGGACGCGCTCGGCGCCCTTGGACGACAGTCGGTCCGGGGTCTCGTAGAAGTGCCTGTCGGCCAGACAGTAGACCTCGTACCGCTTGTCCATGGCGTCCCCTCTCCGCTCGGCGTGGAGGAGAGATTTCCAGTACGCCGAGGGGCGGAACAGTCACGACTGTCACCGGAACACCGTGCGGAACGCATGGGTAAAGTCACGTTCGCTCATGTTCGAGAGTCCAGAATAGCTACGGACCGGACATATGGCGACGCCCGCGTCGTCACCGGGGTGAACTGGACGCGGGCGCATGCCTGTTGATGTTGCGGCGGGGCTACTCCTCCGGCGGGAAAACGACCTCCCCGCCCTCGGCCAGCGTGATCGTGATCGCCTCCACCGGGCAGCCCTCGGCCGCCTCGAGGACCTTCTCGTCGGCGTCGGTCTCGGGCGCGGTGGGATGCGACTGGCGGGCGGTGTCCAGCTCGAAGCCGCCGGGCGCGGTCAGCACGCACATCCCCGAGCCGATGCAGACGGACCGGTCGACCTCGACGCGCCAGCGGTCCCCCATCAGGCACCGCTCCTCTCGTAGCCCGCGGGGAGGTGGATCATCTTGTGCTCGAAGTACTCGCCGTATCCCTCGGGCCCGAACTCGCGCCCGAGGCCGGAGTTCTTGTAGCCGCCGAAGGGGCCGAGCATGTCGAGGCTGAAGGTGTTCACGGAGTACGTGCCGGTGCGCACCTGCCGCGCGATGTCGATGCCGCGCTCGACGTCGGCCGTCCACACGCTGCCGCTGAGCCCGTAGTCGGAGTCGTTGGCGATCCGCACCGCCTCGCTCTCCTCGCCGTACGGCAGCAGGCAGATGACGGGTCCGAAGATCTCCTCGCGGGCGATCCGCATCGAGTTGTCGACACCGCCGAAGAGGGTCGGCTCGACGTACCAGCCCCGGTCGATGCCGGCCGGACGGCCCCCGCCCGCGAGGATCTTGGCGCCCTCCTCCTGGCCGATGCGGATGTAGTCGAGGGAGCGCTGCTGCTGCCGCTGGGCGACGAGCGGGCCGAGTTCGGTGGCGGGGTCGAGCGGGTCGCCGACCTTGAGCGCGGCGGCGGCCGCGGCGAAGGCCTCGGCGAACTCGTCGTAGCGGGTGCGCGGCACGAGGATGCGGGTCTGGGCCACGCACGCCTGGCCGTTGATCATCCAGGCGAACGGGGTGATGCCCGCGACCGCGGCCGCCGCGTCGGCGTCCGGCAGGACGACGGCGGCCGACTTGCCGCCGAGCTCCAGGGTCACGCGCGTCAGATTGCGGGCCGCGACCTCCATGACGCGCTTGCCCGCGGCGACGGACCCGGTGAAGGAGACCTTGTCGACGTCCGGGTGTCCGACGAGGTACTCGCTCACCTCGCGGTCGGCGCAGACGATCGAGAGCACCCCTTCCGGGAGCCCGGCCTCGGCGGCCACCTCGGCGAGGATGTACGCGTCCAGGGGCGCTTCCGGCGAGGTCTTGAGGATCACCGGGCAGCCGGCGAGCAGCGCGGGGCCGAGCTTGGCGGCGGCGGTGAACTGCGGGACGTTCCACGGCACGACGGCCGCGACGACGCCCACCGGTTCGCGCCGCACGAGCAGGTTCCCGAGGACCCCGGTGCGCTCCTCCTCGTAGGTGAAGTCGCGGGCGACGGTGAGGGCCGCGTCCCACGCCATCATCGCGGCGAGGGCCTGCACCATGACACTGGACGTGTACGGGGTGCCGTTCTCGGAGCTGATGACGCGGGCGATCTCCTCGTGGCGCGCCGCGAAGCCGTCCTTGAGCCTGCTGATGACCTCGATGCGTTCGGCGGGGGTCATCCGCGGCCACGGCCCGTGTTCGAAGGCACGGCGGGCGGCGGCGACGGCGCGGTCCACGTCGGCGGGCGCCGCGTGCGGCACGCGGGCGAAGACCTCTTCGGTGTGCGGGGAGACGACGTCGATGACGCCCTTGCCGAGCGGGTCCACCAACTCCCCGCCGATGAACAGCTGTCCGTGTTCCACGAGCTCGGTCATGGCTGACTGCCTCCTGCGGAGCGCTTCCTGACACCGTTTCAGAACTGATACCAGTTCTAGTTGGAGTAGTCCACGGAAGGAAGGGCCAACTGGCGCGGGAGTCCGCCGACTTGAGCATGCATTGAAACCAGTTCTAGTTATAGTGGCGGGACCAGCGACAGAGACGAGGCGCCCATGACGCAGGTGAGCGGCACGCAGCCGAGCGGCCCGCCGGTGCTCGAACACGGCGGCGGCGTCTGGAGCATCAAGGTCCCGATCCCCGACAACCCGCTCGGCTTCACCCTCGTCCACCTCCTGGACACCGACGCGGGACCGGTCCTCGTCGACACCGGCTGGGACGACCCCGGCTCCTGGCAGGCCCTCGCCGCCGGACTCGTCGCGTGCGGCACCGCGGTCGAGGACCTGCACGGCGTCGTCGTCACCCACCACCACCCCGACCACCACGGCCTGTCCGGAGCGGTCCGCGAGGCCTCCGGCGCGTGGATCGCGATGCACGAGGCGGACACCGCCGTGGTGCGCCGCACCCTCTCCGACCCTCCCGCCCGTCACCCGGCCACCACCCCCCAAGGACAGCCCTCCGGGCAGACATCCACTGATCGCTGGTACGGCTACATGGCCGCGAAGCTCACCGCCGCGGGCGCCCCCGCCGACCACGTCGCCCCTCTCCTACGGGCCCGCGACGACGGCAGGCCCCGCGCCCTGCCCGGCCTGCGCCCCGCCCTGCCCGACCGCGACATCACCCCGGGCGAGCTCCTCGCACTGCCCGGACGGCGCCTGCGGGCGATCTGGACCCCCGGCCACACCCCGGGCCACGTCTGCCTGCACCTGGAGGAGGACCACCCGACGGGCCGCCCCGGCAACGGCCGCCTCTTCTCCGGTGACCACCTGCTGCCCGGCATCACCCCGCACATCGGGCTCTACGAGGACCCCGACAGCGACGCCGCCGCCACGGACCCCCTCGGCGACTACCTCGACTCCCTGGAGCGCGTCGGCCGACTGGCCCCCGCCGAGGTGCTCCCCGCCCACCAGCACGCGTTCACCGACGCCCCCGCCCGCGTCCGCGAACTGCTCGCCCACCACGAGGAGCGCCTGACGGGCCTGCGCGCCCTGCTCGCCGAGCCCCTCACCCCCTGGCAGACCGCCCAGCGCATGGAGTGGAACCGGCCCTGGGCCGAGATCCCCTACGGCTCGCGCAACATCGCCGTCTCGGAAGCGGAAGCCCATCTGCGGCGCCTGGTGAAGCTGGGCCGCGCCGAGGCCGTGGCCGGGAGCGATCCGCTCACGTTCGTGGCGGTGTGACCCGAGGCGCCCGCGGACCGGCCGGTAGAGTGAGTGCGTCGTCCTCACGTCCGCGCAGGGGGAAGCCGGTGCGAATCCGGCGCTGACCCGCAGCCGTGTTCCGCGTCCGCGCGGAGAGCCGGAATGCCCGGCGCGGAGCGTGACCGGCTCGTTTCACCGGGACCCCCGGTGAGCGGCACCGTCGAGGTATACGGAGCCGGAGCCGCCCGGACACCGTGCTCCCGCGCGGTCCGCGGCGCCCGGCTCCCCCGCAGGGAGAGGCAATCCGCCCCATCATGAACGTTCGTCGCAGCGCAGCGGTCCTGGCCGCCGTCGCCGTGATCGGCTCGGCCGCAGCACCGGCCGCCATCGCGGACGACTCCTCGCCGTCGCCCTCGACCGCGCTCCCCTCGGGTCTCTACGGCAAGAAGGACCCCAAGTTCGACGGCGTCTTCCGCCAGTCGTACGCCCTGCTCGCCCAGCACACCGAGGGCGTCGAACCCGCCGCGAAGGCCGTCGACTGGCTGACCGGCCAGCAGTGCGCGAGCGGCGGCTTCGCCCCGTTCCGCGCGGACGCGACCGCGCCGTGCGACTCCAAAACCACCGTCGACAGCAACTCCACCGCCGCCGCCGTGCAGGCCCTCGCCGCGCTCGGCGGCCAGGACAAGACGGTGGACAAGAGCGTCCAGTGGCTGAAGTCGGTCCAGAACAAGGACGGCGGCTGGGGCTACAACCCCGGCCTGCCCTCCGACGCGAACTCCACCGGCATCGTCGTCGGCGCGCTCGTCGCCGCCGGTGAGAACCCCGCGTCCGCCAAGTCCAAGGACGGCAAGTCCCCCTACGACGCGCTGCCCGGGCTCGCCATGGACTGCGGCAAGGACGGCGGCGCCTTCGGCCTCGCCGACGCCAAGTCCGGCAAGCTCTCGCCGAACGCCGACGCCACCGCCGCCGGGGTGCTCGGCAGCCTCGGCCGCGGCCTCGTCGTGGCACCCGCCAAGAAGGCCGCGCCCGGCGCCCCCGAGTGCGCGAAGCCGGACACCACCGCGCAGGCCGCGAGCAACGGCACCGGCTACCTCCTCGACACGCTCGGCAAGACCGACGACCACCTGATGTCGTCGATGCCGGGCGCCACCGACCAGCCGGACGTGGGCAACACCGCGGACGCCGTGGTCGCCCTCGCCGCCGCCGGGCAGAAGGAGCAGGCCGAGAAGTCCGCCCGGTGGCTCGCGAAGAACTCCGCGGACTGGGCGAAGCAGTCGGGCCCGGCCGCCTACGCCCAGCTGGTCTTCGCCGCCGAAGCGGCGGGCCTGGACCCCCGCGACTTCGGCGGCGCCGACCTCGTCGAGCGGCTGAACGCCCAGGGCCCGGCCCCGCAGTCCGCGACGGACTCCGCGTCCGCGTCGAAGAGCGACGAGAAGAAGGACGACGACGGCGGCGTCAGCGTCTGGTGGATCATCGGCGTCGGCATGGTCGCCGGCATCGGCATCGGCTTCCTGTACAGCGGCAACCGCAAGAAGAAGCAGCTGTGACGGCAGGCCGTGGGCGGCTGCTGCTCGGGGCGCTCCTCACCGCCCTCGTCGGCATCCTCGTGGCCGCGCCCGCCCAGGCCGCCGGCTACCGCTACTGGTCGTTCTGGGACCGGGACGGCGGGCAGTGGACGTACGCCGGCCAGGGCCCCGGCACCGCCCGCCCCGAGGACGGCGCCGTGCAGGGCTTCCGGTTCGCGGTCTCCGAGGACTCCAAGGACGCCGCGAAGCCGCGCGGCGCCGCGGACTTCGCGGACATCTGCGCGGACACCCCGGCCGAGGACGGCCGCAAGCGCGTCGCGCTGGTCGTCGACTTCGGCACGGCGGGCGACGCCCCCGACGGGGAGACGCCGCCGAAGCCGCGTACCGCCTGCGCCCGGGTCCCCGACGACGCCACCAGCGCCGAGGCCCTCGCCTCGGTCGCCAAGCCGCTGCGCTACGACAGCAAGGCCCTGCTCTGCGCCATCGACGGCTACCCGAAGTCGGGCTGCGGCGAACAGGTCGCCGGTGACGGAGGCACGCGGCAGGAGACGGCCCCGGACGCCGACCCCGACCACGACGAGGACGGCGGCGGCCCCTCCCTCGGACTGATCGCCGGGGCCGCCGCCGTCGCGCTGCTCGGCGGTGCGGCCGTCTGGCAGGCCCGCCGCCGCCGCGGCTGACCCGGCCGGACACGGACAGCACGATGACGGACCACGGCAGCGGCGCGCCCGGCCTCCTGCGGCGCCGCCTCGCCCCCGAGGCGCACCGGAGCAACGCCCTGCACCCGGGCGCCTGGTGGGTGTGGGCCATCGGCCTCGGCACCGCCGCGTCCCGCACCACCAACCCGCTGCTCATCGGGCTGCTGATCGGCGTCGCGGGCTATGTGGTGGCGGCGCGGCGGACGTCGGCGCCGTGGGCGAAGTCGTACGGCGCGTTCGTGAAGCTGGGGCTCGTGGTCATCGCGATCCGGCTGGTCTTCGCGACCGTGCTCGGTTCGCCGATCCCCGGCACGCACACCGTCGTCACGCTGCCCGAGGTGCCGCTGCCCGACTGGGCCAGGGGCGTCCGCATCGGCGGCCGGGTCACCGCCGAGGGCCTGACCTTCGCCCTCTACGACGGCATCCGCCTGGCCGGCCTGCTGATCTGCGTCGGTGCCGCGAACGCGCTGGCCAGCCCGGCGCGGCTGCTCAAGTCGCTGCCGGGCGCGCTGTACGAGGTCGGGGTCGCCGTCGTGGTGGCGATGACCTTCGCGCCGAACCTCATCACCGACGTGCAGCGACTGCGGGCCGCCCGGCGGCTGCGCGGACGCCACGACAAGGGCGTCCGCGGACTGCTGCAGGTCGGGCTCCCGGTCCTGGAGGGCGCCCTCGAGCGGTCGGTCGCGCTGGCCGCCGCGATGGACGCGCGCGGCTTCGGCCGCACCGCCCCCGTCCCCGCCGGGGTGCGCAGGGCGACGGCCGTGCTGACGCTCGGCGGGCTCCTTGGCGTCTGCGTGGGGACGTACGGACTGCTCACCGCGCAGGGCGCCGCCTACGGACTGCCCGTCCTCGCCGTCGGCCTGGCCGCCGCGCTCGCGGGCCTCCGGCTCGGCGGCCGCCGCTCGGTGCGCACCCGCTACCGGCCCGACCCGTGGGGCGTGCGCGCCTGGCTGGTCGCCGGGTCCGGCGTGGCGGTGGCGGGCCTGACCATCTGGGCCGCGTCGTCCGACCCGGCCGCGCTGCACCCCGGAGTCGTCCCCCTGACCGCCCCCGCGCTGCCGCTGTGGCCCGCGGCGGCGGTCCTGCTCGGCCTGCTCCCGGCGTTCGTGGCACCGGCACCGCGCGAGGCGGCGCCCGGCGGGCCCGGCCGCGCGCCCGCCCCGGAGGCCACACCCGCCGACCCGCACGAGCCCGCCCCCGCGCGGACCCTCTCCCCCGCGGCCTGGCGGTCCGCACCCTCCCCGCGCCCCGCGGGCACCCCGCCCGACGCACCCGCCCCACCCGAGGAGACCTCATGATCCGTTTCGAGGACGTCTCGGTGACCTACGACGGGGCGGCCGCGCCCACCGTGCACGGGGTCGACCTCACCGTGCCCGAGGGGGAGCTGGTGTTGCTCGTCGGGCCTTCCGGGGTCGGCAAGTCGACCCTGCTCGGCACGGTGAGCGGGCTCGTGCCGCACTTCACCGGGGGCACCCTGCGCGGCCGCGTGACCGTGGCGGGCCGCGACACCCGTACGCACAAGCCCCGCGAACTCGCCGACGTCGTCGGCACGGTGGGCCAGGACCCCCTCGCGCACTTCGTGACGGACACCGTCGAGGACGAGCTGGCATACGGCATGGAGTCGCTGGGCCTCGCCCCCGACGTGATGCGGCGGCGCGTCGAGGAGACCCTCGACCTGCTCGGCCTCGCGGACCTGCGCGAGCGCCCCATCGCGACCCTCTCGGGCGGCCAGCGGCAGCGCGTCGCCATCGGTTCCGTGCTCACCCCGCACCCCCGGGTCCTCGTCCTGGACGAGCCGACCTCCGCGCTCGACCCGGCGGCCGCCGAAGAGGTCCTCGCCGTGCTGCAGCGGCTCGTCCACGACCTGGGCACCACGGTCCTGATGGCCGAGCACCGCCTGGAGCGGGTCGTGCAGTACGCGGACCAGGTGCTGCTGCTCGGCGCGCCGGGCGAGCCGCCGGTGCTCGGCGACCCGGCCGCGCTGATGGCCCGCTCCCCCGTCTTCCCCCCGGTGGTCGCGCTCGGCCGCCTTGCGGGCTGGTCGCCGCTGCCGCTGACCGTGCGCGACGCGCGGCGCAGGGCGGGCGCGCTGCGCGAGCGGCTCGCCGACGCGGTCCCGCCCCGGGAGGCCGGGCCCCGCGCGCCCGCCGCGCAGCGGGCGCCCGCCCCGCGCCGCCGGTCCCGGCCGCGCACGGAACGCACGCCCGAGGCGTCGCCCGCCGCGGCCGTCGAGCGCCTGGCCGTGCGCCGCGGCCGCGTCGAGGCGCTGCGCCGCGTCGACCTGACCGTCGTGCCCGGCGAGACCGTCGCCCTCATGGGCCGCAACGGCGCCGGGAAGTCCACCCTCCTGTCCACCCTGGTCGGCCTGCTCGAACCCACCTCGGGCACGGCCCGCGTCGGCGGCGCGGTCCCGCACCGCACGCCCCCGCGGCAGCTGATCCGGCACGTGGGCCTGGTCCCCCAGGAGCCGCGCGACCTGCTCTACGCGGACACCGTGGCCGCCGAGTGCGTGGCCGCCGACCGTGACGCGGACGCGCCGCCAGGGGCGTGCCGCGCCCTGGTCGGCGAGCTGCTGCCCGGCATCGCGGACGACACGCATCCGCGGGACCTCTCCGAGGGCCAGCGCCTCGCGCTCGCCCTGGCGATCGTCCTGACCGCCCGGCCACCCCTGCTGCTCCTGGACGAGCCGACCCGCGGCCTCGACTACGCGGCCAAGTCCCGCCTGGTCACGATCCTGCGGGGGCTCGCCGCCGAGGGGCACGCGATCGTCCTCGCCACGCACGACGTGGAGCTGGCCGCGGAGATCGCCCACCGGGTGGTGATCCTCGCGGACGGGGAGGTCGTCGCGGACGGCCCGACCGAGGAGATCGTGGTGTCGTCGCCGTCCTTCGCGCCGCAGGTCACGAAGGTCCTCGCGCCGCAGGAGTGGCTGACGGTGGCGCAGGTGCGGCGGGCCCTGGACGCGGGCGGGGCGGGCTCGTCGTGAGGGCCGCCACGAAGGCGCGGGCGCAGGCCCGCCCCGTCCGCCTGGGCCCCCGCTCGATCGCGGCGCTCGCGCTGGTCAGCGCCGTGGGAGTGGCCGCCTTCGGGTGGCCGCTGCTCGCGGGCGGCGACTCCGGGCTCGTCCAGCACGCGCAGGACGCGCCGTGGCTGTTCGCGGCGCTGCTTCCGCTGCTGCTCGCGGTGGTGGTGGCGACGATCGCGGACGTCGGCCTCGACGCCAAGGCCATCGCCATGCTCGGCGTCCTCGCCGCGGCGGGTGCCGCGCTGCGGCCGCTGGGCGCGGGGACGGCGGGCATCGAGCCGATGTTCTTCCTGATGGTGCTGAGCGGGCGGGTGCTCGGGCCGGGTTTCGGGTTCGTGCTCGGGGCGGTGTCGATGTTCGCGTCGGCGCTGCTCACGGGCGGGGTCGGGCCGTGGATGCCGTTCCAGATGCTGTCGATGGGCTGGGTCTGCATGGGCGCCGGGCTGCTGCCGGGCCCCGACACCCTGCGCGGGCGCCGCGAGCTGTGGCTGCTCGCCGTCTACGGGGCGGTGTCCTCCGTCCTGTACGGCACGGTGATGAATCTGCAGGGCTGGCCCTACCTCGGCGGTATGGCCACCGGCGTCTCCTTCGTGCCGGGCGACCCCCTCGTGGACAACCTCGGCCGTTTCGTCGCGTACTGCCTGGCCACCTCGCTCGGCTGGGACCTGCCGCGGGCCGTCGTCACGGTCCTGCTGAGCCTGGCGCTGGGGCCCGCCGTCCTGAAGGCGCTGCGCCGGGCCACGCGCCGGGCGGCGTTCGAGGCGCCCGTCACATTCGAGGCCCCGAAGCCGTAGGCAGGCCGCCACCCACCGTCACATCGGGGTCCCGTCGGGGTGAGGCGGCCCACAGGTCTTTGGTCCTCTACTAAGCGAGGACGTAGCTCCGCATCCTGACGCGCCCACATCAAAACGCGGTCCGACCTGCGTGTTGAGAGCCACGTCACACGATGGACGTTCGGCACGGATGCGACTTCCACTAGTAAATACGGACATTGCGTCCACCCGGGGGTGGCTGTTTCTGTGGATGAGTCGCAAGGCGCCGACGACCCCCCGGGGACGCGGCGCCGCCGCATGTCCCCCACGTTCCACGACGTGCGCCGCGACGCCCCGTCCCCCACCGGAAGGTCCTCTGTGTCCGCCTCGCTCATCCGCCGCATCGCTTCCCCGAAGAAGGCCATCACCGGCGGTCTCGTCGCCGCCGCCGCTTCCGGCATGGTCTTCGCCGCGGCCCCCGCTCAGGCAGCCACCCCGACCACCACGAAGGCCGCCGCGCCGGCCGCCGCCCACGCCGCCGCCCCCACCTCCGCCAAGGCGATCGCCAAGAAGAAGATCACGGACCCGGCCCAGTTCGCCGCGTTCGACAAGATCGTCTCGCACGAGAGCGGCTGGAACCCGAGCGCGACCAACTCCTCGTCCGGCGCCTACGGCCTGGTCCAGGCCCTGCCCGGCTCGAAGATGTCCTCGGCGGGCGCGGACTGGAAGACCAACCCCGAGACCCAGATCGAGTGGGGTCTGAAGTACATGAACGAGCGCTACGGCAGCCCGGTCGGCGCCTGGAACCACTGGCAGGCCAACGGCTGGTACTGAGCCGCCACGCCCCCGCCACCGCGGCACCGGAAGAGGCGGCAACCCCACCGCGGGGTTGCCGCCTCTTCCGCGTACCGCCACCGGGTCCGGCTCAGCGCACCGAGGCGAACCACCGGGCGATCTTCGGCGCCGCCTTCGCCACCGACCGCATGTGCGGCACGCCGCCCTGGTCCATGACGGGCGCCCGCACCCCGTGCGCGGCGAGGTCCGCCGCGCAGCTGCGGGCGTTCCCGATGGGCACGTCGGTGTCGCCGCGGGCCGCGTAGAGCCGGACGGGAGCCGCCGGCTTCCAGTCGCAGGAGCCGTCGTTGGCCACCAGCGCCTCTTCCAGACCGCCCGAGGGGTGCATCAGGCGCTCGTAGAAGGAGGGCGTGATCAGCTCCTTCACGGACCCGGGGAGCGAGCCGATGACCTCCTCCTCGCCGTGCCGGCCGTCGAAGAGCTTCTCGACCCGGTCCGCGTAGGGGGCGCGGAACGCCTCGGCGGGGTCCTTGTAGAGCGGGTGCAGACGGTTCTGGGCCACCAGGAAGTACGAGAGGTAGAAGACGCCGCTCGTGCCGTTGACCCGGCCGTCGTGGAGGGCGGGCATCTCCTCGCCCGAGAGGTCGTAGGGGCCGCTGACCGGGGCGACGGCCCGCGTCGTGAACCCGGAGTGCTTGCCCTTCAGCTCCCGGGCCAGCGCCATCGCCACCTGACCGCCCTGCGAGAAGCCGGTGAGGTACAGATCGCCGGAGAGCGTCCGCCCCTGCCGGGCCGCGGCGGTGCGCGAGGCCCGCAGCATGTCCTCGGACGCGGTCACCGCCGAGCGCGTGTCCATGTACGGGTGGGTGCCCGGACCCTCGCCGAGCCCGAGGTAGTCCGGGGCGGCGACGGCCTTGCCCGCGGCGGCGTGGAGGAAGGGGCTCAACCGCCCGGAGTCCTCGGCCACGGAGGGCGCGTAGTCGCGGTGGACCATGGTGCCGTGGGTGTCGGAGACGAGGCCGAGCCCGCGCCCCTGCGCCCGCCCCTGCGCACTCTTGGGCAGCACGAACAGGCCGGTGGCCGTCGTGGCCCCTCCCCGGGTGTCGACGGTGCGGTAGGTGAGCCGGTACGCACTCACGCCGTACCGCACCGTACCGCTGTCGAACTTCCCCTCCGCGAGGAACGCGGCGACCTCGGCGCGGCTCAGGTCGGCGACGGGAGTGACGTCGAGGAGGACCCCCCGCCCGGCGGACGGCACCACCTGCGCCGCCGAAACGGCGGGCGCGGCGACGAGGCCACCGAGCATCAGGAGGGCGAGGGCGGCGCCCCCGCGTCGTAAGGAACGGGCATGCTGAAGAGGTGAGTTGGTCATACCGAAACGCTACGAAGCCGACAGCCCGGACGACATCCGAGAGACCCCCGACCGAGGGTGTACCTACACCCACCACAAACACCGCTGAAGGTCGAACGCGGCGAAGTTCTAGCCCGTCCTCCCGCCCTTGAGGACGACCCCAGCGAAGAACCCAGCCTGTCCCGCCCTTGAGGACGACCCCGGCGAAGAACCCAGCCCGTCCGGCGCTTGAGGACGAACTCGGCGAAGCCGGTGACAGACCGAGCCCCGTGCCCCCGCCCCCCTACAACCGCTGCAAAATCGTCCCCGTAGCCACCGCACCCCCCGCACACATCGTCACCAGCGCGAACTCCTTGTCCCTGCGCTCCAGTTCATGCAGGGCGGTCGCGATGAGCCGCGCCCCCGTGGCCCCCACCGGATGCCCGAGCGCGATCGCGCCCCCGTTCACGTTCACCTTCTCCAGGTCCTGCCCGAAGACCTGCGCCCAGCTCAACACCACCGAGGCGAACGCCTCGTTGATCTCCACGATGTCGATGTCCTTCAGGGACATCCCCGCCTTGCCGAGCACCGCACGCGTCGCGTCGACCGGCCCGTCGAGGTGGAAGTGCGGGTCGGCGCCGACCAGCGCCTGGGCGACGATGCGCGCCCGCGGCTTCAGCTTCAGCGCCCGCGCCATCCGCTTCGACGCCCACATGAGGGCCGCCGCGCCGTCCGAGATCTGCGAGGAGTTGCCCGCGGTGTGCACCGCGGTCGGCATGACCGGCTTGAGGCGGCCGAGGCCCTCCATCGTGGTGTCGCGCAGCCCCTCGTCGCGGTCGACGAGCCGCCACATGCCCTGCCCGGCGGCCTGCTCCTCCTCCGTGGTGGGCACCTGCACGGCGAACGTCTCGCGCTTGAAGCGCTCCTCGGCCCAGGCGACGGCCGCCCGCTCCTGCGAGATGAGGCCGAGCGAGTCCACGTTCTCGCGGGTGAGGCCGCGCTTGCGCGCGATGCGCTCGGCGGCCTCGAACTGGTTGGGCAGGTCGACGTTCCACTCGTCGGGGAAGGGCTTGCCGGGCCCGTGCTTGGACCCCGAGCCGAGCGGCACCCGCGACATCGCCTCGACGCCGCAGCTGATCCCGACGTCGATGACACCGGCCGCGACCATGTTGGCGACCATGTGGCTCGCCTGCTGCGAGGAGCCGCACTGGCAGTCCACGGTGGTCGCCGCGGTCTCGTACGGCAGCCCCATCGTGAGCCAGGCCGTGCGCGCCGGGTTCATGGACTGCTCCCCGGCGTGCGTCACCGTGCCGCCGACGATCTGCTCGACGCAGTCCGCATGGATGCCGGTGCGCCCGAGGAGTTCGCGATAGGTCTCACCGAGCAGGTAGGCGGGGTGGAGATTGGCGAGCGCGCCTCCGCGCTTGCCGATGGGCGTGCGTACTGCTTCGACGATGACGGGTTCCGCGGCCATGGGCTCGTCCTCTCCCTCCACGTCCCGCGAGTCGTCCCGGCGGCTCGCGAGTGGAACTAGTACGCGTTCTAGTTCCGTGCAGCAGTCTGCTGAGCGCGACCCCGGCGCCGCAAGGGTCTTGCACGCATCTTGCGCGGGACCCGCCCGCAACCGGACCCGCCCTGGGCCTTGCCTCTTGTAGAACCCGTTACTACCTTTCGAGCGAGCTGCCCTGATGGACCGTCAGAACCATGCCCACGCCTGGAGTTGCCGATGACCTGTCCAGCGCTGCCCGACGGGTTCGACTTCACCGACCCCGACCTGCTCCAAGACCGCGTGCCCCTGCCGGAGTTCGCCCAGCTGCGCCGGACGCAACCGGTGCGCTGGGTCGACCAGCCGCCGCGGATCTCCGGTTACGACGACGCGGGCTACTGGGCCGTCACGCGGCACGAGGACGTCAAGTACGTTTCCACGCACCCCGAGTTGTACTCCTCCAATCTGAACACCGCGATCATCCGCTTCAACGAGACGATCACCCGGGATCAGATCGAAGTCCAGAAAATGATCATGCTGAACATGGACCCGCCCGAGCACACCCGGGTCCGCCAGATCGTGCAGCGCGGCTTCACCCCGCGCGCCATCCGCTCCCTGGAGGACGCGCTGCGCACCCGCGCCGCCTCCATCGTCGGGACAGCCCTCGCCAACGCGGGCGCCGACGGCTCCTTCGACTTCGTCACGAACGTCGCCGTCGAGCTGCCCCTGCAGGCCATCGCCGAACTGATCGGCGTCCCCCAGGCGGACCGCTCCAAGATCTTCGACTGGTCCAACAAGATGGCGGCGTACGACGACCCGGAGTACGCCATCACCGAGGAGGTCGGGGCCGAGGCCGCGATGGAGATCGTCTCCTACGCGATGAACCTCGCCGCCGCCCGCAAGGAGTGCCCCGCCAAGGACATCGTCAGCCAGCTGGTGGCGGCCGAGAACGAGGGCAACCTCTCCGGCGACGAGTTCGGCTTCTTCGTGATCCTGCTCGCGGTCGCGGGCAACGAGACCACCCGCAACGCGATCACCCACGGCATGCACGCCTTCCTCACCCATCCGGACCAGTGGGAGCTCTACAAGCGCGAGCGCCCCGCGACGACCGCCGAGGAGATCGTGCGGTGGGCGACACCGGTGGTCTCCTTCCAGCGCACGGCCACCCAGGACACCGAGCTCGGCGGCGCGCGGATCAAGAAGGGCGACCGGGTCGGCATCTTCTACTCCTCGGCCAACCACGACCCCGACGTGTTCGAATCGCCGGAGAAGTTCGACATCACCCGCGACCCGAACCCGCACCTCGGCTTCGGCGGCGGCGGCCCGCACTTCTGCCTCGGCAAGTCCCTCGCGGTCCTGGAGATCAACCTGATCTTCAACGCGATCGCCGACGCCATGCCCGGCCTGCACCTGACCGGCGACCCGCGCCGGCTCCGCTCCGCCTGGCTCAACGGCGTCAAGGAGCTGCAGGTCAGCACCTGCTGACCCGCCTCCAGGGAGGCAGGGGCGCCTTTCCCACGCCCCCGCCCCTGCCTCCCCCGGAGCGGCCCGAGCCGGTCGGCCGCCCGCGGCGCACCCCCTGGGCCGATGGGGCACGGCAAGGCGACCTATCAGGTCAATCACGTTTACTGAACCAACGTTTCCGTTGCACGAAGCGTCCTGAGAAGTGAACCTTGCCTCCCCAGGACTCGAACGGAAACGGTGGCCGTGGTCTCTGCCGATGTCTCGCTCTCCCCGCCCGGCAGTGCGTCCACCGGCCGGAACTCTCCCCTCCGCCCCTTCCTGCGGCGCCATCGCGTGCCGCTGCTCGCCACCGTCCCCACCCTCCCGCTCTACGCCGTCTGGGTGGCGTTCCTCGCCACCGGCGGCGGCGACCTCGCGGCGCAGGAGGCCTGGGCCAGGTTCGCCTCCGAGCACGGCACGGCCGCGTACAACCTCTTCTGGTACGGCGGCATGCACACCGCCAACTACAGCCTGATCTCGCCGTACCTGATGGCCGCCCTCGGCGTGCGGACCGTGACGGTGCTCTCCGGGGTCGCGGGCGCCTGGCTGGTCGCCGCCCTGATCGAGCGCACCGGCATCCGAAGACCGCTCTGGCCCGCGGTCCTCGCCTCCCTCGCCATCTGGTGCAACGTGGCCTCCGGACGCACGACGTTCGCGCTCGGCCTCGCGTTCGGCCTCGCGGCCTGTCTGGCCCTGGTGGGGCAGCGGCGGGTGGTCGTCGCGGTGGTGTGCGCGGTGCTCGCCACCATGGGCTCCCCGGTCGCCGGGCTCTTCCTCGTCGTGGCGGGCGCGGGCTACTTCTTCGTACGCGACTGGGTGCGGTCGGCGGCGCTGATCCTGCCCCCGGCCGTGGTCGTGGCGGTCACCACGGTGCTCTTCCCGTTCACCGGCGAGCACCTGATGCCCTTCGACCGGATCTTCCCGCCCGTGCTGTTCAGCCTGGCCCTCATCCTGGCGGGGCCGCGCCGGTGGCGGGTGCTGCGGTGGGGCGCCGGCGTCTACGCGGTCGGGACCGTCCTCACGTATCTCATCCCGTCCCCGATCGGCACCAACGTCGAACGGCTCGCGGAGCTGGTGGGCCCCGCCCTGCTGCTCGCCGCCCTGCTCGTCCCCGGCCTGTCCCGGGCGCCCAGGATCGCGCTGACCGTGGCGCTCGTGCTCTCCTCCGCCTGGGTGACGCAGAAGACCGTCGACGACCTCGCGGTCTCGACGAAGGTGCCGAAGTGGGCGGTCGACACCCAGGGCGTGGTGCGCGAACTGGAGCGTCTGGAGGCCAACCGCACCCGCGTCGAGGTCGTCCCGACCCGCAACCACCGCGAGGCCACCGCCCTTGCCCCGTACGTGAACATGGCGCGCGGCTGGAACCGCCAGCTCGACATCGAGCGCGGCCGGCTCTTCTACGACGGCTCGTTCTCGGGGGCCAGCTACCGCAAGTGGCTCGACAAGTGGGCCGTCGGGTACGTGGTGCTGCCCTCGGGCAAGCCGGACGGCTTCGCCGAGGACGAGGCGGAGCTGGTGGCGAGCGGCCCGAAGTGGCTCGAACCGGTGTGGAGCGACGCGCACTGGCAGATCTTCCGGGTGAAGAACCCGGTGCCGCTGGTCTCCGAGCCCGCCGCCGTCGTGCGCTCCACCGGGTCGAACGTGGTGGTGCGGGTGCCCAAGCGGGGCTCGGTGACGCTGCGCCTGGTGTACTCGCCGTGGCTGCGGGCGGAGGGCGCCTGCCTGAAGCGGCACGGCGAGTTCACCCGCCTGTCGGTGCCCGCGCCCGGCACCTACGAGATCAGCTCCGGGTACGGTCGCTCGTCGGGCCGTCCTTCGACGTGCCAGTGAGGGACTTCGGCGTATCGCCGACCGGCTCGGACGGGCCGACGACCGGCTCCGCGCCCGTGGCCACCCGCATCGGTCGGCGCACCCGGGGCCCCGAGAGCAGGTAGGTCAGCCCGAAGCCCGCGCCCACCACGGCCGCGCCGCCCACCGCGTCGAGCACCCAGTGGTTGCCGGTGCCCACGATCGCGGAGACCGTGAAGAACGGGTGGACCAGGCCGAGCGCCTTCATCCACCACCTGGGCGCGACGACCGCGATGACCAGACCGCACCACAGGGACCAGCCGAAGTGCAGCGAGGGCATCGCCGCGTACTGGTTGGTGAGCTGGGTCAGCGTGCCGTAGTCCGGCTGTGTGAAGTCCTGCACGCCGTGCACGGTGTCGATGAAGCCGAGGTCCGGCATCAGCCGCGGCGGGGCGAGCGGGTAGGCCCAGAAGCCGATGAGCGCGAGGACCGTCGCGAAGCCGAGCGCGGAGCGCGCCCAGCGGTAGTCGGCGGGCCTGCGGACGTACAGGACGCCGAGGACGGACAGCGGCACCACGAAGTGGAACGACGTGTAGTAGAAGTTGAAGAAGTCCTGGAGCCAGTCGGTGCGCGCCGCCAGGTGGTTGAACCAGTGCTCGATGTCGATGTGCAGGAACTGCTCGACCGAGTGGACCTGCTCGCCGTGCTGCTCGGCGGTGGCCCGGCCGCCGGAGATCGTGCCGCCCGTCGCCGCGAGCCTGACCTGCTGGTACGCGGAGTAGCCGACGCGGATCAGGAGCAGTTCGAGCAGGAGGTTCGGGCGGGTCAGGACGCGCCGCCAGAACGGCACCAGCGGCACCCGGCTCCAGCGGGCCGGGACGGGCTCGGCGTAGTCCGTGGGGATGGGGCCGCCGTACTGCGGGTGCGACCGGGACAGGAACGGCACGACGGTGGCCGCGGCGAGCGCCGCGAGCAGCACGACGTTGTCGCGGATCGGCTCGGTGACCGGCATGTTCGGCAGCATCATCTTGGCGGGCAGCGTCGACACGAGGACGACGGCCACCGGCCACATGTAGCGGTCGGAGCGGCGCTTGCCGACCCGGCCGACCACCGCGAAGAGCACCCACAGGAGCTGGTGCTGCCAGGTCGTCGACGACACCGCGACCACGACACAGCCGGTGATCGCGACGGCGAGCAGCAGCTGCCCGTCCTTCGCGTACCGCACGGCGCGGCGCAGCCCCACGTAGACGAGGGCCAGGCTCAGGGCGATGAAGAGCCCCGACTCCAGGGGGCCCTCCAGGCCGAAGCGGAGCAGCATGCCGTGCAGCGACTGGTTGGCGGTGGCGTCCGGGTCCGTGCCCAGGCCCGCGCCCGCGAAGTGGTGGATCCAGTACGTCCACGAGTCGTGCGGCATCGCCGCCCAGGTGAGGGCGGTGCAGACGGCGAAGGCCGCGCCGGTGGACGCGGCGGCCTTCTTGCGGCCGGTGAACCAGAGCAGTCCGGCGAAGAGCAGCATGGTGGGCTGCAGGGCCACGCCGATGCCGACCAGGACGCCGCCGGCCCGTTCGCCGCGGACCGTGAAGAGGCCGAGCAGGACGAGCAGGACCGGCAGGATGCTGGTCTGGCCGAGGTGCAGGGTGTTGCGCACCGGCAGCGACAGGATGAGCAGGCTGATCGCGACGGGGGCGGCAAGCAGCGAGGTGCGCCGGGTGACGGGCTGCGGCAGGGCGCGGGCCGCGACCAGGCCGAGCACGACGACGAGGCCGAGCGTGCCGAACGTCCAGGCCCAGCCGAGCGCCTGCTCGCCCGCGCGCGCGAGCGGCTTGAGGACGAGGCCCGCGAAGGGCGGCCCGGTGAACTTGTCGGCGTCGTAGAAGGAGCCGTTGACGTGCAGGACGCCCTCGGGACCGATCCAGGCGTCCAGATCGGTGAACCGCTCGCCCTTGGGGGTGCGCAGGACGTCGGCGACCTGCCGGACGGCCAGGACGGCGGCGATCAGCCAGAGGCCGACCCTGGCCGCGCCGATGCGCGCCTCGGGGTCGTCCGCCTGTCCGGCCCGCAAGGCATTGCCCGGTCCCCTGTGCTCAACGTTCGCCACGCGCCGTCGGCCCTCCTGCCCCGTCCGTCATGTGTGCGGCCCCTGTCTTTGAAGGGCCGGTGTACGGCCCGTAGAGTTCCGCGCCCTGTTGTGAGACGCACGCAACCACCGTTTCACCTGGCAGCCACATCGATTTCTATCGGCCTCCCGGCCTCGGTCCGCCACCGGGGTGCCCCTGCCGGAGCGGCGGGTCCCCAACCCCAGGATGACTGCTCGGCCCCCGGCGCGCGGTTCCCGGCCGGAGCAGCGACATAGATCACAAAGGCGCCTTATCCCCACTGCCTGCGGAAACACCGTTTGACCTGGACAGAAGCGGTTTCCGCGCGCAGTGCGGCCGATCGGACACCGTCCGTAATGATGCCCCCTGCACCTATGGTCGCTTTTCGGGCCGCCCCGGTTTCCGGGCGCGGCCTCGTCCTTGTCGTCGATCGAGAGCAGGCGAGCGAACCCTTGGCGAGCGCCACACCCGTCGCACTACGGAAGCCCGGGCCTTCGAAAGGACCGCTGCCCTCGGCCGGACGCAATCCGGGGGCGGGCGGGAAAGCCGCCGGGGACGTCACCGTCACCGACCCCGCGATGGTGAAGCGCGCGGTGAAGGCGGCCGCCCTCGGCAACGCGATGGAGTGGTTCGACTTCGGCGTCTACAGCTACATCGCCGTGACGCTCGGCAAGGTCTTCTTCCCCTCGGGCAACCCGACGGCCCAGCTGCTCTCCACCTTCGGCGCCTTCGCCGCGGCCTTCCTGATCCGGCCGCTCGGCGGCATGGTCTTCGGCCCGCTCGGCGACCGCGTCGGACGCCAGAAGGTCCTCGCGCTCACCATGATCATGATGGCGGCGGGCACGTTCGCGATCGGCCTGATCCCGTCGTACGCGGCCATCGGCGTCTGGGCCCCCGTCCTGCTCCTCCTCGCCCGCCTGGTGCAGGGCTTCTCCACCGGCGGCGAGTACGCGGGCGCCTCCACCTTCATCGCCGAGTACGCGCCCGACAAGAAGCGCGGCTTCCTCGGCAGCTGGCTGGAGTTCGGCACGCTCGCCGGATACATCGGCGGCGCGGGCCTCGTCACCCTGATGACGGCCCTGCTGTCCACGGACGACCTGCTCTCCTGGGGCTGGCGCATCCCGTTCCTGATCGCCGGTCCGATGGGCCTCATCGGCCTCTACCTGCGGATGAAGCTGGAGGAGACCCCGGCGTTCGCCGCCGAGCTGGAGAAGGCCCACAAGGACGAGCAGTCCCGCGCGAAGGTGCGCCTGCGCGACATGGTCACGGGCCAGTGGAAGGCCCTCCTCCTGTGCATGGGCCTGGTCCTGGTCTTCAACGTCACGGACTACATGCTGCTCTCGTACATGCCCAGCTACCTGACCAGCGAGCTGAAGTACGACGAGACGCACGGCCTCCTGGTCATCCTGGCCGTCATGGCGCTGATGATGTGCGTCCAGCCGTTCATGGGCGCGCTCACGGACCGGGTGGGCCGCCGCCCGGTGATCGCCGCGGGCTGCGCCGGCTTCCTCGCGCTCTCGATCCCCGCCCTGCTCCTCATCCGCGAGGGCTCGCTGTGGGCGATCGCGCTCGGCCTCGGCGCGCTCGGCCTGCTCCTGGTCTGCTTCACGGCCTCGATGCCGTCGACGCTCCCCGCCCTCTTCCCGACGAAGGTCCGCTACGGCTCCCTCTCCATCGGTTTCAACATCTCCGTCTCGGTCTTCGGCGGTACGACACCGCTGGTCGTGACGGCGCTGATCGGCGCGACGGGCGACAAGATGATGCCCGCGTACTACATGATGGCGGCGGCCGTGATCGGCGGAATCGCCGTCTGGTACCTGACGGAATCGGCGCGCAGGCCCCTGCCGGGGTCGCCTCCGGCGGTGGAGACCGAGGCGGAGGCGATGGCTCTGCGCCGGAACGGCTGAGAGCCTGCCGCGCCAGGCTCGTCCGCGAACGCCGGACGGGCTCAAGGCCGGGCGTGGCGGTCCAGCCCCTCGGGCGTTCGAGGAGCGGGGTCCGGGGCGGCGCCCCGAGAACCGAGCCACGCGCGAGGGGCGGCCGCCACTGACAATTCACCGCACCCCCCGTAGACTTCTTAGCGAGCCTAACTAGACAGTCGAAGGGAACGTGCCAGCCGCATGAACCAGCAGCAGTGGAACTCCGTCGACCACTACTTCACCGACCTCCTCGCCCCGGCCGACGAGGCCCTCGCCGCCGCCCTGCGCGACAGCGACGCGGCCGGCCTGCCGCACATCAACGTCGCCCCCAACCAAGGCAAGCTGCTCCACCTCCTCGCCCAGCTCCAGGGCGCCCGCCGCATCCTGGAGATCGGCACCCTCGGCGGCTATAGCACCATCTGGCTGGCCCGGGCCCTGCCCGCCGACGGCCGCCTCATCACCCTCGAATTCAGCCCGGAACACGCCGAAGTGGCCCGCGGCAACCTCGCCCGTGCCGGGCTCGACAAGACCGTCGAGGTCCGCGTCGGCCCGGCACTGGACTCGCTCACCGCACTCGGCGCCGAGCACGCGGCCGGCCCCGATCCCTTCGACCTGGTCTTCATCGACGCCGACAAGGCCAACAACCGGCACTACCTGGAGTGGGCGATCGAACTCACCCGCCCCGGCAGCCTGATCGTCCTCGACAACGTCGTACGGAGCGGCGCCGTCACGGACGCCGGCAGCACCGACCCGAGCGTGCTCGGCACCCGCGCCGCGCTGGAACTCATGGCGGAGCACCCCAAGTTGAGCGCCACGGCGGTGCAGACGGTGGGCATCAAGGGGTACGACGGCTTCGCGCTGGCCCGCGTACTCCCCTGACCGAACCGCACGCTCCCCACTACCAGCCCCCTGCTCCCTCAACCCTCAACCCTCGTGAAAATAACCGACGTTCACGCTGCGCGGCCCCGACCTGTCCTTGATGACGAGCTCGCCGGAGCCGCCCCGGGCGAGCGGCGCCGTCCCTCCGTACGTGAGGAACCGCGCCGCCCCCTCGGAGACCAGCCGCACCTCGGACGCCGGGTCGGGGCTCGAGCCGCGCAGCCAGCTGACGGACCACGAACCGTCGGGTCCGCAGCGGAACTCCAGGTGCGTACGGGAGACGAAGAGCCAGTCGTCGGGGGTCACCAGGCGGCACACGTTGCGGTCGCGCCCGACGCGCAGCACGGCGCCCGGCCGACTCGGCGCCTCCGCCATGAGCATGCCTGCGGTGGCACCCGCACCCGCGTCCGCCCCGGACACCGCGACCATGGTCAGCTCCAGCACGTGGGTACGCTCCTTCAACTCGCGGCGCTACGGGCGCCGTTGGGGTGTCGCGCGCTGCCGCATCCTAAGTGCCCGCCCGGGTGGGGCGCACGGTCTCCTGGGACAATGACCCCATGACTGAGCAGATGGCCCGCGACTGGCGGGCACGCCACCTCTAGGGGGAGCGCCGCCCGGCCCGTTTGGCGGGCCGATTCCGGGCAACTCGTTCCGGGGTACGGGTGCCGAGGCCCACCGGGTCTCGCGCCCGAGGCCGATCCCCGAGCGAGAAGGCACCCACTCATGTCCACAGTCCTGATCATCGCTCTGATCGTGGTCGTCGTCGCCGTCATCGTCGTCGGTGCCGTCGCCGTGGTGCGCAGCAAGCGGGGCGCGGGCGGCGGCCGCGGACTCCGGCGCCGCTTCGGGCCCGAGTACGACCGCGCGGTCGCCCGGCACGACGGTGACACGAAGGCCGCCGAACGCGACCTCGGCGAGCGTGTGAAGCGCCACGGTTCCCTGCGCATACGCCCGTTGGAGCCCGCCGCGCGCGAGCAGTACGCGGCCCGCTGGACCGTCGCCCAGGAGCGCTTCGTCGACTCCCCCCGTGACGCGGTGACCGATGCCGACCGGCTGATCGCCGAACTGGCAGGCGCCCGCGGCTTCCCGGACGCGGGCCACTACGAGGACCAGGTCGAGGCACTCTCCGTGCACCACGCCCACCACGTCCACGGCTACCGCAAGGTGCACCGTGCAGCCCTCGGTACGACGGGCCCCGAGGAGGGCAGGACCGGCACGCTGGGCGGCACCCTTTCCGGCACCGAGGCCGACACGGCGGCCGGCACCGAGGAGATGCGCGCGGCCATGATCGAGGCGCGGGCGCTCTTCGACGCCCTCGTCGCGGAGCAGCGGTCCGACACCGGCGCCGCCCACACCGACCGGCACGACACCCACAAGCGCTCGACCGGCATCACCCACAAGGGAGTTCAGCATGGCTGAGGCGTCCGCTCTCTATCCGCCCGACGCGCGCGACAAGCTGACGCTGCGCCTCCAGAACGCCGTCAACGGCTTCGTCGACAACCCCCGGACGGCCGTCGAGAACGCCGACAGCGTCCTGGAGGAGGCGATCGCCGACCTGACGCGCACCCTCACCGAACGCCGCCGCACCCTGCGCACGAGCTGGGAGACCCTCCCGGCCGAAGGCACCCCCGGCGCGCTCCCGCCCTCCGAGGGCGCCGCCCCGCCCGCCGAACCCCCCGCCGGTGACACGGAACAGCTCCGCCTCGCCCTGCGCGACTACCGCGAGACGGCCGAACGCCTGCTGCGTCTGTGAGGTGCCTGTGAGGCACCTGTGAGGTGCCTGTGAGCACCACCCGCTCGTGAGCCCCGGGGGCCGGCCCCCGGGGCTCACGCCGTCCCGACGCCCGCGTGCGGCAGGATGGCGCCATGAGCATCGTGAAGATCAACGCCCTCACCGTCCCCGACGAACAGCGCGAAATCCTGGAAAAGCGCTTCGCCTCCCGCGCGGGCGCGGTCGAGAACTCGGACGGCTTCGAGTGGTTCGAACTCCTGCGCCCCGTGGAAGGGACGGATCAGTACCTCGTCTACACCCGCTGGCGCGACGAGGAGTCGTTCCAGGCGTGGATGGAGGGCCCGATGAAGGCCGCGCACCAGGGCGGCGGTGAGGGAGGCGGCGAGCGCCCCAAGCCCGCCGCCAGCGGCTCCTCGGTGTGGTCCTTCGAGGTCGTGCAGCAGGCGGCGCCCAAGGGCGAGTGACACGGCTTCACCTGGCCTTCGGCCGACTGTGCTGTGCCCTGTGATGTGCCCTCGCACCCGGAGCCGGGTGCGAGGGCACAGCCACGTGCTCGACGCTCGACCCACTGCCCGGCGCTAATTCCCTTGCCGGACGGCGGCTGTACGAGCCCAGAATGGCGCCATGACCGACACCGCCTCCGCCATCCCCACTCCCACTCCCACCGCCGACTGGACCGTCACCCCCGAGCCGTACGACTCGCCCGTCGCGGCCGCGCTCTGGCGTGCGTATTACACCGAGGTCAGCGACCGTTGGTATCTGCTTCGCGAAGGGCACGTCACCGACCCGGTGGAGCTGGAGCGCGAGGTCGCGGCGGAGACGGGGGCCGATCTCGCGGCGCCGGGCGGGGTGTTGCTGGTCGCGTGGTGCGGGGGCGAGCCCGTCGGGACGGCGGGGGTGCGGCTGCTCGACGCGGAGACCGCCGAGCTCAAGCGGGTCTTCGTGCGCGAGGACATGCGCGGCAGGGGCGCCGCGCCCCGCCTCCTCGCGGCCGCCGAGGACGCGGCCCGCGGGCTGGGGGCCGGGCGCATCGTCCTCGACACCCGTACCGACCTGGTGGAGGCCCGCACGCTGTACTCCCGGCACGGGTACGAGGAGACCGGGCCGCTCACGGAACGGCCGTACGCCGAGCACTGGTACGCGAAGCAGCTCACCCGGGGCTGAGCCGACCGCGAGGCGCCCGGTTCAGGCCGCCCGCACCACCGTCGCGCCGTTGTGCGGCCGCTCCGACTCAGAACCGCACAGCTCGGAGCTGAGCTCCTCGACCAGCTGGGTCAGGTCCGTCGGCCGGTCGGGGCTCCACCAGTCGCCGAGCAACTCCGACAGGGAGGCCTCGCGGGCCTTGGCGAGATCGGCCGCGACCTCGCGCCCGCGCTCGGTCAGAACCATCTCCAGGCCGCGCCGTACCGCCAGGCGCCGCTCCTCGACCTGCCGGGCGGCCGCCGTGATGACGGTCAGCGGGACCGTGGTGCGCTCGGCGAGCACGCCGGGCTCCACGGAACCGTGCCGGGCGATGCGCAGGAGCAGCCAGCTCGCCGCGGGCAGCAGGTCGTACCCGGCCCGCTCGGTGATCGTCACGTAGATCGCACGCCGGCCCTCGCGCGTCCCGAGCACCGAGAGCGCCCGCGCGCACTCGTCGTGCGACGAACGCTCCACGGGGTTGCTGGCCAGTGTCTGCGTCGGATCGGGCGCCGTCACCGAGACGCGCAGCTTGTCCTCGCGCAGGAACCAGGCGAGGACGAAGGCGGCCAGGGCGACCGGCGCCGCGTACAGGAAGACGTCCGTGATCGACGAGGCGTACGCGTGCAGGGCGCTGGGCCGCAGCTCGGCGGGGAGTCGCGCGATGCCGCGCGGGTCGGCCTCCAGGGTGCCCACGCTCAGGCCGGGCGGCAGCTGCTGCCCGGCGAGGGCGTCGGTGAGCTTGTCGCCGAGCCGGTTGGTGAAGATCGTGCCGAAGATCGCGACGCCGAAGGAGGCGCCGATCGACCGGAAGAAGGTCGCGCCCGACGTCGCGACGCCCAGGTCCTCGTAGCTCACCGCGTTCTGCACGATGAGGACGAGCACCTGCATGACCAGGCCGAGGCCCAGGCCGAAGACGAAGAAGTACGCGCTCATCTCGCCGGTGCCGCTGTGTTCGTCCAGCTGGTGGAGGAGGAGCAGGCCGATCGTGGTGACGGCCGTGCCCGCGACGGGGAAGACCTTCCAGCGCCCGGTACGGCTGACGATCTGGCCGGACGCGGTGGTGGACAGGAGCATCCCGGCCACCATGGGCAGCATGTGCACGCCCGACATGGTCGGCGTGACCCCCTGCACGACCTGGAGGAACGTCGGCAGATACGTCATCGCCCCGAACATCGCGAAGCCCACGACGAAGCTGATGACCGCGGAGAGCGTGAACGTACGGATGCGGAACAGTTTCAGCGGGAGCACCGGCTCGACGGCCCTGCGCTCCACCGCCACGAAGACCGCCGCGAGGACCACGCCGAGCACCGCGAGCCCGATGATCCCCGGCGAGCCCCAGGCCCACGTGGTGCCGCCGAGCGAGGCGACCAGGACCAGGCAGGTGGCGACGGACGCGATGAGGAACGTGCCGAGGTAGTCGATGGTGTGCCGGGTGGCGCGCACCGGAATGTGCAGCGTGGTGGCGATGACCAGCAGGGCGATCACGCCGATCGGCAGGTTGACGTAGAAGACCCAGCGCCAGCTGAGATGCTCGGTGAAGAGACCGCCGAGAAGCGGGCCGAGGACGCTGGTCGCGCCGAAGACCGCGCCGAACAGGCCCTGGTACTTGCCGCGTTCGCGCGGCGACACGATGTCCCCGACGATCGCCATGGACAGCACCATAAGGCCGCCGCCGCCGAGTCCCTGCAGCGCGCGGAAGCCGATGAGCTGCGGCATGTTCTGCGCCATGCCGCACAGCGCCGAGCCGACCAGGAAGAGCACGATCGCGGTCTGGAACAGCTTCTTGCGGCCGTACTGGTCGCCGAGCTTGCCCCACAGCGGGGTGGCGGCGGTCGCGGCCAGCATGTACGCGGTGACGACCCAGGACAGATGGTCCATGCCGCCCAGTTCGCTGACGATCGTCGGCAGCGCGGTGGACACGATGGTCTGGTCGAGGGCGGCGAGCAGCATGCCGAGCAGCAACGCGCCGATGGAGACGAGTACGCCGCCGGGCGGGTGCCCGTTGCCGCCCCGGCTCGGGGCGGGCTCCGGCCCCTGTCCCGCGGGGCGTGCGCCGACATCTTGCGTCATGGACACCTCCAGGGGTCCCGAGGCAGCTCTCCCCTCGCCCTTTCCTCTCTCCATCCTGGTCCGTGTCACGGGTTATGGCCTGTTGAAGCAGGGCTCCGCGCCACCGTGGGTCGGCATAATCACTGAAGCTCTCGGGGCGGGCGGGACAGCTGAGGGGAGGACGGCCGGTGACCGAGGAGAACGAAGGACGTGAGGGACGAGAACGGGGTGGGGTCGGTCGGACCGGCTCAAGCGGTCGGACCGGAACGACCGGCACGACGTCGACCACCTCGGCTGCGAGCGCGGTCTCCTCGGCCGACGCCGACGCAGCCCACCGCACCCGCACGCGGACCCGGTCGGCCGAGGCCGCCGCCGCGGAGGACTACGATCCGCTGCGGATACGTCCCTACGTATCGCTGCCGGACCCCGACCATTCCGCCCCGGCCCGGCTCCCGTCGGAGATCGCACCCCCGTCAGCCCGGCCGCCCAGGCCCCCAGCCGAGCCCGCCCCCGAGCGCACCGCGCCCCCGGCGCTCCCGGCGCCCCCGCACAACCCACCCGCCCGCAAGCGCCGCGTCACGCTGCTGGTCGGGGCGGCGGGCGCCGTCGCCGCCGCGGCCGCTGCCACCGTCTTCGCCATCGGCCTCCTCTCCTCCGCCACGGACCGGCCGACCCGGGACCGTGCCCTGCCGGGCGACCCGATGTCCGCACCGGTGCGCGCGGACCCGACGAAGCCCGCGCCGTCGCGTGCGAGGCCGTCCGAGTCCCCGTCGCGCGTGCCCTCCGCCCCGCCGAGCGCGAAGCCCTCGCGTTCCGCGCCCGCGCGCTCCCAGCCGCCGTCCTCCTCCGCACCGCCGCCGTCGACGGCGCGCGCCACGGGGTCGGTCGGTACCTCCCCGCCGCCGCCACCCCGCAGGACGAGCGACCCGACCTTGCGGGAGGGCGACAAGGGACCCCAGGTCGCGGAGCTGCAGGCCCGGCTCACGCAGCTGTATCTGTACATCGGCGAGCGCGACGGCATCTACACGTCACAGGTCACGGACGCGGTCACCCGCTACCAGTGGGCCCGCGGTCTGCGGGACGACGCCCCGGGCGAGTACGGCCGCCAGACGCGCCGCAGCCTGGAGTCGGAGACCAGGGAACCCTGAGAACCCGCGCGTCCCACGCCCCGCCGCCACGGCGACCACCGCCCATTCGGGTGGCGGCGGCCGCCTGGGCGTGAGGAGTGAGGCTGCCCTCGTCAGCCCCTCACGCGGTGTCCTCCGTGGGGGACCGCGGGAGATCTCCCCCAGGGAGGACCGAGCTGGAGCCGTGGTGTCGGCGTTGCGGCTCCAGCGGTCCGCTGGACATCCGGTCGGCATCGGCCACGAGTGCGGGAGCAGGCGGGACGGATGCCGGTGTGGTCACGGAGCTTCGTCCCAACTCCTCGGCGAGGATATCGGGTTGACGCACCTGATCGGAACGGCGCCCGAGCTGCGCCTTCGCACACGGCGCGCACGCAACCGCAGCCGAGGGCGTACCCGGACACAGACAGGGGCTGGCCCAGGGACAGGGGCCGGCCCAGGGACAGGGCTACCGCCTGCCGGGCCCCCCGCCTCAAGGCTGGGCTTCGAGCCACTCCCGGAACGAGGGCCCCCGCGAGCTTCGCGTGCGGCCGGGCAGAAACCCGCCGACCGCCTCGATCCCCGCATCGGGCAGGCCGGAGCCGTCGACCGCGACGACCTCGATGCCCCGGCGGGCCCCGGCGGGCACTGGCCCGACCGCTGGCGGGCGGCAGGTGGAAGCTCGGCGGCAGGAGGACGTTCGAGCCCGTGCAGATCAATGGCGGTACGGCGCTGCTCATCCGGATCGAGGGGGGATCGAGGGGGGATCGACGGCGTGCTCGCCGTACGGGTGGAGAGCGGCCGGGTCACCGGCGCCTACCACGTACGCAACCCCGAGAAGCTGTCGCGGGTGGTACGGGAGACCGCCGTCAGCTGTCAGCCCTGACCTGCGGCCGACGCGTCCCGCCGACCGTGCGAAGCGCTGCCCTCGGCGATCAGCCGAACGTCAGGCGGATCGTCCCGTCACCCGCGTCGGCGACCCGCACCTGGGTCAGGTCCTCGACGTGCACGGTGGGACCGAACTCGGCGGCCCGGGGGCCCACACCCACGACCCTCATACCGGCCGCCCGGCCCGCGAGGATTCCGGCCTCGGAGTCCTCGAAGACCACGCAGTCCGCAGGCTCGAAGCCGAGCGCCGCCGCCCCCTTGAGGAATCCCTCGGGGTCCGGCTTGCTGGCGCCCACGCTCTCCGCGGTCACCCGCACGTCCGGCAGCGCGAGCCCGGCCGCGGCCATCCGGCCGGTGGACAGGGGTACGTCGGCGGAGGTCACGAGCGCGTGCG
Organism: Streptomyces sp. NPDC036815; assembly: GCF_055609205.1. Taxonomy (NCBI): domain Bacteria; kingdom Bacillati; phylum Actinomycetota; class Actinomycetes; order Kitasatosporales; family Streptomycetaceae; genus Streptomyces; species Streptomyces sp. NPDC036815. The sequence goes on along the minus strand of NZ_JBVJPW010000001.1, from coordinate 652,396 downwards.
GCAGGCGCTGGTCGGCCAGGGACGCCAGGAACGCGGGCGCGCCCGGCACCGGCACGACGCCCTCCATGTCGGAGGTCTCGGCGGCGAGCATCTCGCGGTTCTCCGCGTGGTTCTCGGCGACGGGGCGGTCCGGCAGGAGTATCGCCATGGACGCGTAGCCCTGCCGCCCGTGGGCGACCTTGATGACCTCGTCGAAGTCGAGCCCGTGCCGCTCGGCCCAGCGCCGCCAGCAGCGCTCGACGACGGCGTCCGAGTTGACGAGGGTGCCGTCCATGTCGAGGAGTACGGCCCCGGCGGTCAGAACGGGTGCGACAGGGTCGGCGGTCGTGGCCGTCATCGGGGAGCTCCAGAGCGCGGCGGCAGCGGAAGATCAAGGCAGCCCCGCCCGCCGGTCAGGGAGTACGGGCGGAGCCACTTTGTTCCTGCACGGTACAAAACGAAGGCGGCAAAAGCCAACGCCGCAGGTCACACCGCCCATGCACCCCAAAAAGGACCAGTTTCGCATCCGGATCCGACGTCGCGGCACATCGTGGCAATGGGCGCGAGGTCGACGTCAGCCCCGCAGACCCACGGATCCACGGATCCACGGACCCGCAGACCCGCAGACCGCGAACCGCCCCTGCCCTCGCCCCCACCCCCGGCTCAGGCGATCGCCTCGTACAGACTCCACACCCCGAGCCCCAGCATCAGCAGCGCCGCGATCTTCGTGATGAGCGCCAGCGGTACCCGCTTCATCAGCGCCTTTCCGCCGACGATGCCCAGGCCCGCGACCGCCCACAGCGCGAGCACCGCGCCGAGGCCGACGGAGAGCGGGTCGTCGTAGCGGGCCGCCATGTTCGCGGTCATGATCTGCGTCAGATCGCCGAACTCGGCGACCAGGATGAGCATGAAGCCCGCCCCGGAGACCTTCCAGAAGCTCTGGTCCGCGGGCTGACGGACCTCTTCGTCGTCGTCACCGCCCTTGAGGAGCAGCATCGCGGCGCCGCCGAGGAAGAGGACGCCCGTCAGCGCGTGGACCAGCTGCTGGGGCAGCAGGGTCAGGACACTGCCCGCCGCGACGGCGAGCACCACATGGACGGCGAAGGCGGCGGCCACGCCGACGAAGACGTACGAGGCGCGGTAGCGCGTGCCGAGGACGAGTCCGGCCAGTGCCGTCTTGTCGGGCAACTCGGCCAGGAAGACGACGCCGAAGACGAGCGCCATCACGCTGAAGCTGATCAAGGTTCCTCAATCGGTCGGGACTGCCCCACCGAGAGTGTTCCACCGCTTCGCGTACGACACCTCGGCACGGCAGCGCACATGGACGCACACGGATGTGGGCGTCCGGACGCACGCGGATGCGTACGCCGGGCACTGCTTGCCGAAGGTCTCGCTGGCCTACCCCACAGGGCCTGCCTCCGGGCGCCGGCTCAGACGAGCTGAGCAGTATGTCGACGGTCCGGCGAAGAGCTACTCCCCTTCTGCGCCGTCCATGGTACGCGACCTCCGCCCGCCCCCAGCCAGGGCCTTTCGGCCCTCCCCGACGCGACACGGAACACCCGATGGCGTGACGTGGGTCGCGTGGAGCCAACTTCCGGAACATGCCCCGCACATGACACACCGCCAGAACTATTGAAGTCCGCACCCATTTGACGCGACCCTGTCACCAACTGCTCATCCACCGGCAACCCCGCTCCGCGACCATGGCCGCCCCACCGGCCAACCACCCCCCACATCAAGGGAGTTCACATGTCCGTCGTCTACGCGCGTCGACACCCCCGCTCCACCTTCGCCGCCGCGGCCCTCGCCCTGGCGTCCGCCACCGCCCTCCTCACCGGCGCCCCCGCCCAGGCCGCACCCCCGGCACCGGTCAGCGCCGCCACGGCCCGCACCTACCTGGGCGGCCTCACCGTCAAGGCCGAGGGCTCCTCCGACGGCTACAGCCGCGACAAGTTCCCGCACTGGATCACGCAGTCCGGCGCCTGCAACACCCGCGAGGTCGTCCTCAAGCGCGACGGCACCGACGTCCAGCAGGACTCCAGTTGCGCCGCCACCTCCGGGACCTGGAAGTCCGCCTACGACGGCGCCACCTGGACCGCCGCGTCCGACCTCGACATCGACCACGTCGTGCCGCTCTCCGAGGCGTGGAAGTCCGGGGCGAGCGGCTGGACCACCGCGCAGCGCCAGGGGTTCGCCAACGACCTGACCCGGCCCCAGCTGATCGCCGTCACGGACAACGTGAACCAGGCCAAGGGCGACAAGGACCCGGCCGAGTGGCTGCCGCCCACCACGTCGTACCGCTGCTACTACGCCCGGATGTGGGTCGACGTGAAGTACCACTACAAGCTCAACGTGAACTCCGAGGAGAAGAGCGCCCTGTCCTCGATCCTCAACGGCTGCTGAGCCCGAGGCGGCCGCGTACCCGGGCCCCCGCGGGAAATCCCGGAACCACCCCGCCCTCCTCCGTCGTTCCGTACCGTACGGGGCGACGGAGGAGGGGGATCACCTGTGGCACGCCTGCGCCTTGGTCCACTGCTGAGGTACGTCGACGGGTCCACGGCGACCGTCTGGGTCGAGGCCGACCGGCCCTGCACCGCCGAGGTGCGGTGCGCGGACGGCGCGCGCGGCGCGGCCCGCACCTTCCAGATCGCGGGCCACCACTACGCCCTCGTGCCGGTCACCGGCCTGACCCCGGGCACGACGACGGCGTACGAGGTGTGGCTCGGCGAGGGCGCGCGGGCCGCCGTCTGGCCGCTGCCCGACGCGCCGTTCCCCGCGAGCACCATCCGCACGCCCGCGGGGGCCGACGCCGAGCTGCGCGTCACCTTCGGCTCCTGCCGCTGGGCCGCGCCGCCCTCCGACGGGGCCGACCCCGTGGGCCCCGACGCCCTGGACACCCTCGCCGCCCGCATCGCTGCCGCCCCGGACGCCGAGCGCCCGGACGTCCTCGTCCTCCTGGGCGACCAGGTGTACGCGGACCAGACCTCCCAGGCCACCCAGCGCTGGCTCGCCTCCCGCCGCGACCTCTCCGAGCCGCCGGGCGCCCAGGTCGCGGACTACGAGGAGTACACCCGCCTCTACGACGAGTCCTGGCTCGACCCGGAGGTCCGCTGGCTCCTCTCCACCGTCCCCAGCTGCATGATCTTCGACGATCACGACGTGGTGGATGACTGGAACACCAGCGCCGCCTGGCTCGCCGAGATGCGGGCCACGCCCTGGTGGCGCGAGCGCGTCCTGAGCGGCCTGATGTCGTACTGGGTCCATCAGCACCTCGGCAATCTGCCGCCCGAGAAGCTGGCGACCGACGCGGTCTACGCCGCCGTGTGCGCGACCCCCGACGGCACGGACGCGCTGCGCGCCTTCGCCTCCGCGGCCGACGCGGACCCGGCCTCCGTCCGCTGGAGCTACCGACGGGACTTCGGGCGCGTGCGGCTCCTGATGGTCGACACCCGCGCGGCCCGCGTCCTGGAGGAGGACGAGCGCGCCATGCTCGACCCCGACGAGGCCCGCTGGCTGCGCGAGCAGGTCCACGCCGACCCGGGCGGATACGACCACCTCCTCATCGGCACGTCCCTGCCCTGGCTCCTCCCCCACCTCATCCACGACGCCGAGGGGTGGAACGCCGCGCTGTGCCGCGGTGAGCGCGGCGGCCGCTGGGCCCGGTTCGGCGAGAACGTGCGCAGGCGCGCGGACCTGGAGCACTGGGCCGCCTTCCCCGCCTCCTTCGAGGCGCTCACCGAGCTGATCGGGGAGGCGGGTACGGGACCGCGGGCCCCCGCGACGGTGTGCGTGCTCTCCGGCGACGTCCACCACGCCTACATCGCCGAGCCGAGCTGGCCCGCGGGCGCCGGACCCGAGGCCCGCGTCCTGCAGCTGACCTGTTCCCCCGTCCACAACTCGATCCCCGCCTCGATCAGACTCGGCTTCCGCTTCGGCTGGAGCCGGGTGGGGCGCGCCCTCGGCCGCCGGATCGCGCGGCACGCCCGGGTGACGGAGGCGGGCATCGACTGGGACCGGACGGGCGGGCCGTGGTTCGGCAACCAGCTCATGACGCTGACGCTGCACGGCCGTTCGTCCCGGCTCCGCCTCGACCAGGCACGGGCCGAGCGGGGTGGCGCGGTGCGCCTGGAGACGGCGGAGGAGCTACGGCTGTCGTGAGCGGCGGCGGGAAGGGCGGAGGTGACGCGGCCGTCGCGATCGGCGGGGGTACGGCGGAGGTGACGCGGCCGTCGTGCGCGGCGGGCAGGGTGTTCACCCCGTAGCGAGCCCGAGGTACACCCCGTACGCGAGCCCGACGTACACCCCGTACGCGAGCCCGACGTAACCCCCTGTACGGCGTCCGCACAGGCTTCACACCCCGCGTCCACACCGGCCACACCAACCCCCCGTGACGCACCCCACACCCGGAAGCGCATCCTCCGGACGGGGTTCGCCATCGGGGCGTCCGACGGCATGATGAGGCGGACTTGCCTCTTCCAGCGCCCTCTACGCCCCGGGAGCCACGCTTTTGTCCGCACCTGTATCCGCGCCGCTCCCACCCGCGCCGCGCCGGTCCGCCCCGGACGCGTCCGCCCTCGCCCTGGTCGGCGCGGGCCCCCGTGGCACCAGCGTGCTCGAACGGCTCTGTGCGTCGGCGGGTGAACTCCTCCCGCCGGGGACGCGCCTGACGGTCCATGTCGTCGACCCCGACCCGCCCGGCGCGGGCCGCGTCTGGCGGACGGCGCAGTCCGGCGAGCTCCTGATGAACACCGTCGCCTCGCAGGTGACCCTCTTCACGGACGCGAGCGTCGACTGCTCGGGCCCGATCCGCCCGGGTCCGAGCCTGTACGAGTGGGCCGCCGACGGCCGCGTACCGGAGCTCGGGCCCGACGACTACCCGACCCGCGCCTGCTACGGCCGCTACCTGGAGTGGGTCTTCGCCGAAACGGTGCGCGGCGCCCCCGCCACGGTCCACGTCCAGGTCCACGCGGCACGCGCCGTACGCCTCGGCGAGACGCCCGACGGGCTGCAGACCCTCGCACTGGACGACGGAGTCGAACTGTCCGGGCTCGCCGCGGTCGTGCTGGCGCAGGGCCACCTGCCGACGGCCGGCGACGACGAACAGGTGCGCCTGACGGCTCATGCCGCGCGGTACGGCCTGCGCCACTTCCCGCCCGCCAACCCCGCCGACCTCGACCTGTCCGTCATCGCCCCCGGTGAGCGCGTCCTGCTGCGCGGCCTCGGTCTCAACTTCTTCGACCACATGGCGCTGCTGACCGGCGGCCGCGGCGGCCGGTACCTGCGCACGCCCGACGGCGTCCTGCGCTACGAGCCCTCGGGCCACGAGCCGCGCCTGTACGCGGGGTCGCGGCGCGGCATCCCGTACCAGGCGCGCGGCGACAACGCGAAGGGCCCGTACGGGCGTCACGAGCCCGCCCTCCTCACCGCCGACGCCGTGGCCCGCTTCCGCAAGCGCGCGGACAGCGGCGAGGCGCCCGACTTCCTCGCCGAGATATGGCCGCTGATCGCGAAGGAGGTGGAGACGGTCTACTACGCGGCGCTGCTCGCGAGCCGGGGCGGCGCGCCGGGCGACGCCGACCGCGGCCGGAGCGACCGGGGCGACCGGGGCCACCGCGACCCGAGCAGCTTCCGGGAGCGGTTTCTCGCCACGGAGCACCGGAGCCCCCAAGAGGCCCTCGTCCTGGCGGAGTTCGATGTCGCCGACGCCGACCGCTGGTCCTGGGACCGGCTCTCCCGCCCACACCCCGACCGCCCCTTCGCCTCCCCCGACGCCCACCGCGCCTGGCTCCTCGACCGGCTGCGCGAGGACGCCGCGCAGGCCGCGCTCGGCAATGTCGCGGGCCCGCTGAAGGCCGCGATCGACGTCCTGCGCGACCTGCGCAACGAGCTCCGCGGGATCGTCGACCACGGCGGCCTGTCCGGCACCTCGCGCCGCGACCACCTGGACCGTTGGTACACGCCGCTCAACGCGTTCCTCTCGATCGGCCCGCCGCGTCGCCGCATCGAGGAGATGGCCGCACTGATCGAGGCGGGCGTCCTGGAGGTGCTCGGTCCGCGCCTGGCCGTGCGCGCCGAGGGCGGGGCGTTCCGCGCGCACTCCCCCGACGTGCCGGGCTCCGCTGTGAGGGTGACCACGCTGATCGAGGCCCGGCTCCCCGAGCCGGACGTGCGCCGCACCGCCGACGCGCTCCTCGCACGGCTCCTCGCGGACGGCGGATGCCGCCCCCATGTGGTCGACGGCTATGAAACCGGAGGCGTGGATGTCACTCCGCGCCCCTACCGCCTGATGGACCGTCACGGCCGGGCGCAGGCGCGGAGGTTCGCGTTCGGAGTGCCCACCGAGGGGGTCCACTGGGTGACCGCGGCCGGTGCCAGGCCCGGCGTCGACTCGGTCACGCTGTCGGACGCGGACGCGGTGGCGCGGGCCGCGCTGCGCACTGCCGTCGGGGCCGCCGGGGTGCCGCCCGAACCCGGTGGAGAGCGGAAGCGGAATCTCCGGATAACCGAATGTTGAACTTGCAAGTACTAATTAGGTTCTCCTAATCTTGGGCCTCCGCTCGGTGACCGTCCCCAACCGAAGGAGCCCCACCATGACCGGACGCCTCAACGGCGCCCAGCCCTACGCCCTCGGCCTGTTCCGCGCAGTGATCGGCCTGCTCTTCGCCTGCCACGGCGCCGCCTCGCTCTTCGGCGTCCTCGGCGGCGCGCCGGGCGGCGGCACCATCCCCGTCGCCACCTGGCCCGGCTGGTACGCGGCCGCCATCCAGCTCGTCGGCGGCACCCTGGTCCTGCTGGGCCTCGGCACCCGCGCCGCCGCGTTCGTCTCGTCCGGCTCGATGGCCTACGCCTACTTCAAGGTCCACCAGCCGGAGGCCCTCTGGCCCATCGAGAACGGCGGCGAGGCCGCCGCGATCTTCTGCTGGTCGATGCTGCTCCTCGTCTTCACCGGCCCCGGCGCGTTCGGCCTGGACCGGCTGTTCCCCTCGCGGGGCACGAGCGAGAGGGCCGACGAGGACGCGGACGCCGACACGAAGCGCGGCACGGCTGTCGCGGCCTGATCCCCGCGGGCGGCACGGCGCACCGGCGCATCGGCGCACTGGCTCCGCTCAGGACGGCGCCCTTTCCTCGTACGTACGGGGAAAGGGCGCCGTCCGCGCGTAGTCCATACCTACCTACCTACGTACGTACGAGGGTGCTCAACCCGTCGGCTCGAACGGCACGGTGAAGCACGCGGCCCGCTCGCCCGCGCCGCCCGGCACGTCGTGCAGCACCACGGAGGCGGCCTCGCCCGGCCGGAAGCCCCAGCGGTGCCGCGCGCGGGCCGAGCCGGAGCCGTCCGGCCAGGCGATGAAGTCCAGCCACACCTCGTTCGCCGGGTTCACGTAGGCCGGGTCCTTCGACGGCTGCACCGGGTCGACGCGGTGCTGATAGTGACCGCCGGCCGCCTCCGGCACCGTGCCGCACGGCTTCCGGTGCACGTGCACGCCGTACGCGTGCCCCGGCTTCATGCCCCTGACCCGCAGCGTGACGACCGTGCCGCCCTTCTCCTCGCGCTGCTCGACCGCGATCCAGGACGCGGCGGGCACCAGCCCCATGTCGTACGTCACCGCGGGCGAGGGCACGAAGGCCGAGGGCGGCGCGAACCGCGCCTCGGCCCGCACCCCGGGGTGCCCCGTCCCGCCGGGCGCACCACCGCCCGCGGCCAGCACCGCCGCCGCCACAGCCCCGGCCACCATCACTGCCACCATCGCCCGCTCCGTCCCTCGTGTCACTCGCCCACAGCGTGGGTACTGACTCGTTCGTACGGGACTTCGGGGCCGTACACCGCATCGGGGGAGGCAGCCGGGTGAACGTGATGTAGGGAACATCCAAGGCCCCCGTGGATCTTCCGCCGCACTCGCGGCGTACGCTGTACAGCTGTCATCAGGCTGCTCATGCCGTCCTCCGCTCCACAGCGGCACCGCGCTGCCGATCGGGGAGTAACGGGGAGTTACGGTGCTTGAGAGTGTGGGGGCGTTGACCGGCAGTCCGTGGATCTACGCGGTCGTCGCCCTGTCCGTCCTGTTCGACGTCTTCGTGCCGGTGCTGCCGAGCGGGGTCATCGTGATCATGTCCGCCACGGCCGCCGCGGCCGCGGGAACCGGTGCCGGGCCCGTCCCGCACCCGGTGCCCGACATCATGGTGCTCACCCTCTGCGCGGCCACCGCCTCCGTCCTCGGCGACATGGCGGCCTTCCGCCTCGCCTGGCGCGGCGGCGAACGCCTCGACCGCGCCATCGCCCGTTCCCGCCGCCTGACCAGCGCGCAGGAACGACTCGGCACGGCGCTCGCCCGGGGCGGCGGCATCCTCGTCGTCATCGCACGCTTCGCCCCCGCCGGACGCTCGATCGTCTCCCTCGGCGCGGGCGCGGCGCACCGCAAGGTGCGCGAGTTCCTGCCGTGGTCCGCGCTGGCGGGCGTGGCCTGGGCGGGCTACAGCGTCGCCCTCGGCTACTTCGGCGGCCAGTGGCTGGGCGCGACGTGGCTGGCGACGGGCGTCTCCCTGCTCGCGCTGTTCGCGGCGGGGGCGGGGGCGGCATTCCTGGTGCGGCGGCCTGCGGCGGGCTGAACGGGGGGTCGCGGGCTGCGTCTGCGGTGACGGGCCGGGCTCAGGTGGACGCGGGCTGCCCCACTCCGTGATCGCGGGCTGCCCCACTCCGTGATCGCGTGCTGCCCCACTCCGTGATGACGGGCCGGAGCGGGAGATCGCGGGCTATCCCTGCGGTGGCGGGCCTGGTCCGGGGGGCGTGGGACCGGCAACGGCGGGCAGCCTCGGCGGACGGCAGGACTACCCGACGTCGGGGGCTGCCCCGCCCGACGGCAAGACTGACCGGCAACGGTGGGGGCTACCCAGCGGATGTCAGGCCTGACCGGCGACAGCGGGCTGCCCCGCCAGGTCCGACCGGCGACGGCGGGCCGCCCCCGCCACCCACATCGGAGCGGACCAACCCGGCGCCACCCACACCGGTCCGACCCGGCGCCGCGGCCTAGGACGCGGCGCGTGCCCCGCGCACCTCCAGCCCGGCGAGCAGTTCCGCGGTCGCCTCGGCCACGGCGTCGACGGCCCGGTCGAAGACCTCGCGGTTGTGCGCGGCCGGGGCACGGAACCCGGAGACCTTGCGCACGTACTGCAGCGCGGCGGCCCGGATCTCCTCCTCGGTGGCGTCGTCGGGGATGGCGGGCGGGCGGAGTGTCTTGATGCTTCGGCACATGCTTCCAGCTTGCCACCGGGGGGCCGTCGGCCGGTGGCAATCCGCCGTCCGCGACCGTCGCCCCCTTCACTCCCCCTCACCCCTTTCGCTCCCCCTCCCCCCTCACTCCCTCGCCCCTCACTCCCCCTCGCCCTCGCCCTCGCCCTCAGACATGACTGCGCCCCGCCACGGGGGCCTGTTCACTCGCACATCGAATTCGAACAGGAGTACCATTACGCCGTGCCTCCCACCCCACCCCATGACTTCCCGAGCGACCTCCTCGCCGGCCAGGAGGAACTGCACCAGGTCCGCTCCACGCTCCTGGCGCTGCTCAAACGCCTGCCCTGGTCCGTGGAGCCCCTCGACGGCTTCAGCGACACCGGCGGCTGGCGCAAAGTGGAACGCCCCGCCTCCGCCGGCTGGACCCCGCACGAACAGGCCGAGGTCGAGGAACTCCGCACGCGGGAGCGGGAATTGGCGGTCTTCGTGAGCTGCCACAGCTACTGGGAGCAGATCGCGGGCCCGGACGCGGTCACCGGGAGGGCCCGGCTGAAACACGTGCACGAGACACCGGACGGCTCCCTCCCCGCAAGCCATTGACAGGCGCAGGGGCCGGGCGTTGACTCGCTACCAGCCACGCACGAGAGCCGTCTTCGAGTCGTCTCCGAGTCGCTCTCGAGCCCTCTTCGAGCTGCCTACGGTCACGGAGGTGCAGCCATGAACGTCCTGATTGTCGTCGCGATCCTGGCCCTCGTCGGCCTGGGCTTCGACCAACCGCTGCTGTGGCTGGCCGCGGCCGCGCTCGCCTTCTACCTGGTCCGCTTCTACGAGGGCGGCTCCGGCAAGAAGAGCGGTTCCGCGGGGAGCGCGGGCGGCGGCGCGGGGGGCGGTGGTGGAGCGGGCGGCTCCGGTGGCGGCGCGGGCGGTGGCGGTGGCGGCTACCCCAAGACCTACCGCGACTACCGCCTCCGCAAGGAACGCCAGGAACGCTGGGACCGCCGCTACCGCAGGACCCACCCGGGCTCGGGCCGCTGAGCCCCGCCCGGTACCCGGCCAGGTCCACGAAACTGCCGTCGTGCCGCGCCCCCGGCGCACTCAAGTAATGCGCCAGGCCTCCTCGTTGATGCCCAGGTCCTCCCGGGCGCGCTCGTGGTAGGTGTTCAGGCGCTCATGAAGGTCGCCACGCACGGGCGGGGGCTCATGCTCCCGCGCCTGCTTCTCCATCTTCCAGGTCGCCACGTTGACCTCGTGCGCGGCAGCGACGACGGGAGAGGCCGCCAGCAGCACGAGCGCTTCGAAAAGCGCCGAGCGTTTGCGCTCCCCTTCCTCCATGGCCTCGATGAACTGCAGGTACTCCGCTGACCCTCGCTCGGCCCGGCGCGCGAACTTCGAAGCATCCGCGACCTCTTTCACACAAGCCGCGTATTCGATGTAGGCGTTGAGTTTGCGTTCGTCCCAGCGCGTGGCTATCGCCCGTCTATGTTTGGCGCGTTCGGCCATGCTGACGGAGAAATAGGACGTCAGAGCACCGATCAACACGCCCACCAGAGCCACAATCTGAGTGATCACGGCGCCGACGGTATCGCTCGGGGCCCGCACACGAGCAGACCCCCTGACCGATCACGGTCAGGGGGTCCGAAGCAGGCTTCACACGCAGACCGCCCCCGTGCGCCGAAGCGCACGGGGGCGGCCCCAAGTGAGGCTGGCTAGAGCAGTGCCTCCGAGTGTGCCGAGTACGGCGATGAGGGTGGGCCACATCGTCTTCTCCTTCAGGCGGTAGGTGCGGCGCCTCGGCGAGCATCGCGTGGCGGTCGGCGAGTTGGGCGATGCGGTGGCGGGTGGCGTCCTTGGTCATGGTGACGTCGAAGACGAGCCCTTCTTCGGAGCAGATGATCGACACGGTGCGCTGGGCGCGGCCGATGAGGCGGGCGATCTCGTTGCGGCCCTTGCCCTCACCGTGCGGGTGGATGATCTTGGCGCGCTCGTCGTCGGTGACCCTGCGCATGTCTCTCCGCACGGCCATGGGTACGTCCCTGGTGACGTGCGACGGCCCGGCCACGCGCGGGCGCGGCCGGGCCGGGTTCTGTCGTGGTGTCAGCGGCGGCGGAAGAGGCAGATCAGCGCGGTGCGCTCACCCGAGATTGCCTTCCCCTCGGCGGCGGCCATGTTGTAGAGGCTCCAGCCTTCCGCCTCGATGGCCTCGATCTGCTCGCCGACGCCGGTCATGATGCCGGTGGAGCGGTGACTCAGCTGGGCCTCGATGACCTTGAAGACGATGGTGTTCTGCCCCCGCGCGTACGCGTCGCGTGCCTGCGTGGTTGCGGCGTCGGCCTTGGCCTTGTTGATGAACCCCACGTGTACCCCCCTGGTACGGATGGTGAGAGAGGGACCCACACTGCCAGTGGTAGATGGTCAAGGGGCGGGGTTCTGCGGATTCGGGAAACGAGTAAGGCCCGCACGGGGCGGGCCTGTTGTTTCCGGGCATACCGGATCTGTGGCCCAGCGTGGAGCATGATCTCCCGGTTGGCAACCGGCGTCCGGCATGGCGTGCTGCAACGCAGCATCTGCAGGCGAAGGTCCAGTCCGAGGTTGCCAGGTAGTGCAGCTTCCCTGCGCTGGGTGCATGCAATTCGCCACGAAGCGATCAATTAGCCAGTATCCAGAGTCGAGCGAAAGGGGCCCCCTATCGCCGTATAGGAATTTTCTAATTAATTAAGGATGGCGATTCGAGTAAAGTCCGGCTGGGGCAAGCGAACTGGATCATTCCCATTCAGATGCACGCCCCCCCGCCCGAATCGAGACTCAAAGGAGCGTTATGTCCTCACGCTGGACTCGCCACCGCCGTGCCGGAGCAGGTACTGCTGCTCTCGTAGCCGCAGCAATGTTGGGCACTGTAATTTCCGGCCCGGCTTTTGCGGCGGACGGCGCGCAAGGGTCGAGGGCGTCAGCACCTACGGCCACGGTGCACGGTGCCGGAACCGCCGCGTCCCGTATTGACTTCTCCAAGGTTAGCGACGAGGCGGGTGAGGCTGCGATTCAGAAGGCACTGGACCTCATTGCTTCGATCCCCGAGCCGCTGATCCAGCGACTTGAAGCGGGTGATCAGAAGGCGGCCCAGGAGGTGGAGGATTTCCTGAAGCAGAGCTCTAGCGCTCAACCCACCCCGCGAGGCTGGTTCCAGTGCGTGGCAGCAGTTGGAAAGTTCGCTGCCGAAAATGGGATCGGCGTCGCGAAGGTGTACAAAATTGTCAAGAATAGCGCGAAGGTAGCAAAGGCAGTTTGGGCCTACTTGAAGCACAAGAAGTACCCTGGCCACATCGACGAGGACATCGCCAACCTCATAGTCAACTCTACGGGGCTTCCCGCGCTAGCTGAGGCATGCTTGTAGCCAAGCGAGAGGATGAGGCCGCAGTGGAACATGGTTCAGCTGACCAGCCCGAATCGGCCGACGACCTTGGGGCCGTAGGGTCAGCTACTGTCTATTTGGGCATGTTCCTGCTTCCGGGATACATCCCTGCAACCTTTATCGGTGAACTATTCGGCAATCGAGGTCTGCCCGCGTCACCGTGGCTGATCGCACCATTCGTGATACTGATCCTTTCCGTGATGATGCGGTTCGAGCCGTACCTGCAGGGACGCCCTTGGTGGTCTCGGGTGGACGATGTATGGGGGGTCCTGCTGCTCGGACAATGCCTTGCTGCTCCCATTGTCGTCGCTACGGTGTGGCCGATGTCTTTTTGGCTGTGGCTGCCTCCTGCGGTGCCTACACTTTTGTCCTTTGTGCCCCTGGCGTGCGCTGTGTGGTGCGTCAAGCTCTGGCATCGGCATCTTTGGAAAACGCAGCGGCCACAGCTGGGGCCGTATCGACCTGTTCCGCGGATCGGCGACCGAGGTTCTGAGGATATTTAGAAGTTGTTCTCGGAACCGTTATTCCGGCTTGCTGTGACGGAAGAGAAGACTGACACCGGGCCCCACCGCACCCCTGCTGCGGCGGGGCCCGGTGTTCACTCGCGAACTGACCGCGCTGCTCGGGCGTCCAGTCGGCGACCTTGTCGGGGAACTGGTCGGTGAGGGCGCGCAGGGCCTGTGTCTCGGGCCCGGTGTCTCATGCCATGGTGATGCTCCTGTCTCGTGTGATCGGGATGGGGACCGGGGCGGCCGTCAGCTGCCAGGCGGGGGTCGCCCCGGGGCTCAGTGGGTGGGGGTGTAGCGGGCGAGCAGCGTGGGCTGCTGCACCGTGACGACGTCGACCTCGACCGAGCGCTCGTGGTACAGCACCTCGGTCATGGCCAGGCGCAAGATCTCCCCCGTGGTCGGGTGCGGGTCCTCCCAGCTCTGTCCGCCGTCGACGCTGACCTGCACCTCGTAGGGCGCGGCAGGGGCGATGTCGGCGACGGGGCTGGCGTCGTGGATGCGGGGCCACTTGGCCGGGTCACGCTTCGACATGGGCCCCCTTCACCGGTAGGAGTGCAGGCGCGCTGCGGCGGTACGGGCTGCGCGGAGCCCGTCCCCGGGGCTCAACTCCTGCGCGAGGGGGCGCCGGTCGGCGTCGAGGTGCGGGGCGTGGTCGTGGGCGATGGCGTCGGCGACGGCCTCGCAGCCGCACGAGGTGTATCAACTCGACCAGCGCACGGGCGGCGTGCACGGTCTGATGGTGGTCACCGACTGCTACCTCGGACCGTGGTGGGGCGAGCTGGCTGGAGTCCACCGCGACAACTGTCTGCTGAAGAGGGTCGACAGGATCGACGGCAAGGAGTTCGTGCGGCATGTGATCCGCGTCGACCCGAAGGTCGGGGCGTGGCACGAGGATCCCGTCGAGCTCGACGAGGAGGGCCTGAAGGCCTGGCACTCGGAAGAGGACGCTCGGCTGCGGGAATGCGTGGCCAGGGGCTGGAAAGCGAACCGGCGTAAGCCGCCGAAGAGTCGCCTAGTGACCTACCTGGGGCCGCCGAAGAACAAGTTCTCGGCGCGGGAGATCGATGTCCCGGAGTTCCTGGTATCCCGCCTCTCCGCGCACATGGAGACGTGGCCGCACGCCTACCCGTTCTCCACCCCGAAGGGGCCACTGTGGCTGCGCGGGAACTTCACGTCCCGGCATCTGCGGCCCGCGGCCGATGGGCGCAAGGCAATCCCCCGCAAGCGCGGGTACGTAGGCCGGGATGAGTGGCTGCCGATTCCGCCCGGGTTCACGATGCGGGGTGCGCGGCACACTGCGGACGTGTGGATGAAGGAGGACCGGGTGGACCGGGCTCTGCGGTTCTTGACGATGGGGTGGGTACCGAAGGGCATTGAAGGCACCTACGAGCGCGTGACGCCGGAGATGCGCAGGCACCGCCTGGTCTGTCTGGAGGCTCGCTGGGAGCGCGGGCAACGGGTGGCGCTCCAGGCCGCGAGTTGAGATCACCAAAGAGTTGATCCCCTAAATTTCTCCTAAACGATCACAGAAGAGCCCCGTACCGATCATGGTACGGGGCTCCGCTGCTGGTCAGGCCCGGTGGGCGCGGACGGTTTCGAACCGCCGACATCCTCCTTGTAAGGGAGGCGCTCTACCCCTGAGCTACGCGCCCGGGACGAGTGGACAGCCTACCTTGTCGCAGGCAGTGCCCCGCAAACCCGTTCCCGGGGGTTGATTCCAGGAACGACTCCGATCCCGATCACCGGTCGTTCGCGCTGCCGGGCAGGACGCTGACCATGCCGTGAAGCTCCGGCTGGCCGCCGTGCCCGACCGTGGCGAGGCGCGGAGCAAGGACGGCTACGACGGCAGCGTCTCCGTGCGCAGCGCGAACTAACCGGCCCGTGTATTCGTTCTCAACCGGTGGGAGAATGTGACACCGGGCAGGGCGGATGACAGTACGGGAGAGGGATAGTGACGGCGACACCTTCGCAGCCGTACACGCCGGACAGAACGCAGCCGTATACACAGCCGTACCCACCGGACAGCGCGGCGGCCGAGCGCACGGTGGCAGGCAGCGCGGCGGGCACGGCTCGCGCTCCGCGCCGACCCGCCCGTCGATCCCGCGGGAGCGTACGCCGCGGCGGCCCCCTGCGTGATCTCCTCATCATCACCGGCGCCGTCGCCCTCGCCCTGCCGCTGCTCGCCGCCACCGCCCCGGCCGCCTTCGCCGGCGGCGGTACGCGCCGGTGGTTCGGCGGCCGGGGCGAGAGCCTGCGCGCCGAGGCACAGGCCGCGAAGGACGACGCTGCCGCCGCCTTCTACGAACTCGACACCGCCCAGCGCGATCTGCGCATCTCCATCGAGACCATCGTCGCCGTGGACTCCTCGCCCGCGGGGCAGCGGGCCGTATCGGACTTCGAGGCGATGGGGCGGCGCATCGACGAGGTCAGCCACCAGTACATCAGCGCCGTGGACGCCCACGACCTCGACCGCGACGACCTGGACTCGTCGGTCGCGGCCCGCGCCAGGACCGAGCTCACCCGGGCCAAGGACGAGCTGGGCAAGGCCAAGCAGGACCTGGAGCGTTTCCGGCAGGGCCTCGGCCCGCTGCTCGACAAGGCGGAGACGCAGCTGGCCCGGCTCGCCCCGGCGGTGGAGCGGGCCCGCCAGACGCTGCTCGCCGCGAGCAACGCCCTCGATGCCGTGCGGGCGGCGGGGCTCAAGGCCGACGACCTCGCCGCCCGCCTCGCCGCCCTCGGCCCCGAGCTGACCAAACTCAACCAGGGCGCGGGCCGGCACGGCGTACCGGAGACCCTGCAGCGCGCGGACCGTGTGCTGCGCGATGCCGAGGCCGTGCGCGCCGAGGCCGAGCGGCTGCCCGAGCGCGCCGCCGAGATCGACCGGCGCCTGGTGTCGCTGCGCACCCGCGCGCAGGCGCTGACCACCCGCAGCGGCCAGGTCGAGCCGGTCCTCAGCGAACTGCGGCGCCGGTTCTCGGCCGCCTGCTGGCAGGACCTGCAGAGCGTTCCTGACCAGGCCGCGGAGAACGTACGACAGGCCGAGACCAAGCTGAAGGAGGCGCAGCAGGCGCGCGACGAGCAGCGCTGGCCGGACGCCACGTCGCTGCTCTCCACCGTCCGGGCGTTGCTGAACTCCACGGACGAGGCGGTCTCGGCGGCGGGCGACCGGCTGCGGCGGCTGAACGCGGTGGCGAAGGATCCGCAGCAGGAGATCGAGCGCACGCGGTTCGCGATCCGGGACGCGCAGCGGCTCGCGATGGCGGGCCGCCAGACCCCGGAGCCGCGCCATGCCCGCCCGCTGGACGAGTCCGTGGCCCGACTGGACTCCGCGGTGGCCTCCCTCGAAGGCCGCCACCCGGACTACTGGCACTTCCTGACCGAGACCGAGGCGGTCCGTACGACGGTGGCGCGCGTGGTCGCGCGGATACGGGAGGAGCGGGGGCAGGGCGCCTGAGGGTGCCCGCTCTGCGCCCCGGCGCCCCCGGTCTCCCGGTTGGCGGTCGCCCCCTCCCTGGCGGACGCCAAGGAGGCGGCACGACAACCCGTACTGGAAGGCACGCCACCGGGATCCGGGATCGGGAGGAACCCGCGGCGCGCAGGCCCTGAAGCCCCGGTTCCGGTCGTCCCGCACCGCTGTGCGAATCTGGGGAGATGCGCGACTTCCCCACGGATCTCCGGGCACGGCGCCTCGTCGCCATCGTGCGCGGCAGCGATCCGGACGCCTCTTTCCGTACGGTCATGACGCTCGTGGAGTCCGGCATCCCGCTGGTCGAAGTCTCCCTCAGCAGCGCGGACGCCCTCGGTGTGCTGCGCCGGGCGCGGGCCGAGCTGGGTGCGGACGCCTGGCTCGGCGCGGGCACGGTCCGCACGGCCGACGACGCGCGGCGGGCCGCCGACGCGGGCGCCGACCTGATCGTCACGCCGGGGCTCGGCGCGGGCGCCGACGAGGCGGTACGGCTCGGCCTCCCGGTCCTCGGCGGCGTCCTCACACCGACCGAGGTCATCGCCGCCGAGGCGGCGGGAGTGACCGCGTTGAAGATCTTCCCCGCGTCGGCGATGGGCGGCCCCGCATACCTCAAGGCGCTGCGCGCCCCCTTCCCCGACACCCCCTTCGTGCCGGTGGGCGGCGTGGACGCGGCGGCCGCCGAGGCGTATCTGGCGCTCGGCGCGGTCGCGGTGGGCGTCGGCTCCCCGCTGATCGGCGACGCGGCGGACGGCGGCGACCTCGCCGCGCTGCGGGCTCGGGCCGCGGAGTTCGTGAAGGTGACGGAGACGGAGACGGCCGGGACGGTACGGCGATGAAGGAGCCCGGCGACGCCACGACCGCGCCCGACGCGACGGCGCCCGACGGCGTTCTGACCCTCGGCGAGACCATGGTCGCCCTGCGCGGCAGCGGTCCCCTCAAGCTCGGCGGCACCATGAACGTCTCCGTCGCGGGCGCCGAGAGCAACGTGGCCATCGGCCTGGCCCGCCTCGGCCACGCCGTCCGCTGGGCGGGCGCGGTCGGGGCCGACGAGGCCGGTGAGCTGGTCCTGCGGACGCTGCGCGCGGAGGGCGTCGACGTCTCCCCCGCCACGCGTGACCCGCACGCCCCTACGGCACTGGTCCTCTTCGAGCCGCGCCTGCCCGAGGTGACCCGGGTGCACTACTACCGCGCGGGCTCGGCGGGTTCGCGGCTCGCCCCGCCCGCGGTCGAGGCCGCGTTCGCCTCCGCGGCGCCGCGCCTCCTGCACCTGACCGGCATCACCCCGGCCCTCGGCCCGTCGGCGGCCGAGACCTGCCGGCGCGCCCTGCGTCTCGCCCGCGAGCACGGCACCCAGGTCTGCCTGGACGTCAACTTCCGCGCCAGGCTGTGGAGTCGGCGGGAGGCGGCCGCCGAGCTGCGCGCGTGGCTACCGTACGTGGACGTCCTCATCGCCTCCGACGACGAACTGCCCCTGTGCCTGCCGGAGTCGGCGCCCGCCGAAGCCCCGGAGGAGTTCCTCCTCGCGCGGGGCGTCCGGGAGGTCGTGGTCAAACTCGGCGCGGACGGCGCCACGGCCCACACCGCCGACGGCCCACTGCACTCCCCCGCACGCGAGGTGCGGGCCGTGGACGCGGTGGGCGCGGGCGACGCGTTCGTCGCCGGTTACCTGTCGGCACTGCTCGACGACGAGGACGTGGCATCCCGCCTGGACCGCGCGGTCACCACGGGCGCGTTCGCGGTGGCCTCCCCCGGCGACTGGGAGGGCGCCCCCACAAGGCCGGAACTGCCCCTACTGGGAGCGGAACCGGGCACGGTGGTGCGCTAGCCAACCCTGAGCGGTGCCCCCAAGGGCCCCGTCAGGGACGCGAGGAACGGCGCGACAAGCCACGACGAACCCGCACCCGAGACCTCCGGAGACCCCCTAGGGGCGCGGGGAACTGCGCGACAAGCCACGACGCACCCCCACTCGACCACCGACGGAGACACCCCCTCCCAGGGGCGCGGGGAACTGCGCGACACCCCCGCCGACGACCACCTCAGCCGCAACAACCCCCACCACAGCAACCACCACCACCACCGCCCCCGCCCCGCCCCCCGCGAGGGCCAACCGCAGAACCCCCCACAGCAACGGCGGACAACAGCTTCACCGTGTCCTCGTGCCCGGCAGGGCACACCGCGGGCGCACCGGACTCCGCCATGGGCCGGCTCAGCTCAAAGGAGTCACCACAGGACCGGCACCGGTATTCGTATCGAGGCATGCGCTCAGGCTAACCGCCCCGAGGAACGCCCGGGCGATCTCCTCCCCCGCCGCGACCCCCCGCTCCGCCAGCACCGTGAGCCCCCGCGCCGTGAACTCCGTATCGGCCAGCTCCCCGTGCCCCGGCCGCCAGGACCGGTCCGCGGCGAGCAGCAGATCCGCGTCGAGGAGCGAGTCGCCCGCGGCGAGGACCTCCTCGGCGCCGGTCCGCCGCGCGACCTCCCGCACCGCCGCGCTCTTGGTGAGCGGCTTCGGCACGGCGTACAGCTTGCGGCCCTGCAGCGAGACGGTCCAGCCGCGCGCCCCGGCCCAGTCGGCGAGCTCCTCGACCCACTCCTGCGGCAGCAGCGCCCGGTCGACGACGAGGTACGCGAAGAGGTCCTCGGCGACCCGCTCCTTGAGCAGCCAGGCGGGGTCGGCGGTACGCACCAGATGGGCGCGGACCTCGTCGAGCGAGGCGCACTCGGCGGCGAGGGCGCGGGCGACCGTCGTCCGCCAACCGGGATCGGAGACGCCGTCGACGAGCAGGTGCCCGCCGTTGGCGCAGATCGCGAACCGCGGCGCGGGGCCCGGGAGATGGATGCGCCCGTACTGCTCGCGGGTGCGCGTCGTGGTCGGTACGAACAGGGCGGCGCGGCCCAGCTCGGCGAGGAGCCCGGCGGCCGTCTCGGTGACGTACGAGAGCGGCTTGCCCTCGTACACCTCGACGCAGAGCAGGCGCGGCGCCTCCGCGTCCGGCACGGTCAGGCCGAGCGCGGCAGCGGAGTAGATGAGGGTGCGGTCGAGGTCGCTCGCGATGAGGCGCGTCACTTCGAGGCCACCGCTCTGCCGTCCGCTCCCGTCGCCCCGCGCGTGTACTTGGGGTGGATCAACCCCACACAGGTGTACGGGAGTTCACCGACCTCCTCGACGGGCACGCCCCGCTGCTCGGCGAGCAGTCGCACGTGGTCGAGGTCGGCCCCCGCGCCCGCGCGGGCCAGGATCTTCCAGGGGACGCGGCGCAGCAGTACGCGGGTCGTCTCGCCGACGCCCGGCTTGACGAGGTTCACGTCGTGGATGTCGTACTCCTCGCTGATCCGCTCGACGGCGGCCCAGCCCTCCCAGGTCGGCTCCCTGTCCGCCCCGAGCACCTCCTTGACCTGCGCGTCCACCGCGTCGTCGACCTCGCCGAAGCGGGCCACGACCGTGTCGACGAAGGCGCGGGAGAGGTCGGCCCCGGCGAGCTCGCGGTAGAACTTGCCGCCGTGGAAGTCGTCGGGTCCGACCAGGTCGGCGCGGAGCACGGTGCGCGAAATGAGGCCGGAGACCGTGGAGTTGAGGCAGGCGGAGGGGATGAGGAAGTCCTCGCGGGTGCCGTAGGTGCGCACGCACGAGCCGGGGTCGGCGAGCACGGCGATCTCCGGACTGAAACCGGTGGGACCGCCGCCCTCCTCGAACTCCCGCACCGCGTCCGCCAGTTCGCGGGTGATGGCACCCTTCCCAGTCCAGCCGTCGACGAAGACGACGTCGGCGGGGTCGTGGTGGGCGGCGAGCCAGCGCAGCGCGTTGGCGTCGATGCCGCGGCCGCGCACGATCGACACCGCGTAGTGCGGCAGGTCGAGGCCGTGCCGGTGGGCCGCCCAGCGGCGCATGAGGACGCCGACGGGGGTGCCCGCGCGGGCCAGGGACACCAGGACGGGCCGCGGCGACCGCTCGGCGAGTACGGTCTCGGTGACCGCGCCGACGGCCTGCGCGATGCGGGCGGCGGACGTGCCGAGCGCGGCGTGGAACAGCTCCTGGTAGCGCTCGCTGGGCTGGTACTCGACGGGCAGCGACTCGGCGTAGTGCGCGCCACCGCTCTGTATCGCCTCCTCCCGCTCCTCGGTGGGCGCTTCGAGCGTAACGTCCGAGAGGTCCTGGAGCAGCCAGCCGACGTCTTCGGGCGCGTACGAGGAGAAGGCGGGGCCGCGTAGGGGCTCGGGGAGCATGGAGGGCCTTTCGGGGGCGTGCGCGCCGGTCGGCGGGTCGGAGGTCGCGCCGGTCGGCGGTACGTAGGACGGGACGACGGCCAGCAGGACGTGCCCGGTGTGGTCGGAGAGCCGCGCCAGCAGACCGCCCGGTGCGTGCAGCTGCGGGGTGTCCGCGACCGAGTCGACGACCGCGACGACCGCGTCGAAGCCGCCGCCCGCGACGTTGTACGCGTACCGCGTCCCGGGGCCGTCGGCGGGCTCGTCGTGCGCGGGGAAGGCGAGGCGGGTGCGGATCGCGTAGCCGGGGTCGTCCACGGCGAGCACGGGCGAGCGGGTCGTGGTGGAGAAGCGCACCTCGGCGCCGGTCCGGCGCTCCAGCTCGGCGCCGAGCGCGAGCGGCGCGTACATCAGCTCCTCGAAGCCGAGCACGAGCACCCGGCGCACGCCGTCCGGCAGCGCCTTCGCGATCCGTGCCGCCATGTCCGGCAGCGCCGCGTCCAGGGCGGTCCGGTGCGCGGGCGTGAAGCCGTGCCGCCCGCCGTCGGGCACGCCCGCGGGCCAGCCGAGGTCGACGCGGGTGAGGGGGCCGGGCTCGGCGCGGGGCCGCGGCACGACGGGCGCCGGCCGCGCCTCGTACTCGGCGACCAGCGCCTGCCCCTTCGCCAGGACGCCGTCGGGCAGCCGCACCGTCCCGGACGCCGCCGCGACGAGGTCGACGCGGGCGCCGATCTCGCGGGCGAAGTCGGTGAGGCGCCCGCGGTCCTCGGGCGAGCGCATGTCGACCAGCGCCACGATCACGTACCGCTCGCGCGGGAAGCGCTCGTGCAGGGCGCGCACGGTGTTCAGGACGGTGTTTCCGGTGGAGAACTCGTCGTCGACGAGGACCAGCGGGCCGTCGCCGGCGAGCAGCCGCGGATCCTCGGGGAGCAGCAGGTGCGACGTGGCGTGCGAGTGGGACTCCTCGAAGCCGCCCGCGCGCTCGACGCCCGGGACGGGGCGCCGCGTGGAGTGCAGGTAGGGCGCGAGGGCGACGCCGTCGGCGACCGCGTGGCCGAGGCCCGTCGCGGTCTCCGCGTAGCCGAGGACGACGGCGCGCCCTGCCTCGTCGTCGCCGAGCAGGTCCCGCACCCGGACGCCGAGGCCGTGCCCGGCCGCGTACACGACCGAGGGGCGCTGCGGTACGTGCTTGCCCAGGACATTCGACACCAGGAGGTGCGCCCGCTTGGGGTTGCGGCGCAGTGCGAGGCCGAGCATGGCGCGCAGCGCCGGGTCGCCGTCGAGCCCGACCCCGAGCCGCTCGGCGACCCAGCTCCCCGGCCACACGGGCGCGCCCGTCGTCTGCGGCGTCGCGTCTTCAGTCACGTACGTCATGCTCCTTGCGTTCCTTCTCGACGTTCATCAGCCGGGGATCCCGGCGGTGAGCAGCTCCACGAAGCCGATGTCCTCCTTGGCGACGCCGAAGACCTCGGCGCGGCGCAGGGTCCGCTCGGCCCAGGCGCGGTGCGGCTTCACCTCGTTCATCTTGTTCGTGTACGAGGAGCGCAGGACCCCGCCGCCGCCCCGCTCGGGGCGCAGGATGTCCTCGGCGTCGCTGAACTCCTCGTGGCTGACCACCGAGAGGGCGTGCACGGGCAGGACGTGGGAGGGGTGGATGCAGGTCTTGCCGAGCAGGCCGTTGGCGCGGTCGAGCTCGATCTCGCGGAGCAGGCCGTCCATGTCGTGCTCGATGAGGGCCTGGCGCAGCTCGTCGGCGCGGCTCTCCAGGAAGGGGCTGCGGCGCAGCTGCGGCTTGAACATCCGCTCCTGGACGCGGAAGTACTCCCACACCGGCCCGGTCACGGTGAATCCGGTGCCGTCGGCCCTGCCCAGGACGTTCACCACGTCGGCGATGACGGAGGCGACGATCTGCACGTCGTAGGCGGTCATGTCCGGCGGCCTGCGCAGCCCGTACGCCGAGCAGAAGTCGGTGACGCCGAGGCGCAGCGCGAGGATCCGGTCGCGGTACTTGTCGACGGCGCGGGAGACCCCGGCGAGGGTCTCGGCCCGGCTCTCCAGGTGCAGCAGCTCGGGCGACTCCAGGACGGGCATGGCGAAGAGCCGTCGGCCGGCGCCGGCCGGGTCGTCCTCGGTCGGTTCCGCCTCCGCGGCCACCAGCGCCTCCAGGAACGGAACGCCCCGCTCCTCGGTGAACTTGGGCAGCACGAACCCGGAGAGCAGCCGGACGCTCGCGCCGAGCCTGCGGACCAGGTCGAGTATCTGCTCGGCGGTGCGCACCCGGATGAAGAGCAGCGGCGGCTCCGCGTCCCGCGCCGCCAGGTCGGCGAACTGCCGGACCAGGTTCTCCTCGGCCTCGACGACTTCGGCGTCGTCTATCGAGTCCTCAAGGCAGAGCACCATGGAGACCACGCCGCGCCCGGCCTGTTTCAGGATGTCGTCGGCGAGGCGGGGGCGGGTGGCGGGGCTGTAGAGGGTGGCTCCGAGGGCCACCGCGAGCAGCTGCGGCGGGGAGGCGGCAGTGAAGGCACTCGGCTCCCGGTGGAAGAGGCGCTGCCGCACCTCAGGGGCGATGTGCCCGAAATGACGCATGTGACTCCTTGCCATCGCCTGTTTCATAGACGTCGGCCGTATGGATGTGGCCGGTAATAGTACGTAGAGACGGGTGCCGGGGGTTCCCGCAGGGCATGAACTTCAGGTAACCCGGCCATGTCACACATGCTCACCACACAACCGTCGCACGCTCGCACCACTCGCAGGTCAGGAGCCTGATGACGCGGCCGGGGCCCCGGGCCCCCCACGTTGTCCGAGGGCTGCGGGGGAAGGCAGGATGACCGCATGACGCACGCGATGTTGAAGGGGTCGAACGTCCCTCTCGAAGCCACGGCGGTCCGCGCCGTGCTCCGCTGGACCCCCGGCCAGGGCGTCCCCGACGTCGACGCGTCGGCGCTGCTGCTCGGCGGCGACGGCCGGGTGCGCTCCGACGAGGACTTCGTCTTCTACAACCAGCCGCGCCACCCCGCGGGCCAGGTCTGGCGGCTCGGCAAGAAGCGGGTCGCCGAGGGGCTGACCGACACGATCCAGACGGACCTGGCGGGCATGGATCCCGCGGTGCACCGGGTGCTGCTCGCGGCGTCGGCGGAGGGCGTGGCCTTCGAGCGCGTGCCCGCCCTGCGGATCCTGCTGTACGACGCCACCGTCGCCGATGGCGAGCCGCTCGCCCACTTCGACATCACTCCGCAGACCGGCGAGGAGACGGCGCTGATCTGCGGGGAGCTCTACCGCCGCGGCGAGGGGTGGAAGTTCCGCGCGCTCGGCGAGGGGTACTCCAACGGTCTGGAGGGGCTCGCCTCGGACTTCGGCATCTCCGTGGACGACTCGGACTCCGCCTCCTCGGAGCCCTCGCCCTCGGCCTCGCTCCCGCTGCCGCCCCAGCAGCCCACGGCCCCGCCCGCCGTGGCCGGTCCCGCGTACGGCTATCCGCCCGTGCCGCCCCGGCATCCGGCGCCCCAGCCCTCGTACGGCTATCCTCCGGCGGCGCCCACCCAGCCCACTCCGATCGCCCAGCCCGCGCCCGTCGCGCAGCCTTCGTACGGCTATCCGCAGCCGGTGACCCCGATGCCGGACCCGAACTTCCGGCTGCCCCCGCAGGGGCCGCAGTTCCTGCCCCGGTAGGGGCGCGGGCGGGCTCGGCGGGCGCACGGCTCAGCCCACCTTGGACTTGTAACCCCGGCCCCACTGGAGCCCCCAGCCGTACAGTCGGTCGAGCTCGGCCTGGAATCCGTAGACGAACTTCACCTCGCGGCGCACGACGAGCTCGTCCTTGACGTTCTCGATGGAGACCACCGCGCACGAGCGGGCCTGCGGCTGCCGCTCGTCCAGGTCGATCTCGATCCGGGGGCCGTTGCTGGGGTAGAGCGTGACCTTCGCGTGGGTGCGGTCGAAGGCGGGGGTCTGGTCGTAGATGTACACGAAGATCAGCAACCGTTTGATCGCCTCGCGGTGGTCGAGGTTGACGTAGAGCGTCTCGCCCGACCCCGAACCGAAGCGGTCGTCGCCGCTGCCCTTCACGTACGGCGGGGAGTTGAGGCTCCCGAAGAAGTTGCCCAGCGGCTGCACCACGCCCTTGTCGCCGTCGGCCAGCTCGTACAGGCAGCCCAGGTCGAGGTCGACGTTGACCATGCTCTGCGTGTGCGCCTGGACCGGCTCGGGCCGGAACATCTGGAAGGGGTTCCGCAGCAGGCCTCCGCCGCGCGGCCCGCCGATGAGGTCGGACGTGCGCATCTGCCAGGACAGGTTCACGCGCAGGTTGCCGGTGGCCGCGCCCTGCTTGGAGAGCGAGACCGTCGGGTGCCGTTTGGTCAGTTCGATGGAGTTGGTGGCGGCGCTGCCCGATTCGAAGTCCATCGAACGCCCACGCCACAGACCGTCCCAGAAGGACATTCCCGCCCCCAAGTGCCCTTGTGCCGCCTACGAATACCGACGGGGCGGCCATGAGGACCTCTCCTCGACGGCCGCCCCGCACAGAGCGTTCCTCGCCCCGGCCGCCGTCACACTCCGGGAACCGGAATCGGACGGGGTCGGCGAGGGAATCAGTCAGTGTCAGACCCCCGAGGAGACCTCAGCCTTCTCTCCCGAGCTGCCCTGCCCCTCGGCCGCCGCCATCCGCTTGTTGCGGATCACGGACGAGATGAAGGACCAGGCGATCAGGATGACGCCGACGGATCCGGTGATGACCTCGTGGATCTCGTACTGGATGGTGACCAGGAGGATCACGGCGAGGGCACCGATCGCGTAGTGCGCGCCGTGCTCCAGGTAGACGTAGTCGTCGAGGGTGCCCTGGCGGACCAGGTAGACGGTGAGGGACCGGACGTACATCGCGCCGATACCGAGGCCGAGCGCCATCAGGACGATGTCGTTCGTGATCGCGAAGGCGCCGATGACGCCGTCGAAGGAGAAGGACGCGTCGAGGACCTCGAGGTAGAGGAACATGAAGAACGCGGCCTTGCCCGCCATCACGACGGCGGGCACCTTCTTGCCGGTCCGCTTGGCCTCTTCCTCCTCCTCGTGCTCGCGCTCCTCGTCCTCCTCCAGCTTGTTCTCGAAGTAGCCGGAGAGGCCGCCGACCACGAGGTACGTGATCAGGCCCGCGATGCCGGAGATGAGGACCGTCTGCGCCTTGTCCACGTGTGCGCCGCCGTGCTGGTGCGCGTGGGTGGCAACCGTCATCGCCGAGATCAGGAGCACGACGAGGGCGATGCAGACCGACAGCATGTCGACCTTGCCGAGCTTGGCGAGCGGGCGCTCCAGCCAGCTCAGCCACTTGATGTCCCGGTCCTCGAAGATGAAGTCGAGGAAGATCATGAGCAGGAACATGCCACCGAAGGCGGCGATCGACGGGTGGGCGTCGGTGACCAGCTGCTGGTAGTGGTCCTTCTCGTTGAGGGCGAGGCGGACGGCCTCGATCGGGCCGATCTTGGCGCTGATGGCCACGATCACGACGGGGAAGACGAGCCGCATGCCGAAGACCGCGATGAGCACACCGACCGTGAGGAAGATCTTCTGCCAGAAGGCACTCATCTTCTTCAGGATTCCGGCGTTGACCACCGCGTTGTCGAAGGACAGCGAGATCTCGAGAATGGACAGGATCGCCACGACGCCGAACCCGGTCCACCCCCCGTAGATCACCGCGGCGACCAAGCCGAGCGCGGTGACCGCGAACGACCAGCCGAAGGTTTTCAGAAGCACTGGCTACCCAATCGTGTGTGTACGGGCTCCCGTTTAGCGGTCTCCCCCGCGCCGGTCCCCGGCTTTACGAAACGTTGACCCCGAAGTCTAGAGCGATGCCGCGCAGACCTGACGCGTACCCCTGCCCGACTGCACGGAACTTCCACTCACCGCCGTACCGATACACCTCACCGAAGATCATCGCGGTCTCCGTGGAGGCGTCCTCGCTGAGGTCGTAGCGCGCGAGCTCCTGACCGTCCGCCTGGTTCACGACGCGGATGAACGCGTTGCTGACCTGCCCGAACGTCTGGCCCCGGTTGTCGGCCTCGTGGATCGAGACCGGAAAGACGATCTTGTCGCAGCCGGCCGGCACCTTGGAGAGGTCGATCAGGAGCGATTCGTCGTCGCCGTCTCCCTCGCCGGTGAGATTGTCCCCGGTGTGCTCCACGGACTCGTCGGGGCTCTTGAGGTTGTTGTAGAAGACGAACCACTCGTCGCCGAGGACCTTGCCCGCGCTGCACAGCAGTGCGCTGGCGTCGAGGTCGAAGGGGGCGCCGGTGGTGGAGCGCGCGTCCCAGCCCAGTCCGACGAGGACCTGGGTGAGATTGGGTGCGGCCTTGGAGAGGGAGACATTGCCTCCCTTGGCGAGCGTGACGCCCATGGTGATGGTCCTCCCCGAGGTGAGAAGCGGGTCGTGAGCACGTCCGGCGCCGCACGCGTGTGGTGCGGCGCCGGACGCGGAGCGCGAGGGTGTCTTCGGCTCAGATGTCTTCGGCTCAGACGTTGACGCCGAAGTCCTGCGCGATGCCGCGCAGGCCCGAGGCGTAGCCCTGGCCGACCGCGCGGAACTTCCACTCGGCGCCGTGGCGGTACAGCTCGCCGAAGACCATCGCGGTCTCCGTCGAGGCGTCCTCGGAGAGGTCGTACCGCGCGATCTCCGCGCCGCCCGCCTGGTTCACGACGCGGATGAACGCGTTGCGCACCTGGCCGAACGACTGCTGGCGGTTCTCGGCGTCGTAGATGGAGACGGGGAAGACGATCTTCTCCACGTCGGCGGGGACCGCGGCCAGGTCGACCTTGATCGCCTCGTCGTCGCCCTCGCCCTCACCGGTGGTGTTGTCACCGGTGTGCTCGACGGAGCCGTCGGGGCTCTTCAGGTTGTTGAAGAACACGAAGTTGCTGTCACTGCTGACCTTGCCCTCCGCGTTCGTCAGGATCGCACTGGCGTCGAGGTCGAAGTCCGTACCGGTGGTGGTCCGGACGTCCCAGCCGAGGCCGACCAGAACCGCGGTCAGGCCCGGCGCCTCCTTGCTCAGCGATACGTTGCCGCCCTTGCTGAGGCTGACTCCCACGAATCCTCCCAATTGATGTCCAGGGGCGGGGAGCCCCAAGCGTTGCGTTGCCATCGGATCAACGTGTGGATCCTAGTGACCGGTTCCCGGCCGCGAGCGAAAAACGGGGCCCGGTCAGAGCGTTTCGAGCGCCGTGACGTACTCGTTCAGGTCACGCGCGTCCGGGAGGCCGTTCACGACGGTCCAGCGGACCACGCCCTCCTTGTCGATGATGAAGGTGCCGCGCACCGCGCACCCCTTCTCCTCGTCGAAGACGCCGTAGGCGCGGCTGACCTCGCCGTGCGGCCAGAAGTCGGAGACCAGCGGGTACTCCAGGCCCTCCTGCTCGGCGAAGACGCGCAGCGTGTGGATGGAGTCGTTGGAGACGGCGAGCAGCTGCGTGTCGTCGTTGACGAACTTCGGCAGCTCGTCACGGAGCGCGCACAGCTCGCCGGTGCACACGCCGGTGAAAGCGAACGGGTAGAAGAGCAGCACCACGTTCTTCTCGCCGCGGAAGTCGGAGAGCCTCACGGTGCGGCCGTGGTTGTCCTTGAGCTCGAATTCCGGGGCCTTGGTGCCGGTGGCGATTCCAGCGAGCGCCATGAGTATGCGTCCCTTCGACGGGGCCCCTCGTGCGGGGCTGATCGGGTGACGTCCACCCTACGTCCGGCGGTCCGCGCCTCACGCGCGCGTGAGGCCCCCGCCGACGGTGCGTCGGCGGGGGCCTCACGGTGCTTCTCCGGCTGGTGCCGCTGTGGGCCGCGCGGGCCCGGCGCCTCTCTCGGCCGCTGGGACCTAGCGCTTCTTCGCGGCTCCCTTGGGGGTGCTCAGCCGGCTGCCGTTCCAGTCCTTGCCGGCGTTGATGCTCTTGGTCTGGGAGAGCCCAGCGGTGGTCGACGCCTCGCCGATCTCGCTCGGCTCGACGTAGCCGTCACGACCGGTCTTCGGAGTGAGGAGCAGGATCGAGCCGCCCTCCTCCATGTACGCGATGGCATCCACCAGCGCATCAGTCAGGTCCCCGTCGTCCTCACGGAACCAGAGCACCACGGCGTCGGCCACGTCGTCGTACTCCTCGTCGACGAGCTCTGTGCCTGTGGCCTGCTCGATGGCCTCGCGGAGCTCCTGGTCGACGTCGTCGTCGTAGCCGATCTCCTGGACCACCTGGTCGGGCTGGAAACCAAGCCTTACGGCAAGGTTCGTCTCCGCGTGGTCCGCGGTCGCGCTCACGGATTGCCTCCTGATCATGTTTTTGGGAATGCCTGTCAGCCACGCGCGTGCGCGGGGCGTTGGCCGTAGTCCACACGGGCGGGGCGGATCGCGCAAGTACCCGGCCGCCGAGACCGCCGAAACGGTGACGTTCCCGACCGTGTCGCCGCAACTGCCGCCCCACCCGTCCGAGACCGAACGGCTCTGCGAAGCGGTTAGACAGGATGGGCGTATCGTTGCGATTTGGGCCGAGCCTACCCCAGGGACGCCGGATGACCGTCTCGGTTACCTCTCGGTAGACATGACGTACGCGTCCACGCGGTACACGATGGGGAGCGGTGCACGGCCAGGCAGAACCCAGGCGAGAGCCCCGACAGCGAAGGAACAGCGTGGCTTCCGGATCCGATCGCAACCCGATCATCATTGGCGGCCTGCCGAGTCAGGTCCCGGACTTCGATCCCGAAGAGACCCAGGAGTGGCTCGACTCGCTCGACGCCGCGGTGGACGAACGCGGACGCGAACGGGCCCGGTATCTGATGCTCCGGCTGATCGAGCGAGCGCGCGAGAAGCGCGTCGCTGTGCCCGAGATGCGCAGTACGGACTACGTCAACACGATCGCCACCAAGGACGAACCGTTCTTCCCCGGCAACGAGGAAATCGAACGCAAGGTCCTGAACGCCACCCGCTGGAACGCCGCGGTGATGGTCTCCCGGGCCCAGCGCCCCGGCATCGGCGTCGGCGGCCACATCGCCACCTTCGCCTCCTCCGCCTCCCTCTACGACGTGGGCTTCAACCACTTCTTCCGCGGCAAGGACGAGGGCGACGGCGGCGACCAGATCTTCTTCCAGGGGCACGCGTCCCCCGGCATCTACGCCCGCGCCTTCCTCCTCGACCGCCTCTCCGAGCCGCAGCTCGACGCGTTCCGGCAGGAGAAGTCCAAGGCGCCCAACGGCCTCTCGTCGTACCCCCACCCGCGCCTGATGCCGGACTTCTGGGAGTTCCCGACCGTCTCCATGGGCCTCGGCCCGCTCGGCGCGATCTTCCAGGCACGGATGAACCGCTACATGGAGGCGCGCTCCATCGCCGACACCTCCAAGTCGCACGTCTGGGCGTTCCTCGGCGACGGCGAGATGGACGAGCCCGAGTCGCTCGGCCAGCTCTCCATCGCCGCCCGCGAGGGCCTGGACAACCTCACCTTCGTCGTCAACTGCAACCTGCAGCGCCTGGACGGCCCGGTGCGCGGCAACGGCAAGATCATCCAGGAACTGGAGTCGCAGTTCCGCGGCGCCGGCTGGAACGTCATCAAGCTGGTCTGGGACCGCAGCTGGGACCCGCTGCTCGCGCAGGACCGCGACGGCATCCTGGTCAACAAGCTGAACACGACGCCCGACGGCCAGTTCCAGACGTACGCCACGGAGACCGGCGCCTACATCCGCGACCACTTCTTCGGCGAGGACCAGCGGCTGCGCGCCATGGTCGAGAACATGACCGACGACCAGATCCTGCACCTGGGCCGCGGCGGTCACGACCACAAGAAGATCTACGCGGCGTTCTCGGCGGCCAAGGCCCACAAGGGCCAGCCGACGGTGATCCTCGCCCAGACGGTCAAGGGCTGGACCCTCGGCCCGAACTTCGAGGGCCGCAACGCCACGCACCAGATGAAGAAGCTGACGGTCGACGACCTCAAGGGCTTCCGCGACCGCCTGCACATCCCGATCTCGGACAAGCAGCTGGAGGACGGCGCCCCGCCGTACTACCACCCGGGCCGCGACTCCGAAGAGATCCAGTACATGCACGACCGCCGCAAGGGCCTGGGCGGTTACGTCCCGACCCGCGTGGTGCGCGCGAAGCCGCTGCCGCTCCCCGAGGACAAGGCGTACGCGGCCGCGAAGAAGGGCTCGGGTCAGCAGTCGATCGCCACCACCATGGCGTTCGTCCGCATCCTGAAGGACCTCATGCGGGACAAGGAGATCGGCAAGCGCTTCGTGCTGATCGCCCCCGACGAGTACCGCACATTCGGCATGGACGCGTTCTTCCCGAGCGCGAAGATCTACAACCCGCTCGGCCAGCAGTACGAGGCCGTGGACCGCGACCTGCTCCTCGCCTACAAGGAGTCGCCGACGGGCCAGATGCTGCACGACGGCATCTCCGAGGCGGGCTGCACGGCGTCCCTCATCGCCGCCGGTTCGGCCTACGCCACGCACGGCGAGCCGCTGATCCCGGTCTACGTCTTCTACTCGATGTTCGGTTTCCAGCGCACCGGCGACCAGTTCTGGCAGATGGCCGACCAGCTCGCGCGCGGTTTCGTCCTCGGCGCCACCGCCGGCCGCACCACGCTGACCGGCGAGGGCCTGCAGCACGCGGACGGCCACTCGCAGCTGCTCGCGTCGACCAACCCGGGCTGCGTCGCCTACGACCCGGCCTTCGGCTACGAGATCGCGCACATCGTCAAGGACGGCCTGCGCCGGATGTACGGCCCCGACAGTGAGGACGTCTTCTACTACCTCACCGTCTACAACGAGCCCATCCAGCACCCGGCCGAGCCCGCCGACGTGGACGTCGACGGCATCCTCAAGGGCATCTACCGCTTCAAGGCGGGCGAGCAGGGCGCCATCCCGGCCCAGATCATGGCGTCCGGCGTCGCGGTGCCGTGGGCGGTCGAGGCCCAGCAGATCCTCGCCTCGGAGTGGAACGTCAAGGCGGACGTCTGGTCGGCGACCTCCTGGAACGAGCTGCGCCGCGAGGCCGTGGACGTCGAGCGCCACAACCTCCTGCACCCCGAGGAGGAGCAGCGCGTCCCGTACGTCACGCGGAAGCTGTCCGGCGCCGAGGGCCCGTTCGTGGCCGTCTCCGACTGGATGCGGAGCGTGCCCGACCAGATCGCCCGCTGGGTGCCCGGCACGTACCAGTCCCTGGGCGCGGACGGCTTCGGTTTCGCCGACACGCGGGGCGCGGCCCGTCGCTTCTTCCACATCGACGCGCAGTCGATCGTGGTCGGCGTGCTGACCGAACTCGCCCGTGAGGGCAAGGTCGACCGCTCCGTACTGAAGCAGGCGATCGACCGCTACCAGCTCCTCGACGTCATGGCCGCCGACCCGGGTGCGGCCGGGGGCGACGCATAGCGGTTCCCGTTCGGCACCGGAGGGCGACGGGCTTCTCGGCCCGTCGCCCTCCGGCGTCCGTGAGACCTCCCGAAGGGAACATCAGGACGCCGGGTGACGCGGCGGAGTCGCGGTGTTGACCCCGACGGTCCCGGGCGCCGCGCGATCCGGCCGACTCCGCGACCACGTACGGCCGCGTGAGCCGGGGCACTTGCGCGTGATGTGTCCGGAGCCCGCCCTCTTCACTCCCTGAGTCGGCTGGTTCGGGCTTCGCCTCACGAGTGCCCCCGTTCAGCTCTCCCAGACCTTGAATGCCCGTACGCGGTAAGGAGTTTCGGGCGCCCAGGTGCCGTTTCCCGGGTAGGTGTCGAACTCCGCCGCCTCGGCGCACTCCGCCGATTGGTAGACCGTGACCGGCCGGCCGGTGCGATTGGCGAGAGCCGTCGCGCTGCCCCCCTCCGGCAGCGCGACGCAGCTCTCGATGTCGATGTCGGCCAGCTCGTACACCTTGCGGGCGCCCCGGAACTCCGCCCGCTCCCACAGGCAGAGCTCGCCCGGGCCGCAGCCGCGGAGTGTCGGCGGGGCGGCGGCCCCGGCGTGTGTCGCCCCGGCTTGTGCCGCCCCGGCAACCGTGAGCGGCAGGACGACCGCGGCGAGCGCGGCCGCGGTGACGGTCGTGGGCATGGTCCTACGCATCTCTTCAACCCCCGTGCGATGTGGTGCAGTTGTCCCCACGGGGCGCGGCCCGGTCGCCCGTGCCGCCCTCGTGCGGATCTTCTGTGTGCACTGTGGACCCGTCGGCCGGGCCGTCGGAAGGGGTACGAATGCGCCTCACCCTGATAGGCGAAAGCCCCCCAGGATGTCCCTGAGGGGCTTTCCCCGACCTGGTGCGCCGCCGGGCGGTGCGGGTCTCAGATGTGGCCCACGCCCGCGCCCGCCTCGGCGTTGACGCCGCGCTTGGTCAGGAACGCCACGAAGACGGCGACCGCGGCGACTCCGGTGGCGACGAGGCAGGCCAGGCCCATGCCCGACATGAAGGTGTCGTGCGCGACCGAGGTGATCTGCTCGGCGACCGACGGCGGGGCCTTCGGCGGGACCGGGGCCACGCCGACCTGGACGGCCTCCGCGGCCTTGTCGAGCTGGGCCTCGCTGAGCGGCGGGAGCTTCGCCTCCGCCCAGTTGCCGGGCAGGTCGCTGTCGACCTTCGAGGCCATGACGGCGCCGAGGACCGCGGTGCCGAGGCTGCCGCCGATCTGCATCGCGGCCTGCTGCAGACCGCCGGCGACACCGGAGAGCTCCATCGGCGCGTTGCCCACGATGACCTCGGTCGCGCCGACCATCACCGGGGCGAGGCCGAGGCCGAGGAGCGCGAACCAGATCGACATGAGGCCGCTGCCGGTGTCCGTCTCCAGGGTGGACATCCCGTACATGGCGACGGCGGTGCACAGCATGCCGCCCGCCAGCGGGATGCGCGGGCCCATCTTGGTGATCATCGCGCCCGCGAGCGGCGAGCCGACGATCATCATGCCGGTGAGCGGCAGCAGGTGCAGACCGCTGTCGACCGGGCTCATCCCGTGCACGTTCTGCAGGTAGAAGGTGACGAAGAAGAGGCCGCCCATGAAGGCGATGGCCATGAGCACCATCAGGACCACGCCCGCGGACAGTGCCACGGAGCGGAACAGCCCCAGCGGGACGAGCGGTTCCCCGACCTTCGTCTCCCAGGCGGCGAAGAGCGCGAAGCACAGCACGGACGCGCCGATGAACGTCCAGGTCATGCCGGAGCCCCAGCCCCACTCCGGGGCCTTGATGAGCGCCCAGACCAGGCAGAACATGGCCGCCGAGAGCAGCGCGATGCCGAGGACGTCGAAGGACTTCGGCGCGTTCTCCGCGCGGTGGTCCCTGAGGATGACCAGGCCGAGCACCAGGGCGATGACGCCGACCGGCACGTTGATGAAGAAGACGGACTGCCAGCTGACGTGCTGGACGAGGAGGCCGCCGAGGATCGGGCCGCCGGCCGTGGACGCGCCGATGACCATGCCCCAGATGCCGATGGCCATGTTGAGCTTCTCGGCCGGGAACGTGGCGCGCAGCAGGCCGAGCGCGGCGGGCATCAGCAGGGCGCCGAACAGGCCCTGCAGGACGCGGAAGGCGACCACCAGCGGGATGGTGTCCGAAAGGCCGATGGCCCCCGAGGCGGCGGCGAAGCCGACCACGCCGATGAGGAAGGTCTGGCGGTGCCCGAAGCGGTCGCCCAGTTTGCCCGCGGTGATCAGTGCGACGGCCAGCGCAAGGAAGTAGCCGTTGGTGATCCACTGCACCTCGGCGAAGGTGGCGCCGAGGTCCTTCTGGATCGCCGGGTTGGCGATCGCCACGATCGTGCCGTCCAGGGCGACCATCATCACGCCGATCGCGACGGCGAAGAGCGTCAGCCAGGGGTGACCCCTGAGCCCCTTGGCCGGGGCCGGAGCGGGCGGGGGCTCCGGCGCCATGTCCGCCTTGTCGACGGTGGTCTGACTAGTCATACGACGAGATTAGTGACAGCGTCTGACAGTTGACAAACCATTTCACCAGTCAGTGCCTGTCACATGGCTCACAGGTATGGTGAACTGGGAAAACGGCAGGAAAGAGGACCACGGTTTGAAGACCACGCGGCGAGTGACCGGCACCCCGGGGGCGCGGATCGAGGTCTCCGACGACCTCTCCGCGCAACCCGCGAGGCCGGGGCTGCGCGAGCGCAAGAAGCAGCGCACCCGGGACGCACTCCTGCGCGCGGCGCTCGAACTCTTCACGACCAAGGGGTACGAGGAGACCACCGTCGACGAGATCGCCGAGGCCGTCGACGTCTCCCAGCGCACGTTCTTCCGGTACTTCGCCAACAAGGAGGAAGCCGCCTTCGCGGTCCAGGAGATGGTGGAGGCGCGGTTCGTCCGCACCGTGCGCGAGCGCCCCGCCCACGAGGCCCCGCTGACGGCGCTGCGCGGCGCGGTCATCGGCGCCTGGGAGGCGATGGGCCAGTCCATCGAGGAGGTCGTCCCGGTCGAACTCCACATGCGGACCTACCAGATGATCGAGTCGACGCCCTCCCTGCTCGCCGTCCACCTGCGGCGCTCCATGGAGGCCGAGGACGAGGTCACCCGCGTGATCGCGGAGCGCGAGGGGCTCGACCCGGACAGCGACCCGCGCCCGCGTGTGGCGGTGGCCGCCTTCGGCGGTGTCATGCGCGCCACGGGGCGACTGTGGGGCGCGGGCAGCGATGCCAGCCTGGAGTCGATCCGCGAGCTCACGGAGCGGTATCTCGACCACTTGGAGCCCGCGTTGGCGGAGGACTGGCGCACCCGCGAGCCCCGCCCGGAGCCGGGGGAACCGTCCGGCCCGCAGGACGACCCCACACAGTGAGTGACGTTTCGCACACACTGAGCAACCGTCACTTCCGCTGCGACGCGTGCGACTTGCACCTACGGAGCGTGACGGAATGATTCAATATGCGCCCGCTTTGCCTCAATTACCCGTCAAGAAACGTGATCTGCCTCACGCGATGCACGTCAAACATCACGGTTCTCCTAGGGTGTTCCGTAGTGACTTCCTTCGACTCCTCCCCTCAACTCAA
This sequence comes from Streptomyces sp. NPDC036815, assembly GCF_055609205.1. Taxonomy (NCBI): domain Bacteria; kingdom Bacillati; phylum Actinomycetota; class Actinomycetes; order Kitasatosporales; family Streptomycetaceae; genus Streptomyces; species Streptomyces sp. NPDC036815. The sequence continues at coordinate 616,635 of NZ_JBVJPW010000001.1, read as the reverse complement.
CGCCTGGCGCACTCTGCTCGCGCTCGCCGTCGTGTTCGTCATGCTGGCGACCACCGGGTGGACCGCCGTACGGCACAACAGAGGCGACGCATCGCCCCTGGAGGCCGCGCGCTCCGCCTGGGAGCACGGGCACATCGGCGGGCGCGCGCTGCCCGACACCGACGCTCCGGCCGGCCGGCTCGCGCACTTCTTCGCCGCGCTCGACACGCAGCAGCGCAACCGCCTCGCCGCCCGCTACCCCCTCGCGGTCGGCAACATGAACGGCGCGCCCGCCACGCTGCGTTATCGCGCGAACCACATCGCTCTCGGGCAGGCCCGCAAGGTCGAGCGGGAGCGCATGCACGACAAGCGCCTCTCCCCGCTGGGCCAGCAGGAAGCCGAACGCAGAATGAAGCGGTTCGGCGTCATGATGCGCCCCGGACGGCAGGTGTTCGCCTTCGATCCCATGGGTTCGGGGCGGATGGCCGAGGTCTTCGGAGACCTCGACAAGGCCCGCCGCGTCTCGGTCGTCGTGCCGGGCGTCGACACCAACGTGCTGACGTTCGAGCGGACGTTCCGCAAGTACTCGGCACCGGTGGGCATGGCGAAGTCGCTCTACCGCGAGGAGCGCTCGGTCGATCCACGCGCGCGTACCGCCGTGATCGCCTGGGCCGACTACACCGCGCCCGTCGGCATCGGCGTGGACGCGGCCACGGCCATGCGCGCCGAGGACGGGTCCAAGCGGCTCGACTCCATGGTGCGCGGCCTGCCCGGCCGCACTCCGGTCGCGCTGTACTGCCACAGCTACGGCTCCGTGGTGTGCGGTGTGGCCGCGCGGAAGCTCCCCCCACGAGTCACCGACATCGCGGTGGCGGGCAGCCCCGGCATGCGCGCCGACTCGGCGTCGCAGCTGGGCACGGGTGCCCGGATCTGGGCCACCCGGGACGGCGACGACTGGATCCAGGATGTGCCGAACATGGAATTCGGCGGGCTCGGCCACGGCGCCGACCCGGTGGCGGCGGGCTTCGGGGCGCGCGTGCTGTCCGCGGCCGGCGCGCGGGGGCACACCGGTTATTTCGAGCCGGGCACGGAGAGCCTGCGCAACTTCGCAGAAATCGGCACCGGCGCCTACGACGGGGTGCGGTGCGCGACCGAGGACGACGCCTGCCGGAAGGGCATTTCCGGCACGGCAGCGGCCTGACGCGCGTAGAAATCGATGAAACAGCGGCCCGCCGCAGGAGGGACGGAGGCGCTCGTGCCGCCTACGATGAGCCGCATGGGTGACGTACTGGCCGGATTTCATGCCGCCTGGGAGTTCCAGTCCGACTCCGTGCTCATCCGCTTCGAACGGGGAATCCGCACGCCGAAGCTCTTCCAGGCTCTCGGTGAGCGACGCATCCCCCACGAGGCGATCGCAGCGGTGACACTCTCCCCCGGGAGACGCGGGACCGTGGTCCTGCATGCCGTGCCGAAGCCGGGCGCCGATCCTCTGATGGAGGCCGCGGCGGGTCAGCTCAAGGACGGCTGCGACCCGTACCGCCTCGTGCTGCCCGCCGAGCGCGAGACGCTCGCGGAGTACTACGCGGACGAGCTGCGGGCGGAGATCTCCTCGGACGGGGAAGACGGCGCACCGGCCGACCGCTATCTGGTGGCCGCGCCCGAGGCGCCCCTGCAGTTCAAGGCGTACGACGGCAAGGCGTCCTTCGACGGCAAGACGGTCTCCTTCCGGTGGTTCTGGACGGGTGCCTCGTCGGCGAAGTGGAAGGCCGGTGACCAGAGCTTCCTCGTCACCGACCTGAGCGGCATCGAGTGGCGCTCCCCGGAGGTCTTCGAGGGCCATCTGCGGCTGCTGCGCCGCGAGAGCCCCGTGGCACAGCCGGGACAGCCCGACCAGGACCCGGCCGCCGTGGTGTTCGGCCTCGGCTACGGCCCGGTCCACGAGTCCCTGCCGTTCGCCGCGTCGGTCCTCGCCGCCGTACGGGCGTCGGGGTCGGGCCCGGCCCTGAGCTCCGGCGGTGTCGGTACGAGCGTCTCCGCGCCACCGGCCGTACGGCGCGATCCGGCGGACATCGCGGACCGCATCAGGCATCTGGGCGAGCTGCACCAGGCGGGCCTGCTCACGGACGACGAGTTCACGATGAAGAAGGCCGAGCTGCTCGCGGAGCTCTGAGAGCCCCTGTCCCCTCCCCGGCCGGGCGGCTACGGGGTGGACGGCGTGCGCGGTGCGCAGTTCCGCGCCGGTGACCTCGCTCGGGCCGATGTGCTTGACCTCGCCCGCGGACGTCAGGGCCTCTCCGACGCCTCGCGGGCGCCCGCGTACGTGTCGATCTTGTAGTCGAGGACGGCGAGGGTGTCCTGCAGCTCCGCGATGCGGGCGCGGACGTCGCGCCGGGTCTGCTCGAGGAGTTCCTGGCGCTCGGGGAACGTGTGCCGCCCCTCGCGGACCAACTCCGCGTACCGGACCATGTCCGCGACGGGCATCCCGGTCAGGCGCAGCTTGCCGACGAGGGCGAGCCAGTCCAGGTCGCGGTTGCGGTAGCGCCGCTGGCCCGTGTGGGAGCGGTCGATGTGCGGCATCAGGCCGATCCGCTCGTACCACCGCAGCGTGTAGGCGCTCAGTCCGGTGTGGGCCGCGACCTCGCTGATCGTGTAGTGGTCCTGCCCGTCCGGACTCGGGGGTCCCGCCGGCACCGCGGCACAAACCCCGGCCCCGGCTGTGGGGCGGCCCTGCGCGGTCCTGGTCTCCATCACCGTCATGCCCCTCACGCTAGAACCCTGGAGTGCACTCCAGGCAAGCGGATCAGGGAGAAATCCGGGAGACGTCTCCGTACGCCGTGTCACGTCGGACCCCTCAGTGCGGCGGAACCCGCAGGGCGCTTAGTCTCGTGGACATGCAGAGCCTGGCGTTGATCGAGAACTGGCCGGTCCCCACCGCGGCCGCCGCCGTCGTCCGCGCGGACGGCACGTCGCTCGGGTCCCACGGCCCCACGGACCGGCGTTTCGCCCTCGCCTCGGTCACCAAACCCCTCGCGGCGTACGCCGCCCTCGTCGCGTACGAGGAAGGGGCGATCGAGCTGGACGAGCCCGCCGGGCCCGAGGGCTCGACGGTGCGGCACCTGCTCGCGCACACCAGCGGGCTCGCGTTCGACGAGCACCGCACGACCTCGGCGCCCGGCACCCGGCGGCTGTACTCGAACGCCGGGTTCGAGGTCCTCGGCGAGCACATCGCGAAGGCGACGGACATCCCCTTCGCGGAGTACCTGCGCCAGGCGGTCCTCGTGCCCCTCGGCATGACGTCCACCTCGCTCGAAGGCGAGCTCTCGCCCGCCAAGGACGGGGTGTCGACCGTCGACGACCTGGTCCGGTTCGCGGCGGAGGTGCAGGCTCCGCGGCTGCTCGACGCGCGGACCGTGGCGGCGGCGATGACCGTGACGTACCCGGGCCTGAAGGGCGTGCTGCCGGGGTACGGGCACCAGAACCCGAACGACTGGGGCCTCGGGTTCGAGATCCGTGACTCCAAGTCGCCGCACTGGACGGGGAGTTCGTCCTCGCCGCGGACGTTCGGGCACTTCGGGCAGGCGGGGACGTTCCTGTGGGTCGACCCGGCCGCGGGCGTGGCGTGCGTCGCGCTCACCGACCGGCCCTTCGGGCCGTGGGCCGCCGAGGCGTGGCCCCCGTTCACCGACGCGGTGCTCGCCGAGGTGCGCGGCTGAGCGCCCCTAGGGGCTGAGTACCCCTGGGAGCTGAGTACCCCTGGGGGCTGAGCCCCTACGGAGCGCTCGCCATCTCCCAGATCAGCACCTCCGCGGCGTCCGACGCCACCGCTTCCAGGCCCGTCTCGCCGCTGATCCGCGCAGAGTCCCCCGGGCCGAGACGGTCCTCGGCCAGGGCCAGTTCACCGCGCACCACGTGGACGAACACGAACGGCGCGGCCGGGAGCCCCAGCCGCTCCCCCGTGGCCGGGCGCCGCACGTGCAGCAGCGCCCCCGCGCCGGGCACCGCGTACGGGGTGGAGTCGGCGATGCCGCGGACCACCTCGTAGGACGGTTCGCCGCCCGGGGTGCGGGGGGCCAGCCACATCTGCACGAAGACCAGGGGCGCGGCGCCGTCGTTGCGTTCGACGTGGCGGACCCCGCCCGCGGCGGACAGGTGCTGCACGTCGCCGGGGCGCACCAGCGACTCGTGCCCCGTCGAGTCGCGGTGGGTCAGCTCGCCCTCGACGACCCAGGTCACGATCTCGGTGTGGCTGTGCGGGTGTTCGTCGAAGCCGGCGCCGGGCGCGAGGCGCTCTTCGTTGCAGGCCAGGACGGCGCCGAAGCGGAGGTTGTCGGGGTCGTAGTGGGGACCGAAGGAGAAGGCATGGCGGGACTCGATGCCGGCCGCGGTCTCCCCGCCGCGGTACCGGTCGCCGGAGCGCCGTACGTCAATCACACACCCCACGGTAGGGCCTGTGCGGGCCCCTGCACCGCACGTCCCCGTCCCGATAAGGCAGTCTTGTCCCGTGCCCGAACCCTCAGCGAACGCAGCCCACCAGGAGTCCCGCCAGGAACCCCACCGGGAGTCCGGCCAGGACGCCCGCCGGAGTGCCCACGCCCACGCCGCGACGCTGAAGCGTCTGGAGAAGTCGTCCGGGAGCCTCGCGGCGCAGGCCATCGCGCGGATGGACGAGACGCTGTCCTGGTACCGGGCGATGCCGCCGGAGAACCGGTCCTGGATCGGTCTGGTCGCCCAGGCGGGCATCGCCGCGTTCACCGAGTGGTTCCGGCACCCGGATGCGCCCCAGGCCATCTCCACCGACGTCTTCGGCACCGCGCCCCGCGAGCTGACCAGGGCGATCACCCTGCGCCAGACGGTGGAGATGGTGCGTACGACGATCGAGGTGATGGAGTCGGCCATCGACGAGGTGGCCGCGCCCGGCGACGAGTCGGTGCTCAGGGAGGCCCTCCTCGTCTACGCCCGCGAGATCGCCTTCGCCACCGCGCAGGTGTACGCCCAGGCCGCCGAGGCACGCGGTGCCTGGGACGCCCGGCTCGAATCCCTCGTGGTGAACGCGGTGCTGTCCGGGGAGGCCGACGAGGGGGCCGTCTCCCGCGCCGCCGCCCTCGGCTGGAACTCCCCCGAGCACGTCTGCGTGATCCTCGGCACCGCCCCGGACGGCGACAGCGAGCTCACCGTGGAGGCCATCCGCCGCGCCGCCCGGCACACGAAGCTGCAGGTCCTGACCGGTGTGCTCGGTGACCGCCTGGTCGTCATCGCGGGCGGCAACGACAATCCGCTGCACGTGGCGAAGTCGCTGATCGGGCCGTACGCCGCCGGGCCCGTGGTCGCCGGGCCGATCGTCCCCGACCTGCTCGCCGCGACGCGATCCGCGCAGGCCGCGGCCGCCGGTCTCAAGGCGTGCGCCGCCTGGCAGGACGCCCCGCGCCCCGTCCTCGCGGACGATCTGCTGCCGGAGCGCGCGATGGCCGGGGATCCGGCGGCCCGCGACCAGCTGGTGGAGGAGATCTACAGACCGCTGGAGGAAGCGGGCTCCGCGCTCCTGGAGACGCTCAGCGTCTACCTGGAACAGGCGAGCAGCCTCGAAGGCGCGGCCCGGATGCTCTTCGTCCACCCCAACACCGTGCGCTACCGGCTCCGACGTGTGACTGACGTCACCGGCTGGTCGCCTTCCGATGTGCGCTCCGCTTTCACGCTGCGTATCGCGCTCATCCTGGGACGTCTGGCCGACGCGGATCCTCAGTCATAGGGTTTTGTCGGGGCTCTACAATTCCCTCAGCCGTTCTTCGTCCCTGTCCCCACGGGCGGCTCCCGCCGTCCACAAGAGAGAGTGTAAGAGTGCTCGTACTCGTCGCTCCCGGCCAAGGCGCTCAGACGCCCGGCTTCCTGAACCCCTGGCTCGACCTCCCCGGCGCCGCTGACCGCCTCGCCGCCTGGTCCGACGCCATCGGGCTCGACCTCGCCCACTACGGCACCCAGGCCGACGCGGACGCGATCCGCGACACGGCCGTGGCCCAGCCGCTGCTCGTGGCCGCCGGTCTGCTCTCCGCCCAGGCACTCGGTGACATCACGCCGGGCGCCGTGGCCGGGCACAGCGTCGGCGAGATCACCGCCGCCGCGTACGCCGGTGTGATCGGCGAGGACGCCGCCCTCGGCCTCGTCCGCGCCCGCGGCCTTGCCATGGCCGACGCCGCCGCCGTCACGGAGACCGGCATGGCCGCCCTCCTCGGCGGCGACCCCGAGGTCACCCTGCCGCACCTGGAGAAGCTCGGCCTGACCCCGGCGAACGTGAACGGCGCCGGTCAGATCGTCGCCGCGGGCACGCTGGAGCAGCTCGCCGCGCTGCAGGAGGACAAGCCCGAGGGCGTGCGCAAGGTCGTCGCCCTCAAGGTCGCGGGCGCCTTCCACACCGAGCACATGGCGCCCGCGGTGGCCGCGCTGGAGGAGGCCGCCAAGGACCTCGCCGTCGCCGACCCGCGCTTGACCTACGTCTCCAACCGGGACGGCGAGCCGGTCGCCGACGGCACCGAGGTGATCTCCCGGCTGGTCGGCCAGGTCGCCAACCCGGTCCGCTGGGACCTGTGCATGGAGACCTTCAAGGAGATGGGCGTGACGGCACTGATCGAGGTGTCCCCCGGTGGCACGCTGACCGGTCTCGCCAAGCGCGCCCTGCCGGGCGTCAAGACGCTCGCGGTGAAGACCCCCGATGACCTCGACGCGGCCCGCGCGCTCGTCGCCGAGCATTCCTAGCCGAGAGCGACAAGGAGCCGTAGCGCATGTCGAAGATCAAGGCCGGCCAGGGCCACCCGTACGCACGGATCATGGGTGTCGGCGGCTACCGTCCCACGCGCGTCGTACCGAACGAGGTGATCCTGGAGACGATCGACTCGTCCGACGAATGGATCCGCTCCCGCTCCGGCATCGCGACCCGCCACTGGGCCTCCGACGAGGAGACCGTGGCCGCGATGTCCGTGGAGGCGGCGGGCAAGGCGATCGCCGACGCCGGCATCAGGCCCGAGCAGATCGGGGCCGTGGTCGTCTCCACCGTCTCGCACTTCAAGCAGACCCCGGCCATCGCGACCGAGATCGCGGACAAGATCGGCGCGGGCAGGCCCGCCGCGTTCGACATCTCCGCGGGCTGCGCCGGATTCGGCTACGGGCTGACCCTCGCCAAGGGCATGGTCGTCGAGGGCTCCGCCGAGTACGTGCTCGTCATCGGCGTGGAGCGGCTCAGTGACCTCACCGACCTGAGCGACCGCGCGACGGCGTTCCTGTTCGGTGACGGCGCGGGCGCCGTGATCGTCGGCCCCTCCAAGGAGCCCAGGATCGGTCCGACGGTCTGGGGCTCGGAGGGCGACAAGGCCGAGACGATCAAGCAGACCGAGGGCTGGGACGTCTACCGCAACGGCGCGCCCGACAAGTTCCCTGCCATTACGCAGGAAGGCCAGGCGGTCTTCCGCTGGGCCGTGTTCGAGATGGCGAAGGTCGCCCAGCAGGCGCTGGACGCGGCCGGAATCACCGCGGACGACCTGGATGTCTTCATTCCGCACCAGGCCAACGAGCGGATCATCGACTCGATGGTGAAGACTCTGAAACTGCCGGAACACGTCACGGTCGCCCGTGACGTGCGCACCACCGGCAACACCTCGGCCGCCTCGATTCCGCTCGCAATGGAGCGGCTCCTGGCGACCGGCGAGGCGAAGAGCGGCGACACCGCGCTGGTCATCGGCTTCGGGGCGGGTCTCGTGTACGCCGCCACGGTCGTTACCCTCCCCTAGGCGTCACGGTCCGGATCATCCGATCCGTACCGCCGCACGACCCGCCGCTGCCGCGGCGGGCGCACCACCTCCCCCGGATACACAAGAAGGAGCGCCGACATGGCCGCCACAGAGAAGGAGATCGTTGACGGTCTCGCGGAGATCGTGAACGAGATCGCCGGCATCCCGGTCGAGGACGTCCAGCTGGACAAGTCCTTCACCGACGACCTGGACGTCGACTCGCTGTCCATGGTCGAGGTCGTCGTCGCCGCCGAAGAGCGCTTCGACGTCAAGATCCCCGACGACGACGTCAAGAACCTCAAGACGGTCGGCGACGCGACCAAGTACATCCTCGAGCACCAGAACTGACCGAGCTCGAGCTCAATCGCCACCCGGCGGTGGCGCCGTTGATCCCCTCAACACCGTGGAGAAATTTCCTGTGAACTCGACCAATCGCACCGTGGTCGTCACCGGTATCGGCGCAACCACACCGCTGGGTGGCGACGCCGCGTCGACCTGGGAGGGCCTGCTCGCGGGCCGTTCCGGCGTCAGCGCGCTGGAGCAGGACTGGGCAGCCGAGCTGCCCGTCCGCATCGCCGGTCAGATCGCCGTCGAACCGGGCGAGGTCATCCCCCGCCCGCAGGCCCGCAAGCTGGACCGGTCGGCGCAGTTCGCGCTGATCGCGGCCAAGGAGGCCTGGGCGGACGCCGGCTACACCGCCAAGGCGGGCGAGGACACCTCGGTGGACCCGCACCGTCTCGGCGCGGTCATCGCCTCCGGCATCGGCGGCGTGACCACGCTCCTCGACCAGTACGACGTGCTCAAGGAGAAGGGCGTACGCCGCGTCTCCCCGCACACCGTGCCGATGCTGATGCCCAACTCCCCGGCGGCCAACGTCGGCATCGAGCTGGGCGCCCACGCGGGCGTCCACACCCCGGTGTCGGCCTGTGCCTCGGGCGCCGAGGCCATCGGCTACGCGATCGAGATGATCCGCACCGGCCGCGCCGACGTCGTCGTCGCGGGCGGCACGGAGGCGGCGATCCACCCGCTGCCGATCGTCGCGTTCGGCAACATGATGGCGATGTCCAAGAACAACGACGACCCGCAGGGCGCCTCGCGTCCCTACGACGCCGACCGCAACGGCTTCGTGCTCGGCGAGGGCGCCGGCGTGATCGTCCTCGAGTCCGAGGAGCACGCCAAGGCCCGCGGCGCGAAGATCTACGCGGAGGCCGTCGGCCAGGGCATCTCGGCCGACGCCCACCACATCACGCAGCCCGAGCCGTCCGGCAACGGCATCGCCGCGGCGCTGCAGAACCTGGTCGACACGACGGACCTCAAGCCCGCCGAGGTCGTGCACGTGAACGCGCACGCGACCTCGACGCCGCAGGGTGACGTCGCGGAGATCAAGGCGCTGCGCAAGGCGTTCGGCGACGACGTCGACCACATGGCCATCTCCAGCACCAAGTCGATGACCGGTCACCTGCTCGGTGGCGCGGGCGGCGTGGAGACCGTGGCCACGGTCCTCGCGCTCAAGCACCGCGTCGCCCCGCCGACGATCAACATCGAGAACCTCGACCCCGAGGTCGACGCGGACATCGTCCGCGACGAGGCGCGTGCCCTGCCCGAGGGCAGGATCGCGGCGCTGAACGACTCGTTCGGCTTCGGCGGGCACAACGTCGTGCTGGCGTTCCGGTCCGTCTGATCCGGCGGTACGTACGCGAAGGGGCCCCACCACTCGGTGGGGCCCCTTCGCGTCGTCTCAGACCACTTGGTGCAGCCAGCGCACCGGCGCGCCCTCGCCCGCGTACCGGAAGGGCTCCAGCTCGTCGTCCCAGGGCTTGCCCAGGAGCTTGGCGAGCTCGGCCTCCAGGTCGCTCTCGCCGCGCTGCGAGCGGGCCAGCGCGGCACGGAGGCGGTCCTCGGGGATCAGGATGTCGCCGTGGATGCCAGTGACGGCGTGGTAGATGCCGAGCTCGGGCGTGGCGCTGTAGCGCTCGCCCTCCGCGCTCGCGCAGGGCTCCGCCGTCACCTCGAAGCGCAGCAGGTCCCAGCCGCGCAGGGCGGAGGCGAGCTTGGAGGCCGTGCCCGCCGAGCCCTGCCAGGAGAATTCGGATCTCCAGGTGCCCGGCGCCGCGGGCTGCCTGATCCAGTCGAGGCTCACGCGCGCGCCGAGCACGCCCGCGACGGCCCACTCGACGTGTGGGCACAGCGCGCGCGGAGCGGAGTGCACGTACAGAACTCCACGTGTCGTCACCGGGACCTCCAGTGTGGGTCGAGGTTCGCCTTCCCCAGCGGCCTCGCGCCCGTGCCGAACAGTTTTCCCCAAATACTAGATAAACCTGGGAAAAGGGGACAGATGTGACGTGATGTAATTTAGCGGAACCAGTGCGGCAGTGCGCCACCGGGTGGACCACCCGCCCTGTCACCGCCGTGACAGCAGTGGCCCGGCGGCTACGGGCCGAGGCTACCGTGCGACGGCGCAAGGAGTGTGACGTACCGTCGGTCCGAAGGCCAGGAAACTCCGACCTTTCACCCGGCGGGGCGCAACCCCAGCCGCGCGCACGACGTCACGTTGAACGACAGAGGGGAACAGGGATGCAGAGCCGCAGGCACCGCTCGCGCGCCGTGGTCGCTCTCGCGACGGCGGCCCTTCTGTGCGGCGGGGCGCTCACCGCGTGCGACGCGCAGGGCGACAACTCCCCGGCGTCGGGTGGCCCGCCAGCCCACGGCAAGCCGTCCCCCACGCCCACCCCCGTCTGGGACACCTCGCCCCGCTCGCTCGCCGCGGTCGGCGACTCCATCACCCGGGGCTTCGACGCCTGCTCGGTGCTCTCCGACTGCCCCGAGGCGTCCTGGGCGACCGGCACCGACGCCGAGGTGGACAGCCTGGCGACGCGGCTGCTCGGGAAGGCGCGGGCCGGCTCGCACAGTTGGAACCACGCGAAGACCGGCGCCCGGATGGCGGATCTGACCGGCCAGATCGAACAGGCCGCCGCCGAACGTCCCGAGCTGGTGACCGTGATGACGGGCGCCAACGACGCCTGCCGTCCGTCGGTCGCCTCGATGACCCCGGTCTCGCAGTTCCGCGCCGACTTCCAGGAGGCGATGCGCACGCTCCGCCGCGAGCTGCCGAAGGCTCAGGTGTACGTGGCGTCCGTGCCGGACCTGAAGCGGCTCTGGTCCCAGGGGCGGACCAATCCGCTGGGCAAGCAGGTGTGGAAGCTGGGCATCTGCGCCTCGATGCTGGCCGACCCGGACGACCTGAACGCCGGGGCGACCGAGCGGCGCGCGGCGGTGCGGGAGCGCGTGGTCGCGTACAACGACGTGCTCGAGGACGTGTGCGACAAGGACCGGCGGTGCCGGTACGACGGCGGGGCGGTCTTCGACTACCGCTTCGACGGCGACCAGTTGAGCCACTGGGACTGGTTCCACCCCAGCAAGAACGGACAGTCGCGGCTGGCCGAGATCGCCTACCGGCAGGTGACGTCGAGGAAGCCGGTGGCCTAGGGCCCGGCTTCGACCACGACTACGTGCGGGACAGCGGTCAGGCGGACGTCCGTCAGGGAGTGGGACGCCTCCACTCGATAGGGGCCGGGGTGGTGGGACCAGGTGCCGGTGGCCTCGTCCCAGGTCTCGAAGGCTCGGCGCGGGAGGTGCACCGTCACCTCGGCGCTCTCCCCCGGCGCCGCCTCCGCCGCCGCGAAACCCGCCAGCCAGCGGGCCGGGCGGGAGCCGTCGCCGTCGGCGGGGGCGAGGTAGATCTGGACGGTCTCGCGGCCCGCGCGTTCACCGGTGTTGCGGATGCGGACGGTGGCCGTCGTGCCGTCGACGGTCAGTGACTCGTACGTCCAGTCGGTGTAGCCGAGGCCGTGCCCGAAGGCGTACGAGGGGGTGGCGCCCGCCCTCTCCCAGGCGCGGTATCCGATGAACACGCCCTCGCTGTAGGGGAGTTCACCGCCTTCGGGGGTGACGCGGGTGACGGGGGCCGCCGCGAGGTCGCCCCAGGTGGTGGGGAGGCGGCCGCCCGGTTCGCCGGCACCGAGGAGGACGTCGGCGAGGGCGGCGCCGCCCTCCTGTCCGGGGAACCAGGTGAGCAGGACGGCCGCCACGTCCTCGCGCCAGGGAAGCTCCACCGGGGAGCCGGAGTTGACGACGACCACGGTGCGCGGGTTGGCGGCGGCCACGGCGCGGACCAGGTCGTCCTGGCGGCCCGGCAGCTTCAGGTCCCGCCGGTCGAAGCCCTCGGACTCGACGCGTTCGGTGGTGGAGACGACGACCACGGCGGTGTCGGCGGCGCGGGCGGCCTCGACGGCCTCGGCGATCAGCTCGTCGGCGGCGCGCCGCGGGCCGAGGTGGGCCAGCGCGAACAGGACGCCGGGCAGCGGAGCCGCGGCCCTCCTGTCGAGCCGGTGGCGCAGCGAGACCCGGACGGGTTCTCCGGCGGTGAGCGTCACCGTGCCGCGCTCGGCCGGTGCGCCGAAGAACGCCTCGAAGGGGTCGGAGGCGGAGCTCATCTCCTGGACGTCGTCGTAGAGCACCTCTTCGCCGACGGTGAGCGTGAAGGTGCCGAGGCCGCGCGTGCCGAAGGCGTGCCCGCCGCTCTCGCGCGGCGTGAACGTGCCGGTCACCTCGACGCTCGCGAGCGCCTCGTGGGTGACACCCTCGGGCAGGTCCTCGCCGATCCACTGGACCTGGCCGGAGGGGAGAGCGCCCTCGCCGATGACGGCGCCTTCGGCGTCGCGGCAGATCGCGCGGAGCTCGAACCCCTTCTGCGCGGGGGCGAGTTCGTCGCTGGGGTCGGCGCCGACCGCGTAGGTGAGCGCACCCTCGGGCAGGGCAGCGGTCAGGCCGTCGAGCGGCGAGACCACGTGGTCGGGGAAGACGGTGGCGGAGCCGCCGCCGAGGATGCGGGCGTCGCGGGCGGCGGCGCCGATGAGGGCGACCGTGCCGGTGCCGCTCAGCGGAAGGGTCCGGTCCTCGTTGCGCACGAGGACGAAGGCGCGCCGGGCGATCTCGCGGGCCAGCGCCTCACCGTCGATCGGGGCGGGCAGGTCCGCGGGGGCGACGACGGGTTCGGCGCCGTCGAGAGCGCCGACGCGGGCGGCGAGCCGCAGGACGTTGCGGACGGCCGCGTCGACGGTCTCCTCGGCGACCTCGCCCGCGCGGACGGCGGCGGCCAGCGGCTCGCCGTAGACGGTCCGCGGGCCGGGCATGGCGACGTCGAGCCCGCCCTCGATGTCGCCGACGGTGGAGCGGGCGGCCATCCAGTCGGAGACGTTGAAGCCGTCGAAGCCCCACGCGCCGCGCAGGACGTCCTGGACGAGGTGCCGGTGCTCGGTCATGGTCACGCCGTTGACCTGGTTGTACGCGGTCATGACACCCCAGGGGCGGGCGTCCGCGACGATCTTCTCGAAGGGGGCCAGGTACAACTCGCGCAGGGCGCGCGCGGGCACCTTGTTGTCGACGGTGAAGCGGTCGGTCTCGGCGTCGTTGGCGACGAAGTGCTTGACGGTCGTGCCGACGCCGCCGGACTGCACCCCCCGCACATAGCCGGTGCCGATGACGCCCGTCAGGTACGGGTCCTCGCTGTACGCCTCGAAGTGGCGGCCGCCGAGCGGGGAGCGGTGGAGGTTGACCGTCGGCGCGAGGAGGACGTGAACCCCCTTGCGGCGGGCCTCCTGGGCGAGGAGCGCGCCGGCCCGGTGGGCCAGGTCCTGGTCCCAGGTGGCGGCGAGCGCGGTCGGGGAGGGCAGCGCGACCGAGGGGTCGTCGGCGGTCCAGCGGACGCCGCGCACGCCGATCGGGCCGTCGGACATCACGAGGGAGCGCAGGCCGATCTCCGGCAGGGCGTGCAGCGCCCACATGCCGCGCCCGCCGAGCAGGCGGGCCTTCGCGTCCAGGCCGAGCTGGCCGAGCGCCGCCTCGACGGCCGCCTCGCGTGCGCGCTCCTTCGCCGCGCCCTGCGGGTCCCCGTGCTCCACTGCCGTCATGGCGGTGCCTCGTTTCGTCCTTCGCGCCGTCCGGTCGGTCCGGTCCGGTCCGTCCGCCCCTGTCTGTGCCCCGTCCTGTCTCCCATCGTGCATCGTTCACCTGTAGAGAGGTAGGTTTCGTTATCCTCCCGTAATCTGAACATGTCGTACGGTCCTCCGGGCGAGCACGCAGGGAAGGGGGCGGGCCATGGCGGCCAGGGCCAGGAGCGAGGAGCGGCGCGCGGAGATTCTGCGCGCGGCGTTCGAGGTGATCGCGGAGCGCGGTTACCGGGGGGCGAGCCTCGGGGCGGTCGCCGAGCGGGTCGGACTCACCCAGCAGGGTCTGCTGCACCACTTCCCCACCAAAGAGGCCCTACTGGTCGCCGTCCTGGAGGCCCGCGACCAGTGGGACGCGGTGCCGCGCGGCGAGTGGCGGCTCGATCTGCTCGGGCCGTTGGTCGAGTACAACGCGATGCGCCCCGGCATCGTGCAGACCTTCTCCGCCCTGCTCGGCGAGAGCGTCACGGACGGGCACCCCGCGCGCGCCTTCTTCACCGGGCGGTACGAGGCGGTGCGCGAGAAATTCGCCGCGGTGCTGCGTGCCGAGTACGGGGAGCGGCTGCCGGGCGGCCTCACCCCGGAGGCCGCCGCCCCGCTGCTGGTCGCCGTGATGGACGGCCTGCAGTACCAGTGGCTGCTCGACCCCGGAGCGGTGGACATGGCGGCGGCGTTCCGGGACTTCCTGAAGCTACTCGGCGAGGGCCCCGGTGGCGCCCTGGACGCCGGTGACGGCGGCCACCACCTCGACCTCGACTAGCGCGCCCGGCGGGACGAGGCGCGGGACCGCGACGGTGGTGCTGGTGGGCGGGGTGCCGGGGAGGAACTCCTTGCGCACGGCCACGTATGCGTCGAAGGCGTCCATGTCGGTGAGATACGTACGGATGTTGATGACGTCGTCGAGTTCCGCGCCGTGGGCCTTGAGCAGCTGCTGCATGGCCTCGAAGACGCCGCGTGTCTGGGCGGCCATGCCGTCGCCTTCGGCGCACTGCCCCGAGAGGTACAGCAGGACGCCGCCGTCGGCGTGCTCGACGCGCGCGACCTGCGAGTACGGGCCCTGCGGGCGCGGGCCGGTGGCGGGGTTGCCGACGGTGATCTCCATGCTGGGTACTCCTTGGCGGGGGCGGGGGCGGGGGCGAGGTGTGTGCGGGGCGTGGGGGCGCCGGGTCACGTGGCGCGTCGGGCGCGGATGTGGGTGACGGCGCGGGCGACGTCCTCGTGGACGACGTCGGGGTCTGCGGCGGCCGCCTCGAAGTGTCCCAACACCGCCTCCATCACGGGCAGTCGAGCCGACTCCGTCGCCAGGGTGATGTCCTTGACGGCGAGGTCGCTGCCGAAGTGCACATCGGTGGCGAAGGCGCGGGCCACGGCACCGCCGAGCGGTCCCGCGGCGAGGGCGCCCTTGGCGGTGGTCTCGTCGAGACCGAGCGCGTCGGCGAGCTTCATTGCCTCGGCGACCAGGCCCACGCCTCCGATGACGGCGGTGTTCACCACGAGTTTGAGCGCGGCACCGGAGCCGAGCGGGCCGGTGCGGGTGACCGGTCCGAAACGGGCGAGCACGTGCTCGACGCCCGTCGCTTCGCCGCCCGCGAGGATGCCGAGCCGCCCCTCGGCGGCCTTGTCGGTGCTGCCCATGACGGGGGCGTCGACGAGGGTGACGCCCGCCGGGACGCGGTCCGCCAACTCCCGTACGGCTTCCGGGCCGACGGTCGACATCTCCACCCAGTACGCGCCGGTGCGCAGCGCGGGCAGGACGGCGTCGGCGACCTCGCGCAGGGCGCCTGGGCCCGCGAGCATGGTGATGACGACGTCGGCCTCGCGCACGGCGTCGGCAGGGCTGGAGGCGGCCGTGGCGCCCGCCTCGACGAGGGCCTCCGCCTTCTCGGGAGTGCGGTTCCAGACGGTCAACGGGTGCCCTGCGCAGAGGAGTTGACGGGCCATCGGCTCGCCCATGTGGCCGAGGCCGAGGAATGCGATCTTTTCCATGCCCTCGACGCTAGGCCCGCGCGGGGGATGCGACAAGCGAATGTCTAGCATGCGAGCCATGCCGCATCCGGAGCCGCCGCCACACCCCAGGACCCCGCGCCGGGACCGCCCGCGCCGCCGGAACTGTCCACCGTCTGGCTCCGCACCTTCCTCGACGTGACCCGGCACGGGTCCTTCACGGCGGCCGGGCGGGAGCTGGGGTGGACGCAGTCCGCCGTGTCGCGGCAGATCTCCGCGCTGGAGGCGGCGCTGGGCGGGGCGCCGCTCTTCGACCGGCTGCCGCGCGGGGTGCGGCCGACCGCGCAGGGGCGGGCGCTGCTTCCGCACGCGCAGGACATCCAGTCCCGACTGGGCGCCGTGGGGCGGGAGTTGGCGGCCCTGCGGGAGGCGACGGGCGGGCTGCTGCGGGTCGGGGCGTTCGCGACGGCGGACGCGGGGCTCGTGCCGCGGGCCATCGCGGGGTTCCGGGGCGGTCACCCGGGCGTGGCCCTGACCCGCGAGGAGGGCCTCACGCCCGCCCTCCTGGCCCGCCTCGCGGAGGGCGAACTCGACCTGGCGGTGGTGTCGTCGACGGGCGGCGCGCGGCCCGGCGAGGCGTACGAACTGCACCACCTGCTCGACGAGGCGCTGTACGTAGCACTGCCGACGGGGCACGCCCTCGCGGACGAGCCGGAGGTGCGCCTCGCCCAACTCGCCGCCGAGGACTGGGTGTCGGGCACCCGTGACGGCGAGCGCACCCTCCTCGACCCGGCGCTCCGGCACGGCTTCCGGCCGCGCGTCGCCCACGTCGTCGCGGAGTGGACGGCGAAACAGGGATACGTGGCGGCGGGCCTCGGCGTGACCCTGGTCCCCGCACTCGCGGCGGAGGGCGTACGGCCGGACATCACGCTGGTACCCGTACGGGACGAGGCGCTGCCCGAACGCGCGGTGTACGCGGCGACACCGCGGACGCTGACGGCGCCCCCGGCGACGGCCCCGTTCCTGGCGGCGCTGCGGGCGGCGGCGGGAGGGGTGGGGTGAGCGGCGGGCGACGAGGAGACGGCCTCAGAGCCTGTCTGTGAATTCCCGCCCGCGCCCCGACGGGGGTGCGAAGGCAGGCTCTCAGCCCCGCTTCGGGAGCTGCTGCGTCACGCAGTGGATGCCGCCACCGCCCTCCCCGAGCGTGTCCACCGGCACCTGGGCGACCCGCCGCCCCGGGTACAGGTCCCGCACGATCGACGCCGCCGCGTCGTCCGCCTTCCGGTCGCCGAAGCGGGGCATGACGACGCCGCCGTCGGCCACGTAGTAGTTCACGTAGGTCGCGAGGAAGTCGTCGCCGCGGCGGCCGATGTCGACCGGTTCGGGCAGGGAGACGATCTCCAGGCGCTTGCCCCGGGCGTCCGTCGCGCCGTCGAGGGCGTCGCGCGCCTGCGCGTACGCCTTCGCCCAGACGTCCTCGGGCGCCGTCGGGTCCGGGGTGCTCATGAGGACCACGCCGGGTTCGGCGAACCGGGCCAGCGCGTCGATGTGGCAGTCCGTGATGTCCTCGCCCCGGACGCCGTCCACCCAGAGGACCTCGGTGACGCCGAAGAGCCCTTTCAGCTCGCGCTCGATGTCGGCGCGGGACTTGCCGGGGTTGCGGTTGTCGTTGACCAGCGAGCTCTCGGTCGCGAGCAGCGTGCCCGCCCCGTCGACCTCGATCGCGCCACCCTCCCCGACGAGGGGCGCCTCGATCCTGGCGACGCCCCGGTCCGCGAGGATCTCCCGCGCGACCTTTCCGTCGCGGCCGTGCTCCTGCTTGTCGCCCCAGCCGTTGAAGTTGAGGTCGACGCCCGCGATGCCGTCCGGGCCGAGGACGAAGCTCGGTCCGGTGTCCCGCATCCACAGGTCATCCACCGGGACCGGCACGACCGTCACGCCCGCGCCGCAGGCGCGCCGGACCGCCGCCACGTCCCGCTCGTTCGCCAGCAGGGTCACCGGCTCGAACTCGGCGATCGTCCGCGCGATCCGCGCGATGTCCTGCCGCACGCCGTGCACGTCGGACTTCCAGACGCGGCGGGTCGGCCAGGACATGTACGTCAGCTCGTGCGGCGCCGCCTCCTCGGGCATGCGCCGGTCACCGCCGGAGGTCGCGGCGGCCGGCTCGGCCCGGCCGCTCCCCCGCTCGCCGCCACCGCCGCCGTCCCCGCAGGCGCTCAGCGTCGCGCCGAGGGCGGCGAGGCCCCCGATCCCCGCGGCCCGGCGCCTGGACATCCGCGTGAACGACATGATCGATCCCCTTGACTGAAAATTTGGTCAGTACGAGCGTAAGGCATGATCGGGCACCGGACACGTCGACCGTCTTTCCTTCAGGCAGTGGAGTACGCGATGCCGGACAGGCCCACCCAGATCCTCGAAGCCGCCGCCCGGCTCATCGCCCGCCGGGGCGTGCGCGGGCTGCGCGTGGAGGAGGTCGCCGCGGAGGCCGGTGTCTCGACCGCCCTGATCTACTACCACTTCAAGGACCGTGCGGGGCTGCTCCGCCGCACCCTGGAGTTCATCAGCCGGCGCGCCGTCCGCTACACCGACCCCGCCCTCCACGCCGCGCCGGACGACGACCCCCGCGCCCAGCTCACCGAACTGCTGCTCCTGGAACTCCAGGACACCCCCCGCGTACGGGAGAACAGCGCGGCCTGGGGCGAGCTGCGCGCCACCGCCGTCTTCGACGCGGACCTGCGCGAGCAGCTGGCCACCGCCACCCGGGAGTGGGTGGACGACCTGGCGCACCTGGTGCGGCGGTCCTGCGCCGCCGGGCAGGCCGCCGCCGGGGTCGACGCGCAGGCCGCGGCCGAGCGGCTGACCGCGCTGGTCGAGGGGCTGAGCGAGCGGTGGCTGAGCGACACGCTGGCGCTCGACCGGGCGCACGAACTGCTGCGCGGCGCGGTCGGACTGGAGCTGGGGCGGCCCTGAGCGCCCCCGGAGGAGACAGCAGGGAGAGGGTTATGGGGATGGGCGACAAGCTGCACGCGGACGAGGCCGACATCGACGAGGCGCTGGTGCGCGAGCTGGTCGGCGCCCAGTTCCCGGAGTGGTCCGGGCTCCCGGTGGAGCGTGTGGACTCGGCGGGGACGTCCAACGCCATGTACCGGCTCGGCGCGGACATGGTGGTCCGGCTGCCGCGCGTCGCGGGGTCCGCCGAGGACGTGGAGCGGGAGCACCTGTGGCTGCCCCGGCTCGCGCCCGCGCTGCCCGTCGCGATCCCGGTGCCGCTCGGCAGGGGCGCGCCGGGCGAGGGATACCCGTACCCCTGGTCGGTCTTCCGGTGGCTGGACGGCGCCACGCCCGAGCCCGGCCGTCCCCTCGCAGAGCCCGCCCTCTTCGCCGAGGACGTCGCGCGGTTCCTGACGGCTCTGCGCGCGGTGGACACGGCCGGGGCGCCCGCCTCCTACCGCGGCGATCCCCTGGCGGGCCGCGACGCCGACACGCGAGCGACGCTCGCCCGGGTGCGCGGCGCCGTGGACGAGCGGGCCGCGACCGCCGTGTGGGAGGCCGCGCTCGACGCCCCGCCGTGGGGGCGGCCCGCCGTCTGGCTCCACGGCGACCTGCAGCCGGGCAACGTCCTCGTCG
Organism: Streptomyces sp. NPDC036815; assembly: GCF_055609205.1. Taxonomy (NCBI): domain Bacteria; kingdom Bacillati; phylum Actinomycetota; class Actinomycetes; order Kitasatosporales; family Streptomycetaceae; genus Streptomyces; species Streptomyces sp. NPDC036815. The sequence continues at coordinate 597,305 of NZ_JBVJPW010000001.1, read as the reverse complement.
CGCGCGGCCGGCTCGCCGCCGTCATCGACTTCGGGTGCATGGGCACGGGCGACCCCGCGGTCGATCTGATCTCCGCCTGGTACCTGATGGACGCCGGGGCCCGCGAGGTGTTCCGCGCCGCGCTCGGGCCCGCCGCCGACGACGCCATGTGGGCGCGCGGGCGGGGCTGGGCCCTGACGATCGCCCTCGCCGAGCTCGCGTACTACCGCGAGACGCATCCGGTGATGGCCGGGATCGCGCGCCGCGTCGTCGCACGGCTCACGGAGCCGGGCGCGTAGGCCGTCTCACCCCGTGCCGAGGAGCAGGTGGGCCGCCAGGCCCGTGATCAGCGCGCTTGACGTGAGCGCCGTGATCAGGCGGCCCCGGCGGCCCGTCAGCGCCCGCCCGAGCAGCGCTCCGCCGCCCGCGAGGAGCAGCTGCCAGCTCGCCGACGCGACGAGGGCGGCCAGCGCGAACACGGCCTGTTCCAGGTGGGTCGGCGTGGCCGTGGCCGGGCTGCCGAGGACGAGCGCGGCGAAGTAGATCACCGTGGCGGGGTTGAGGAGCGTGATGCCGAGCAGGGCGGCATAGGCGCGGGCGGGGCCGATGGGGGTGCCGGTTTGCACGGCGGCCGCGGCGCGCCCGCGGTACTCCCGTACCGCCGTCGTGGCGCCGCGCGCCGCCAGCGCGAGGAGCACCAGGACCGAGGCCCATCGCAACGGCGTCAGGACCGGTGCGACGACCCCGGTGAGCGAGGCGCCGCCGACCGCGGCGACGAGGGCGTAGAGGCCGTCGGCGGTGGCGACGCCGAGCGCGGCGCAGGCGCCGGTCCGCAGGGACGTGCGCGCGGTGAGCGCCACGAGGTAGGTCGCGACCCCGCCGACCGGCATGGCGATGCCGTACCCGGCGAGCAGCCCCGCGACCAGGACGGCGCTCACGCGCGCACGGAGATCGGCCTCCACGAGTGGGCGGCCTGCTGCTGCACCCAAGCCGGACGGGGGGCGGGAGTGGTCGGCGGCAGGGTGGCGGTGGCCGGGCACGGGTTCATGGGTGGAGCGTGGCGGGGGGCCGCCGGGGGCGGCAACTGATTTACGGCCACTACTCCCCCACCCCGCTCCGCCCCCCTCCCCTCAAGCAATCAAGCCGCCCGCGTACCGCTCCAAGATCTCGCGCGCCTCCTCCGGCGTCCGGTGGCCCACCAGTACCTGTGCGGTGAGGCCCTCCGTCAGGGCGAGCAAGGTGGCGGCCTCGGCGGACGGGTCGGAGGCGGGACTCAGTTCGCCGGTTTCCTGGCCGTGGCCGATCAGCCAGGTGAGGAGTTCGTGCGACTTGCCGTATGTCTCACGCAGCACCACCGCCAGTTGCTCGCTCACCGCCGCGTGCGCGACGAACGCTCCCCAGACCTGCGCTTCCGTCCTGTCCTCGGGCTCGACGAGTGCGAGCGCCGACAGCGTGCGGCGGAGCAGGGTGACGGCCGACCGGGGGGTGCCCGACGCCTCGATACGTGCCTTCGCCCGGTCGCCGATCCGCTGCGAGATGCTCTCCAGCGCGAACAGCAGCATCTCGTCCTTGGTACGGAAGCAGCGCTGGACCGCGCCCATCGACACCCCCGCCTCCGTGGCGACGTCCCGGAGGCTGACGGATTCCATCCCGGAGCGGGCGATCAGGGCGCAGACGGCTTCGGCGATGCGGCTGCGGCGGTCCTCGTAGTCGACCTGCTTGGGCACGTACGGATCCTCTTCGTGTCGACACCGAAGGATTTCGATGCGGTTGCATCATATCCCGCCCCGAGGCATGATCTGATGCGACCGCATCGGAAAAAGTGGAGGCACACATGGCGACCCGGAACAGGCAGAACGGAGAGGGAGAACGGAGCGAACAGAACGGGGAGAGCGAACAGGGCGAGAAGTCCTCCGTGGGACTGTTCGCCCTCTTCGGGTTCATCCTGCTCGTGCAGGGCTTCGGTTCCGCGATCACGGAGTCCGGCTGGAACACCGCCTTCGGCGTCTCCGCCGTGCTGCGCGAGGCCGGCGCCCCGGGCTGGACGGATCTGGTGGTCGGAGCGCTGGGCTGCGCACTGCTCGCCCTGGCGGTCCGCGGCCGAACGCCGCGGAAGTCCCCGTAGCGCTCACCCCTCCCGCCCCGCGATACTTCCGCCACCCCACCGGTTACGGAAGGACTCGCGTGCTCTCTCGAATTGGCGCTCTTGGTGTCGCCGCCCTGATGGCCGGGCTCGCCGCCCCGGCCCCCGCCTTCGCCGCCCCGGCCGGGCGGCCCTCCGCTCCCACCGCGGAGGAGGCGCGGCTCGACCGGGCCGCTCCACAGGAGATATTGCGGCGCAGCGGGTTCGACTCGCAGGCCCCGGAGTTGGCGCGGGCGCTGGGCAGGTCACCCTCGTACGACGCGGCCAGGCGCCTCGTCGTGCGTGAAGGCAGGGCGCTGTGGCGGCGGGCCGTCGAGCGGGCGCAGGGGCGCGGGCCCGCCGGGGCTCCGTCGGCGCTCAGCCGGGACGACGACCGGCCGTTGTACTGGGCGCGGCTCGGGATGACGCGGGAGCTGCGGCAGTGGGCGCCCACCCGGTTCAGCCTGACGGAGGACCAACGCAAGCGGCTCATCGGCGAGTTGGAGCGGTCCTCACGGGGGCAGGACACCGTCACGTACCGGTCCGGCAAGCACCAGCACGTCAAACGCGTCCTCGTCACCGGCTTCGACCCGTTCACCCTCGACCGGGACGTCCGCATCAGCAATCCGTCGGGCGCCACCGCGCTCGCCCTGGACGGCACCACGATCTCGACGCCCGAGGGGCCCGCGCGCGTCGAAGCCGTGGTCTTCCCGGTCCGGTGGCAGGACTTCGCCGACGGCGCCGTGGAGCGGGCGCTGCGGCCGCACCTGCCGCGGGTCGACCTGTTCACCACCATCAGCCAGGGCCGCGTCGGCCGGTTCGACATCGAGCGGACCAACGGCGCCTGGCGCGGCGGCTTCCCCGACAACGAGAACGTGTCGCGCACCGGAACCGTGCCGGTGCGCGATCCCGCCTCCCAGCCCCAGTGGACGTCCACGACCCTCCCGTACAAGGCGATCAAGGACGCGCGGACCGGCCGCTTCCCCGTGTACGACAACACGTCGGTGACCGAGATCCCGGCGGGCGGCACCGAGCCCGTGGTCCGGCCCGACGGGCCGACCGAGGGGTCGACGGCGCGTGCGGGCGGCGGCGGGGACTACCTGTCGAACGAGATCGGCTACCGCGCGACGCTCCTGCGCGACCGGCTCGGGCTGCACGACCGGCTGCCCGGCGGCCATGTGCACACGCCCGTCCTGCAGTTCGGGGCGGGGAACACGGACCCGGCGACGGGCGACGTGACCGATCCCGAGTTCGTGCGCAACCGGCTCGACATCATCGCTCAGGTGAGGGGGATCCTCCGGGTGGCCGCGTCGTCCTGACCCGCGGCAGGAGCGCCGCCGCCGTCGGTGCCGTGCTCGCCGAGGAGGTCCCGTGCCATCAGCGTCGCGCCCGCGACCGCGCCCGGCATCAGGAACACCGCGACGAACGGCACCAGGAAGGCGACGGCGAGCGGCGCCCCGAAGCCCCAGGCGAGTCGCTTGCGGGAGCGGAGCAGGGTGAGCCGCTCGCGCAGTTCGACGCCGCGGCGCTGCAGGGCGACCGCGGTGAGTTCCTCGACGAGGAAGAAGCCGGTCACGCAGAAGCCGATCACCGGGACGACGGTCTGCCCGGCCACCGGGACGAAGCCGAGCGCGAAGAGCAGCACGCCCCAGAGCGCCGCCCGCACCAGGACGCGGAGGCTGTCCCTGGCGGAGATCCACAGCTCGCGCCAGAGCGGCAGGCCCGATTCGGGGGCGTGGCCGGACTCGGCGACGTCGACCTTCTCGGAGAGCGACTCGTAGAACGGCTGCCCGACCAGGAGCGTCACCGCGGTGAAGGTGAGCACGGAGAGCAGCAGCGCGAGGGCGAAGAGCAGGGCCGTCAGGAAGCCGCGGAAGAGACCGAGCCGGGGCGCGGACCAGTCGTCGGCGAACGGCGTTGCCCAGCCGACGAGGTCGGAGCCCCAGAGGGCCAGCGCGACGAGCGCGGCCGCGTAGAGGACGAGGGTGATGAGGCCGGGCAGCAGCCCCCATCCGTACTGCTTGCCGTGCTGGGCGACCCAGCGCTGCCCTTTCACCAAGTAGCCGAAGCCCACACCCAGATCGCGCATGCGGCACACCTTAGCCGCAGGTGGGCGGGGGTCTGTCTCCGCTGATCACCGGGTCTGTCACGGCTGGGGCACAAGGCCCTCTTGTTGTACGGGAGTTGAGCCGGTAAGACCTCGCTTACCGATCTCCCGGAGGTACGCATGGGCATGTCCCGGCCGTCAGGACCCGTATCGCTCCCTTCCGCACGATCCGTCGCGCTCGCCGCCGTGGCCGGGGGCGCGCTGCTCCTCACCGCGCTCGCCCCGGGCAGCGCGAGCGCGGACCCGACGCCGCGCCCGGTGGTCCGCGAGGGCGCGCCGCTCGACGCCGGGCGGGCGTCCGGGGCCCCGGCGGCGGCCGCCGTCCGCGCCCTCCGGGACACGGGGGCCCCGGGGCCGGGCGCCGACAAGGGCCGCGGGTATCCGCGCGAGCGCGAGCTCGCCGTACCTCCGGAGAATCCGGCCGACAAGTCGATAAAGCTGGGGCTGACGCCGTACCACGGCATAGCCCCGAAGCTGAATGCCCTGCAGCGCGTCGGTGACCGCGTCAGCGTGGAGATCGCGGGCCGGTCAGCGGGCGGGCACCAGCTCTATCTCGTGACCGTCACCGCTCCGGAGTCCGCGCGCGAGACGGCCCGGCAGGAGCGGATGCGCGAGCGCATCGAGAACGAGCCGGGCGCGGCCGCCGTGGACGAGACGATCAAGTCCTCCTACAAGACGCCGGTGTTCATCAACAACAACATCCACGGCAACGAGTGGGAGGGCACCGACGCCGCCCTGAAGCTCATCGAGAGGCTGGCGGGCGCGAAGGACGCGCGGAGCGCGGAGCTGCTCGCGCACAACCGCCTCTACTTCAACATCACCACGAACCCCGACGGCCGCATCGCGGGCACCCGCGCGAACGCCAACGGCTTCGACCTCAACCGCGACTTCATCACCGCCTCGCAGCCCGAGACCCGCGCGGTCCGGCAGATCGCCGTGACCAAGCAGCCCGCGGTCATGATCGACCTGCACGGGTACGTGAACGGCACCCTGATCGAGCCGACCACTCCCCCGCACGGCGAGAACTACGAGTACGACCTCTTCCTCAAGAACTCCTACGCCAACGCCCTCGGCATGGAGGCCGCCATCGAGCGCCTCGGGTACACCGAGGAGAAGGACGGCGTGAAGCCTCCCGTCATCCCCTTCCGCGACCGGCAGGAGGGCTGGGACGACTGGCCGCCGATCTTCACCCCGCAGTACCTGCCCTTCCACGGCGCGGTCGCCACGCACACCATCGAGTTCCCGATGCAGGTGAACAACGAGGAGTACGAGACGCGGCCGGTCGCGGAACTGCGCCGCAGGGCCGCGATCAACGTCGACATCGCGGGCGCCGCGATGCGCGCCACCCTCGACCACACCGACCGCCACCGCCGCTCGCTGATCGCCGACCAGATCGAGGTCTTCCGGCGGGGCGCGACGGGCGCCGAGCAGGTGCCGGTGTCCGAGGAGACCGTGCCGGGGGTGCCCGGGATCGGCCCGGAGGACGTCTACACGACGGACTTCCCGCGTGCGTACGTGATTCCGGGCGGCCGCGGGCGCCACTCGGCGTCCGCCGCGGAACGGCTCGTGGACCATCTCCTCGCCAACGACGTACGCGTCGGGCGCGCGAGCCACGGCTTCCGGCTCGGCGGGCGGACGTACCCGAAGGGCTCGTACGTCGTCGACATGCACCAGCCGAAGCGGGGCCTGGCCAACGTGATGCTGGCCGACGGGCGGGACATCAGCGGCAAGGTGTCGACCATGTACGACATCTCGGGGTGGAGCCTCGGGCGGCTGTGGGGTGCGCGCGTGGACGCCGTGCCGCATGGTGATCCGCGGGGCGCGCACGTGCGCGCGGTGCACGCCGCGGCCCGCGTCGGGTACGTGGCGCCCCAGGGGAAGCTGCGGCTGCGTCTCGACGACCCGCGCGAGATCGCCGCCCTCAACTCCCTTCTGGCACAGGGCGTTTCCGTACACCGCGACCGCGACGGGAGCGCGATCCTGCCCGCCTCCGCACGCCGTGCCGCGACCGCCGCCGCGGAGAAGTACGACGTGGCCTTCGACGCCACGAAGGCGAAGGGCGGCGTCGCCCTGCACCGCACGCGGGTCGCCGCGGCCGTCACGCCCGGGGAGCTGTTCGCGCTGCGGGAGATGAACTTCGACGTGACGCCCGTCTCGACCGCCGTGCTCAACTCCGGCTTCGACTGGCGGAGGACGGACGCGCTCTTCGTGTCGGCCGGACTCGACCGCGGCAAGCTGGACCCGGCGGCCAGGGCCGGGCTCGACCGGTTCTTCGCCGGGGGCGGCGGCCTGGTGGGGCGGGGAGCGGCCGGCGCCGCGCTGAACACCGCGGCCGAGCTGCTCGCCGTCGATCCCGTCAAGGGCAACGGTGACGCCAACGGCGTGGTGCGGGTGGCCAATGCGGGCGGCGCGGTCACCGGCGGAGCGCCGGACCACAGCTTCGTCTACGCGCCGATGTGGTTCACCGGCCTCGGCTCCGGGGTGCGGGTGGAGCAGACGTACGGCACCGGCGACCCGCTGGTCTCGGGGCACTGGCGGGCACTGGAGAACGGCGGCGGGCCATCGGACGCCGCGGGCCGCGCCTCGGTCGTCAGCGGGTCGGCCGGGCGCACGGACGTGGTCCTCTTCGGCACCGAGCCGCTCTTCCGCGACCACCCCAAGGGGGCGTTCCCGCAGGTCGGGCGGGCGCTGTTGAGCGTCGGCCGGTAGCCGGGACGGACGTCGTACGGGCCCGGCCGAGCAGTCGCCGGGAATGACTCACCGGGGCGTGGCCGTTGATCAGGTACCGATCAACCCAACACGCCCCGGAGGCCATCCCGCATGACCCGTGAGATCAAGGTGCAGGGCACCGTCGCCGACGGCTACGAGGCCGTGCGCGACGAGTTCACCGCCGTCCTCGCCGCCGAGGACCCCCACTACGCCGGGCAGCTGGCCGCGTACGTCAAGGGCCGCAAGGTCGTCGACCTGTGGGTGGGACCCGACACGGACGCCTCCACCCTGTACGGCGTGTACTCGTCCACCAAGGGCGCGGCCCACCTCGTCGTCGCCCTCCTCGTCCAGGACGGCACGCTCGACCTGGACCGCGAGGTCGCCCACTACTGGCCCGAGTTCGCCGCCGAGGGCAAGGGCGCGGTAACCCTGCGCGAGCTGCTCGCGCACCGGGTGGGCGTCGTGGGCGTCGGCGGCGGCTTCTCCCTCGCGGAGCTCACCGACGACCGGGCGATCGCCGCGCGGCTGGCCGGGCAGCGCCCGCACTGGCGGCCCGGCACCGCCTTCGGCTACCACGCCCTGGTCATCGGGGCGCTCACCGGCGAGGTGGTGTTCCGCGCCACCGGCCGGACCCTGCAGGAGCTGTACGAGGAGCGGGTGCGCGCCCCGCACGGCCTCGACTTCTTCCTCGGTCTGCCCGAGGAGCACGAGGGGCGCTTCCACTCCGTCCTGCCGATGGACCCGACGCCCGAGCAGGAGGCGCTCCTCGCGACGGCGGCGACCGGCCCGCGGAGCCTGACCTCCATCGCCTTCAACCGCCACGGGGCCGAGCCCACCGACCTCGAATCGCTGCCCAACTCCCGCCCGGTGCGCGCCAAGGGCCCCGCGTCGGTCGGCGGTGTGGCCTCCGCGCGCGGTCTGGCCGGGATGTACGCGGCGGCGGTCACCGGCGTCGAGGGGCGCGAGCCGCTCCTGACGCCGGACACCGTGGCCGAGTTCGGCCAGGTCCAGTCGGTCGGGTACGACCTGGTGTCGCGGGCGCACAAGGTCTTCGCGGTCGGCTTCCAGGCCACGTCCGACGTGCTGTTCCCGTTCCTGGGCGCGGGCTCCATCGGGCACAGCGGCGCGGGCGGCTCGCAGGCGTTCGCCGACCCCAGCAGCGGGCTCGCCTACGGCTACACCCGGCGGCGGTACGCCTTCCCGGGCGGGTCGGCGCCCGAGAACGAGCGCCTGGCGCGGGTGGTGCACGAGGCGGCGCTCGCCACGGGCTGACCGCTCGCCACGGACTGATGGTCCGGGACCGGCCGGTTCACGACGGAGGGCCGCACCCCCGCCGGGGTGCGGCCCTCCGTCGTACGGCGAGCGGGTCAGGCGACCGCGAGCTCGACCTTGATGTTGCCGCGCGTGGCGTTCGAGTACGGGCACACCTGGTGCGCCTTCTCGACCAGGGACTGCGCGGTGGCCGCGTCCACGTTCGGGATGGAGGCGGTGATCCGCACCTCCAGGCCGAAGCCGCCGGACTCGTTCTGGCCGATGCCGACGTGGGCGGTCACGGTCGAGCCGGAGATGTCGGCGTTCTCCTTGCGGGCGACCACGCCGAGGGCGCCCTGGAAGCAGGCGCTGTAGCCGGCCGCGAAGAGCTGCTCGGGGTTGGTGCCCGCGCCGCTGCCGCCCATCTCCTTCGGCGGGTTCACGACGACGTCGAGCTTGCCGTCGTCGCTGGCCACACGGCCGTCGCGGCCGTTCTCCGCGGTGGCGACGGCGGTGTACTTGACGTCGATCTTCTGGATGGACATAAGGGTCTGTTCCTCCTGAGATGTGACGTGGTGCGCGCCCACAACCACGGTTCGTGGAATTAGGTTATCGGATACCGGAAGACACCCGGCGGGCGTCTCAGCCGAGGGAGACGATCATCTTTCCGGTGTTCTCGCCGCGGAGCATGCCGAGGAAGGCGTCCACGCCGTTCTCCACGCCCTCGACGACCGTCTCGCGGTACTTGAGCTCGCCGGAGCGGATCCAGCCGCCGACCTCGCGCACGAACTCGGGCTGGAGGCCGCTGTGGTCTTGCACGAGCATGCCCTGCAGGCGCAGGCGCTTGCCGATGACCAGGGCGAGGTTGCGCGGGGCCGGGGTCGGCTCCTTGTCGTTGTAGCCCGCGATCATGCCGCAGATGGTGGCGCGGCCGTGCACGTTCAGACGGCTGATGGCGGCCTCCAGGTGCTCGCCGCCGACGTTGTCGAAGTAGACGTCGATGCCGTCGGGGGCGGCCTCCTTGAGCTGCTCCGCGACCGGCTTGTCGTCCTTGTAGTTGAAGGCCGCGTCGAAGCCGTACTCCTCGACGAGCAGCTTGACCTTCTCCTCCGACCCCGCCGAACCGATGACGCGCGAGGCGCCCTTCAGCTTGGCGATCTGGCCGACCTGGCCGCCGACGGCACCGGCCGCGCCGGAGACGAAGACGGCGTCGCCCTCCTTGAAGGAGGCCACTTCGAGCAGCCCCGCGTACGCGGTCAGGCCCGTCATGCCGAGCACGCCGAGGTACGCGGAGAGCGGCGCGGCCTGCGCGTCCACCTTGGTGGCGTGCTGGGCGGGGACCGAGGCGTACTCGCGCCAGCCCGCGAAGTGCAGGACGTGGTCGCCCACCGCGAAGCCGTCGGCGTTCGACGCGATGACCTCGCCGACCGCGCCGCCCTCCATGGGGCGGTCGAGCTGGAACGGCGGGACGTACGACTTCACGTCGTTCATCCGGCCCCGCATGTACGGGTCCACGGAGAAGTACAGGTTGCGGACCAGGACGCGGCCCTCGGCCGGGGCCTCAACGGGGGCCTCGCGCAGCGCGAAGTCCTCCGGGACCGGCCAGCCGGACGGGCGCCGCACGAGGTGCCATTCGCGGCCGGTGGAGGGGAGCTGCTCGGGGGTGACGGTCATGGGGGCGTCCTCCTACTGCATGCGGATCAATGCGGGAAATGCGGGAAATGCTTCAGGCTGTGAAACAACCATGCTCCTGAATATTTCATGATGTCAAGTAAACGGGTAGCCTGGTGAGCATGGCCACCAGTAACTCCCGTGCCCGCACTCCCCGCGCCGACCCGCTGACGCTCGAAGTCGTCGAGCTCATCGGCTCGGTCGTGGCCCGCTACCACGAGGAGTACGAGGAGGCCGCCGCCGGGCACGCGCTGACCGGCGCGCAGGCACGGGTACTGGGACTGCTCTCCCTCGAACCTATGCCCATGCGCCGCATCGCGCAGAAGCTGAAGTGCGAGCCGTCGAACATCACGGGGATCGTGGACCGGCTGGAGGCACGGGGGCTCGTCGAGCGGCGGGCGGACGCGGGGGACCGGCGCGTGAAGCTGGCGGCGGTGACGGACGAGGGCGTCGAGGTCGCCCGCGGGCTGCGGGAGTCGCTCCGCTTTGCGCGGGAGCCGTTGGCTGAGTTGTCGCGGGAGGAGCGGGTCGCTTTGCGGGGGCTCCTGCGGAGGATGCTGGGCGAGGTGTGAGGTTCGCCCCTCCGGGGCGGGCGGGGGATTCGGGTGCGGGTTCGTTGGGGCTGGTCGCGCAGTTCCCCGCGCCCCTGGGGTGTCCGGAGGGCTCGGTGAGTATCGGGGTGGGTTACGTGCACCACCACAGGAAGCGGTCGCAGGGGTTCGTGGGGGTTGGCTCGGGGGGCGTTGTTGGTTTGGGGTGGGGTGGTGTGGCTGGGGGTGTGGGGCGGGGTGGGGTGGGGGTGTTGCGCGGGAGTGTCGGGGCGTTCGAGGCCGGGAGGGCGGGGGTGTCGGCGCCTTCGTCGGTGGTGCGCGCCGTGTCGCCGTCGTTCTCGTCCCGGTGCCGGTCCTCCCCCGCTCGGCGGGACGGCGCCGGCGACGTCGCCGACGCGTCCTCCACCACGGCGGCGCCGCCCGCGGCCGCGTCCGGGCTCGCGGAGCCCGTGGAGGACGCCTGCGCGGGCGCGTCCGCTTCGGGGACGGACGAGGACGCGGTGGGGCTCTCGGAGGCGCCCTCCGTGCCGAGTTCCGCGAGGCTCAGGCCGCCCGCCGCCAGCGCCAGGCCCGCCGTGACGAAGAGGACCTTGCGGCGCCTGCGCCGGTGCGCCCTGCGGCTGCGCTCCTTGCGGCGGCCGCGCGGGGACGACTCCTCGTACGCGCCGCCGTCGGCGTCCGCTTCTTCCGGCGAGGGCGCGGCGACCGCCCGCACACGCTCCCGGCCCGCTTCGGCCGGGGTTCCGCACCCGGGGCAGGCGAGGGCGCCGTTGAGGTGCCTGCGGCACGGGTGGCAGTAGTCCATGAGGCATGGAGGCTAGGTGCCGGATCCGCGACAGCGGAAGTCGACGCTGTGAAAGTTGTGTGCGGAATCGAAAGGTCCGGTCGCGCCCGGCCGTCAGACCCTGCCCAGGAGACCCCGCAACCGGCGGGCCCGCAGCACCAGTTCCAGTTCGAACCGGCGGTCCGGGTCGTCAATCTCGTCACCCCAGAGTTCCCTGATCTGGCGTAGGCGGTAGCGCACGGTCTGGGGGTGGACGCCCAGGCGGGCCGCCACCTCGGGGGCGCCGCCGCGGGTTTCCAGCCAGGCGAGCAGGGTCTCGGCGAGGCGGCGCCCGTGGGCGGGGCCGCAGTGGTCCAGCGGGGCCAGGCAGCGGCGGGCCAGGTCCTCGATGAGCTCCTCGGGCTGCAGGAGCACCAGCGCCTCGGTGTGCTCCGTGCAGTGCAGGACCTCGCCGGAGGGCAGCAGGCCGCGCTCCATCAGGCGTACCGCGGCCTCCGCCCAGCGCAGCGACTTCGCCGCGTCGACCAGGGGCACGGGCGGGCCGATGGCGCCCGACCAGCCGGTCATGGCCCGGCGCAGGAGTTCGGGGCGGCCTGCCGCGTCGGGGTCGGGCACCACCATGCGGGGCTGTTCGGCCTCCATGTCGAGGAGGACGCCCTGCCCCACGGCGGGTGCGACGGCCTCGCGCGCGGGACGCAGGAGGACGCCGACGGCGACGCGTTCGGGCAGCTGCCAGCCGACGCGGGCGGCGCGTTCGCCGAGGCCGTTGCCGAAGGCCGCGTGCCCGGTGGCCGGGGAGGGCCCGGAACCGGCGCCGTGCGGCGCGCCGGAGGCGGTGTCGGTGCGCCGCTCCGCCAGCAGCAGCTCCATCAACTTCCGTTGCAGGCGCAGCCGTTCGCCCGCCTCGCGCGCCGCCGCCTCCGCGTATCCGCGTACGGACTGGTCGACGAGGCCGTCCAGGTACTCGAAGCCCGACTCGGCGAGTTCGTACATGGCCGGGGGCGGGATCTCGATCTGCTGGCCGATCTCGGCGAGCCGCCGCCAGGCGAGGCGCACCCCGAGGCGGTAGATCGCCTGGAGCGAGTCGAGGGTGCGGCCGTGCAGGCCCTCGCCGCGGCCGAACTCCTGGAAGACCTCCAGGTGGTAGCGCGGCCGCTCCTGGGACGCGAGCTGCTGGACGAAGCCCTCCAGGGCGCGGCGGATGCCGATCAGGGCCATCGGCTCGCCCGACTCGTCGAGGACGACGGGGAGTCCGGGGTACTCGGCGCGGATCTCGCGCAGGATGTCCTGGGCGAGCGCGGGGACCTCCGCCAGGGCGAGCGCGGCGAACCGCCGCACCTGCGGGGGCGGCACGTCGAGCCAGGCGGAGCGGGCCGCGGGGCGGTCCGGGTCCTCGTCGGTGGTCATGGGGTCGGGGGCGACGGCGGTCTCGGCGGGCTGGATGTCAATCGCGGCCACGGTCGCTCACTGTCCCCGCGCCGGCGTCTCGTAATGCACCAGCGGGGTGTTGGGCTGATCCGGTGTGGCGTCCAGGAGCGCGACGATGCCGAGCGCGGCGCCCACGGCGAGGAGCGCGCCGGCGGCGACGGTCAGTGAAGCGGCGAGCAGTCGGTGCATTGCGAGGGTCAGCCTCTCTGTCGGAGGTCGTCCCCACCCTGGTCACGCAGTCCCTCGGCCAGGTCGAGCGGCTCCGGCCGCAATGCCCTGGTCGCACAGCCTTTACCGGCCCAGCCCGGCAAGTGCCCAGTCTCTGCAATGCATTGACACTTCGTCAAGGGTGCGCTTACGGTTCCCGGCCCATACGGCTCGGTAACACTCTCCCGCCCTCAGCCCAGGAGTGACCTCATGCGCCGCACCGCCTCTCCTCTGTCGCTGGTCCTTCTCGGGCTCGGCGCGTTTCTCCTGGTCCTCGCACCGATGCTCGCCTGGTACGTGGAGCCGCGCGCGAAACGCACGCCCGTGGACATCGACACCATCAGCGTCTTCAAGGGCAAGGGGAGTTACTTCGACACCGAGAAGATCAAGACCGTCCACGACAAGGACCTCACCATCACCCGGCAGGTACGCGGCGACGTCGAGGACAGCGAGGACAGCGGGCGGGCCGTCTGGGACGTGTCCACGTCCGTGGACCCGGACAGGTCGCTGCCCGCGGCCGACCCGCACGACTCGCTCCAGTGGACGGTGGAGCGCTGGGTCACCGACCGGAAGACGAACGCGCCGGTGCACTGCTGCGGCGAGGAGCCGTACTTCGAGGGCGAGGCGTACCTCAAGTTCCCCTTCGACGTGGAGAAGCGGTCCTACCGCTGGTGGGACAGCACGCTGGGCGCGACGGTGCCGCTGACCTACCGGGGCACGAAGAAGATCCAGGGGTACGAGGGCTACCGCTTCACGGCCACCGTGAAGGCCACCAGGACCGGCACGCGTCAGGTGCCGGGGCGGATGGTCGGTCAGCCGAAGAAGAGCCAGGTGATCGCGGACGAGTACTACGCCAACCACGGCATCGAGCTCGTCGCCGACCAGCGCACCGGCCGGATCGTCTACGCCGCCATCGGCCCCCGCAAGACGCTGCGCGCGCCGGGCTCCGACAAGGACTCGACGGTGCTGCTCGACAGCGAGCGGATCGCGTTCACGCCCGCCACGCAGAAGGAGCAGGTGAAGCTCGCCGACGACGACAGCGGCCGCCTGGAGCTGGTCGGCGAGACGCTTCCGGTCGCCGCGGCGGTGCTCGGCGGGGTGCTCGCGGTGGCCGGATCCGTACTCCTCGCGCGAGGACGCCGTGGCGACGGGGCAAACGGTCCGGGAAGGCCGGGTAAACCGGCGGAGCCCGGGAGTCCGAATCCTGGGACGTCGCCGACCGCCCTGCAACCGACCACGATGTGATGAGGTGTCAGCTCCCGAAAGCCCGGAAATTGTCACTTCGGTGAGTAGCCGCGCGGTACGGGGCGGCGAACACTGTCCACCCCACCCGCGCACAGTTCCCGCGCCGTCCGAGCACCGTCCCGCACCAGCCGCACGGCCCGCACCACCCGCAGCACCGCCCCGCACAGGCCGGGCCCAGCACGCCCGCGCGAGCCTCCCCACGGCTCCGCGACCCGGCCCGCACCACCCGCTCCACCCCGTACCACCTCGCGCCACCCCGCATCGCCCCGCTCCACCCAGCAGGATCCAGCAGAACCCAGCCGCACCGTTCCTCCCGACCGGACCCCCCACAGTTCCGCACCCTGAGACGAGTTGGAGCACGCATGCCCCAGCACGTACCGTCCTCGCTGCGCGCGGCCGCTCCACGCCGCGCGGAGCGTCTTCCGGCGCCTCCCCCACACCCGCGCCGGATCGTCTTCCTCGCCCACCGCGACCTCGGCAACCCAGCCGCGGGCGGATCCGAACTCCTCGTCGACCGGCTCGCCGACGGACTCAGCAAACAGGGCCACCAAGTCACCCTGCTGTGCGGCGGACCCGCCGCCTACCGCGACTACCGCGTGGTCTCCGCGGGCAGCGACAAGGGCCACTACCTGCGGGCGCGCGCCGCGTTCGCCCGGCAGATCGGCGACTGCGACCTGCTCGTCGAGGTCTGCAACGGCATGCCGTACCTGGCGCCGCTGTGGCACCGCGGGCCCACCCTCTGCCTGGTCAACCACGTCCACACCGACCTGTGGGGCATGCGCTTCCACGGCGCGCTCGCCCCGGCCGCCCGGCTCGGCCGGCGGCTCGAACACTGGGCCCTGTCCGGAGCGCAGCGCGGCAACCTCCTCGTGGCCGTCTCGCCGTCGACGGCCGCCGCGCTGCGGGGCATCGGCGTCGAGCGCGAACGCATCCGGATCGTGCACAACGGCGTCGAGGAACCGGGGCCGCTGCACGCCCGCTCCGACGAGCCGCTCTTCCTGGCGATGGGCCGGCTCGTCGAGTACAAGCGGATCGACCTGCTGCTGCGCCTGTGGGAGCGCGTCAGACCCGTCACGGGCGGCCGGCTCGTGATCGTGGGCGACGGCCCCGAGCGCCGGAGACTGGAGCAACTGGCCGGTCCCGGCGTCGAGTTCAAGGGCCATGTCTCCGAGGCGGAGAAGCACCGGCTGCTCTGTGAGGCCTGGATGCTGCTCCATCCGTCCGCCGTCGAGGGCTGGGGGCTCGTCATCACCGAGGCGGCCACGCGCTCGACGCCCTCGATCGGCTTCGACGTCCCGGGCGTGCGCGACTCCGTCGAGGACGGCGTGACGGGCCTGCTCGCGCGGGGCGAGAGTTCCTTCGCCGCCGCCTGGTGCACGCTGGCCCTCAGCGCCGAGCGCCGCAGATCCCTCGGCAAGGCCGCCGGTGAGCGGGCCACCCAGTTCCGCTGGGGCAACACGGTGCGGCAGTTCCAGGCGGTGGCGGCCGAGGCGGCCGCCGCGCACCTGGCGGCTCCGGGTCCCCCGATACCCCAGGGGTCTGCGTGAAGGACCCGTCTCTGCGCCGTTCCGCCACCCTGTTCCGGGCCTTCCTGCGCGAGCAGCAGGAGCCCGAACGGTGCTACACGCTCCTCGCCCGCGACGCCGCCGACCAGGTCGAGGCGTACGGCCCGGTCGAGGGCCGGGTCGTCGTCGACATCGGCGGCGGGGGCGGTTACTTCACCGAGGAGTTCCGGCGGCGCGGCGCGCAGTGCTTCCTCTTCGAGCCGGATCCGGCCGAGCTGGGGGCCAAGCCGCCCGAGGGGGCGGTGGTGGCCGACGGGTACCTGCTGCCCCTCGCGGACGGCGTCGCCGACGTCACGTTCTCCTCGAACGTCCTGGAGCACGTCGACGACCCGCAGACGTTCCTCAGCGAGATGGTCCGGGTGACCGGACCCGGCGGCCTGATCTACGTCTCGTTCACCAACTGGTACTCCCCGTGGGGCGGCCACGAGTGGGCGCCCTGGCACTACCTGGGCGCCGGGCGGGCCCGCGCCCGCTACGAACGGCGCACCGGGAGGGCCGCGAAGCACACGCTCGGCGAGAACCTCTTCGCGCACCACGTCGGCACGACCCTGCGCCAGGTGCGGGAGCGCACCGACGTGCAGGTCGTCTCGGCGCGCTCCCGCTACTGGCCGTTCCTGGCCGGGGCGATCACCAAAGTGCCGGGTGTGCGCGAGGTCGCGACCTGGAACCTCCTCCTCATCCTCAGGCGGTGTCCATGACCACGGTCCAGGCCCCACCCCCGGCGGCCGTTAGACCCACGACCGATGCCCCTGAACCCTCGCGGGGGCCGCGCTCGCGGCGCTGGTTGCTGGGGTTCTGGGCCGTGGTGTTCGTGGCGTTCCTCGCGGTGCGGCCGGGGCGGATGACGTTCGACACCAAGCTCGGTGTCTCCGTCGACCCCTGGCAGTTCCTCTCCGACCTGGGCCAGCTGTGGCACGACCGGGGCGGCTTCGGCGGGATCCAGGACCAGTACGTCGGCTACGCCTTCCCGATGCTGCCGTTCTACGGCCTGGCGAAGCTCGTGCACCTGCCGGTGTGGGCGGCCGAGCGGCTCTGGCTCTCGCTGATCGTGGCGGCGGCCTTCTGGGGTGCCCTGCGCCTCGCCGAGCGCCTCGGCATCGGCAGCCGCCACAGCAGGCTCCTGGGCGCGGTGGTGTACGCGCTGTGGCCGACGTTCACCATCGTGGTCGGGTCGACGTCGGCGGCCGCGCTGCCCGGCGCGGTGCTGCCGTGGGTGCTGCTTCCGCTGACCGACGAGCGGATCAGCGCGCGCCTGGCCGCGTGCCGCTCGGCGCTGATCATCCCGTTCATGGGCGGCGTGAACGCGGCGGCGACGCTCGCCTCGCTGCTGCCCGTGGGCCTGTATCTCCTCTCCAGGCCGAACGGCCCGCGCAAGCGGAAGCTGATCACCTGGTGGGTGCCGGGCGTCGTCCTGGCCACCGCCTGGTGGGTCGTGCCGCTGCTGATGCTCGGCATCTACGGCGAGAACTTCCTGCCGTACGTGGAGAACGCGGCCACCACGACGGGCACGATGTCGGCGACGGAGACCCTGCGCGGCGCCGGCAACTGGGTCGCGTACCTGCACTTCGGCGAGGCCTGGCTGCCGGCCGGATGGACGGTGGCGACGGCCGTCGTGGCCGTCGTCTGCTCGGCGCTCGGCGCGGCCCTCGGTCTCGCGGGCCTCGCCCGGCGCGATCTGCCGGAGCGGCGCTGGCTGGTCCTGACCGTCCTCTCCGTCGTCCTGGTGACGCTCGCCGGGTACGGCGGGGCGTTCGGGGCGCCGTTCCACGGGGCCGTCCAGTCCTGGCTGAACGGCGGCCTCGTCCCCTTCCGCAACATCTACAAGTTCCAGACGGGCCTGGCCCTCGCCCTCGCCTTCGGCCTGATGCACCTGGTGGGCGTGGCCGCCCAGACGCGCGGCGCGCGGCCGGTGCGCGGCAGGCGGTACGCGCCGCTGGTCGCCGCGGTCCTCGTGCTGCCCGGCCTGGCGTGGCCGTACCTCAACGGCTCGATCCTGCAGCCCGGTTCGTTCAAGAAGCTGCCGACGTACTGGCAGGCGACGTCCGACTGGCTGGAGAAGTACTCCCCCGACTCCCGTGCCCTCGTCGTCCCGGCGACCGCGCACGGCATCTACACCTGGGGCTCGCCCATCGACCAGCCCCTGGACGTGCTCGCCGACTCGCGCTGGGCGCAGCGCGACTACGTGCCGTTCGGCACCCCGGGCAACCGCCGCGCGATGGACGCGGTCGAGCAGGCGCTGATGACCGGCGGCCAAGTTCCGGGCCTGCGCGACTACTTGACGCGCGCCGGGCTCTACTACGTCGTCGTACGCAACGACCTCGACCCCGACCAGGTCGGCCACGTCCCGTCCGCGACGGTCAAGCGCACCCTGGAGGAGTCGGGCTTCAGCCGGGTGACGGGCCTCGGCCCGATCACGACCGACGGAACGATCCACCACGGCACCCCGCTCCAGATCGAGGGGCTCTACCCGCGCCAGCGCGCGGTGGAGATCTACGCTCCGGGCAAGGGCGCCGAGCGCCCCGGCCAGGCGGGCCTGAAGCCGGTCTCCAACACGGCGGTCGTCAGCGGCGGCCCGGAGTCGCTGCTCCCGCTCTCCGCCGACCCGACGATGCGGGACCGCCCGACCGTCCTGACCGGCGACAACCATCCGGGCGTCGGGGCTCCCGGCCTGCAGGCGGTCGGCGACGGCCTGCGCCGCGCCGACACCCGCTTCGGCCTGGTCAACACCAACACCTCGTACACGTACACGCGCGACGAGCGGAACGCGGTCGACGCGCAGCAGGACGCGGGCAAGAAGCCGCACCAGATCCTGCCGACCAAGGGGATCGAGCACCAGACGACGGCGGAGTTGCGCGGCGCCAGGTCGGTCTCGGCGTCCAGCTACGGCAACTGGCTCTTCCACCTGCCGCAGTACGACCCGGTGAACGCCTTCGACGGGAACCCGGCGACGGCCTGGGCCGAGGGCAACGCCGATACGGCGGACGGCGAGTGGATCAAGGCGGAGTTCCACTCCGAGGTCCAGGTCCCGGCCTCCTTCCGCGTCACGCCGCTGCCGCAGGACGGCGTGCGGGCCGCGCCCACCCGGGTGCGCGTGGAGACGGAGCGGGGCAGCGTCACCAGCAACCTGCAGCCGAACGGCATGGCCCAGCGGATCATGGCCCGTGCGGGCGCCACCGAGTGGATCAGGATCACGATCCTGGACACCCAGGAGGCGCGCCCCGGCCTGACGGGCGCGGGCTTCGCGGAGATCAGCATCCCCGACGTGCGCGTCACCAAGCTCCTCCAACTCCCCACGGACGCCGAGAAGTCCACGGACGCCGCCGCGAAGACCTACTCGATGCACCGCTCCAGCGACCCGAGCGCCCTCTCGCCGGTGAACTCCGAGGCGGGCCTGCACCGCCGCTTCACGACGACGGGCGACGGCGCGTACACGTTCAAGGCGAGCGCGGTGGCCGTGCCGGGCGCCGAACTGGACGAACTGCTCTACAAGGTCGCCCCGGAGCAGGAGCAGCAGATCATCGCCACCGCGGACGCCACGGCGAAGCTCGGCACCGGCCTGTCGCCGCGCAACCTCACGGACGGTGATCTGACCACGGGATGGATCGCGGGCTCCACCGACCGCCCGGTGATCCACCTAAAGTGGCCGGACAAGCAGCCGGTGGGAGAGATCGTGCTGCCCGCGGCGGGCGGCCTGTCCACCCGCCCCGTGAAGATCGAGATCAGCTCGCCGGACGGCGCGGCGACCGCGGGCGTCGACGAGAACGGCCAGGCCCGCTTCACCCCGATCACCACTGACCGGATGGACATCACCATCACGGAGACCGCTCCGCTGACGGTGCACAACCCGGTCGCGGACAGCGACCTCCAACTGCCCGTGGGCCTCACCGAGGTGTACATCCCCGCGCTCGACAAGTACCGCACGCCGCAGCCCGCGGCCGACGAGCGCTTCTCGCTGCCCTGCGGGCAGGGCCCGGTGATGTCGATCGACGGCGAGCTGTACGAGACGAGCGCCAAGGGCAAGGTCCGGGACCTCACCGACCGGCGCCCGGTCGACGTCACGCTCTGCCAACGCGGCGACAAGGACCCCGAGGTCCGGCTCGACGCCGGGGCGCACAGCGTGGAGACGGGCGACGCGGGTCCTCTCGCCGTCATGGACGCGTCGCTGACCCTCGGCACACCGGACGCACCCGACACCGCGTCGCGCGAACTGAAGGTCAAGGACTGGCTCGGCGACCGCCGCGAGCTCTCGGTCGGCTCGGGCGCGGCCTCGTACCTCACGACGTACGAGAACGTGAACGACGGCTGGAAGGCCACGCTCAACGGCAAGGAGCTGACCTCGGTACGGCTCGACGGCTGGCAGCAGGGCTGGCTCGTGCCGCAGGGCGAGGGCGGCACGGTCAAGCTGAGCTACGAGCCCTCGCAGATCTACGAGATCGGGCTGATCCTGGCCGGTGTCGGCGTCCTCGCGCTGATCGCCCTGGCCGTGCTGTGGCGCCGCGAGCGGAACCACGAGGCCCCCTCCCCCGCACCGCCCGCCCCCGGCCTGATCCTGGGCACGGTGGCGCTCACGCTGGTGGCCGCGGTCGTCGCGGGCCTCTTCGCCCTCCTTGTTCCCGCCCTCGCGCTCCTCGCCCGGCGGCGCCACGCGCTCCTGGTGCCGCTCGCGTTCCTGGCGATGACCGGGGCGGGCATCGCGGCGGCCACGGGCGCGGGTGAAGCCGTCGCCGCCGACGAGGGGGCGTTCGGCCGACCGGCCCAACTCCTGGCCCTCATCGCGCTGTTCGCGGCACTGGTGTCCGTACGGGAGACACCACCACGCACCGCGGATACGTTGGAGTACGGCCCGGCGGGCCCCCCGCCGTACGCGCCCGGCCCCGATCCCGACCCCGCGACGCCGCCCCTGCCCCGCCGCAAGCGCGACCCGGACACCCCGCCCGAAGCGTCCCACCACGACGCGGGCCCGACCGTATCGGCCCGGGGCCCCGCCTCGGCCCAGCCGGAGCCCGCGCCACCGGACGGCAGGACCGTGCGCTTCCCGCGGCGCAGGCGACCGCCCACGACAGGAGAAGGCACCCAGCGATGACCGCACTGGAACACCCCGCGCGGCGGCCGGGCGGCCCCGCACGGCCGCAGGACCGCGTGCCGTTCCCCGTCGTCGACGAGGTCTCCCGGCACTGCCTCCAGGAGGAGGAGCCGGAGACGGTGCACATCGAGGTGCACCTGCCCGGCACCCCGGACCCGGACCGGCTCAGGGCGGCCTTCACCGAGGCCCTGCGCCGCCACCCCCGCATCCTGATGCGCGAGGCGCGGGGCCCCTGGTACCGCCGCCGCTACGAGTGGGAACTGACCGACACCCCCGACACGGAGGTGGTGACCTTCACGCCCCCAGCCCCGGACGCCCTGAAACGAGCGCGAGAACGCGCACTGGCCGAGGCACCCCCACTCGCCCTCTCCCCGCCCATCCGCCTGGAGGTGGTGGCGCACCCCCCTTGCCCACCCACCGCGGAAGGCCGGGAACGGCCCGGCACCCCACAGACGGAGCACCGCACCCCCACCACCGAAAGCCGGGAGCAGCCCACCGCACCCCCCACCGGCTCCGTCCTCCTCCTCACCATCAACCACACCGCCCTGGACGGCCCCGCCTGCCTCCGTGTCCTGGCCACCGCCGCGGAGCTCTACGGCGGCCGGGACAACTCCCCGGCCGCGCCCCCGCCCCGTACGCCCACCCCCACCACACCCGGCTCCGCGCCCGGCTCCACCCCTCAGCCCCCGCCCGACGCCCCCTCCGGCTGGACACCCCCGGCGCGGGTCGCCCGGGGCGCCCCCGAGCCGTCCCCGGGCAACGGCATGCTCGTGGCCGAGCTGCCGGTCCCCCGCCGCCCCAAGGGCTCGCCCTTCACCGTCAACGACCAGCTCATGGTCGCGACGGCGCTGATGATCGCGCACTGGAACCACGAACACGGCGCGCGCCCCCGCCCGTTCCGCATCACGATGCCCGTCGACGACCGCCCGCGCGATGCCACCATGCCGATCGGCAACGGCACACGCCTGGTGGAAGTGCCGTTCGACGCGGCAGAGTTGGCCATGCGCGACTGGACCCCGGAGGCGATCCACGACCTCCTGCGCCGCACCTCCGACCGCACCCGCGCCCTCAAGGCCCTCCCCCGCCCCCAACTGGGCCACGGCGCCGCCCTCCTGACCGCCCCCGTCCTCCCCGTCACCGTCAGGGCCGCCGTCACCCGCGGCCTGCGCAGAGCCGCCGCGCCCTGGACGTCGACCACGCTCCTGAGCAACATCGGCCGCGTGCCGTACGCCCTCGACTTCGGCGACGCGGGCCGCGCGCACGCCGTGTGGTTCTCCGCGCCGGCCCGCCTGCCCCGCGGCCTCACCGTGACCACCGCGTCCACGGCGGGCCGTCTGCACCTGGCCCTGCGCTGGTCGAAGACGCTGCTCAGCCACGGTGACGGCGCACACCTGCGCGACCTCTTCGAGCGCTACCTCCATGCGACGGAACACACCGAACCCCACAGGACCCACGGGGAGCCCACGTGACCACCGCGCCCACCTCGACCACCGGGCCCGAGCGCCCCGCGGGGCTCCGGGACTTCTACGAGGACCCGGCCGTACCCGTCGCCTCGGGCGACGCCCGCAGCCTCCGCCAGGCCCGCATCCTCGCCGCCGCCCTCGGTCCCGCCACCTCCCGCACCGCCACGGTCCTCGACATCGGCTGCGGCGACGGCACGGCCGCGGCGACCGCGGCGCCGCTCCTGGCGGGCCACCGCGTCATCGGCGTGGACTGGTCGCAGGACGCCCTGCGGCGCGCGCACGCCCGCCTCCCGTACGCCGTGCGGGGCGAACTCGGCGACGGTGGGCTGCCGTTCGCGGCCGGTGCGGCCGACGCCGTGCTGTTCAGCGAGGTCATCGAGCACCTCGTCGACCCGGACAGCGCCCTCGACGAGCTCAGAAGGGTCCTGGCGCCGGGCGGCCACCTCATGCTCTCCACCCCCAACCTCGCCGCCTGGTACAACCGCGGGCTGCTCCTCGCCGGTGTCCAGCCCGTCTTCTCCGAGGTGAGCCTGCGCGCCATCCACGGCCGCCCGGGCAAGGAGGTCGTGGGGCACCTGCGGCTGTACACGGCCCGCGCCCTGCGGGAGTTCGTCACGGCCGCCGGATTCGAGGTGGTGCGCCTTTCCGGCGCGCCCTTCCACGGCGTACCGCGTCCGCTGCGCGCCCTGGACCGCCTTGCCTGCGCCGTGCCCGGTGCCGCCTCGATCCTCCTGCTGCACGCCCGAAAGGTCTGAGGCCCGTGTGGTGGGGCGTGGCCGCGGCGCTGTTCGCGAACCTGCTCTACAGCACCGGATTCGTGCTGGAGAAGAAGGCGCTGACCGCCATGCAGGCGGTCAGCGTCCGCAACCCCGCGAAGCTCCTGCGGCAGGTGCTCGGCAGCCCGCTGTGGATCGGCGGCTCGCTCTCCCTCGCGGCGGGCTTCGGCGCCCAGCTCGCCGTGTACCGCACCCTGCCGATCGCCGCCGCGCAGGGCATCTTCGTCTCGGGCCTCGTCCTGCTCCTGCTCCTCTCCTCGGTGCTGCTCGGCGAGCGGACCTCGGGCCGGGAGCGGTACGCGGTCGGCGGCATCCTGATCGCGCTGCTCATGGTCGTCCTCTCGCTCAGCGAGGACGCCGACACGGTCAGCCGCAGCGCCCCCGTGCCGCTGATCCTCACGGTCTGCCTGCCCTCGCTCGCGGCGGGCGTCTGGCTGTACGGCTCCGCGGAGCGCCGCTCCAAGCACCGGCACCGGATGCCGACGGCGGGCGTCGAGTACGGCGTCGCGGTGGGTCTGCTGTACGGGGTGAGCTCGCTGGCCATCAAGGGCGTCTCCAGCTACCTGACGACACAGGACATCGGCGGCGCGCTCGGCGACCTGCTGCGCTCGCCCTACCCCTATCTGCTGCTGTTCACCGGCGCGTTCGGCCTGGTCATGTCGCAGGCGGCCCTGCAGCGCTGCCGGGCGTCGCTGATCGTGCCGGTGTGCACGACGGTGACGTCGCTGTTCACCGCGGTGCTCGGGACGCTCGCGTTCGGCGAGGCGCTGCCGCACGAGCCGGTGCGCCTCGCCCTGCGGATCACCGGCACGGTCCTCGCCGTCTCCGTGCTCCTCGCCATGCCGAAACACGACGACACCGCTCCCCGACCCGCCACCGCCCCCAAGGAGTTGACCAGCGGATGAACCCCGACGACCCGCTGCTGAAGATCCTCGCGTGCCCGCTGGACAAGGGCCCGCTGCACCTGCTGCCCCCGGAGGCACCCCTCGTACCGGAGGAGTCGCTGTACAACCCGCGGCTGCGCCGCCGCTATCCGGTCGTGGACGGCATCCCGCAGCTGCTGCCCTCCTCCGGCGAGCAGGTCCCGGAGGACGAGCACGAGCAGCTCATCAAGCGAATGTCCCCGTGACGAGGGAGAGCGCATGACCTTCGCCGCCCGCGTGGCGCCCTACGTCCCCGACCGCCTGATCGCCGCCCTGGCCCGGCTGGTCTACCCCCGCTTCGAGCCCGAGCTGGCCCGCCTCGCCGACCTCTGCCCGCCGGACTGCGGCACCGCCGTGGACGTCGGCGGCTGGTACGGGCCGTGGTCGCGCCGGCTCGCCCCGCGCGCACGGCGCGTGGTGACCGTCGAGCCGGTGCCGCACCTGGCGCGGCTGCTCGCCGCCAGCACGCCCCGCAACGTCCGGGTGGTCCAGGCCGCGGCGACGGACCGGCCGGGCACGGCCCGGCTCTGGCTGCCGCCCGGGGACCGGGGCGAGCGGGGCGTGTCGTCGCTGGTCCGGCGCGACATCCACGAGAGCGCCGTCGACGTGCCGTGCCTGACCCTGGACGGCCTCGGCCTGCGGGACGTCCACTTCATCAAGATCGACGTGGACGGCAACGAGCTGCGGGTGCTGCGGGGCGCGCGGGAGCTGATCGCCCGCGACCGCCCGGCGCTCTTCATCGAGCTGGAGTCACGCATCCAGCCGATCGCCCCGATCGTGGAGCTGCTCACCGGCCACCACGGCTACCGGGGCTGGGTCCTGCCGCGCGACACGTGGCTGCCGCTGGCCTCCTTCGACCTGGAGGCCCACCAGTCCGGCACGTCGTACGTCGTCGCGCAGGGCCTGCTGCGCCGGGTACTCACGCCCAGACGCCCGCGGTACGTGAACTCGGTGCTGTTCCTCCCCGACGGCCGCCGCCCCGGCGGGCGCGCGGTGCGCGACGATGGGGTGCATGCCCGCTAGCCCTTCCCGTGCCTCCGCCCCGTTCGGCGCACTGGACTTCCAGCTCGTCCTGTTGCGCAGGATGGCCGACCACAACGCCGACCTCGTGGACGACGCCCGCCGCGACCTCGGCGTCTCCATCGCCGAGATGCGCGAGGCCAACCGCCGCTGGCAGGCGATGTCGCGCTCACCGCGCTCCCGGGGTGCCGCGTCCCGCTACCGTTCGGCGCTCGGCACCCCTGAGCGGCGGACCCGCCGCACCATCGGCGACCTGGAGTGCGAGGCGCTGCTCTGGCCGGTCCCGCTCTGGCCCGAGCTGCGCTTCGAGGTCCTGCTCGCGCCGAACGGGGCGGTGTGGAACGAGTGGCTGGTGCGCGCTCCCGGCGCGCCCGCTCCCCGGCTGCGTACGGTCGAGGACCTCGCGCCGTGGTCCTGCACGGTCGACGAGGCGGCCCGCGCCTTCGCCCCGGCCCGCCCCATGGAGGGCACCGCCCCCACCCGCTGGGGCCTCCTGTTCGAGGCGCCGGACGCGCGGGGCGAACGGCGGTCCTGCGCGGCGGAGTTCACGTGGGGGCTGCTGCAGCGGGTGGGGGTCCGGGACTAGCACAGGTACGCGGTCTTCACGATCAGTTCGGCGACGCGGGACGGCGAGCCGGGGTGGAGGCCGAGGAAGAGGTTGGGCTCGACGAGTTCGAGCTCCATGACGCGGGGGTCGCCGTCGGCGCCGTCCACCAGGTCCACGCGCGCGTAGAGCAGCTCGGGCGAGCCCGGCACGGCCGCGAGGGCCCGCTCGGCGACGTCGAGTTCGGCCGCGGTGGGCTCCCAGGGGCGCAGGTCGGGGTGGGGCACCTTGGTGTCGTCGTACGCGGTGCCGGGCGCGAGGACCGCGCCCTTCCGTATGGCGTGCAGGAACTGGCCGCCGACGAAGACGAGGGCGCGCTCGCCGGTGACGTCGATCCGGGTCATGTAGGGCTGCACCATGGCGGTGAAGCCCTCCTCGTGCAGATGGGCGATGTGCGCCCGCGCCGCTTCCCGCTCGTCCGCGCGGTACCGGCCGGCGTACCGCGAACCGGCGCCCGAGGTGGGCTTGACGACGAACTCGCCCTCGATGCGCGGCAGTTCCGCGCTCTCGCCGGGCGCACGGTAGTACGTCGGCACGACGGGCACCCCGCCATCGGCCAGCTCGCCCACGTACCGCTTGTCGGTGTTCCACCGCACGACGTCCGCGGGGTTGGCGAGCCGCGTGAGCGAGGCGCACCGCTCCGCCCACGCCACGTACTCGCCGGTGCGCCAGCTGTAGTCCCACGTGGACCTGATCACCGCGAGGTCGAAGCCGGACCAGTCGACGTCCGGGTCGTCCCACCCGACGACGCGCACGTCACCTCCTGCGGCGCCGACGGCCTCGGCGAGGACCGGCAGGTCGGTGTCGTGCTCCGGCCGCGGCCGACGGGTGACCAGCGCGATACGGGGGCGTGCCATGGGGAGTTCTCCTTCGCGTACACCGCTCGGACGCGCAGGCTAACAACCGCGGCCGGGGCGGCTCGGAGAACGGGGAGGCTCAGAGAACGAAGACGCTCCGCGCCGTCTCCGTGAGATAGGTGACGCCCGGGTACACGAGCTCCTCGACCTGGCCGGTGCAGTCCGGCCCGGTGTGGACCTCGGCGATGGCGTCCGTGCGGTTGGTCACCGAGCTCGGGAAGCGGGGCACGGGGAAGCAGCCGCTGGGGTTCTGGTGGTCGCGGCCGTTGACGGTCAGGACCCCCTGCGCGGCGTACGCGGAGCCCGGCACGGAGAGTGCCAGTGCCGCTGCCGTCCCGAGCGCCCCGAGCGCCGTGGTCACCTTCGTCGTGCGTCGTCGCGTCATGTGCGTGCCCTTCGCCATGCGGATCGCTCACGACGCGTCCCGCGAAGTCACCCAAGGTAGCGGCTCGTACACCTCACGTGACGACTCTTGCCCGCGAGGCAAAAGCCCGGGTCCGGCCTTGTTCGCCGACTCCAACATCTGCTTATGATTCAGCGGTGTTCGATTCACGGCACATCAAGACGTTCCACGAGGTGGTCCGCTCCGGTTCGTACTCGGCGGCCGCCCGCTCCCTCGGCTATACACAGCCGGCGATCACCCAGCAGATGAAGGCCCTCGAACGGTCCGTCGGCACCCCGCTGTTCACCCGCGTCGGCCGCCGCATGCGCCTGACGGAGGCCGGCGAGGCGCTGTCCCGGCACGCGGGGATCATCCTGGACGACATCTCCGCCGCTCAGCAGCAGATGACCGCGATCACCCGGCTGCGCTCGGGACGGGTGCGGGTCTGCGCGTTCCCCAGCGCGAACGCGACCCTCATCCCGGAGGCCCTGGCCCGGCTCGCCACCGGGCATCCGGGCGTGCGCGTGGAGCTCCTGGAGGACGAGCCGCCCGAATCGCTGCGCCGCGTGGTGCGCGGCGAGTGCGACATCACGCTCGCCTTCACCTATCCCGGTCTGCACGACGAAGTGCCCGCCGAACTGGTCGAGATCCCGCTGATGGAGGACCAGCTGACCGTGCTGCTGCCCGCCGGGCACCGGATGGCGCGGCAGCGTTCGGTCAAGCTCGCCGAGCTGGCGGAGGAGCGGTGGATCGCGGGTTGCCCGCGCTGTCGCGCCAACTTCCTGCACGAGTGCGCCGAGCTGGGCTTCGCACCCGAGATCGCCTTCACCACCGACGACAACCTGGTGGTGCAGAGTCTCGTCGCCGAGGGCCTGGGCGTCGCGATGATGCCGGGGCTCGTCCTGAACTTCCTCTGCCACGGCAAGGTGACGGGCCGCGCGCTCGACCCGGCCTCGCGGCGTCAGGTTTCGGCGTACGTCCTCAGGGACCATCTGCAGATACCGGCCACCGCGCTGGTCCTGGACGAGCTGAAGACCGTGGCCGCGAACCGCGTCGGCTGCTGAGAGGCCACCGCCTCCCCTCCCCCTCCCACTTTCCCTCCCATCCCCTCCCCGCTTCCCCCTCCGCGCCCCGCGCCTTCGCGCGATCCATAAGCGGAAGTTGCAGGGTGGCGAAAAGACTGTCGTTGGACGTGATGGATCGCGCGGCGCGACGCTGCCGGTATGAGCACTCCGACCGCGTACCGGGCCGCCCGGACCACAGAGCGCCTCGACACCCTCGTCGCCGACGTGCGCGAGGCCGTGGGGCGCGGCCTGCCTCCCGACCTGACCGCGTATCTGGTCGGCGAGCGGCTCGCCCCGCACCTCGGCGGCGCCGATCTGCTCACCGAGGAGCAGAGCGAGGGCGACCCCGACCACTACCGCCAGCACGTCCTGCACGCCGAGCAGGACGGCAGTTTCTCGATCGTGGCGCTGGTCTGGCTGCCGGGGCAGCGGACCTCCGTCCACGACCACGTCTCGTGGTGCGTGACCGGCGTGCACGAGGGCGAGGAGCAGGAGCGCCGCTACCGTCTGGTGCCCGCCGCGGGGCCGGGCGGCGCCGCCCGGCTCGTCGCCACCGAGGACGTCGTCAATCCGCAGGGCTCCGTCTGCGGCTTCGCGCCGCCCGGCGACATCCACCGGGTGTGGAACGCCTGTGGGACGCGCGCGATATCGATCCACGTCTACGGCGCGGACATCGCCCGGCTCGGCAGCAGTGTCCGCCGGGTGTACGAGCTCCCGGCCGACCGGTAATGGCGCTGCTCGGGCAGCGCCCGACCTCCCGTACGGCACCGGCGGAGCCGTCCGTCGTGCGCCCGCCGGGCAAGGCGCCCGGTCTGGCGCTCGCCGCGCTCGGCGTCGGTGTCGCCTGGGGCGTGCACCACCTCGTGCCCGGCGTGCCGATGCTCACCGCCGCCGTGGTCCTCGGCATCGCCGCGGCCCATCTGCCGGGCGCCGCCCACGCGTTCGTCCGCGGCCCCGGCAAGGCGGGGCTCACGTTCGCCGGGAAGCGGCTGATGCGCGTCGGCGTGGTGCTGCTCGGCCTGAAGCTGAGCCTGGACGACGTGCTCGGACTCGGCTGGGCTTCGGTGGCGATGGTCCTCTGCGTGGTCGCGGTCACCTTCTTCGGCACCTGGTGGCTGGGCCGCCGCATGGGGCTGCGCGGCGACCAGCCGCTGCTGATCGCCACCGGCTACTCGATCTGCGGCGCGTCCGCGATCGGCGCGGTCAGCGAGGTGTCCGAGAGCGACGAGCGGGACACGGCCACGTCGGTGGCGCTCGTGACCCTGTGCGGCACCCTCGCCATCGCCGTACTGCCCCTGCTGCAGCACCCGTTGGGGCTCAGCGACGCGGAGTTCGGCCGCTGGGTCGGGGCGAGCGTGCACGACGTGGGCCAGGTCGTGGCGACCGCGCAGACCGCGGGCGCCGGGGCGCTCGGCGACGCGGTCCTGGTCAAGCTGATGCGGGTCGCGCTGCTCGCGCCGCTCGTCGCGGCGGTGGCGCTCTCGGTGCGGGCGCGGCGGCGGCAGGGGCGCGGGTCCGGGTCGGCCGCGGGCACCAAACGGCCGCCCCTCGTGCCGCTGTTCGTCGTCGGCTTCCTCGCCATGGTCGCCCTGCGCACCACCGGCCTGCTGCCCGGCACGGCGATCGACGTCGCGCAGACGGCTCAGGAACTCCTGCTCGCCGCCGCCCTGTTCGGCCTGGGCAGCGCGGTCGACCTGCCGTCCCTGACCCGCACCGGCGGCCGGGTCGCGGCGCTCGGGCTCGTCTCGTGGTGCGTGATCGCGGGGATCTCGTACGTGGGCGTGCTGCTGACCTGAGAGCCGGGGCGCACAACCGATGCGAACAACGGATGCGAACGACTGGGCAGTTGTTCCCTGGAACAGGTGATCGTCGCGCCGGGGATTGCGCGTGAGGCGTGTGATTGACGATGCTTACGGTGCGCAAGCGACGGGCTGCAGACCGTGACTTCGCCCCGGCCCGTGTCCCGTACGGGGCCGGGTGACCGGGCCCGTGTTCCCGGGTCCCGGCGTTCCTGAAAGTCCCACAAGGAGAGCACCACCATGAACCTCATCACTGACGTCGTCGCCGGTCTCGCCCACTTCCTCGGCTGGCTGGTCTGACGTCACCCGCGAGCGACAGCGACGCCGCCTCCCCCGTCCCACGGGAGGCGGCGTCGCCGTGTGTCCGGCTCTCAGCGGGTCGTGGTGGCCTCCGGGTAGAACTCCCGGGCCCGCCCCCTGCCGTCCTTCGCCCGGCCGAGCAGACTCGCCGGGTACTCCACGCACCAGTAGCTCGCCGTGCCGACCGCCAGGGCCACCAGGACCACGACGAGCGCCGCGACCGGGAAGCCCGCCCGCGCCGACGGCAGCAGGCCGGACCTGTCGAGCTGGAGCATCACCGGCTCGTGCCAGATGTAGAGGCTGTAGCTGACCAGCCCCACCGCCGTGGCCCAACGGGCCCGCAACAGGCCGTGCCACCGCATCCGTTGGCGTTCTCCGCGCCGGACGTGCAGCGTCGCGTACAGCAGCGCGCACCACAGCACGCCGGCGACCGGATGGTAGAAGGTCTGCGCGGTGTTCTCCGGCGCGCTGAGGTACGACAGGGTCAGCAGGCCGGCCAGGGAAGCGGCCGACAGGGCGGTCGCCCAGCGGGCCCGCAGCCTGCCCCGGTCGTCGCCGAGCGCCGTGAGCAGGACCGCGAGGGCCATGCCCGCCGCGAAGCCGCCGAAGCGGGCCTGCGGACCGAAGTACACCGGCCAGTCGGTGTGCGGCACGTCCAGGACGTAGTGCGCCCAGGAGATCCAGCCGAGCGGTACGGCGAAGAGGACCGCGCAGCCCGCCGCGCACAGCGCCACCCGGGCCCGCCGGGTGCGCAGCCCGCGGCAGGCCCGCACCGCGAGCGGCCCGAGGGCCACGAGCACCAGGTAGAAGGCGACCTCCAGGGAGAGCGACCAGCTCGGGCCGAGCGTGTAGAAGATCCGCTCACGGTCGAAGACGTGGGTGAACGTGAGGTGTTCGACCAGGTCCCGCCAGTCCCCGGGCAGCGTCGGATTGCGCGTCGACCAGACGACCAGGACCGCGAGGAAGTACAGCGGCAGGATGCGGATCGCGCGCCGGAAGAGGAAGACCCTGCCGGGCCTGACCGCGCCCTCCTCGCCGTCGATGGCCGCCCGCGCGTACGCCAGTGTGAGCAGGTACGCCGACATCACGAAGAAGAGGTCGATCACTTCGAGGGAGAGCAGCGCCCCGATGTACGGGCTGTCGACCGGCGGACGCGCGCCCGACGCGTCGTACGTGGAGTACTGCTGCCAGACGTGGAAGGTCACCGTGCTGAGCGCGGCCAGACCGCGGAAGCCCTGGAGCTCCGGCGCGCGGCCGCGGGTCGGCGGCTCCCGGTGCCCGGGGGCCCGGGGCGGCGCCGTGGTCCCGGGAGCGATGAGCGAGGTCATGAACCCCCTCCGGCCCCGGCCGGTTCGCCGACGGCGGCGGGCGCTTCGGCGGCCGCGGCCCGCGGCGTCACCCGCCACTGCCGGTCGCCGAGCGCCTCCTTGAGATGGGCGGCCCGCGCCACCATGTTCTTGAAGTGGGTGTAGAAGAACGTCGTCACGAACAGATAGCGCCAGAACCAGGCCCTGCGGCGGCGCAGTTCGGGCACCGCGAGCCGCCAGGCGAACGCGGCCTGCACCAGACCCGCCGACATCGTGACGGCCGCCGCGACGACGCAGACGGGCACCGCCCAGTCGAGGTGGTCCGCGCCGCCCGCGCGCACGGCCGCGTGCAGCAGGATGGGCAGGATCTGCAGCGTCAGCCACGGCTGGACCTCGCGCCAGCCCAGCAGCACGAAGAGGCCCGCCTTCTGGCGCCGCGTGAAGACCGGCGAACGCAGGCCCCGCCACAGGTGTCTGAGCGAGACCTGCAGCCAGCCCTGCGCCCAGCGCGAGCGCTGGTTCCACAGGGGCTTCAGGAGTGTCGGGGCGAGCTCGCGCGAGACGAGGGTGCGGTCCATGGCGATGCGCGCGCCCGCGCCGAGGGCCCGCAGGGTGGAGTCGATGTCCTCGGTCAGCATCGAGCCGTGCATCCGCGTACGGGCGAGCAGGTCGGTGCGCCAGAAGCCGTTGGAGCCGCCGAAGACGCCGAAGTCGTAGAGCCGGGTGCGGCCCGGGTGGCTGACCGCGTAGATCGCCTCGAACTCGACGGCCACCAGCTCGGCGACCCAGGAGCTCTCGCCGTTGCGTATGACGCAGTGGCCCTGCACCACGTCGTAGCCGTTGGACAGCCAGTCCCAGGCGTGCCGGAACGCGTCCGGCGCCGGATGGTGGTCCGCGTCGAAGATGCCGACGAACTCCCCGCGCACCCGCGTCACCGCCGCGTTGAGGTTCTGCGCCTTGGACGTGCTGCCCGGCACCGGGAGCAGCACGAGCCGCGGATCGCGCCGCGCGATCTCCCGCAGCGTCTCCTCGACGGGCAGCGGGTGCGGGGTGTTGTACGCGAGGACGATCTCGACCTCGTTCGGATAGTCGAGGCGCAGGAACGACTCGACGGTGTCGACGATCGTCGCCGCCTCGTTCGGCAGGTACGCCGCGATGACCGCGCTCGCCACCGGGTAGGGCCGGCCGGGCGCGGCCGGACGCGGCTTCGCGTCGAGCGAGAAGAGGCACTCCAGGACGATGAGCAGGGCGGAGGTCACCAGACCCGCCACCACCACCCAGTACGCGACGGCCGCGGCGTCCCAGCCCGCCGCGTACGCCTGCTGGTAGAGCAGGAACGGCACGCCCACGCCGAGCGCCGCCATCAGGACGGGCGAGAGCAGCGGCGTCACCGCCGCGAGCAGGGCGCGCAGGCCCGGCCGGGCGCGGCGGTGGCTGTGCGCGGCGGTGGTCCGCATCCACGGTTCGTAGCGGACGGGCCGCAGGTCGCGGTGGCGCAGGGCCTCCTCGGCGGCGTCCCGGGCCTGTTGGGCGGCCTGGGCGCTCGCGCCCTTGCCGGTGCAGGCCGACAGCGGCGCCCAGCCGACGGCGGGGGTGAGCCGGACGTTCTCGTCCGCGACGACGAACGGGGTGCCTGCCACGGAGACGGCGAACTCCCGCAGGCTCGCGGTGGCCGTCTCCTCGTCGACGCCCGGCATCAGGACGAGGAGGCTCCCTTCGTCGTCCCAGCCGAGCCGGTCGCAGACGTTGCCGAGCCGCTCGCCGACCTGGGCGAGCCGCTCCGCGATCTCGCGCCGCACGCGCGGTCCGAGCCGGGTCTCCAGGGCTTCCGTCTCGGCGACGCGGACCACGGCGAGGATGCCGCCGCGCCGGGCGGCCGCGGGCCGCTGGAGTTCCCGGTCGAGCTCGGCCATGAAGTGCGGCGCCGAGTACAGGCCGGTGCGCGGGTCGAGCAGCAACTGCTCGACGGGGACGGGCACCCGGTGCAGCTTGGCCGCGATGCGGGCGGACAGCTCGTCCGGGTCGAACGCCTCCGACACGCAGTCGTCGGCGCCGTACCGCAGGAGTTCGGCGGCCGTCGCGGGGGCGCGCTCCGCGGTGACCATGACCAGCGGCAGCGCCTGGCCCGCCGGGTCGGCGCGCACCTCCCTGATGACGTCGCGGCCCTGGCTGCGGCCGTCGGGCCCGCCGTCGAGGGCGACGATCGCGTCGGGCGGAGCCAGCCTGACCTGACGGCGGACGTCGCCGGGGACGGCGTGCGTGACTTCGTGGCCGGTGCGGCGCAGGGTGCGGGTGAGCTGTTCCCGGCCGGGTCCCGGGGCGCCGACCGCGAGCACGTGGGGGTGGCCCGGCGGCGCGGATTCGGAGGGGGTGGACCGGTGCGGTACGAGCACCGGTGGGGAGGCGTCGGGACGCCTCAGGACATCAGACATGAAGGTGGTCCCATCCTGTTCGGATTGTGGGGGGAGGACCGGACTTCCTAGGGGTTCGCAGGTGCGGGAAGGTGGGCCAATGGGTCACATCAGCCTCAGCGATCACTGTGACACCGCACCTTCAGCGGCGTAACGCTCTCATTACGCGCCGGTGCAGAGACTGCACAGGCTCTGCACGGGGCGCGCAGGCAGAACGGACAGAACCGTCACACTGGCAGCGCGACCGGCGCGGATCGCGCACGGACAGCACACGGACGACACGCACACAGCACACGGACGACGAGCAGACTTCGAGGAGTTACGACACGTGGATCCCCTCTTCCCGGCCCTGACCGCCCCGCGCGGCGAGGCGCTGCGCTTCGGTGACCGCTCCCTCACGTATGCCGAACTCGCGGCGAACGCAGGCGCGTTGGCGGCCCGCCTGGACGGCGCGGGGCGGGTCGCCGTCTGGGCCACCCCGTCGCTGGAGACCGCTGTCGCCGTGGTCGCCGCGCTGCTCGCCGGGGTACCGGCGGTGCCGCTCAACCCCAAGTCGGGCGGCTCCGAACTGACGCACATCCTCGGCGACAGCGCGCCGTCGCTGGTCCTCGCCGAGCCGGGGGCCGAGCTGCCGCCCGCGCTCGCGGGTCCGACGCGCCTCGACGTCGAGGTACGCGAGGGCGTCCCGGCCCACCCGGCGGACCTCCCCGCCGAGCCGGACCCCGAGACCCCCGCCCTGATCGTCTACACCTCCGGCACCACGGGCCCGCCCAAGGGCGTCGTCCTGCCGCGCCGCGCGATCACCTCGACCCTGGACGCGCTCGCGGACGCCTGGCAGTGGACCGGCGACGACGTCCTCGTGCACGGCCTGCCGCTCTTCCACGTGCACGGCCTGATCCTCGGCATCCTCGGCCCGCTGCGGCGCGGCGGCTCCGTACGGCACCTCGGCCGCTTCAGCACGGAGGGCGTGACGCGCGAACTCGGCTCGGGCGCGACGATGCTGTTCGGCGTGCCCACGATGCACCACCGCATCGCCGAAGCACTGCCCCGCGAACCGGAGTTGGCGAAGGCGCTGGCCGGGGCGCGGCTCCTGGTGTCCGGTTCGGCGGCGCTCCCGGTGCACGACCACGACCGGATCACGGGCGCCACGGGCCGCCACGTCATCGAGCGGTACGGCATGACGGAGACGCTCATGAACACGAGCGTCCGCGCGGACGGCGAACCGCGCGCGGGCACGGTCGGCGTGCCCCTGCCCGGCGTCGAGCTGCGCCTGGTCGGCGAGGCGGGCGAGGAGCTGCCCGCGGACGACCCCGAGGCGGTCGGCGAGATCCAGGTGCGCGGCCCCCACCTCTTCACCGAGTACCTGAACCGCCCCGACGCGACGGCCCGGGCCTTCGCGGAAGGCGGCTGGTTCCGCACCGGTGACATGGCGGTGCGCGACCCCGACGGCTACGTCCGCATCGTCGGCCGCAAGGCCACCGACCTCATCAAGAGCGGCGGCTACAAGATCGGCGCGGGCGAGATCGAGAACGCGCTCCTGGAGCACGAGGGGGTGCGGGAGGCAGCGGTCACCGGAGAGCCGGACCCGGACCTCGGCGAGCGGATCGTGGCGTGGATCGTCCCGGCGGACGCGGACGTCCCGCCGTCGGAGAAGGAGTTGGCGGACCACGTGGCGGCGCGCCTGGCGCCGCACAAGCGGCCGAGGGTGGTGCGGTACCTGGAGGCGCTGCCGCGCAACGACATGGGCAAGATCATGAAGCGGGCGTTGCCGCAGGTCTGAAGCGGGCGCTCCGGACGGGCTGACGCGTGTCGGCCCGTCCGGCGACCGAGGACTTCCTGCACCAGGCCGTGAGGTCCCCTACCTCACCCCCACCGCCCGGATGACCTCCTGCGACACCACCCCGCCCCGGTCGTCCCTGGCCGACGCCCGCAACGACACGGATTCGGCGCCCGCGGGAACCTTCAACCTGCCGCTCCAGGCCGCCTTCTCGCCGTCCCGCGCCAGCGCGTCCCGCTCCAGCGAAACCGCCTTCCATGACGCGCCCTCGTCGTACGACACGGAGAGCTTCCCGCCCCCGACGACACCGCCGCCCGGCGCCCCCTCGACGTACTCGGCGAAGATTCCGACGGCCACGGACCGCCCACCCCTGACCTCCCCCGCCAGCGACGTATCCACGTCGAAGCCGAGGTTGAGGAGCGGCAGGAAGGTCTTCTTGTCCGGGGCCGTCTCCTTGGACCGGAAGGTCCACTCGGCGTGCCCCTTCGTCGCGAGCACCCACCGCTCGGGGGACAGCGTCGTATCGGTCACGACCTTGTAGGTGTGCTCGGCGGGATCCGCGTCCCACACGTACACGCCCGAACTCTTGCGCCGGTCGGCGCTCACCCCGTCCACGAACACCTCGCTGACCTGCGTCATCGAGTCCTCGTTCCACACGTCGCCGAAGCCCGTGTGGTCGGGCCCCGAGTCGCCCCAGCCGGGCACGTTGAACTCCAGGTCGTTGCCGGTGCGGGTCTGGCCCCAGCCGAGCCCGGTGCCGAGCCAGGGGTGCCACACGGGCTTGAACCAGTCGAGTTCGGTGTGCCTGCCGCCCTCGTACGTGACGAGTCCGCTCCGCTCCTCCAGCGCGCCGGGCCCGGTGGACACGGACTCGTGCCACTTCTGGCCCGCCCCCGCGGACACGTACTCCGTGCGCTCGGCCGGATAGTCGATCTTCTCCTGGAAGCCGAGGCCGACGGGGAAGGTGTCGGTGACCGAGTACCGGTACTCGCCGCCCGCGGCGGGCTTCACCGCGTGGAACGCGCTGTCCACCACGGCCAGTTCACTCTTCTTCGGCTCGTACGTCAGGTCCCCGGGAACCGCGCCCTCGTGCCCCTCGGAGAGGTCGTACACATACGGGGTGTCGGGCGTGCCGGTGCTCTTGGCCTTCCTGCCCGCCTTCGCCGCCGCGAGGAGCCGGGCGCCGTCCGCCGCGTCGACCGTGGCGATCTGCAGCGGCCGCTCCCCGTTGTCGTCGGTGCCGAACCAGGCGTTGAGGCGCCCCGGCCTGTCATCCGTGACGAACAGTGCCCGCGCGCCCGCGTCCTGGGCGGCCTGTCCGAGCTCCGCCGGGGTGACATCCGCCGTGCGCCGCACGACGGCCGCCCTGCCCCGCACGTCCTTGCCCTCGTACGCGGCCGGGGTGCCGTCGCCCGCGTCCACCAGGGCCCACGTGTGGCGCCCCGCGGCGATCGTCCCGCCGGGCTGGGCCACGGCCTCGCGCACGCCCTTCACGTCCACGACAGGCTTGCCGAGGCGCCAGACGGTGCGGTACTCGAAGCTGCCCTCGGTGACCTTCTCGGTGGGCGCGGCGAAGACGCTGTCGTACTTCACGGGCACCTGGACGGCGCCCATCAGGTCGGCGCCGCCGGCCTTCCTGTCGTACTCCATGAGCAGCTGGCGGGTCTCGGTGCGCCGGCCGACCTCGGCCATGATCTCCCGCAACTGCCGCCCGTCCAGCGTGACGTCGCGGTCGCGGTCGAGCTTTATCTGCGGGGCGGCGAGGAAGCCGAGGCCGAGGGAGTCCTTGCCCCTGCCGCCGCGCACGTCGAGGAAGGACGTGAGCGCGTACGTGCCCGGCTTCAGGCGCAGCTTCAGCGTGCCCGACTCGCCGATGGACGCCGGGAAGGGGTCGGTGTCCTTCACCAGGTGCTGCACCACCAGGTCGGCGGCGGTCGCGCCGCCGTCGCGGTCCTTGGCGTGGACGGTGAGCGTGTACCGCTCCTCCTCCTTGACCAGGCCGAACGCGGTGTGCGCGACCTCCTTGCCGCCGATGCTCGCGACGACCCGGCCGCTGGTGTTCCCCACGGCCGCCTGCGCGCCGTCACCGGTGACGGTGGTCGACGCGGTGCCGTGCGCGGGGACGGTGAGCGTGGAGTCGGCGAGGGCGACCACGCCGTCGGCGGCACCCTGCGCCGCCAGGCTCAACTCGACCGCTTCGTCGGAGGTGTTGGTGTAGGTGAGGGTCTTGGTGACCGGCTTGTTGGCGTCGTAGGGCCAGCCGTAGAAGCCGAAGTCGACGCTGCCGCTCGCGGTGACCCGCGCCCCGATCGCGTCGGGCACACTGACCCGCCCGGCGCCCAACTCGTATACAGGTGAACTCAGTTGCTTGGACGTGGACATCAGCGCGTCCTTGAGCCGCGCGGGCGTCCAGCCCGGGTGCTTCTCGGCCAGCAGTGCGGCCACGCCCGCGACGTGCGGGGTCGCCATCGACGTACCGCTCATCCCGGTGTAGAAGCCTTCGCCGCCGGTCAGCCCGGAGCGGGCGGCGAGGATGTCGACGCCGGGCGCCGACAGGTCGGGCTTGAGCGCGTGGTCGCCGGCGCGCGGCCCCTGGCTGGTGAAGTACGCGGCCCCGTCGGCGGAGTCGACGGCGCCCACGGTCAGCGCGGAGTCGGCGGCGCCGGGCGAGCCGATGGAGGAGGGCGCGCCGGTGTTGCCCGCCGCGATGACGAAGAGGGCGCCGGTCCGCTCGGTCAGGGAGTTCACGGCGGCGGCCATCGGGTCGGTGCCGTCGCTGGCCTCCTGTGAGCCGAGGCTCATCGACACGACCTTGGCGCCGACGTCCCCGGCGGCCCACTCCATGCCCGCGATGATCTCCGACTCGCTGCCGTAGCCCTCGTCGCTGAGCACCTTGCCGACGGCGAGCGCGGCGCCGGGCGCCACGCCCTTCTCCTTGTTCCCCTCGGAGGCGGCGCCGCTGCCGCCCACGGTCGACGTGACGTGGGTGCCGTGACCGTTGCGGTCGGCGATGTCCTCGCCGGGGACGAAGCTCTTGGTCTCGCCGACGCGGTCCTTGAGGTCGGGGTGCCCGGTGTCGACGCCCGTGTCGAGGACGGCGACCTTCACGCCCTTCCCGGTGAGCCCGGCCTGCCACGCCTCCGGGGTGCCGATCTGCGCGTTGCTCTGCGCCATGTCGGCCTCGACGCGCCCGTCGAGCCACACCTTCCCGATCCCGGACGCCTTGTCCCGCACGGACCGCCAGAGCGCACCCGGCTTCTCGGCGCGCACGGCGGCGCCGTCGACGCTGGGCAGCGAGCGCACCTTCGCCACGCCGCGCGGCAGTTCGCGCGCCGCGCGGTCCGCGCCCTTGTCGTAGGTGACGATGAGCGGCAGCGCCCCGCCCGCCTTCCCGGCCCTCGGCCCCGCCCCGCCCGCTCCGGAAGCGCCGAAGCCCTGCCGTATCAGCTCCGTCACGTCGAACAGCCGCTCGTCGAGGGTGCCCGCGCGCAGATACGGCCGTGCCTCGTCCGGTACGACGGTGACGTGCCCGCCCGAGATTTGGCTGCGCACCGCCCCGCTCGCCCCGGGGGTCCGCTCGACGGTGACGGACTGCTTGCCTCCGGGGAGCCGGTGGACGGTGACCCTGTCCCCGGTGATCAGGGTGACGGTCCGGGCGGCGCGCGCGGTGGGGGTGGCCGGGGCCGTCGGGGCCGCCGATCCGTCCGGGTTCGCGTCGGCGGTGGCGTACTGCCCGGCGGGAAGCAGGGCGAACGCGAGACCGGCGGCGGCCACGAGCGGCGCTCTTCGCCGCACGGGAGCTCTGGTCATGGGGCTGCCTCTCTTCGTCGGACCCGGGCGGGGGTGGTGCCCGGGTGCTGCAAAGAGTGTCGAGTCCCCAGTGGCGCACGTGAGTTGGCCGTGCGTGGCGGGAAGCCGCCAGGGCGCCTTCCCGCCAGGGGCGCGCTGCCACGCCCCCGGACCGTCGAAGGCGAGGAGCGGATGACAGCCGCAAGGCCGGTCCGCAACAATGCCGTTGGCAGACGCGCGACATCGACACAGCTCAACGGGGGCGTCACATGGATGGCTTGGTGGAGTTCACGACCGACGACGGCGCGCGGGTCGTCGTCGCGGACGTGGACGAGGGGTCCGGCTCCCGCCTCGTCTCGCGCGGCGAAGGCCCCGCCCTGGCCGCCCGTACGTTCGAGGCCTCGTTGGACGGCGCACGGGCGGCTGCCGCCTCCGCGCTGCGCGTGTTCCGCGACGGCAGCCTGCGGCCCGACTCGGTCGAGATCGAGTTCGGGGTGCGGATGTCGGCGGAGACCGGGGCCGTCATCGTGAAGGGGCAGGCCGAGGGGCACCTCGTGGTCCGGCTCACCTGGTCGCCCGATGCGCCCCCGCGGGCCGGGGCCCGGATCGGGGAGCAGGCGGCCGCCGCGCCGTCCGGGCCGCCACCGGAGCCCGCCGCCCCGTCGGCGGCGGCGACCCGTGCGCCGTCGCCGGAGCCCTCCGCCACCTCATGAGCAGTACGTCCTGGCACGCCCGGATCGACTGCGGCCGCGAGACAGGCGCGGGGTTCCTGGTCTCCGAGCGGCACCTGCTCACCTGCGCGCACGTCGTCCGCGACAGCGGCGCCCGCGAGATCGCCGTCTCCTTCCCGCACCACAGGGGGCTCGGCACGGTTCCGGCCACGGTGTGCGCCCACGGCGGCTGGAGCGGCCGCCACGACGACGCCGGGGACCTCGCCGTGCTCGAACTGGAGCACCCCGTTCGGGTCACCCCCGCCGAGTTCGCCCTGCCCGAGGACGCCTACGACCACCCCCGGCCCCGCCTTCTCGTCTACGGGTTCCCCCAGGGGTACGACGAGGGCACGCTCGCCGAGTACCGCGCCACGGCCGCCCAGTTGATCGCCGACGAATGGGTCCAGCTGGAGGCGTGGAGCGCCCACGGGCAGCCGCTGGCACCGGGGTTCAGCGGGGCCGCGGTGACGCTCGCCGACTCCGGCCGGGTCGTGGGCATGGTGTCGGCGGCCGCGGGCGGGGCAGGCGTCCGCAACGGCAGGATGCTCCCCACCTCCGTCATGGCCCGCTACTGGCCGCCGCTCGGCGACCTCGTCCCCACGCCCGGCCACCGGCGGGCGGCGAAGGAGCGGTTACGCGCGCTGGTGGACAGGGTCGTCGCCGCCGGCACCGGTGGCGCGCCCGGCCCGGAACGGCTGTACCGAGACGCCGTGGGACCGCTCGGCCCGCCCGTGCCGCCGGAGGGCTTCGCCTCACTCTGGGCGGCGGCCTGGTACGTCCTCTCGGAGGTCGAGGACCCGGCCGCGGTGACCCGGCTCACCGACCGCCTGGACGACCTCCTCGACGCGACCGCCACGCCCGCCGCCCCCGCGCCCTCCCTCTCCCCGTCCCCCGGCGGACCACCGCCCGCCTGGTCGCCGATCCTCGTCGAGATCGATCACAGCGGCGCGGGCGGCGACCAGGTCCTCGTCGAGGTGTCCGCCTGCCGCGACGGCCACCGCCACCCCGTCGCCTCGCACACCCTGGCGCGCGACCGGGTGCCCGCCTACGTCCAGGCGAGCGTCGACGACGCCTTCTCCCATCTCGCGCCGGACGCCGAGGAGTTACTGGCCTTCGTGCTGCCCCGCACGCTGCTCAACATGCCGGTGGCGCAGTGGGGGCGCGGCTCCGACGACCCGACCCCGCTCGGCTGCTCGTACCCGCTGGTCGTCGCCGACCGCGCGCGGCGCACGGGAGGGCTCCGCCACCAGCTGGCCCGCAAGTGGCAGCACGTCGACGGCAGGCCCGCGGCGCCGCTGTACCGCGTCGAGTGCGGCACCCAGGAGAAGCCGAACCGGCTCAGGTACCGGCTGCGCCAGGACGACGCCGACCTGGCGGGCTTCACGCTCCCGCCGCGGGAGGCCGCGGTCGGCGCGCACTTCGACGCGACGCTCAACGCGCCCGTGCCGGTGGTGCTGTGGCCGCGCTCGGGGTGCGCCGCACACCAGCGGGACGACGGGGGCGGTACGGGCGGCGGCGCCGGTCCCGGTACAGGCACCGGCGGCTGCGCCGGGTCCGCCTTCCTGGACAGTGTGGCCGCACACATCGATGGCTTGTCACTGACCGAACTCCCCCGCGCCATCCTGGAGTTGCGGGAGACGGCCGACGCCTCGGACGACCCGGACGCGCACTGGGCCAGAGACGTACAGCTCCTCTGGGACGACCCCCGCTGCCTGCCCGGACCACCCCCGCCCCACCTGCACTCACCCGTCGCGTGACCCGTCCCCGACGCCGCCCCCTCCCGATGCCCCGCGCCGCCCGAGCCCTTACGGAGAAACCCGGATCATGTCCCTGTGGCCCGTCTACACCGGCACGAACGAGCCCCACGACGGCATCACGGAGCTGCCCCCGCCGCCGCCCTGGCGCGCCTTCGACGGCGGTCCGGTCCTCCCCGTCCCCGAGGACGACGGCTCCGCGACCTCACCGGACCGCAGGCACCGGGCCCGGACGTACCGGGCCACCGAGAACTGCGTACAGCTGGTCAACGCCGCGCTGTACCTGCGCCGCCCCCTCCTCGTGACGGGCCCGCCCGGCAGCG
Organism: Streptomyces sp. NPDC036815; assembly: GCF_055609205.1. Classification (NCBI taxonomy): domain Bacteria; kingdom Bacillati; phylum Actinomycetota; class Actinomycetes; order Kitasatosporales; family Streptomycetaceae; genus Streptomyces; species Streptomyces sp. NPDC036815. Next base: position 555,344 of record NZ_JBVJPW010000001.1, on the reverse strand, counting down.
GCAAGTCGAGCCTCGCGTACGCGGTGGCCAGGGAGCTGGGCCTCGGCCCGGTCCTGCGCTGGAACATCACCAGCCGCAGCGCCCTGCACGACGGGCTCTACCAGTACGACCCGCTCTCCCGGCTGTACGCGGCGGGCCGCGCGGCCCGCTCCGCGCGGTCCGGCGGCGATGCGGCGGACCGGGACGGGCGGCCGGCCGACAGCGCGGGCGTGGAGGACCACCTGCGCCTCGGACCGCTGGGCACCGCGCTCCTCCCCTACGCCCGCCCCCGCGCCCTCCTCATCGACGAGATCGACAAGAGCGACCTCGACCTGCCCAACGACCTCCTGAACATCCTGGAGGAGGGCCAGTACGAGATCCCCGAGCTGGTACGGATCGCCAAGCACACCCCCGAGGCGAGCCTGCCCGCCGACGGCTCCGACGACCCGGTCACCGTCGTACGCGGCCGGGTGCGCTGCCGCGCCTTCCCCTTCGTCGTCCTGACCAGCAACGGCGAACGCGAGTTCCCGCCCGCCTTCCTGCGCCGCTGCGTCACCCTGCGGCTGCGCCAGCCGCGCGACGAGCATCTGGAGGAGATCGTCCGCGCCCACCTCGGCGAACCCGACGCCTACGCCCGCGGCCTCATCACCCGCTTCCTGGAGCGTGGCACCGGCGGCGAGCTCGCCACCGACCAACTCCTCAACGCCATCTACCTGACCGGCGCCGCGGGCATCGACGCCGCCTCCCGCGACGAGCTCGCCCAGCAGCTGATGCCCTACCTCACGCAGTCGGCGGATCCGGGGCCCGATGAACTCTGACGCGCCTCGGCATCCAGGCCCCCTGGCCCGCCTCTCCGACGTGCTGACCCAGGCGGCGGACGGCACCCCGCCCACCCCCGTGGAACTGGCCGAACTGCTGTGGCTTGCGGCGCAGAAGGGAGCCCCGGCGACGACGGCGAGCGCTCCCGGGGACGTACCGCCGTCGCCCGACACCCCGTCGACGACGCCCCCAGCCGCGCCACCGCACCCCGCCGCCCCCTCGGACGACCGGGTGCCGCTCCACCTGCCCACGCCCAGGAGCGACGGACGCGCCCCGGACGACGCGGGCGGCGCCCCCACCGCCGCCGAGACGCCCCGACCGCCGCGCACACCTCTTCCGCAGACCCGCCACACCGCCCTGCGCGTGCCCGTCCCACCGATGGTCACGCACCCCCTGGCGCTGCAACGCGCCCTGCGCCCGCTCAAGCGCCGCGTCCCCTCCCCCGTCGGGCACGTCATCGACGAGGAGGCCACCGCACACCGCATCGCGCGCGTCGGCGGGCACCCCTGGGGCTGGCTGCCGGTGCTGCGCCCGGCACAGGAGCGCTGGCTGCGGCTGTCGCTGGTGTGCGACGCCGGGCCGACCATGCCGGTCTGGCACCCGCTGGTCCACGAACTCCACACGGCGCTCGCCCAGTCCGGCATCTTCCGCACGGTCGAGCTCCACCGCGCGGCCCCCGACGGCACGGTGCCGCCCCGCGCGGGCGCCGCGCCGGCCACCGGCCGCACGGTCACCCTCCTCGTCAGCGACTGCATGGGCCCGCAGTGGCGGCAGGGCGCGGCGGGCACCCGTTGGTACCGCACCCTGCGCCGGTGGGCGGCACGGATGCCGCTGGCCGTGCTCCAGCCGCTCCCGGAACGCCTCTGGCGCACCACGGCGTTCCCCACGACCCCGGGCTCCCTCGCCGCCCCGCACCCGGCCGCCGCCTCCGGCGCCCTCACCTTCACCCCGTACACGGCCGAGCCGTCGCCGCCCGGCGCCCTGCCGGTCCCCGTCCTGGAACCGGCGCCGGGCTGGCTCGCCCACTGGGCGTCACTGGTCGCGGACGGCAGCGGAGTCGAACTGCCCGCGTCGGTGGGCTGGTTGGGGCGCGAGCCGGCCTCGCCCTCCACGTACCCGGGCGAGGAGGCACCCACGGAGGACGTCACACGGCTCACCCCCGAAGACCTCGTTCTGCGCTTCCGGTCCACGGCCTCCCCCGAGGCCTTCCGCCTGGCGGGCCATCTGGCCGTGGGCGAACCCCGGTTGGCGGTCATGCGCCTGGTCCAGGCCGCCGTGGAGGACCGGCCGCGGCCGCAGCACCTGGCGGAGGTGATCCTCAGCGGCATGCTGACCGAGGGGCCCGCCGCCGCGCCGGGTTCCTACGCGTTCCGTGACGGTGTACGCGAGGTGCTGCTGCGCACGTTGCCGCGCACCGCGCGGGGGCGTACGCGCGAACTGCTGGCCCGGACCGGCGAGTTGATCGACGACCGGGCGGGGACGGCACCCGGGGAGCTGCGGGCGATGGCGCGCGTGCCGGGCTCGGGGCGGGACGCCGGGGTCGGTTCCGGGGGCGGTGCCGGGACCAGGGCCGGGGTACAGGGACCCGCGTGGGAGCCGTTCGCGACCGTCACGCCGGACACCGTACGGCAGTTGGGCGCCCCGGTCCGCGCCCCGCAGGCCGAGGCGCCCGACAGCCTTATGCAGGCCGCGGAGCCGGGCCGCGGGCCGCTGGTCGGTGGCCGCTACCGGGGCCTGGGGCGGATCGGGCTGAGCGGGTGCGTCTGGCGGGCCGAGGACCTGGGCGACGAGCACCGGACCGTCGTGGTGCAGCGCTTCCTGCGGGCTCCCCAGTGGCTGCGCCTCGACTTCGTGCACGCGGCGCGGCGGCTCTCCCGCTTCCGGCACCCGAACGTGGCGGCCGTGCACGACTACGGCTTCCACCGCCGCGTTCCCTACCTGGCCATGGAGTTCATCGAGGGGCCGAGCCTGGAGGAGCTGCTCCTCGACCACCCGCGGGGGCTCCCCGCCGACCGTCTGATGGACATCGTGCCGCGGCTGGCCGAGGCGGTCGCCGCCCTGCACGCCGAGGAGATGGTCCACGGCGACCTCTCTCCCGCCAACGTGCGGATCTCACCGGGCGGCCCGGTGCTGTGCGGCTTCACGCTCACCCCGTTCGGTGAAGCGGTCCGCGCGGGCGAACTCCACGTGCTCGGCCGCCTCGTCCGCCAGATGTACGAGCCGACGGAGGGCGTGTCGTTCGACGATCCCTGGCAGCCCGAGTCCCACCGGAGGGCCGGCCCCGGGCCCACGCGGCCCCAGCACGCGTATTCCTTGAGCGAACAGGCCGCGGAGACCCTGCTGGCGGCCCTGCGTGACCTGCGTTCCCGCGAAGCGACCGTGCTCCGCCGCGGCATCGGACGGCTCAGGCAGCTCGCCTCGCCCTCGATGCACGCACGCACGTACTCCGTGCTCGGACCGCTCAGCGTCACGCAGGCCGACCGGCCCCTGCCCATCGGCGAGCCGAGGGGCAGGGCGATGCTCTGCATGCTGCTGCTCGGGGAGGGGCGCGCCGTACCGGAGGCGGAACTGGCGGAGGGCATCTGGGGAGACGCTCCCCCAGCCAACGCCTCGCACCTGCTGGCCCTGTCCGCCGCCCGCCTGCGCGAGACCCTCGGCCCCGACTCGGTGGCGGCGACGGCAGGGGACGGATACGCCCTGACCCTCACGTCGGACGTCAACGAAGTCGACCTGTTCCACTGCCGCAGACTGGCCGCCGAGGCGGAGGCACACCGCCGCGGGGGCGACCTCGAAGAGGCCCTGCACCGCGTCGCCTCCGCGCTGAGCCTGTGGGGCGGCGACGCTCTGGAGGACGTCCCGGGCCCGGCGGCGGAGGAAGCCCGCGCCACCGTCCGCGCCCTGCGGCAGTCCCTCCTCCACCTGCAGTGGGAACTCACCAAGGAGCTGGAGGGTGCCGAGCAGGACCCTGCCGAACTCGACGAACTGCTCACGGAGTTGTCGCTCGTCGAGGAGGACGGGCTCGCCCCGCACGAGCGGTTCCCCGGCGCCCGCCCCGACACCCTCGACGCCGCGACGAGCGGCACGTCCGGCGAGCCCTCGCCTCCCGCCACCACCGTCTCCTTCGAGTATCTGGCGCGCCCCGCCGAGTCCCCCGACACCACCCTGCAGAGCCTGGGCCGCGCCGTCTCGCACCTCCTCGTCGCGGGCGGCATCGGCCCGGACCGCTTCGAGATGCGGCCGCGCCCGCGCGGCTGGGACGTGACCGTCGCGCCCGAGGTCCACGTCCTGCAGGTGCTCCTCACGACCGTCGACGGGCTGCCCGCCGCGCTCGACGGATTCCCGGCGCTCGGGCTCGGGGTCACCGTCACCCACGACGCGGACCCGACGGTGTCCGCGCCCTCCTTCCCTTCCGGGCTGCGCCACCTCTTCGACCGCACCGGCACCCGGGCCGTGGTCATCGTCTCCAGCGACCTGCACGACCGGCTCTACGCATCCGGCCGGGCGGGGGCACGACACTTCGAGCCGGTGCCGCAGTCCGACGACTGGTACTGCGGCATCACCGCTCGCCCGCCCACCGGCCCCGCCCCGGAACCCGGCGGCCTCCCCCGGGACGTCGATTCCGTGATCCTCGGCTTCGACGGCACCCTCGCCCACCTCTACCCGGGCCGCACCGCGCGCGACGCGGCCCGCTCCCTCGCCGCCCTGATCGCCGAGCTGCGCAGCCCCGAGTCGGCCGAGGCGGGCGACCCCCTCCTGCCCTCGGGCGGAACCGCCTCCCTCGCGGACGACCGGATCCACCCCCTGGACATCCTGCGCGCCTTCGCGCGGCACCCCACGCTCCCCCCGGAGCTGCACGCCCGCCTCGAAGCGATCGAACTGCGGGCCGCGGCCACCGCGAACCCGCCCGGCCCCGCGGGTCTCGTCCCGGACGCCCTGCGCACCCTGGCCGGGCCGGGAGGCCCGCGCCTGGCCGTCGCGACGGACGTCTCACCGCGCGCCGTCACCTCGTACCTCGCAGCCCGGGGCCTCCCCGTCCCCGAGTCCGCCGTCCACGGCCGCACCCCCGACCTCACCCTCCTCATGCCCGACCCCGACTGCCTGCGCCGGGCCCTCGACCGGCTGGGTTCGCCCGCGGACCGCTGCGTCATGGTCGGCTCGTCGGCGGCGGAGGCGGCCGCGGCACGGAGCCTGGGCATCCCCTTCATCGGGATGGCGGCCGACGGCGGGGCGCGCCGACGCCTGATCGACGCCGGGGCGCGGTTCACCCGCGGACTCCTGTCGGACGTGGCGGGCGCGCTGCGCGAGAGGTGAGAGCTGAGAGCTCCCGCGGGACGGAAGACCACCCGTGCGGCGGCACCCCGCTCGGCTCAGCCCAGCGCGCGAGCCGCCCGCACCCGTCGCACGATGCGAGACAGGACCGCCGACCGACGGTCCGTACGGTCTGCGCTCTCGGGAGGATCTGCCATGACCGTCAGTCTGGAGCAGTTGCGCCGCTGTCACATCGCCGTCGACCTCGGAGCCGCGAGGACCCGGGTGTTCGTGAAGGGCGCGGGACTCGTCGTCGACGAGCCGAGCGCCGCCGCCGTCAACACGCGTACGGGCGCGCTCATCGCGGTCGGCCACTTCGCCGAGCAGATGACGGGACGTACGCCCGGCTACATCCGGGTGGTCCGCCCCGTCTCCGGCGGCACCGTCGTCGACATCGAGATGGCCCAGCGGATGCTGCGCAACCTGATCGGCGAGAAGCTCCGCCGCACCCTGCGCCGCAAGCCCCGGCTGCGCGCGGCCGTCTGCACCCCGCACGACGCGGATCCCCTGGCCCAGCGCGCCGCCACCGAGACCATGGTCGGGCTCGGCGCGCGCCGCGTGGAGCTGGTGGACACGCTCATCGCGGCGGCGGTCGGCTGCGGACTTCCCGTGGAGCGCCCCGAGGCGACGATGATCCTCGTCTGCGGCGCCGCCACCACGCAGGTCGCGGTCCTCTCCCTCGGCGCCATCGTGACCGCTCAGCGGGTCCCGGTGGGCGGCGAGGCGATCGACAACGCGATCGTGCAGCACCTGCGCCACCACCACGAGTTGATGCTGCCCTCCCAGTCCGTGCGCCCCCTCCAGCTCGCCCTGCACGGCAACGGCCTCACGCCGCACGGCCCGGAGTCGACGGAGATCCACGGCAGGGACGTCGCGACGGGACTGGCCCGCTCCGTCCAGGTGGACACGGCCGCGGTCCGCGATGCCATCCACACCCCGCTCACCGCCGTCCTCGACGGCATCGGCAAGGTGCTCCGCGACTGCCCGCCGGATCTGGTGGCCGACCTCGCCGACCGCGGCATCATGATGGTCGGCGGCAGCGCGCTGCTCCCGGGCCTGGACCAGATGCTGCGGGACGCGACCGGAATGCCCGTACACATCGCGGAACGGCCCGATGTGTGTGCCGTGCTGGGGCTCGGTGCGATGCTGGAGGGCAAGATCCAGCCGCTGTCCCTGGCTCCGCTGTCCGGCTGACCGGACAGCCTCCCCGACCACGGAGTACGCCGTACGTGACCGAGACGCCCGAAGGTGCGGACACGGCGCCGCCCTCGATGCAGCCGATCCTCGAAGCCGTCCTCAGCGTCGGCACGGACCTCGAACTCCGTGCCACGCTCCAGCACATCGTGGACAGCGCGGCGAGGCTGACCGGGGCGGAGTTCGGCACGCTCGGGGTCGACGCCTCCGGCCACGAAGGACCGGAGGAGCTCTTCGTGGCGGGCGGTCCCGGCCGCTTCCCCGACGGGGTTCCGGCCGTACGGCCCACCGCCGACGGCACCGTCATCGACGTACCCGTGCAGGTCCACGACGAGCCGTTCGGCACGCTCCTGCTCGCGCGAGAGCCGCGGGACGGCCCCTTCACCGAGGAGGACCGGCAGCTCCTGCGGGTCCTGGCGAGCCAGGCGGGCATCGCCATCGGCAACGCCAGGCTCTTCGAGGCGGCCCGGCAGCGGGAGCGCTGGATCGAGGGCGCGGCGGCGGTCACCACGGCCCTGCTCACCGGCGAGGCGGCGGCCGACGCGCTGATGACGGTGGCGGACCGGGCGCGGCTCCTCGCGGGCGCGGCGGCGGGGGTGATCCTGCAGCCCACGGAGGCGGGGGGCATGAGCATCGTCGCGGCGGCCACGGACGGCGCGCCGCACGGCTGGGGCACGACGGCGGGCACGCGGCCCGGCCACGCCGCCCCCGCGGCGCCTCCCACCACCACGGCGCCTCCCACCACCACGGCACCTCCGGCCACCACGGCACCCGCGAGGCCGGCCCCCCGGCCGTACCCTCCGGCCCACAACGACCTCATCGGCACCACCATCGAGCCCGGCAGCGAGGTGCTGGAGAAGCTCCTCGGCGGGGAGCCCGTGTTCATCGAGGACTCGGCGACCGACCCCCGCATGACGACGCACGTCCGCGTCCGCTTCGGCCCCAGCATGATGCTGCCGCTCCAGGCCGGCGGCCGCCTCATCGGCACCCTGGCGCTGCCCCGCAGGCGCGGCGCCCCCGCCTACACCTCGGCCGAGCGCCTGCTCGCCACGCAGTTCGCCTCGCAGGCCGCGCTGGCCCTCGTCCTGGCCGACGCCCAGCAGAGCAGGCAGCGCCTCGCGGTCTTCGAGGACCGCGACCGGATCGCCCGCGACCTGCACGACCTCGTCGTCCAGCGGCTCTTCGCCACCGGCATGATGCTGGACGCGACCCGCAGCAGGGCCCGGTCGACGCGGGTCGCGTCCACGCTCGACCACGCCGTGGACGAGCTGGAGTCCACCATCCAGGAGGTGCGCACGGCCATCTTCGCGCTCCAGCAGCCGCCCGCCGACGCCCCGGCCACCTTCCGCGGCAAGGTGCTGCGCGAGACGGCGGGCGCGGCCGCGGTCCTCGGCATCCAGCCGTCGGTGCACTTCGCCGGGGCCGTCGACACCCAGGTCACGGAGCCCACCGCGGGGCACCTGCTCGCGGCCCTGCGCCGGGCCCTGGCCGCCGCGTCGCGCCGCACCGGCGTCACCCGGGTCGATGTGGCGATCGACGCGAAGGCGACGCTGCCCGACCGGCGGGAGGGAGTACGCCTGACGGTGTACGACGACGGGGACACGGACGGCGTGGAGGCGGGCACGACGGTGACCTGGCAGGCACCGCTGTAAGAGCCACCCCCCCTGTCCCCCGCCCCCCTGTCCCCCGTCCCACCGGGAGGTCAGAGCGCCACCACCGACACCTCCGTGGCCTTCACGCTCGTCCAGACCTCGGTCCCGTCCGCGAGACCGAGGTCGGTCGCCGCTTGCGGAGTGATCTCGGCGATCAGGTCGGGCGCCTCGCGCGAGGCGATCAGGACGCGCAGCCTGCTGCCGGCGGCGGTGATCTCCCGTACCGTTCCCGGCCATACGTTGCGCGGGCTGCCCTCGGGCCGCTCGCGGTGCACGGACACCGCCTCCGGGGCGATGACGGCGAGCGCCCGCGCCCCCGCCTCCAGCGGCTCGGCGACGACCAGGCGGCCCGCTCCCGCCAGCGCGAGCGAGCCGTCGTCGGCCGCGGTGCCGGGCCAGGCGTTGCGGCCGAGCATGCGGGCGACCCAGGGCGAGCGCGGGTGCCGGGTGACGTCGGCGGGCGGCGCGTCCTGCAACGTACGCCCTTCGTCGAGCACGAGGACCCGGTCGGCCAGCGAGACGGCCTCGACCGGGTCGTGCGTGACGATGAGGCACACCCCGCCGAACCCGTCGAGGTGCCTGCGCAGGGTGTGGCGGACGTGGGCGCGGGTGGTCTGGTCGAGGGCGGCGAGCGGTTCGTCGAGGAGCAGCAGCCGGGGCCGCGCGGCCAGCGCACGGGCCAGCGCGACCCGCTGGGCCTGGCCGCCGGAGAGCTGTGCGGGCTTGCGGTGCGCGAGGTGTCCGACGCCGAGCCGGTCGAGCCACGCCTGCGCCTCCCGGCGGGCCTCGGCGCGCCGGACGCCCTGCGCGCGCAGCCCGTAGGCGGTGTTGCCGAGCGCGTTGAGGTGCGGGAAGAGGGCGCCCTCCTGCGGAACCCAGGCGACCCCGCGGCGGTGCGGCGGCAGCCCGGTGACGTCGCGCTCGCCGAGCCGCAGTCGTGCGTGGGCGCGCGGGGTCAGACCGAGGAGGGCGCGCAGCAGAGTGGTCTTGCCCGCGCCGTTGGGCCCGACGACGGCGATGGTGGTGCCGGGCGCGGCGTCGAGGGTGAGTTCGTTGTGGCCGCTCACGTCGGCGTGCAGGGCCCACCGCTCCCGCTCCGGCTCCGGCTCCTCCAAGGCCGCGGTCTGGACGATCGGTCCGCGGGACGCCGTCGCTCCTTCGCCCCCCTCACCTGCTCCTTCGTCCCCCTCCCCGGAGTCGGCGGGCTGCTCCCGTACGCGTACGGCGGCTCCCGTCGTCCACCGCCCGCGCAGCCCGGCGAGGACGGCCATCGCGATGGCGAGCAGCAGCAGCGACAGCGAGGTCGCGGCCTCCGGGGACTCCTGGAGCAGCAGGTACACCTGGAGGGGCAGGGTCTGCGTGGTCCCGGGCAGGTTCCCCGCGAAGGTGATGGTCGCGCCGAACTCACCCAGGGCCCGCGCCCAGGTCAGCGCGGCGCCCGCGATGAGCCCGGGGGCGACCATCGGCAGGGTGACGGTGAGGAAGACCCGTACCGGGGAGGCCCCGAGCGAGGCCGCCGTCTCCTCGAAGCCGGGCCGCAGCCCGCCGAGCGCGCCCTCCAGGCTGATGACGAGGAACGGCATGGCCACGAAGGTCGCCGCGACGACGGCGCCCGACGTGTGGAAGGGCAGCACGATGCCGAAGGTGTGCTCCAGCCAGGGCCCGAGCAGCCCGCGCCGCCCGAACCCGAGCAGGAGGGCGACGCCGCCGACGGTGGGCGGCAGCACCATCGGCAGCAGGACGAGGGACCGTACGAGCGCCTTCCCCCGGAACTCCACCCGAGCGAGGAGCCAGGCCAGCGGCACCCCGAGCACGAGCGAGAGCCCGAGCGCCCAGAAGGACACGAGCAGCGACAGCTTCAGGGCCTGAGTGACGCCGGGGGTGGTCAGGTGCGTGCCGAGGTCGCCCCACTCGGTCCTGGCGAGGATGCCGACGAGCGGCATCAGCAGGAACGCGACGGCGAGCAGGGCGGGGAGGGCCAGCGTGAGCGGCGGGCGGTTGCGGTTCCGGGGGCGCGACATGATCCGGGGGCGCGACATGATGAGGACTACGGCTTCTGGAAGCCCGCGTCCCGCAGGATCTTCTGCGCCTCCGGGGTGCTGAGCCACTTCACGAAGGCGGCGGCGTCGGCACCGTTCTCCGATCCCTTGAGGGTCGCGGCCGGGTAGGAGGCGACGGCGTTCTGCGCGTCGGGGATGTCGACGGCGTCGACCTTGTCGGGCGCGGTGGCGGCGTCCGTCTTGTAGACGATCCCGGCGTCGGCCTCGCCGAGCTCGACCTTGCTGAGCACGGAGCGGACGTTGGCCTCCTTGGAGACGGGCTTCACGGCGACCTTCTGGGCGTCGAGCACCTGCCTGCTGTAGCGCCCGACGGGCACGGTGTCATCGGCGAGGACGACCTTCAGCTCACTGTCGGCGAGGTCCCCGAGCCCCTTCACCTTCTCCGGATTGCCCTCGCGGGTGGCGATGACGAGGCGGTTCTTGGCGATGACGGTGGGCGTGCCGGTCTCCCCCTTGAGCCCGTCCATGGTCCTGGTATCGGCGGTGACCAGCACATCGGCGGGCGACCCCTGCTTGACCTGCGCGGCAAGCTCCTGCGACCCGGCGGCGGAGACGGTGATGTCGGTCCCCGGGTGCGCCTTCTCGTACGCCTTCTCGGCGGTGGCGAAGACGTCGGTGAGGGACGAGGCGGCAAGAACGGTGAGCTTCACGTCCTTGCCCCCGCCCTTCTTCTCGCTCCCGCTGTCGTCATCACTCCCACAGCCGGCGAGGGGGACGAGGAGTGCGGCGGTCGCCAGGGCGGCGGCGGTACGGCGGGCGGGGCGGGCGGGGAACTTCGGGGACATGACACAGCTCCTGACGGATGGTGAGCGGAGGGACCGCCGGAGGTACGCCCGGCGGGAGGGCGCGGGATACGCCCTGTCGCTCAGGCCCGATCGATATGCACGTTGGTGGACTTCACCCGGGCGGTGGCCTGCATTCCGACCTCAAGGCCGAGCTCCTCCACCGCCTCCCTGGTCAGCAGCGAGACCAGCCGGTGCGGCCCCGCCTGAATCTCCACCTGGGCAGCCACGTCGCCGAGCTTCACGGCGGTGACGATGCCGGGAAAGGCATTACGGGCGGTGGTGTACGAGACGTCGTCCTCCGCCCCGCCCCCGCTCTGCGCGACCTCGACGGAGAACGCGGCAAGATCCCGCCCGTCGATGAGCCGCCGCCCGCCCTCATCCCGATGCGTGGCGACGCGACCGGCATCCGCCCAACGACGAACGGTATCGGGACTGGCCCCGAGCAGACGCGCGGCCTGCCCAATTGTGTAGGACTGCATGTGCGACAAGATACGGCCGATCGCCTGGCATCTCGAAAACTTGAGACGGATCTACGCCGCACCTGCGACCCTCCCTGGAGGAACCTCCAACCCTCTAGACGCCCACCTGCACCCGCCCCGGACCCTGGCCGCCGCGTGCGGGGTCGTCCCCTACCCCACACGCGGCGGCGAAGGCTCCGGCGGTATCAGCCGAACTGCCCCGGCACGTAGTCGCCGGCCGGCTGGCGGGTCATGACGTTGCCGCGGTTGAAGGCGTTGATCACGGCGATCTGGGCGACCAGGGTGGCGAGCTGGTCCTCGTCGTAGTGCTTCGCCGCGTTCGCCCAGACCTCGTCCGTGACGCCGGTGCCCGCGTCGGCGAGGCGCGTGCCCTGTTCCGTCAGTTCCAGTGCCGCGCGCTCCGCGTCGGTGAAGACCGTGGCCTCGCGCCAGGCCGCGATCAGGTGGAGGCGGACCGCGCTCTCGCCGGCGGCCGCGGCATCCTTGGTGTGCATGTCGAGGCACCCGCTGCAGCCGTTGATCTGACTCGCGCGGATCTTCACCAGTTCCAGCGTCGCGGTCGGCACCGTCATCCCGGCGAGTGCCGTGTTCGCCGCGATGATGTGCTTCCAGACCTTGCCTGCGACCGGGTTGTCGCGCATGTTCAAGCGGGCATCCGGGGTGGTGGCCATGATGGGCTCCTCCGTCATAGGCGTCAGTACCCATGCGACGGATCGGGGGCGCCGCGTTGTGACATGCGGCGGATTCACGGCCCGCCGGGGCCCGTCGCGGGCGCGGACACGTGCCCGTCACACGTACTCATGGGTGCGGGGCAGCCGAGAGGCAGTCCAAGAATCAGCCGGGCCACCCCACTCTGCGACGTGATGCACCTCCGTCATGCCTCGTCAGCTCGGCACGACTTCGCGCGCCGTATCTGCCAGCCAAGGAGGACCGTCCCTCTCGATGGCGCGCAACGTCGTTCGCAGGCGCCTGCGGTTCCGTGACGAGGTCACGTTGCGCAGGATCGGCGGCAGGCGCAACAGGGGCTCCTCGGCCTGCCGCCAAGCCCCGACCCGGACAAGGGCGTCGAGCTCGGCGGTGGCGTAGTACAAGGCTCCGCGTCCAGTCGCGTTGATCGCCGCGACCAACTCCCGAGTTCGCTCAAAGCCCGGCACGGCACGCGCGGGTTGATCCAACAACAGAGCAACTTCCGCCTCATGCCCGGTGACTTCGAGGTCGTTCACCCACCACGCCCACAGCGGATCACGGGGGTCCAAGGAGTCCTCCAGGCTGCTGCGAGCCTTCCCGATCGCCTGCCGTGCCCGCGCGTGATCACCGGCTGCGGCAAGGGCACGGCTCCGCCGAAGTTCGGTCAGCAACGCCACACGCGGGGGAACGCCGCGACCAGTGATCTCCTCGCAGAGGGCCAGGGCCTCTCCCACCCGGCCGCTCGCGACGGCCTCCATGGACAGAAGATCCATAGCGAACCACTGCATGGGGGAATCGCCCGCGCTGCGTGCCATGTGCAGGGATTCCAACCAAGCCGCCCGAGCCTCGTCATGGCGTGCCGCATCGAACAGCAACCAGCCTGCGATCTCAGCGAGTTCGGCGACAACACGCAGATGCCTCTTGGCGCCCTCTGTGATCCTCGCGCGTTCGGAGCGCCACACCTGGATCGCCGCATCCGCCACATGGTCGCCGCCGTGCGCGTTGTCGTGGGCGAGCAGCCACCCCGCCCGTTCCAGCACGACGGCGTGAGGATGATCGTCCTGCGGTTCATCGACCTCCCCGCGGGCCCGGGCCGCGGCGCGATTCAGCTCGGCCGCGGGCACACCGAGAACAGTGGCGAGGGGAGCCAGCCACGCACCAGGCAACCGCTGCCCGCGCTCCCATCGGGAGACCTCATTGCGGGTCAGCGTGGCTGTGCCGCTGAGCAGGCATAGCCGTGTGGCGAGCTGGGCCTGCGACAGCTGGGCGTGCTTGCGCAGAGCCGCGAGATGCGCGCCGAAATCACGCCGTGCCGTCACGTAGTCCATGCAAGAGGCCTCCCACCCGCCACGCTACCCGCGCAACTGGCCCCCAGCAGGCCCCTAGTGGGCACCTCCCCCCGTACTGACGACGCGCTTCGATGGGAAAACGGACCCGGCGACCGCGTGACCGGCCCCGGGGCATGGCCGACACGTAGGAGTCGACATGGCCGATGACACGGGCCGAGCTTTGGTCTCGGGAAGCGGCGCATTCCCGCAGTCGGTGAGCGCGGCCTTCGACTGGCTCGCGCGCGCCCAGCAAGAGCCGCACCAGGCCCACCGGGAGTGGCAGGAGCGGGGCATCGCCCTGCTGCCGCTCGGCAAACGGTTCAACTCCGTATGCCTGACCGCACGGATCGTGCACGCAGGCGCCGGCACCGACGACCTCGACGTAGTGGGCCGGACGCTGGCCGAGCTGCTCTGCGGCCCGGTCATCCACAACGCCCCGCAGAACACGTACTACGCACTGGTCGACAAGGGTCCTGTGGCCTCGTGGCGGTACCCCGACGAAGCCCCGATGCTGGGCACCGGTCATTTCCTGAGCGTCCCCGCCTCCGACATGCGCGGCCCGACCGGCCTGCACTGGGCAGTACGACCCCGCATCGTCGGCGCCCTGTGCCCGGTGCCGTCCGTCGCCGCGCTCGTCCACATCGCCCTCGGAGCGCGCGCCAAGGGGGACCGGTGACCCTCATGGAGAAGGAAGAGCTGGTGCGGCACGAGCAGGAGGTGTACGAGGTCCTCCTCCTGCACACCGTCGAGTGCGCCTCCTGCCGGGCCGAGGAGGACTGCACAGAGGCGACACGGATCCGGCGAGCGCTACGGGCGACCCGGGTCGTCCTCCGCCACGCCGACGAGCAGGCCGCGACCGGCGATGAGTGAGGGCACGCGGTTCTGCTGGACCTGCGACCAGCCGCTCCTCCAGGGCCAGCCCCTCATGACGGCCGTGAAGCTGTCCATCTCGGCTGGCGGCTCAACCGTCGTCCTGCACAAGGACTGCCCGAAGCGGCCCGCCTTCGTCCGCCGCACCCCCTAGCCCCCCCCGGCCCGCGACCTCGCCGGGAGAGCCGCGGAGCCGGGAAGGGCGGCCCGCCCCACGCCGGCCAAGGGGCAGGCCGCCAGCAGCTCGGGGCGCCGTTACACGAGGTCGCGGAGCGGAACGTCAAGCTCCCCGTCGCCAGCAGGAGAGGCCGCGCGGCGGGAGAGGGGGCGGCCGCCCCGAGGCTTCCCAGGGCGGCCGCTCACAGCCAGAAGGCCCCGACCAGGAGTCACTGCCTGGTCGGGGCCTTCTGGTCCTTCACGCGATGATCGTCAGACCTTCGGGCCAGCAGGGGGCCAGCAGATGATCTACATCGGCGCCACCCAAAAGGTGCTCGCCCAGGGGTTTGCGCGGTTGACGCAGGTGGAATCGTTCCTGCGCCACGACGCTGTGGTGGGGCGGGTGGGACTCGAACCCACGGCCGACGGATTATGAGTCCGCTGCTCTAACCGGCTGAGCTACCGCCCCTAACGGCGCGTCGCGCACATTTGTGCGCGCCGTCTGCCGCAGCATAGCCGCTCATACGATCTCCTGCTTCGGATGGTCGGCATCGCACGACCATGAGGACCGCAGGGCTGCCCGCATGGTTCCACCAGGCACGAAAAAGGACCCCCGAGGTGCTCCTCGGGGGTCCTTACGTACAGCTCTCCCGACTGGACTCGAACCAGTAACCTGCCGGTTAACAGCCGGCTGCTCTGCCAATTGAGCTACAGGAGACCGAGCTCCCCCGACTGGACTCGAACCAGTAACCTGCCGGTTAACAGCCGGCTGCTCTGCCAATTGAGCTACAGGGGATCGTCTCGTTGCATCGAACGCACCTACCTGGGAACTCTCCAGGCGGCGGGCGCCCGCTGCGACACATACATTAGCGCAAGCAGGGGGGTGCTCCGCCAATCGGTATCCCTCAGGCGATCAGCAGGCGATCGCCAGGCGACCAGCAGGCGAGCGACAGACGTGCGAAGCCGACGCAAGGAAAGGGTGGCAGCCATGCGGTACCGGCTCACATTCGTGGCGGGACTGGCCCTCGGGTACGTGCTCGGGACCCGGGCCGGACGCGAGCGCTATGAGCAGTTGAAGAAGTCCGCCCGTGAGATCTCGCAGAACCCGGCCGTGCGCAACACCGTCGAGTCCGCGACGCAGCAGGGCCGCGAGGTGGCGGGCAAGGCCTTCCACTCGGTGTCCGAGAAGGTCGGGGACAAGATGCCCGACTCGGTGGCCGACCGGGTCCGCTCCCTGCGTGAGCAGCGCGGGCCGGGCGGCGCCGAGGACGACTGGGGCACCAGCAACACCTGAGTCGAGCAATACCTCAGTCGGTCGCGTGAGACGCGGGCCGCCCCCAAGGGCTGACTCCGGGGCGGCCCGCGCCCTGAAGGAGCCCCCAGCCAATCCCCCCCTCGCCGGATCAGAAGGCCCCCTGCCGGATCACGGAGAGCGAACACAGGTACGGGCCCGGCCCCCGGTGCGGCAGAATTCCAGGCATGGGGATAGTCGCAGGGTTGGACAGTTCGCCCGATTTCACGCGCATCGTGGTCTGTGACGCGGACACGGGCGCCGTACTCAAGCAGGGCTACGCCCCGCATCCGCTGGAGAGCACGGAGGGCGGCTCCCGGCCGTCCGACGTCGATCCACAGGCGTGGCTGCTCTCCCTCGGGGAGGCAGCGGGCGGCGGGCTGCTCGAAGGGGTGCAGGCCATCGGCGTGTCCGCCCAGCAGAACGCGCTCGTACCGCTCGACCAGCACGGCAACACGGTGCGGCCCGCGATGGTCGGCAACGACCGGCGGGCGCAGGTCGCCGCCGTCGACCTCATCGACCGGCTCGGCGGCCGCGAGGCCTGGGCGCAGGCCGTGGGGTGCGTGCCGCAGTCCGCGCACCCGGTGACGAAGCTCCGCTGGCTGGCGAGGACGGAGCCGGAGGCCGCGCGGCGGATCGCCTCCCTCATGCAGGCCCCGGACTGGCTGGTCTGGCAGCTCCTCGGCCGGCCCGCCCGGCGTACGACCGACCGCGGCGGCGCCTCGGGCACCGGCTACTGGTCCGCGGCGGGCGGCACGTACCGCCCCGACCTCGTCGAACTGGCCCTGGGTCACCAGGCGATGCTGCCCGAGGTGATCGGCCCCGCCGAGGCCGCGGGCACGACGCCCGAGGGGCTGCTGATCTCGGCCGGTACCGGCGAGACGATGGCGGCGGCGTTCGGGCTCGGGGTGCAGCAGGGCGACGCGGTCGTCTCGCTCGGGGCGTCGGGGTCCGTGATGGCCGTGCACCACGAGGCACTGACCGACGGTCGCGGCATCGTCACCTCGCTCGCGGACGCCACCGGGATGCACCTGCCGGTGGTCCACACGCAGAACGCCGTGCGGGTGCTGCGCGGCACCGCCGAGATGCTCGGCAGCACGGATCTGCAGGAGCTCTCCGAGCTCGCCATGAAGTCGACGCCGGGCGCGCACGGGCTCGTGCTCCTCCCCTATCTGGAGGGTGAGAAGACGCCGAACCTGCCGCACGCGGCGGGAACGCTGACCGGACTGCGGCGCGAGTCGATGAGGCCGGAGCACCTGGCGCGGGCCGCGTTCGAGGGCATGCTGTGCGGGCTCGGGGACGCGCTCGACGTCCTGCGGGGGCGCGGGGTGGAGGTGCGGCGGGTGTTCCTCCTCGGCGCCGCCGCGGAGCTGCCCGCCGTCCAGGCGGCGGCGCCGATGCTGCTCGGTACGCAGGTCGTGGTGCCGCAGCCCGCGGACTACGCGGCGATCGGGGCGGCGCGGCAGGCGGCCTGGGCGCTGACCGGCCAGTTGCCGCTCTGGCAGGGGGCTGCGGCGCAGGTCTTCGAGCCGGGCGAGGAGCTCGCGGTGGGGCAGGCGGTGCGCCAGCAGTACGTGACGGTGCGGGAGCAGGCCCATCCGGGGGCGTTCGCCTGAGGAAGCTTGCCGTCGGGGCCGTCCTGGGGGCGCGGTCCCGGGCCCAAGATCCTTGGGTCCCGGGGCCCAAGATCCTTGAGTGATCCCAGTTCTTTACCCGGGCTGAAATTTGACCCGGTCATGGGTTAATCAGTTGCACGCCCACGGGTCGGGTGTCGCAGGATTGGGGGCGACCTCGCCCAACGTGCCGACACCCGACTCCTCGAGAGACCGAGCGTGCTCATAAGACTTCTGCGGACGTACCTGCGTCCGTACCGCAAACCCATCACCCTGCTGGTGCTGCTGCAGTTCCTGCAGACCTGCGCCGCGCTCTATCTGCCCAGCCTGAACGCCGACATCATCGACAACGGTGTCGTCGAGGGGGACACGGGCTACATCCTCAGCTTCGGCGGCATCATGATCGCCGTCACCGTCGTGCAGATGGTCTGCAACATCGGGGCCGTCTTCTACGGCGCGCGGACCGCCGCCGCCCTCGGCCGCGACGTCCGGGCCGCCGTCTTCGACCGTGTGCAGTCCTTCTCCGCGCGCGAGGTGGGGCAGTTCGGGGCTCCGTCGCTGATCACGCGGACCACCAACGACGTCCAGCAGGTGCAGATGCTGGCCCTGATGTCGTTCACGCTCATGGTGACCGCGCCCATCATGTGCGTCGGCGGCATCGTGATGGCGCTCGGCCTGGACGTGCCGCTCTCCGGCGTGCTCGTCGCCGTCGTGCCCGTGCTCGGCATCAGCGTGAGCCTGATCGTGCGGCGGCTGCGGCCCCTGTTCCGCACGATGCAGGTGCGCCTCGACACCGTGAACCGCGTACTGCGCGAGCAGATCACCGGCAACCGCGTCATCCGCGCCTTCGTCCGGGACGATTACGAGAAGGAGCGCTTCCGCAAGGCCAACGCCGACCTGACCGACGTCTCGCTCAGCACCGGCAAGCTGCTCGCGCTGATGTTCCCGATCGTCATGACCGTCGTGAACATCTCCTCGATCGCGGTGGTCTGGTTCGGCGCGCACCGCATCGACAGCGGCGGCATGCAGATCGGTGCGCTCACCGCGTTCCTCGCCTATCTGATGCAGATCGTGATGTCGGTGATGATGGCCACCTTCATGTTCATGATGGTGCCGCGCGCGGAGGTCTGCGCCGAGCGCATCGAGGAGGTCCTGGACACCGACAGCAGTGTGGTGCCGCCGGCCGCCCCCGTGCGCGAGCTGCGCAGCCACGGCCACCTGGAGATACGGGACGCGGGCTTCCGCTACCCCGGCGCCGAGGAGCCCGTCCTCAAGTCCGTCCACCTCGTCGCCCGGCCGGGCGAGACGACCGCCGTGATCGGGTCGACCGGCAGCGGCAAGTCGACGCTGCTCAGCCTCGTACCGCGGCTGATCGACGCGACCGAGGGCGAGGTCCTGGTCGGCGGCGTGGACGTCGGCACCATCGAACCCGCGCTCCTCGCGAAGACCGTGAGCCTCGTACCGCAGAAGCCGTACCTGTTCGCCGGCACCGTGGCGAGCAACCTGCGCTACGGCAACCCCGACGCCACCGACGAGGAGCTCTGGCACGCGCTGGAGGTCGCCCAGGCCAAGGAGTTCGTCGAGGGCCTGGAGGAAGGCCTCGACGCGCCCGTCGCACAGGGCGGCACCAACGTCTCCGGCGGCCAGCGCCAGCGCCTCTCCATCGCGCGCACGCTCGTACAGCGCCCCGAGATCTACCTCTTCGACGACTCGTTCTCCGCGCTCGACTACGCGACCGACGCGGCGCTGCGGGCCGCACTCGGCCGTGAGACCGCCGAGGCGACCGTCGTCATCGTCGCCCAGCGGGTGTCCACCATCCGGGACGCCGACCGCATCGTGGTCCTCGACGAGGGCCGCGTCGTGGGCACGGGCCGCCATCACGAGCTGATGGAGAGCAATGAGACCTACCGGGAGATCGTCCTCTCCCAGCTGACGGAAGCGGAGGCCGCGTAATGCCCCCTGGCATGGGTGGACCCATGATGGGCCCCGACTCCCGCTCGATGGACTTCAAGGGCTCGGGCAGGCGGCTCCTCGCGCAGTTCAAGCCCGAGCGCGGCACGATGTACGCGCTGCTCCTGGCCACCGTCATGAGCGTCGCGCTCTCCGTGCTCGGCCCCAAGATCCTCGGCCGCGCCACCGACCTGCTCTTCGCGGGCATCGTCGGCCGCGACATGCCCGAGGGGACGACGAAGGAGCAGGCGCTCGACGGCCTGCGCGCCAGGGGCGAGGGCGGCATGGCCGACATGCTCTCCGGCGTCGACTTCACCCCCGGCAAGGGCATCGACTTCGACGCGGTGGGCGAGGTCCTGCTGCTCGCGCTCGGCACGTTCCTGGTGGCGGGGCTGCTGATGGCCGTGGCGACCCGGCTTTCGAACCGCGCCATCAACAAGACCGTCTTCCGGATGCGCGGCGACGTCCAGGCGAAGCTGTCGCGGCTCCCGCTGTCGTACTTCGACAAGCGGCAGCGCGGCGAGGTGCTGAGCCGCGCCACCAACGACCTCGACAACATCAACCAGACGCTGACGCAGACGATGGGCCAGCTCATCAACTCGCTGCTGACGATCATCGGCGTGCTCGTGATGATGTTCTGGGTGTCGCCGCTGCTCGCCCTGGTGGCGCTGATCACCGTGCCGCTGTCGTTCTTCGTGGCGACGAAGGTCGGCAAGCGGTCGCAGCCGCAGTTCGTGCAGCAGTGGAAGACCACCGGCGCGCTCAACGCCCACGTCGAGGAGATGTACACCGGGCACACCCTGGTGAAGGTGTTCGGCCGCCAGGAGGAGTCGGCCAAGGCGTTCGCCGAGCAGAACGAGCAGCTCTACGAGGCGGGCTTCAAGGCGCAGTTCAACAGCGGTGTCATGCAGCCGCTGATGTTCTTCATCTCGAACCTGAACTACGTGCTGGTCGCCGTGGTCGGCGGCCTGCGGGTGGCGTCCGGTTCGCTGTCCATCGGTGACGTGCAGGCCTTCATCCAGTACTCGCGGCAGTTCTCCATGCCGCTGACGCAGGTCGCCTCGATGGCGAACCTCGTCCAGTCGGGCGTGGCGTCGGCCGAGCGGGTCTTCGAGATCCTCGACGCCGACGAGCAGGAGGCCGACCCGCTCCCCGGCGAGCGGCCCGACCGGCTGCGCGGGCGGGTCGGAATGGAGCACGTCTCCTTCCGCTACGAGGCGGACAAGCCGCTCATCGAGGACCTGTCCCTCGTCGTGGAGCCCGGTCACACGGTCGCCATCGTCGGCCCGACGGGCGCCGGCAAGACGACGCTGGTCAACCTGCTGATGCGGTTCTACGAGGTCACCGGCGGGCGCATCACCCTGGACGGGGTCGACATCGCCGGGATGTCGCGGGACGAGCTGCGCTCCGGGATCGGCATGGTGCTCCAGGACACCTGGCTGTTCGGCGGCACCATCGCGGAGAACATCGCGTACGGCGCGTCGAAGGACGTCACGCGCGAGGAGATCGAGGAGGCGGCGCGCGCCGCCCACGCGGACCGTTTCGTGCGCACGCTCCCCGACGGGTACGACACCGTGATCGACGACGACGGCACGGGGGTGAGCGCGGGCGAGAAGCAGCTCATCACGATCGCGCGGGCGTTCCTCTCCGACCCGGTGATCCTGGTGCTCGACGAGGCGACGAGCTCCGTCGACACGCGTACGGAGGTCCTCATCCAGAAGGCCATGGCCCGCCTCGCGCACGGTCGTACGTCGTTCGTGATCGCGCACCGGCTCTCCACGATCCGGGACGCGGACACGATTCTGGTCATGGAGAACGGATCCATCGTCGAACAGGGCACGCACGACGCGCTGTTGGCCGCGGACGGGGCGTATGCGCGGCTGTACGCGGCTCAGTTCGCGCAGGCCGTGGCCGAAGTGGACTAGCGCGCAGTTCCCCGTGCCCCGTGCGGGGCTCTCCCGGCAGTCAGTCCAAGTAGCCCCTCAACTGGTCCGCGAACGCGTGGTCGCGGAGTTTGTTGAGGGTCTTGGACTCGATCTGGCGGATGCGTTCGCGGGTCACGCCGAAGATCCGGCCGATCTCCTCCAGGGTGCGGGGCCTGCCGTCCGCGAGGCCGTAGCGGAGCTGGACGACCTTGCGCTCGCGCTCGCCGAGCGTGGAGAGGACGGCCTCCAGGTGCTCGCGGAGCAGCAGGAACGCCGCCGACTCCACGGGGCTCGTGGCGTCGCCGTCCTCGATGAGGTCGCCGAGCGCGACGTCGTCCTCCTCGCCGACGGGGGCGTGCAGCGAGACGGGCTCCTGCGCCAGGCGCAGCACCTCGCTGACGCGCTCGGGCGGCAGATCCAGGTGGGCGGCGACCTCTTCGGGCGTGGGCTCGTACCCGCGCTCCTGGAGCATGCGGCGCTGGACGCGTACGACGCGGTTGATGAGCTCCACGACGTGCACGGGCACGCGGATCGTACGGGCCTGGTCCGCGAGGGCGCGGGACATGGCCTGGCGGATCCACCAGGTCGCGTACGTCGAGAACTTGTAGCCGCGGGCGTAGTCGAACTTCTCGACGGCCCTGATCAGCCCGAGGTTCCCCTCCTGGACCAGGTCGAGCATGGTGAGCCCGCGGCCCACGTACCGCTTGGCGACGGAGACGACCAGGCGGAGGTTGGCCTCGATGAGGCGGCGCTTGGCCATCCGGCCCATGACCACCAACTTGTCGAGGTCGAGGGCGAGCTGGGAGTCCAGGTCGGGGGTGTTGCTCAGCTTCTCCTCGGCGAAGAGACCGGCCTCGACGGCACGGGCGAGCTCCACCTCCTCCGCCGCGGTGAGCAGCGGGATCCGCCCGATCTCGCGCAGGTACTGGCGGAACAGGTCGGACGAGGGGCCGCCGGCGTCGGCGCGGCTGCGGGGGGCGGGGAGTTCGAGGGTCTCCGGTTCCAGCGCCTCGACGGCCTCGGGGGGCTCGGGGACCTCGACGGGCTCGGGAGCCTCGGGGGCCTCCTGTATGTCCCGCGCCTCCGGGTGCCGGGCGGCCCGGCTCTGCGGCGGGACCGACTCCAGGACGTCCGCTTCCGCTTCCGCGCGATCCACGCGCGCGGCGGTGTCGGTCTGGGTGAGGGTCTGGGTCTGCACGGGGGCGACCTCCAGGGTGATCGCAGCTGAGGCGTGCGGCAACGGGAGAGGGACGACGGCCTCGCCGCTGTCCGTCCCGGACACGATGTGTGGAACCGCGGGGGTGTCGGACCCGCTGTCTGCGGGTCGGCCGCGCTCCGAGGACTCAGGCACCGGAACCAGTGTGGGGTACGACACACGGCCGCCACGAGGGGCGTGCGGTGACTTTTTGAGTCCGGTCCGTGACCGCGTGGTTACCCGCCGGGTAACCCGTGGGTCCGGGTCGAATCCCCGGGGAATGTCAGGGACCGCTTTCCGGGACCACCTCGGGGGCTGCCCTCAGAGCGCGTCCGCGCCCCGCTCGCGCAGCGCCTGGCCGTACTGCTGGAGGACCCACAACTCGCTCTGCACGGCGGCCAGATGCTGCGGGTCGCCGCCCGCGCCGACCCGGGCGAGGGTGCCCTGGACGTCGCGGATGCGGCGGTCGACGGCGCGCAGCCGGACCTGCACGAGCTGGATGCCCGCGTACATCTCGTCGACGGTCTTGCGCAGGATGGCCTCGACGGCGAGCTCGGTGACCATGGAGCGGACCGCGTCGTCGGGCGCGGCGTCGCGGACCCGGACGAGGTACTCCTGCGGGTCCTGCGTGCCGTACTCCGCGCCGCCCGCCTCCTCGATGGCGCGGCGCACCGCCGCGTAGGGCGGGGCGGTGAACTCGTCCAGGCCGTACGCGTCGAAGGCCGGGGAGACCAAGTGCGGGTACTGCAGGGCGAGTTTGAGCAGTTCGCGCTCGGTGCGGTGCGCGGGGCTGCGGAGGTTGAGGGCGGGGCCGCTGAAGCCCTGCGGGGCCGCCTCGTACGTCTGCGAGGAGCGCTGGGGGGCCGGGGCGGGGCCCCGGCCGCCGCGGTCGCGTGCCCAGCGCGCCAGCTGGGCGACGCGCTTGACGACGAACTGCGTGTCGAGGATGCCGAGCATGCCCGCGAGCTGGACGGCGACCTCGTGCTGCGCGCCGCTGTTCTTGATGCGGGCGACCACGGGGGCGGCCTCGTCCAGGGCGGCGGCGCGGCCCGCGGGGGTCTCCAGGTCGTACCGCGAGACGATCTGGCGCAGCGCGAACTCGAAGAGCGGCGTGCGCGGTTCGACGAGGTCGGCGACGGCCGTGTCGCCCTTGGCCAGGCGCAGGTCGCAGGGGTCCATGCCGTCGGGGGCGATCGCGATGTAGGTCTCGGCGGCGAACTTCTGGTCGTCCTCGAAGGCGCGCAGGGCGGCCTTCTGACCGGCCGCGTCGCCGTCGAAGGTGAAGATCACCCGGGCCGAGCCGTTGTCCATCAGGAGGCGCCGGAGGATCTTGATGTGGTCGCCGCCGAACGCGGTGCCGCAGGTCGCGATGGCGGTGGTGATGCCCGCGAGGTGGCAGGCCATCACGTCGGTGTAGCCCTCGACGACGACGGCGCGGCTGGACTTGGCGATCTCCTTCTTGGCCAGGTCGATGCCGTACAGGACCTGGGACTTCTTGTAGATCGCCGTCTCCGGCGTGTTCAGGTACTTCGGGCCGTTGTCGTCGTCGCGGAGCTTGCGGGCGCCGAAGCCGACCACGTCGCCGCCGATGTCGCGGATCGGCCACATCAGGCGGCCGCGGAAGCGGTCGATGGGGCCGCGGCGGCCCTCCTGGGAGATGCCGGAGAGGGTCAGCTCCTTGTCGGTGAAGCCCTTGCCGCGCAGGTAGCGGGTGAGGTGGTCCCAGCCCGCGGGGCTGTAGCCCACGCCGAAGTGCGCGGCCGCGGCCTGGTCGAAGCCGCGCTCGGCGAGGAACTTCCGGCCGATCTCGGCCTCGGGGCTCTCCAGCTGGTCCACGTAGAACTGCGCGGCGACCTTGTGGGCCTCGACGAGGCGGATGCGCTCACCGCGCTGGTGCGCGGGGTTGTACCCGCCCTCTTCGTAGCGCAGCGTGATGCCCGCCTGGGCGGCGAGGCGCTCGACCGTCTCCGAGAAGGTGAGGTGGTCGATCTTCATCACGAAGGCGATCGTGTCGCCGCCTTCCTGGCAGCCGAAGCAGTGGAAGAGACCCTTGCTCGGGCTGACCTGGAAGGACGGGGACTTCTCGTCGTGGAAGGGGCACAGGCCCTTGAGGTTTCCACCCCCCGCGTTGCGCAGCTGGAGGTAGTCGGAGACCACGGCGTCGATCGGGACCGCGTCCCGAACCGCCTTCACGTCTTCGTCATTGATCCTGCCTGCCACGTAGGAATACTACGGCTCGCCTGTGACACTCCTGCCCGGCCGGTCACGTCAGGAGCGACGCCAAGGGGGTCGACGGGTCCGCGAGGGCGTCGGGGTCGGGGCGTGCGCCCTGCCGGATCAGCTCCTGAATCGGCTCCGTGACGTCCCACACATTCACGTTCATCCCCGCGAGGACCTGCCCCTCACGCAGCCAGAAGGCGATGAATTCGCGCTTGGCGGTGTCGCCGCGCACCACCACTTGGTCGTACGTGCCCGGGGGCGCCCAGCCCGAGTACTCCAGGCCCACGTCGTACTGGTCGGAGAAGAAGTAGGGCACGCGGTCGTAACGGACGTCCTGGCCGAGCATGGCGCGGGCGGCGGCGGGGCCGCCGTTCAGGGCATTGGCCCAGTGCTCCACGCGGAGCCTGGTGCCGAAGAGCTCGTGGCGGACGGCGGCCACGTCGCCCGCCGCGTAGATGTCGGGGTCCGAGGTGCGCAGGGACGCGTCGACGGCGATGCCGCCGCCATCCGCGCGGTCGGCGAGCTCCAGGCCCGCGGACTCGGCGAGGGCCGAACGGGGGGCCGCGCCGATCGCCGCGAGCACGTCGTGCGCCGGGTGCTCCTCGCCGTCGTCCGTGCGGGCGGCGAGGACCATGCCGTCCTGGCCGGTGATCTCGGTGAGCCGCGCGCCGAAGTGGAAGCGGACGCCGTGCTCGGCGTGCAGGTCGGCGAACATCTGGCCGACCTCGGGGCCGAGGACGGCGTGCAGCGGGGTCGGCTCGGGCTCGACGACGGTGACCTCCGCGCCGTACTCCCTGGCGGCCGCCGCGACCTCCAGGCCGATCCAGCCGGCGCCCGCGATCACCAGGTGGCCGTTGTCCCTGCCCAGGGCGGCGAGGACGTGCCGCAGCCGGTCGGCGTGCGCGAGGCGGCGCAGGTGGTGGACGCCCGCGAGGCCGGTGCCGGGGACGTCGAGGCGGCGGGGCTCCGCGCCGGTGACGAGCAGGAGCTTGTCGTAGCGGATGGCGGCGCCGTCGCCCAGGCGCACGGCCTTGGCGGCGCGGTCGATGGCGACGACGGTCTGGCCCAGGTGCAGTTCGACGTCGGCCTGCGCGTACCACCCCGGTTCGTGGACGAAGACGCTGTCGCGCTCCTCCTTGCCCAGCAGATAGCCCTTGGACAGCGGCGGGCGCTCGTAGGGGTGGTCACGCTCGTCGCCGATGAGGATCACCCGGCCGGTGAATCCCTCGGAACGGAGTGTCTCGGCCGCCTTGGCGCCGGCCAGACCTCCTCCGACAATGACGAACGTCTGATCCGCGTCGACCACTTGATGCCTCCTTGCCCGGGGTACCGGGGATGTCCCCCGGAAGAACACAGACTTGCCGATCGGCCTTGCCGCCACAGGGAGCGTCCCGCACGCAGCGTGATGCGGGAAGGGGGCGTGGCCCCAACTGGCCACATTCCGTCACGCCCTGTGGTCACTTCATGGTCATTTACCGTCGTTTCACTGGGGTCTCGCCGTCATCCGCGTGTGCAGCGCGCGGGCCGCCGCGTCCGTGAGCGACGCGATCTGGTCCACCACGACGCGCTGGGCGGCGCGGTCGTCGTCCGCCGCGTCGTACAGGGCGCGGAACTGCGGGTCGAGTCCGTCGGGTGCCCGCGCGGTGAGCGCCTCGGCGAGCTCGGCGACGACGATGCGCTGGTCCGCGCGGAGCCGCTCCTGGGCGGGGCGCTGCATCACATAGCGGTCGGCGACGGCCTTGAGCACCGCGCATTCGTGACGTGCCGCGCGCGGGACGACGAGTTCGGCCGCGTACCGCGTGAGGGGCCCCGTGCCGTACCGCGCGCGGGTGGCCGTCTCCGCGGCCTGGCAGAAGCGGCCGATGAGCTGGCTGGTGGCGTCCTTCAACCGGGCCTGGCTGACGGCCGATCCGTCGTACCCGTGCGGCCACCACTCCTGGTCGAGAAGACGGTCGAGCGCCTGGGCGAGCTCTTCGGGGTCGGTGTCCGAAGGGACGTAGCGCCCGATCGCCACGGCGTAGACGTCCTGTCGCTCGGGCTCGGCGTGCAGCACGTTGGGATCGATGTGACCGGCGTGCAGGCCGTCCTCGAAGTCGTGGACCGAGTACGCGACGTCGTCGGACCAGTCCATGACCTGCGCCTCGAAGCAGGTGCGCTGCCCGGGCGCCTCCTTGCGGACCCAGTCGAAGACCGGCCGGTCGTCTTCGTAGACACCGAATTTGGGGGACGCCGGGTCGGTGGGGTGCCCGCCGAGCGGCCAGGGGTACTTGGTGGCGGCGTCCAGGGCGGCCCGCGTCAGGTTCAGCCCGACGCTGACCAGTTCGCCGGTGTCCTCGGAGCGCACGAAGCGCTTCGGCTCGATGCGGGCGAGCAGCCGCAGCGACTGGGCGTTGCCCTCGAAACCGCCGCAGTCCGCCGCCACTTCGTTCAGCGCCTGCTCGCCGTTGTGCCCGAAGGGCGGGTGGCCCAGGTCGTGGGAGAGGCAGGCCGTCTCCACCAGGTCGGGGTCGCAGCCGAGGGCGGCGCCCAGCTCACGGCCCACCTGGGCGCACTCCAGAGAGTGCGTCAGGCGGGTGCGGGCGCTGGCGTCCCAGGCCTGGCTGCGGGTGCCGGGCGTGACGACCTGGGTCTTGCCGGCGAGGCGGCGCAGCGCCGCGGAGTGCAGGACGCGCGCGCGGTCGCGCTGGAAGGCCGTTCGCCCCGGCCTCTTGTCGGGCTCGGCGGCCCACCGCTCCACGGCAGCCTCGTCGTAGGCGCTGTAGGCCTCGTATCGCGCGTTCGGTGCTGTGCCTTCCATGCACCGACAGTAGACGCAAGCAGTGACAAACAGGGATCTGGCCCCGCCTGATCCGGCCTCCTTCAGACGCCGGTGAGGCGGTGCCGCAGGGCGGGCGGCCGTGCGGCGGGCGCCGGTTCTGCGCATGCCCGGTCGTAGCGGTGCAGGACGAGCCGGGCGAGGGCCGCGTGCGCGCCGAGCGGCGCCGCGGCGAGCCAGCGGGCGGCGGCCGCGCTCTGGGTCGCGAAGCGGCCCGGCGCGGTGAAGTACGCGGCGACGGCGGTGCGCGTCCGCCCGTCCCCGGCCAGGGCTTCGAGCGCTTCCGGCACCGTACGGGGGCAGGCCGCGGTGGGAGCGGCGTAGGCGGGCACGACCGGAACGCCCAGGCGCTCGGCGAGCAGTCCGGCGGCGGTCTCCGTGTCGGCCGCGGACTGCGGGTCGCGGGAGCCCGCGGCGGCGAGGACGACCGCGTGCCGTCGGCGCGCGCCGGCGCCCAGGGGCCGCGCGGGCCAGCCCGCCTCGACGAGCCGGGCGTGCAGCGCCTCGGCGAGCAGCGGGTGCGGGCCGAGCGGGGCGGCGACGCGGGTGTCGAGGGCGGGGACGCGGGCGGCGGCCGCCGGTATGTCGCGCTTGACGTGCTGGCCGCGGCCGAGGAGCAGCGGCACGAGGACGGCGCGGCCGCGGTCGTGCGGGGCGAGGGCGCCGGGGCCGTCCAGGTCGCTGAGGGTGTCGAGGTCGCTGAGGGTGTCGGCGAGCAGCGGTTCGTTGAGCTCGATGTGGCCCAGGCGGACGGCGAGCCCGGGCCGTTGCTCGCGGACCCGCTCGGCGAGGGCCGTGACGGTGGCGAGGGCGCGCGGGTCACGGCTGCCGTGGGCGACCAGGACGAGGGTGGGGCGGGGGTCGGGCCGCAGGTCGGCGCGGGCCGCTGGACGGCGCAGGCGGCCGTCGGGCGTGACGAGCCTGAGCTGGGTGCCGAGCCTGCTGGTGATGTGCTCCATGAGCTGCGCCGTACTGTCGAGGTGAGTGCTGCCGGACACTGGGTGAAGAGAGTTCGACGGCGTCATGGACCGAGGATGTCGGGGGCATGTTGCCGGGGCGTTGCGCGGCGGTGACGGCTGTTTTCCCCGTGCTCACGGCGGGCGGCGGGACGCTGTCAGGGAGGTCCCGGAGGCGGGGCCGGGGGTGGGGCGGGGGCGGATCTCCGGGTCGTTTAGGGGGCAGGAGTCACCGACGTCGCCGCCGCGGGAGCTTACGGTTGTGGCAGAGATCGGATCGGGGAGATCCGGCGGTACGGGGCTGGGCACGGGGGGCGGAAGACAGATGGAACGACGTGAGAGCGGGCCGGGGGAACGGTCCGGCGAACGACCGGGGTGGATGCGGCGATTGCGGCTGCGGCGACGACCGGCCCGGCTGCGGAGACCTGCGTGGCTCCGTCTGCCGCGCACGCGGAAGGAGCAGCGGCGGACCGTGCAGGCGGTGATGGCGCTGTGCGTGCTCGCGCTGTTGCCCGCGACCTGGCTGTTCGTGTCGACGGACGGCAAGGTGGGCACGGTCGCGGACGCGCCGCGTGCCCGGGTCGCCGTGGTCTTCGGGGCCGGTCTGTGGAAGGGCGAGCCGTCGCCGTACCTGGCACACCGGCTCGACGCGGCGGCCGAGTTGTACCGCAAGGGGCGAATAGAGGTCGTACTCGTCACGGGCGACAACAGCCGCGAGGAGTACGACGAACCGGACGCGATGCGGGCCTACCTGAAGAAGCACGGCGTGCCGGAGCGCCGGATCGTGAGCGACTACGCCGGGTTCGACACGTGGGACTCCTGCGTCCGAGCCAAGAAGATCTTCGGCGTGGACCGGGCGGTACTGATCAGTCAGGGCTTCCACATACGCAGGGCGGTCGCGCTCTGCGACGCGGCGGGCGTCTCGTCGTACGGGGTCGGGGTGGACGCGGTGCATGACTCGACCTGGTACTACGGCGGCGCACGAGAGGTTTTCGCAGCAGCCAAAGCAGCACTGGACGCCACGTTCGAACCCGACCCCCACTTCCTGGGCCCCCAAGAGCCCGGCATAGAACAAGCGTTGACGACCCCCCGCTAACCAGGGCCTCCTAGGGGCGCGAGGAACGGCGCGCCCAGCCACCCACATCCCGCAGAAGAACCACCCACACCCCGCAGAAGAAGACGAACCAGCAACCCCTCCCAGGGGCGCGGGGAACTGCGCGACCAGCCACCAACAACCCGCACCCGAAGCCCCCACCCAACCCCACCACCCCGCACACCCACCCCCGCCCCGAGCAACCAAGATCCGCCTCACAGGCCGCCCAGGCCCCCGCTGAGGTCCGCTTACCGCACGCGTAACCCGACCAGGCCAAGGCACGTAACACACCCGCCAGACCCTGAACGACATGCACTCCTCGGCAACACCGGCGCCCCCGACAACGACACCCTCGGCCCCAGCCCAGGCCGCCCAGGCCACTCAGGCCACCGCCCACGCCGCCCAGACCACCGCCCCGGCCGAGGTGACGGCCACCCACTGCCCGTACTGCGCCCTCCAGTGCGGAATGGGCCTGACGACGACCCCCGACGGCGCCGTGGAGGTCGTGGAGCGCGCCGGGTTCCCCGTAAACAAGGGAGCCCTGTGTGGCAAGGGCCGCACCGCCCCCGCCGTTCTCTCCGCGCGAGTACGGCTCACCGAGCCCCTCGTCCGGTCCCACGCCACGGGCAAGCTCACACCGGCCACCTGGGAGGAGGCACTCGACCGCACAGCCGACGCACTGACCCGCACCCGCACGGAGCACGGCGCGGACGCGTGCGGCGTGTTCGGCGGGGGCGGCCTGACCAACGAGAAGGCGTACGCGCTGGGCAAGTTCGCGAGGGTGGCGCTCGGCACGTCGCAGATCGACTACAACGGACGGTTCTGCATGTCGTCGGCCGCGGCAGCCGGAACGCGGGCGTTCGGCCTCGACCGGGGGCTGCCGTTCCCGCTGGAGGACATCCCGCGCACCGGGTGCGTGATCCTCGTCGGGTCGAACCTCGCCGAGACGATGCCGCCCGCCCTGCGCTACCTCACGGAGCTGCGGGCGAACGGCGGCACGCTGATCGTCGTCGACCCCCGCAGGACCCGGACCGCCGAACAGGCCGACCTGCACCTGGCCCCCCGGCCCGGCACGGACCTCGCCCTGGCGCTGGGCCTGTTGCACCTGGTCGTGGCGGAGGGCCGGACGGACGACGCGTACATCGGGGAGCGGACGAGCGGATGGGAGGAGGCACGGGCGGCGGCGATGTCGCACTGGCCCGAGCACGTCGAGCGGATCACCGGCGTGTCCGTGCCGCAACTGCGCGATGCCGTACGCCTCTTCTGCGACGTCGAGGACGCGATGGTGCTCACCGCGCGCGGGCCGGAGCAGCAGGCCAAGGGCACGGACACCGTGGGGGCGTGGATCAATCTGTGCCTCGCCACGGGCCGCGCCGGGCGGCCGTTGTCCGGGTACGGCTGCCTGACGGGGCAGGGCAACGGCCAGGGTGGGCGCGAACACGGTCAGAAGGCGGATCAGTTGCCCGGGTACCGCAAGCTGACCGATCCGGCGGCGCGGGCGCATGTCGCGGGCGTGTGGGGCGTGGACCCCGACTCCCTGCCGGGCCCCGGCAGGTCGGCGTACGAACTGCTCGACGCGCTGGGCGGGGACATCAAGACGCTGCTCCTGATGGGCTCCAACCCGGTCGTCTCGGCACCGCGGGCGGCCCATGTGGAGGAGCGGCTGCGGTCGCTGGACTTCCTCGCGGTGGCGGACGTGGTGCTGTCCGAGACGGCTCAGCTGGCGGACGTGGTGCTGCCGGTGACGCAGTGGGCCGAGGAGACGGGGACGGTGACGAACCTGGAGGGGCGGGTGCTGCTGCGGCGGCGGGCCGTGTCCGCGCCGGTGGGGGTGCGCAGCGACCTGGACGTGCTGCACGGGCTCGCGGCGCGGCTCGGGCACGCGAAGGGTTTCCCCACCGAACCGGAGGAGGTCTTCGAGGAGTTGCGCCGGGCGAGCGCGGGCGGCCCCGCGGACTACTCCGGGATCAGCTACGAGCGGCTGAGGGAGGACGACGGTAAGGGGGTGTTCTGGCCGTGCCCCGCCGTCGTCGAGGGCGACACGGAAAAGCACGGGGAGAGCGGCGGGGAGACTCGCGAGGAGAAGGGGGGCGAGGGCAGGGGCAGGAGCAAGGGCAGGGAGCCGCATCCCGGTACGCCTCGGTTGTTCCTCGACCGGTTCGCCACCGAGGACGGGCGGGCACGGTTCGTGCCGGTGGTGCACCGGGCCGCGGCGGAGGAGCCGGACGCGGAGTATCCCGTACTGCTGACCACGGGACGGGTGCTCGCGCAGTACCAGTCCGGGGCCCAGACGCGGCGCGTCGACGAGCTCAACGCGGCGGCACCGGGGCCCTTCGTGGAGCTGCATCCGCGGCTCGCCGCGCGTCTGGGGGTCGGGGAGGACGATCCGGTCGCCGTCGTCTCGCGGCGCGGCCGCGCGGTGGCTCCGGCGCGGGTCACGTCGGCGATCCGCGCCGACACGGTCTTCATGCCCTTCCACTGGCCGGGCGAGGGCCGCGCCAACACCCTGACGCACCCGGCGCTGGATCCCGTCTCGCGGATGCCGGAGTTCAAGGTGTGTGCGGTGCGGTTGGAGAGGGTGGAGCACCCGTAGGGGTGGCGGGGGGCGGAAACGGAGAGCCCCCCGTCAATCGCTATTGGTAGTCGTGCGAAGCCGCCCGCACGAGTGGTTCGGATCATCAGATCGAGTGTGCGGGGGTTTGAGCTGCGGGTTAACGCTTCTGGGGCGGGCGCTGACCGTGGGGGCGTGGGTTATCTCCCGAGGCGGTGCGACGCCCAGTCCCCTCCCCCGATGACCGTTCCCGAGGCCCGCAGTCCGGCCGCGAGGCGCGGGGCGGCGACGTACACCCAGGCGCGCACCGGCGTCCCGTCCGGGCGGACGACGTCGCGCGCGATCCGCTCGTACAGGTTGCGGGGGTCGCCCGGGACGTACTCCTCCAGGAGGTCCAGGGCGACGAGGAGTCGGCCGTAGGCGGCGGGCAGAGCCGTGACCAGCTCGCCGTGCACCGGGCCCGCGCCGGGGGCCTCGACGGCGTACGGATAGCCGGGGCCGTCGTAGAGGACCGCGCCCGGCAGCAGGGCCGGTTCCTCCGCCGCGGTCCGGCCGCGCAGGTACGCGGCGTGGTGGGGCTCACCCGGGCGCAGCGTGCCGTACACGAAGAACGGCAGCCGGGCCGGGCCGCGTCCGGTCGTCACTCGGCGGCCTCCCGTTCCGTCCGTGCCGTGGCCGGGGCGGTCGGCACGGCCGGTGTCGGCGCCTTCTCCGGTTCGTGGTCCATGCGCCGATTGTGCCCGCGCCGCAGAACGGCGCGGCGGCGCGGCGTCCCGTCCAGAGGCGTGCGCCCATGCCGAAGGTCCCGAACGTTGCGCTTTCACGGCTCTTAGGCGCAGTTGTTACACAACCTCCGGATTTCCGTGATGGACGGTTCCTACCTTCGAGAGCGGTGGCCGGCCCCTCTGCCGAATCCCCAGCGCAGTCCCTGGGCCGGCCGCCACCAACGGCCCCTCACGTGACGGTCAGCCCCTCCATGAACCCGATCCTCCGCCGCCCTGTCCTCCTGGGCGCCGCCCCCTTCGCCGCCCTGGCGGCCCTCGCGCTCACCGGGTGCGCCGGTCCGACCGGTCTCGGGCCGGGCGAGAGCGCGCCGTCCGTATCCGTGCAGCCCCACCCCGAGCCGGTCTGGCCCGCCTGGTCGGGCTCGTCCCCGCGGTCGCCCGGCGCCGAGGCCTCCACCCGCCAGCCGCCGCCGCGCCCCCTGAAGGGCCTGCCGAAGGTCGGTTCCGCGGGGCTGGCCTCGGTGGACGTCCACGCGCTCCTGCGGGCCGACCCGCGCACGAGGCCGCTGGCCGGACGCGGCACGATCGACCGGCCCGGGCGGGCCGGCCTGCGGCCGCCGATGTTCGTGGACCTGACCGGCGACCAGAGGCCCGAGATGCTCGTGGCCGCCGACACGGAGAGCGGCCGGTCGATCCTGGCCGTCTACACCGAGCGCGACGGCAAGGTCTATCCGATCCTGTTCACCTCCGGCAGGAGCATCGGCGTGGAGACGATCGGCCCCGACCTGCTGGTGCGCACGCCGTGTTCGGAGGGCGGCGAGCAGGCCGTGCGCTACCACTGGGACGGCGCGCGGCTGTCCACGGTCAGCGACACCAGGAACTACCGGAAGCCGCCCCAGCCGACCGTCACGACCGAGCCCTCCGAGGCGGCGGGGCGGCCCTTCCCGCCCACCGCGCCCACACCTCCCTCCCGGGGAGGCCCTTGATGCCGCGCGGCGCCGCGGCCGGGCGCGCGGCCATGGCCTGCGTCCGTACCGTGTTCCACAACCTCGGGCTGCGCTGGAAGATCGCCGCGCTGCTCGCCGCGGGCTGCGCCGTGGTCGCCGTGGCCATCGGCCTGCTCGTCCACCACGCCCGGCTCGACCAGGTCACCACGAGCGCCCGGTCCGGGGCCGTGGCCCAACTCGTCCGGATCCGCCAGCTGTACGAGCTGTCGGGCCAGGTCGACCAGGACGACGGCACGGACGCCGGCCTCGACGACCCCCGGCTGCCCGCGCCGCTGCGCAGCGCGGCGCTGGCCGGGCAGCGCACCACCTACCTCGACATGGCGGCGGCCGAGCCGTGCGTCTGGGCGGCCCGGCCGGTCGGCGACAACCCGCGCCACGTCCTGTCCGTCCGCGAGTCGCTGCGCGAACAGGCCGACGAGATGGCCGAGTTCGACCGGCAGGTGATCATCTCGGGTGCCGTCGTCGTCGTGCTCGCCGCGCTCGGCGGCGCGGGCCTGTCCAGCAGGCTCAGCCGTGAACTGCGCACCGCCGCCGCCATCGCGCGCCGCATCAGCCAGGGCGACCTGGACGCCCGTATCGACCACCCGCGCCCGCCCGTGGGGCGGCACGGCAGGAACGAGGTCGCCGAACTGGCCACCGCCGTCGACACGATGGCCGCGTCCCTGCAGCAGCGCCTGGAGGCCGAGCAGCGCTTCACCGCGGACGTCGCGCACGAGCTGCGCACACCGTTGACCGGGCTGCACACGGCGGCCGAGCTGTTGCCGCCGAGCCGTCCGACCGAGCTCGTGCGCGAC
This sequence comes from Streptomyces sp. NPDC036815, assembly GCF_055609205.1. NCBI lineage: Bacteria > Bacillati > Actinomycetota > Actinomycetes > Kitasatosporales > Streptomycetaceae > Streptomyces > Streptomyces sp. NPDC036815. The sequence continues at coordinate 520,892 of NZ_JBVJPW010000001.1, read as the reverse complement.
CGCGTCCACGCCCTGCGCACCCTCACGGAGGACCTGCTCGAAGTGGCCCGCCTCGACGCGGAGGTGGAGAAGCCCGACCTGTCGGTGCACTCGCTGGGGCCGCTCGTCGCGGACATCGCGCGGAAGGCGGACGCCGCGTGCGCGTCGGTGCAGGCCGCGGACGAGACGTTCGTACGGACCGACGCTCGCCGCCTCGAGCGGATCCTCGCCAACCTCGTCGCCAACGCCCACAAGCACGGCGGAGCGCCGGTCGACGTGCGGGTCGACGGCGCGCGGGTCACGGTCCGCGACCACGGGCCCGGGTTCCCCGAGCACCTGCTCGCCGACGGCCCGCAGCGTTTCCAGACCGGCGCGCGCGAACGCGGCCAGGGCACCGGCCTCGGCCTGACCATCGCCCTCGGCCAGGCCCAGGTGATCGGCGCCCGGGTGGAGCTCGCCAACGCGGCGGACGGCGGGGCGGTGGCGGTGGTGCGGCTGCCGAAGGCCTGAGAGAGCCCGCGCCATGGCCCCGGCCGGGCGGGCGGTGCGGCGGTGCGGCGGTGCGGCCGAACGGATTCCTGACAGGGCGTTCCCGTAAGGGAGTTGTGCGGGTTGAATCCTGGTTCAGGTCGGGCCGTGCGGTGACTACGCTGGCGGCATGACCCCCCGCCTCGCCCCGAAAGCCAAGGAAATCACCATCGGCGAGCTCGCCGAGCGCAGCGGCGTCGCCCCCTCCGCCCTGCGGTTCTACGAAAGCGAAGGGCTCATCTCCTCCCGTCGCACCACGGGCAACCAGCGCCGCTACCGCCGCGACACCCTGCGCCGCGTCGCCTTCATCCGCACCTCGCAGCAGCTCGGCATGCCGCTCGCCGCGATCCGCGAGGTGCTCTCCCTGCTCCCCGAGGACCGCACGCCCAACCGCGCGGACTGGGCCAGGATCTCCGCGTGCTGGCGCGAGGACCTCGACACCCGCATACGCACCCTCCAGCGGCTGCGCGACAACCTCACGGACTGCATCGGCTGCGGCTGTCTCTCGCTCTCGAAGTGCGCGCTGTCCAACACGTGGGACGCGCTGGGCGCCCGCGGACCGGGCCCGCGCCGCCTGGTGGAGAAGCAGATCCCGTGCACCACAGGAAGCTGTGCGTCCGCCGCGGAGAAGCAGGAAGAAGGCGTCTCGTAGCGTGGCCGCATGACAATCTCCGCACTGATCGAGCGCATCGAGATCGACGGCAGCCCCGCCACCGCCGAGGCCCTGCTGTGGCCCGCCCTCGTCCAGACGGGGCACTTCACCGCGATGCAGGTCAGGGGCGGCAGAGTGCGCGGCATCGACCGCCACCTGGCCCGGCTCGACGCGGCCACCCGGGAGCTCTTCGGGCACGCGCTCGACGGGGACCACGTGCGCGGCCTGATCCGGCACATCCTGCGCGACGACATCACCGAGGCATCCGTACGGGTCTACGTCCACGCCCCCGAGGGGAAGCCGTCCCTCATGGTCACCGTCCGGCCGCCCACGGAGCTGCCCGCCACGATGGAGGACCGCGCCCAGTCGCTGCGGTCGGTGCCGTACCAGCGGCCCTTCGCCCACATCAAGCACCTGGGCGGCTTCGCCCAGGCCCGCCACGCCGACCTCGCGCGCCGCGCGGGCTTCGACGAGGCGCTGCTCACCGGCCCGGACGGCGCGGTCAGCGAGGGCGCCGTCACGAACGTCGCCTTCTTCGACGGCCGCGAGGTGGTGTGGCCCGACGCGCCGCACCTGTCCGGCATCACGATGCAGCTGGTCGAGGCGGCCCTGCCCGCCGCCGGCCTGCCGACCCGGCACGCCCCGGTCACCCTCGCCGACCTCCCCTCGTACTCGGCGGCCTTCGTCACGAACGCCTGGGGGGTCCGGCCCGTGCGGCGGATCGACGACATCGCGTACGGGATCGACGAGCGGCTGATGGCGACGGTGGCCGGGGCCTACGAGGCGGTTCCGTGGGACACGGTCTGAGCGCCTGTGTCATGTCCCCGGCCAGGGCTCGGCCGTGGTCCGTCCGGCGGGTGGGGTCACCCATTCACCGGCGCCGCGCGCGCTCTTCGAACACTTTCCTCCGATACGCCGGTGACCTGCTGTAACGCACCGCTCACGGCGTTCGGGGAGGCCCGTACGCGGCCTTTCTGATGCCTCATCAGGAGGCGTGCGGCGCCGAGTGCCACTTACCTCGGTAGAGCGGGGTTCGACCGACGCAGCGGCACTTGGGGGTGCCGCGGGCCGTGCTCGCGCGAAGGCCCTCGGAGGAACGAGCACATGCGCAAGTCCCGCCTGCTGACCGGTACCGCCCTCGCCGTGGCGGTGGGCGCCCTGGCCCTCCCCGCCGCCTCCGCCGCCCCCGGCCCGCCCGCCGGGGACCTGCGGATCCAGCCGGCCACCGTCACCCCCGGCTCCACCGTCACCGTGCACACCACCGCCTGCGGCCCCGGCGGGACCGCGACGGGCGACGCGAGCGCGGTGGGCGCGGGCCGGTTCACGCTGGCGCCCGGCGGGCACGCGGAGAACGGCGGCGAGGCCGCGGCCGGCCGGTTCGAGGTGCCGCCGTCCGCGCAGCCCGGCACGTACGAGATCGTCGCGAAGTGCTCCGGGTCCGGTGGCTCCGGAGTGAAGGACAAGCAGGTCGCGGGCGATCTCATGGTCACCATCACCTCCACGGCGGCCGCCGGCGAGCTGCCGCAGCGACATCCGAGGGGACACGTGAAGACGGGGGTCGGCGGCGCACTCGGCCCCGACCCCGTGCAGACCGCGGCGGGAGTGGCGGCCCTGGCCGTCGCCGCCGCGGGCGGTACCTGGCTCCTGCACCGCCGGGCGAGAGGCGACGGGATCTAGCCGGACACCCTCCGCTGTCCACCGGTACCGCCATCCCTTGCCCTCTCCCTGTCCGTGTCCCCTCGCGGGCGGGAGGGGGGCGGGGGACCCGGCCCGCCCGACCCCGAGGGGACGCCGTATGCGCCGTACACGCCGTGCACCCCAGTCCCCTGCGGGAACCCGTACGGGCACCCGGGCAGGGTCCCGCGCCCGCAGGAGGACCGGCAACGCCGTCATAGGCACCGTCACCGCCGTGGCGCTGTGCACCGGGGCGTGGCTGCTGAGCAACGGCGCCGCGTCGCACCCGCCGCCGCAGCCCTCCGCCGAGCAGGCCGCGTCGGCCGGGCCCGGCACCCGCCACCACCCCCTGGCCGACCGCGACCGCGCCGCCGCCCCGCTCCCGCCGTCCCCGCCCGACCGCGTGCGGATCCCCGCGATCGGCGTCGACACGCCCCTGATGGGGCTCGGCCTGACCCGGCAGGGCAGCCTCGACGTGCCGCCCCTCGACCGGAAGAACCTGGCGGGCTGGTACGAGGCGGGCACCACGCCCGGCGAGCGCGGCACCGCCATCGTGGCCGGGCACGTCGACAACAAGGAGGGCCCCGCCGTCTTCTACGAGCTGGGCGCGCTGCGCAAGGGCCGCACGATCGAGGTCGAGCGCAGGGACGGCAGCGTGGCCGTCTTCACCGTCGACGCGAACGAGGTGTACGACGCCGCGGACTTCCCCGACGAGAAGGTGTACGGCGCCGCGTCCCGGCCGGAGCTGCGGGTCATCACCTGCGGGGGGAAGTACTCGAAGCAGACCGGATATCAGGGCAACGTCGTGGTCTTCGCGCACCTGACCTCGGTGCGCTGAGAGCCTGTCTTTGAACCCTCCCCCGCCGCCGACGCGCGTGCCTCACGCCAGCCACTGCTCGTACGCCATCTTCACCACGAGCGCGAAGACCGTGGTCAGCAGGACGACCCGGACGAAGCCGCTGCCCTTCTTCAGCGCCGTGCGCGCGCCGAACATGCCACCGGCGAGGTTGAAGACGGCCATGAGCCCGGCCAGCTGCCACAGGACGGCGCCCTGCCAGGCGAACATCGCGAGGGCGCCCGCGTTGGTGCAGCAGTTGACGATCTTCGCGGTGGCGGAGGCGGTGACGAGGTCGAGGTGGAGCACGGCGGTCAGGGCGAGCACGAGGAAGGTGCCGGTCCCCGGGCCGATGAGGCCGTCGTAGAACCCGATGCCGAGGCCCGCGAGGCCGATCGCGGCGAGGATCCGCTTCGGGGAAGCGGGGCCCGTGGCGGGCGCGGTGCCGAAGGCGGGCCGCAGGATCACGAAGGCGGCGACGGCGAGCAGCACCACCATGATCACGGGCTTGAGCACCTCGGTGCTCATGCCGGCCGCGAAGAAGGCGCCGCCCATCGACCCGGCGAGCGCGGCGAGGCCGATCCGGACGGCGGTCGGCACGTCGACGGGGGTCTTCCTGACGTACGTCACGGCGGCGCCCGTGGTCCCGACGATCGCGACGGCCTTGTTCGTGCCCAGGGCGTGCGCGGCCGGGGTGCCGCCCGGCAGACCGAGCAGCAGCGCGGGGAGCAGCAGCAGTCCGCCGCCGCCGACCACCGCGTCGATCCAGCCCGCCGCGAGGGCGGCGAGACAGAGGACGACGACCGCGGTCAGGGATATGTCAGGCATGATCGCGACCATAGGTTCGGGATGATCACGCCGTCCACGAAATCGTGGAGAGTTGAGCGTCTTCTGAGGTGACGGGCCCCCGGCCACCGGCCCGGCACCGCCGGATCACGGCGCGGCCTGCGGCGCGGGGACGCCCGCCGGCGCGCGGTCGGGGGCCGGTGGCGCCGCCGGGTCGACGGCGAGGGCGAGCGCCGTGGCGACGAGCGCGCTCGCGCCCGCGAGGCCCGCGGCGAGCCTGCGGCGGGCCTGGAGGGTGGGGCCCGGGGCGGGGGCGGCGGGTTTGCGGTGGCGTCCCATGGACCGGGTGACCAGCTTTCTCGGGCTCGAAGGGGCGGGGGCGTGGCTCATGCGGCTCGGGGCGGTCGGGTCGAGGCCGGCGGGTTCAGAAGGTGAAGCACTCCGCGTGGACGCGCTCCTGCGGGACGCCCGCGCGCACGAGCGCCGCCGTGGCCGCGGCGGACATGCCGGGCGGGCCGCACAGGTAGACGTCGTGCTCGGCGATGTCGGGGATCAGGTTGCGCAGGGACTGCGGGGCGAGCGGGTCGAACGCGGCGTCGGAACGGCCGAGCAGGTAGTGCAGCCCCGCCTGTCTGCGCTCCGCGATGGCCTCCAGCTCCGCCCGCAGGACGAGTTGCCCGGCGCTGGTCGCGCGGTAGAGCAGGGTGACGTCGCCGGGCCCGCCGGGCAGCGTCTCGAACAGCGCCCGGATCGGGGTGATGCCGACGCCGCCCGCGAGGAGCAGCACCTTGCGCCGGGTGCGCCGGTGCGCGGTGAGCGCGCCGAAGGGGCCGGTGGCCAGGACGCGCGTGCCGGGCCTGAGGCGGCGCATCCGGCGGGTGTGGTCGCCGGCCGCCTTGACGGTGATGCGCAGCGTGTCGTCGCGGACCGGCGCGGAGAGGGAGAAGGGCAGCGCGGTGTGCCAGAGCCTGCGCTGCAGGAAGCGCCACCGGAAGAACTGGCCGGGTTCGGCGCGCAGCCGGTCGACTCCGATGCCCTGCACGACGACGGAGACGACACCGGGCCCCTCGCCGCGCACCTCGACGACGCGCAGGCTGTGGCGCAGCGCCTGCCGTACGGGGACGACGAGGCGGTACCAGCCGAGGAGGACGGCGACGGCGGCGTGCGCGAGCGACCAGAGCCACAGGGTGAGGCCGCTGCCCGCGACGTCGGGTCCGGCGAGCTGGTGCGCGAAGGCGAGGGCGGCGCCGAGGTAGCTGAGCAGGTGCACGGCGCGCCAGGTCTCGTGCCGGATGCGGCGGCGCAGGGCGCGGGCGGAGGCGGCGCCGACGGCGGCGAGCAGGGCGGTGCCCGCGGTGGCGGCGGCGAGGCCGGGGTAGCCGAGCAGGTCGAGGGTGGTGTGCAGGAGGTCGGTGCCCGCGTGGGCGGCGTAGCCGCAGAGGGCGAGGAGGGCGTGGGCGGCGCAGAGGCCCAGGACGTACCGGCCGCCGAGGGCGTGCCGCCGCGCGAGCCGGTCGGCGCCGACGCCGTGCTCGACGGCGGGGACGCGGGCCATCAGGAAGAGCATGACGAGGATCCCGTACCCGGCGAGCAGCCCCGTGAGGTGCGCCCCGGTGGCGAACAGCACGTCGAGCCGTGCGGACGGCTCCATCTGCACGGCCCACAGCGCGGTGACGGCGAGCCCGCCCCCGAGGACTCCGGCGCGCAGGGCACGGGGGGAGAGGCGGGGCGGGGGGACGGGGGTGACGGGGGCTGGGGTGACGGGAGCGAGGGTGACGGGAGCGGGGCGAGGTGCGTATCCGCCCGCCGCGGGCCCGGTCGGCGGGCCCACGTCCGGTGGAATCCCGGGCCGCGGCGGAGCACCACGCGGCGGCGCCGCCACCGTCCGCGCACCCCCCGTCGGCGCCGTCGGCGGCTGGGTGGTCGGCGACGGCGGCGCGGGGCGCGTCCGGCGGAGGTACGCGGCCAGGGCGGGGTACGCGTCGAGTCGGGGGTCGGCTGCCTCGGTGGTCACGGCCGCACACTAGGCGCAGGAGAGCGCGGGAAGTTCCTGGTCAGCGGCGTTTCCGCGATCCTTAAGGCGGCCTTGAGGATCGGCTCAACGCGCGTTAAGCAACGGGGCCTCACACCCCTCCCCCGCCCCCGCTGAGGGCAGCGTTCCCCCGGGGAAACAGGTCCGATCCTGTCGGGTAACACCCGCACCGCAGGCTCCTGTGCATGACCTCATCAGCGCAGCCGCGACCCGTCGGCACCGCACCGGCCCACGGTGTGGTGGTGATCGGCGCGGGCCTCGCCGGTGCCCGGGTGGCGCAGCGTCTCGGGGCGGGGACCGTACTGATCGGCGAGGAGGAGCACGCCCCGTACAACCGCGTGTTGCTCGCCGAGGTCCTCGCGGGCCGGTACGGGCCGGACGTGATCGCGCTGCCCGGCACGCCGGGGACGACGCTGCGCACCCGGGCGGTCCGCGTCGACCGCGCCGAACGCCGGGTGCACTGCGCGGACGGCACCGTCGTGCCGTACGGCACGCTCGTCCTCGCGACGGGCTCGAACCCCGTACTCCCGCCGCTGCGCGGCCTGTTCGCGCACGCCGAGGCCGAACTCCCGGGCGGCGTGCACGCCTTCCGCACCATGGACGACTGCCTCGCGCTGTCCTCGGCCGTGGCGCCGGGCGTCCGCGTCGTCGTCATCGGCGGCGGCCTGCTCGGGGTCTCCGCGGCCCGCGCCCTCGCCCGGCGCGGCGCCCAGGTCGTCCTGACCCAGCAGGCCGAGCGGCTGATGGAGCGCCAGCTCGACCCGACGTCGTCGAAGCTGGTGCGCCGGCACCTCACGGAGCTCGGCGTGGAGGTGCACACCGAGTGCCGGGTCCGCGGGGTCGGCGTCGTCGACGGCGCCGTGCGCCGCGTCGAGCTCGCCGACGGCTATCTCCTGGACACCGATCTGACCGTCCTCGCCTGCGGCGTGCGCCCCCGTACCGGTCTCGCCCGGGCCGCCGGACTCGACGTACGCCGCGGGATCGTCGTGGACGACCTGCTGCGGACCTCCGATCCGCACATCCGGGCCGTCGGCGACTGCGCGGAGCACGGCGGCCGGGTCTACGGCCTGGCGACGCCCGCCGTGGAGCAGGCCGACGCGCTCGCCGCGGCCCTCGCCCAGGACCCCGCCGCCGCAACCCCCGTACGCCCCTACACCGGCACCCGCACCCTCACCCGCCTCACCCTGCCGGGCCCCGGGCCGCTGGACCTCGCGGCCTTCGGGGACCCGGAGCCGCGCCCCGACGACGACGTCGTCCAGCTCGCCGACGCCACCCGCGGCACCTACCGCAAGGTCGTCGTCCGCGGGGGCCGGCTGGTCGGCGGCGTCCTGCTCGGCGAACTCGGGGCGGTCGGGGCGCTCGCCCGTGCCTGGGAGGCCGACGACCCGCTGCCCGACGACGACACCCCGCTGCTCCACCTGCTCACCCATCCCCCAGCTCTCGACTTCGTTCGAGCAGGCGAGACCCCGACCGGAGGCCGCTGACATGCCGATGCCCGCACCGAACCCGAACCCCCGCCCCACCCTCGTGCTCGTCGGACACGGCATGGTCGGCCAGCGGTTCCTCGAAGCCGCCGCCGAGCAGGGCCTCACGGCCGGTCACCGGATCGTCGTGCTGTGCGAGGAGCCGCGCCCCGCCTACGACCGCGTGCAGCTCACCTCGTACTTCTCCGGCCGCACGCCCGACGAACTCTCGCTCACCGACCGGGAGTTCCTCGACGAGCACGGCATCGAGCTGTACGTCGGCGACGCGGCGCGGAGCATCGACCGCGAGGCCAGGACGGTCACCGCACGCTCGGGCGCCGTCTTCGCGTACGACGCGCTCGTGCTCGCCACCGGCTCCTACCCGTTCGTGCCACCGGTGCCCGGCAAGGACGCGGCGGGCTGTTTCGTCTACCGCACCATCGAGGACCTGCTCGCCATCGAGGAGTACGCGAAGCGGCACGCCACGACCGGCGCGGTCGTCGGCGGCGGGCTGCTCGGCCTGGAGGCGGCGGGCGCCCTGAAGGGCCTCGGACTGGCCACGCACGTCGTGGAGTTCGCGCCGCGCCTGATGCCGGTGCAGGTCGACGAGGGCGGCGGCGCGGCGCTCCTGCGCACCATCACCGGGATGGGCCTGACCGTGCACACCGGCACCGGCACGCAGGAGATCCTGACCGGCGAGGACGGCGCCGTGCGCGGCATGAAGCTGTCCGACGGCAGCGAGGTCGCCACGGATCTGGTGGTGTTCTCGGCGGGGGTGCGCCCGCGCGACCAGCTCGCCCGCGAGCACGGCCTGACGGTCGGCGAGCGCGGCGGCATCGCGGTCGACGAGCAGTGCCGCACCAGCGACCCGTACGTGTACGCGATCGGCGAGTGCGCCCTCGCGGCGGACGGCCGCGTCTACGGCCTGGTCGCGCCGGGCTACGAGATGGCACAGACGGCGGCCGCCGCCATCGCGTCGCGGGAGGCGAGCTTCACCGGCGCCGACCTCTCCACCAAGCTGAAGCTCCTCGGCGTCGACGTGGCGTCCTTCGGCGACGCGCACGGCACGGCCGATGGCTGCCTCGACGTCGTCTACACCGACTCACGCTCGGGCACGTACAAGAAGCTGGTGATGGCGCCGGGCGGCGAGCTGCTCGGCGGGATCCTCGTCGGCGACGCGGAGGCCTACGGGCTCCTTCGCCCGCTCACCGGATCCGTACCGCCGGTCCCCGCGGAGCAGTTGGTGCTGCCCGCGGGTGCGGGCGCCCCCGTGGCGCTCGGCCCGGAGGCGCTGCCCGGCTCCGCCGTGATCTGCAACTGCCACAACGTCACCAAGGACCAGATCTGCGCCTGCGCCGGCCTGCCCGAGGTGAAGAAGTGCACCAAGGCCGGTACGGGGTGCGGCAGTTGCCTGAAGATGATCGGCCAGCTGCTGCCCAAGAGCGGCGACGACGGGTTGTGCGGCTGCTTCGGACAGACCCGCCAGGAGCTGTACGAGATCGTGCGTGCCCTGCGGATCACCTCCTTCCGCGACCTGCTCGACGGGCACGGCCGGGAGGCGGCGCGCGGCGGCGAGGGCTGTGACGAGTGCAAGCCCGCGGTCGGCTCGATCATCGCGTCGCTGGCCCCCTCGATCGGCGCCGGAGGCTACGTCCTGGACGGCGAGCAGGCCGCCCTGCAGGACACCAACGACCACTTCCTCGCCAACCTCCAGAAGAACGGCTCCTATTCGGTGGTGCCGCGCATCCCCGGCGGCGAGATCACGCCGGAGAAGCTGATCGTCATCGGCGAGGTGGCGCGGGACTTCGGGCTCTACACGAAGATCACCGGCGGCCAGCGCATCGACCTGTTCGGCGCGCGCGTCGAGCAGCTGCCGATGATCTGGACGCGCCTCGTGGACGCGGGCTTCGAGTCGGGCCACGCGTACGGCAAGGCGCTGCGCACCGTGAAGTCCTGCGTCGGGCAGACCTGGTGCCGCTACGGCGTGCAGGACTCCGTGCGCATGGCCATCGACCTGGAGCTGCGCTACCGCGGCCTGCGCGCCCCGCACAAGCTGAAGTCGGCGGTCTCCGGCTGTGCCCGCGAGTGCGCCGAGGCCCAGTCGAAGGACTTCGGCGTGATCGCCACGGCGAGCGGCTGGAACCTGTACGTCGGCGGCAACGGCGGCGCCACCCCGCGCCACGCCGACCTGCTCGCCCAGGACCTCGACGACACCGGGCTGGTGCGTCTCATCGACCGGTTCCTGATGTTCTACATCCGCACCGCCGACCGTCTGGAGCGCACCGCCGCCTGGCTGGACCGGATCGACGGCGGCCTCGACCACGTGCGCGACGTCGTCGTCCACGACTCGCTCGGCATCTGCGACGAGCTGGAGTCGCTGATGGCCGCCCACGTCACGCACTACCGCGACGAGTGGGCCGAGACCCTGGACGACCCGGAGCGGCTCGCCCGGTTCGTGTCCTTCGTGAACGCGCCGGGCGTGCCCGACCCCACGGTCGGCTTCGTCCCGGAGCGCGACCAGATCAAGCCCGACCTCCCCCTGCTGTCCATCAGCCCCCGCCCCCTGGAAGGAGCCGCACGATGAGCGACTCGACCGCCACCCACGCTTCTCATGTCCAACTGCGCCTGGACGACGACTGGTTCGCGATCTGCGACCGTACACAGCTGATGCCGGGCCGGGGCCTCGCGGCCCTGCTGCCCGACGGCCGTCAGGCGGCGCTCTTCCTCGACCGCGAGGGCCGGGCGTACGCGATCGACAACCGCGATCCGTTCACGGGTGCCGCGGTGCTCTCCCGGGGCCTGCTCGGGACGGAGCGGGGGCGGCCGTTCGTCGCCTCGCCGCTCCTGAAGCAGCGGTTCGACCTGGAGACGGGGCGGTGCCTGGACGACGACGAGGTGTCGGTCGCGGTGCACGCCGTGCGCATCGCCTGACCGATCGCACGGAACCTTCTTGACCGACCGTTCCAGAATCACGTAGCGTCTCCCTCGTGGCCAGGACCAAGGAATTCGATCCGGACGCCGCGCTGCAGTCGGCCCTTGAGCTGTTCTGGCGGCGCGGCTACGAGGCGACGTCGATGGCGGACCTCGTCGAGGCGCTCGGCGTCGGGCGCGCCAGCATCTACGCGACCTTCGGGAACAAGCACGAGCTGTATCTGAAAGCCCTGGAGCGGTACGCCGCGCTCCAGAACCCGCGCCTGCTCGCCGAGCTCTCGCAGCCCGGCCCCGCACTGCCCGCGGTGCGCGCGGTGGTGCGCCGCTTCGGAGGCGAGGCCTCCTCGGCCGAAGGGCGCCGGAACGGCTGTTTCATCACCAATACGGCGGCCGAGCTCGGCCCGCACGACGAACCGGCCGCCCGCTGCGTGGAGCGCAGCTGGGAGCACATGGAGACGCTGCTGCACTCCGCGCTCGTCCGCGCACAGGCGCAGGGCGAGCTCGCGGAGGACCGCGACCCCCTGGCGCTCGCGCGCATGCTCCTGACCCTGATGCAGGGGCTGCGCGTGATCGGCAAGGCGTCGCAGGACCCGGCGCGCGTACGGGACGCGACGGAGCAGGCGCTGAGCCTGCTCGACTGAACGGCCCCCAGCACACCCCACCGGCCTCCGGCCCACCTGCCTCTTACACCTCTTCCATGCCCTCATACTGAACCGATCGTTCAAGAAAAGAGCACCGTCATGACTTCAGCACCGCGCTCCCGCTTCACCGGCCGCACCGCCCTCGTCACCGGCGGCGGCTCCGGCCTCGGCAGGGCCACGGCGCTCGCCTTCGCCGCCGAGGGCGCGAACGTCGTCGTCGCCGGGCGCACCGAGGGCCCGCTCAAGGAGACCGTGAACCTGATCGAGGCCGCCGGCGGCACCGCCCTCGCCGTCACCGCCGACGTCTCCCGCTCCGCCGACCTGGCCTCCCTCGTCGCCGCCGTCGTCGACCGCTTCGGCTCCCTGGACGTGGCCGTGAACAACGCGGGCATCCTGCGCGCCGGAACGCCGGTCGCCGAACTGCCCGAGGACGACTGGCGCCTGATGCTCGACATCAACGTCACCGGCGTCCTGCTCGCCCTGCAGGCCGAGGTGCGGCAGATGCGCACGCAGCCCGCCGGGGGCGCCGTCGTCAACATCGGCTCCACGCTGGGCGCGCACACCAGCGTGCCGGGCCTGGCGGCGTACGGGGCGACCAAGGCGGCCGTCTCCGCGCTGAGCCGCGCGGCGGCCGCCGAGCACATACGCGACGGCGTCCGCATCAACACCGTCAGCCCCGGCTCCTCCGACACGACCATGTCGTTCCGCCCCGGCGAGACCGAGGCCGAACGGGCCGCCCGCATGAAGGATTCGACGCCGCTGGGCCGCGTGTCGACGACCGAGGAGATCGCCGCGGCGGTGCTGTACCTGGCGTCCGACGAGTCCGGCTCGGTGGTCGGCGCGGACCTGGTGATCGACGGCGGCGCCGCGGCCTGAGCGCTCCGGCCCGAGCGTTCCGGCCCGGCAGGGGCGCCCTGCCGTAGGCTCCCCCTCCGACTTACTGTTGAGTAAGGAATCGACGGAGAGGGAGCCTTGCCATGGCCGCGTGGACCACGAGCGACATCCCCGACCAGAGCGGCCGCACGGCCGTGATCACCGGCGCCAACAGCGGGATCGGCTACGTCACCGCACGTGAGCTGGCCCGCCGCGGCGCCCGCACCATCCTGGCCTGCCGCAGCGAGGAGCGCGGGAGCGCGGCGGTGGCCCGGCTGCTCACCGAAGTGCCGGGCGCCCACGCCGAGTTCGGGCGGCTCGACCTCGGGGACCTGGCGTCCGTACGGAAGTTCGCGGCGGCACACGAGGACACGCGCCTGGATCTGCTGATCAACAACGCGGGGGTGATGGCGCTGCCCTTCCGCCGCACCGCGGACGGCTTCGAGACGCAGTTCGGCGTCAATCACCTCGGGCACTTCGCGCTCACGGGCCTGCTGCTCCCCCGCCTCCTGGAGACCCCCGGCGCGCGGATCGTCACGGTCTCGTCCGGCCTGCACGTGCTCGGCAACATCGACATCGGCGATCTCAACGGCGAGCGCAGCTACCGGCGTTGGATCGCCTACGGCCGCTCCAAGACGGCCAACCTCCTCTTCGTCCACGAGCTGGCGCGCCGCCTCGCCGCCTCCGGCGCCGACACCGTCGCGGCCGCCGCCCACCCCGGCTACGCCTCGACCAACCTGCAGACCGCGGGGCCCCGGATGGAGAACCGCAGGGTCGCCGAGCGCGTCGTGGCGCTCGGCAACCGGATCATCGCGCAGTCCGCCGAGGCGGGCGCGCTGCCCACGCTGTACGCGGCGACGGCGCCCGGCGTACGGTCGGACTGGTTCACCGGGCCCGGCGGCCTCGGACTCCGCGGGGCACCGGCGCCGTCCTGGCGGGCGAAGTGGACGCGCAACGACGTGGCCGGTGAACGGCTCTGGGCGGCGTCGGAGGATCTGACGGGCGTACGGTACGACGCGCTCAAGGGCTGAGCACCGCCCTCCGGGGCTCCGCCTTCACGGGCTCAGCGCCCCACGCCTCACGCTGCTCCGCGCAGCCGCAGCGCCGCCAGGGGGACGAAGCCGGGGCCCTCGCCCTCGGTCGAGGCGGCCCTGCCCTCCAGGCGCCGCAGCAGGGCGACCGCGATCCGCTCCCCCTGCGCCTTGGCGCGGTCCGCGTTCGGCCCCCGGTGCAGGCCGTCGACGGTGGCGTGCCACAGCTGCACCCAGCGGCCGAAGTGCGCGGCGGTGAGCGGGCGCGCGGCGTGCAGGGCGGCGTGCGGGGCGAAGGCGTCGCGGCGGTACTCGGCGGTGCGCAGGAGCGCCCGCTCCCAGAAGTCGGTGATGCGCGGCAGGTGGACGTCGAGGTCCGTGCCGGCGATCTCCGTGAAGAAGGGGCCGATCAGCGGGTCGGCGAAGGCGGCCGTGTAGAAGCGGCGGAGCAGCACGTCGAGGTCGGCGCGGGAGGCGATGTCCACACGTACGACTGTGCCACGAGCGGAGGGTGCGGCGGCAGGGGAACGCGGACTGGCCGGGGCGGAAGGGGAAAGCCGCGGGGCGGGGGCAAGGTGTCGCGGGGCGTCCATGGCTCCACGGTCCGCCCCCGCGCCCGCCCGCTCCCAGGGCCGAAGGTCCCGCTCAGCGCAGGTCGGAGGCCTCGAAGACGGCTCGGGCCGTCGCCTCGTCCGCGCGCGTGGCCAGCCGCCGCAGCTCGGCGCAGCCGGTCGTGAGCAGCCCGATCTCCCGCGCGGTGCGGGCGCCGGTGTCGAGGCGGTGCAGGAGCAGGGGGTTGTCCACGAGGACCTGCGGGTCGAGCTCGACGCGGTTGCCGAGCGAGTCGCACAGGACGAGGCGGGCGGCGACGCCCTCGCTGCGCCGCACGGCGGTCAGCAGGCAGGTGCAGACGTGCCTGCGGCGCCCGAGCCCCCGCACCGCGAGCCAGCCGGGGCCCGCGGTCACCCGGGCGGGGTGCAGCACCAGGTAGAGCAGCGCGGAGAGTCCGGCCCACAGACCGGTGCGGGCGGGGGTGAGCGTGTCGTCGGCCCGGTCGATGAGGAGGACGAGGCCGAAGAGCGCGCACGCGCAGAAGACGGCGGACCGCACTCCGGCGCCCCAGCCGCGGTCCGCCGTGATCTGCTCCGCCGGGATCGGCCCCGTCGTCCCCGCGTCCCGTTCTGTGATGTCGTGTCCCATGTGCGGCACGGTAGGAGGTCGGCACCCCCGCGTCACCGCCGTTGACGTGGCATATACACCCGGTGGGGAGACCTTGACGCGACGCTGACACAGGACACAGGACACCGGGCGCAGTACGCCGGGCACGGGCCCCGGGCCCCTTCGCCCCGAAGGGCGACACTCGTCCGCAACACACCTGTCGTAATCCCTCTGCATGGTTGATCGTTGAGCCGGGCACACAACGCCGTGCCACCGAAGTTCCGGCACACGCCGTCCGGCACACGCAGTCCGACATCACGCAGGGGGACGACCAGCATGACCATCAGCCGCAGGACACTGCTCGGGACGGGCACGACGGGCGCGGCACTCGGGCTGCTCACCGCGTGCGGGTCCAACACCGGCCGCGACGGCGGCGGTTCGGGCGGCCGGGGGCCACGGCTCGCGCAGTGGTACCACCAGTACGGCGAGCCGGGCACCGAGCAGGCAGTGAAGCGGTACGCGGCCGCGTACAAGAAGGCGGACGTCCGCGTCCAGTGGCGCCCCGGCAACTACGACGAGCAGACCGCGGCGGCCCTGCTCACCGACTCGGGGCCCGACGTCTTCGAGGTCAACGGCCCGTCCCTGGACCAGATCCGGCGCGGCCAGGTCGTCGATCTCACCGACCTG
Source organism: Streptomyces sp. NPDC036815 (assembly GCF_055609205.1). NCBI lineage: Bacteria > Bacillati > Actinomycetota > Actinomycetes > Kitasatosporales > Streptomycetaceae > Streptomyces > Streptomyces sp. NPDC036815. The sequence continues at coordinate 505,622 of NZ_JBVJPW010000001.1, read as the reverse complement.
TTCGACGGTGTGAAGGACGACTTCAACCCGGCGGTGCTCGCGCCGAAGACGTACGACGGGAAGATCTGGTCGATCCCGCAGGTCGTCGACATGCACCTGCTCTACTACCGCAAGAGCCTGCTCGACGAGGCGGGCGTGCGGCCGCCGCGCAGCCTGGACGAGCTGGTCGACGCGGCGAAGGCGCTGACCACGAAGGACGTGAAGGGCCTCTTCCTCGGCAACGACGGCGGGGCGGGCGCCCTCGGCGTCACGCCCCTGTACGCGGCGGGCCTCTCCTCGGTCACCGAGGACGGCGACGTCGGCTTCGACGATCCGGCGGCCGCCCGTACCCTCGGCAAACTGCACCGGCTGTACGCCGACAAGTCGCTGCTGCTCGGCGCGCCCGCCGACTGGTCGGACCCGTCCGCGTTCGTGCAGGAGCTGACCGCCATGCAGTGGTGCGGGCTGTGGGCGCTGCCCGCGGTGAAGAAGGAGCTGGGCGACGACTTCGGCGTGCTCGCGCTGCCCGCCGACGGCGCGCACGGCAGGCCCGCGCTGCCCGTGGGCTCGTACGGCGCGGCGGTGAGCGCCCGCAGCGGCCACAAGAAGGAGGCGAAGGACTTCCTGAAGTGGCTGTGGATCGACCGGACCGAGTACCAGGAGGACTTCGCGCTGTCGTACGGCTTCCACATCCCCGCCAGGCTCTCCCTGGCGAAGAAGGCCGACAAGCTGAAGGAGGGCCCGGCGGCGGACGCCGTGCGCTACTCCACGGAGTACGGCTACGCGGAGCCGCTGCTGTGGACACCGGCCGCCCGCACCGCCTACCAGGACGCGCTGAGCCGGATCATCAAGTCCGGCGCGCATCCCGAGAGTCAGCTGAAGTCCGTCGTGCGCACGGTGCGTGCGGAGCTGGACCGCGCCAAGAAGAAGCCGTGAGGCGGGTGTGGGGGACCCAGAACCGCACGCTGTGGTTCTGGGTGTTCGTCGGACCCTTCGCCCTCGGTCTGGCACTCTTCACCTACGTGCCGCTCGCCTGGAGCGTGTACCTCAGCTTCTTCGACGCCCACAACACGGTCTCGCCGACCGACTTCATCGGCTTCGACAACTACACGTCGATCCTGCGCAACGACGCGTTCACCGACAGCCTCGTCACCTTCGCGGTGTTCTCCGCCTTCATCGTGCCGACGACGTTCGTCCTCTCGCTCGCGCTGGCCCTGATGGTGAACCGCGTGCGCCGCGCGCAGGCGTTCTTCCGGTCGGTCTTCTTCCTGCCCGCGGCGTGCAGTTACGTCGTGGCGGCGCTGATCTGGAAGCTGTCGATCTTCAACGGGGTGCGGTTCGGGCTCGCCAACACGGTCCTCGGCTGGTTCGGCGCCGACCAGACGGCCTGGCTCTCCACCACCGATCCGCCCTGGTACTGGCTGGTCATCGTCACCGTACGGCTCTGGCTCCAGGCCGGGTTCTACATGATCCTGTTCCTCGCGGGCCTCCAGCGCATCTCCCCCACGCTCTACGAGGCGGCGGCGGTGGACGGGGCCCGGCCCGGCTGGCAGGTCCTTCGCCACATCACGCTCCCGCAGCTGCGCGCCACCTCGGTCGCCGTGACGCTGCTCCTCGTCATCAACGCCTTCCAGGCCTTCGACGAGTTCTACAACCTGCTCTCGGACTCCCAGGGCTATCCGCCCTACGCCCGGCCGCCGCTCGTCTACCTCTACTACACGGCGCTCGGCCAGGAGCAGAACCTCGGCTTCGGCAGCGCGGGCGCGGTGATCCTCGCACTGATCATCGCGGTGGTGACGGTCGGCCAGGCCCGCTGGTTCGGCCTCGGCAGGAAGGAGGACTGAGCGCCGTGTCCCGACCCGTGAGATCTTCCGCGTCCCGATCCGCGAAGTCTTCCGTGCCCCGATCCGTGAGACCTCCGCACCGGCCCATGGACGACGCCCTGGTCCGCACGGGCCGCGCGCTGCGCGTCGTCCTCCTGGTCGCCCTCGCGCTGCTCTTCCTGATCCCCTTCTACCTCCTCGTACGCAACGGCCTCGCGTCCGAGGACGACATCACGTCGCCCGACTGGACGTTCTTCCCCGCCACGCTGCACTGGTCGAACCTCTCCGAGCTCTTCGACGACCCGACGGTGCCGATGGCGCGCGCCCTGTTCAACTCGACGCTGATCGCGGTCGCGACGACGCTCGGCACGCTCGTCCTCGCCTCGCTCGCCGGGTACGGCCTGGCCCGCATCCCCTACCGGTACGCGAACCAGGTCTTCTACGCGATCCTCGGCACGATGATGGTCCCGGCCGCCGTCACCTTCGTACCGAGCTTCGTGCTGGTCTCCTCGCTGGGCTGGGTGTCGACGCTGCGGGGCCTGATCGTCCCGACCCTGTTCTCGGCGTTCGCCTGCTTCATCTTCCGGCAGTACTTCCTGGGCTTTCCACGGGAGTTGGAGGACGCGGCGCGGGTGGACGGCCTCGGCTACTGGCGCACGTACTGGCGCGTCGTCGTCCCCAACTCCCGCCCCGTCTTCGCGGCCGTCGGCACGATCGTCTTCATCGGCGCCTGGAACTCCTTCCTGTGGCCCCTGGTGATCGGCCAGGACCGCGACGCGTGGACGGTGCAGGTGGCGCTCGCGTCCTTCACCACGTCCCAAGTCATCCGCCTGCACGAGCTGTTCATCGCGGCGGCGGTGTCGATCGTGCCGCTCCTCGTGGTGTTCCTGTTCTTCCAGCGGTGGATCGTGGCGGGGGTGGAGCGGTCGGGCATCGACGACTGACACGGCTCCGGTGACGCCCTCGGACGGGCGGTAGCGTGCCCGCATGACTGAACTCGGGTCCCTCACCTGGCCGCCCGCCCCGATCGAGACCGAACGGCTCGTGCTCCGCGCGTCCGAGGCCCGGGACCGTGCGGCGTTCATCGAGCTCTTCGCCTCGCCGGAGGTGGGCACGCACGTCGGCGGTCCCCGCCCGCGCGATGAGCTCGAACGCGCCGTACCCCCGGTTCCCGGGCAGCGCCCCGGCCTCTTCGTGGTGGAGCGCGACGGCGCGATGATCGGCACCGTCGAGCTCAGCCGGCGCGAGGCGGAGCAGCGCGGCGATGTCCGTCCGGATGCCGGGCCGGATGCCGGGGAGGCCGAGCTCGGCTTCCTGTTCCTGCCCCAGGCATGGGGACGCGGATACGCCACCGAGGCGTGCGCGGCGGCGCTCGGCTGGTTCGCCGACGCGCTCCCCGGCGAGCCGGTGGCGCTCATCACCCGAACCGCCAACGACCGCGCGATGCGCCTCGCGGCCAGGCTGGGCTTCACCGAGGCGGGACGGTACGAGGCGTGGGGCGCCGAGCAGTGGAGGGGCGTGTGGTCCCCGCCCACGCCCTCCGGCTGAGACGCCCCACGCGGCGTCATACGGGTTCCGCCAGGTCCTCCATGCGCTCGGGGAGCTTGCGCAGCCTGGACAGGGTCTGGGTCAGGAGGCGTACGGCCGTGTCGGCGCGGGGGCGTGCGATGGGGTGCGGCGTCGTCTCCGTGCGGGTCCGCTGGGCCAGCGCGTCCAGGATCTCGCCGACCTCGACGGAGGCGAGGTGCAGCCCTTGGATCCGCTCCTCGACGCGGTCCACCAGGGTGTCCAGGGAGTCTTCGGCGGCCGGTGGCGGTGGTGGTGCGGAGGGGAGCGGCACTGTCACGGGTGCGGAGGCGGGTGCGGGTGCCAGGGCGGGGGCGGGGGCGGATGTGGTTGCCGATGCGGCCGTGGGTGCCGATACGTGAGCGGGTGCCGATACCGGTACCGGAATCGGCGCCGACGGCCTCGGCAGGACCGGGGTCGCGGGCTTGCGCGGCCTCGTGCCGGTCTCCTTCGGGAACGCTTGGTCGAACCAGACCGGCGTCATCTCGCGGCCCTTGAGTTCCGTCCCGGAACCGCTGACCCGCCACGGCTTGCGGTCCCCGTCGTCCATGGCCGAGGCGAGCGCCCTCAGCACGCCGACAGCCATCGCCCGCCGCTGGGCGCGCAGGGCCTGGAGGCAGTTCGAGACGGTCCTGCGGGACCGCCGGATCCGCTCCCCCGCGTCGTTGAACGCCTCCTGGCCGTCGAGCGAGCCCCGGTCGGCCTCGACGATGCCGAACGAGGCGAGCCAGTGCGCGGCCCGGTAGGCCACCAGCTCCTCGAAGGCGGACTCGTCGGTGTCGGCGGTGGCGAGCAGGTCAGGCAGCCTGCGCCCGGAGAGCACGACGCCGCCCCGGACCTTGGTCGAGAAGACCTCGCCCACGCGCGGGTTCCACGGCGTGGCGTAGCTCTCGGAGGTCAACGCGGACCACGTACGGGCCCGTTGGTTGATCTCCCCCGCCTTCAGCTGGGACGGCGGATGTTCGCTGAGCGCCCGCCGCAGCAGGAGCTGGCGGCGCGGGTCCACCGGAAAGAGCTCCTGGAGCAGCCGCATGGACCGCAGGTCGCGGAGCTCGGACACCGTCATGTCCGGTGTGGCGTCCGGGAGTTCGCGGATCGGGGCGAGTCCGGACAGGACCTCCGCCGTCTTCTCGTCCATGACCCGCTGGGCCACGTACATCCCGAGCACGCTCCGCCCCAGGGCGCGTGACCGGTCGAGGGCGTCGAATTCCAGGGGCGGGTGCACGTGGTCCCGGCGGTTGTTCATCTGCACGATGCGGTAGAGCCGTTGTGGGGTCGGGGTGCCGACGACCAAGTGCGCGTCCACCACGGCGATGGCCGCCGCCCGCCGCGCCCGTGAGCTGCTCGTCGGGTCCAGCTCGTCCTCGTCCGTCTCCGCGTACTCCCTGTTGAGCACGGCGGAGAATTCGGGGAGCCAGTCGCGGGGGTCACAGATGACGCCCTCCTCGGCCCGCTCCAGCTTTTCCCGGGGAACGCCCGCCAGGACCTCACCGGAAGTCAAACGAAAAATCGATTGCCTTTTCTGTGTTCGATTATTCCCTCGAACAGCCATCCACCCCCAATAGGCGTCGGGATACAGTGGATTGCCGTCGGCGTCCGTCTCGGGATTCTCCTGGAGGCATACCTGTTGGGGAACATACATTCCAGGATCCTGCTGTCCGTTGAGGACGAGATCGGCCTCCAGGTCGTACGGGCGGACGCGGTCACGCCTCTCCAGCGCGTCCGCCGCATCCTCGGTGTTCATCATCAGCGCGTGCCGGTTGGCCACGGAGCTCTGAAGGGCGGCGTAGAACGTCTCGTTCCCCTCGTCGTCGACGCGCCGCCACGGGCGGACCGAGGCCAACGTCCCCTCGGTCGCGGGGCCGACCGTCGGGTCCGCGACGGAGCGCCAGATCGAGCTGATCCGTTCGTTGTGCCCCCACTGCACGCCGCCGACGCCGTGCATCCTGACGACGGCTACGACCATGTCCCCGGCGTCCGTACGAATACGACGGACCGAGCCCCCCTTGAGCCTGCGCACCCCCTGCGCATCGGGTTCCCCCAGCGTTTCCTCGGGATCGACCACGAAGGGGGCAATGTTCTCCAACGCTCCCCGAGGCAGGTTGACCCCCTCGGTGGCCAACACCGCCTCGATCCACGCCTCTTGCCGCTCCCGGGACACGGGAATGGGAAACGGCCCGTCGTTCGTCGCCTCACTCATGCGTTGCCTCACTCATGGCCGAGACTCTCCGGAAAGGCGCGACCGACCATCGATGCGATGGTCAACACCCGTTCCGCAGGGGCTTGTTATTAATGGGAGCAATGCTGGCAGCGGCGCGGTCGTGATAGCCACACTTATCGGATAGGCAGACCAGTTCGAAGAATCCACGTTAGTAAAAACAATTAGGCGGCACCCCGGCCAGAGGTACCGCCTTCACTGAGACAAAGGATCGAATCAAGCGCAACTCCTTTGCAGGGTTGACTACTTGAAGCCCACCTGCTACTTGTCTACGCTCCGCCCACCGCCGTCAACAACGCCAACGGCGCCGCCGCCGAACGGGATTCCCGTTCGCACGCGTGCGGGTACGGGACCGGAAGCGGATACACCGACCTGTCGTAGCCCGCGAGGATCTCCGGGAGGCGGCCGCCGGCGGCGGTCGCGGCGGAGACCAGGGCGCGGGCCACCGCGCGTGCCTCGTCACGCAGGGCGTAGCGCGCCAGGCCGAGGGCGATGAGCGCGTTGTCGTGCGGCCACACCGAGCCCCGGTGGCAGGAGAGCGGGTGGTACGCGGCCTGCCCGGCCGCGAGCGTCCGCACGCCCCAGCCCGAGAAGAAGTCGGGCTCCAGGAGACGGCGGCCCACCGCCTCGCCGTACTCCTCGTCGAGCAGCCCGGACCACAGCAGATGGCCCGCGTCCGAGGCCAGCGCGTCGACCTGGCGTCCCTCGCCGTCCAGGGCGAGCGCGGGAAAGCCCCGGTCCGGCATCCAGAAGTCGCGCTGGAAGCGGTCCCGCAGGTCGGCCGCCGTCTGCGTGAGCAGGTCCGCGTACACCTTGTCGTCCCAGACGGTCCGCGCGAGGCGGGCCGTGTGCCGCAGGGCGTCGTACGCGTACCCCTGCGCCCCGGCCGCCATGACGGGCCCCGTGGCACCGACGCCGTCGGCCGAGCAGATCGCGCCGGGCGAGTCCTTCCAGCTCTGGTTGGCGAGGCCGCCCTCGTCCGCGCGGTAGACGAGGTAGCCGCGCGAGGTGAGCCCGCCGTGGTCGAGCATCCAGGCGACGGCGGCCCGCGCGTGCGCCTCCAGACGGCGGGCGGCCGCGGGGTCACCGGTCTGTTCCGTGTACGCGCCGAGCAGCACCAGGAAGAGCGGGGTGGCGTCGACCGAACCGTAGTAGCGCCCGAACGGCACCTGCCCGAAGTGCGCGAGTTCGCCCTGCCGCACCTCGTGGACGATCTTCCCGGGCTGGGCCACCGCGCTGCGCACGGCCTCCGTGGCCTGCGACGCGGCGAGCGCGGGCAGCGTCGCGGCGGCCAGGCGGGGCAGATAGGGCAGCGCGAAGAGGGAGGTCAGCAGGGCGTCCCTGCCGAGCAGCGTGAGGAACCACGGCACGCCCGCCCCGGGCACGCTCAGCTCCTCGCCGTCCGGGCCCGCGGCGGGCACCTGGAGGACGGCGAGGTCCGCGAGTCCGCGCGTGCAGGCGTCCGCGAGCTCCGGCCACCGGGCGGGCGGCGTCACGGCGGACACGAACTCGTCCTCGATGGCGGCGAGATGGCGCGCCGCCTCGGCCGGGGAGTGCGGCCGGCCCGCGGCGGCCTCCCCGTGCGGATGCGCCACGGCACGCAGTGCCACCCGTACCGCGTCGTGCGCGTCGAGGTCCAGCGTCCATACGAGGCGACGCGCCCCGGCCCCGGTCTCCTCGACGGCACCCGGTGCGGGGTCGGTCGTGACGGTCGTACGCGAACACCACTCGCCCCGCCGGTAGGTGAACTCGACCCCGCCGACGCCCTTCTCGCGGGCCCCTCCCGTCTCGTCCGCCCTGTCCGGCCCGTGCGCCCCGTCCGCCCCGTCCGCCCCGTCCGCCCCGTCCGCCCCGCCGAAGTCGAGCGGCCTGCGGGACCTGACGGCGCCCGGCTTCGCGTACGTACGGTGGTCGGCGCGCAGCTCGAACTGGTCGGTGAAGTCGGCGTCCACGGTCAGCTCGATCCGCACCCGGGACGGCACCGGCCGGTTGCTCACGACCCGCAGCGATTCCACGAACGCGCCGTCCGCGACGGCCTGTTCACGAAAGAGCGTGTACGCGGGCGGCTCCTGGCGGCCGCCGCGCGGCACCAGGACGCAGCGCGCCGCGCCGGTGGCCGCGGCCGAGGTGTCCACGGGCGTGAGGACCTCGGGGACGGCCCCGTCGGCCGTCAGCTGCCAGCGGCTCAGGTGCCGCGCGTCCCGTACGAACAGGCCGTCCGGGCCGGCGCCACCGCCGCGCGCCGCCCCGACGCCGCTGATGTCGCCGCCCGTGCCGACGGCCGCGAACGTCCGTCCCCGCACCAGCAGCCGATGCCGGTCACTCATGCCCACACCTCTCCTTCAGAGAGCCCGCCCCGCGCGTCATGTGCGTCGTCCACCTTAGGGTCGCGACTGCACAACGGGCAAAAGCTGATAAATAACGTGCAGTTGTGGCACAACGGGCGGTCGCGAACGGAGCGGGAGCGGTGCCGGATGAGCGGGTCCGCGAGAGCCGGGGCGCCGAATCGGGGCGTTCCGGCGCTCGCCGGAGATCTGGCCGGAACCCCCTCCCTCACCGACGGCCGCGAACCGCTCCACCAGCGAGCCCTGCCCCACTCCGCGCCCCCGGGAGCCCGCTGATGGTTCCGGTTCGCCGCCGGGGGGTCCGGATACTGACATCCGGCCGCTTCAAACGGCGTGATTCTCGCCACCCCTGATAGGCCTTGCGCTCAGATGAGCGCTTCACGGGCGACTGCACTTCTCCAAGGGGTGGCACTCAGTGCCAATGCTCGATCATTCATGAGGTGAACTCACATTTGAGTTTAGCCCGCTCATCTGAGCGTTTTAAGGGGTCCGAGCGCATCCAGTGTTCAAGGGTTGTAGGCAAGAGTGTCTCTCCGGCTACCGCTCAGTCACTTTCGATCTAGCGGCGGACGGGTGGTTACGGCCGCATGACGCACAAGTGGACGTACCCAGGCGCCTTCGATCTGGGTATGTTCCTCGCCGTCAGGGCAGCCACCGAGTCCTCGAGGAGTCGAGACCCGTGTCGGAAAACAAAGATCCCCATGTAGCTCACACGAGTGAGGCGACCGAGGCCGTGAAGTTCGTTTACGACTTCACCGAGGGCAACAAGGACCTCAAGGACCTTCTCGGCGGCAAGGGCGCGAACCTCGCCGAGATGACCAACCTCGGGCTGCCCGTCCCTCCGGGCTTCACCATCACCACCGAGGCGTGCAAGACGTACCTCGGCAGTGGCGAGGAGCCCGTCGAGCTGCGGGACGAAGTGAGCGCGCACCTCGACGCCCTCGAGAAGAGGATGGGCAAGAAGCTCGGCCAGTCCGACGACCCGCTGCTCGTCTCGGTCCGCTCGGGCGCCAAGTTCTCGATGCCCGGCATGATGGACACCGTCCTCAACATCGGGCTCTCCGACAAGTCCGTGACGGGCCTCGCCAAGCAGTCCGGCGACGACCGCTTCGCGTGGGACTCCTACCGCCGGCTCATCCAGATGTTCGGCAAGACCGTCCTCGGCGTCGACGGCGAACTCTTCGAGGACGCCCTGGAGAAGGCCAAGGAGGCCAAGAAGGTCTCGGTCGACACCGACCTCGAGGCCGCCGACCTCAAGAAGCTGGTCACGAAGTTCAAGAAGATCGTCAAGACGGAGGCCGGGCGGGACTTCCCGCAGGACCCGCGCGAGCAGATGGACCTCGCGATCCGTTCGGTCTTCGAGTCGTGGAACACCGACCGCGCCAAGCTCTACCGCCGCCAGGAGCGCATCCCCGGCGACCTCGGCACGGCCGTCAACGTCTGCTCGATGGTCTTCGGCAACCTCGGCCCCGACTCCGGCACGGGCGTCGCGTTCACTCGCGACCCGGCCTCGGGACACCAGGGCGTGTACGGCGACTACCTGCAGAACGCGCAGGGCGAGGACGTCGTCGCGGGCATCCGCAACACCGTGCCGCTCGCCGATCTGGAGCAGATCGACAAGAAGTCGTACGACCAGCTCATGCAGATCATGGAGACCCTCGAAACGCACTACAAGGACCTGTGCGACATCGAGTTCACCATCGAGCGCGGCCAGCTGTGGATGCTCCAGACGCGCGTCGGCAAGCGCACCGCCGGTGCCGCGTTCCGCATCGCGACGCAGCTCGTGGACCAGGGCCTGATCGACGAGGCCGAGGCGCTGCAGCGGGTCAACGGCGCGCAGCTCGCGCAGCTGATGTTTCCCCGCTTCGACGAGGGCGCCAAGGTCGAGCAGCTGGGCCGGGGCATCGCCGCGTCGCCGGGCGCCGCGGTCGGCAAGGCCGTCTTCGACTCGTACACCGCGATCAAGTGGTCGCGCTCGGGCGAGAAGGTCATCCTGATCCGCCGCGAGACCAACCCCGACGACCTCGACGGCATGATCGCGGCCGAGGGCATCCTGACCTCCCGCGGCGGCAAGACCTCGCACGCCGCCGTCGTGGCGCGCGGCATGGGCAAGACCTGTGTCTGCGGCGCCGAGGACCTGGAGGTCGACACCAAGCGCCGCCGGATGACGGTGGGCGACACCGTCGTCGAGGAGGGCGACACCGTCTCCATCGACGGCTCGACGGGCAAGGTCTACCTCGGCGAGGTGCCGGTGGTCCCCTCCCCCGTCGTCGAGTACTTCGAGGGGCGCATGCACGCGGGCGCCGACGACGCCGACGAGCTGGTCGCCGCCGTGCACCGGATCATGGCGTACGCGGACCGGGTCCGCCGCCTGCGGGTGCGCGCCAACGCGGACAACGCCGAGGACGCGCTCCGTGCCCGCCGCTTCGGCGCGCAGGGCATCGGCCTGTGCCGCACCGAGCACATGTTCCTCGGTGAGCGCCGCGAGATGGTCGAGCGGCTGATCCTCGCCGACGCGGACGAGGAGCGCGAGGACGCCCTGAAGGAGCTTCTGCCGCTGCAGAAGCGGGACTTCGTGGAGCTCTTCGAGGCGATGGACGGCCTGCCGGTCACGGTCCGCCTCCTCGACCCCCCGCTGCACGAGTTCCTCCCCGACATCACGGAGCTCTCGGTCCGCGTCGCGCTCGCCGAGTCCCGCAAGGACGCCAACGAGAACGACCTGCGCCTGCTCCAGGCCGTGCACCGCCTGCACGAGCAGAACCCGATGCTGGGTCTGCGCGGCGTGCGCCTCGGCCTGGTCATCCCCGGCCTGTTCACCATGCAGGTGCGGGCCATCGCGGAGGCCGCGGCCGAGCGGAAGACCGCCAAGGGCGACCCGCGCGTGGAGATCATGATTCCGCTCGTGGGCACGGTCCAGGAGCTGGAGATCGTCCGCGAGGAGGCCGAGCAGGTCATCGCGGAGGTCGTCGAGACGACCGGCGTCGAGCTGAAGCTGGCGCTCGGCACGATGATCGAGCTGCCGCGCGCCGCGCTCACCGCGGACCAGATCGCGGAGGCCGCCGAGTTCTTCTCCTTCGGCACGAACGACCTCACGCAGACGGTCTGGGGCTTCTCCCGCGACGACGTGGAGGCGAGCTTCTTCACGGCGTACCTGGAGAAGGGCATCTTCGGCGTCTCGCCCTTCGAGACGATCGACAAGGACGGCGTCGGCAGGCTCGTACGGGACGCCGCGAGGCTGGGCCGCGAGACCCGCCCCGACCTGAAGCTCGGCGTCTGCGGCGAGCACGGCGGCGACCCGGAGTCCGTGCACTTCTTCCACGAGGTGGGCCTGGACTACGTCTCCTGCTCGCCGTTCCGCATCCCGGTGGCCCGCCTGGAGGCCGGCCGCGCCGCGTCGCACTCGACGGGCAGCGACCACCGGTAGAGCTCCGGGGCCGACGCCGTGTCCCCGACCCTCAGTACCGATGCGGCGTCGGCTCCGGTCCACGAGGAGGGACAGCACCCTGTGCGGGGGTGCTGTCCCTTCGTGCGTCATCGGGCCCGGTGGCCCGCGTCGCGTCTCCGCAGGACCGTGAGCGAGTCCTCCTGGGTCGCCGCCATGGCGAAGGGGAAGCGGTCGAGTTCGAGGCAGAGCGCGACGTCGTCGGGGTGGGCTCCCTGGCGCACCCCCGTCGACAGTTCGGTGGCGGCGCGCGAAGCCGCGGCGCGGTGGAGGAACCCGGCCGCGTCCGTCGGGGCGCCGGCGGCCCTGCGGGCGATGTACTGGGCGCACGCCAGGTCCTCGTCGGCCCGTCCGTCCTCGCCGGTGACCACGAACGTGACGCTGTCGCAGCCGTGGGCCCGCAGCAGCCGGGCCGTCGCCTCCGCCACCACGAAGCCCGCGCACAGCACCAGCGACGCGTCCTTGACCGCCAGGGCGCCGACCGTCCCCGCCGTGGTCTTCTGCACGACGGTCCGTCCGTCGAGGTCGGCGGAGCGCAGCAGGCCCGGCGAGTTGACCGCGTCGAACCCGGGTGCGGGCGGGCCGTCCTTGAGGGTCACCCAGTCCGGGTTCCGGGCCTTGAGCGCGAGGGCCTCGGCCGGCGACTCGGCGAGCACGATCTTCTCCGCGCCCCGGGCGAAGGCCCAGGCGGCCACGGTGAAGGCGCGCATGACGTCGACCACGACCGCCACGGAGGGGACCCGGGCCAGGCCGGGGACATCGGGAATACCTACGAAACGAGCGTCCATCGGGTCATGATCACGTAGGCCCGGGGATACGTCAGGTGATTTCCGGCATCGTGGCCAGTGCGTGGCTGGACGCGAGGGCGGCGGCGACCTCGGCCGCGTCCCGCGGTGCGCCCGTCGCCTCCAGGACGGCTTGCGCGGAGACCGCCTCGACCTCGGCAAGGGTGCCGAGCCGCCGCTCAAGTGCCGTGTCGGGCAAGGCTTTCCGGGCTTTGGCGGCATCCCCGCCTCGTCGTCGCCGAACTCGCGTGCGCGACGGGGATGTTTCTCGCCACGCGGCGCCGCACGGCCTGACGGACCGGCGGCGCAGGCTCCCGGAGCCGGTCGGCGACGGGTTCTCAGCCGCCCGACGTGTCCAGTTCGGCTTCCTCGCTCACGCCCGCGCAGTCGTAGGGGTCCTTGAGCCAGCCGTCCGGCAGGACCACGCGGTTGTTGCCCGACGTACGGCCGCGCGGGCCGTCGGCGCCCGCCGGCCACGCCTGGTCGAGGTCCAACTCGCCGAGCCCGTCCTCCAGTTCGGCGAGCGAGGAGGTGATCGCGAGGCGCTTGCGCATCTCCGAGCCGACCGCGAAGCCCTTCAGGTACCAGGCGACGTGCTTGCGGAAGTCGATGACGCCGCGCGCCTCGTCGCCGATCCACTCGCCCAGGAGCGTCGCGTGGCGGAGCATGACCTTCGAGACCTCGCGCAGGGTCGGCGCCTGCGGGGCGCCCGTGCCCTCGAAGGCGGCCACCAGATCGCCGAAGAGCCAGGGGCGGCCGAGGCAGCCGCGGCCCACGACGACGCCGTCGCAGCCGGTCTCGTTCATCATGCGGACCGCGTCGGCGGCCGACCAGATGTCGCCGTTGCCGAGCACGGGGATCTCGGGGACGTGCTCCTTGAGGCGGGCGATTGCGTCCCAGTCCGCGGTGCCGCCGTAGTGCTGGGCGGCGGTGCGGCCGTGCAGGGCGATCGCCGTGACGCCCTCCTCGACGGCGATCCGGCCCGCGTCGAGGAAGGTGATGTGCTCGTCGTTGATGCCCTTACGCATCTTCATGGTGACCGGCAGGTCACCGGCGCCCGCGACGGCCTCGCGCAGGATCGCGCGGAGCAGGGGGCGCTTGTACGGGAGCGCGGAGCCGCCGCCCTTGCGGGTGACCTTGGGGACGGGACAGCCGAAGTTCAGGTCGATGTGGTCGGCGAGGTCCTCCTCGGCGATCATGCGGACCGCCTTGCCGACCGTCGCGGGGTCGACGCCGTACAGCTGGATGGACCGGGGCTTCTCGGTCTCGTCGAAGTGGATCAGCTGCATGGTCTTCTCGTTGCGCTCGACCAGGGCGCGCGTGGTGATCATCTCGCTGACGAAGAGGCCCTTGCCTCCGCTGAACTCCCGGCACAGCGTCCGGAACGGCGCGTTCGTGATCCCCGCCATGGGGGCGAGCACGACCGGCGGCTGCACGGTGTGCGGGCCGATCGACAGGGGCTGCGGCTGGGACGGCATCGATGATCTCCGGAACGTACGACAGGACCCTTCATTGTCCCTCACTCCGCGGGCGGCCGTCCCACACTCCCCGAGCACCCGTCCCGCGCTCCCCCGGCGTCGCTCCCCGACAGCTCCGCCAGGCGCTCCAGACGCTCCTCCGTCACGTCGTCGGCGGGTACGTACGCGATCAAGCGGTGCGCCTGCACCAGCGGGGCCGTCCACAGCATCCGGTGCTCCAGGCGGAGCAGGCCGACCTGGGGGTGCTGATAGCGCTTGACGTGCGGCGACATGGTCGCCACCTCGTGCCGCTCCCACAGCTCGCGGAACTCGGCGGAGGCCCCGGCCAGCCGGTCGCGCAGTTCCCTCCAGGCCGGTTCGGCGCCGTGCTCGGTCATGGAGCCGCGGAACTTGGCGACCAGGTCGCGCAGCATCTCGTCGCGGTCGATGAACGTCTCGCGCCAGCGTTCGCTGGTGGCCAGGAGCCAGAGGCAGTTGCGGTCGCGGGGCGCCATCGCGTCGAAGTCGCCGAAGACGTGCGTCCAGGAGCGGTTGTGGGCGAGGACGTCGTAGCGGCCGTTCTGCACGGTGGCCGGGTAGGGACACAGGCGGCGGATCAGGCGCCGGACCTCGGCGGAGAGGGCGGTGCGCTCCGCCTCGGGGCGGGGGTCGACGGCCCCGGCGAGCGCGAAGAGGTGCGCGCGCTCGCCGGGGTCCATCAGGAGGGCGCGGGCGATCGCGTCGATGACCTGCGCCGACACCTTGATGGGCCGAGCCTGCTCCAGCCACGTGTACCAGGTGACGCCCACGCAGGCGAGCTGCGCGACCTCCTCGCGGCGCAGTCCCGGCGTACGGCGGCGGGCGCCGCGGGGCAGGCCCACCTGCTCGGGCGTGACGCGCTCGCGGCGGCTGCGGAGGAAGGCGGCGAGTTCTCGGCGGCGGATGTCGGCGCCCGGTCCTGCCGGGACGGCTGTAACGGTCACCACCCAAGGTTGGCGCATACCGCAGCCTGTTTCCAGGTTCGCCTGGTACCAGGATAAGAAGACTCTGGTACCCCTCTGCGGGCTCGAACATCGTCATATTCGTGACCCACGCAACGAACAAAGCGCCCGCACCCGCCCACACCCCCACACCCACACCCGCACCCCCACCCGCCGCCCTGACCCCCCTCGCCCTCCTCACCGTCCTCCTCGGCGCCTCCCTCTCCAGCGTCGACTTCTTCGTCGTCAACGTCGCGCTGCCCAGCATCCAGCGCGACCTGCACGCCTCCCCCGCCACCCTGGAGATGGTCGTCGCGGGTTACGCGGTCGCGTACGCCGTGCTGCTCGTCCTCGGCGGCCGGCTCGGCGACACGTACGGGCGCCGCAGGCTCTTCCTCTGGGGCGTGGCCGCCTTCGGGCTGACCTCGCTGGCCTGCGGGCTCGCGCCCGGCGCATGGTGGCTGGTGGGCGCGCGGGTGGCGCAGGGCGCCGCGTCCGCGCTGATGCTCCCGCAGGTGCTCGGCACCATCCACGCCACGACGCGCGGCGAGCGGCGGGCGCGGACCGTCGCCCTGTACGGCGCCGTGAGCGGTGTCGCGGGCCTGCTCGGCCAGGCGCTCGGCGGCGCCCTGGTCGCCGCGGATCCGGGCGGCACCGGCTGGCGCGCGGTGTTCCTCGTCAACGTGCCGATCGCCCTCGCGGCCGTGGTGACCGGGGCGCGCACGGTGCCGGACAGCCGCGCCGAGCGGCCCGCGCGGAGCGACGTCCTCGGCACCGTCCTGTTCGCCGGGGCGCTGACCGCGCTCCTGCTGCCCCTCACCGAGGGGCGCGCGACGGGCTGGCCGCTGTGGTCCGTGCTCCTGCTGATCGCCGCCCCGCTGCTCGGCTGCGCCTTCGGGGCCGTGGAGAGCCGCGCCGAGCGCACCGGCGGCAGTCCGCTGCTGCCCCCTTCACTGCTCCGCGAGCCTGCCGTGCGCAGGAGCCTGGCCCTCGGCCTGCCGATCTTCATCGGGTTCAGCGGCTTCATGTTCGGGTTCGCGATCGTCCTCCAACAGGGGCTGGGCTACGGGGCGTTGCGGGCGGGCCTGACGGTGGTCCCCATGGGCCTGACGCAGATCCCCGCGTCGGTGCTGGTGCCGCGCCTGATGCGCCGCTGGGGCACCCGTGCGATGACCCGGGCCGCCCTGGTGCACGCCGCGGGTCTCGCGGTGCTCGGCCTGACGGTGCTGTGGACGTCGTGGTCCGGGCTCACGCCGCTCGCCCTCGCGCCGGGGCTGCTGCTGTGCGGCGCCGGACAGGGCGTCCAGCTCGCGCTCTACTACCGGATCGCGCTCGCGGCCGTGCCCGCCGCGCGGGCGGGCGCGGGCGGCGGTCTCGCCGCGACCGTGCAGCAGTCGTGCCTGGCCGTGGGAGTGGCGACGGTCGGCTCGCTCTTCCTGGCGCTCGTACCGGACCTCGGCATGCGGGACGCGTTCGTGACCGCGCTCGGAGTGCAGTTCGCGGGGCTGCTCTGCCTGGCCCTGCTGAGCCTGCGGCTGCCGCGGACGTGAGGCATGACACGACAGGTGGCGGATGACAGGTGCGGATGAGAGATGGTGGATGACAGATGACAGATATTGAAATCTGTTATCTGTCATGTCATGGTGGACGCATGCGTACTCTCACTCTCGGAACCACCGGCCCCCGCACCTCCGCCCTCGGCCTCGGCTGCATGGGCATGTCCGCGCTCTACGGAGAGGCGGACCGCGCCGAGTCCATCGCGACGATCCACGCGGCCCTCGAAGCGGGCGTCACCCTCCTGGACACCGGCGACTTCTACGCCATGGGCCACAACGAACTGCTGATCGGCGAGGCCCTGCGCACCGCCCCTGCCGCCCGCCGCGAACAGGCGCTGACCAGCGTCAAGTTCGGCGCCCTTCGCGACCCGGACGGCGGCTGGTCGGGGTACGACGGCCGCCCGGCCGCGGTCAGGAACTTCGCCGCGTACTCGCTGCAGCGCCTCGGCGTCGACCACATCGACGTCTACCGCATCGCCCGCCTCGACCCCCACGTCCCGGTCGAGGAGACCGTCGGCGCCATCGCCGAGCTGGTCGAGAAGGGGTACGTCCGGCACATCGGCCTCTCCGAGGTCGGCGCCGACGCGCTCCGCCGCGCGGCGGCCACGGCCCCCGTCTCCGACCTGCAGATCGAGTACTCCCTGATCTCGCGCGGCATCGAGGCGGAGATCCTGCCGACGGCCGCCGAGCTCGGCATCGGCGTCACGGCGTACGGCGTGCTCTCGCGCGGTCTGATCTCCGGCCACTTCACCCGCGACCGGCAGCTCGCCGCCACCGACTTCCGCTCGATGAGCCCCCGCTTCCAGGGCGAGAACCTCCACCGCAACCTGGACCTGGTCGACGCCCTGCGCGAGATCGCGGACCGGAAGGGCGTCAGTGTCGCGCAGACCGCCATCGCCTGGGTGCTCGCGCAGGGCCCCCGCCACGACGCGGCCATCGTGCCGCTGGTCGGCGCGCGCCGCCGGGACCGGCTCGACGAGGCACTCGGCGCCCTCGACGTGACGCTCGACGACGCGGACCTGGCGGCGATCGAGGCGGCCGTGCCCGCGGACGCGGCGGCCGGCGCGCGCTACCCGGAAGCGCAGATGGCACACCTCGACAGCGAGCACTGAGCCGCCCACGGGTACGGTCTATGCCATGGCAACCGCGGCTCCCCTGACCCCCGAGCGCATTCTCGAAGCGACCGAGGAGGTGCTGCGCCGGCACGGCGCCGCCAAGGCCACGGTGGTCGACGTGGCCCGCGCCCTCGGGGTGAGCCACGGCACGGTGTACCGCCACTTCCGTACGAAGTCGGAGCTGCGCGGTGCGGTGACGCGGCGCTGGCTGGACCGTACGTCGCGGGCGCTTTCGGCGGTCGTCACCGGCTCCGAGCCCCCCGAGGCGAAGCTCCGCCAGTGGCTCGCGGGCCTCTTCGAGGCCAAGCAGCACAAGGCGGGGGACGACCCCGAACTGTTCGCCACGTACTCGGTGCTCGTCGACGAGAACAGCGACGTGGTGGACGACCACATCGCCGACCTGACGGGACAGTTGACGGCCATCGTCCAACAGGGCGTGGACAGCGGCGACTTCGCGTCCGATGACCCCGCCGTCACGGCGCGGGCGGTCTTCGACGCCACGTCCCGCTTCCACGACCCGGCGTACGCCGCCCACTGGTCGCGCCCCGGCATCGAGGACGCGTTCGCCGCGGTGCTCGACCTGACGCTGCGGGGCCTGCGCGCCCGAGGCCCGCGTCACGGCGCTGGGTAGGGTGATCCCATGCCGCTCGTCGAGATCACCTACGCCCCCCACATCCCCGAAGCGACGCTCCGCGAACTCGGTGCGGTCCTCCCCCACTTGGTGTCCCTGGCGGTGGAGTGCCCCGAGGAGCCGTACGACGGCGATCTCCAGCCGGGCGACGTGGAGTTGCGGTTCAAGGAGCTCGGGCCGTGGGACCGCAGCGGCCTGGACTTCGTGATCGAGGTGCGGTCGAAGTGGTTCGAGAGCCGGGCCGGCAACCGGCAGGAGCGGGTGGACCACCTGCACGACGGGATCCGCGCGGCCACCGGGTGCGACGACTTCGGCGTCTATCTGTCCCTGCCGGTGGCCGCGTGGTCCCAGGGCTAGCCGACCGGCTGCGGTCGGCGCGGCCCCTACGACGCCGGGGCCGCCGGATCCACCGTCGCCTGGTGCTCCCCGGCCAGGTGCTCCTCCGCCTTGAGCCACGGCAGGAACTGCGCCTTCCTGCGCCAGCCGCAGGTGTCACAGCTCAACTCCCGCTGCACACCCGCCTTCTGGACCTGGACGACGTGCTCGCGTCCGTGCTGGTCCCATCGTCTGACCCTGCTCGTGGTCCGTGGAGGCATGCGCCTCAGTGTGCACAGAAGCCCCCGGTTCCATAACCCGGAACCGGGGGCTTCCCGCGGCGTTCACGCCGGAAACGTACGAGCGTCAGCAGCCCACGAGGCGCGTGGCGAGGTAGCCCTCGATCTGGTCGAGGGAGACGCGCTCCTGCTTCATCGTGTCGCGCTCGCGCACCGTCACGGCGTTGTCGTCGAGGGTGTCGAAGTCGACGGTCACGCAGTACGGCGTGCCGATCTCGTCCTGGCGGCGGTAGCGGCGGCCGATGGCGCCCGCGTCGTCGAAGTCGATGTTCCAGTTCTGCCGCAGGGCGGCGGCCAGGCCCTTCGCCTTCGGCGACAGCTCCGGGTTGCGGGAGAGCGGCAGGACCGCGACCTTCACCGGGGCGATGCGGTGGTCGAAGCGCATGACCGTGCGCTTCTCCATCTTGCCCTTGGCGTTGGGCGCCTCGTCCTCGAAGTAGGAGTCGAGGAGGAAGGCGAGCATGGTGCGGCCGAGACCGGCCGCGGGCTCGATGACGTACGGGGTGTAGCGCTCGCCGGCCTCCTGGTCGAAGTACGACAGGTCCTGGCCGGACGCCTTGGAGTGCGCCGTCAGGTCGTAGTCCGTGCGGTTGGCGACGCCTTCCAGCTCGCCCCACTCGCTGCCGCCGAAGCGGAAGCGGTACTCGATGTCAGCGGTGCGCTTGGAGTAGTGGGAGAGCTTCTCCTTCGGGTGCTCGTACCACCGCATGTTCTCCTCGCGCAGGCCCAGGCCGGTGTACCAGTTCCAGCGCTGCTCCATCCAGTATTCCTGCCACTGCTCGTCCTCGCCCGGCTTGACGAAGAACTCCATCTCCATCTGCTCGAACTCGCGGGTGCGGAAGATGAAGTTGCCGGGCGTGATCTCGTTGCGGAAGGACTTGCCCGTCTGCGCGATGCCGAACGGCGGCTTGCGGCGCGAGGTCTGCTGGACCTGGGCGAAGTTGGTGAAGATGCCCTGCGCGGTCTCGGGGCGCAGGTAGGCGACGGAGCCGGTGTCCTGGGTCGGGCCGAGGTGCGTGGCGAGCATGCCGGAGAACTGCTTGGGCTCGGTGAACTGGCCCTTGGTACCGCAGTTGGGGCAGTTGATGTCCGCAAGGCCGTTGGCCGGCGGGCGGTTGTGCTTGGCCTCGTAGGCCTCTTCCAGGTGGTCGGCGCGGTGGCGCTTGTGACAGGAGAGGCATTCGGTGAGCGGGTCGGAGAAGGTCGCGACGTGGCCGGAGGCCTGCCAGACCTCGCTGGCCAGGATCACCGACGAGTCGATGCCGACGACGTCCTCGCGCGAGGTGACCATGTAGCGCCACCACTGGCGCTTGAGGTTCTCCTTCAGCTCGACGCCCAGCGGTCCGTAGTCCCAGGCGGCGCGCTGTCCGCCGTAGATCTCACTGCAGGGAAAAACGAAGCCACGGCGCTTGCTCAGGCTGACGATGGTGTCGATCTTGTCGGCGGCCACGGTGCTCTCTTCATTACGACGGCGGACGAAGCATGGTTAGGCGCTTCGGGAGCGAATGCTTCAGGTTACCGGCGGCCTTACCCCCCTAATCAAATCGGTTCCTCACGAGCTGCCCCGAGGGTGCCCGCCGAGCTCCCCGCAGGAGGCCTTGTTGACAATCGTTTCCACTTTTGTTGAAAATGAGTGTCATGAACGTACGACGCCTCATACCCACCGCCGCCCTTGCCTCCGCCACGGTCCTCGGCCTCACCGCGCTGACGGCCTGCTCCACCTCCTCCGCGGCCGACAAGGACGGCAAGCTGGACGTCGTGGCGTCGTTCTACCCCATGCAGTACCTGGCGGAGCAGATCGGCGGCGGCCACGTCTCCGTCACCAGCCTCACCCAGCCCGGCCAGGAGCCGCACGACCTCGACGTCTCCGCCAAGCAGCGCGGCGCTCTCGAGGACTCCGACGTCGCCCTCTACCTCAAGGGCCTGCAGCCCGCCGTGGACGACGCGATCGACCAGTCCGGCATCAAGACCAAGGTCGACGCCGCCTCCCTCACGAGCACGGAGAAGCACGGCAACGAGGTCGGCGGGCACGCCGAGGAGCACGACGGGCACGACCACGACCACTCCCACGAGGGCGCCGACCCGCACATCTGGCTCGACCCCGTGAAATACGCGGAGGTCGCCGAGGGCGTCGGCAAGGCCCTGGAGAAGGCCGACCCGGACAACGCGGCGACGTACGAGAAGAACACCGCGAAGCTCGTGAAGAAGCTCGGTGGCCTGGACACGTCCTTCAAGAACGGCCTGAAGGACACCGACTCCAAGGTCTTCATCACCACGCACGCCGCGTTCGGCTACCTCGCCGAGCGCTACGGCCTGACCGAGGAGGCCATCAGCGGCCTCGACCCCGAGGGCGAGCCCAGCGCCAAGCGCGTCAGGGAGCTCCAGAAGATGGCGAAGGCCGACGGGGTCACCACGGTGTTCTACGAGACGCTCGTCAGCGACGAGACGGCGCGGACCCTCGCCAAGGACACCGGCCTGAAGACCGACGTGCTCGACCCGATCGAGGGCATCACCGACGACTCCAAGGGCACCGACTACATCCAGGTCATGGAGTCCAACCTCAAGGCCCTGCAGAAGGCCCTGGGCGCCAAGTGACCGACTCCCCCGCGGCTACGGAGGCACGCGCCATGAGCAAGCAGCCCCACACCGGCGAAGCCGTCATATCCCTGCGCGACGTGACGGCCGAGCTCGGCTCGCGCCCCGTCCTTCGCGGCATCGACCTCACCGTGCGCCGCGGTGAGGTCGTCGCCCTCCTCGGCGCCAACGGCTCGGGCAAGTCCACCGCCGTGCGCACCGTCATAGGGCAGGTCCCCGTCAGCGGCGGCGACGTCGAGATCTTCGGCACCCCGCGCCGCCGCTTCCGCGACTGGGCCCGCGTCGGGTACGTCCCGCAGCGCACCACCGCCGCGGGCGGCGTGCCCGCCACCATCAGCGAGGTCGTCGCCTCCGGGCGGCTCTCCCGCGCCCGCTTCGGCGTGCTGCGCAAGGCCGACCGCGCGGCCGTCGCCCGCGCCATCGACCTCGTCGGCCTCGCCGACCGCGCCAAGGACTCCGTCAACGCCCTCTCCGGCGGCCAGCACCAGCGGGTCCTCATCGCCCGCGCGCTGGCCTCCGAACCGGAACTCCTGATCATGGACGAGCCGATGGCGGGCGTCGACCTGGCCAGCCAGGAGGTCCTCGCGGCCACCCTGCGCCAACAGGTCGCCCAGGGCGCCTCCGTCCTGCTCGTCCTGCACGAACTCGGCCCCCTGGAACCGCTGATCGACCGCGCCGTGGTGCTGCGCGACGGCTGCGTCCTGCACGACGGGCCGCCCCCGCACGCCGTCGGCCAGCACGCCCTGCCCGGCCACGACCACGTCCACCCGCACACCGCCGACGCGGAGCCGGTCCGTACCGGCCTGCTCACCTGAGGACGCGAGAGCCATGGAAATCCTCGACTACGCCTTCATGCAGCGGGCCCTGCTCGCCGCCGTCCTGGTCGGCATCACCGCGCCCGCCGTCGGCATCTACCTCGTCCAGCGCCGCCAGGCCCTGATGGGCGACGGCATCGGCCACGTCGCGATGACCGGCGTCGGCCTCGGCTTCCTGCTCTCGACGTCGCCCGTGTGGATGGCGACGGCGGTCGCCGTGGTCGGCGCCGTCGTCATGGAGCTGATCCGCTGGTACGGCAAGACGCGCGGCGACATCGCGCTCGCGATGCTGTTCTACGGCGGCATGGCGGGCGGCGTCATGTTCATCAACCTCGCCCCCGGCGGCTCGAACGCGAACCTCCAGTCGTACCTCTTCGGCTCGCTCTCGACGGTCTCCGAGGAGGACGTCACGGCGATCTGCCTGCTCGCCGCCTTCGTGGTCGTGGTCACGGTCGGGCTGCGCCGCCAGCTCTTCGCGGTCAGCCAGGACGAGGAGTTCGCGCGCGTCACCGGCCTGCCGGTGCGGGCCCTGAACCTGCTCACCGCCGTCACCGCGGCGATCACCGTCACCGTCGCCATGCGGGTCGTGGGCCTGCTCCTGGTCTCCGCGCTGATGGTGGTGCCGGTCGCGGCCGCCCAGCAGCTCACCCGGAGCTTCGCGGTGACCTTCGTGGTCGCGGTGGCGATCGGCGTCGCGGTGACGCTCGGCGGCACCGTCACGTCGTACTACCAGGACGTCCCGCCGGGCGCGACGATCGTACTGCTCACCATCGGCGTCTTCATCGTCCTGACGGTCCTCGCGACGCCGCTGGCCAGGCGCAGAGCGCGGGCCGTGGCCGCCGCGGAGGCGGCCGGCGACCCCGCGGAGTGCTCGGTACCGGCCCAGCCGATGGCCAAGACCTGACCTGCGTCCTGCCCGACCTGGCACAATGGCCCGGCAGGCCCCAGACCAGAGCGCGACGCGAGGAGGCAACCGTGGGAGCCCCGGTTCGAGGCAGGTCGACCCGCCAGCGTGCGGCGGTGGCCGCGGCGCTCGACGACGTGGACGAGTTCCGCAGTGCGCAGGAGCTGCACGACATGCTCAAGCACAAGGGCGACTCGGTCGGTCTGACCACGGTCTACCGCACCCTCCAGTCCCTCGCCGACGCCGGTGAGGTCGACGCCCTGCGCACCAACGAGGGCGAGACGGTCTACCGCCGCTGCTCGACCGGCGATCACCACCACCACCTGGTCTGCCGCGTCTGCGGCAAGGCGGTCGAGGTGGAGGGGCCCGCGGTCGAGAAGTGGGCCGAGACGATCGCCACCGAGCACGGCTTCGTGAACGTGGCGCACACGGTGGAGATCTTCGGCACGTGTGCCGCCTGCGCGGCGGCCTGAGCGGCGCCCTCGCGGGCCTGCCCGCCCCACCCGCCCGCCCTTCTCGGTGTGGGGGTACCCCGTACCCCCACACCCCCTGATCAACTGTTCGCGATCTGCTCCTCGTTGGGGATCGCGCCGCCGAAGCGCCGGTCGCGCCCGGCGTATTCGAGACAGGCCCGCCACAGGTCGCGCCGGTCGAAGTCCGGCCACAGGACGTCCTGGAAGACCATCTCGGCGTAGGCGCTCTGCCAGATCAGGTAGTTGGACGTGCGCTGCTCGCCGCTCGGGCGCAGGAAGAGGTCGACGTCCGGCATGTCCGGGTAGTACAGGTACTTCGCGAAGGTCTTCTCGTTGACCTTGGCCGGGTTGAGCCGGCCCGCCTTCACGTCCTCGGCGAGGGCCTGCGCCGCGTCCGCGATCTCGGCGCGGCCGCCGTAGTTCATGCAGAAGTTCAGGGTGAGCCTGTCGTTGTCCTTGGTCTGCTCCTGGGAGATCTCCAGCTCCCTGGCGACCGACTTCCACAGCTTGGGCATCCGGCCCACCCAGCGCACCCGCACCCCGAGATCGTCCAGCTGGTCGCGGGTCTTGCGGATGAAGTCGCGGTTGAAGTTCATCAGGAACTTCACCTCCTCCGGAGAACGCTTCCAGTTCTCCGTGGAGAAGGCGTACAGCGAGATCGCGCCCACGCCCATCTCGATGCTCCCCTGCAGCACGTCGAGGACGCGCTCCGCACCGACCTTGTGGCCCTCGGTGCGCGGCAGGCCGCGGTCCTTCGCCCAGCGTCCGTTGCCGTCCATGACGATCGCCACGTGCTGCGGGACGAGCTCACCGGGGATCTTCGGCGGCCGCGCGCCCGACGGGTGGGGCTCGGGAAGCGCGTACTCGCGGCGGGACCGTCCGAGGATTCCGCGTCGTGCCATGGGGGGCTCTCTCCTACCTAGCTGTTCACCGCACGCGACGAACTCACGTGCTCTTCTCTACGTACCTCAAGGAGCGCAGGCCGCGCTCCAGATGCCAGTGCAGATAGGCGGAAACAAGCCCGCTCCCCTCCCTGGCGTGCCGCGCCTCGCAGGCGTCCGCCGTCTCCCAGTCGCCGGTGAGCAGCGCGCCGAGCAGCGTGAGCGTCTCCGCCGACGGGACGACACTGCCGGGCACCCGGCAGTCGACGCAGACCGAGCCGCCCGCCGCGACCGAGAAGAACCGGTTCGGGCCGGGCATGCCGCACTTCGCGCAGTCGTTGAAGCTCGGCGCGTAGCCGTTCACGGCGAGGGAGCGCAGCAGGAACGCGTCGAGCACGAGGTGGGGCTCGTGCTCCCCGCGGGCCAGGACGCGCAGCGCGCCGACGAGCAGCAGATACTGCTGCACCGCCGGCTCGCCCTCGTGGTCGGTGAACCGCTCGGCGGTCTCCAGCATGGCCGTCCCGGCCGTGTACCGCGCGTAGTCCGTGACGATCCCGCCACCGTACGGAGCGATCGTCTCACTCTGCGTGCAGAGCGGCAGCCCCCGCCCGATCAGCTCGCTCCCCCGCGCGAAGAACTGCACGTCGACGTGGGAGAAGGGCTCCAGCCGCGCCCCGAACTTGGACTTGGTCCGCCGCACCCCGCGCGCCACGGCCCGTACCCGCCCGTGACTGCGCGTGAGCAACGTGATGATCCGGTCCGCCTCACCCAGCTTCTGGGTGCGCAGCACGATGCCGTCGTCGCGGAACAGACTCATGGGGCCATTCTCGCGTATGCCTGGCGGGCAGCGGGCCCAGGTGCCCATGGAGGCCCCGGTTCGCCGCGTATGCCCTGTACCTCCTCCGCCGGGGCGGTAGCGTACGAAGACCCGTCCCGCCCGCCCCGGAGGGCTGCAACATCACCTGGTACGGCTGAACGTCAAGGCACCTCTCCCCGGCTCCTGGCGTTCGCGTACGCCGTCGCCGCGCGCAGCCGCTCCGCGGTGGTCGCCGTGCGGACGGCCTCCGGGGCGCAGTCCCATTCCCGGCCCCCGCCGTAGGGGCGCAGCTGGACGTACGGCCCCTCGTGCCCCATGACCCGGCCGACCTGGCCGCTGCGGGTGTCGACCACGTACGCCCCGACGGGCAGGTCGAGGTTCATCCCGCCCTCCTCAGGGCGGCGGCGAGCCGGGCCGCGACGTCGGCGGAACACCCGCCCAATTCGATGCGCGGACAGGGCGTCTCCCTGGCGAGCGTCGCCGGATCGATCCCCAACGACGGCAACGTAATTCCCGCCTGACCGAGTGCGTCGCGCAATTCCTTCACGGTTTCCTCCGCATGTTCGATACATGCCGCTGCGTGATGCTTTCCATCCGCCTTCACGTGGCTCCCCTTCGCCTCCGGATTTCACTCTTCCCGCACATACGGTGACGCACTGCACCTACACTCGGCAGGACTCTGTCCTCTACAACTGCGGGGCAGTGGAAGGCGGTTGGCCATGGCCAATGGTTCACGGCAGGCGGCGTGGGAGTTCTTCGGAGCGGAGCTGAAACGACGCCGGGAGGACGCGGGCCTGAGCCAGTCCGTGCTGGGTACGAGGGTCTTCGTCTCCGGTGGATACATCGGCCAGTTCGAACAGGCAATTCGTAAACCGCAGTTGGATGTGGCGGAACGGATCGATGAGGCCCTACAAACCGACGGCTTTTTCGAGCGGATGTGCCGGAAGCTGATCAAAGAGACCCGCTATGCGGAGTACTTCGCGCACGTGGCGGAGCTTGAAGGGCTGGCCACGGAAATCTGCGACTTCGCCCCGGCGGTGGTCCCGGGGCTGTTGCAGACGCCGGATTACGCCCGCGCGGTGTTCCTGGCCAGCCACCCGTTCGCCACCGACGAATACGTCGAGGAGCGGGTCAGGGCCCGCATGGACCGCGCATCCATCCTCCGGGACGCTACACGGCCCGTGTATTGGGTGATCCTCCACGAAGCCACCCTGTGCACGCCGGTCGGCAGCGCCGAGGTGATGATCGACCAGCTGGACCACATCATCGCCATGGTCCACGAGCGCCGGGCCATGGTGCAGGTATTGCCGTTCTCGGCCGGTGCGTACCCCGGGATGGGCAAGATGCTGAAGCTCATGGAGTTCGATGACGCCCCGCCAACTGCCTATACAGAAGGCGTCCTTTCGGGAAATCTGCTGGACGAACCGGTCATGGTGAAGCAGATGCAGGCGGCATACGATCAGCTCAGGGCCACCGCAATGTCACCGGCGGCATCCCTGGACCTGATCAGATCCGCGGCGGAGGACTACAGACAATGCGCGAGTACGACCTGAGCACTGCCCACTGGCGCAAGAGCAGCTACAGCGGCGGCGACAGCGGCGAGTGCGTCGAGGTCGCCGACAACGTGCCCGGAATCGTTCCCGTGCGGGACAGCAAGATCGGGTCGCAGAGCCCCACCCTTCTGCTCGGCGCCCCCGCCTGGCACACCTTCGTCGCCGGGGTCCGGGAGCCACGGAACCGCTTCCCCCGCGCGAGGCCGTAGCCCAAGATGTGGGCATGAAGAGTGATCTGTTCTCCAGCGAGCACATGGCCCAGCCGGCCCACGCCCCCGGCATGACCCTGCAGAACGCCAAGTCCGTGAAGTACGCGGTGAACGGCGAGATGTTCGCCCGGCAGGGGGCGATGATCGCCTACCGGGGCAACCTGCAGTTCGAGCGCAAGGGGCAGGGCGTGGGCGGCATGCTCAAGCGCGCCATGACCGGGGAGGGGCTGCCGTTGATGGCCGTGCGCGGCCAGGGCGAGGCCTGGTTCGCGCACGAGGCGCAGAACTGCTTCATCGTCGACGTCGAGCCGGGCGACGTCCTCACGGTCAACGGCCGCAATGTCCTCTGTTTCGACGCGACCCTCTCGTACGAGATCAAGACCGTGAAGGGCGCGGGGGTCACCGGCGGCGGGCTGTTCAACAGCGTGTTCACGGGGGCGGGGCAGCTGGGGCTGATGTGTGAGGGCAGCCCGCTGGTGATCCCCGTCTCGCCACAGCAGCCCGTGTACGTCGACACGGACGCGGTGGTCGGCTGGACCGCCCACCTCAGCACGTCCCTGCACCGTTCGCAGTCCATCGGGTCGATGATCCGCGGCGGCTCGGGCGAGGCGGTCCAGCTGAAGCTGGAGGGCGAGGGGCACGTCATCGTGCGGCCGAGCGAGGCGACGCCGCAGAAGCCGCAGCAGCACTGAGCACCGGACGCGGCGCTGAGCACCGGACGCGGCACCGCGCACCGGACGCGGCACCGCGCACCGGACGCGGTCGACGCTCGGCCGAGTCCGACTACAGCCGGTGAGCAGGCATCTCGGGCAACCAAGTACCTTTCGTCTCATGCTTGTTGACCAAGGAGCCGGGAGAGCAGCGGCGGACGAGGGGACCGGCGTGCGGCTGCGGCCGCCGCGCCATCCCCTGGACCGCCGTGCCGTCGCCTGGTGGCGCACCCAGCTGCTGCTGACGGCCGCCGCCCCGGTCGCGCTCCTCGGCCTGCTCGGGGCGCTCATCGCGCCGGCCAGGTTCTGGCTGCTGCTGCCCGCCGCGGTGCTCGCGGCGGGCGGTCTGCTCGCCGGGGTGCTGCTGCCGCTGTGGTGGTACGAGGTGCACCGCTGGGAGGTCACCGACCACGCGGTGTACGTACGGACCGGCTTCTTCTGGACCGAGGGCCGGATCGCGCCGATGTCGCGGCTGCAGACCGTCGACACGACGCGCGGGCCCGTCCAGCGCGTCTTCGGGCTCTCCACCGTCACGGTCACCACGGCGTCCGCCAAGGGCGCCCTCAAGATCAAGGGCCTCGACCACGCGACCGCGGCCGAACTGGCCGAGCGGCTCGCCCTGGTCACCCAGGCGACACCGGGCGACGCGACGTGAGCGGGCTCGCGGAGGCCGCCGAGGAGCACGACTGGCGGCGGCTCGACCGGCGTTCGCTGCTCGTCACCGTTCAGATGACCGGCGGCGTGGTGACCGCCGTCGGCCTGCCGGTGACGCTCAGCTTCCAGGGCTGGGTGGCCATGGGGCCCGTGATCGCCTGGGCCGTGGGCCTGAGCCTGCTGCTGATCGCGAGCGGCGTGGGCATCGACGCGCTGCGGCTGCGGCACAGCCGCTACCGCATCGGGCCCGTCCGCGCCGAGCTGCGCAGCGGCATCCTCTTCGCCAAGCACCGCTCCCTCAGCAGGGAACGCATACGCTCCGTCGACCTCGTCGCCCATCCGCTGCTGCGCGTCCTCGGCCTGGTCGAGGTCCGCATCGGCACCGGTGAGCAGAGCGCGGGCCAGGAGGCCACGCTCGAACTCCGCGCCGTGCGCAGGGCGGAGGGCGAACGGCTGCGGCGCGAGCTGCTGCGCCGCACGGCCTCCGGCGACGTCTCCGCCGCCGAGGGCACGATCGCCGCGCTCGATCTCCGCTGGATCCGTTACGCCCCGCTGTCCTTCGTCACCTCGGCGCTCGCGGCCGCGGTGGGCGGGGCGGTGATGCAGGTCAGCGAGTGGTTCGGGGTGCAGGAAGAGGTCATCGAGCAGGTGGGTGACGCCTTTCGCGGGATGTCGGTCGCGGGCATGGTCCTCGCGCTGACCGCGGGGGCGCTCGCTGCCGGGTCGGTGGGGGCTCTGGGGCTGTGGGTGGAGATGTGGTGGGGCTACCGCCTCGAACGGGAGCCCGGCGGCACGCTGCGGGTGCGGCGCGGGCTCTTCACGACCCGTTCGGTCTCCCTGGAGGAGGCCAGGCTGCGCGGCGTCGACGTGGTGGAGCCGCTCGGCCTGCGGCTGTCCGGGGCGGCCCGCGTGGACGCGGTCGCCACGGGCCTCTCCCGCCGCGACGAGGAGGACCAGGCGGGCCCGAGCACCCTGCTGCCCGCCGCGCCGCGCGCGCTCGCCGGTGAGGTGGCGGCGCGCGTGCTGCGGGAGCCGGTGACGCCCACCGCCGCGCGGCTCACGCCGCATCCGCGGGCGGCACGGTCGCGGCGGATCCGCTGGGCGGTGTCGGCGGCGCTGACGCCCGCGCTCGTCCTGGCCCTGCTCGGCGCGCTCCTTGACGTGCCGGTGCTGATCTACTGGGGAGCCGGGACCGCAGCGCTCCTGACCCCCCTCGCGGTGGCGCTCGCGTACGACGCGTACCGCAGCCTGGGGCACGCGCTCGACGGCGACTACCTCGTGGTGCGCTCCGGCACGCTGCGTCGCTCGACGGTGGCCCTGCGCCGGGGCGGGGTGATCGGCTGGACCGTCAAGCAGTCCGTGCTGCAACGCCGGGCGGGCCTGGTGACCCTGAGCGCGACGACGTCAGCGGGCGCGCAGGCTTACGCGGCGTACGACGTAGCCGAACCGGAGGCCCTCACGTTCGCGGACCGCACGGTACCGGGCTTGCTCACCCCCTTCCTGGAACGCTCCGAGAGCCCCGGCAGGGGCGCGGGGAACTGCGCAACCACCCCAGGCAGCGGGCGCGAGAAAGTACGCGACCAGCCCCGATAGGGGGCGCGAGGAACTGCGCGACCAGCCACGCCCGACCCGCACGGGCCAAACACGGGGTCCACCCCAGGGACGCGAGGAACTGCGCGACCAGCCACGACCGACCCGCACAGGTCCCCGCCCACCTCCGGACGGACTCAGCGGGCGAGCTGGGCCTGCCGCTCGTACCCCGCGAGCCGAACACACACCGTCAGCCCCTCGATCGCCTGCTCCAGCTCCTCGAGCCCCGGGTAACTGGGCGCGATACGAATAACGCCGTCCCGAGGATCGTCACCGTACGGATGCGTCGCCCCGGCCGGCGTCAACACGATCCCCACCGCGGCAGCGAGACGCACGACCTCCTCGGCGCAGCCGTCCGGAACCCGGAGGGTCACGAAGTAACCGCCCTTGGGCGAGGTCCACGTGGCCAGACCCGTGCCGCCCAGCTCCGCGCCGAGGATCCGGGCGACCGTCTCGAACTTGGGCTGCAGCAGCGCACGCTGGCGCTCCATGTGCGCCCGCACACCCTCCGCGTCCTTCAGGAACATCACGTGCCGCAGCTGGTTGATCTTGTCGGGGCCGATCGACCGCTTCTGGTTGGCCGCGAGCAGCCACTTCACGTTGGCGGGCGAGGAGCCGAAGAACGCGACGCCCGCACCCGCCGCGGTGATCTTCGAGGTGGAGCCGAAGACGAACGCCCGGTCCTCGTGCCCGGCCGCGGCGCAGGCGGCGAGCAGGTCGGCGATCTCGGCGGGCTCGTCGGTGAGGTGGTGGACGGCGTACGCGTTGTCCCAGAAGATCCGGAAATCGGGCGCGGCGGTGGGCATCGCGGCGAGCCGCGCCACGGTCTCGTCGCTGTAGACGACGCCGTCCGGGTTGCTGTACTTCGGCACGCACCAGATGCCCTTGACCGCGGGGTCCTCCGCGGCGATCCGCTCCACCTCGGCCATGTCCGGGCCGTCGGCCGTCATCGGCACGGGGATCATGTCGATGCCGAAGCGCTGGCAGAGCGCGAAGTGCCGGTCGTAGCCGGGCACGGGGCACAGGAACGCGATCCGCTCCTGGTCCGCCCAGCGCGACGCGGCGCCGGGCACCACGCCGAGCAGGGCGTGCACGAGGCAGTCGTGCATGAGCTCCAGGCTGGAGTTGCCGAGCGCGAGGAGCTGCCCCACGGGCACCTGGAGCAGCTCCGCGAAGATCTCGCGGAGCTCGGGCAGCCCCTGGAGCCCGCCGTAGTTGCGCACGTCCGTCCCGTCGGCGGCCGTGTGCCGCCCACCGGGCAGGCTCAGCAGGTCCTCGCTGAGGTCGAGCTGTTCCGGCGCGGGCTTGCCCCGGGTCAGGTCGAGGGCGAGGCCGCGCCCCGCGAGTTCGTCGTACTCCTTCCGGGCCTGCTCAAGCAGCCCGGCCAGGGCCTGGGTGTCGGGGCTCAGCTCGGTGGTCATGGTGGTGCCTCTCGCAGGTGCCGCTTTCGGTGGATGGCGCCCGCCGACCATACAAAGCCGGCGAGGACCGGGGCGCGGGTGCCCGCTTCGCGAGACCGGTCAAGAGGGCGCAGGAGAGGACCGCGAGGGCGGCGGCCGCGGTGAACAGGACCGGCGGCGGCGCCACGCCGGACAGGAGCGACACGGCGTACGGGGCGAGCATGCCCACGTAGGCGGCCGTCCAGAAGTACGCGGTGAGCCGGGCCAGGCGGTGCGGCGGCGCCAGGGCGGTGACCTCCGTGAGGCCGTACGTCAGCACGAAGCCGTACCCCGCGCCGAGGACCGCGGCGGCGGCGAGGCCGAGCACGGGGCTGACCTCCCGCACCGCGAGAGCGGCCGCGCCGAACCCGACGGCGACGACGAGCAGCCCGACGACGGCGGTGGCGAGCCGGTGGCGCCGCGCCACCCGCCGCGCCGCCGGCTGCACGAGCAGCCCCGCCCCGGGCACGACGGCGGTGGCCACCCCGGCGTAGACGAGCCCGCCGTGCACGAGCCCGGGCAGCGTCGCGAAACCGATGCTCGGCGCGGCGAAGACCCAGGGAGCCACGGGCAGGATCGCGCGACGGAACCGGGGCCCGGTGCCGGTCGGGGCTCCGGTGCCGCCGTCGTGACCGCGGTCTCCGCCGTGCCGCCTCACCGTCTCCGGTGCGCTCAGCGCGGCGAGGCCCGCCCCCGCGGCCAGCAGCACGTGCGGTACGTACGCCGTGACCATCGGCGCCGCCGCCCAGCGGGCGATCAGCGCCGCCACGAGGCCGCCGAAGGCGAAGCCCGCCGAGACGTAGAGGCCCGCCCGGCGCGACGCCGCGGGGCCCGCGGCCGCGTGGGGAGGCGACGACAGCTCCTTGATCCACGCGCTGCCCGCCGCGAGGAGCGCCCCCGCGCTGATCCCCGTCAGGAACCTTCCGGCCCACAGCCACCCCGTGGCCTCCGCGCCCAGCATCAGCACCCCCGTGGACAGCAGGTTCAGCGCGAGTGCCGTCAGCGCGACCGGCCTGCGTCCGGCCCGGTCGGCGAGCGGGCCGCCGATGAGGAGGCCGGGGACGAGTCCCACGACGTACAGCGCGAAGAGCCCGGTGACGGCGGACTCGGAGAGGCCGAGTTCGGAGCGGTAGGCGCCGAGCAGCGCGGAGAACTGGTTGGCGCTCCAGCCGGAGGCGGTCATGATCCAGGCCGCCCGCACGCCGTGTCCGGGTCCGCGCGGGGCGGCGGGCGGGGCGGTTCCGGGGCGCCCCGGGGTCTGCGTGGTGATGCTCATGACGGCCAGTTGTAAGCGGGCCGCAAGCCCGCGCGCCGCCTGCGTTCATGATTCGTGAAGACCCCGCGCACCCCCGTGACCTCCGGGTCTACGCTGGGAGACATGTCTTCCGCGCCGCTCGATCTGCGACTTCTGTCGTCGTTCCTCGCGGTCGTGGAAGAGGGCCACTTCGGCCGGGCTGCGGCCCGGCTCTTCCTCTCGCCGCCCGCCGTCACCCAGCACGTGCGCCGCCTGGAGACGGACCTCGGCACCACTCTCGTCGACCGGAGCGCGAGCCCCGTCGTGCCCACCCCCGCGGGCGTGCGCCTGACCGGCCACGCGCGCCTCCTGCTGGCCGCGTCGAACGCGGCCCTCGACGACCTGGCCGAGGTGACCCACCCGCGCACCGGCGCGGCGGACCGGCCGCTGCGGGTGGGCATCATGGGCCACGGTTCGGCGGAGCTGACCCCGGCCGCGATCAACGCCTACCGCCGCGCGCGGCCCGACGTCCGGGTGGAGATCACCCAGCTGGACTTCACCGAACATGTGACGGCGCTGACGGAGGACCGGGTCGACGTCGCCTTCGTACGGCCGGGGCCCGACGACGAGCGGGTGTCGGCGGACGTCCT
This sequence comes from Streptomyces sp. NPDC036815, assembly GCF_055609205.1. Taxonomy (NCBI): domain Bacteria; kingdom Bacillati; phylum Actinomycetota; class Actinomycetes; order Kitasatosporales; family Streptomycetaceae; genus Streptomyces; species Streptomyces sp. NPDC036815. The sequence continues at coordinate 472,587 of NZ_JBVJPW010000001.1, read as the reverse complement.
GACGACGGAGCGGCGCATCGTGGTCGTGCCCGACCGCTCCCCGCTGGCGGCGGCCCGGCTCACCGGCGCGACGGTCGCGGACATCGCGGGCCTGCCGTTCTTCCGCGTCCCCGGCCACACCCCGCGCTCCTTCACCGACTACCTCTACTTCGGCGACGAGGCCCGCCACCGCAGCACGGACTTCGCGGTGACGCCGCAGGAGGTGCTGACCGGCGTGGTCACCGGCCGGGCCGCGGGCTCGGGCCTCGAATCCTTCGCCCGCTACTACGCCTGGCCGGGCGCCACCTTCGTACCGGTCCTCGACGCCCCGTGGGAGAGCAGCTACCTCGCGGTGCGGGCGGACGAGGACAACCCGGAGGTACGCATCTTCCGGGCCCTCACGGTGGCCCTGGCACGCGATCCGGGTCCCGTCGTGCACGACGGCACGCCCCGCCCGTAGCCCGCGCCGGCCCCGCCGCCGTGGGCCGTCCCGCGGCGCCCGCGCCACCCCGTGCCCCGAAAAGCCTTCCCGCACACCCGAGTTGTCCCCCGCTCCCCCACCCGGCCCACCGCTCCGGCGAGCCCGTGCCGGGGACCTTGACCGGCCCTCCCGCCCCTCCTATCGTCGCCACGCCACCCATGACGTAGGACGTGGGACCTCTTAGGTAGGCAAGGGAGACACAGTGACCGATCTGCCCTCCGCGGCCCTGCACCGCGCCATCCCGCCGGACCGCCGCTCCTTCCTCAGATACTCCGGCGCCCTGGGCGCCGCCACCGTCGTCACGCCCGCGCTCTCCGCCTGCTCCTCGGGGCCCGAGTCCACCAACGAGACCGGGGGCGGCGGCCAGGGCGCCGGCTCCACGCTCACGGCCGTCATCGGGTACGGCAACGACGGCAGCTGGGATCCGACCCAGACCGCGTCGGCCTTCGCGATGGCGGGCAACGAGCACATCTACGAGGGGCTCCTCGGGGCCGATCCGATCACCCGGGAGCCGTACGCCGCGCTCGCCACCGAGATCCCCGCCGACCTGAAGGCGACGACGTGGAAGTTCACCCTGCGCCCGGGGGCCACCTGGCACGACGGCAAGCCCGTCACCGCCGACGACGTGGTCTTCGTCTTCGACCGGATCCTCGATCCGAAGACCCAGACCCTCGCCAAGGGCTTCTTCGCGAGCTGGCTCAAGGAGGTCAGGAAGACCGGCGCGACCTCCGTCGAGCTGGTCCTGAAGTTCCCCTTCCCCGACGGGGCCGCCCGCCTCTCCCTCGCCAAGATCATGCCGAAGCACGTGTTCGGGAAGCCCGGCGCCTGGGACGAGGCGACCAAGGGGAAGGCGGTGGGCTCGGGACCGTACAGGCAGGTCGCGCACCACCCGAAGTCGAACACGACCTTCGAGGCCTTCGACGGCTACAACGGCCCGCGCAAGGCGGCCTTCAAGAAGATGAACTGGCTGACCATCGTGGACGCCGCGCCGCGCGTCGCGAAGATCTCCGGAGGCAGTGCCGACGCGGAGATCGCCGACAACATCCCGTACGCCAACATCGAGCGGCTCAAGAGGGGCGGGATGAGCGTCGAGGGCGGCGCCGGGATGAACAACCTCTTCCTGCTCTTCAACACCGCGCACAAGCCGTTCGACGACGTCCGCGTCCGCCAGGCCCTGCACTACGCCATCGACCGCGACAAGATGATCGAGGCCGCCCTGCGCGGCCACGGCAAGGCGTCGACCTCCTTCCTCAACGAGGCCAACCCCTCCTACCGGCCCGCGAGGACCGTGTACGGATACGACCTGGCGAAGGCGCGCAAGCTCCTGAAGGAGGCCGGGGTCGGCAAGCTGAGCGTCAACCTCATGGCCGTCAACGTGAGTTGGATCGTCGACTGCCTGCCGACCGTCAAGGACGGCTGGGAGAAGCTCGGCGTCGAGGTCACCCTCGACCCGCAGGAGACCACCGCGGTCTTCACCAAACTGGACCAGAGGAAGGACTTCCAGATCGTCGCGGCCGCCTCCAACCCCAACCAGTTCGGGCTCGACGCCGACCTGATCATGCACTACAACTACGGCCCCGAGAACCTGTGGATGGGCTACGCGCGCTGGGCCGGCGACCCGGTCGCCAAGAAGCTCTTCAAGGACATGGACCAGGCCACCCGCGAGCCGGAGGCGGGCCGCAAGAAGGCCATGGTCCAGGAGTACCTCGACGTCATCGCCGAACAAGCCGTGCTCTACCCGGTGGTCCACAACGAACTCATGACCGCCTGGGACCCGAAGAAGATCACCGGAGTCAGGGCCCAGCCCTATCCGGGGATCAACCTGATGCAGGCCAAGTGGGCCTGACTCCCGGACAGTTCAGGAGTCCCGTGCCGTGACCGCAGTCCTCCGCATCCTGGCCCGCCGCGTCGCCCTGCTCGTTCCGCTGCTGCTCGGCATCGTCCTCTTCGTCTTCCTCGTGATGCGCTTCTCCGACGTCGACCCGGCGTCCGCGTTCTTCCAGGGCGCCAACCCCACGCCCGAGCAACTGCACCAGTTCCGTGCGGACAACGGGCTCCTCGATCCGCTGCCCGTGCGCTACATCGCCTTCGTGGGGGACCTCCTCCACGGCGACATGGGCATCAGCGTCCTCAACCGCTCCCCCGTCGTCGACCAGGTCACCACCGCCCTGCCGCTCACCGTGCAGCTCACCTTCCTGGGCCTGGGCATCGCCGTGGCGCTCTCCCTCACCCTCGGCGTCACCGCCGCCATCCACCGCGACCGGCTGCCGGACCAGCTGATCCGCGTCGTCTCCCTGACCGGGGTCGCGGCGCCCGGCTTCTGGCTGGCCCTGCTGATGATCCAGTACCTGGCGGTGGACCTCGGCTGGTTCCCGACCGGCGGCTACATCAACCCCGCCGACTCCTTCACCGGCTGGCTCAGGACCATGACGCTGCCCGCCCTCGCCCTCTCCCTGCCGGTGGCGGCGGGCCTCACCCGCATCATCCGCACGGCCGTGGTCGAGGAGCTCGACAAGGACTACGTGCGGACCGCGATCGGCTGCGGGCTGCCGCCGGTGGTGGTCGTGGGCCGCAACGTCCTGCGCAACGCCCTCATCAATCCGCTCACCGTGCTCGGGCTGCGCGTCGGCTACCTGCTGGGCGGCGCGGTGGTCATCGAGACGATCTTCTCGCTGCCCGGCATGGGCAAGCTGATGATCGACGCCGTGAAGAACGGCGACCCGGCCGTCGTGCAGGGCGTCGTCATCACGACCGCCGTCGGCTTCGTCGTCGTGAACCTCGTCATCGACGTCCTCCACCTCCTGGTCAACCCGCGCCTGAGGGGGTCCGTCTGATGCTCGCCCCCCGCGGATCGCTGACCGAGCGCCTCTCCGTACCCGGCATCCGGCTGCGCTCCCTGCGCAAGCTGCCCACGCTCTCCAAGATCGCGGTCGGCGTCGTCGGACTCGTCGTCCTGGTGGCGCTGTTCGCGCCGCTCCTCGCCCCGCACGACCCGCTCGACCAGCAGCCCCAGGCCGACGGCACGGGCCACCCCTCCGCCGGCCACTGGATGGGCCAGGACAGCCTGGGCCGCGACATCCTCAGCCGGCTGATGTACGGGGCGCGCTGGTCGCTGGCGATCGGGCTCGGCGCCACCCTGCTCGCCCTCGTCGTCGGCGCCGTGACCGGCGCGGTCGCGGCGACCTCCCGCAAGGCCGTCGACGAGACGCTGATGCGCTGCCTGGACGTCGTCATGGCCTTCCCCGGGATCGCCCTCGCCGCCGTGCTCGTCGCGGTCTTCGGCGGCGGCATCCTCGTGCTGATCTGCGCCATCGCCTTCCTGTTCACGCCGCCCATCGCCCGCGTCGTACGGGCCAACGTGCTCGACCAGTACGGCGAGGACTACGTGGTCGCCGAGCACGTCATCGGCGCCCGCACCCCGCACATCCTGATCCGGCACGTCGCCGTGAACTGCGCCGCGCCCATCCTCGTCTTCTGCACGGTGCAGGTCGCCGAGGCCATCGTCTTCGAGGCGTCGCTCTCCTTCATCGGCGCGGGCGTACGGCCGCCCGACCCGTCCTGGGGCAGCGTCATCGCCGACGGCAAGAACATGGTCCTGATCGGCGGCTGGTGGGCGACGGTCTTCCCCGGACTGCTCATGCTGCTCACCGTCCTCGCCCTGAACATCCTCTCCGAGGGCGTGTCGGACGCGTGGGCGGCGCCCTCCACCCGGGACACCACGGGGGCGGCCCGTGCGGAGGACCGCCTGGAGGCCCCCGAGCCCGGCAGCGGCCAGGTCCTCGAACTGCCCGGCCTCACGGAGGCCGCCCACCGGCTCCGCACCCGCGCCCGCCCCCTGCCCGCCGGCGACCCGGTCCTCCGCGTCGACCGCCTCACCCTCTCCTTCCCGCAGCGGCACGGGGGCGTGGACATCGTCGACGGGATCAGCTTCGACGTACGGCCGGGTGAAGTCCTCGGCCTGGTCGGCGAGTCGGGCTGCGGCAAGTCGCTGACCGCGCTGACGGTGATGGGTCTCGCGCCCCGGGGCGCCGAGGTCGGCGGCCGCGTCACCTTCGACGGGCAGGAACTCGTCGGCCTGCCGATGCGCGCCCGGCGCCGCCTGCTCGGCCACGACATGGCGATGATCTACCAGGACGCCCTGTCCTCCCTGAATCCCGCCATGACGGTCCGCTCCCAGCTGGGGCAGGTCGTCCGCAGAGGCGGCCGCCGCACGGCGGCCGAACTCCTCGAACTGGTCGGCCTCGACCCGGCACGCACCCTGCGCAGCTACCCGCACGAACTCTCCGGCGGCCAGCGCCAGCGCGTCCTGATCGCGATGGCCCTCTCCCGCGACCCGAAGCTGATCGTCGCCGACGAGCCGACCACCGCGCTCGACGTCACCGTGCAGGCACAGATCATCCAACTCCTCCTCGGGCTGCGCGAGGAGCTCGGCTTCGCGCTGATCCTCGTCTCGCACGACCTGGCGCTGGTCGCCGACGTCACCGACCGGGTTGTGGTGATGTACGGCGGCCAGATCGTCGAGACGGGCGTGACGGCGGACCTGGTGGAATCCCCCGCGCACCACTACACGCGGGGCCTGCTCGGCTCGGTCCTCTCCCTGGAATCGGCGGCCCAGCGCCTCACCCAGATCAAGGGCGTGGTGCCGTCCCCCGCGGACTTCCCCGCGGGCTGCAGATTCGCGGACCGCTGCCCGCTGGCGGACGGGACGTGCCGGGTGACGGCGCCGGAGCTCACGGGCGCCCCCGAGCACTCCGTCGCCTGCCACCACCCGGCGGTGCGCCCCGCGGGGGCGCCGTCAGGGGTGCGGGGAACCGCGCGCCCAGCCACGACGGAGAGTGAGCCGACATGACCACGCCCATCGTGCGGTTGGACGAGGTGCACGTGGTCCACAGGGCCCGCTCGGGCGGCCTCTTCTCCCGGGACCACGTGTACGCCCTCACCGACGCCACCCTTGAGGTCGCCCCCGGCGAAACCGTCGGCATCGTCGGCGAGTCCGGCTGCGGCAAGTCGACCCTGGCGAAGGTCCTCGTGGGCGCCCAGCGCCCCACCGGCGGCACCGTCTCGTTCCGCGCCCGCGACCTCTGGGAGATGAGGCCCGCCGAACGGCGGAGCTCCATCGGCACGCACACCGGCATGATCTTCCAGGACCCCTCGACCGCCCTGAACCGCAGGCTGCCGGTCAGCCGGATACTGCGGGATCCCCTGGACGTGCACCGCCGCGGCACCCCGGCGCAACGCGACGCGCGCGTAAGGGAGTTGATGGCCCTGGTCGGCCTGCCGAAGGCCCTGGCGGACGGGCTGCCGGGGCAGCTGTCCGGCGGGCAGCGCCAGCGCGTCGCCATCGCCCGCGCGCTCGCGCTGGAACCGGACCTGATCGTCGCCGACGAACCGACGAGCGCCCTCGACGTGTCGGTGCGCGCCCAGATCCTCAACCTCCTCCTCGACCTGAAGGAACGCCTGGGCCTGGCCCTGGTGTTCGTCTCCCACGACATCCAGACCGTGCGCAGGATGAGCGACCGCGTCGTGACGATGTACCTCGGCCGGATCGTCGAGGAGGCACCGGCCCGGGAGATCCTGGACCGCGCCCGTCACCCGTACACCCGCGCCCTGTTCTCCGCCACGCCCGGCCTGCTCGACCCCATCGACCCGATCCCGCTGGCGGGGCCCGTGCCGTCGGCGACCCGGCCGCCGAGCGGCTGCCCGTTCCGCACCCGCTGCTGGAAGGCGGACGAGGCGTGCGCCACCGCCATGCCCGAGGCCCGGCCGGCGGGCGCGGGTCACCTGTTCCGCTGCTTTCACCCCGTGGACGAGGGAGAGTCGACCCACGACCTCGTCACCCAGGCCGCCGCCACGGCCCCCACCCCCAGGGAGCAGCCATGCCCGTACCCGCCCCGCTGACCGGTGTCGTCCCGCCCGTCTGCACCCCGCTGACACCGGACCGCGAGGTGGACACACCCTCGCTCGTCAGGCTCGTCGACCATCTGGTCGCGGGCGGCGTCGACGGCCTGTTCGTGCTCGGCTCGACCTCCGAGGCCGCCTACCTGACGGACCGGCAGCGCGCGGTCGTCGTCGACACGGTCGTCCGGCACGTGGCCGGTCAACTGCCCGTCCTGGCCGGGGCGATCGATATGACCACGCCGCGCGTCCTCGACCACGTGCGCGCCCTCGCCGGCGCGGGCGTGGACGCGACGGTGGTCACCGCGCCCTTCTACACGCGGACCCATCCGGCCGAGATGGACCGCCACTTCCGGCTGGTCGCCCGGGACTGCCCGGTGCCGGTCCTCGCGTACGACATTCCGGCGTCGGTGCACAGCAAGCTGGGCGCGGAGCTGGTCCTGCGCCTGGCCGAGGAGGGCGTGCTCGCGGGGCTGAAGGACTCCAGCGGCGACGAGGGCGCCTTCCGCGAGGTCGTCCTCGGCAAGCGGTCGGCGCCGGGGCTCGCGGAGTTCAGCGTGCTCACGGGGTCCGAGGTGACGGCCGACTCGGCCCTCGCGATGGGCGCGGACGGCATCGTGCCCGGCCTGGGAAACGTGGACCCCGAGGGGTACGCGCGTCTCTACCGCGCCGGTGTGGCGGGGGACCGGGCGGGGGCGCGGGCCGAACAGGAGCGGCTGTGCGGCCTGTTCGGCATGGTCACGGCCGGGGACCCCGCCCGGATGGGCGGGAGCTCCTCGGCGCTCGGCGCGTTCAAGGCGGCGCTGCACCTGCGCGGGGTGATCGACTGCCCCGCCACGGCGGAGCCGCAGATCCCGCTGTCCCGCGCGGAGACGGAGCGGGTGGGCAGGCACCTGGCGGCGGCGGGCCTGCTCTGACCCGCACGCCGCGCGCCGTCACTTGACGCTGGTGTCGCCGAGCACCTCCGGCTTGGCGGCGCCTTCGTCCCGGCCGTCGCGGCCACCGTCGCCCTGGGCACCTGAGCCTCTCAGGGCCCTCCCCCCTCAGGGCGCCGCCACCGAACCGGGTGCGACGAGCCCCGACTCGTAGGCCATGATGACCAGTTGGGCCCGGTCCCGGGCGCTCAGCTTCCCCATGATGCGGCTCACGTGGGTCTTCGCGGTCAGCGGACTCAGCCCGAGCGTGTCGGCGATCTCCTGGTTGTTCAGGCCCCGTGCGACGAGCCGCAGGACCTGCCGCTCCCGCTCCGAGAGCCCCTCGGGCCCGCCCGTGACGGGCAGCCCGGCGTCCGGCGTCCGCAGCACCCGGGCGATGAGACGGGCCGTGGGACCGGGCGAGAGGAGCGCGTCACCCGCCGCCACCGTACGGATGGCGTCGAGGAGTTCGGCGGGCCTGGTGTCCTTGATCAGGAAGCCGGACGCGCCCGCCCGCAGCGCGTCGAGGACGTGCTCGTCCGTGTCGTACGTCGTCAGCATCAGGACCTTCACGCCCGCCAGGTCCTCGTCCGCCGCGAGCAGCCGGGTCGCCTCGATGCCGTCGAGGTCGGGCATGCGGATGTCCATCACGACGAGGTCCGCGCGCGCGGAGCGGGCCAGCTCGACCGCGGAGCGCCCCGTGCCCGCCTGCCCCACGACCTCCATGTCGGGCGCCGAGTCGACGAGCATCGCGAACGCCGCGCGCACCAGCGTCTGGTCGTCGGCGAGCAGCACCCGGATGGTCATCGCGGCCCTCCCCGGCGACAGGCCGTTCCGGCCGGTCTCGCGAGCGGCCCTCCCGAGCGGTGAACCGTCATGACAGACCTCCCAGGGACAGGGGCGCGAGGGGCAGCACCGCCGACACCATGAAACCCCCTTCGGGGCGCGGCCCCGCGTCCAGGGTGCCGCCGACCGTACGGGCCCGCTCCCGCATCCCGAGGAGCCCGAACCCCGGTGTTTGGTCGGCCTCTTGGGAGGAGTCGCCGCTCCCGTCGTCGACCACCCGCACGCACAGCGCCGCGTCCGCCGTGCCGACCGACACCCGTACGGTGATGCCGGGGCCCGCGTGCCGCACGACGTTGGTGAGCGCCTCCTGCACGATGCGGTAGGCCGCCGCGCCCACGGCGGGCGGCGCCTCGCACTCCGCGACCGTGAGCTCCACCCGGGCGCCCGCCGTGCGGGCCGCGTCGGCGAGGTCGGGCAGACCGTCGAGGCCCGGCAGCGGCCCTCTGGCCTCGTCCTCCGTGCCGGACCTCAACACCTGGAGGGTGGCGCGGAGTTCACCGCGGGCGCTGCGGCAGGTCTCGGCGACGTCGTCGAGCGCCTTGGCGACGGCCGCACGGTCGAGCCGGTCCGGGTCGGCGGTCAGCACGTGCGCGGCGACGGAGGTCTGGACGCCCACCAGGGTGATGCTGTGCGCGAGCAGGTCGTGCAGGTCCCGGGCGACCCGCAGCCGCTCCTCGGCGACGCGGCGGCGCGCCTCCTCCTCGCGGGTGCGCTCGGCGCGCTCGGCCCGCTCCACCACGGACGTGACGTACTGACGGTGGATGCGCACGTACACGCCGATCAGCAGGAAGGCCACGATCCAGCCGGAGATGCGCAGCGACTCGGCGCCCTGCGCCATCCCCTCGTGGAACTTCAGGCCGAGCATGATGCCCATGACCGCGGCGCCGACGAGGACGGTGTTCCGGGGACGGCACCGTGAGGCCACGGTGAACAGCGCGGCCATCGACACCGCCATGGGGGCGGTGTGGTTGGCGTCCAGGGAGTGGTAGGTCAGCAGGATGACCATCAGGGCGGTCATGACGCGCATCGGCGCACGGCGCCGCCAGACGATGACCGTGTGCGCGGCGAGCAGCAGCGCCCAGCCGAGCACCCCGGGCGGGTCGCCGTTGTCCCGTACGACCTGCACGACCACGACGGAGCTCGTGGCCATGGCCAGGGCGAACAGGGCGTCGGTGCGCAGCCGTTCGTCGGGGGCCGCGGGGCCGAGGACGCGCTCGACGAGGTTGCGGCGGGCGGCGGCTCCCGAGGCCGTGCCCCGGACCGCGACAGGTAATTCCACCGCTCCATCTTCCGGCACGCGGGCGCCCCTCCGGGAGAGGGAGTGCGCCCCGGGGGACCGGCTCAAGGCGAGGGGACCCGGACCGGCGCCGCCTCGTGGGCGGGCGGCGTGTCCGCGGCGGCGGGCCGGGACAGCGGCCCCGGCCACCACACCTTCCTGCCGAGCGCCACACTGGCGCTCGTGACCAGGTACGTGCGGACCAGGAAGGTGTCGAGCAGGACGCCGACGCCGATGACGAAGCCCAGTTCGACGAGTTGGACGAGCGGCATGCTGGTGAGTACGGCGAACGTCGCGGCGAGGACGAGCCCCGCCGAGGCGATGACGCCGCCGGTGGTGCGCAGCGCGGTGAGGGCGGCGGCGCCCGGTTCGGACCCGTTCAGGCACTCCTCGCGCATCCGGTGCATCAGGAAGATCCCGTAGTCCACGCCGAGCGCGACGAGGAAGACGAAGGAGAGCAGGCCGAGCCCCGGATCGGTGCCCTCGAACCCGAAGAGCGGTTCGAGGACGAGGCCCGCGACGCCGAGCGAGGCGCCCCACACCGCGACGACCGCGGCGAGCAGCAGCAGCGGCGCGACGAGACTGCGCAGCAGGGCGACGAGGACCAGCAGGACGGCGCCGAGGACGAGCGGCACCACGATGTTCCGGTCCCGGGCGTTGGTGTCCTTCAGGTCGAGCTGCTGTGCGGCGGGGCCGCCCACGTACGCGCCGTCGAGCCCGTCCCGCAGCGCCTCGATGGTCCGGGTCTCCCCCGCGGACTCGGGCGCGTCCGTGGCGGTCACGGAGATCTCGGTCCAGCCGCCGCCGGTACGGCCGCGCGCCGCGCCGTCGACGCCGTCGGTGTCCCGTATCCGTGCGAGGAAGGCGCCGGACCGGTCGGCCGGGGTCATGACGCTGATGGGCTGGGTGCTCCGCTCGGGATAGGCGGCGGCGAGGGTCTTCATGGCGGCCACGGATTCCGGGGTTCGGGTGAAGGAGTCCTCCTGCTTGAGCGCGCCCGGCAGGTTCAGCGCCCCCAGAGCCAGCGCGCCGAGCAGCACGGCGCCGCCCGCGAGCACGGTCAGCGGCCTGCGCCCCGCCGAACTCCCCATCGCGGCGAAGAGGCCGCGCCGCTGCCGGACCGCGCTGCCGAAGGCGGGCACGAGCGGCCAGAACACCCGGCGGCCGAGCAGGACGAGCACGGCGGGCAGCAGCGTCAGCATCGTCGCGAGCGCGCACAGCACGCCGACCGTGCCGAGCGGCCCCATGCCCCGGCTGCTGTTGAGGTCGGCGGCGAGCAGGCAGAGCAGCCCGGCGGCGACGGTCCCCGAGGAGGCGAGGACGGCGGGCCCGCAGCCGCGCAGGGCGGCGGCCATCGCGTCGTGGGGGCGCTCGGTCCCGCGCAGCTCCTCCCGGTACCGGGAGACGAGCAGCAGTGCGTAGTCGGTGCCCGCGCCGAACACGAGGATGGTCATGATGCCCGAGCTCTGCCCGGTGACGGAGGTCCCGAAGGCCTGGTGCAGGCCGTACGCGACGCCCATCGCGAGGTAGTCCGCGACGCCCGCGACGGCGAGCGGCACGAGCCACAGGAAGGGGCTGCGGTAGATGACGATCAGCAGCAGGGCGACGACCGCGGCGGTGGTGTAAAGCAGGGGGCCGCCGAGCGAGTTGTAGACCTCGCTCGCGTCGGTGCCGAGGGCGCCGGGCCCGCCGACCTCGACGGTCAGGCCGCCCTCTCCCGTGGCGGTGTCCCGCACGTCGTCGACGAGGGCGTCCCGCTTGTCCTCGTCCTGCCCCGGTTCGGTGGTGGCGACCGGGTACATGAGGGTGGTGCCGTCCTTCGACGGCACGGCCTCGGGCTCGGCGACCAGCCGGTGGCCCTGCGCCACCCCGGCGACCTGTTCCCCCGCCCTCTCCCGGTCGGCCGCGGTGAGCCCGCCGTCGCGGTGGTAGACGAGCACCAGCTCGGTGGCCCCGCCGCCCGGCAACTGCTCCTGGATCCTGGCGACCTCGGTGGATCCGGCGCCGGCCGGCAGGTAGTCGACGGCCCGGTCCTGCTGCACGTCGGCCAGTTTCGCCGCGAAGGGCGAGGCGACCGCGAGCACGACGATCCACAGTCCCAGGAACACCCAGGGCACGGCGCGCCGTCGCCGTGGTGACGCGGCAGTGGTCTGTGCGGCCCCCATCGCGGGCCTCCTTCGGCAGGGATGACGTGTTCTGCGTCAACCCTTGCGGCGGGCGGAGGCGAATCCGTCGGACCGGGGGGCGAGTTGGGGGCTACGGCCCGGGGAGGCCGGTGGCCGGAAGTTACTCCTGCCGCAGTACCTCAGGAAGGCGTCCGCGCCGTCGCGAGGAGGCGGGTCACGTCCTGCGAGCAGATCGTCAGCGCGCAGCCCGCCGTGGTGAGCACGTCCCGCTCGGCGGTCGTGTACGGGCCGTCGGCGAGGGCGATGCGGGCGCCCTTGAGGAGCAGGGCCTCGCGGCCGGCGGGGGCGAGGTGCGGGGCCAGCGGGCCGAGGGCCTCGTGGAGTTCGATGGCGAGGCCGGGGGCGCAGTCGGGCTCGGTGGCGCGCCCGGCGTCCGTGGCGAGCGCCTCGACGAGGGCGACGAGCTGCTCCTCGGTGCAGTCGTCGTACCCCGCGCCGTGCAGCGCGGCGACGGCCGTGTCCAGGGTGGTGCGCGAGGCGGTGCCGCCGGTGGTGAGGACCGCGAGGACGATCGTGTGCACGGCGTCGCGGAGCATCGCGGAGAGCCGGGTGGTGGTGGGGTGGTCGAGGACGTCGGGGTCGAACAGGTCCTGGCAGGCGGCGCACTGGATGACCGGGCCCCGGGAGCCGCGCGGCACGACGGGCAGGCCGAGCAGGACGAAGCGGCGCCGTCCGGTGAGCCGCTGGTAGTTGCGGTCGCCGCCGCAGGCCGGACAGAAGAACTCGCCGTCACCGACCGTGTCCCAGGCGGTGTGCATGCCGATGACGCGTCTGCACAGCGCCCGCCCGCGCGAGACCGGCTTGGCGGGGATGCGGGTATCCCGGCCGTTCTGTCCCCGAGCTGGCAGCACCACGCACCTCCGTAACTCCCCGGCTGCATTGCCGCGTTGGCGTGATGTTAGCCACATCGGTGATGCGGCGTCAGCACCTCGCACAGGAGAGCGAGCCCGAACTGGCCGGGAGACGACGCGGCCCCGCCCGCCACAACGGCGGACGGGGCCGGTCGCGACCGTTCGGTGGACTAGCGCGCCGCGCGGTTGACCGCGGAGACGGCGGCCTTCAGCGAGGCGCGTGTGGTGTTCGCGTCGATGCCGATGCCCCACAGCACCTTGTCGCCGATCGCGCACTCGATGTACGAGGCGGCCTGCGCGGACGCGCCCTCGCTCATCGTGTGCTCCTGGTAGTCGAGCAGCCGTACGTCGATGCCGATGCCCTGCAGCGCGTCGAAGAACGCGGAGATCGGGCCGTTGCCCGTACCGGTCAGGACGGTGTCCTCGCCGTCCAGGGTGGCCTCGACGGTGAGGGTGTCGACGCCGTCGGTGTCGGTCGTCGTCTGGCCGTTCTTGACCTGAATCCGACCCCAGGGGTTCTCGGGGTTGGGCAGGTACTCGTCCTGGAAGACGCTCCAGATGGCGCCGGGCGTGACCTCGCCGCCCTCGGCGTCGGTCTTCTGCTGGATGATCTTCGAGAACTCGATCTGCATGCGGCGCGGCAGGTCCAGCTTGTGGTCGTTCTGCAGGACGTAGGCGATGCCGCCCTTGCCGGACTGCGAGTTGACGCGGATGACGGCCTCGTAGGAGCGGCCGACGTCCTTGGGGTCGATGGGCAGGTACGGCACGGCCCACTCGACGTCGTCGACGGTCTTGCCCGCGGCGGCCGCCCGGGACTCCAGCGCGTCGAAGCCCTTCTTGATGGCGTCCTGGTGGGAGCCGGAGAAGGCGGTGTAGACCAGGTCGCCCGCGTACGGGTGACGGGGGTGGACCTCCATCTGCGTGCAGTACTCGTACACGCGGCGGACCTCGTCGATGTCCGAGAAGTCGATCTGCGGGTCGACGCCCTGGCTGAACAGGTTCATGCCGAGGGTGACCAGGTCGACGTTGCCGGTGCGCTCGCCCTGCCCGAACAGGCAGCCCTCGACGCGGTCGCCACCGGCCATGACGGCCAGCTCGGCGGCGGCGACGGCGGTGCCGCGGTCGTTGTGCGGGTGGATGGAGAGGCAGACGAACTCGCGCCGGGACAGGTTGCGGGACATCCACTCGAAGCGGTCCGCGTGGGTCGAGGGCGTCGAACGCTCCACCGTGGCGGGCAGGTTGAGGATGATCTCGCGCTCGGCGTCGGGCTGCCAGACGTCCATGACGCCCTCGCAGACCTCCAGCGCGAAGTCCAGCTCGGTGTCGGTGAAGATCTCCGGGCTGTACTGGTAGCCGAAGGTCGTCCGGTCGTCGAGCAGCTTCTCCGCGTACTCCACGACCAGGCGCGTGCCGTCGACGGCGATCTGCTTCACGGCGTCGCGCGAGCCGCGGAAGACAACGTCGCGCCAGACGGGGGCGGTCGCGTTGTACAGGTGCACGGTGGCCCGGCGGGCGCCCTTCAGGGACTCCACGGTGCGCTCGATGAGCTCCTCGCGCGCCTGGGTCAGGACGGAGATCGTCACGTCCTCGGGGATGGCGTCCTCGTCCTCGATGATCGAGCGCACGAAGTCGAAGTCGGTCTGGCCCGATGAGGGGAAGCCGACCTCGATCTCCTTGTAGCCCATGCGTACGAGCAGGTCGAACATCGCGCGCTTGCGGGCCGGGGACATCGGGTCGATCAGGGCCTGGTTGCCGTCCCGCAGATCGGTGGAGAGCCAGCGGGGGGCGACCGTGATCCGGTTGTCCGGCCAGGTGCGGTCGGGGATCGCGACCTGCTCGTACTGCCCGTACTTGTGGATCGGCATGGAGGTGGGGCGCTGGAAGTTCGGCATGGTGCGTGGGCTCCTCGGGAGGGTGTCCGCTGGATCCTCGCCGGAACTGGTGCTCCGGCAGAGGGACGGCCGACGGTCTGAGCGCAACACCGAACTCCGCGGGGAGGGGGTCGGCCTCGTCTACAGGCCCTCGCCGCGGCAGCTAAGAAGGAGCAGCCCGCATCGCATGATGTGCCGCAGCCTAGCCGAGACGCCCGTGACGCGCGGGCCCGTATCAGTATGCGGGATCACCGTCAGGTAACGGGTATGGCGTGATCAATACCTCTATTTCACTAATCCTGGTTGCAGGTAGTGACAGCGGCATGACCCAGTGCCACATTGCACGCCATGACCGCGAACCCAGCAGGCTTCGAGCCTGTCTTCTGCACCATCGTGCCGCCCCACGTCCTGGACACGCTGGCCCAGAGCCAGGACCCCTCGCTCGCCGCGCCCGCCCGCCGCACGCTGCAGCGCGACGCGTTCGAGCGCACCCAGCGCCGCCTGACCACCGTCATCGGCGCCCCGTCCGTCGCCGCGCCCAAGGAGGCCGCGGAGGGCAAGCCGCACCGCACGATCCACGACGCCAAGCACCGCACGGAGCTCCCGGGCCGCAAGGTCCGCGGCGAGGGCGACAAGCCCGGCAAGGACGCCACCGTCAACCGCGCGTACGCGGGCCTCGGCGCGACCTTCGAGCTCTACCGCAAGGCGTACGAGCGCAACTCCATCGACGGCAGCGGCCTGCCGCTGACCGCGACCGTGCACTACTCCGAGGACTACAACAACGCCTTCTGGAACGGCGAGCAGATGGTGTTCGGCGACGGTGACGGCGAGATCTTCCTCGACTTCACCATCCCCGTGGACGTCATCGGCCACGAGCTCACCCACGGCGTCACGCAGTACACGGCGAACCTCACGTACTTCGGCCAGCCGGGCGCCCTGAACGAGTCCCTCTCCGACGTCTTCGGCTCAATGATCAAGCAGTACTCGCTCGGCCAGACCTCCGCCGACGCCGACTGGCTGATCGGCGCGGGCCTGCTCGCCCCGCGCGTCACCGGCAAGGCGCTGCGCTCCATGAAGGAGCCCGGCACCGCCTACGACGACGACGTGCTCGGCAAGGACCCGCAGCCCGCCGACATGGACCACTTCGTCAGGACGGGCCGCGACAACGGCGGCGTGCACATCAACTCCGGCATCCCCAACCGCGCGTTCTACCTGGTCGCCGACGCGCTGGGCGGGCACTCGTGGGAGCGGGCCGGTGAGATCTGGTACGCCGTCCTGACCGGCGGAGAGCTGGCGCAGGACGCCTCCTTCAGCGACTTCGCGAAGCTGACGGTGGCCGCCGCGCGCGCCAAGTACGGCGACGGCGACGAGCTGAAGGCCGTCATCGACGCGTGGTCCACGGTGAAGGTGCCGGCCACCGACGGCTGACACCGCGCTACCGGCCGCCCATCCGGTGCAGTAGACAGGACCCATGCGTATCCAGGTGAAGCGGACCGGAGGATTCGCGGGCATCGACCGGCATGCCGAGGTGGACACCTCGCAGCTGGCCGATGCCCCGCAATGGCAGGCCCTGGCCGAACAGGCCCTGGCCGAGGGACGGGACGCCCCGCCCATAGGGGTGCCCGACGGCTTCAGCTACCAGCTGACGGTGGACGGGCGGACCGTGTACTGCTCGGACCCGCGGCTGACCGAGGCGCAGCGGAAACTGATCTCACGGGTGCTGAAGGAGGGCGCGTAGCGGCACGGCGGCCCCGCCCGGGCGCACCCGCAAACCTGAGCCTTGTTCACCTTTCTCTCGCAGGCCCATTGACTTCCGTACTCGGCGGTACGGAGGATCCCGCCCATGGCAGCGAGCGCGGCGACACCGGCGAGATCACCGTTCCCCCAGTTCCCCCACGGCTTCCTGTGGGGCGTCTCCACATCGGCCCACCAGATCGAGGGCGCCGCCGACGAGCGCGGCGCCTCGGTCTGGGACGCGTTCACGGCCGTGCCGGGGAACGTGAAGGACGGCTCGACGGCCGCCGTCGCCTGCGACCACTACCACCGCTACCGCGAGGACGTGGCCCTCGTCCGTGAGCTCGGCGTGGACGCCTACCGCTTCTCGGTCTCCTGGCCCCGCGTCCAGCCCGCCGGCACGGGCCCGCTGAACCCCGCGGGCCTCGACTTCTACGACCGCCTCGTCGACGAGCTGTGCACCGCGGGCGTGCGCCCCGTCCCCACCCTCTTCCACTGGGACACCCCGCTGGCCCTGCAGGAGGCAGGCGGCTGGCTGGAGCGGTGCACCGCCGAGCGGTTCGCCGAGTACGCGGCGTCGGTGGCCGCCCGCATCGGCGACCGCGTCACGAAGTGGATCACCCTCAACGAACCCGCGGAACACACGCTGCTCGGCCACGCCCTCGGCCAGCACGCCCCCGGCGAGCGGCTCCTCTTCGACGCCCTGCCCGTCGCCCACCACCAGCTCCTCGCCCACGGCCTGGCCGTACGGGCGCTGCGCGCGGCCGGCGCCCGCGACATCGGCATCGCCAACTCGCACGGCCCGACCTGGCCCGCCTCCGCCGCCCGGGAGGACACGGCCGCCGCGGACTTCTACGACCTGCTCCTCAACCGCCTCTTCGCCGACCCGCTCCTCCTCGGCCGCTATCCGGACGGCATCGGCGAACTGATGCCCTCGGGCGACCTGGCGGCCGATCTGGCGGTCATCGCGGAACCGCTCGACTGGTACGGGATCAACTTCTACCAGCCGACCAAGGTGGGCGCCCCGCCCCCCGAGGGCACCGCCGCCGAGTTCTCCGGCGTCACGCTCCCGCCCGAACTCCCCTTCTCGCCGCGGGAGATCGAGGGGTACCCGGTCACCGACTTCGGCTGGCCGGTCGTCCCCGAATCCCTCACCGAACTGCTCACCGCCTTCCACACCCGCTACGGCGACCGCCTGCCGCCCCTCGTGATCACCGAGAACGGCTGCTCCTACGAGGGCCTGGACGACCAGGAGCGGATCACCTATCTGGACGGCCATCTGCGCGCGCTCCACCGCGCCCTGCGGGCCGGGGTCGACGTGCGCGGCTACTTCGTCTGGTCCCTGATCGACAACTTCGAGTGGGCCGAGGGCTACCGCCAGCGGTTCGGCCTCGTCCACGTCGACCACACCACCCAGGAGCGCACCCCGAAGGCCTCGTACCACTGGCTGCGCGAGGCCCTGCGGGCGCAGCGACCATGACCGCCACCGCGCTGCGGGAACCGGCCGACCGGGTCGGCCGCGGCTGGACCGCCGGTCTCTCGCTCGCCAACGGCGCGATCTGGGTGGGCTGGTACGGGCCGCTGCAGATCCTGCTCGCCGTGCAGGCGGAGGACCTGGCGCCCGCGGGCACCTCGAAGGAGACGGTGCTCGCCTGGGTGACGGGCGCGGGCGCCGTCGTCTCCCTCGCCGCCAACCCGCTCTTCGGCGCCCTCTCCGACCGCACCACGTCCCGGTGGGGGCGGCGCACCCCGTGGATCGTGGCGGGGACGGCGGGCGGCGCCGCCTCGCTGCTGCTGCTCTCCGCGGCGGGCTCGGTGTGGTGGATGGCGGCGGGCTGGTGCCTGGTCCAGCTCACCCTGAACGCCGCCTTCGCCGCCGTCACGGCCGCCGTGCCGGACCGGGTGCCGCGGCTCCAGCGCGGCTCGGTGGGCGGCTGGCTCGGCGCGGCGCAGCTGCTCGGCGTGGTCGTCGGGACGGGGCTCGCGACGGTGGCGGGCGGCACGGTCGCGGGGTACGCGGCCTGCGCCCTCTGCACCGCGGTGGGCGTCGTCCCCTACGTCGTACGCCATCGCGACCTGCGCCTGACGGCCGCCGAACGGCCGCCGTGGAACCCGCGGGAGTTCCTCGCCGGCTTCTGGCCGAGCCCGCGCCGCCACCCGGACCTGGGCTGGGCCTGGCTGACCCGCTTCCTGATCAACGTCAGCAACTCGGTGGTCCTGCTCTACCTGCTGTACTTCCTCCGCGACCGCCTGCACCGCGCCGACCCGGACGAGGGCGTGCTGATCCTGACGGCGGTGAACGGCGCGACGATGCTCGCCACGGTCGTGGTGGGCGGCGCCTGGTCGGACCGGGTCGGCCGCCGCAAGCCCTTCGTGATCTGGGCGGGGGCGCTGATGGCGGTGGCGACGGGCCTGCTCGCCGTCTGGCAGACGTGGCCCGGAGCGATCGTCGCGGCGGCGCTCCTCGGCATCGGCTTCGGCGTCTTCACCTCGGTCGACTTCGCCCTGATGACGGACGTCCTGCCCACGGCCATGGACCGCGGCAAGGACCTCGGCGTCATCAACATCGCCAACTCGCTCCCCCAGGTGGCGGCCCCGGCGATGGCGGCCCCGATCGTGACGTACCTGGGCGGCTACCGGACGCTGTACCTGACGGCGGCGGTGGTGGGACTGATCGGGGCGGTGCTCGTACGCCGCATCAAGGGGGTGAGGTGACAGCCCGTCCGGCGATTGAGGACGAACTCGGCGAAGCCGGTGACCGACCGAGCCTCGTGCCCCGCCTCAGAACCCGAGCTTGCGCAGCTGGCGAGGGTCCCGCTGCCAGTCCTTCGCGACCTTCACGTGGAGGTCCAGGAAGACCGGCGTCCCCAGCAGCGCCTCGATCTGCTTGCGGGACTTGATGCCGACGTCCTTCAGCCGCTTGCCCTTGGGGCCGATGATGATCCCCTTCTGGCTGGGCCGCTCGATGTAGACGAACGCGTGGATGTCGAGCAGCGGCTTGTCCGCGGGCCGGTCCTCGCGCGGCAGCATCTCCTCCACCACGACGGCGATGGAGTGCGGCAGCTCGTCGCGCACACCTTCGAGCGCGGCCTCGCGGATCAGCTCGGCGACCATGACCTGCTCGGGCTCGTCGGTGAGGTCGCCCTCGGGGTAGAGCGCGGGGCCCTCGGGCAGCAGCGGCACGATGAGGTCGGCGAGCAGGCCGACCTGCTGGTCGCCGACGGCCGACACGGGCACGATCTCGGCCCACTCGAAGCCGAGCTCCGCGCCGAGCTGGTCGATGGCGATGAGCTGCTCGGCGAGGGTCTTGCTGTCGACGAGGTCCGTCTTGGTGACGATCGCGATCTTCGGGGTCTTCTTGATGGAGGCGAGCTCCTTGGCGATGAACCGGTCGCCGGGGCCGAGCTTCTCGTTCGCGGGCAGGCAGAAGCCGATGACGTCGACCTCGGCCCACGTCGTGCGCACGACGTCGTTGAGCCGCTCGCCCAGGAGCGTGCGCGGCTTGTGCAGGCCGGGGGTGTCGACCAGGATCATCTGGGCGTCCGGCCGGTGCACGATGCCGCGCACGGTGTGCCGCGTGGTCTGCGGCTGGTTCGCGGTGATCGCGACCTTCTTGCCGACCAGAGCGTTCGTGAGGGTGGACTTGCCCGCGTTGGGGCGGCCGACGAAGCAGGCGAAGCCGGCCCGGTGGGCGGCCTCGGACGGCTCGGCTGATGACGGGGTACGAACGCTCATGGCGCCCATTGTCCCTGATCCCGGAAGCCCCGCCGCACCGCCCGTCGCGCGGGCCCGCCGGGTGGGCCCCCCGGAGGACCGCCGGGCGACACGAAACACGGCCGAAACCCGTGGGTGCCCGATACGAAACGCGCGCCCGGGACGCTCTGCCCCCATGACGACCTACGCCGCCCCCCACCTCGACACGGGCGACACCGCCTGGCTGCTCGCGGCCACCGCGCTCGTCCTCCTGATGACGCCGGGCCTCGCCCTGTTCTACGGCGGCATGGTCCGCACGAAGAGCGTCCTGAACATGCTGCTCATGTCCTTCGTGGCGATCGCCCTGGTCACCGTGGTGTGGCTGGTCGCGGGCTATTCGCTCGCCTTCGGGGACGACGTCTTCGCGGGCCTGATCGGCGGCGTCGACCACCTCGGCCTGGCGGGCATCGGCCCGGACACCCTCACCGGCACGGTCCCCACCCTCCTCTTCACCACCTTCCAGCTCACCTTCGCGGTGATCACGGCGGCGCTGATCAGCGGCGCGATCGCGGACCGCACCAAGTTCGCGGCCTGGCTGGTCTTCGTGCCGGTCTGGACCCTCGCCGTATACGTTCCCGTGGCGCACTGGGTGTGGGGTCCCGACGGCTGGATCGCGGACTCGCTCGGCGCCCTCGACTTCGCGGGCGGCCTGGTCGTGGAGATCGCGTCGGGCGCGTCGGGCCTGGCCCTGTGCCTGGTGCTCGGCCCGCGCATCGGGTTCAGGAAGGAGGCGATGCGTCCGCACAACCTGCCCATGGTCCTGATGGGCGCGGGCCTGCTCTGGTTCGGCTGGCTCGGCTTCAACGGCGGCTCGGCCCTCGGCGCGAACGGCCTCGCCGCGGCGTCCCTCCTCAACACCCTGGTCGCGGGCTGCACGGGTCTGCTCGGCTGGCTCCTCGTGGAGCAGCGGCGCGACGGTCACCCCACCACCTTCGGCGCGGCGTCCGGCGCGGTCGCGGGCCTGGTCGCGATCACCCCGTCGTGCGGCGTGGTCGACATCGCGGGCGCGGCGGTGATCGGTCTCGCGGCGGGCGTCGTCTGCTCGTACGCGGTCGCGTGGAAGTTCCGCCTCGGCTACGACGACTCGCTCGACGTCGTCGGCGTGCACCTGGTGGGCGGCGTGATCGGCACGCTCCTCATCGGCCTGTTCGCGACGGCCACGATGACGGACGGCGCGCAGGGCCTGTTCCACGGGGGCGGGGTGGCGCAGCTGGGCAGGCAGGCGGTGGCCGTCGTGGCGGTGGCGGCGTACACGTTCTGCGTCACCTACGGGATCGGCAAGGGCGTCGACAAGCTGATGGGCTTCCGGGCGTCCGCCGAGGACGAGGTGACGGGCCTGGACCAGACACAGCACGCGGAGAGCGCCTACGATCACGGCGTCCTGGCGAGTCCCGTCGGCTCCGCCTCGGTCAAGAACGCCGTCAAGAACCCCGTCAAGAACCCGGTCAAGAAGGGGAGCCACCCCGCATGAAGCTGATCACCGCGGTCATCAAGCCGTTCCGCCTGGACGAGGTGAAGTCGGCGCTCCAGGAACTCGGCGTACACGGCCTGACGGTCACCGAGGCCAGCGGATACGGCCGCCAGCGCGGCCACACGGAGGTCTACCGGGGCGCGGAGTACCAGGTCGACCTGGTCCCCAAGGTCCGCGTGGAAGTGGTCGTCGACGACCGGGACGCGGACCCGGCCATCGACGCGATCGTGCGCGCCGCCCACACGGGCAAGATCGGCGACGGCAAGGTCTGGGCGGTCCCGGTGGAAACGGTGGTCCGTGTCCGGACGGGGGAACGGGGCCCTGACGCGGTGTGACCTCCGGTCCTGGTGAGCGGTGCCACGGGGCTCGGCCCATCACCGGCTCCGCCGCGTTCGTCCTCAATCGCCGGACGGGCTTGATTCCAGCCCCTCCGGCGATACAGTCCCAGCCCCTCCGGCGATTGAGGAGCGGAGTCCGGGGACAGGCTTGATTCCAGCCCCTCCGGCGTTTGAGGAGCGGGGTCCGGGGCGGAGCCCCGGGAACCGAGTCACGGCCGGCGGAGCCGGGGATTCGGGAAGGGGCGGGATCGGGGAAGAAGCCGCCGCAGGCCAGACCTCAGCCCGCCACCACCCGCTCGCGGACCTCCCCGTCCACCCCCGCCAGGAACACCGGCGTCCCGGCTCCGCCGAGATCCCGCACCGCGGCCAGATCCTCCTCGCCGACCCGCACCCCGTCGGAGACGACCGCCGCCGCCTCCAGCGACTCCGCCCCGGACGCCACGGCCATCGCCACCGCCGTCCGCAGCGCGGAGAGCCGCAGCGAGTCGAGGGCGACGGTGCCCGCCACGTACGTACGGCCCGTCTCGTCCCGCACGGCCGCCCCCTCGGGCACACCGTTGCGGGCCCGTGCGGAACGGGCCAGGGTGACGATCTTGCGGTCCTCGGGGTCCAGCGCGGCGCTCTCAGTCATGGACCGAGCATACGGAGCACGCCCCGCTACATCGCCACCGGATGGATCGATCCCCGGCGCCCCTCGGGCGAGGCGAGCCACGCCAGCTTGCCCGCCGTGTCCACCTCGGCATCCGGCAGCGGCGTGTGCAGCACGATCGTGAGGTCGGGCCTGGCCGGCACCTTCAGCTGCGTCGACTCCAGGAACAGCACGCCCACCACCGGGTGCTCGATCTCCTTGGCGACCTGCCCGCCCGGCAGGATGTCCCGCCGCTCCCACAGCTCCACGAACTCCGGACTCGCCGCCTTCGCCTCGGCGATCACCGCGGCGAAGCCGTCGTCCTCGGGGTGCTCCGAGCACGCGGCCCGGTACATCGCCACGACCTGCGGGGCGTTCTGCCCCCAACTCCTCGCCCTGGCCCGGTAGATGGCGTCGGTGAAGAAGGTGAGCAGGCAGTTCTCGGAGGTCTCCGAGCGCATGCCGAGCACGGAGGCGGCCGCGTCGTTGTACATGACGCAGTTCCAGTACGCGTCCATGATGTGCGCCGGATACGGCATCCACGTGTCGATGAGCCGGTTCAGCCCCTCGCACATGCCCCAGTCGGTCTGCGCGACCTCGGGCGCGGGCGGGTTGAGCCCGGCCAGGACGTACAGATGGCGCCGCTCCGCGCTGCTCAGCTTCAGCACCCGCGCCACCGAGTCGAGGACCTGCGGCGACACGGAGATGTCGCGCCCCTGCTCCAGCCACTGGTACCAGGAGGCCCCGACCCCGGCGAGCACGGCGACCTCCTCGCGGCGCAGTCCCGGCGTGCGGCGCCGGGCCCCGCCGTCGGGGAGCCCGGCCTCCGCGGGGCTGACCCGCGCGCGGCGGCTCATCAGGAACTCCCGGAGCTCCCCGAGCCGCCGCGCCTTCGAGGCGCCGGCGTCCGGCTCCGTGTGCGATGCCGCGACTGATGCCGTGCCCGACGCTGCTGCCGCCATGTGGCGCTCCCCCAAGCCCTGACTGGTGTTCCGACCACCAGCATAAGTTCCCGCTCCCCACGTCTATTCCGGCCGGCGCACGCTCTTGACCATGGCGATCGACACCACCACTGCCCCGTCCGTCCAGGCCGCCCCACCGGCGCCGCTACCGCAGAACCCCAAGCTCTCCACCCGCGACAAGCTCGTCCTGTTCGTGCTCTGCGCCGCGCAGTTCATGGTCGCGCTGGACTTCTCCGTACTGAACGTGGCGCTGCCCGTGCTCGGCCCCGACCTCGGCATGAGCCACTCCGCACTGCAGTGGGCCGTGACCGCCTTCGCCCTGCCGTCGGGCGGCTTCCTGCTCCTCTTCGGCAGGACCGGCGACCTCTTCGGGCGCCGCAAGCTGTTCCTCGCGGGCCTCGCCCTCTTCGGCCTGGCCTCGCTGCTCGCCACGTTCGCGTGGAACCCGGCGTCGTTCCTGACCGGTCGAGCACTGCAGGGCGCGGGCGCCGCGGCGATCGTGCCGACCGGCATGTCGCTCCTGACGACCACGTTCCCCGAGGGCCCGCAGCGCGACCGCGCGCTCGGCATCTCCGGCACCCTCCTCTCGCTCGGCTTCACCGTCGGCATGGTCCTCGGCGGCGTCCTGACCGACACCCTCGGCTGGCGCTCCACGATGGGCCTGCTGACCCTGTTCGCGCTGATCGTGCTGCCGCTCGCGCCCGGCCTGCTCCCCGAGTCGCGCACCCCGGACCGCCCGCGCCTGGACATCCCCGGCGCCGTGACGGTCACCGGCGGTCTGCTCTCCCTGATCTACGCCCTCTCGACCGCGGCCCAGCGCGGCTTCGGCGGCGCGGACGTCATCGGCACGCTGGTGGCGGGCGTCCTCCTGCTCGCGGCCTTCGGATACGTGGAGTCCCGCGCCGCCTCGCCGCTCGTCTCCCTGCCCATGCTGCGCCGCCGCACGGTGGCGTGGGGCAACCTCGGCGGCCTGGTCACGTTCTCGATGATGTCGACGGTCGTCTTCGTGCTGACCCTCTACTTCCAGGAGGTCCTGCGCCTCTCCGCCTTCGAGACCGGCCTGGTCTTCGGCGTGCAGGGCGTCCTGTCGGTGGTCGCCGGCGTGTACGCGCCGCGGGTCATCGGCCGCTTCGGCGCACGCCGCACGCTGGTCGGTTCGCTGGTCGGCCAGGGCCTGCTGGGTGCGGCGCTGCTGGGCATCGGCGAGGGCGGCTGGTCGGTGTGGCTCGCCACGGCCGCGGTGTCGGTGGCGAGCATGTTCCACCTGGGCGCGATCGTCTCGTACGGCGTGACGGTCACCTCGGGCGTGCCCGACGCGGAGCAGGGCCTGGCGACGGGCCTGGTCACCTCCACCCAGCAGGTGGGCCTCACCATCGGCATCCCGGTGCTCGGTGTCCTCGCGACGACGGGCCCGGACCTGCTGACGGGCACGCGGACGGTCCTCGCGATCGACGCCGCGGTGGTCCTCGCGACGGCCGCCGCGGTGGCGGTGGGGCTCGGCGGGCGCAAGCGCGGGTGAGCCCGTCGCGTCCCGGCGTGCCGTCGGCCCGGCCCCGTCAGGGGCGGGCCGACGGCACGCCGCGCGCCGCGGGGCGGGCGACCGAGGCGAGGAAAGCGACCCAGGTGTCCGGGCCCACCGCGACGACGGCGCCCCGGGGGCGCGCGGAGTCGCGGATCAGGACCGTCCTACCGGTCCAGGCGATCTCCACGCAGTCGTTGTCAGAAGCCCCGCTCGCACTGCTCTTGCACCATCCCCATGTGCTGACCACGCTTCTCCTCCACCCCGGGTGCGGAAGGCCAGCCGGCCCAGCACGGCTGGTGCAGAGGGACGTAGCACCTCTTCCAGGATAACGGCGCGTCATAGATATCTGAACGACTCGTTTCGCGCCAAGGTCCCGTGGTGCAGCCGTGGTTGATGGAGCATCAGGCTGCTTCGACGGTCGTCAGGAGCCTCTCCAGATCGTCGGCGCCCTCCTCGGCCCTGGCCGCCAGGGCCTTGAGGATGTCCACGTTTCGTTCCTTGATGGCGAGGTCCTCCAGCTCCCAGAACCTCTCCAGGTAACGCCCGCTCTCCTCGGGCGCGCTGGTGCTGTACGAATCGCCGCGCGGGTTCTCCAGATAGAGCGAGTCCGGCATCTCGTCCGCCTCGAACTCGAAGAGCGTGAAGGGGCCCTGGACACCGGGGTGCCCGCCGACGCTGAACGGCAGGATCTGGATGGTGAACTTCGGCAGGGCCGCCAGCTCCGCGAGCCGCTCCAACTGGGCGCGCATGACGCCGCGCCCGCCGACCTGGCGGCGCAGGACCGCCTCGTCGAGGATGTAGAACACCTCGCGGTCACCCGACGCCAGCATGTCCTGGCGGGAGAGGCGCACCTCGACGGCGCGTTCGATCACGTCGTCGGCGATCCCCTTGTCGTACGCCCGCATGATGGCGCGTCCGTACTCCTCGGTCTGCAACGGCCCCGGAACCTGCAGGGAGTTGTACGCCCGGACGATCGACGCCGACGACTCCAGGGCGAGGAACTGCAGGAACTCCTTGCTGTACAGGTCGCGGTACTCGGCGTACGGCATCTTCCGGCTGCCGCGCGCGAGGTCGAGGAGTTCCTCGATCTTGCGGCGGTCCCGGATCCCGTACGCATCCAGGAGTGGCCGCAGGTCGTTGACCGAGACGCCGACCTCACCCGCCTCGATGCGGATCAGCTTGGAGGGGCTCCACTCCATCTTCGCGGCGACCTGCCGCTGGGTGAGGCGCGCGGCGGTCCGCGCCTTGCGGAGCTCTGTGCGCAGCCGCAGCCGCTGAAGTGCCGCACTTGGCGCGCTCATGATGGCTTCACCTCCGACCGGACGGTGCGAGGTGCAACATAGCAGACTAGCAGCTTACTCATCGAGACCTTTCGGGACGACAGTTCACGCCACTGTCAGGAGACCCCGGACCCCATGGGTACGCAACCGGAGCGACGGCCCGAGGTCGACAGTTGCCGGATAGCTATATCGCACTTGGCGAGCCCACGATGAGCAACGTGCCCGTCAGTACTACCCATGTCGCATCCTCCAGGGTACGATATCGCAGAGGGTAGCCTGCTCAACTGTCCACCGCCGCAAGGAGGTTGAGATCGGAACCGGTACGGCACGGACCAATTCCATCGAGTGCCGTCCACCGTCAGTTCCCCCTTCCTGGCGCCACCCGTTCGTGGCTCGCCGCGGTACCCACGACTCGCGTGGAACCAGGAAGGAGTACAGCCCGATGGCCGAGAAGCCTGACGGGCGCCGCACCACCCGCACGTGGACCGACCGGGCCGTTCTGTCGGCCCCGTGGGTGAGCCTTCTGGCACTGGTCCAGGAGATCATCGACAAGTGGGTCCTGCCCCACGTGTAAACGGAACTGGCCCCGGCCGCACGGCCGGGACCAGCTGCGGCGGACGCCATCGCACGACGTTTCCACTCCGAGTTTCCTTGGCCGGCAGCCCGGAGTGGGAGCGTTCAGGATCCGCCTGTCTCCCCATTCTGCCGCCCCACCACCCCGATGGCGAGGGGCTGTTGGGACACTCCACGGTGCGCCCCGGTCCGCGCACGCCCTCAGGGGCGGTCGAGACGCAGCCGCTCCGCCCGTGGCAGCCCCGCGACCACCAGGTCGTACGAGTCCTCGATGAGCTCCCTGACCTGCCGGTCGGCGAGTCCGGCGTCGACCGTGACCGTGTTCCAGTGGCGCTTGTTCATGTGCCAGCCCGGCACGATCTCCGGGTGCGCGGCCCGCAGCCGCACGGCGATGTCCGGCTCACACTTGAGGTTGACGGTGAGGGGACGTCCGTCGAGGGCCGTGAGCGCGAACATCTTCCCGCCCACCTTGAAGACCGAGGTCTCCGGGGTGAACGGAAAGTCCTCCACCGCGCCGTTGAAGGACAGGCAGAAGGCGCGCAGCCGTTCGGGCGTCACGCGGACTCCCCGGCCTTCTCCTCGTCGCCGTCGGCCGCCACCGGCTCCACGAGCACGGTCATGATGCGGTTGCGGCGGCCGGCCGCGGACTCGGCGGTGAGCTTCAGCTCCCGCGTGTCCGGCAGCGGCACGACCGCCGAGGCGCCCGCGATCGGGACGCGTCCCAGCTGCTTGGCGAGCAGACCGCCCACGGTCTCGACGTCCTCGTCGTCGAACTCGTCGAACCCGAAGAGCTCGCCCAGGTCGCCGATGTCGAGCCGCGCCGTCACGCGGTAGCAGCCGTCGGCGAGCTCCTCGACGGGGGGCAGCTCGCGGTCGTACTCGTCGGTGATCTCACCGACGATCTCCTCCAGGATGTCCTCGATGGTGACGATGCCCGCCGTCCCGCCGTACTCGTCGATCACGACGGCCACGTGGTTGCGCTCCTGCTGCATCTCGCGCAGCAGGTCCCCCGCGTTCTTGGTGTCGGGCACGAACGTCGCCGGGCGCATCGCCGTCGACACCAGCTCGGACTCGCTGTCGCGGTTGATGTGCGTCTTACGGGCCAGGTCCTTCAGGTACACCATGCCCACGACGTCGTCCTCGCTCTCCCCCGTCACGGGGATCCGCGAGAAGCCGGAGCGCAGCGCGAGGGTGAGCGCCTGGCGGATGGTCTTGAAGCGCTCGATGGCGATCAAGTCGGTGCGGGGCACCATGACTTCGCGTACGAGCGTGTCCCCGAGCTCGAAGACGGAGTGGACCATGCGCCGCTCCTCGTCCTCGATGAGGGACTCCTTCTCGGCGAGGTCCACCATCGCGCGCAGCTCGGCCTCGGAGGCGAACGGGCCGCGCCGGAATCCCTTGCCGGGCGTGAGCGCGTTGCCGATGAGGATCAGCAGGGGCGGGATCGGGCCCATGACGCGGGCCAGCGGCAGCAGGACGTACGCCGCGGCGGTGGCCGTGTTCAGCGGGTGCTGCCGGCCGATCGTGCGCGGCGAGACCCCCACGGCGACGTAGCTGACGAGGACCATCACGCCGATGGCGACGGCGAGCGCCTGCCAGGTCTTGTCGAACTCCCGCAGGCACGCGTACGTCACCAGGGCCGCCGCGGCCATCTCGCACGCCACCCGCACGAGCAGCGCCACATTGAGATAGCGGGTCGGGTCCGCGGCGACCTGCGCGAGCT
Organism: Streptomyces sp. NPDC036815; assembly: GCF_055609205.1. Lineage (NCBI taxonomy): Bacteria > Bacillati > Actinomycetota > Actinomycetes > Kitasatosporales > Streptomycetaceae > Streptomyces > Streptomyces sp. NPDC036815. The sequence goes on along the minus strand of NZ_JBVJPW010000001.1, from coordinate 444,304 downwards.
TCGCGCTGCCGCGGCGCCCGGAGCGGGCCGCCTCCTCCGCGCGGAAGCTGGAGACGCGGGCGATGCCCGCCTCGGCGCACGCGGCGAGCCAGGCCACGACCACGAGGGCCACGGCACCGGCGATCATCTGAGGGCTCATGGCGCTACGAGACCGTGGGCGCCGGGGACGGCCCGGTCAGGCCCTGCTCCGCGCGCCAGCCGTCGACGATCGCGGCCTGCAGGCCGAACATCTCGGCCTTCTCGTCGGGCTCCTCGTGGTCGTACCCGAGCAGGTGCAGCACGCCGTGGACGGTGAGGAGCTGGAGCTCCTCGTCCATGGAGTGCTGCGTCGGGGCGTCCTTGCCCTGCTGGGTGGCGACCTCGGGGCAGAGCACGATGTCGCCGAGGAGGCCCTGCGGGGGCTCGTCGTCCTTCATGGGCGGCCGCAGCTCGTCCATCGGGAAGGACATGACGTCCGTCGGCCCCGGCAGGTCCATCCACTGGATGTGCAACTGCTCCATGGCGTCGGCGTCCACGACGATCACCGAGAGTTCGGAGAGCGGGTGGATGCGCATCCGCGCGAGGGCGTAGCGGGCGATGTCGAGGATCGCCTGCTCGTCGACCGCGGTTCCGGATTCGTTGTTGACGTCGATCGACATGGTGGTGCTGGTCTACTTCCCGTCGCGGCTGTCGTGCTGCTCGTACGCGTCGACGATACGGCCGACCAGCTTGTGCCGGACCACATCGTGCGACGTGAGCCGGGAGAAGTGGATGTCCTCCACGCCGTCCAGGATCCGCTGCACCTCGCGCAGGCCGCTCTTCGTGCCGCCCGGCAGGTCGACCTGGGTGATGTCACCGGTGATGACGATCTTCGACTCGAAGCCGAGGCGGGTGAGGAACATCTTCATCTGCTCAGCGCTGGTGTTCTGGGCCTCGTCGAGGATAATGAACGCGTCGTTCAGCGTCCTGCCGCGCATGTACGCCAGCGGGGCGACCTCGATCGTCCCCGCCGCCATGAGACGCGGGATGGAGTCGGGGTCCAGCATGTCGTGCAGGGCGTCGTAGAGCGGGCGCAGGTACGGGTCGATCTTCTCGTAGAGCGTCCCGGGCAGGAAGCCGAGCCGCTCGCCGGCCTCGACGGCGGGCCGCGTCAGGATGATGCGGTTGACCTGCTTGGACTGCAGCGCCTGCACGGCCTTGGCCATGGCGAGGTACGTCTTGCCCGTACCTGCGGGGCCGATGCCGAAGACGATGGTGTGCTTGTCGATCGCGTCGACGTACCGCTTCTGGTTCAGGGTCTTGGGGCGGATGGTCCGGCCGCGGGACGAGAGGATGTTCTGCGTGAGGACCTCGGCGGGGGTCTCCTCCGCGCCGTTGCCGTTCTCGTCCGCCCTGAGCATGGCGATCGAGCGTTCCACTGCGTCCTCCGTCATCGGCTGTCCGGTGCGGAGCACCAGCATCATCTCGTCGAACAAGCGCTGGATCAGGGCGACTTCGTGGGCGTGGCCCACCGCGCTGATCTCATTGCCCCGGACATGGATGTCGGCCGCCGGGAAGGCCTTCTCGATCACCCGCAGCAGGGCGTCGCCGGAGCCGAGCACCGTCACCATCGGATGGCTAGCGGGGACGGTGAAGTGGGCTCGGGCCTGGTTCTGCGCGTCGGTGTGAGTCGTGGGTGTCTGAGTCATGGGCCGGCTCTGAAGGCCTGCTCATCCTCCTCGTGCGGGGCTTGGTGGCCGCTCGACAGCCTTGCACTGCCAAGAGTACGACGCGGCACTGTCAGTGCCGTAGGCCTTTTCGCCGCACCCGGCGACGGCAACCACAGCAGCCCGCCGGATGTTCCCCGTCCGGCGCCCCTTCAGGCCAGGGCGACCGCCTGCCACACCAGAGCGACATGCACGAGCAGACAGGCCGTCCAGCCACGCCTGTCCCGCGCCCCGCGGCGGGCCACGGTGACCCATTCGGCCACGGTGAGCAGGGCCGCCAGGGCCCAGACCGCCCACGCGCCGATCAGCCAGGGCGTGGTCAGGCCGGTGAGGTGGCGGACGAGGACGACCGGCACGAGCAGGGCCAGCGGGATGAGCCAGCCGGCCTCGCCGGTCCGCTCTCCGGCAGGGGCATTCATCGGTTCCGTCATGGTCGGGGCCTTTCCGTGAACGGGCCCGGGATCGCCGTGGACCCCGGGCCCTCCCCCCTGTCGCGTTCGTCTATTCAGCGGGCATCAGTGGTTGAAGTGCCACCAGATGTCGTAAAGGCTCAGGCCGGGCGTCACCAGCTTGATCGCGTTACGGACGAACCAGTTCTGGTTGTCCACCCACTTCTTGAAATCGGCGTACTTGCCCGCGACGGCCTTGGCGAAGCCGCCGATCTTCTGGAGCCCCTTCCAGATGGCACCCCAGTTGGGCGCCTGCTGCACGTCGCCGTCGGCGAGCTTCTGGAACTCGGCGCGCTCCTCGGCGGTCAGGCCGGCGACGAACCCCTGCATCTCCGGGGCGCTCAGCAGTGCCCGGAACGCGGTCTGGACCTCGGCCTGCTGGGCGGCCGTACGGGCGTTGCCCTGGGGCGTGCGCTCGGCGGTGGCGGCGGTCGCCGCGGGTGCCGCGACACCGAGGGCGACGGCGGCCATGGCGGACGCCGCCGCGATGCGAATGTGCTTGCGGTTCACGTAAACTCCGTACTCGCGTAAAGCGGGGGGAGGGCACGTCGGCGCCCGACGAGGCGTGGAAACTTGGTCGGACACGACGTGCCCTCATCCCCCGATGTCTTCTTCCATTTCCCGGCGCCCGGAATTCCGCGAAGTTTCGACAGTTCCGAAATTGTCGCGGAAGGGCGCCGGAACAGGGAAATCTTCGCACCCCGAAAAGAATGGGCGCCTCATTCCCCAGGAGGAGAGTCCGGGCGCCACCCCCGCCGTCCGGCGGGGGTCACTCCGCGGAGGGCCGGGGGAAGAGGGGCAGGACCGCGCGCACGGCGAACCCGCCCTCGCCGGTGCGTGCCGCGCTCGCCGTCCCGCCGAGCAGCCGCGCGCGCTCGCGCACGCCGGTGAGACCGTGCCCCGAGGGGCCGGGGCCGGCCGGGGCGGGCCGCCCGGCCGTCTCCGGCGGGGGCCCGTTGACCACTTCCACGCGCAGCACGCCTCGCTCCGGCCGGGCGGAGACGACGACGTCGACCGCGCTGCCGGGAGCGTGCTTGGCGGCATTGGTCAGCGCCTCCTGCACGGTCCGGTACACCGCGTGCTGCGCCTCGGCCGCCGCGTCCGGCAGCTCTTCCGGCAGCCTGAGCCCGGCGCGCACGGCCCGCCCGCCGGCCGCCACGAGCGCCGGCAACTCGGCGAACCCCAGCAGCCTTTCGGACTCCCCGACGCCCCGCAGCACGCCCAGCATGTCCCTGAGCTCGTCGAGGGTCCTCGCGCCCAGCTCGCCGATGCGCTCGCCGCTGCGCCGCGTCCGGAGGTCACCGGCTTCGAGGGCGAGCACGCCCGCCTCCACGGTGATCAGGCTGACCTGATGGGAGACGCCGTCGTGGATCTCGCGCGCCAGCCGGGCCCGCTCCCTCGCCACGGCCCGCTCCGCCTCGAGCCGACGTTCCTGCGCGCGGCTCGCGTCCAACTCCCCGATCCGCAGGACCAGTTCCCTGCGCGTACGGGTGAGCCGCCCCAGGGCCGTCGGTCCCGCGCTGAACAGCCCCGGCCCGAGCAGGGCGGCCGCCCACTGGTCCGTGGTCCTGCTCCGCGCCTCGGCGACGGACTTCGGCGCGGCCGCGGCGACGAACATCAGGGCCGCGCAGACGTAGACCACGAGCCGGCCGGGAACCATGACGGCGACCCCATAGAGGGCGGTCATCGGGGCGAGCCACAGGTAGCCGCTGAGCGCGGCCGGCACTGTGGCGAGGACGGTGGCCGTGGGCCAGCGCCTGCGGAAGGCGAGGGCCGCCACGGCCACGGCGTAGGAGACGGCCGTCAGCGGGCCGACCAGGTCGCGGACCGTCCAGAACTCGGCGGCGGCCGTACCGATGATCCCCGCGTCGACGACCACGGCCGGCGGGCGGCGCCTCACCCCTCGTCCCGCCGAGCCGTGGCCACCGAGTGGGCGAGGACGGCGGCCTGGATGCGGTTGGCGGCGCCGAGCTTGCCGAGGACGGCGCTCACGTGGTCCTTGACCGTGGAGCGGCTCAGCGAGAGCCGCTCGGCTATCTCCGCGTTGGTCATCCCGGTGGGGAGCAGGGCGAACACGTCCCGCTCGCGGTCCGTGAGTGCCTCGCCGGGCGGCGCGGAGGACGGCTCGGACGGCCGGGCGGCGGAGCGGGTCCGCAGCGCGGCGGAGCGGGTGACGCGGGCGGACATGGCGCCGCCACCGGCCGCGAGCAGCCGTATGCCGGGGATCAGTTCACGGACGGCGGCGTCCTTGAGGAAGAAGCCGGTGGCCCCGGCGGCGAGCGCCCTGGCGACGTTGTCGTCGGTACCGAAGCCGGTGAGCATCGCCACGACCGGGGCGTCGTCGAGGGCGCGCAGCCCGGCGAGCACCGTGAGGCCGTCGACGCCCGGCATGTGGATGTCGACGAGGACGACATCGGGCCGGTGGCGTACGGCCTGCTCCACGGCCTCGTGACCGTCGCACACCGCGCTGACGCGGATGTCGTCGGCGGTTTCGAGGATGCGCTGCAGTCCGTGCCGCAGCAGCGTGTCGTCGTCGACGATCATGACGTTCACGGGAGGCACGTCCGCCTTGCCCCTCACGGTGTTCGCTAATGGTGCATCGTGCACCTTAACCGACGAAACCAGCAGGTAGAACCGCTGATGACCTCCTACGCCGACCGGAAGCCGATGGTCGGCACCGCCCTGCGCAGCGGCCACGGACGGGCCGCCGCGGGCAGCAGGCCCTCCAGGAACGCGTACCTCCGCAGCGCCACCGGATTCTGGGCGTCGACCTCCCGCACCCGGCGCCACCAGGCCCCCACCTCCGCCCAGCCGGGCGCCGACAGGGAGCCGCCGAACTCCTGGACGGAGAGCGCCGCCGTCAGTCCCGCGAAGGCGAGGCGGTCCGCGAGGGGCCACTCCGCCAGCGTGCCGGTGACGAAGCCCGCGACGAAGACGTCGCCCGCCCCCGTGGGGTCCAGCGCCTCGACCGCGATGGCCGGGACCTCGGCGGTCTCGCCGGTGCGGCCGTCCACCGCGTACGCGCCCTCCGAGCCCAGCGTCACCACGGCCAGCGGCACGTGCTCGGTGAGGGCGCGGGCCGCGGCGCGCGGGCACGAGGTGCGCGTGTAGCGCATCGCCTCCTCCGCGTTCGGCAGGAACGCCTCGCAGTGCGCCAGGTCGGCGAGCCCGGCCAGGTCCCACCGGCCCGTGTCGTCCCAGCCGACGTCGGCGAAGATCCGCGTGCCGCTGCGGGCGGCCTGCGCGATCCACGGGGCGCGGGTGCCGGGCGTCAGCGAGGCGACGGCGGCGCGGGCCCGGGGCGGGCAGGAAGGGGCGCCCCCGTCCGGTGCCGCGGCGTCCGGCGGGGGTTCGTGGCCGTGGCTGACCATGGTGCGTTCGCCCTCGTACGCCATGGAGACCGTCACCGGCGAGTGCCAGCCGGGGACGGTCCGTGACGGTGTGAGGTCGATGCCCTCGCCCTGTTCGAGGGCGTCCCAGCAGTACTCCCCGTAGTGGTCGTCCCCGAAGGCCGCGGCGAGCGAGGTGTGCAGGCCGAGGCGGGCGAGCGCGGTCGCCATGTTGGCGACGCCGCCGGGGCTCGACCCCATGCCGCGCGCCCAGGACTCGGTCCCGCGCACGGGCGCGGAGTCGAGGCCGGTGAAGATGATGTCGAGGAAGACCGTGCCGGTGAGGTAGACGTCGCAGTCCGGATCACCGGCTCTGCGGGCCGCCTTCAGCGGGTCGATGGTGGGCTTTACGGGTACGACCATGCAGGCAACGTAACGGACGGGCCCTACCAGCGCGGCACGGACGGGGTCTCCCACGCGGGGTGGGCCACCCGCATCGCCGCCGCGTCGTCCCGCTCCCGCAGCGCGCGGAAGTCCGCGTCGAGCCAGCGCGCGTGCAGCGTCGCGAGCGCCGCCCGGTCGAGCTGCACGCCGAGGCCGGGCGCGTCGGTGACGGCGACCCTGCCGTCCACGAACCGCGGCCGCGAGGTCAGCACGTCCTCGGTCTGCCACGGGTAGTGCGAGTCGCAGGCGTGGTCGAGCCCGGGCACGGTCGCCGCCACGTGCGTCATGGCGGCCAGACTGATGCCCAGGTGCGTGTTGGAGTGCATCGAGACGCTCACCCCGAACGTCCGGCAGAGCGTGGCCAGTTCACGAGTGCGCCGCAGCCCGCCCCAGTAGTGGTGGTCGCAGAGCACCACCTGCACGGCCCCCTTCGCGAAGGCCTCCGGTATCTCCTCGAAGGTGGTCACGCACATGTTGGTGGCGAGCGGCAGGGGCGTGCCCGCGGCGACCGCCGCCATCGCCGGGGTGCCGAGCGCCGGGTCCTCCAGATATTCGAGGACGTCGCCGAGCTCGGCGGCGACCTTCAGCGACGTCCGCACGGACCAGGCGCCGTTGGGGTCGAGCCGCAGCGGCCGCCCGGGGAAGGCCTCGGCCAGGGCGCGGATCGCGGCGATCTCCTGCTCCGGCGGGAAGACGCCGCCCTTGAGCTTGAAGGAGGAGAAGCCGTACCGCTCGGCGAAGAGCCGGGCCTGGGCGACGATCCCGGCCGGGTCGAGCGCGGCGCCCCATCCCGCGTCCGGCTCGCTCGCGACCCCGTCGGGGTGGTCCGCCCACTTGTAGAAGAGGTACGCGCTGTACTCGACGGCGTCGCGCACCTTGCCGCCGAGCAGCGCGTGCACGGGCAGCCCGAGGGACGTGCCGAGCGCGTCGAGGCAGGCGACCTCGAACCCGGAGACGACGGAGAGCCGCAGCTTGTCGGCGGTCTGCACGCCGCGCAGGCCGCCGACGTCCACGGAGTCGTCGATCCGTGCGGCGTCGACGGCCACCTCGTCCGCAAGTGTGAACAGCCCGTTCAGATCGGACACCTCGTGCCCGACGAGCCGCCCGGCGAACGGCCGGGCGAGCTCCAGATACTTCGAGTCCCCGTACGTCTCCCCTATGCCGGTCACCCCACCTGCGGTGACCACCTCGATGATCAGCCGGGGCGTGTAGGGCTGGTGAACGCCCTGGGTGTTGAGCAGCGGCGGATCGGCGACGAGGACGGGCGTGAGCCGAACTTCCGCGATGACAAGACTGCCGGAACGCTGTCCATACATGAGAACGGAGACTAGATACGCGAACCACGCACCGTCAATGGCGCGTTCCCCGAGCCCTGAAAAGGGGCTCGGGGAACCGCGAAAGGGGCGCGGGGAACTCCGCAGGGGGCGCGGGGAACGGCGCGACCAGCCACAACGAACCCGCGGCCAGCACACCACACACCGCGCACCGCACACCGCCCCACCCAGCGGAGCGCTAAAGCTCGGCCTCGATCAGATCCGCGGCCCTGGAGGCCCCGCCCTCCGCACGGACCTCCGCCTTCAACTCGGCCGACCTGCGCGCGACTTCGGGGTCAGAGGTCAGCGCGAGCAGCGCGTCCCGCAGCACAGCCGCCGTCGCGGCCCCCGTGTCGACGCGGCGCGCGACCCCCAGTTCCACGAGCCGGTCCGCGTTCATCGGCTGCTCCGCCCCCTGCGGCACCGCGATCATCGGGACACCGCAGAAGAGCCCCTCGGAACTGCTCCCCATGCCCGCATGGGTGACGAACGCGTCGGCCTGCTGAAGGACCGCCAACTGCGGCGCCCAGGAGCGGACTTCGACGTTCGCCGGGATGGCGGCGCCCAGCTCCGCGGGATCCACGTGCTTGCCGATCTGCAGCACGACGTGCCAGCCGGGCAGGTCCCCGAAGGCGGCCACGCACTGCCGGTAGAACTCCGGCTGCACGGTGTACGCCGAGCCGAGCGAGACCAGGAGCACCTTCTCGGCGCCCTCGGGCCGCGTCCAGCTCTCCCGCCGCGCGCGCTCGCCGAGGCAGGGCCCGACGAAGTCGATCCGATCGGCGTCGACCGTGTCGGCGTGCGGCTGCATGGCCCGCGGGACGGTGGCGACGGCCCGCGGCGGCACGCCGGAGAACTCCCCGACGTCCAGCGTGGTGGCCCCGCACCCGGCGAGCCACTCCTTGAACCGGGCCTCCAGCGCGTCGGCGCCCGGCAGCTGGGCGAGGACCGCGCCGACGTCCTCCTGGTAGCTGCCCCAGGCGACGAAGGTGGGCGACAGCTGGACGAGCGGCCGGCCCTGCGCCTCGGCGAGCGCCCGGGCGACGTACGCGCCGATGTCGTACAGGTACAGGTCGGCGGGGTCGTCGTCGTACGCATCGTGGAGCCGCGGCAGCACCGCCATCGCGTCATCGAGGAAGAGCGAGCCGGCCTCGATCGGGTCGTCGGGCCAGATGTTGTCGCGGAACGGGAGCGTCGAGTCGTACGGGACGAGTTCGGCGCCCGTGGGTTCGATCAGCCCGGCGGTGGCCGGGTCGTTGGCGTACGTCACGCGGTGGCCGCGCGCCACCAGTTCACGGATGACCTCGAGGGTGGGCAGCACGTGGCTGACCATCGGGACGCCGATCATGGCGATATGGGCGCGGCGACGGGAGGGACGTCGGGATGACATGGGTGTTCCTTCGCGTACGGAAAGCTACGGGTGGGGACACGACGGCCCACCGCCGCGGCCCAGGAAGGGCGGGCGGGGGCCAGAGGGCCGTGTCAGCCGTAGATCTGCGCGATGGTGTCCATGGGCGGGACGGTATCCCGCCGCCGCCCGTCAGTCGAACGAATAAGCCTCGACCTCGGCGAGGTAGCGCGCCCGCAGCGCCTCGTCCGCTTCGTCCCGGTCCAGGAAGGACGCCTCGAAGGAGTTCCGCGCGAGCGTGCGCAGCCGCTCCTGGTCGAGCCCGAGAGCTTCGCGCACCGCGTGGAAGGTGTCGTCGACGTACCCGCCGAAGTAGGCCGGGTCGTCGGAGTTGACCGTGCACATCAGACCGGCGTCCAGCATCCGCGCCAGCGGGTGCTCCTCCAGTACGTCGATGGCGCGCAGCCGGACGTTGGAGAGCGGGCAGAGCGTGAGCGGCACGCGGTCGCGGACCAGGCGCTCCACCAGCTGCGGGTCCTCCATGCAGCGCAGCCCGTGGTCGATGCGCTCGACGCGCAGGACGTCCAGGGCCTCCGTGATGTACGCGGGCGGGCCCTCCTCGCCCGCGTGGGCGACGAGCCGCAGGCCGCGGGCGGCGGCCGCCTCGTACACCTTCCGGAACTTGGCCGGCGGGTGGCCGACCTCGGCGGAGTCGAGGCCGATGCCGATGATCCGGTGCAGGTGGGGCTCGGCGGCCGTCAGGGTTTCGAGGGCGGAGTCGGCGGACTGGTCGCGCAGGAAGCACATGATGAGCCGCGTGGAGATGCCGTGCCGCTCCTCGCTGCGGTCGAGCGCGCGGCAGAGGCCCTCGACGACGGTGCCGATGGGGATGCCGCGCGCCGTGTGCGCCTGCGGGTCGAAGAAGATCTCCGCGTGCCGCACTCCCTGTGCGGCGGCGCGGGCGAGGTAGGCGTCCGCGAGCTCCTCGAAGTCGGCCTCGGTGCGCAGCACGGCCATCAGGCGGTAGTACAGGTTCAGGAAGGTCTGGAGGTCGTCGAAGAGGTAGGCCTTGCGGAGCTCTTCGGTGTCGGCGTAGGGCAGTTCGACGCCGTTGCGCTCGGCGAGCGCGAAGGCGAGCTCGGGTTCGAGGGTGCCTTCGATGTGGAGGTGGAGTTCGGCCTTGGGGATCGGCATGGTGCGGTCTCGCTCAGTTCGGGGGGGAGGGTGGTTCAGGTCCGCTTGGGCAGGGGGACGCGGGTCAGGTCGCGGGCGATGGTGAGTTCACCGTCGTAACCGGCGGCGCGCGCCTGCCGCTCGTAGGCGGACGGGTCGGGGTAGCGCTGGCTGAAGTGGGTGAGCACGAGGTGGCGCACGCCCGCCGCGGTCGCCACGCGGGCGGCCTGCCCGGCGGTCAAGTGGCCGTGGTCGGTGGCGAGTCGCTCGTCCTCGTCGAGGAAGGTCGACTCGATGACGAGCATGTCGCAGCCCTCGGCGAGCGCGTGCACGCCGTCGCAGAGCCGGGTGTCCATCACGAAGGCGAACCGCTGCCCGCGCCGCACCTCGCTGACCTCGTCGAGGGTGACGCCGCCGAGGCTGCCCTCCTTCTGGAGCCGCCCGACGTCGGGGCCCGCGATTCCGTGTTCGGCGAGCAGGCGGGGCAGCATCCGGCGCCCGTCGGGCTCGGTGACGCGGTAGCCGTAGGACTCCACCGGATGGGAGAGCTTCATCGCGTCGAGCGTGTACGAGGAGGTGACGGCGAGGGGCCCGTCCGCGGCGACCGGCGCCTGCGTGAGGCGCACGGTCTCGCGGTAGGCCGTCGCGTACCGCAGGCGCTCGAAGAAGTGCTCGCCGGACGCCGGGTAGTGGGCGGTGACGGGGTGCGGGACCCGGTCGAGGTTGATGCGCTGGATCACCCCGGCGAGGCCCAGGCTGTGGTCGCCGTGGAAGTGCGTGACGCAGATCCGGTGCAGGTCGTGGGCGGCGACCCCGGCGCGCAGCAGCTGCCGCTGGGTGCCCTCGCCGGGGTCGAACATGATGCCCTGGCCGTCCCAGAGCAGGACATAGCCGTTGTGGTTGCGGTGCCGGGTGGGGACCTGGCTCGCGGTGCCGAGCACCACCAGTTCTCGTACGGACAAGAGGGGTCGGCTCCGCTATCCGGGAGGCCACTGGAGGCCGCGGCCGCCCAGGACGTGCGCGTGCGCGTGGAAGACGGTCTGGCCCGCGCCGGAGCCCGTGTTGAAGACGATGCGGTAGCTGTCCGCGCCCTCCTGGGCCGCGACCTCGCCCGCCTCGCGCAGCACGTCGGCGGCGATCCGCGGCTCGGCGGCGGCCAGCGACGCGGCGTCCGGGTGGTGGACCTTGGGGATCACCAGGACGTGGGTCGGCGCCTGCGGGTTGATGTCGCGGAAGGCCACGGTCGTCTCGCTCTCGCGCACGACGGTCGCCGGCACCTCCCCCGCGACGATCTTGCAGAACAGGCAGTCGCTTTGCGCTTCGCCCGCCATGGGCCGCCTCCTAGAACGGAATGATCAGTACGTTCGGCATGCTATCGGCCCCGGTCCGACGGGCCGGGAGAAGGTCACCGCGTGCCCGGCAGGTCCGGCGCCGCCTTCGCCGGGTGCTCGGCGAGCGCGGCGAGGGCGAGGCGGATCGCCTCGTCCAACTGCGGGTCGCGGCCCGCCGCGTAGTCGTCCGGGGTGGTCACGACCTCCACGTCGGGATCGACGCCGTGGTTCTCGACGCGCCACTCCTCGCCCTCCAGCCAGAACGCGTACTTCGGCTGCGTCACCAGCGTCCCGTCGACCAGATGGAAACGGCTGTCGATGCCGACGACGCCGCCCCACGTGCGCGTGCCCACCACGGGCCCGATGCCGAGCGCTCTGATCGCGGCGTTGACGATGTCGCCGTCGGAGCCGGAGAACTCGTTGGCGACGGCGACGACGGGGCCGCGCGGCGCGTCCGCGGGGTAGCTGAGGGGGCGCGAGCCGCGGGGCAGGTCCCAGCCGACGACGCGGCGCGCCAGCTTCTCCACGACGAGCTGCGAGGTGTGCCCGCCGCGGTTCTCCCTGACGTCCACGACCAGCCCCTCGCGGGCCACCTCGATGCGCAGGTCGCGGTGGATCTGCGCCCAGCCGGGCGCCTGCATGTCGGGCACGTGGAGGTAGCCGAGGCGGCCGCCCGAGCGCTCGTGGACGTACGCCCGCCGGTCGGCGACCCAGGCGTGGTAGCGCAGCGGCTCCTCGTCGTCGACGGGGATCACCACGGCGTGCCGCGCGTCCCCGCCGCCTACGGGCGAGATCGTCAGCTCGACGGGCTTGTCCGCGGTGCCCACGAGCAGCGGCCCGGGCCCCGCGACCGGATCGACGGCCCTGCCGCCCACCTCGACGATCGCGTCGCCGGGGCGGACCGCGACGCCGGGCGCGGCGAGCGGCGAGCGCGCGGACGGGTCGGAGGTCTCCGAGGGCAGGATCCGGTCGATGCGCCACAGGCCGTCCGTGCCGCGCGAGAGGTCCGCGCCGAGCAGCCCCTGCCGGTGTGCGGTGTGCGGGCCGCCGGGGACGACGTAGGCGTGCGAGGTGCCGAGCTCGCCGTGCACCTCCCACAGCAGGTCGACGAGGTCGTCGTGGGTGGCGACGCGGGCGAGGACGGGGCGGTAGCGCTCCAGGACGGCGTCCCAGTCGACGCCGCCCATGTCGGGCCGCCAGAAGTTGTCCCGCATGAGGCGGCCCGTCTCGTCGTACATCTGGCGCCACTCGGCGGCCGGGTCGACGGTGAGCCGGACCCGGGAGAGGTCGACGGTGATGTTCGAGTCGCTGTCCTCGTCGCCGGAGGCGCGCCGGTCGCCGGGGACGACCTTCAGCTTGCCGTCGGTCCACAGCAGGACCCGCTTGCCGTCGCCGGTGACCGCGAAGTGGTCGGCGTCCGCGGCCAGTTCCTCGACGCGGTGCTGGGCGAAGTCGTACCGCTCCAGCTCGGTCTTCGGGTCGGGGTCGTGCGGCGTGGCCCGGGAGGCGCCGAGCACGCCGCGCACCGGGTGGCGCAGCCAGAGCAGGCCGTCCTTGGCGGCGCGCAGCGTGCTGTAGCGGGCCGCCTCGACGGGGAAGGGGACGATGCGGTCGGCGAGTCCGTCGAAGTCGATGCGGGTGACGGGCGCGCCCTCGCTGTCGGGCGTCTCGGCGCCCGCGCCGTCCTGCGCCTCGAAGGGCCTGCCGTGCCGCTGCGGGCCGAAGGGCGAGGGCGTGGTCGCCGCGAGCGTGATCAGGTACGGCCGTGAGCCGCCGACGAAGGCGAGGTCGAAGACGTGCGCGTCGTAGACCGGGTCGAAGGAGCGCGCGGAGAGGAAGGCGAGGTGCTTGCCGTCGAGGGTGAACGCGGGCGCGTAGTCGCGGAAGCGCAGCGGGGTCGCCTCGGACACCGACAGGTCGGCGGTGTTGGCGAGCTTGAGCTGGCGCAGCGGCCGGGGCCCGGGGTGCGACCAGGCGAGCCACGCGGAGTCGGGCGAGAAGACGAGCCCGGTGGCGTCGCCGTCGTCGCTGCGGTCGACCTCGCGGACCTCGCCGCTCTCCCGCTCGACGAGCAGGACCCGGCCGTCGTGCGAGGCGACGGCGGCGCGGGAGCCGTCGGGGGACATGGCGAGCGCGAGGACCCGGCCGAGCTGTCCCGCGGCCAGGCGGCGGGGCGTGGCGCCGGGCGCGGGGCCGGTGGCCGGGGCGAATTCGAGCGCCTCGTCGCCCTCCGCGTCCGTGACCCACACGACGTGTTCCTCGCCCTCCACGCGGAAGGTGCGGGGCAGCCGGGCGCGCACCCCGTGCTCGGCGGCGAGCGCGCGGGCGGGCCCTTCGCGGTGCGTGACCCAGTGCACGGAGCCGCGCACGGAGACGGCGCTGCCGCGTCCGGTGTGGTCGGGGGCGGCGGCGCCGAACCAGCGGGCCGCGGAGACGGGGTGCGGCTGCAGATCGGTGCGCTGGCCGCCGAGACGGACGTCCAGGCGGCGCGGTTCGGCCTCCGACAGGTCGTCCAGGAGCCAGAGTTCACCGGCCGAGGCGTAGACGACGCGGGTGCCGTCGGTGGCGGCGTGGCGCGCGTAGAACCCGTCGACCGGGGTGTGCCTGCGCAGGTCGGAGCCGTCGGGCAGGGAGGAGTAGAGGGCGCCCACCCCCTCATGGTCGGAGAGGAAGGCGATGCGGCCGTCCACCCAGAGCGGGTACTCGATGTTCCCGTCGAGCTCCTCGTGGACCCGTACGAAGGGGGCCGCCCCGTCCCCGTCGGGCCCGCTGATCCACAGCTTCCCCGCGGTGCCGCCCCGGTACCGCTTCCACCAGGCGGCCTCGCGGCCCATCGGGGCGGAGAGCAGGAGGACCTGCCCGTCGGGCCCGTGCGCGACGTCGCCGACGATGCCGTACGGCAGGGTGGCCGCGGGTCCGCCGTCGAGCGGCACGGCCCGCGCCCAGGAGCGGCGCAGCGAGGCCTGTCCCACGGTGCTGACCGCGAGGACCCGGCCGTCCGGGGTCCAGCCGCGCACCGCGGTCCGCCCGCTCCCCCAGTAGGTGAGGCGCTTGGAGGCCCCGCCGTCCAGGGGCGCGACGTGCACCTCGGGGGCTCCGTCGCGGGTGGAGGTCCAGGCGACGGTCGTGCCGTCGGGGGATATCCGTGGGTGGTTGACGGGCATGTTGTCGGCGCTGACCCGCCAGGCGCGCCCCCCGTCGAGGGGCGCGACCCAGACGTCGTCCTCGGCCGTGAAGGTGGTCAACTCGCCGTGGATGTGCGGGAACCGGAGATATGCGGTGTGCGCTGCCTCTGTCACGACGTCCACCCTAGGCAGCCGCCGAGTCGGCCGACAGCGGTTTGGATCACTTGCCGGGCAGGCAGTTGCAGGTCGGCCCGGGAGGCGGGTCCGCGGTGACGGTCACGGTGACGGTGGTGGTGGGCGTGGGGCGGGGCTGTTCGTGGGTGGGCGGCGGCCGGTGGGAGACGGCAGGACCGGACGGCTCGCCGCCCCCGCCACCACTTCCGCCCCCGTTCCCGTTCCCGTTCCCGTCCCCATTGCCGTCGTCCGCGTCGCAGTTGCCCAGCACGTCGACGCGGAACCACTGCTTGCCGCCCACCCGCGCGGTGAGGTTGCCGCGGACGCAGTTGCCGTCGACGACGGAACGCACCTTGCCCTTGATGGTGATGTCCTTGCCGCCGTCGGTCTCGCCCTGGCAGTCCACCTCGGCCACCACGTCGGACGACGCGGACCTGCCGCGCGGGGTGACCTTGTCGCCGAAGCCGGCGGTACAGCTGAGCCACGCCACGTCCGCGTGCTGCCGCTCCAGCTCCTTGGTGCCCATCTCGTCGGTGGTGAGCGCGATCGAGGAGGTGTTCATCCCCCCGTCCACGGGGTCGCACGCGGTGACGCCGAGCGCGGCGGCGCCGACGAGTGCGACGGCGTACAACGACGTCGTGCGCCGGGTCGCCATGGCCCGGCCGCGTAACCGTCTCCATGCCCCCATAGGCGGCAGAGTGCCACTGCGCGCCCCGGTGCGGTAGACCGCTTGCGGCCATCTGCTCCCTCGCGCCCGTCCGGGCTTCGTCAGGCGCGCAGCAGCAGCCACTCCTGGAGCTCCACCAGGTTCCCCTCGGGATCCTTGAGGTGCGCCACCCGCATGCGGTCCGTCAGCGGCGCCGGGCCGTGGGTGAGCACGGCGCCCCGGCCGGTGATCACCGCGCAGTACGCGTCGAGGTCGTCGACCCGCAGCACCACCAGCGAGCGGTGGCCTGCCACCGACCCGGCCACCTCGCCGAGCAGCCCGGCCATCATCGCCCGGTCCTGCAGCGCGATGCCCGCGGAGCCCGCGGCGGGGCTGAACTTCTCGTACGGCCCCTCCTCGGCGCCCGACTGGGGCTTGAGGCCGAGGACCTCGTCGTAGAAGCGGTAGCAGGCGGGGAAGTCCGTGACGAGCAGCCGGACCTGAGCGAGTTCCATATCGGTCTCCAAGGGGGTTCGGTCAGGCCCAGCGGCCCGTACGGCCGAGAAGCAGAGCGGTCGCCGCGGTTCCGGCCGTCGACGTGCGCAACACACTGCGCCCCAGCCGGTAGGGCTTCGCGCCCGCCCCGGCGAAGGCCGCCAACTCGTCCGGGGACACGCCCCCTTCGGGCCCGACGACCAGCACGATGTGCCCGGCCTTCGGGAGCTCCGCGGTGGCGAGGGGCTCGCTGCCCTCCTCGTGCAGGACGGCCGCGAAGTCGGCCTCCGCGAGGAGGGCGGCGACCTGTTTCGTCGACGCGGCGTCGGCGATCTCGGGGAAGCGGACCCGGCGCGACTGCTTGCCCGCCTCGCGCGCGGTGGCCCGCCACTTGGCCAGGGCCTTGAGGCCGCGCTCGCCCTTCCACTGCGTGATGCAGCGCGAGGCGGTCCACGGCACGACGGCGTCGACGCCGGTCTCCGTCATGGTCTCCACGGCCAGTTCACCGCGGTCTCCCTTGGGCAGGGCCTGCACGACGGTGATACGGGGCGACTCCTCGGGCTCCTCGGTCACCGGGTCCATGGTGAGGACCAGTCGGTCCTTGCCCTCGGTGTCGAGGACCACGCACCGCGCCCAGCGCCCCGCGCCGTCGGTCAGCACGACGTCCTCACCGGCGCGCAGCCGCTTCACGGAGACGGCGTGCCGCCCCTCGGGCCCGTCCAGTACGTAGCGTCCGCCGGCGCCCGCGGCGAAGTCCTCGACGACGAAGACGGGGGCGGTCATGCCGCGTCCTCCGGACCCGACGCCGCCGTCGCCTCGGCCAGCTCGGCGGCGAGCACCTCCACGAGCTGTCCGGCGGGCAGCTCCCGGGCGAGCCGGTGCCCCTGCCCGGCCCAGAGCGCCATGGCCTGCGCGTCACCGGCCTTCGCCGCGGCCTTGCGCAGACCGCTGGTGAGGTGGTGGACCTGCGGGTAGGCGGCGGGGGCGTACGGGCCGTGCTCGCGCATGAAGCGGTTGACGAGGCCACGCGCCGGGCGGCCGGAGAAGGCCCGGGTCAGCTCGGTCCGCACGAACAGCGGGTTGGTCATGGCCTGCTTGTGGAGCGGGTTCGCGCCCGACTCGGGGGTGACGAGGAACGCCGTGCCGAGCTGCGCCGCTTCCGCGCCGGCCGCGAGGACGGCGGCGATCTGCGCGCCCCGCATCAGCCCGCCGGCCGCGACGATCGGGATCTGCGCGGTCTCGCGGACCTGCGTGATCAGGGAGAGCAGCCCGATCCCGGCGCCGTCGGCCTCGGGGTTGTCCCGGTGGGTGCCCTGGTGGCCGCCCGCCTCGATGCCCTGCACACACACCGCGTCGGCCCCGGCCCACTGGGCCGTCTGGGCCTCCTCGGCCGTGGTGACGGTGACGACGGTCGTGGTGTCGACGCGCGCGAAGGCGTCGAGGACGTCGCGCGTGGGGCAGCCGAACGTGAAGGAGACGAGCGGCACGGGGTCGTCGAGCAGGATCGCGAGCTTGGCGTCGTACCCGTCGTCACGCCCGCTGTCCGGGTCGCCGAGCTGCGTCTCGTACCAGGACGCCTCACCGGCGAGCTGGTTGCGGTAGACCTCGACGGCCGCGGCGTCGGCGGTGTCGGGCTGCGGCATGAAGAGGTTGACGCCGAAGGGCCGCGAGGTCAGCCCCCGCAGCTGTTTGATCTCCTGGTACATCCCGTCGGCGGTCTTGTACCCGGCGGCGAGGAACCCGAGCCCACCGGCCTCGGCGACAGCCGCGGCCAACTGCGGGCCGGAGGCACCGCCCGCCATGGGTGCCTGCACGATCGGATGGCGGCAGAGATCGGTCAGTGCGGAGCTCATGCACGCATCGTGCCACGCGCCGACCGGCAGGTGCGGGCCGCCCCGGGTTGCTCGCGCGGTTCCCCGCGCCCCTCAAGGGGCCGCGCAGCGGCCTTCAGGGGCGCGGGGAACCGCGCGCCAAGCCCCCACGACCCGCAGGAAGGGCCACACGCAAAGGCCCCCCGGCACGGGGACAACCCGCACCGAAGGGGAACCCTTACGAAGACACCGCTCCAGGCGTTACCGCCCGTTGAACGCATCCTTGAGCCGAGAGAAAAGCCCCTGCTGCCCCGGCTGGAACTGCCCCGTGGGCCGTTCCTCGCCCCGCATCTGCGCCAGCTCCCGCAGCACCCGCTCCTGCTCGGCATCGAGCTTCGTGGGCGTGAGGACCTCGACGTGCACGATGAGGTCTCCGCGACCGCCACCGCGCAGGTGCGTGATGCCGCGGCCGTGCAGCGGGACCGACTGACCGGACTGCGTGCCCGGCCTGATGTCGATCTCCTCCATGCCGTCCAGCGTCTTCAGCGGCACCTTCGTGCCGAGCGCGGCCGCCGTCATCGGGATGGTGACGGTGCAGTGCAGGTCGTCCCCGCGCCGCTGGAAGACCTCGTGCGGCAGCTCGTGGATCTCCACGTACAGGTCGCCCGCGGGGCCGCCGCCGGGGCCGACCTCGCCCTCGCCCGCGAGCTGGATCCGGGTGCCGTTGTCGACACCGGCGGGGATCTTCACGGTGAGCGTCCGCCGCGACCGGATGCGGCCGTCACCGGCGCACTCGGGGCACGGGGTGGGCACGACCGTGCCGAACCCCTGGCACTGCGGGCACGGCCGCGAGGTCATGACCTGGCCGAGGAAGGACCGCGTGACCTGCGACACCTCACCGCGACCGCGGCACATGTCACAGGTCTGGGCGGACGTCCCCGGCGCGGCACCTTCACCGCTGCAGGTCGTACAGACGACCGCCGTGTCGACCTGGATGTCCTTGGTGGTCCCGAAGGCCGCCTCGTCGAGGTCGATCTCCAGGCGGATCATGGCGTCCTGGCCACGGCGCGTGCGCGACCGGGGGCCGCGCTGCGACGCCGTACCGAAGAACGCGTCCATGATGTCCGAGAAGTTGCCGAAGCCACCGGCCCCGAAACCGCCCGCGCCACCGCCGCCGCCCGCCTGGGACAGCGGGTCGCCGCCGAGGTCGTAGACCTGCTTCTTCTGCGGGTCCGACAACACCTCGTACGCGGCGTTGATCTCCTTGAAGCGCTCCTGAGTCTTCGGATCCGGATTCACGTCCGGGTGAAGCTCTCGCGCAAGCCTCCGGAAGGCCTTCTTGATTTCGTCCTGGGAAGCGTCGCGGCGCACGCCGAGTACGGCGTAGTAGTCCGTGGCCACTTACGACTCCGCCAGGATCTGTCCGACGTAACGTGCCACTGCGCGTACTGCTCCCATCGTTCCCGGATAGTCCATGCGGGTCGGTCCGACCACGCCGAGCTTGGCTACTGCCTCGCTGCCCGAACCGTAGCCGACCGAGACCACGGAAGTAGAGCTGAGTCCCTCATGGGCGTTCTCATGACCGATCCGTACGGCCATGCCCGAATCCTGCACCTCCCCAAGCAACTTGAGGAGCACGACCTGCTCCTCAAGGGCTTCGAGAACGGGCCGGATGGTGAGGGGAAAGTCATGTCCGAAGCGGGTGAGATTGGCGGTTCCGCCGATCATCAGCCGCTCCTCGGTCTCTTCGACCAGGGTTTCGAGGAGGGTCGCGAGGACCGTCGAGACGGTGCCGCGGTCCTCGGCCTCGAAGGCCTCCGGCAGGTCCTGCACCAGTTGCGGCACGTCCGCGAAGCGGCGGCCCGCGACCCGGCTGTTGAGCCGTGCCCGCAGGTCCGCGAGCGCGGTCTCGCCGAACGGCGCCGGACAGTCGATCATGCGCTGTTCGACCCGGCCGGTGTCCGTGATCAGTACGAGCATCAGCCGCGCGGGAGCCAGCGAGAGCAGCTCCACGTGCCGCACCGTCGACCGCGTGAGCGACGGGTACTGCACCACGGCGACCTGCCGCGTCAGCTGCGCGAGCAGCCGGACCGTGCGCCCCACCACGTCGTCGAGGTCCACGGCGCCGTCGAGGAAGTTCTGGATGGCCCGGCGCTCGGGCGCCGTCATCGGTTTGACGCCCGCGAGCTTGTCGACGAACAGCCGATAGCCCTTGTCCGTCGGGATGCGCCCCGCGCTGGTGTGCGGCTGGGCGATGAACCCTTCCTCCTCCAGCGCCGCCATGTCGTTGCGCACGGTGGCCGGTGAGACCCCCAGACGGTGCCGCTCGGTGAGGGCCTTGGAGCCGACGGGCTCCTCCGTCCCGACATAGTCGTGGACGATGGCGCGCAGCACTTCGAGCCTGCGTTCATTGAGCATCGCGCACACCTCCAACTGTCTTCCGTCACGACGGGCCCCGAACGTTCCCCGAGCCCCCGTCTGGCACTCACCGTGCGGGAGTGCCAGCCTTTCAGAAGGTCAGTGTACGGCCGTCGGGTACGGCCCCGGCAAGGGCGGACCCCCCTGTGTCATGCCGCACTCCGGGCAGCCGGACCGAACGCCTCCCGTGGGATAGCGTCACCGCATGGACGTGACGCCGGCCTGGGAAGCGGCGGGCTGGGAGCAGCTCGCGCCGCGCGTGGGGCGGCGCCGCCTGCCCACCTGGGACTGCACGGCGGGACTCGTCGTCGGCGGGGACGCGGCCCTCATGATCGAGGCCGGGTCGAGCCTGGCCGAGGGCGCGGCCCTGCGCACCCAGGCCCGCGCCATCCTCGGCGGCGCCCGCCGGGTCACCCACCTCGCCCTCACCCACCCGCACTTCGACCACGTCCTCGGGGCGGCGGCCTTCGCGGGCGTGGAGGTGTACGGCGCGGTGGGCATCGAGACGGTTCTCACGGCGGGCCGCGACGAGCTGCGCGCGGACGCGGTGCGGCACGGCCTGGACGCGGACGCGGCGGCCGAGGCCGCCGACCTCCTGGTCCACCCGCACCACCTGGTGTGCGGGGAGTGGACGCTCGACCTGGGCGGCGGCCTGCAGGTGCTGCTCGCGAACATCGGCCCCGGGCACTCGGCCCACGATCTGGTGGTCCTGGTGCCGGGCGTGGACGGGGGCCGCGAGGTCGTCTTCTGCGGCGACCTCGTCGAGGAGTCGGGCACACCGCAGGCGGGCCCGGACGCGGTGCCGACGCGGTGGCCCGCAGCGCTCGACCGGCTCCTGGAGCTCGGGGGCGAGGACGCGCTGTACGTGCCGGGGCACGGTGCGGTGGTGGATGCGGCTTTTGTCCGTGCGCAGCGCGCCACACTGGCGGCCCGTTTCGGCGTGTCGTAGGCGGGAGCGGGCCCGTTCTTCCTATCGTCGGCAGAATGCGCCAGTACTCCGCCGATCTCACGCCCCCTTGGAAGAAGCCGAAGCCCGTGCCCGAGGTGGCGGCGGACGCCGGCCTCGTGGTCGAGGAGCTGAGCACGGGCTTCTGCGGGGCGGTGATCCGCTGCGAGAAGACGGCGCAGGGCCCGACCGTGACCCTGGAGGACCGCTTCGGCAAGCACCGCGTCTTCCCGATGGAGCCGAGCGGGTTCCTGCTCGAGGGCCGTCCTGTCACCCTCGTACGCCCCTCGGGCGCCGCGCGCGCTCCGGTACGCCCCTCCCGCACCGCGTCCGGCTCGGTGGCCGTCCCCGGGGCGCGGGCCAGGGTCGCCCGCGCGGGGCGCATCTACGTGGAGGGCCGGCACGACGCCGAACTCGTGGAGCGGGTCTGGGGCGACGACCTGCGCGTCGAGGGCGTCGTCGTCGAGTACCTGGAGGGCATCGACGACCTCCCGGCGATCGTCGCCGAGTTCGCCCCCGGCCCCGACGCGCGCCTCGGCGTCCTCGTGGACCACCTCGTCCCCGGCTCCAAGGAGTCCCGCATCGCCGCGGAGGTCACCAGCGCGCACGCCCTGGTGGTCGGCCACCCCTACATCGACGTCTGGGAGGCGGTGAAGCCCGCCTCGGTCGGCATCACGGCGTGGCCCCGGGTCCCGCGGGGCCAGGACTGGAAGACGGGTGTGTGCAGGGCGCTGGGCTGGCCGGAGAACACGGGGGCCGCGTGGCAGCGGATCCTGGGCTCGGTGCGCAGCTACAAGGACCTCGAACCGGCGCTGCTCGGCCGTGTGGAGGAACTGATCGACTTCGTCACGCTGCCCTGACGGCACGGGGGGCTCCTGCGCCTGCATGTACCGGGCCGGCCTCCGTGCCGTGGTGACGACACTCAGGGCGCCCCGCACGGCGCGTGAGATTCCCCGCGCCCGCGCCCGCCCCCGCGAACCGCCTCAGTCCACCAGGTCCCGCACCACCGCGTCGGCCAGCAACCGCCCCCGCAGCGTCAGCACCGCACGCCCCTCGTCGTACGGGGCGGCCTCCAGGAGGCCCTCCCCCAGCGCGCGCCGCGCCGCGGCGAGGCCGGTCTCCTTCAGGAGCGGGAGCGGGCAGCCGTCGCGCAGCCTGAGCTCCAGCAGGATGCGTTCCACCCGACGGTCCTCGTCGGAGAGCAGCTCACGCCCGGCGCCGGGCGACCCGCCCCCCGCGAGCGCCCCGGCATACGCGCCGGGATGCTTGACGTTCCACCACCGCACGCCCCCCACGTGGCTGTGGGCTCCCGGCCCGGCGCCCCACCAGTCGGCACCGCGCCAGTACAGCTCGTTGTGCAGGCAACGGCCGCTCTCGGAGGTGGCCCAGTTGGAGACCTCGTACCACTCGAAGCCCGCGCTCCCGAGGACCTCGTCGGCGATCAGGTACCGGTCCGCGTGCACGTCGTCGTCGGTCATCGGCACTTCTCCGCGCCGGATCCGCCGCGCCAGCTGCGTGCCCTCCTCGACGATCAGCGCGTACGCGCTCACGTGGTCG
Organism: Streptomyces sp. NPDC036815; assembly: GCF_055609205.1. NCBI lineage: Bacteria > Bacillati > Actinomycetota > Actinomycetes > Kitasatosporales > Streptomycetaceae > Streptomyces > Streptomyces sp. NPDC036815. The sequence goes on along the minus strand of NZ_JBVJPW010000001.1, from coordinate 422,060 downwards.
GGCCCGGCGCCGATCGCCGCGTCGAGCGAGGCCCGCCAGTCGTCGTCCGTCTCGCCCGGTGTGCCGTAGATCAGGTCGAGGTTGACGTGCTCGAACCCGGCCGCCCGCGCCTCCGCGACGCACGCCTCGGGCCGCCCCGGCGTATGCGTGCGGTCAAGCACCTTCAGGACGTGCTGCTTCGCGCTCTGCATGCCGAAGGAGACGCGGTTGAACCCGCCCTCGCGCAGCTCGGCCAGGTACGCCGCGTCGACCGACTCGGGGTTCGCCTCGGTCGTGATCTCCGCGTCGTCGGCGAGCCCGAACTCGTCCCGTACGGCGGCGAGCATCCGTACGAGGTCGCCCGCGGCAAGGAGCGTCGGCGTGCCGCCCCCGACGAACACGGTCCGCACCGGCCGCGGGTCGTCGCCGAGGACCTTGCGCGCGAGGCGCACCTCGTCGGTCAGGGTGTCCGCGTAGTTGTCGCGGGAGGCGAGCACGCCGCCGGAGCCGCGCAGCTCGGTGGCGGTGTAGGTGTTGAAGTCGCAGTAGCCGCAGCGCGTGGCGCAGTACGGAACGTGCAGGTAGAAGCCGAGTGGGCGCGAGGCCGCGCCGGCCAGGGCGGACGCGGGCAGCGCGCCGTCCTCGGGCATGGGCTCACCATCGGGCAGTGCGGAAGGCATGCCTTCGATTGTCCCCCACCGCTCAGGCCCCCTCGCCCGGCCCGCCTCAGCGCGCCCGCAGCACCAGAAGCGCCAGATCGTCGTCCGGCGGCCGGTCCGAGAACTCGTGCACGAGCCGCCTGATCCGCTCCGCCACCAGCCCCGCGTCGAGCCCCGCGCAGCCGGCGAGGGCCTCGGCGAGGCCGTCCCCGTCGTCGAACTGGCTGCGCCCCGAGCGCCGCTCGGTCACGCCGTCCGTGACGCACAGGAGCGTCTCGCCCGCCCGCAGGTCGAAGCTCTCGCTCGTGTACGTCTCGTCGTCGACGACCCCGAGCAGCATCTGCGGGGTGGCCGCCTCCCGCACCTCGCCCTCGGGCGAGAGGAGGAGCGGCAGCGGGTGGCCGGCGCACGCGATCGTGCAGCGCACTCCCCCTTCGTAGGGGACCAGCTCGCCGTACAGGAGGGAGAGGAAGCGCGAGGTGGGGCCGTCGGGCGGCACGCCCTGGCCGCCCGCGACCGCGACGACCGCGGCCGCGGCGTCCGCCGCCTCGGTCGCGTCGTCGAGGAGCAGCTGGTTGAGCCGGTCCATGACCTCCGCGACCGCGTACCCCTCGCGGGCGAGCAGGCGCAGCCAGGGGCGGGCGAGGCCGATGACGACGGCCGCCTCCGGGCCCTTGCCCTGGACGTCGCCGAGCGCGAAGCACCAGCGGCCCTCACTGGCGTGGAACACGTCGTAGAAGTCGCCACCGGGGCCGCCCTTGTCCCGCGGCTCGTACACCAGGCCGCTCTCGACGCCGGGGATCTCCGCGACCTTGCTGGGAAGCAGCCCGCGCTGCAGCACCTGGCTGATGTTGGCCTGGCGCTGATAGCGCCGCGCGGTACTGATCGCCAGGGCGACGCGGCGGGCGAAGTCCTCGACGAGGCCGGTGATTTCGTCGGCGAACCGGACCAGGCCCGCCCGGCCGATGACGAGGGTGCCCAGCGAGCGCCCGCCCGCGGCCAGCCGGTAGGCCAGGGCCGCGCCGGACGAGCCCGCTCCGGCCGCGAGGGCCTCGCCGGGCCAGGGGATGGGGAAGGCGCCCGAGCCGGCCGCCTCGGGCAGCTGCGGCGGCTCCTTCTCCAGGACGCGGCGGAGCTCCTCCATGCGGTGCTCGCTGCTGTGCCAGACGCGGGCGAGACGTGCGCCGGGGGCGCCCGGGTCCCCGCGCACGGGCCCCTCCGAGCCTTCCTCCAGCCACACCGCGCACCAGTCGGCGAGCCGCGGCACGAGCAGCTGTCCGGCGAGGGCGGCCACCATGTCCTCGTCGAACTGTCCGGCCAGCATGTCGGAGGCCTCGGCGAGGAACGTGAGCGCGCCCCTGTTCACCCATTCCATGTCGTGCGGTGTCCTCTTGGGCAGGGGCGCGAGGATCTCGGCGGCGCGCAGACCGCGGTGGAGCGCCTGCTCGCTCGCGTACGACTCGATCTCGTGGACGGCCTGGACGCCCTCGACGGGCAGCCGGGCCCAGACGGTCTTGGTGCCCGGGCGGTAGGTGATGCCCCAGGACTCGGAGAGGGTCGCGACGAGGTACAGGCCGCGGCCGTACTCGGGGGTGCCGCTCGCCGGGCGGGTCTGCTCGCTGCGGACGGCGCGGGAGGGGTGGTGGTCGGAGACCTCGATGACGAGGGCCCCGGTGCTCGCGCCGGGCTCCGCGTCGTCCAGGCGGCAGAGCAGCTCGACGGCCGTGCCCGCGTGCACGACGGCGTTCGTCACCAGTTCGCTCACCAGCAGCACGGAGTCGTCGGCCAGCCGGTCGGTGAATCCCACGGCCGCGGGCACGCCGAGTTCGGTCCAGTCGGCGAGCGCCGCACGCACGAACTTGCGTGCGGCGGCGGGCGCAAGCGGATTTCCGGGCAGAGATGTACCCACCACGACCGACGGCCCGGGGCGGTCCGGGGCCGGAGCGAAAGAACGGAAGTCGGTCTCCCGTTGCAGCGGAATGGACCCCACGGTGCGGCTCCTGAGCAGTTCGGGCGAATACGCCTCAGGCGACACCGACAGAGTGACAGACTGGCCGCGCCCATAAGCACCGAGTTACTGAAGTGGGCCGTTATGAGTGAGAACAGTGCTATGCCTGCGGTTCGAGACGACCGGATTCCGGTCCCCGCGCAGGCCGCCGTGTCCGGTACGGATTCGGCCATGTGTCAGCTGCGCCCGCTTCTCGCCGCCATGCGCGCCGCGCGGGACGGGGACTTCACCAAGGTCGCGCCGGTCGGCGAAGGCATAACCGCCGAGCTGTACGTGGTGTTCAACGAGATGCTCGACCGCTCGCTGCACTTCGACGGCGAACTCGTCCGCGTGCGGCGGGAGATCATACGACACGGTCGGCTGGACGAGCGGTTCGCCGCGAGCCCGGGACAGGGCCGGTGGGCGGCGCGCGTGTCGGAGGTCAACACCCTCCTGGACGCGCTGGTCGCCCCGGCGGCGAACGCCACCCGGGTGCTCAACGCGGTGGCGGGCGGCGACCTCACCCAGCGCGTCGACCTGCACGACGGCACCCGCGAGCTCCGGGGCGATCTGCGCCGCCTGGGCCGCGCCGTCAACACGATGGTCGATCAGCTGTCCCTCTTCACGGGTGAAGTCACGCGCGTCGCCCGCGAGGTCGGTACGGAGGGCCGGCTCGGCGGGCGCGCCAAGGTACGAGGGCTCTCCGGCAGCTGGCGGGACGTGACGGAGGCCGTCAACACGATGGCGTCCCGCCTCACCGCGCAGGTGCGCGACATCGCCCTCGTCACCACGGCGGTGGCGCAGGGCGACCTGACGCGCACCGTCACCGTCGAGGCGACGGGAGAGCTTCTCGAACTGAAGCTGACCGTGAACACGATGGTGGAACAGCTCTCCGCGTTCGCCGCCGAGGTGACACGCGTGGCGCGCGAGGTCGGCACGGAGGGCCAGCTGGGCGGCCGCGCGCAGGCCCGGGGCGTGTCGGGCGTGTGGAAGGACCTCACCGACAACGTCAACTTCATGGCGTCGAACCTCACTTCGCAGGTCCGCAACATCGCCCAGGTCACCACGGCCGTCGCCAACGGCGACCTGAGCCAGAAGATCACCGTCGACGCCCGGGGCGAGATCCTGGAGCTGAAGTCGACGGTGAACACGATGGTCGACCAGCTGTCCGCGTTCGCCGACGAGGTCACCCGCGTCGCCCGCGAGGTCGGCACGGAAGGCAATCTGGGCGGGCGCGCTCAGGTGCGGGGCGTGTCGGGCGTGTGGAAGGACCTCACCGACAACGTCAACTTCATGGCGGACAACCTCACCTCCCAGGTGCGCAACATCGCGCTCGTGTCGACGGCCGTGGCCCAGGGCGACCTCGGCAAGAAGATCACGGTCGAGGCCAAGGGCGAGATCCTGGAGCTGAAGTCGACGATCAACACGATGGTCGACCAGCTGTCCGCCTTCGCCGACGAGGTCACCCGCGTCGCCCGCGAGGTCGGCACGGAAGGCAACCTCGGCGGTCAGGCGCAGGTCCGCGGCGTGTCGGGCGTGTGGAAGGACCTCACCGACAACGTCAACTTCATGGCGTCGAACCTCACCTCGCAGGTCCGCAACATCGCCCAGGTCACCACCGCAGTGGCGAACGGCGACCTCTCCAAGATGATCACGGTCACCGCGCGCGGGGAGATCCTGGAGCTCAAGGACACCGTCAACACCATGGTGGAGCAGCTGCGCGCCTTCGCCGACGAGGTGACCCGGGTGGCCCGCGAGGTCGGCACGGACGGCCGGCTCGGCGGACGCGCGCAGGTCCTCGGCGTGTCGGGCGTGTGGAAGGACCTCACCGACAACGTCAACTACATGGCGGACAACCTCACGGGCCAGGTCCGCAACATCGCGCAGGTCGCGACCGCCGTGGCCCAGGGCGACCTCTCCAAGAAGATCGACGTGGACGCGCGCGGCGAGATCCTGGAGCTGAAGACCACCATCAACACCATGGTGGACACGCTGTCCTCGTTCTCCTCCGAGGTCACCCGCGTGGCCCGCGAGGTCGGCTCCGAGGGCCAGCTGGGCGGCCAGGCGCGGGTCGAGGGCGTCTACGGCACCTGGAAGCGCCTGACGACGAACGTGAACGAGCTCGCGCTGAACCTCACCACACAGGTCCGCGCCATCGCCGAGGTGGCCTCCGCCGTCGCCCAGGGCGACATGACCCGCGCCATCACCGTCGAGACGCGTGGCGAGGTCACCGACCTCAAGGACAACATCAACCTCATGGTCTCCAACCTCCGCGAGACCACCCGCGCCAAGGACTGGCTGGAGTCCAACCTCGCCCGTCTCGCCGGTCTGATGCAGGGCCACCGCGACCTGATGGAGGTCGCCGACCTGATCCTGCGCGAGCTGACCCCGCTGGTGAACGCGCAGTACGGCGCGTTCTTCCTCGCCGACCCGGACACGGCGGAGTCCCCGGCGCCCACCCAGGTCACCGCCAAGGGCCTCGCCTTCATCGCCGGGTACGGCGCCGCGCAGGGCTCCGTCGTCGACACCGGCGGCATGCCCGCACAGGGCCTGGTGCGGCAGGCGGCGCTGGAGAAGAAGCGGATCCTCGTCGAGGAGGTACCGCCCGACTACATCAAGATCCATTCGGGGCTCGGCGACGCGGCCCCCGCGACGGTCGTCATCATCCCGATCCTCTTCGAGGACAAGCTGCTCGGCGTCATCGAGCTGGCGACGTTCTCCCGCTTCTCCGACGTCCACCTGGCCTTCTTCGACCAGTTCGTGAACACCATCGGCGTCGCGATCAACACCATCATCGCCAACTCCCGTACGGAGTCCCTGCTCGGCGAGTCGCAGCGCCTGGCCATCCAGCTCCAGGAGCGCTCGGACGAACTCCAGCGCCAGCAGGCCGAGCTGCGCCGCTCGAACGCGGAGCTCGAGGAGAAGGCCGCCCTGCTCGCCACGAGCTCCCAGTACAAGTCGGAGTTCCTGGCGAACATGTCGCACGAGCTGCGCACCCCGCTCAACTCCCTCCTCATCCTGGCCCGGCTGCTCTCCGACAACCCCGACGACCACCTCTCCGACCAGGAGGTGCAGTTCGCGACGACCATCCACCGCTCGGGCTCGGACCTCCTCCAGCTCATCAACGACATCCTGGACCTGTCGAAGATCGAGGCGGGCCGGATGGACGTCCGGCCCAAGAAGCTCCCGCTCATCAAGGTCCTGGACTACGTCCACGCGACGTTCCGGCCGCTCACCCTCGACCGCGGTCTCGCCTTCGACGTGTCGGTGGGCGAGGACGTGCCGCGCGAGATGTTCTCGGACGAGCAGCGCCTGCAGCAGATCCTGCGCAACCTGCTGTCGAACGCGGTCAAGTTCACCTCGGCGGGCAGCGTCGAGCTGCGGGTCAGCCGGGTCAGGGCGGCCTCGGGCGACCGGCTCCTGCACGACAACGACGATCTGCTCTGCTTCGCCGTCAGCGACACCGGCATCGGCATCCCGGCCGAACAACTCCCGGTGATCTTCGAGGCGTTCCAGCAGGCGGACGGCACCACCAACCGCAAGTACGGCGGCACCGGCCTCGGTCTGTCCATCAGCCGCGAGATCGCGGGCCTGCTCGGCGGCCGCATCACGGCGGAGAGCCGCCCCGGCCACGGCTCGACCTTCTCGCTCTACGTCCCCGTGGTGCACCCCGGCCACGGCGCGGCCGCCGTCGCGTACGCAGCCACCCACACCCAGCTGCCCGAACCGGCGGAGCAGGCCGCCCTGCACCCGCACACCACACTCGAACCCGACGACAGCTGGCCGACCCCGACCAAACTGGAGGAGTGGAAGGAAGGGCGCGCGGGCCGCATACTCCCGGGCCGCCGCGTGCTCATCGTCGACGACGACATCCGCAACGTCTTCGCGCTCACCCACGTGCTGAGCCGCGTCGGCATGCCCGTCCTGTACGCGGAGAACGGCCGTGAGGGCATCGAGACGCTGGAGCGCAATCCGGACGTCGACCTGGTCCTGATGGACATCATGATGCCGGAGATGGACGGCTACGAGACGATGGCCGCGATCCGCCGCAGCTCCCGCTGGCAGGGGCTGCCCATCGTCGCCCTCACCGCCAAGGCCATGCCCGGCGACCGCGAGAAGGCCATCGCGCAGGGCGCCACCGACTACGTACCGAAACCCGTGGACGTGGACCAGCTCCTCGGCGTCGTCTGCTCCCTCCTGGACCCCGAGGGCGCGGACGGCACCGGGGAGGCCACCTCCCCCGACCCACAATCCGTCGCCACGGAACAGCCCGTCACACCGAAGGAGAAGGCTGTTCCGCAGGCACCCGAGTGAGGCACCGTCACCATGAGCGCTGAGGCCACGACCGACAACCGCGCAAGCATCCTCCTTGTCGACGACATGGAGGACAATCTGATGGCACTCGAAGCTGTCCTGGGGTCACTGAACGAGCCTTTGGTCCGCGCCCGTTCGGGCGAGGAGGCGATGAAGGCGATCCTGCGGCAACGATTCGCCGTCATCCTCCTCGACGTCCGCATGCCCGGCATGGACGGCTTCGAGACCGCGTCCAACATCAAACGGCTCGACCAGACGAAGGACGTGCCCATCATCTTCCTGACGGGCACCGACAACGACGCGGGCTACGCCTTCCGCGGCTACGCGACGGGCGCCGCCGACTACCTCACCAAGCCCTTCGACCCGTGGGTGCTGCGCGCCAAGGTCACCGTGTTCCTCGAACTGCACCGGAAGAACCAGCAGTTGGAACGGATACTGGCCCGTGAGCAGCGCCAGTTCGACGAGCTGGCGGCGCGCCTGTCCGCGATCGAGACCCATATGGCCGCGAGCAGCCTGGGGGACGTCCTGGAACTGCGCCGCCACGTGACCCACATGGAGGAACTGGTGCAGGAAATGCGCCGCGGGCGGGACGTCTGAACGGGACGCCCCGCCCGCCGGACGGCACAGGCACGACACAGCACAGGTACGACGTTCTGAGCCCGGCCCGACGGGCTCAGGCCCCGCGCACGGCCGGTCTCAGGCCTCGCGGGACCCCGCGTACATCTCCTCGATGAGGTGCTTGTACTCCCGCTCGACGACCGGGCGCTTCAGCTTCAGGCTGGGCGTCAGCTCGCCGTGCTCGACGTCCAGGTCGCGCGGCAGGAGCCGGAACTTCTTGATGGTCTGCCAGCGCTGCAGGCCCTCGTTGAGCTCCCGCACGTGGCCGTCGATGAGCGCGACCGTGGCCGGGTCGGCGCACACCTCGGCGTACGACTTCCCCTCCTGGCCGTTCTCCTTGGCCCAGTCCAGGATGGCGGGCTCGTCGAGGGCGATGAGCGCGGTGCAGAAGTTCCGGTCGGCGCCGTGCACGAGGATGTTGGAGACGTACGGACAGACGGCCTTGAACTGGCCCTCGACCTCGGCGGGCGCGATGTACTTGCCGCCCGACGTCTTGATCAGGTCCTTCTTGCGGTCGGTGATCCGCAGATAGCCGTCGACGGACAGCTCGCCGATGTCCCCGGTGTGGAACCAGCCGTCGGACTCCAGGACCTCGGCCGTCTTCTCCGGCAGCCCGTGGTAGCCCTCCATGATGCCGGGGCCGCGCAGCAGGATCTCGCCGTCGTCGGCGATCCGCACCTCGGTGCCGGGCAGCGGCTTGCCGACGGTGCCGGTGCGGTAGGCCTCACCGGGGTTCACGAAGGAGGCCGCGGAGGACTCGGTCAGGCCGTACCCCTCCAGGATGTGGATGCCGGCACCGGCGAAGAAGTACCCGATCTCCGGCGCGAGCGCGGCGGAGCCGGAGACCGCCGCCCGCAGCCGCCCGCCGAAGGCCTCGCGCAGCTTGGAGTAGACGAGCGCGTCGGCCGTGCGGTGCTTGGCGCGCAGCCCGAACGGCACCGAGGCGGTGCCGGTCCTGCGGAAGTTGTCCTGGCTGACCTTCGCGTACTCGCGGGAGACCTCGGCGGCCCACTGGAAGATCTTGTACTTGGCCCCGCCGCCGGCCCGCGCCTTGGCCGCGACGCCGTTGTAGACCTTCTCGAAGATGCGCGGCACGGCGGCCATGTACGTCGGCTGCACCACCGGAAGATTCTCGATGATCTTGTCCACGCGGCCGTCGACGGCGGTGACGTGCCCGAGCTCGATCTGCCCGGAGGTCAGCACCTTGCCGAAGACGTGCGCGAGCGGCAGCCACAGGTACTGCACGTCGTCCGGGCCGAGCAGCCCGGTCGACGCGATGGCCTTGGCCATGTACGACCAGTTGTCCTGCGGCAGGCGCACGCCCTTGGGCCTGCCGGTGGTGCCGGAGGTGTAGATGATCGTGGCGAGCTGGTCGGCGGTGATCGCCGCGATCCGCTCCTTGATCAGCTGGGGGTTCTTCTCCAGGTGCGCGGCGCCGCGGGCCTCCAGGTCGGCGAGCGTGAGCACCCAGCCCTCGGGGTCGCCCTCGGCGGGCTCGGCGCCCTCGGCGTCGAGGACGACGACGTGCCGCAGCTCCGGCAGGTCGGCCCGCTTCTCCCGCGCCTTGGCGAGCTGCGCGGCGTTCTCGGCGATCAGCACCCGGCTGCCGGAGTCGGCCAGGATGTACGCCGACTCCTCGGCGTTGGTCTGCGGGTACACCGTCGTGGTGGCCGCGCCCGCGCACGTGATGCCGAGGTCGGCCAGGATCCATTCGACGCGCGTGGAGGAGGCGAGGGCCACGCGGTCCTCGGACTCCAGACCGAGCTCGATCAGGCCCGCCGCGATGGCGTACACGCGGTCGGCGGCCTGCGACCAGCTGAGCGACTTCCACTCGTCGGGCCCCTCGCCGGAGGCGGCCGGGACGGGGTAGCGATAGGCCTCGGCGTCCGGAGTGGCCGCCACGCGCTCCACGAAGAGGTGCGCCACGGAGGGCGGACGGTTCTCGATCAAGGTCTGTGTGTCGCTCACGACATCCTCCGGGCCCACGACTGTGCGGCGAACTGGCTGGCGGCTGCTTCTTACGTCTGCGTTCTCAGGTCTGCGTCTTGCGTCTGCTCTGATGCCCCTGCGGCTACTTGTTTAACTTGTGAGTAACCTACGAGTGGTGATCAGAGTAGAGCTCCGACGCCCGGCGCGTAAGGGGCAGCTGCCTGTCACTTTCTCCGGACACCCCTACGGAACGGGCCCGCCGCCCGGAAGCGCCGCGGGCCCGATGCGTGTGCGCACCGGGCCCGCGTGACCGCGGCTGCGCCGCGGTCGGGGTGATTACTTCTTGGCCTTGCCGGGGCCGCTGTCGTCGCTGGAGAGCACGGCGATGAAGGCTTCCTGCGGCACCTCGACGGAGCCGACCATCTTCATCCGCTTCTTGCCCTCCTTCTGCTTCTCGAGCAGCTTCCGCTTACGGGAGATGTCACCGCCGTAACACTTGGCGAGGACGTCCTTGCGGATGGCGCGGATGGTCTCGCGGGCAATGACCCGGGACCCGATCGCCGCCTGGACGGGCACCTCGAAGGCCTGCCGCGGGATGAGCTCGCGCAGCTTGGCGACGAGCCGCACACCGTACGCGTACGCCTGGTCCTTGTGCGTGACCGCCGAGAACGCGTCGACCTTGTCGCCGTGGAGCAGGATGTCGACCTTGACGAGCTGGGCGGACTGCTCGCCGGTGGGCTCGTAGTCCAGCGAGGCGTAACCCCGCGTCTTGGACTTCAGCTGGTCGAAGAAGTCGAAGACGATCTCCGCGAGGGGCAGCGTGTAGCGGATCTCGACGCGGTCCTCGGAGAGGTAGTCCATGCCGAGCATGACGCCGCGCCGGTTCTGGCACAGCTCCATGATCGAACCGATGAACTCGCTGGGCGCCAGGATCGTGGCGCGCACGACGGGCTCGAAGACCTGGTCGATCTTGCCCTCGGGGAATTCACTCGGGTTGGTGACCGTGTGCTCGGTGCCGTCCTCCATGATCACGCGGTAGACCACGTTGGGGGCGGTGGCGATCAGGTCGAGCCCGAACTCGCGCTCGAGACGCTCACGGATCACGTCCAGGTGCAGCAGCCCCAGGAAGCCCACGCGGAAACCGAAGCCGAGCGCGGCCGACGTCTCCGGCTCGTACACGAGCGCGGCGTCGTTGAGCTGCAGCTTGTCGAGAGCCTCGCGCAGGTCGGGGTACTCCGAGCCGTCCAGCGGATAGAGACCCGAGAAGACCATCGGCTTCGGGTCCTTGTAGCCGCCCAGGGCCTCGGTCGCGCCCTTGTTCAGGGAGGTGATCGTGTCACCGACCTTGGACTGCCGGACGTCCTTCACGCCGGTGATGATGTAGCCCACCTCACCGACGCCGATGCCGTCGGCCGGGGTCATCTCGGGGGACGAGACACCGATCTCGAGGAGCTCGTGCGTGGCGCCGGTGGACATCATCCGGATCCGCTCGCGCTTGTTGAGCTGGCCGTCGACGACTCGTACGTACGTGACGACGCCGCGGTAGGAGTCGTAGACCGAGTCGAAGATCATCGCGCGCGCAGGGGCGTCCGCGACACCGACGGGCGCGGGGATCTCGGCGACGACCTTGTCGAGCAGCGCGTCGACGCCCATGCCGGTCTTCGCGGAGACCTTCAGGACGTCCTCGGGCTCACAGCCGATGAGGTTGGCGAGCTCCTCGGAGAACTTCTCCGGCTGGGCGGCCGGCAGGTCGATCTTGTTCAGTACGGGGATGATCTTGAGGTCGTTCTCCATCGCCAGGTAGAGGTTGGCGAGAGTCTGCGCCTCGATGCCCTGGGCCGCGTCGACCAGGAGGACCGTGCCCTCACAGGCCGCGAGCGAACGTGAGACTTCGTACGTGAAGTCCACGTGGCCCGGGGTGTCGATCATGTTGAGGATGTGCGTCCTGCTCTGGTCCGGGCCCTCGGTCGGGGCCCAGGGCAGACGCACCGCCTGGGACTTGATCGTGATGCCGCGCTCGCGCTCGATGTCCATGCGGTCGAGGTACTGAGCACGCATCTGCCGCTGCTCCACCACACCGGTGAGCTGCAGCATGCGGTCGGCGAGCGTGGACTTGCCGTGGTCGATGTGCGCGATGATGCAGAAATTGCGGATCAGCGCCGGATCGGTACGGCTCGGCTCGGGCACATTTTTAGGGGTCGCGGGCACGCAGGGTCCTGTCTCTTGAGGCGCCTGTCGCCTCGGGTCGGATCTATACGTAGGTTCCATCGTCCCATGGGTGGGGCACTGCGCTCGGTTTGGGCCGGTCGGAGGGGTGCGGCAGGACTCCGGCGCTCGGTTTGGGCCGGTCCGACGGCGGCTGGTACCGTGGACAGCTGTGTCTCGTAGCCCTCTCAAGCATCGAGGCGCGTGTCATAACACTCATCTGCAGTACCTCTGCAGTACCTGAACCTGAAAAGGCTCTTTCGTGGCGAACATCAAGTCCCAGATCAAGCGGATCAAGACCAACGAGAAGGCGCGTCAGCGCAACAAGGCGGTCAAGTCTTCCCTGAAGACCGCGATCCGCAAGGCCCGCGAGGCCGTTGCCGCCGGTGACGCCCAGAAGGCTGCCGAGCTCACGCGTGAGGCCACGCGCCAGCTCGACAAGGCTGTCTCCAAGGGTGTCATCCACAAGAACCAGGCCGCCAACAAGAAGTCGGCGCTTGCGACGAAGGCCGCGTCCCTCAAGGGCTGAAGCCTTTGCCCCGGTTCGCCGGGGCGCTGATCAATCCTTCCCGCGAGGGTAATTCGAGCCCTCTACCTCGAATCGCGGACAGACCACGCAGTACGCCACGCTGCGATGATGCCCCCGGCCCACTCCGGGGGCATCGCTGTGTTCGGGGACCGTGCCGTGGCCGACGTGGCGCTGTGGCCGACATGGCGCTGTGGCCGACATGGTGCTGTGGCCGACATGGTGCTGTTCCGGGGCATGGCTCGGTGCGGGGCGCGCCTGGTGCCGGTCAGGGGCGCGGGGAACTGCGCAACAAGCCACGACGTACCCGCAGAGGCAGAACAGGGCACGCTCCCCAGGGGCGCGGGGAACTGCGCGACCAGCCCCCACTCACCCGCAGACGAGCGAACACGGAACCTGACCCCGCCACCCACCCGGCGGATACCGCCAGGCCTCAGCGCCGCGCCCTCGCCGCCCGGGCAACAGCCACAACCGCCTTCTCCAACGCGTACTCGGGATCGTCACCGCCCCCCTTGACCCCCGCGTCAGCCGCCGCGACCGCGGTCAACGCCGCGGCCACGCCGTCCGGGGTCCAGCCACGCATCTGCTGCCGCACCCGGTCGATCTTCCAGGGCGGCATGCCCAGCTCACGGGCGAGGTCGGCGGGACGCCCCCCGCGCGCGGAGGAGAGCTTGCCGATCGCCCGGACCCCCTGCGCGAGGGCACTCGTGATCATGACGGGCGCGACACCGGTCGACAGCGACCAGCGCAACGCTTCGAGCGCCTCGGCCGCCCGCCCCTCCACGGCCCGGTCGGCCACGGCGAAGCTCGAGGCCTCCGCCCGCCCCGTGTAGTACCGCCCGACGATCTCTTCGTCGATCGTGCCCTCGACGTCCGCCGCCAGCTGGGACACCGCGGAGGCGAGCTCCCGCAGGTCGCTGCCGATCGAGTCGACCAGCGCCTGGCACGCCTCGGGGGTCGCCGACCGGCCAAGGACGCGGAACTCGCTCCGCACGAACGAGAGCCGGTCCGCGGGCTTGGTCATCTTCGGGCAGGCGACCTCACGGGCCCCCGCCTTGCGCGCGGCGTCGAGCAGGCCCTTGCCCTTGGCACCGCCCGCGTGCAGCAGAACGAGCGTGATCTCCTCGGCGGGCGACCCCAGATACGCCTTGACGTCCTTGATCGTGTCCGCCGACAGATCCTGCGCGTTCCGTACGACGACGACCTTGCGCTCGGCGAAGAGCGACGGGCTGGTCAGCTCGACGAGCGTGCCGGGCTGCAACTGGTCGGAGGTGAGATCGCGCACGTCCGTGTCCGCGTCGGCGGCTCGGGCGGCCGCGACCACCTGCTGCACGGCGCGGTCGAGGAGCAGGTCCTCCTGCCCCACGGCGAGTGTGAGGGGAGCGAGCGGATCGTCGTTTGCTGTCTTCCTGGCCATCGCGGACCAGCATCCCACGCGGCACCGACAGCCCGCCCCGCACGGCCCGCCCCCTGCCGTGCGGGGCGGGCCCATGTCGGAGAATGGGCCCGTGACCGACGTACGACATGTCCTTGTCCTGCCCGACCGCGACGCCGCCGAGGTGGTGGCGGAAGAACTCCCCGACCGTTTCGGCGTGGCCGAGGAGCCGCAGCTCGTCAGGGACGCGCTGGCCGGTGAGGACGACGCCGAGGACGCCCAGTGGCTGGTCGTGGTCGAGGACCCCGAGTCCCGCCTCGACCCGGCCGCGCTCGACGCGCTCGCGGCCGAGCACGAGGGCTGGCTGGAAGCTCCGTAGCGGACGCCGCAACGGACGGCGGGACGGCGCGGGACAGCAGGGGTGTCGCGGCGGCGGGGCAGGGGGTCGGCGGGCGGCGAGGCGGCGAGGCGGCCATGGTTGCCCACGGCCGCCGGTGGTGGTCAGCTCTTGGGGATGACCTGGATGTCGAGGTCGATCGTGATGCTGTGTCCGACGGCCGCGATGCCGCGCGCGAGCATCGTCTGCCACGTAATCGTGAAGTCGTCGCGGTGCAGCTCGGTGCTGGCGCGGCAGGCAACGCGGGTCTCGCCCTGAAGCCCCTTGCCGACCCCGAGGTACTCCGTGTCGAGCGTGACCGTGCGCGTCACCCCGTGCAGCGTCAGGCCGCCGGATATCGCCCAGCGGCTGCCGCCCTTGTGCACGAAGCGCTCGCTGTAGAACTCCATCGTGGGGAAGCGCGCCACATCGAGGAAGTCACCTGAGCGCAGATGGTCGTCGCGCATCGCGACCGCCGTGTCGATGGACGCCGCGTCGATGACGACGTGCATCGCGGAGTCCTCCATCCGCTCGCCCATCCGTATCGCGCCCGCGAAGGTGTTGAACCGTCCTCGGATACGCGCGAGCCCGATGTGGCGCGCCGTGAAACCGACCGAGGAGTGCAGGGGGTCGATCTCCCAGTCGCCGGGCTCGGGCAGCGCCGGAGGCTGGGCGACCTGGAGCGTGACGTCACCGATCGAGGCGTGCGCGTCCTCCCCTACCGTGGCGCTGGCCCGGTACGGGGTGAACCCCTCCGCGGAGACAGCGAGCCGATAGTCCCCGGCCGGGACCGCCGTGACGAACGAGCCGTACGGATCCGTGCCCCCGCTCACAATCTTGCGCCCCATGGCGTCACTGACCGCGACCTCGGCGTTCCGCACGGGTTCATTGACCGGGTCGAGCACCCGACAGCTGAGCACTCCCGCACTCGACGGAACCGTGAGCACCGACAAGGGCCCCGTCCGTCCGGCCCGATTCATACGGTTTCCCAGCCAACGGCCGAACACCCTGCGACACATCCCCGCGATACTTGACAACGCCTGCAAACTGCAACGAAGAGGCATTCGATCACCGTTGCGGCTTTAGGCGCAACACGGACCTAGATCACGGGAATGCAGACGTTGCGCTGGAAGTGTCGCGAGTAGCCCGAATTGCTCATCAGCAGGGCGGCCCCGGGACGGGCGGGAGCCTGGGGAGGGGCGGGAGACCCGGGAGACCCGGGAGACCCGGGAGGGGCCGGGGACTCGGGAGGGGCCGGGGACTCGGGAGGGGCCGGGCGTCAGGGCGGCCGGGTGGCCACTTCGAGCCGTGGCGCCGACCGCCGCCCCACTGCCACCACCGCGATCGCCCCCTTCGTGTCCGTACGCAACACCTCCGCTCCCCCGGCCCGCAGCGCCGCGAGCGTGACGGGCGAAGGGTGTCCGTACGAGTTGTCGGCGCCGCAAGAGACCAGCGCCAGCCGTGGGGCCGCCCGTCGCAAGAGCCCCGGATCCTGCCGGGCCGAGCCGTGGTGGGCGACCTTGAGCACGTCCACGGAGGCGAGCGAGGCGGCCGCCGGGGTGCGCAGCAGGGCCCGCTGCGCCGGGGGCTCGAGGTCCCCGAGAAGCAACAGGGTCAGTCCACCCGTCCGCACGAGCAACGTCACGCTCGCGTCGTTCGGCCCGTCGGGCCGCGGCACCGGCGCCCCCGAAGGTCCCGGCCACTTCGCTCGCCCTGCTGGGCCCGGTGAGCCGCCTGCTGGGCCTGCTGCGCCCGGCGAGTCGCCTCCTGAGCCCGGTGCCCCCGGTGAGTCGCCTCCTGGGCCTGGCGCGCCCGGCGAGCCACCTCCTGCACCCGGTGCACCCGGTGCGCCTGCTAACCCTGCTGGACCCCCCGAACCCGAACCTGGTGACGCCCCTGCCGATCCCAGCGGCAGCGGCCAGAGGACCTGCCAGTCCAGCGGACCCGCCCTGCGCCGCTCCCCCGCCTCGGCCCGGGTCACCGGAACCCGCGCGGCCGCCGCCTGTTCCCGCACGAACTCGGCCTGCCCCGGCGGCTCCTGGAACCCCGTCGTCTGGATCACCCCCACCTCACGCCCCCGCAACACCCCCGGCAGCCCCGCCACATGGTCGGCGTGGAAGTGGGTGAGCAGGATCAACGGCACACGCGTGATCCCGAGCGAACGCAGGCACCGGTCGACCGCCACCGGGTCGGGCCCCGCGTCGACCACCACCCCCGACCCCTCCCCCGCCGCGAGCACCATGGCATCGCCCTGCCCGACATCGCACATCACCAGACGCCACCCCGGAGGCGGCCAGCCCGCGATCACCCGTGTGACGGGAGGGGGTTGAACGACCACCAGGAAGAGCAGGACAGCGCAGGCCACGATCAGCCACGGATGCCTCACGAGCCTCCGCCCCACCAGGACGACGGCCGCTGTGGTGAGCGCGAGCAGGAAGCCCCCGCCCCAGCCACCCGGCCAGTCGACCCCGCTCCCGGGAAGCGCCGCCCCTGTGCGGGCGACCCCCGCGATCCACCCGGCAGGCCAACTCGCGCCCCAGGCAAGCCCTTGGGCCACCGGCATCGCCACCGGCGCCACGGCCAGCGCCGCGAAACCGAGCACCGTGACCGGTGCGACGGCGAACTCCGCAACGAGATTGCACGGCACCGCGACCAGGCTCACCCGGGCCGCCAGGACGGCGACGACGGGTGCACACACCACCTGCGCCGCGGCCGCGGCGGCCAGCGCGTCGGCCGGCCGCGGCGGCATGCCCCTTCTGCGCAGCGCGGCGCCCCAGCGCGGCGCGAGGGTGAGCAGCGCCCCGGTCGCGAGCACGGAGAGCGCGAAGCCGTAACTCCGCGCCAGCCACGGGTCGTACAGGACCAGCAACAGGACCGCCGTGGCCAGCGCCGGGATGAGGGATCTGCGCCGACCGGTGGCGAGGGCGAGGAGCACGATCAGCCCGCAGGCCGCGGCCCGCAGCACGCTCGGGTCGGGCCGGCAGACGATGACGAACCCGAGCGTGAGCGCCCCGCCGAGCACCGCGGTCGCGCGGAGCGGAATGCCCAACTTGGGCGCCAAACCCCGCCGTTCGACCCGTTGGGCGGTGCCCTGGGGTCCGATGAGCAGGACGAGCACGATCGTGAGGTTCGCCCCGCTGACGGCAAGCAGATGTGTGAGGTCGGTCGCCCGGAAGGCCTGGTCCAGTTCGACCGGTACACGTGAGGTGTCCCCGATGACGAGGCCGGGGATGAGCGCCCGGGCATCGGCCGGCAACCCGTCCGTGGCCGCACGCAGGCCGCCCCGCAGCCTTCCGGCCAGCCGCTGCGTACCGGACGGCTCTCCGACCACACGCGGCACCCGCTCACCGGACACCCTGAGCACCGCGGCCGCCCTGTCCCCCTCCGGCAACGGCGGGGCCAGCCGGGCCTGCACCCGCAGCCGGGTCGACGGCAACAGCTTCAACCAGGCGCCATCGGGCCCGGCACCCTGCTCGGACCCGGCTCCCCTCTTCCCTGCCCTCTCCTCCCCTGCCGCCCCGCCTCGGCCGCCTGAAGCCCCGGGCGAACCCATAGAAGCCGCACCCTCCGCCGAGCCCGCCGTCTCCCCTCTCACCACGACCAGGACCGGAGTGCGCGTCACCGTCGACGTACCGTCCGCCTCCGTGACGCGGACCGCCTCGGCGTCCAGGGCGACAGCAGGCGGCATCGTGTGCGCCCCGGCCACCCGGGAGCGGGTGCGCCGAGGGTCGGATGTGACCTCCAACTCGGCCTCCACCT
The DNA here is from genome assembly GCF_055609205.1 of Streptomyces sp. NPDC036815. Lineage (NCBI taxonomy): Bacteria > Bacillati > Actinomycetota > Actinomycetes > Kitasatosporales > Streptomycetaceae > Streptomyces > Streptomyces sp. NPDC036815. The sequence continues at coordinate 404,333 of NZ_JBVJPW010000001.1, read as the reverse complement.
GCGCGTATTCACGTGCTAGCCCAGGAATCGGACCACGGCGCAGATCCGCCCCGTGCAACGCCGCGGAAGCCGCAGCCCCGGCCACGCAGAGCAGAACCGCCGCCACCGAAAGCCACCCCCACTGCCGCCGACCCGGCACCTGCTCGTATCGCCCATGCCCCCGCGGCCTCCACTCGCGGCCAGGCACTCGCCCGCGAGCCGTCCACATCATCAGTAGGACTCCGGCCACCAGCACACACCCCGCCACCGTGACCACCGCCCAAAGGGCCGGGGCGTCCAGCATCAGAGCGGCCGCGACCCATGCCGCGAGAGCGGGCGGCACGAGACGGAGGTCGGCAGGACCCTCCTGTCGGGGATGCGAGGCGCCGAGACGGTGGCCCGACGCGAGGTGAACCGCCGCGCGCGTCATGGCCGTACGAGATCTTGCAGATCGGCGAAGCGCCGGTCGCCGATGCCGTTGACCTCGCGGAGCTCCTCGACCGAGCGGAATCCGCCGTGCTCGGCGCGGTAGTCGAGGATGTGCTGGGCCAATACGGGTCCGACTCCGGGGAGTTGGTCGAGCTGCTCGGCCGTCGCCGTGTTCAGCCCGATCGGACCGGTGGCGGCGACACCTCCCGCGCCTCCTCCCACGCCACCTGCCGCCCCTGCCGATCCGGCGCCCACCCCGGCGCCGCCTCCGCCCGCTCCGGCCGCCGTCGCGGGCCCGCCCACGACCACCTGCTCACCGTCCACGAGGAACCGCGCGCGATTGAGGCCCTCCGTCTCCGTGCCCGGTCGGACCCCACCGGCGGCCCGCAGGGCGTCGGCCACTCGCGACCCGGCAGGAAGCCGGAGAACCCCCGGGTGGCGGACCTTTCCGCTGACGTCCACGACGATCCTGGTCGCAGCCCCGCCACCGGCCGCCGCGCCGCCCGGCCCTGCCGACTCTCCCGGCTCTCCCGCCTGCGCCGAGGGCCCCGGTGAGGGAGCCGGTTCCGCACCCCGGTCGGCGGCGGAGCCCGCCTCGCGCACCACGTCCGGCGGCCGCACGGGCTGGGCCCTGCCCGTCCAGAAGTGCTGAGCGGCGAAGACCGCGGCGACGATGAGGACCACGGCCAGTGCGGTGACGCCGCGCCGCTCCAGACCACACCGTGCCTGCAGCCACAGCGGCAATCGGTCCCGCACGGCGAACCCGACCCGCTCCCACCGCGAGGGCGGCCCCGGTCGCGCCTCCACGTCTCCCTCCGCACGCGCCTCCGCGTCCCTCTCCGCACGCGCGTCCGGGGCCCCTTCCTTCGCGTCCGCCTCTGCTTCCCGCGCCCACCCGGGCGCGGGCACACGCGGCTCACGCCCGCGCTGCACAGACCTGCCACCAACGGAACCGCCACCACCAGAACCGCCAACAGCCGAGCCGCCCCCGTCCACCAGCCCCGCATCGGCAGCCGCCACACCCAACCGCGGCGAGCGCGGCAACGAACCCGACGAAGCCGGAAGCGGCGCTCCGGGGCGCCCCCGCACCTGCGACCGCGGCTCCGTCCCCGCCCGTACCTCCGACGGCTCGGCGAAAAGCCTCTCCGCCCGCAGTCGCACCGCCTCCGCGTCCGTCCTCGCAGCCGCCCTCGCCCCCGCCGAAGCGCGTCTGCGCCGCGCTCGCCCGCGGGCTTCGCGGTGGCTCACGCGGCCGTCGGAAGTGGGGCCGCGGCCGGGCCCGCTCGTTGCGGAAGATGTCCGGGAAAGTGATCGAAGTGCCATGCCGACGACGTTAGGCACCGTCGGCCAAAGTTGTTGATCTTGGTCAATTCCCGTGGATTACCCGGCAGTTGTGGATAACTCCGTCACCCACACGGGGGGGGCAAAGACACAGAGGAGGGGCGAGACACGGGGGCGAAGACACAGGCAACAAACACACGCCGCTCCACCCCGCACCGCCCGACACCTCACCGAGGCGAGACCACAGCCCCCAGCAACCCCGGTCCCGTGTGCGCCCCGATCACCGCGCCCACCTCGCTGACGTGCAGCTCGGCGAGGCCCGGCACCCGGTCCCTGAGGCGGTCGGCGAGCGTCTCCGCCCGCTCCGGCGCCGCGAGGTGGTGCACGGCGATGTCGACCTGGCCTGTGCCGGCCCGCTCGACCACGATCTCCTCGAGCCGAGCGATCGCCTTGGACGCCGTCCGTACCTTCTCCAGCATGTCGATGCGGCCGTCGTCCAGCTTCAGCAGCGGCTTCACGGCGAGTGCGGAGCCCAGCAGTGCCTGCGCGGCGCCGATGCGGCCGCCCCTGCGCAGATAGTCGAGGGTGTCGACGTAGAAATACGCGGACGTACCGGCGGCCCGCTTCTCCGCGGCGGCCACCGCCTCCTCCACGGAGCCGCCCGCCTCCACGGCCCGGGCAGCCTCCAGGGCGCAGAAGCCGAGGGCCATCGCGACCATGCCGGTGTCCACCACCCGTACCGGCACCGGCGCCTCCTTCGCGGCGAGGACCGCGGCGTCGTACGTACCGGAGAACTCCGCGGAGAGGTGCAGCGAGACGATGGCCGTGGCCCCCGCCTCCACGGCCTTGCGGTAGGTCTGTGCGAAGACTTCGGGGCTGGGCCGGGACGTGGTCACCGACTTCCGCTTCTGCAGCGCCAGCGCGAGCGAGCGGGCCGAGATCTCCGTCCCCTCCTCCAGCGCCTGGTCCCCCAGGACCACGGTCAGAGGCACCGCGGTGATGCCGTGCCGCTCCATCGTCCCCTGCGGCAGGTAGGCCGTTGAATCCGTGACGATCGCGACATGGCGGGACATGAGCTGGAGATTACCTGTCTGTGCTGTCGGGTGGCAGCCCGGCCCCTGTTGACGCCTGTGACAGGGGGACAGCCCGTTCCGGGGAAGCGTCCGGCGCCGCCGGCCGTATCAGGTCGTGCTCTCGGGCTTGGGCTTCTTCTCCCACGGATGGGCGGCCCTCGCGGTGGGCGGGGTGATCGCGGGCCGCGTCGGCTCCTGGGCCGCCTTCCGGTCGGCCGCGGACGGCTCGGCCCAGGTCTGCTCGGCGTCCCGGCCCGCTTCCGGCTCGGGCCACGCGGGCGGGGCCTGCGCGGGCGACGGCTCCGTCGTCCAGTGCCGCAGGGCACCCGCCTCCATGTCGATCTGGGTGCTCAGCGAGTCCAGGTCGTCGTCCGCGAACCGGCGGGCCCGGTCGCGTGCGGACCAGCGCAGCGAGTCGGCCGCCTTGGTGATCTGCTGCGTGCGCTCCCGCAGGTCGGGGAGGCGCGTGGCCAGAGCGGCCTTGTCCGGGTCGCGCTCCAGGCGCCGGAGCTCGTCGTCCAGCTCGTGCCCGTGGGCGCTGAGCCGGTCGAAGAGACTCAGCGTCTCCTTCAGAGAGGCGTCGTCGGCGGCGCCCGCCTGCAGGACGTCCTGCGTGGCACGCATGGACGAGCGCAACGAGAGCCGCAACTGGGCCAGTTCGGCGGCCGTGCCGACCTGCGCGAAGCTCTTCGCCCGCAGCGTGGTGTCCTCCACCGTCCTGCGGGCCTCCAGGATGGTGCGGTCCACGCCTCGCTTGGCTGCGCGGACGACCTTGACCGTCGCGTACACCCCGAGCACCAGGAACAGCACGACCAGCAGCGCCACGATTGCGCCCACGGCTTCCATGACGCTCCTCTCCGCATCCCGTCCGTTCCAGTGACTCCTCCCACCGTAAACGGAGAAGGCAGGCCGGGGGTTCCAGCGGAACCCCCAACCTGCCCGTAGGGGAAGACCCCTATGCACCTGCCCGTGCAGTGGCCCGACGGTTACGCGGGAACGATGTTCACCAGCTTCGGCGCCCGCACGATCACCTTGCGGATCCCGGCACCGTCCAGCGCGGCCACGACCTTCTCGTCGGCCAGCGCCACCTTCTCCAGCTCGGCGTCGGAGATCGACGGCGACACCTCCAGGCGCGCCTTGACCTTGCCCTTGATCTGCACGACGCAGGTCACGGACTCGTCCACGACGTACGCCGGGTCGGCGACCGGGAAGTCCCGGTGGACGACCGAGTCGGTGTGGCCCAGCTTGCGCCACAGCTCCTCGGCGATGTGCGGGGCCAGCGGCGCGATCAGCAGCACCAGGCGTTCCGCGACAGCCCTCGGCACCGGGCCGCCCACCTTCGTCAGGTGGTTGTTCAGCTCGGTGATCTTGGCGATGGCGGTGTTGAACCGCATGCCGTCCAGGTCCTGGCGGACGCCGTCGATCGCCTTGTGCAGGGCGCGCAGGGTGCTCTCGTCGGTGTCGGCCTCGGCGACGTCCACGACGGTGACCTCACCGGTCGACTCGTCGACGATCAGACGCCACAGCCGCTGCAGCAGGCGGTACTGGCCGACGACCGCGCGCGTGTCCCAGGGGCGCGAGACGTCCAGGGGGCCCATCGCCATCTCGTACAGGCGCAGGGTGTCCGCGCCGTACTCGTCGCAGATCTCGTCCGGCGTGACGGCGTTCTTCAGGGACTTGCCCATCTTGCCCAGCTCACGCTTGACCGGCTCGCCCTCGAAGAAGAACGCGCCGTCGCGCTCCTCGACCTCGGTCGCCGGCACCGGGAAGCCGCGGGCGTCCCGGTAGACGTAGGCCTGGATCATGCCCTGGTTGTACAGCTTGTGGAACGGCTCGGCCGACGCGATGTGGCCCAGGTCGAACAGGACCTTCGACCAGAAGCGCGCGTACAGCAGGTGCAGCACCGCGTGCTCTGCGCCGCCCACGTACAGGTCGACGCCGCCGGTCGGCTGGCCCTCGCGCGGGCCCATCCAGTACTGCTCGACGGCGGGGTCGACCAGCTGCTGGTCGTTGCGCGGGTCCAGGTAGCGCAGCTCGTACCAGCACGAACCCGCCCAGTTGGGCATGGTGTTGGTCTCGCGGCGGTACTGCTTGGGGCCGTCGCCCAGGTCCAGCGTGACGTTGACCCAATCCTCGTTGCGGGACAGCGGCGTCTCCGGAGAGGTGTCCGCGTCGTCCGGCTCGAAGGTGCGCGGGGAGTAGTCGTCGACCTCCGGCAGCTCCAGGGGCAGCATCGACTCGGGCAGCGAGTGGGCGATGCCCTCCTCGTCGTAGACGATCGGGAAGGGCTCGCCCCAGTACCGCTGGCGGCTGAACAGCCAGTCGCGCAGGCGGAAGTTGACGGTGCCCTCGCCGATGCCCCGGGTGGCCAGCCAGCCGGTGATGCGGGCCTTGGCGCCCTCGACGTCCATGCCGTCGAGCGAGATCTCCTGGTTCGACGAGTTGATCAGCTTCGCCTCGTACGAGGAGAAGGCGTCGTCCCACGTCCTGGTGTCGGTGCCGCGGCCGTCGGAGGGCTCGACCACGCAGTGCATCGGCAGGTTGAAGGCGCGCGCGAAGGCGAAGTCGCGGCTGTCGTGCGCGGGGACGGCCATGATCGCGCCGGTGCCGTAGCCCATCAGCACGTAGTCGGCGATGAACACGGGGACCCGTTCGCCGCTGACCGGGTTGGTGGCGTAGACGCCGGTGAAGACGCCGGTCTTCTCCTTGGCGTCGGCCTGGCGCTCCACGTCGGACTTTGAGGCGGCGAAGGCGCGGTACTTGGCGACGGCCTCGGCCGGGGTGGCGTGGCCGCCGGTCCACGTCTCGTGGGTGCCCTCGGGCCAGGCCTCCGGCACGACCTTGTCCACCAGGTCGTGCTCGGGGGCCAGGACCATGTAGGTCGCGCCGAACAGGGTGTCCTGGCGGGTGGTGAAGACGGTGATCGCATCGCCCTCGATGCCCACGGGGAACCTCACGCGTGCGCCTTCGGAGCGGCCGATCCAGTTGCGCTGCTGCAGCTTGATGGCGTCGGGCCAGTCCAGCGCGTCCAGGTCGTCGAGCAGCCGGTCGGCGTACGCGGTGATGCGCATGTTCCACTGGCGCAGCTTGGCCTTGAAGACGGGGAAGTTGCCGCGCTCGGAGCGGCCGTCGGCGGTGACTTCCTCGTTGGCCAGGACGGTGCCCAGGCCGGGGCACCAGTTGACGGGGGCGTCGGAGGCGTAGGCCAGGCGGTACTGGCTCAGCACCTCGGCGCGCTCGACGGCGTCCAGCTCGCTCCACGCGCGCGTGGAGTCCGGTACGGCGCGGTCACCGCTCTCGAACTGCGCGACCAGGTCGGCGATCGGACGGGCCTTCGCCGCCTCGGCGTCGTACCAGGAGTTGAAGATCTGGACGAAGATCCACTGGGTCCACTTGTAGTACTCGGGGTCGATCGTCGCGAACGAGCGCCGCTTGTCGTGGCCCAGGCCCAGCGCGCGCAGCTGAGACTTCATGTTCTCGATGTTGGCCTCGGTGGAGACCCGCGGGTGGGTGCCCGTCTGCACGGCGTACTGCTCGGCGGGCAGGCCGAAGGCGTCGAAGCCCAGGGTGTGCAGGACGTTGTGGCCCGTCATGCGCTGGAAGCGCGCGAAGACGTCCGTGGCGATGTACCCCAGGGGGTGGCCGACGTGCAGGCCCGCTCCGGAGGGGTAGGGGAACATGTCCATGATGAACTTCTTGGGCCTGGCCACCAGGGCGGCCTCCGCCTCGGTCCGCGCGGCCATGTCGCCGCTCGGGTTCGGCGCCTCGTAGGTGCCGTCGGCGTCCCAGAAGTCCTGCCAGCGTGCCTCGATCTCAGCGGCCAGAGCGGCCGTATAGCGGTGCGGCGCGGCCACCTCGGAGGCGGCAGCAGAATTCGTCTCGCTCATGATCCTCAAAGCTCCATCGATCGTCTCTGCCTGCGGAATTGACCGTCCTGGCCAAACAAAAATGCCCCTCGCACAGGAGGGGACGCCGCGCCGATTCCGACCGCGGTTCAGCGGCGGTCGGGACTGATCAGCGCGGCCCGCTAAGCAGAAGGCGTACGGCACGCATGGCGTCAGGGTACCGCAGCGCTCGCGCGGCCCGCGACGAGCTTTCCCCGCGCACCACCCGGGGTGCTCCACCCCCAGCCTTTGGCCAAAGGTTACTCCGCGTACCGCCCACTATCGGGGCAACACCAAGATCGGATCGCGCTTTGATAACAACGCAATAACTCAAACCTCGTACCCACCGGTATGGAGCGACTTAGCATGCGGCGGGACCGAACCATTTCGGAGTCGCCCCCATGAACCCTCTGCACCCGCACCGCAAGAGCCGTTCCCTTCCCCGATCGTCTCCCCGTTCGCCGGCCCGCCCCGCTCCGCGTCCGCCCTCCCGGCCCCCCGTCCCGCTGTCGCGGGCCCTGAGCGCCGGAGCGCTGCTCCTGATACCCGTGCTCGTCTTCGCGGGCAGCGACGGGCTGCGCGCCGCGCTGGACTTCACCGCGGGCGTCCTGTCCCTGGTCTCGCTCACCGCCGCCGTCGTCTGGGGCCTGGTCGCCACCGACCGGCTGTTCCTGCACTCCCGCCAGCGCCTGCTCGCCCAGGCCGTGCACCGGGCCACCGCGGTCTGCGCCATCGGCTTCCTGCTGCTGCACGGGACCGTCAAGGTCGCCCTGGACCACGTGTCGCTGTTCGGCGCCCTGATGCCGTTCGGGCTCGGCGTCACCGGCAGCTCCGGCCTCATCGGCCTGGGCTCCCTCGCAGGCCTCCTGATGATCGCCACCGGCGTCACCGGCGCTCTGCGCAGTGCCTTCGCTTCTCCTGCTCGGGTCGCATCGCGCTGGCGGGCGCTGCACATGCTGGCCTACCCCGCCTGGTGCTCGGCGCTGGTCCACGGCCTGTACGCGGGCCGCGAGCCGAAGCCGTGGGTGGTCACGCTGTACTGCCTGTGCCTGGCCGCCGTCGCCGGGGCCGTCACGCTGCGCGCGGCGCCGCTGCCCGTCAAGCGGAAGGTCGCCGCACGGATCCTCGCCCTGCTCGAACCGGCCCCCGACGCCCCGCCCCGCGAACGCCCTCCCGCGCGGGACACCGCGTCGGCGCCGCTGCCCGGCGCGACCGCCCCCGCCCCCGACCCGGCCGCCGGCATCTCGGCGGCCTACCGCGCGCTGACCCCCACCGTCCCCCCGCCACGCGCCGAACCCGACGCCCGCTGGCCCGCGCCCTGCCCACCACCGCCCGCCGAGTCCCCGTACGTCGCGCCCCCGCCCACGTACGACACGACTCCCCTGCCCGTCCACGACCCGTCGTCGTACGACATCGCTCTCGACCCCGCGTACGAAAGTGGCCCCGCCACCGAGCCGCTGCCCCGGCCCTTCCAGGCCCCCAGCTCGGGCGAGCCCTGGAACGCCGCCACCGGAGGCCACCCGTGAACGCGCCGCTGCCCGACGTCCCCGAAGTCCGCGTGGTCGGCCTGCCTCTGCTCACCTCGGGCTTCGACCTCGTCGAACGCCTCGATCTGGCCATGCACCTGAAGGTGCACGGCCCGCTGGAACCCATGGCGGGCGAGCCGCTCGCCCGCCTCGCCGAGCAGATCGTGCTGCGCGGCAGGGGCGGCGCCGGCTTCCCCTTCGCGCGGAAGCTGCGGGCCGTCGCCGACGCGGCGATACGTCGCGGCGTACGCCCCGTGGTCGTCGTCAACGGCAGCGAGGACGAGCCCGCCTGCCGCAAGGACACCGTCCTGATCAACCGCGCCCCGCACCTCATCCTGGACGGCGCCCTGCTCGCCGCCGAGGCCCTCGGGGCGCGCACCCTCGTCATCGGCGTGACGCGCGACTCCACCGAGGCCTCGATGCGCACCGCGCTGGCCGAACGGGGACTCGGCGACCGGCGCGGACCGGCCCTTCGCGCGCGCGTGCAGCGCAATCCGGTGCGCATGGTCACCGGAGAGTCCTCCGCCCTCGTCCGCTCGGCGGACGGCGGCCCCCCGCTGCCACCGGGGCGGAAGGCCCGCACGTCCGACTCGGGAGTGGGCGGCGCACCCACCCTGCTGTCCAACGCGGAGACCTTCGCCCAGCTCGCCGTCGCCGCCCGGACCGGCGCCGACCGCTACTGCCGCACCGGCCTGCGCGAGGAGCCCGGCACGGTCCTGCTGACCCTCTCCGGAGCGGTCGCCCGGCCGATGGTCGTCGAGGTGCCCACCGGGGTGCCGCTGCGGTACGTCCTCCAGCTCGCCGGCGCACCGGCGCTCCCCCAGGGCGTGCTCACCGGCGGCTATCACGGCAAGTGGCTCGACACCGTCACGGCACACGACGCGGTCGTCTCCCGCGCCTCCCTGGACGCCTGCGGGGGCGCTCTCGGTGCGGGCGCCGTCCTGCCGATCGGCGCGGGCACGTGTCCGCTCGGCGAATCGCTGCGCGTCGCGAACTGGCTGGCCGCCGAGAGCTCCGGGCAGTGCGGCCCCTGCTACCTCGGCCTCCCCGCGGCGGCCCGTGGCCTCGCTGACGTGCTGCAGGGCGGCGGTCCGACCGCTCTCGAAGCGCTGCGCGAGGTGACCCGGGCCGTGAAGCGGCGTGGGGCGTGCAAGCACCCCGACGGCTCGGCGGCCTTCCTGGAGTCCACGATCTCGACGTTCACGGACGACCTCGCGGCACACGTCCTGGGCGGTGGCTGCGGCCGCCCCGTCGAGGGCGTCCTGCCCCTCCAGGAGGACGTGCCCGCGGCCGAGGCGCCCAGCGGCCGCAAGCTGGCCGTCGACTGGACGCTCTGCCAGGGCCACGGGCTGTGCGCGGACATCGTCCCGGAACTGATCCAGCTGGGCCCGGACGGCTTCCCGTCCGTCGCGGAAGCCTCCGTACCGCGCTACTCCGAAGCGCGTGCCGCACGTGCGGTGCGCCGCTGTCCCGCGCTCGCGCTGCGCATCGAGGAGCCGTCGAAGGCGAAGCCGCAGGGCGTCCCCGGGCTGCCTGCGGCGCTTCCGCCGGGGCGGCGGCGCAGGGCGCTCGGCAGCGGAAGGCAGTGACGGAGAAGAAGGGGGACGACGAAAGAGCGGGCCACCCGATCCGGGTGGCCCGCTCATATCCTGTGGAGCTAAGGAGAATTGAACTCCTGACCTCCTGCATGCCATGCAGGCGCTCTACCAACTGAGCTATAGCCCCTTGCTTGTCCGCCCGGTTTCCCCGGCGGCTCCGCCAACATTACACGGTCATCCCCGTGCTCCACCAAATCGATTCCGGTCTGCACCGGTACGGCCCGATACGGCCGGTACTGTCAGCCCCCGTGACCGTGATCGCGTTCGCCGCCGCCCGCCGCCGCGTACCGCTGGCCGCCGGGGCCTGCCTGCTCTCCTTCACGGCCTTCTGGCTCGCGCAGCGCGCCGCCGACGTCTCGATGATCGACCTGATGGTCTACCGGGCCGAGGGCGCGACCGTGCGCGCGGGCGGCGACCTCTACGCACTGCGCACCACAGAGGCCCATCTGCCCACCACCTACCCGCCGTTCGCAGCGCTGCTGTTCACACCGCTGACGCTCCTGGACACGGCGGACCTGCGCACCCTCGCGGCGCTGGGGAACCTGCTGCTCCTGGTCGGCTTCGCGCACCTCTCCCTGCGGCTGATCCACGGCGAGCGGCACACGCGCGTGGCGGGCGCCCTGTGGGTGGCCTCCCTCGCCGTCTGGTGCGAACCGGTGTGGACGACGCTGCGCTACGGACAGATCAACCTGCTGCTCGCCGTCCTCGTCCTATGGGACCTGTCCCGGCACCCCGGCCACCGCTGGGCGGGCGTGGGCATCGGCGTCGCGGCGGCGATCAAGCTCACGCCCGCGCTCTTCGCGCTCTTCCTGCTGCTGACCGGGGCCGCCGAGGCGCTGCGGCGCGGGCCGTGGCGGCCGAGGGTGCGCCACGCGTGCGTGGCGGCCGTCTCGTTCGCCGGCGCGACGCTCCTCGCGGCCGCCGCCCTGCCGCACGACTCGTGGCGCTTCTGGAGCCGGATGGTCTTCGAGGCGGGGCGGGTCGGGTTCGCCGAGGACACCGCGAACCAGTCGCTGCGCGGCGTCCTCGCCCGGTGTCTGCACACCGGGGAGCCCGGGGCCTCCTGGGTCCTGGCCGCCGCCGTGACCGCAGCGCTCGGCCTCGGAGTCGCGGTGGCCGCCGCACTGCGCGGGGAACGGGCCTGGGCCGCGCTCTCCTGTGCGGCGACGGCGCTCCTGGTGAGCCCGGTCTCGTGGTCGCACCACTGGGTGTGGTGCGTGCCGATGGCGCTGCTCCTGGGGGTGGAGGCGGCACACCGGGGCAGCCGGGCACGGTGGGCGGTCGCCGGGGCGGCGTCCCTGGTCTTCTGCTCGTACGCCCTGTGGTGGGTGCCGCACGGGCGAGGGCGGCCGGAACTCGTCCAGAATTATGGCCAGATGACGCTGTCCGCCCTCTACGTGGTGACCGCTTTCGTGTTCCTTCTGGTCGCCGTCACGCGGTCGCGAAGGAGTAGAACCGTTTGAGCGTGCAGTGCTCGTCGAGCAGCCGACCGTAGATCGGCTCCCCTTCGAGTTCGCGGTACGTCTCGATGGGGTCGCCCTTTATGATCAGCGCCCGTGCGCATTCCTCGCACCAGTACTGGTAGTCCGGGTTGACCGGTTCCATGTCGCGGACGATCGGCGTGCCACTGCCGCACCAGTCGCACTTTCGCCTGTGTGCACCCATCGATCAGCTCCAGCTGTGGCCGCAGGCGGTACACACGTACGAGACTCCGCCGTTGTCACCGAGTACTTGGGCGACGTGGGCCGAGCCGCAGGAAGGGCAGTTGAGGAGCGTGCGGAGAGCGGCTCGTTCCCGTACGGCCGCCGCTTCGGAGAGGCGGTCGGCCTCTCCGAGGATGCTCGCAGGCATCGCGCTCTCCCTCCCGTCGGGCTGCGTCTCCTTCCGGCCGTCCGATTCTGCCACGCTCTGAGCGACCCGGTCAGCGACGCATTCGTACCAGTCCGGACACGGCGCCGAGTGTGGCCACCGCGGCCAGCGCGCAGGCGCACACCAAGAGCGCGCCCGCGGATGTATACGCCCCGGGAGCCTCCTGCGACTCGATCCGGTTCAGGAAAAGGGCGCCGAAGCAGGCGACACCGGTCAGCTGACCGAGCTGTGTGACCGTCGCGAGCAGTCCGCTGGCGTCGGCCGCGTCCTCGCCGCGCACCGTGGCGAGCGTCCGCGTGAGGGTCGGGCTGAAGCCCAGGGAGAGCCCCGCACCCACGCCGGCGAGAGCCGCATAAAGCCAGGGACCGCCGTCGCCGCCGTCCCGCAGCAGCAGCCCCACGGCGGTCGTCGCCACCGCGGTCAGCACGAAGCCGCCCGGGATCAGCGCCCGTTGGGCGGCCTGCGGCCAGTGTCGCCAGGTCAGGCCCACCGCGCCGAAGACCACGGCGGTCGGTGCGAAGGTGAGACCGGCCCGCAGCGGGCTGTAGCCGAGACCGCCCTGGAGGTGCAGGGTGAGCGTGAGCAGGAAGCCCGCGTTCACGGCCATCCCGGCGGCGATCCGGAAGACCGCGAGGCCCATGCCCGGCGTCCGCAGGACCCGGGGCGCGATCAGCGGCGCCCCGCCCCGCCGGGCGAGGCGCGACTCGTACGCGTGAAAGAGCGCGAAGCAGGCCGCGGCCGCCGCCAGCGAGAGCCAGGACCACAGCGGCCAGCCCTCCTGCTGCCCGAGCACCAGCGGCACGGTGCAGAGCGAGACGGCGGCGCCGAGCAGCACCAGGCCGGACAGGTCGAGCCCGCGTGCCCGCCCGGCCGCCCGCTCCCCGTCGTCGTCGCGCGGCAGCACGCGCACCGCGAGGACCAGGAGCACCACCCCGACCGGCACGTTGACCAGGAACACCGGGCGCCACCCGGCGCCGAACAGGTCGGCGCCGACGAGGGCCCCGCCGAGCACCTGCCCGGCCGCGGCGCCGGTCGCGAGGACCGCCGCGTACGCGCCGAGCGCCCTGGTCCGTGCCTCGCCCGCGAAATTGCGCTGGATCAGGCTGAGCACCTGCGGGATGAGGACCGCGGAGCCCGCCCCCTGCACCAGCCGGAAGCCGATCAACTCGCCGGTCCCCCGGGCGAGTCCGCAGGCGAGCGAGGCCGCGGTGAAGACCGTGAGCCCCGCGAGGTAGACCCGGCGGTGCCCGACGCGGTCGCCGAGCCGCGCACCGGTGATCAGGAGCACCGCGTACGTGATGGTGTAGCCGGCGATCACCAGCTGCAATCCGGCGCCGGACGCGTGCAGTTCGGAACGAATGGTGGGCGCCGCGACGTTGACGATGAAGACGTCGAGCAGGGCCATGAACTGGGCGGCGAGGACGACGGCGAGCAGGGGGCCGGGCCGCTTGTCGGTGCCGGGCGCTTTACTGGACACGGGAGTTGGGCTCGCGGGGACGGACGGGGAGGTCGTTGTCATGGCATGAGCGTGCGGGCGCTTCGGTACGGGTGACGAGAGCCCGCCGATGCTGGTACTGACAGCACCTGTCAGCGGCCTCGGCGGGGGCGGACGATGGGGGACGTGACGACGATGACGACCGCGCAGGGCGAGCCCGGAATCCACGACCGGGGCCGCCCGGGGACGGCCCAGCGCCGCCGCCCCGAGCTCGCCGCCTTCCTGCGCGGGCGCCGGGCCCGGGTGACGCCGGCCGACGTGGGCATGGCCCCCGGCCTGCGCCGCCGCACACCGGGCCTGCGCCGCGAGGAGGTCGCCCAGCTCTCCGGAGTCGGCGTCACCTGGTACACCTGGCTGGAACAGGGGCGCCCGATCAACGCCTCGCCCCAGGTCCTGGACGCCGTGGCCCGCACCCTGCGCCTCGACCGGCCGGAGCGCGAGCACCTGTACCACCTGGCCGAGGTGCCGTACGCCCCGGACCACGCGGCCGCGGAGCACGCGGTGGGCGCGGACGTGCAGGGCATCATCGACGCCATGGACCCGCGCCCCGCGGTGGTCTACAACGCGCGGTACGACATCCTCGCCACCAACCCCGCCTACCGCGACCTGTTCCTCCTCCCCCAGCCTCCCGGCACCGGCGCCCCGAACGTGCTGTGGTCGCTGTTCACCGTTCCCGCGGCGGAGTGCCCGCTGGTGTTCCGCGACGCGGAGCTGCCGGTGATGGTGGCCACCCTGCGCAGCGCGTACGGCAGACACGTGGGCGAGCCGGCCTGGGAGGGCTTCCTGCGCAGGCTCTCCGCCGCGAGCCCGCACTTCGCCGAGCTCTGGGACAGCGGCGACGTGATACCGCCCGGGCGGCGCGTGAAGACGTTCCGGCACCGCGCGATCGGCGAGCTGCGCATGTCGTCGGTCTCCCTGAGCATCGACGGCATGCCGGAGTGCCGGATCGTCGTGTACACCCCGGACGACGAGGAGAGCGGGCGGCACACGGCGGAGCTGCACCGGCTCAGGACGAAGGCGCGGGAGGAACAGGAAAATCCCGCCCCCTGACGGGGACGGGATTTCCGGGACTGTGGAGCTAAGGAGAATTGAACTCCTGACCTCCTGCATGCCATGCAGGCGCTCTACCAACTGAGCTATAGCCCCTTGTGTTCTTCCCGCTCGGCGGGCGAACAAGAAGAACTTTAGCCTGCGACCAGCCGGAATGTGAAATCCGGGTCCGGCCGCCCGCCGGAGCGGCTCCGGGGTGCTCAGTCGTCGTCGCCGAGCACCGGTTCCGGCAGCGTGCCGGCGTTGTGCTCCAGCAGACGCCAGCCCCGCGCGCCCTGGCCGAGGACCGACCAGCAGCAGTTGGTGAGGCCGCCGAGGCCCTCCCAGTGGTGGGGCTCCAGGCCGAGGAGACGGCCGATCGTGGTGCGGATGGTGCCGCCGTGGCTGACCACCACGAGCGTGCCGTCCTCGGGCAGCTTCTCGGCATGGCGCAGGACGACGGGTGCGGCGCGGTCGGCGACCTCGGTCTCCAGCTCGCCGCCGCCGCGGCGCACCGCTTCGCCGCGCTTCCACGCGGCGTACTGCTCGCCGAAGCGGGCGATGATCTCGTCGTGCGTCAGGCCCTGCCACTCGCCCGCGTACGTCTCCTGGAGGCCTTCCTCGTACGCGACGGGGAGGCCGGTGATCGCGGCGAGCTCACCGGCGGTGGCCGCCGCGCGCCTGAGGTCCGAGGCCACGATGGCGTCGGGCTTCAGGGAGGCGAGCAGCCGGGCGGCGCGCCTGGCCTGGGCGACGCCCGTCTCGGTCAGCTCGATGTCCGTGGAGCCCTGGAAGCGGCGCTCCAGGTTCCAGGCGGTCTGGCCGTGCCGCCACAGGATGATCCGGCAGCCGCGGTTGGTCACCGCAGCTCACCGTCCAGGTCGGCCTCCTCCGCGGCCCGCTGCTCGGCGTGCTCGGCGGCCTTGCCGCGGGTCGCCTTGGCGTCCTCGGGCAGGTCGATCTCGGGGCAGTCCTTCCACAGGCGCTCGAGGGCGTAGAAGACACGCTCCTCGCTGTGCTGGACGTGCACCACGATGTCCACGTAGTCGAGGAGGATCCAGCGGGCGTCGCGGTCCCCCTCGCGGCGGACCGGCTTGGCGCCGAGCTGCTTGTTGAGCTTCTCCTCGATCTCGTCGACGATCGACTTGACCTGGCGGTCGTTCGGCGCGGAGGCGAGCAGGAAGGCGTCCGTGATCGACAGCACGTCGCTGACGTCGTACGCGATGATGTCGTGCGCGAGCTTGTCGGCAGCCGCCTGGGCGGCGACGGTGATGAGCTCGGTGGAGCGGTCCGTGGCGGTCACTTGTGAGCTTTCCTTCGGGTGGTGGATACACCCCCAGGGTCTCACGGACCGCCGACAGCACCCCAGACGATTACGTCACCGCCCCGGGGCCGCCCCCGGCGCGGCCGGCGCGAGGCCGTCCGCGCCGGTCGCCTCAGCCGTCCCGGTAGTCCTGACCGAGGACCACGGACACATCGGCGTTCGGCGGTGTCCTGCCCTTGCGGACCGCGCTCGCCGGCAGCCCGAGGGTCTTCGCGACCTCACTGGCCTGCGTCTTCTTCGCCGCATCCGCGTAGGTGACCTGCGAGGCGGCCTGGGCAGTGGAGCCCGCGCCGCTGTCGATGAAGGTGTAGCCGCCGTTGACCAGGGAGACCCGGGCGTCCTGGGCCGCGGCCTTCTTGCCCGAGGCGTTCTTGACGCCGACCCGCACGGCCGCGCCCTTCTCCGGGCTCTTCACGGCTCCGCCGAGGACGTCCTTCACCACGGTGTCGCCGGCCTGCTCGGTCAGCGTGCCGTCCGGCCGCACCGGCAGCAGCGTGGTCTTGTAGTCGCCGCCCTTGGCCCGGTCGGCGAGCTTGGCCAGGAAGGCGCCGAGGTCCTTCTCCTTCAGCGAGGGGTCGAGGATCTGCGCGAGCGACTGCACGGTGGTCGTGGCCGCCTGGGGGTCCGACGAGAGCTTGCGCAGCACGCCCTGCATGACCTGGCCGAAGCGGTCGAGCTGGGCGGACTCGGACTCGCCGGGCGCGCGGTAGGTGGCGTAGGCGACCGCCATCGGGCCGCTCAGGGTCTGCCGCTCGCCCTTCTTCACGAGGGGCGCCTGCCCCTTCTTCGCCTTGGGGTCGGGCACGTCGGTGTCCGTGTCGATGTCGATGTTCCCGACGAGCTCGACGAGGTTGTTCAGGTACGGGGTGTCGAGGCGCCAGGTGCCCTCCACCTCGGTGCCGAGCACCGTGTCGATGGACTCGCGGGTGCCGGTCGAGCCGTCGTCGTCGACGGACTTGCCGAGCGTCGTCGACGTGCCGTCGTCGTCCGAGACGGCGAGGGAGTTGGGCAGCAGGACGGTGGCGCCCTGCTCGGTGGTGGCGTTGTCGACCAGGAGCGCGGTGGAGGTGCCGCCGCCCTTGGTGTTGTGCAGGTGGACGACGACCACGTCGCGCTTCTGCGGTCCGGCCGCGGCGCCCGCGGAGTCCTTGTCGTCCGACAGGCCCGGCAGTTCGCCCGCGTACCAGAGGTAGCCGACGCCGCCCGCGACGACGAGGGCGAGGACCACGACCAGCGCGACGACCCGGGAGCGCCCGCGCCGCTTGGCCTCCTCGCGCCGCTCGGTGCGGCTCTCGGTGAACTTCAGCCAGTCGATGACGTCTTCGGAGTCCTCGTCCGGCTCCTCGATGAACGAGAACTGCTCGGTCTTGTACGCGTCCTTGTACTCACCCTCGGGTTCGCGCTCCGGCGTGGGCTCGGGGTCCGGGGCGGGCTGGGGCGGCACCTGGGCCTGTTGCTGTTGCTGGGGTTGCTGATGTTGCTGGGGTTGCTGCGATGGCTGGGGTTGCTGCTGCTGCGGGATCCAGCCGGTGTCGTACGAGGTCCCGGCATTGCCGTACGCGTCGTACGCCCCGGCCCCGCCCGCTCCGTAGGCCCCGGATTCATAGCCCTGCTGCCGGCCGCCCGCGTAGGGGTCGTACCCGTACCCCTGATGCTGCTGCGCCTGCTGCGGCGTCTGCTGCTGAGGCACTTGAGGCTGCACCTGCTGGTACACCGGCCGCCCGTACTCGTCGTACCCGACGACCTGGTACTGATCAGCCGCGTATTCGCCCGCGTACTCGCCCGCATACGGGTCGCTGCCCGCATACGGGTCGTACTGTCGGTCGTTCACCGGTGCCCCTCTCGGCTCATTCGCCGCGGTACAGCTCGCGCTTGTCGATATAACGCACCACACCGTCGGGCACCAGGTACCAGACCGGATCCCCCTTGGCGACCCGCGCGCGGCAGTCCGTGGACGAGATGGCCAGGGCCGGCACCTCCACCAGGGAGACGCCGCCCTTGGGCAGCCCGGGGTCGGCCAGCGTGTGGCCGGGCCGGGTGACCCCGATGAAGTGCGCGAGGGAGAACAGCTCTTCCGTGTCCCGCCAGGTGAGGATCTGGCCGAGGGCGTCGGCGCCCGTGATGAAGAAGAGGTCCGTGTCGGGGTTGAGGGCACGCAGATCGCGCAGCGTGTCCGTCGTGTAGGTGGCTCCGCCGCGATCGAGGTCGATGCGGCTCACCGAGAACTGCGGGTTCTCGGCGGTCGCGATGACCGTCATCAGATAGCGGTCCTCGGCGGGCGAGACCTGCTTGTCGCTCTTCTGCCACGGCTGGCCGGTCGGCACGAAGACCACCTCGTCGAGGTGGAACTGCGCGGCGACCTCGCTGGCCGCCACGAGGTGTCCGTGGTGGATCGGGTCAAACGTTCCGCCCATGACGCCCAGGCGGCGCTTGCCGTTGCTCACCGGACCGGTCTCCGGACCGGTAGGCATGTCCTGCTCTCCCATGCGTGCAGACCCTACCGGCCCGGCGGACGGGCTCTGTTTCAGCGGTCCCGTTCGGGACGGCCCCGCTCAGCGGTCCCGGTTGAAGCGGGTGGTGATCCACAGGAGCAGCAGGAGGATGACGAACGCACCCCCGCCGGTGAGGATGGGGCTGAGGCTTTCGTGGTTGCCGCCGTGCTCGCCGCCCTCGGAGGCGAGAGTGACCAGCTGGGCGGCGTTGCTGTGGAGGCTCATCTCAGGCAGGACCTATCCGGAGGTGGGATGGACATAAAGACTTCCGGGCCATCGTAAGCGGGGGGCCCGTTCCGGGTTACGCCGACTCAGCCGTTGCGGCTGTCTGCACCCTTGTCCGGCGTACTTTCGGCGCTCTTGTCGGGCGCGCTTTCGGCGCTCTTGGCGGACGCGCTTTCCGTGCCCTGGTCGGGCGCGCTCTCCGCGGCCTTGCCGGACGGCCTCTCCGTGTCCTCGCCGGACGGGCGCTCGGGCATGCGGTCCACGCCTCGTACCGAACCGCTGTCGCTGCTCTGCCGGTACCCGCGCAGCAGGAACCAGCCGACCAGGACGCAGCCGACGACCATGACGATCAGCACGATCCGCAGCAGATTGCCCGGACCCTGCCGCTCCGCGGCCTTGGCCGCCTCGGTGAGCCACTCGGCTCCGGGGTTGTACTCCATGACGGATGACTCCTTCTGTGTGCTGCCCCGTCACGGTATCTCCGCCTAGGCTGGGCCCCACCTCGGGGGCACAGGAGGACGAGACATGGGGGATGCGGCATGACCGACGACAACCACCGCGGGGGCGACGAGGGCCACGAGCGCGTGCCGAGCAGGCAGCGCCGGCGCTTCCCCGGCATCTCGTCACGGGCGTACGAGCACCCGGCGGACCGCTCCGCCCTGGTGGCCCTGCGCAGGCTCACCGGCTTCGACACGGTCTTCAAGGCGCTCAGCGGCCTACTGCCCGAGCGGAGCCTCAGGCTCCTGTTCCTGTCGGACTCGGTACGGGTCTCCGACGCCCAGTTCGCGCACCTCAACACCATGCTGCGGGACGCCTGCTACATCCTGGACCTGGAGAAGGTCCCGCCGATGTACGTCAACCAGGACCCGAACCCGAACGCGATGTGCATCGGCCTCGACGAGCCAATCATCGTCGTGACGACGGGGCTCGTCGAGCTGCTCGACGAGGAGGAGATGCGCGCGGTCGTCGGCCACGAGGTGGGCCACGCCCTCTCCGGCCACTCCGTCTACCGCACAATCCTGCTGTTCCTCACCAACCTCGCGCTGAAGGTCGCCTGGATCCCGCTCGGCAACGTCGCGATCATGGCGATCGTCACGGGCCTGCGCGAGTGGTTCCGCAAGTCCGAGCTGTCGGCGGACCGGGCGGGGCTGCTCGTCGGCCAGGACCTCATGGCGTCGATGCGCGGCCTGATGAAGCTCGCGGGCGGCAACCACCTGCACGAGATGAACGTGGACGCGTTCCTGGAGCAGGCCGAGGAGTACGAGGCCGGTGGCGATCTGCGCGACTCCGTGCTGAAGATCCTCAACGTCCTGCCGCGCACGCATCCCTTCGCCACGGTCCGCGCCGCCGAGCTGAAGAAGTGGGCCGGGACCCGCGACTTCCAGCGGATCATGGACGGCCACTACCCGCGCCGCGACGAGGACAAGGACACCTCGGTCTCCGACTCCTTCCGGCAGTCCGCGTCGTCGTACGCCGACGACGTGCGGGGCAGCAAGGACCCGCTGATGAAGCTGGTCAACGACATCGCGGGCGGCGCGGGCGACCTGGGCGGCAAGCTGCGCGGGAAGTTCACGGGCCAGGGCGGCGGCCAGGACCGGGGCGGTCGGGGTCAGGGCGAGGGCGATCGGGGCGACGCCACGTAACCGTCACGCAGCGCTCAGGACGCCGAGAGCGAAGGCTGTGCGGTCGTCGCCAGCGAACCGCACAGCGCCGTCGCGTTCCCCGTCCCGTACGGATCGGTGCCGGCCGGACCGCCCGCCTCCGCCTTCTGCCCGGCGAGCAGCGGCAGCAGGTGCTCCGCCGTGCCCGCCGCGCAGGCGAGGGGGCCCGCCTGGGTGGCGGAGGTGAGCACCTCGGCCCGGTGCATCCGCAGGTCGTCGCGGTCGAAGCGGAAGTGCAGCTCACGGCGGACGGTGAACAGGGAGGCCGCGGCCCGCTGCTCCCCCGCCCGCCGGGCGGCGGGCCGCAGCGCGTACACGAACGTGTGCTCCGAGGTCACCTCTAGCGTGTTCCTGTCGGCCTCGACGACCCGCAGCGTGCCCTCGGCCCTGACTCGCTTGTCGGCGAGCGCGGCCCTTGCCGGGTCGAACCGCACGAGCCAGCCGGTGGCCGCGTGCCGTCCGTCGGCCGCCGGGCGGGCGAAGCTCCGGTCGAACTGGCTGAATTGCCGCGGGTCGATCAGGAGCCGCACGGAGCGCGGGGAGCCGCCGGTGAGCACGTCCGGGTCGAGCGAGGACTCGACCAGATAGTCCTTGGCGATGATCAGCGCGGCCATCGCCTGACCGTCCGAGAAGTGTGAAGTGCGGCGTACGGCAGGGAGGTTGATGCCTGCGGCGCCCACCCGGAACTGCGCGGCCGGGCTGTGCGCGTAGAGGTCGCCGACGCTTCCCGAACCGGGCACCCGGCCCGCGGGGGCGAGCGGTATCACCGTCATGCGCAGGGGCTCGGGGGGCTTGCTCACCGGGGACTGGTACGGGTGCCGTACGCCCATGTAGATGGCCGTGCCGAAGGCCACCGCGATCAGCACGACGAGGATGACGAGCTGCCGCGAGAGGGCCTTGTGGAGGCCGGGGCGGCGGCGCACGGCGCGCGTGTGGTCGTCGAGGCGCTCCTGCGCGGAGAACTCCTGGAGCCGGGCAGCACGGACGAACGACTCGTCGAAGACGACGGATCGGTACTCGTCCTCGCCACCCCCGGGAGCGCCGCCCTCGGGCATCCCTGTCGGTGGTTCCCCTGGCCCGCCCATACCTTCAGGGTAGGTCTCCGGGCCGCCCGGTAAACGCCCTGGTACACGACAAGTTCCGACAACTCCTCACGGCCGGGCGCGGCCGTGTGCGGCGGCGATGTGCCAGGCCGGACGGGGTCGCGCTCACGGCGTGCGGGGCATCGCGGGCACCGCCGACTGGCTGAACCCGGCCGAGACGGAGGGGCTGGGCGGCGCCTCTCTGCCGGCGCTCCGTCCGACCTCGGTCGAGGCGGGCGCGGGCACCCGCTCCTGGCGGCCCGACGAGGCGCCGCGGTAGACGGCCGTGAAGGCGAGGGCGACCATGCCGACGCCCATCAGGAGGGCGAGCATCCACGCTATGGGGCGGTGCCAGCGGAGCTGGCCGGGGTGGCGTCCCGGGCGGCCGTACCTCTCGACGAGGGGGTCGTGTTCGCAGGCGTCGTCGAGGTCGTCGTCGCGCCCGAAGCCGTCGGGGCCGAAGCCGTCCTCGTAGAGCTCGTCGTCCGTCGCGTCGGCGGCCGGGCCCCGGGTGCGCGCCCGGCGGGCCTCGGCCTCGGAGGCGTCGGCGCGCGCCTGCGCGGCGGCCAAGAGGCGCTCCACGGCGGACAGTTCATGGACCTCCGCGGCTCGCACGAAGTCCTCGTCGAAGACCACGGAGGCGAACTCGTCGTCCGCACCCCCGTGGTCGCGGTCGTCGTCGGGCTCCCAGCCGTCAGGGAACGACGGCGTGCCCCCCACGTCCTCCGGCACCCCTCCAGAGTAGACCTGGACGGGGCAATTTGGGCAGACGGTAAGGGAATTCAGCCGGGACGACGTTCAACTCACCGGGCGCTCACCGCACATGCCCGTCACCCGTCACGATGTACTTGGTGGAGGTCAGCTCGGGCAGCCCCATGGGGCCGCGCGCGTGCAGCTTCTGCGTGGAGATGCCGATCTCGGCGCCGAAGCCGAACTGGCCGCCGTCGGTGAAGCGCGTCGAGGCGTTCACGGCGACCGTGGTGGAGTCGACGAGCTGGGTGAAGCGGCGGGCGGCCCGCTGCGAGGTGGTGACGATGGCCTCCGTGTGCCCGGAGGTCCACAGCCGGATGTGCTCGACGGCCTGCTCCAGGGTGTCGACGACGGCGGCCGCGATGTCGTACGAGAGGTACTCGGTCTCCCAGTCCTCGGTGGTCGCGGGCACGACGGTGGCCTTGGTGGCGTCGGCGTACGTGAGGACGCGCTCGTCGGCGTGGACGGTCACCCCGGCGTCGGCGAGGGCGTCCAGGGCGCGCGGCAGGAACGCGTCGGCGATGTCCCGGTGCACGAGCAGCGTCTCGGCGGCGTTGCAGACGCTGGGGCGCTGCGCCTTGGAGTTGATCAGGATGTCGACGGCCATGTCGATGTCGGCCTCGGCGTCGACGTACACGTGGCAGTTGCCGGTGCCGGTCTCGATGACCGGGACGGTGGACTCCTCCACGACGGTCCTGATCAGCGAGGCGCCGCCGCGCGGGATGAGGACGTCGACGAGGCCGCGGGCCCGCATCAGCTCCCGCACCGAGTCACGGCTCTCGCCCGGGACGAGCTGGACGGCGTCGGCGGGCAGTCCCGCGCCGTGCACCGCGTCGCGCAGGACGCGCACCAGGGCGGCGTTCGAGGCGTACGCGGAGGACGAGCCGCGCAGCAGGACGGCGTTGCCGGACTTCAGGCAGAGGGCGGCGGCGTCCACGGTGACGTTCGGGCGGGCCTCGTAGATGATGCCGACGACGCCGAGCGGGACGCGGACCTGGCGCAGGTCGATGCCGTTGGGGAGGGTCGAGCCGCGGACGATCTCGCCGACCGGGTCGGGCAGGGCGGCCACGTCGCGCACGTCGGCGGCGATGGCGCGGACCCGCTCGGGGGTGAGGGTGAGCCGGTCGATGATGCCCTCGCCGGTGCCTGCCTCGCGGGCCCGCGCGATGTCCTTGCCGTTGGCCTCGACGATCTCGGCGGTCCGCACCTCGAGCGCGTCGGCGATCGCGAGCAGCGCGTCGTCCTTGGCGGCGCGCGGCAGTGGCGCGAGCGTGGCGGCGGCGCCGCGGGCGCGGTAGGCGGCCTGGGCGACCGGCGAGAGGTTGTCGTAGGGCGAGACGGGAGAGAGCGACGTCATGTCCGCAGGGTAATCCCCGCGGGTGCGGCGTCCACCCGGTATTCCAGTCCCCGAGACCGGCTGTCCGGGGCGGGCCCGGCGGCGCCCCCGGGAGTGCGCCCGCGGCCGTGGGCGCCCCTGGAGCGGCGGCCCGGGACCGGCGCGGGACGACGGCTCAAAACGGGTGCACGCCCACGGGCGTGGCCGGTAACGGTCCGTATCCCTCCGCTATCCGCTGGTGATAGGTGTCGCGGCCGATCACTTCGAGCCCCACGATCTCCCACGGCGGCAGCTGCGCGCTCTGCCGGTGCTCGCCCCACAGCCGCAGCGCGACCGCGGCCGCGTCGTGCAGGTCGCGGGCCTCTTCCCAGTAGCGGATCTCGGCGTGGTCCGGCGCGTATCTGCTGGTGAGCAGAAAGGGATGGTCGTGGGCGAGCTGTTCGAGGCCGCGCCTGACCTCGTCCAACGGGGCCTCGGCACCGGAGACGCTCAGCGTGACGTGCCACAGCCGCGGCACGTCCACCGTGTCGCCCTCCTGGCCCTCGCCCTGGTCCCCCTCGCGCGTCCTGTGCGGGTCGCTCTCGTACACCGCCCCCGCGGCGACGCTCGTCAGCGCCCGCTCAGCCGGGCCGCGGGACGCCGCCCCTGGGCGCACTCGTCTCACGACGGCCTCCTTTACGCAATGGTGATGCAGATACGCAATGGTCATGCGGAACTGTCTTCAACAAAGTTGAGCAGGCCAAGCGGGCTCGCGGGGCGGTTTTGGGGAGTTTCACCTCGCAGGGGCCGGTCGCGCCGCGCCGTTCGCGGTGGTTTTCGGCCGGGACGCGTGGGGCGGATGGGGCGGATGGTCCGATGCGACCTGGGACTTCTCCGGGGCTACCCGTGCAGCAGGACGAGGTCGTCGCGGTGCACGACCTCCCGCTCGTACGCAGGTCCGAGTTCCCGTGCCAGATCGCGCGTGGAGCGGCCGATGAGCATCGGGACCTCTCTCGCGTCGAAGTTCACCAGACCGCGCG
Organism: Streptomyces sp. NPDC036815; assembly: GCF_055609205.1. Lineage (NCBI taxonomy): Bacteria > Bacillati > Actinomycetota > Actinomycetes > Kitasatosporales > Streptomycetaceae > Streptomyces > Streptomyces sp. NPDC036815. The sequence goes on along the minus strand of NZ_JBVJPW010000001.1, from coordinate 380,281 downwards.
CCACCGCCCGCCCCCCGGCGTCCCGCAGCTCGACCGGGTCGCCCGCGGTGAAGTCGCCCTCGACCCCGGCGATCCCGGCGGGCAGCAGCGACTTGCGCCCCTCGACGACCGCGCGCACCGCGCCCGCGTCCAGGACGAGCGCGCCCCGCGGCTCGGAGGCGTGCTGCAGCCAGAGCAACCGGTCGGCGGAGCGGCGGCCCGTCCGGTGGAAGTACGTGCCCGTGGCGCGGCCCGCGAGGGCGTCGCCGGCCTGGCTCGCGGAGGTCAGCACGACCGGGATGCCGGCGGCCGCGGCGATCCGGGCCGCCTCGACCTTGGTGACCATCCCGCCGGTGCCGACGCCCGCCTTGCCCGCGCTGCCGATCTCGACGTGCGCCATGTCGGCGGGGCCCGTGACCTCGTCGAGCCGGGAGGTGCCGGGCTTCGCGGGGTCGCCGTCGTAGAGGCCGTCGACGTCGGAGAGGAGGACGAGGAGGTCGGCGTGGACGAGGTGGGCGACGAGGGCGGCGAGCCGGTCGTTGTCGCCGAAGCGGATCTCGTCGGTCGCCACGGTGTCGTTCTCGTTCACGATCGGCAGCGCGCCCATGGCGAGCAGCTGGTCGAGGGTGCGCGAGGCGTTGCGGTGGTGGGCCCTGCGGGCCATGTCGTCGGAGGTGAGGAGCACCTGTCCCACGCGTACGCCGTACCGCGCGAAGGAGGCGGTGTAGCGGGCCACCAGCAGCCCCTGCCCCACGCTGGCGGCGGCCTGCTGCCGGGCGAGGTCCTTGGGGCGCCGCACCAGGCCCAGCGGGGCCAGGCCCGCCGCGATGGCGCCGGACGACACGAGCACGATCTCGCGCTCGCCGCCGCTGCGGCTCTTGGCGAGGGCATCGACGAGGGCGTCGACACGGTCCGCGTCCAGGCCCCCCGATGCGGTGGTCAGGGACGACGACCCGACCTTGACCACGACCCGCCGCGCCTCTGCCACTGACTGCCTTGCCGCTGCCACGCTCTTCCCCAAATGATCCCGATGCCCCGGACCTGCCCTCTTCCGGACCTGCAATCTACGTGAGCGCGGGGGCCCCGCGCCTGCCCGTTCCGAGGGACGGACCGGGCCGCGCGGGCGGCCGGGAGCGGAGGGCGTATTCCGGTCAGAGGCAAAAAGCGGTCTTGAGGTTCAGTCCGTTTGCCCCTTTATCCGGTGATTGACGTCACGGAAGATTGCTACGGGACCACCGCACGTCATACGGTCAGTGGTCGACTTCCCCCCATTCCCCCTCCATCCCCGCCAGGAGCCCAAGCTCGTGCCCTCTGCCGGACTCGCCCCTCGTCGCATCGTGCAGCTGTCAGCGCTGTTCGCGATGTTCGCGCTCTTCGCGACGCAGCTCGCGACCGCGCTGATCCCCTACGTTCCGGTGTTCATCGCCGCGGCCGCCGCGAACCTCGCGCTCGACATCTATCTGCAGTACAAGCAGCCGGGCCTGCTCTCCCTGCTCGGGAAGATCCGCTTCGACGTCACGGTCCGCCAGCTGCTGCGCGACATGCTGATCCTGGTGGGTCTGCTGCGCATCGACGGCATCGAGCCGCTGGCGGAGCAGTCTCCGCTGACCATCGCGCTGCTTGCCTTCTACGCCCTGCACTTCGGCTGCCAGGCCGTCGCCGTGCTTGTGCGCCGCGCCCGCTCGCTGCCGATCGTCACGCGCAACATCGACACCTCCGAGCTGCACCTGACGGCCGCGCCGCCGCGCATCCTCTCCCGCCGTCAGGCCCACCGTCTGCTGACGTTCTCGGTGCCCGGCACCGTCGGCCTCCTGATCACCGCGGCGACCGCCGACGCGCTCTGGGGCGGCATCGGGCTCGGCATCTCCATCCTCCTGATCGGCGCCGGCGCGATCTACCTCGCCACCTGGCTGTTCCCGAAGAAGCGGGCGAAGAACGACCAGAAGGTCATGGAGTGGCTCGACGCCTGGCTGGCGGAGTACAAGCCGACCGTCGCCATGTACTTCTCGGGCGGCTCCACGTCCGCGTACCAGGCGAACATGTGGCTCTCCACCCTCTCCGAGCTCGACGGCAAGCCGCTGATCGTGCTGCGCGAGCGGTTCATGGTGCAGAAGATCGACGCGACCGACGTGCCGATCATCTGCTTCCCGAAGGTCGCCACGATGTTCTCCCTGGAGACGTCGACGCTGAAGATGATGCTGCACCCGGCGAACGCCGCGAAGACCTCGCAGGTCCTGCGCATCCCCACGATCAAGCACGCCTTCATCAACCACGGCGAGAGCGACAAGCTCTCCTCCTGCAACCCCTACGCGAAGGCGTACGACGAGGTGTGGGTGGCGGGCCCCGCGGCCCGCGACCGCTACCAGCTCGCGGACATCGGCGTCGAGGACAAGGACGTGGTCGAGGTCGGCCGCCCGCAGCTGTCGCCGATCCGCCCGTACTCGGGCGCGCCCACCGGGGCGTTCACGACCGTCCTGTACGCCCCCACCTGGGAGGGCTGGGACGGCAACCCCGGCAACACCTCGGTGGTCCTGGCCGGCGAGAACATCGTGCGTGAGCTGCTCGCCGACCCCGCCGTGCGCCTCCTCTACAAGCCGCACCCGATGACGGGCTCGCAGAACCCCGAGGCGGGCGCCGCCAACGAGCGCATCAAGGCGATGATCCTCGCCGCCAACGCGAAGCGCTCCGGCGCGCGCCCCGGCCCCGAGGCCGCCGCCGAGCTGGTCCGCCGCACCGTGGAGCTGGACCGGCTGACCGCCAGGTCCTTCCGCAAGAGCGCGGACGAACAGGAGCGGATGATGCTCCAGGGCTCCCCGGACGGCGACCAGCAGGCCGCCGTGGCCGCGGCGACCGCCGCGTGGGAGGCCGCGTTCTGGGCGTCCTACCCCGAGTGGGAGCACCAGATCATCACCGCCGCGCGCCCGGCGATCTTCAACTGCTTCAACCAGGCCGACCTGCTGATCAGCGACGTCTCCTCGGTCGTCTCGGACTGGCTGAGCAGCGAGAAGCCGTACGCCGTCGCCAACACGGCCGGCATGACCGAGGCGGAGTTCCGGGCGAGCTTCCCGACGGCGTCCGCGGCGGCGATCCTCACGCCCGACGCGAGCGGCGTGGCGGCCCTTCTGAAGGCCGTACGCGCCCCCGAGCTCGACTCCCACGCGGAGGCCCGCGCCGAGCTCAAGGAGCACCTCCTGGGCCCCTCGAACCCGCCGTCCCTGACCCGCTTCAACGCGGCGGCCCTCGCCCTGTCCGCCCAGGCCGACGCCCGCCGCGCCCGCATGGACCAGCGCGTCGACGCGGACATCCCCGGCCCGCGCGCCGCGGAGGAAGCCGCGGAGGAGATGGACCAGGACGTGGCGGACCAGTCCGAACAGAACGGCGCGGAGGACTCGGTCACCGCGTAACCCCGCCCGATCACATGAGAAGGCCCCCGGAGCCGAGCTCCGGGGGCCTTCTCATGTGCGACGTGCGCTACGGGCGACGTGCCGCGGGGCGGGCGCCCGGGACGGCGAGGGCAACACCCGAGGGCACCGCCCGGCAACCGCCTAGAACGGCTCGAAGTCGTCGTACTCGCGCTGCGCCTCGTCCCGCTCCGCCTCGCGGTCCTTGCGCCGCTGCGCGGCCGGTCGCGGCGCTTCCAGACGGTGGTCCTCGCCGCGGCGGCCCAGCATCTCGGCGCCGGCCATCATCGTCGGCTCCCAGTCGAAGACGACCGCGTTCTCCTCCGGGCCGATGGCGACGCCGTCGCCGTTGCGGGCACCGGCCTTCATCAGCTCGTCCTCGACGCCGAGGCGGTTGAGGCGGTCCGCGAGGTAGCCGACGGCCTCGTCGTTGTTGAAGTCGGTCTGGCGGATCCAGCGCTCCGGCTTCTCACCGCGCACGCGGTACAGCGGCTCGCCGTCGACCTCCTCGCGGGTGACCGTGAAGCCGCTGTCGTCGACGGCCTTGGGCCGGATGACGATGCGGGTCGCCTCCTCCTTCGGCTTCGCGGCACGCGCCTCGGCGACCAGCTCGGCCAGGGCGAAGGAGAGCTCCTTGAGACCCTTGTGCGCGACGGCGGAGACCTCGAAGACGCGGTAGCCGCGCTCCTCCAGGTCGGGCCGGACCAGGTCGGCGAGGTCCTGGCCGTCCGGGATGTCGATCTTGTTGAGCACGACGATGCGGGGGCGCTTCTCCAGGCCCGCGCCGTACTCCCGCAGCTCGGCCTCGATGACGTCGAGGTCGGAGACGGGGTCGCGGTCGGACTCCAGGGTCGCCGTGTCCAGGACGTGCACGAGCACGCTGCACCGCTCGACGTGGCGCAGGAACTCCAGGCCGAGGCCGCGGCCCTGGCTGGCGCCGGGGATGAGGCCCGGCACGTCGGCGACGGTGTAGACGGTCGAGCCCGCCGTCACCACGCCGAGGTTGGGGACGAGCGTCGTGAACGGGTAGTCCGCGATCTTCGGCTTCGCCGCGCTCAGCACGGAGATCAGCGAGGACTTGCCGGCGCTCGGATAGCCCACCAGGGCCACGTCGGCGACGGTCTTGAGCTCCAGGACGACGTCCCGCTCCTCGCCGGGCACGCCGAGCAGCGCGAAGCCGGGGGCCTTGCGCCGGGCGGAGGCCAGCGCCGCGTTGCCGAGGCCGCCGCGGCCGCCCTGGCCCGCGACGAAGGTGGTGCCCTGGCCGACCATGTCGGCGAGGACGTTGCCCTCCTTGTCGAGGACGACCGTGCCGTCGGGGACGGGCAGGACCAGGTCCTGGCCGTCCTTGCCGGAGCGGTTGTCACCGGCGCCGGGCTGGCCGTTGGTGGCCTTGCGGTGCGGGCTGTGGTGGTAGTCCAGGAGCGTCGTGACGTCCTGGTCGACGACCAGGATCACGTCGCCGCCACGGCCGCCGTTGCCGCCGTCCGGGCCGCCGAGCGGCTTGAACTTCTCACGGTGGACGGAGGCACAGCCGTGGCCCCCGTTACCCGCGGCGGCATGCAGCTCGACGCGGTCCACGAAGGTGGTCATGGTTTGGTGCCTCCTGGGGGTCCCCCCACGCCGTCGAGGCAGAGGGGGCGTACGGAAATGTCTTACGTCTAACACGCGAAGGGCGGACCCGCTTCCCGAAGACCGGGAAGAAGGTCCGCCCTCGCAGAACCCGCTCGACGAGCGACTGGTCAGTCAGTGAAGACGGACTCAGGCGACCGGAACGATGTTCACGACCTTGCGGCCGCGGTGGGTACCGAACTCCACCGCACCCGCGTCCAGCGCGAACAGGGTGTCGTCCTTGCCGCGGCCGACGCCCGAGCCCGGGTGGAAGTGGGTGCCGCGCTGGCGGACCAGGATCTCACCGGCGTTGACGGTCTGACCGCCGAAGCGCTTCACGCCGAGCCGCTGAGCATTGGAATCGCGCCCGTTCCGAGTGGACGATGCGCCCTTCTTGTGTGCCATCTTGTCTCAGTCCCTTACTTCGCAGCCGTGGGGATACCGGTGATCTTGATCGCCGTGTACTGCTGACGGTGACCCTGACGACGGCGGTAACCGGTCTTGTTCTTGTAGCGAAGGATGTCGATCTTCGCGCCCTTGTGGTGGTCCACGACCTCGGCCTGGACCTTGATGCCGGCCAGCACCCACGGGTCGCTCGTCACGGCTTCGCCGTCGACAACGAGCAGGGTCGAGAGCTCGACCGTGTCGCCAACCTTGGCAGTGGAAATCTTGTCAACCTCAACGATGTCGTCGACAGCAACCTTGTGCTGGCGACCACCGCTGCGCACGATGGCGTACACGCGGATCTCTCTCTCGCTCGGAACGGTGCCCCCGCAGTCCAGCCGCCCGCAGAAGCGGAACAGCCTCTCTCATGGGCCTGAGCCACGGCCCGGGCCACGAGAGGAAAAAGGTTTACAGGGGGTGGCGGTGTATAGGAACACGCCGACGGTCAAGGTTACGGGGCCCACCCGGAAGGGTCAAACCGGCCCCGCTCCCCCACTCACCTGAGGGGATTCTCACCGTCCGGCGGCAGCGGCTTGACGCCCTTGCACAGGTCCGTCCTGTCCGCGCTGCCCGGCCAGGCCACGGCGCGCGTCCGGTCGAAGTGCGAGCGGTAGGTGTCGTGCACCGAGTCGTCGTCGATCTTGACGATCGCCTCGTCGTTCTCGCGCAGCGCGGGCGCCGTGTAGTTCTGCGAGCCGGTGAAGGAGACCTTGTTCCGCTTGCCGTCGTACACGCCGTCGATCAGCAGGTACTTCGAGTGGATGATGTAGGGCGTCGTGAGCGGCGTGCCGGGGTGCAGCGGGTCCCTGTCGTCGTTGAAGCAGCGCACGGAGGGGCCGCCCGACTTGTGCAGCTGCTCCCAGGTGCCCGGGGTGCCGCCCTGGCTCTTGGCGCTGTCCGTCTCCGCGTACAGGATGCTCACCGAGCAGCCGGACTTCTTCAGCGAGACGAGCTTGTCGGCGATCTGCTGTCGGGTGATCTTGAAGATCGCGGCGCGGACCTTCGTGTGCTGCGTGGTGCCCGCCGCGTCCTTGTACGTGCACTTCACGTTGTTCAGGACCGAGTACATGGTGTCGGTCTCGTTGACCGTGCCGTTGCGCGGGAAGAAGTACGCCTTGTAGCGGCCGCTGCTGACCGTGCGGTAGTCCCAGTCGGCCCAGCGCTTGCCGAGCATGTCGGTGAAGTAGTCCGCGTACGCGTCGTACATGGCGGGGTTGTCGGGCAGCAGCAGCGCGTCGTTGTAGAACTTCGTGTGCGCCGACGGCGTCGAGTTCGAGGTGGTCTGCACCACCACGTCCCTGGCGCCCTCGACCTCCGAGAACAGCCAGAACTTGTTGTGCATGATCGACTTGCCGTACGCCGGGTCGCCCAGGCAGGACTTGCCGGTCGGGCAGAGCGAGACGAACGACGACTTGGTCCGGTCCGTGCCGAGCGCCGACTTCAGCGTGTTGTACGAGGTGTTCGTCGGCCGGTCGGTCTTGCTGGTCGAGTCGAGGAGCATCTGCACGTGCACGCCGCGCCGCTTGGCCGCCACCAGCGCGTCGACGACCGTGGCCTCCCACACGTGGTAGACCGCGACCTTGATCGTCGAGCCCGGCACCGCGGCGTTCGTCAGCTCGACCAGCCGGGTGCGCACCGCGTACTGCTGGTCGGGGGTCCCCTTCGGGTTGTTGAAGATCGGCCCCTCCGTCCAGGTGGGCCCCGGGTCCGCCGATGCGGTCCCCGCCGAGCCGACGGCCTGGATTCCGGCGGCCGAGAGGACCGTGGCCAGCGCGACCGCCTGACGACCGCCCTTGACCGGTTTCACGGCACGGTGACGTCCCGTACCTCGCAGGCGCGCTTGCGCCATCTGTCATCCCTCCCCTGACACGGGCGCGCCGTCTCCCCAACCGCACGCTCACGTCCCTGTTCACTTATCAGACCGCATGAGTTTTACAGGTGTCTCCCCGCGCACCAAGGCAGGGGGCCCCGCTTCACGCTTTCGGGCTGTCGAAGCCGATTCGCCGGACACGGCGGTGCCCCCTGCCCCGCGCGCACGCGGAACAGGGGGCACCAGGTCGCGAAGGGGTCAGCTCTCGCCGTCCCCGGCACTCGCCGAGACGCCGGACGGCGTCTGCTCCGCGGCCGCGGCCTTCTTCGCCGTCGACTTCGTCGCCTTCTTGGCCGTCGTCTTCTTGGCGGCCGTCTTCTTGGCAGCGGTCTTCTTGGCGGCCGTCTTCTTCGCGGGCGCCTTCTTGGCCGCCGTCTTGCGCGCCGTCTTCTTGGCCGGAGCGGCTTCCTCGGCGGGCGCCTCGGACTCCGTCCCGGTCTTCTCGGCGGGCTTCTCGGCAGCCTTCTCCGCGGGCTTCCCGGCGGCCTTCTCCGGCGACGGGACGACCATCACGGCCGCCTCGGCGGACGCGGTCGGCGCGGTGGCCTTGCGGACGGCACGGCGGCGCGGACGCGGCGGCGCGGCGTCGGCGACGGGCGCCTCGGCCACCGGCTCGGCGACCGGCTCCGCCTTGGGCGCCTCGGCCACGACCGTCTCGGCGGCCTCGGCGCTCTCCGCGGCCTTCGGCGAACCGGCGGGCGACGTCGCCTTGCGGACCGCACGACGGCGCGTGCGTCCCTTCGGCGCGGCGTCCTGCGCGGGGGCCTCGGCCACCTCGGCGTGTGCCTCCTGGGCCGCCTCGACGGCCGCGGGGGAACCCACCATCGGGTCCTCGACGGCCGGGGCCTCGGTGCGCGCGACCTCGGAGTCGACGACGGGCACCTCGGCGGCCTTGGCCTCCGCCTTCGCGGCCCGCTCCGCCTTCTCGGCGGCCTTGGCCCGCTTGGCCGACTTCTTCGTCGACGCGGCCTTCGGGGCCTCCGCCTGCGGAGCCTCGGCCTGCGGGGCGTCGGGAGCGGACTCGGTGCGGGGGGCGCCGGCCGGAGCCGAGGCCCGCCGGGTCGCCCGGCGCCGCGAGCGGCCACCGCGGGACGCCGCGGCCTCCGCCTCGGCCGCACTGCTGTACAGCTCCTCGTCCGCCACGAACTCGGGCTCGGGCAGCGCCACCGGGGACGCCACCTCGGCCTCGACCTCGGCCGCGCTCTCGGTGTCCTCGACGTCCTGCGTGTCGTGCTCGTGCGTGTGCTCGTGGCCCTGGTCCTGCTGGTCCGGGCCGCCGCGCCCGCGCTTCTTGCGCTTGCCGCCGCCACCGGCCGAGGTGGGCTGCTCCATGTGCACGATGACGCCGCGGCCGTTGCAGTGCACGCAGGTCTCGGAGAAGGACTCAAGGAGCCCCTGGCCGACGCGCTTGCGCGTCATCTGGACCAGGCCGAGCGAGGTGACCTCGGCGACCTGGTGCTTCGTACGGTCGCGCCCGAGGCATTCGAGCAGGCGCCGCAGGACCAGGTCCCTGTTGGACTCCAGGACCATGTCGATGAAGTCGATGACGACGATGCCGCCGAGGTCGCGCAGCCGCAGCTGGCGCACGATCTCCTCGGCCGCCTCGAGGTTGTTCCTCGTCACGGTCTCTTCGAGGTTGCCGCCCTGACCGGTGAACTTGCCGGTGTTGACGTCGACGACGATCATCGCCTCGGTCTTGTCGATCACCAGCGAGCCACCGCTCGGCAGCCAGACCTTGCGGTCGAGCGCCTTGGCGAGCTGCTCGTCGATGCGGTACGTCGCGAAGACGTCCACCTCGGACGTCCACCGCGAGAGGCGGTCCGCCAGGTCGGGCGCCACGTGCGAGACGTAGCCGTGGATGGTCTCCCACGCGTCGTCGCCGCTGACGATGACCTTGGAGAAGTCCTCGTTGAAGATGTCGCGGACCACCCGGACGGTCATGTCCGGCTCCCCGTACAGCAGGCTCGGGGAGCTGGTGGTGGACATCTTGGCCTTCTTCTGGATGTCCTCCCACTGCCCCTGGAGCCGCTCGACGTCGCGGCGCAGCTCGTCCTCGCTCGCGCCCTCGGCCGCGGTGCGCACGATGACGCCGGCGTCCTCGGGGACGATCTTCTTGAGGATGGTCTTCAGACGCGCGCGCTCGGTGTCCGGGAGCTTGCGGCTGATGCCGGTCATCGAGCCCTCGGGCACGTACACGAGGTAGCGGCCCGGCAGCGAGACCTGGCTGGTCAGGCGGGCGCCCTTGTGGCCGATCGGGTCCTTCGTGACCTGCACGAGGACCGACTGGCCGGACTTCAGGGCGGACTCGATGCGGCGGGGGCCGTTGGCCATCCCGAGCGCCTCGAAGTTGACCTCACCGGCGTACAGGACCGCGTTGCGGCCCTTGCCGATGTCGATGAAGGCGGCCTCCATGGACGGCAGCACGTTCTGGACCTTGCCCAGGTAGACGTTGCCGACGTACGAGGTGGCCTGCTCCTTGTTGACGTAGTGCTCGACGAGCACGTTGTCCTCGAGGACGCCGATCTGGGTGCGCTCGCCGTTCTGGCGGACGACCATGACGCGCTCGACGGCCTCGCGGCGGGCCAGGAACTCGGCCTCGGTGATGATCGGCACGCGGCGGCGGCCCTGCTCGCGGCCCTCGCGGCGGCGCTGCTTCTTGGCCTCCAGGCGGGTCGAGCCCTTGATGGACGTGACCTCGTCGACGCCGGTGCCGAGCTCGCGCTCTTCCTTCTTGCGCGGCTCACGGACCTTCACGACCGTACGCTCCGGGTCGCTGTCGCCCGGCTCGCCCTCGGCGGAGTCACCGGCACGGCGACGGCGACGGCGGCGGCGACGGCTGCTGCTGGAGCCCGAACCACCGGACTCCGAGGAGTCGTCGGCGTCCGTGTCGTCGTCACCTTCGGCGGCGTCCGTCGCGTCCTCGTCGCCCGCGCGCTCCGCCTGCTCGGCGGCGTCGTCGGACTCGCCGGAGGCGTCGTTCTGCTCGTCCTGCTCCGCGGCGTCACCGCGACGGCGGCGACGGCCACCGCGACGACGGCGACGGCCCTGGCGCTCGCCGGAGTCCTCCGCGTCGTCGTCGGACTCCGCCTGCTCGACGGCGTCGGTGTCCTCGGGGGCGTCGGCCGGCTGCTCATCGGCGGCCTTGACCGGCTCGCGCTCCTCGGCGGCCGCGGGCTGCTCGTCGGCGGCCCGACGGCGGCGACGGCGGCGCGGGGTCTGCTCCTCCTCCGCCACGGGGGCGGCGGGGGCCACGGGCTCGGCGGGCTCCGGCTCCGGCTCCGCGGCCTCGGCGGCGGCCGCCGCGGCGGCGCGCTCCGGGGTCTGGAACATCGGCTCGGCGAACACCGGGGCCTGGAAGACGGCGACGGCCGGGCGGGCGGGCTTGCGGCCGCCCTCCTCGCCGGAGTCGTCGTTGTTGCGGGCCTTGCGGGCCTTGTGTCCCGCGGGGGCCGAGAATCCGGCGGCCGCGGTCTTACGGGTGGCACGGCGGCGACGCGGGGCGGGGGCCTCGGTCTCGGCGGCGGCTTCCTCGGCAGGAGCCTGCTTCTCGGCGGCCACCGGCTCGGGGGCCTGCTCGGCCGCCTTCGGGGCGGTCTTCTCCGCGGACCTGTCCTCGGCGGCGGCCTTCGGCTCACCGGCGGGCGCGGAGGCACCACGGGTGGCGCGACGGCGCGCACGGCGCGGCGCGGCCTCCTCGGCGACGGGCTCGGGCGTGGCCTCGGGCTCGGCCGCGGCGGGGGCTTCCTCCGCGGCGGCTGCCGGCTCCGTGGCCGTGGCCTTCGGCTCACCGGCGGGCGCGGAGGCGCGACGGGTCGCACGGCGACGCGCACGCGGCGCCGGGGCGGCCTCGGGCTCGGCCTCTTCCGTGGCGGGCGCGGGGGCCTGGGCCTCCGCGGGCTCCGGCACCTCTGCGGCGGCCTGCGGCGCACCGGCCGGAGCGGAGGCGCGACGGGTCGCACGGCGACGCGCACGCGGCGCCGGGGCGGCCTCGGGCTCGGGGTCGGGCTGCGCAGGAGCCTCGGTGGCCTCGGCCACCTCTTCGGTCTCCTCGGCGTCTTCGACGTCCTGGGCGGGGGTGGCCGGTATGGCCGGAGCCGCGGCTGCGGCGCCCGTCGGCGGGCCCGCGGGACGCGAGGCCGCGCGGCGCCTGCGGCGCGGCGGCAGGGTGTCGCTGGGGGTGTCGTTCTGCGAGCCCTCAGTGGGTTCGTTCGGCTCAAGCATGCGGGCGGTTCTCCCGTCACGCTCCCGGGCGCCGCGCCTGGTCCGGTGATGGCCGCGGCTCGCGCTAGATGCGCGGGGCCGCCATCCGGGGCGTGGGCGCCGCACGGGAGCTCTATGTCTTGTCTCGCCGGTTCCGTACGCCCAAATGCGGACGGCCTGGCGAAAGTCTCGGTCAGTGCGCTGCCCGACCCAGGTGGCTCCCGAGTACGAGGGCTGCGCGGTGACGTACGTCCTTAACGGGGGCCTTCCGGCGCCGGCGCGTCCGCGGCGGCAGTTACGGCGGCCGTGGTTGAAGCGGCCGTGACTGCCTCGCGGTCGGGCGCGAGCGGGTCGGTCACCGTGCCGGTCTCTTCATCGAAAAGCCCCTGCGCCAGCCTGGTCACCGCTGCGGGGACCGGCGGCGCCAGGTCGGCCACAGCTCGGAGACCGGACAGGACGTCGTCAGGTCGTACGGCAGGTGTCACGTGCCGAACAACCAGCCGCAGTATCGCACAGGGCTTGTCGGTCGGCCTATCAGCGTCGGCGGAGATCGGTTCACCGTCGGTGACCGGCGCCAGGCTCACGACGGCCTCGCGGGCGTCGAAGGTGCGCATGCCGTTCTTCGTCCGGCGCTGCACCTCGACCTGCTCGGCGGCCGTGAACAGCGCGGCGGCACGTTCGGCCGCCGCGGGCTCCACACCGTCCAGACGCAGTTCCCAGACGGACGCCGTCAGCCGGTCGGCGAGCCCTGACGTGCGGGACTCGACGGCGTCGACGATGTCGAGCCCGGCGGGCATCGACTCGTCGAGGAGCTCACGGAGCTTGTCCGGGTCGCGCTGCGCGGTGAGCGCGATCTCCAGATACTCGGCTTCACTGCCCGTGCCGGTGGGTGCGGCATTGGCGTACGACACCTTCGGGTGCGGGGTGAACCCCGCCGAGTACGCCATGGGCACCTCGGCGCGGCGCAGCGCACGCTCGAAGGCGCGCTGGAAGTCACGGTGGCTGGTGAACCGGAGGCGGCCGCGCTTGGTGTAACGCAGTCGGATGCGCTGCACCGCGGGTGCGGGCGGCGGGCCTACGGGCTGTCGCTTGCCCAGTTCTCTCAGTCCTTCGTGAGTGCGGTCGTACTGCTACCTAGAGTACGTGCCGCGGGCGCCGCGGGTTCCCGCCGGGCCACCGGTACCGGCGCCGGCTCCTTCGGCGCCCCGAACAGCATGCGCCGCACGTCGGCCCGGGCCTGGCGCACGCTCTCCCGCGCCGACGCGATCGCCTGGCGCGCCGTGCGCCCGACGCTGCGGGCGGCCTCGGCCGCGGGGCGCCACACCGCGTCGCGGACCACGTGCCCGACGGGCGTGAGCACCGAGCGGTAGGCCCACCGCACCGGCTCGACGAAGATCCACCGAAGGAGTCGGCCGAGGAAGCGGCCGACGACGAGGGAGATGTGCCCGGCGACGCGCCAGGCGTGGCCGAGCGCGTCGCCGATCTCGCGCGCGACGACGGCGAGCGCCCGCCCGACGGGGGCGAGCACCCACCGCCACACCGCGACGGCGGGCACGACGAAGATCCAGCGCAACAGCGTCACGCCGATCGTCCAGATGCCCCGCGCCACCCAGGCGATGCCGTGCCCGATGGGGGTCAGCACGCGCGCGTAGAGCCACGTTGCCGGGATCACGATCAGCATCCGGCCCAGCCAGGCGAGGCCCCTGCCGACCGGCACGACCACATACCGCCACAGCCCCACCCACGGCCAGACGAACACCGCCTTGAACAGCCAGACCAGGACGAGGCCGATGCCGCGTCCGGCAGCGGCGGCGCCGGTGCCGAGGGCCCGGGCCACCCAGGCGATGCCGTGCCCGATCGGGGTCAGCACGCGCGCGTAGAGCCACGTTGCCGGGACCACGATCAGCATCCGGCCCAGCCAGGCGAGGCCCCTGCCGATGCCGATCACCATCGCGGTGACGCTCTGCCCGAGCAGGCCGATCCCGGCGCCGATGCCGCGCAGCACCCAGGCGACGCCGTGCCCGAAGGGGGTCAGCACGCGCGCGTACAGCCACATCAGGGGCGCCACGACCAGCATCCGGCCCAGCCAGGCGAGGCCCCTGCCGACCGGCACGACCACATACCGCCACAGCCCCACCCACGGCCAGACGAACACCGCCTTGAACAGCCAGGTCAGGACGGCACCTATGCCGCGTCCGACGGGACGCAGCGCGTTCCGGTACACGAACGTGCCGCAGACGGCGAGCGCGTCCCACACCAGGCGCACGGGCACCACGAGGACAAGGACCACGATCCGCACCGGGATGCGGATCGCGACGGCGAGACAGCCCTCTGCCTGTGGTGGCGCGGGCGCCGGGGGACGCGGGGCCACCTGCTCGGTCGGCGGGTGAGCCTGCTGGGGCCGCTTTTCCAGGTCCATGTTGTCCTAGACGCCCGGGGCGCCGGTTCGGATCCGTCCCGTCCTGATCCAGTACCGCAACTTCCCGCCCCGCTCGTCCTCGAACGTGCCGCCCACCGCCTCGATGACCTTGCGCGAGCCGGTGTTGTCGGTGTCGCAGGTCACCAGGACGGATTCCAGGCCGAGTTCGGCGGCGTACGGAAGGCAGGCGCGCAGCATGTCGGTGGCGTGGCCGCGGCGGCGGGCGGTGGGGCGGACGTCGTAGCCGATGTGGCCGCCGTACTCGCGCAGGAACCGGGTGGCGACGCTGTGCCGGACGGTGATGCGGCCGAGGTAGTGGGCGCCGTCGACGTACCAGAGGGTCGTGACGGGGACGGCGAGCGGCTCGGCGGGGTAGGCGGCTGCGCGGACCTCGGCGACGTACGCCGCGAAGACCGCGGGGTCGCGCCAGCGGGTGCCGTACCGGCGCAGGGTGCTGCCGAGCGTCGTGTCGTCGTCGGGCCCGCCCTGCCCCTCGGCCCTGAGCTCCTCCATCGCGGCGATGTAGGAGCGGTGCACCAGGGCGGTGGGCAGGACGAGTCGGGGCATCTGCGGGCAGCTCGGCGCTTCGGTTCCGGTACCGGTCCCGCTACTTCACGACCGTCAGCGGCAGGAGCTTCTTGCCGGTGGGGCCGACCTGGATGTGGGTGTCCATCTGGGGGCACACGCCGCAGTCGAAGCACGGCGTCCAGCGGCAGTCCTCGACCTCGGTCTCGTCGAGCGAGTCCTGCCAGTCCTCCCAGAGCCAGTCCTTGTCGAGACCGGAGTCCAGGTGGTCCCAGGGCAGCACCTCTTCGTACGTGCGCTCACGCGTCGTGTACCAGTCGACGTCGACGCCCACCTCGGGCAGCGTCTTCTCGGCGCACCGCATCCAGCGCTCGTAGCTGAAGTGCTCGCGCCAGCCGTCGAAGCGGCCGCCCTCCTCGTAGACCGCGCGGATGACGGCGCCGATGCGGCGGTCGCCGCGCGAGAGCAGGCCCTCGACGATGCCGGGCTTGCCGTCGTGGTAGCGGAAGCCGATGGAGCGGCCGTACTTCTTGTCGCCGCGGATCTTGTCGCGGAGCTTCTCCAGGCGGGCGTCGGTCTCCTCGGAGGAGAGCTGCGGGGCCCACTGGAAGGGCGTGTGCGGCTTGGGCACGAAGCCGCCGATGGAGACCGTGCAGCGGATGTCGTTGGACCCGGAGACCTCGCGGCCCTTCTGGATGACGTTCATCGCCATGTCGGCGATCTGCAGGACGTCGTCGTCGGTCTCGGTGGGCAGGCCGCACATGAAGTACAGCTTCACCTGGCGCCAGCCGTTGCCGTACGCGGTCGCGACGGTGCGGATGAGGTCTTCCTCGGACACCATCTTGTTGATGACCTTGCGCATGCGCTCGGAGCCGCCCTCGGGGGCGAAGGTCAGGCCCGACCTGCGGCCGTTCCTGGTCAGCTCGTTGGCGAGGTCCACGTTGAAGGCGTCGACGCGGGTCGAGGGGAGGGACAGGCCGATCTTGTCCTCCTCGTACCGGTCGGCGAGGCCCTTCGCGACGTCGGCGATCTCGCTGTGGTCGGCGGAGGAGAGGGAGAGCAGGCCCACCTCTTCGAAGCCGGTCGCCTTCAGACCCTTGTCGACCATGTCGCCG
The DNA here is from genome assembly GCF_055609205.1 of Streptomyces sp. NPDC036815. Classification (NCBI taxonomy): domain Bacteria; kingdom Bacillati; phylum Actinomycetota; class Actinomycetes; order Kitasatosporales; family Streptomycetaceae; genus Streptomyces; species Streptomyces sp. NPDC036815. Next base: position 364,717 of record NZ_JBVJPW010000001.1, on the reverse strand, counting down.
ATGCCGGTGATGCTTCGCTCCCGCACGGGGCGCGTGATCATGCCGGCCTGGCAGAAACGGCAGCCGCGGGTGCAGCCGCGGAAGATCTCCACGGACATGCGCTCGTGGACGGTCTCGGCGAGCGGGACGAGGGGCTGCTTGGGGTAGGGCCACTCGTCGAGGTCCATGACGGTGTGCTTGGACACGCGCCACGGCACGCCGCTGCGGTTGGGCACGACGCGGCCGATCCGGCCGTCGGGGAGGTACTCGACGTCGTAGAACGCCGGGATGTAGACCGACCCGGTCCTGGCGAGCCGGAAGAGGACCTCCTCGCGGCCGCCGGGGCGGCCCTCGGCCTTCCAGGCGCGGATGATCTCCGTCATGTCGAGAACGGCCTGCTCGCCGTCGCCGATGATCGCGGCGTCGATGAACTCGGCGATCGGCTCGGGGTTGAAGGCGGCGTGGCCGCCGGCGAGCACGATCGGGTCGTCCAGGGTGCGGTCCTTGGCCTCCAGGGGGATGCCCGCGAGATCCAGGGCCGCCAGCATGTTGGTGTACCCGAGCTCGGTGGAGAAGCTGAGGCCGAAGACGTCGAACGCGCCGACCGGGCGGTGCGAGTCGACCGTGAACTGGGGCACCCGGTGCTCGCGCATCAGGGCCTCCAGGTCCGGCCACACGCTGTACGTGCGCTCGGCGAGGACGCCCGCGCGTTCGTTCAGGACCTCGTAGAGGATCTGGACGCCCTGGTTGGGCAGCCCGACCTCGTACGCGTCCGGGTACATGAGCGCCCAGCGGACGTCACAGCTGTCCCACGGCTTGACGGTGGAGTTCAGCTCACCGCCGACGTACTGGATGGGCTTCTGCACATGCGGGAGCAGAGCTTCGAGCTGTGGGAAGACCGATTCGGCAGACATCGCGGACCTTCATGAGCTGGCAGGGGTGACCATCAAGCGTACCCCGCTGCTCAGCCGCCCAGCGCCGCCCGCACCTTCGCGCGCTCAGCCGCGGCCCAGGTCTCCGGCAGTTCCCGCTGCCGGTCCGCGCCCGCCGCCTCCTCCTGGCCGTACAGAAGCCCCCAGGTGAAGGCGGACTCCCCGGCCAGGTGCGCCTGGATCGCGAGCGCCCGCAGCGCCTCGCGCGCGACCACGCTGTCCTGGTGGTCGCCGAGGACGCTCTGGACGGCCTTCATCCTTTTGGCGAACCGTCGCGCGGGCTTGCCGAGCGCGGGGACCGCCGACTCCCCCGCGTACCTGGCGCGCTTGGCGGCCTTGCGGGCGGCGTGCAGGGCGAGGTCGCGCTCGCGGCCCGGGGGCAGTTCCAGGGCGTGGCCGATACGGGCGGCCAGGCGGGCGTGGTCCTTGAGTGCCGCCTTGGGCAGCGCCTTCTTCGGCGGCGCGGTGGCGGCGGGGCGCAGCGGGGGTTCGGCGAGCAGGGCGTCGAGGGCGTCCAGGAGCGCGAGGTAGCGCCTGCTCTCCAGGACGGCGACCGTCCGGTGCCGCGCGCCGGTGCGGCGTGCGACGTCCCAGACGCGCAGCCGGCCGCGCACCGGGCCGAGCACGAGGGTCCGCGGCAGCGCGCCCACCCGGTCGGCGAGCCGCTCGTTGAGGACTTCCTGGTCGCGGGCGACGCCCAGCTCGCCCGCGAGCCATTTGAGCTCGTCGCCCACAGGGTCGGTGGCCGTGCGGTCGAGGATCTTCCGGTACGACTTGAAGGCGCTGCGCAGCCGCCGCGTGGCGACCCTCATCTGGTGTACGGAGTCGGGCAGTTCGCGGCGGACGGCGGGGTCGAGCGAGACGATCGCGTCGCGCTGGGCGCGCAGGTAGGCGAGGACGTGGTCTCCCGCGGAGCCGGGGCCCTCGCCGACGGCCTCGCGCACCGCCGCGGCCACGGCCTCGCTCTTCCCGGCCTTCTTGCCGCCGTTCACGGACGCCTCGGACCGGGCTTTGCGGCCGGTGTCCTCGCGCGGTTCGGTCTCGGCGAGCGCCCTGGCCAGCTTCGAGGTCGCCGCGGAGCGCCGTACGCCCGCCTTCTTCAGGTTCTTCTCGACCTTGTCGAGGAGCGCGGGGTCGCCGCCGTCCGCCAGCTCCACTTCGGCCTCGGTCCAGTCGACGGTGCCGACGCCGCCCGCGAGCCGCTCGGCCAGGACGCGGTCGACGCTGACCTCGGCGAGCAGGGCGCCGGAGGCGTCGAGGAGGTGACAGCGAGTCCGCGCGGTCAACAGCCGTACGACGGGGACCAGTTCGGCTCCGCGCACCCGGGAGCGGACGAGCTCGGCGAGCTCGCGCGGCACGGTGTCGGAGAGCGGCGCCCGGACCTCGTCGCGCACGCCGTCGGCGAGCGACACCGGCAGTTTCAGGTGCCAGCCCTCGTCGGCGCCGCCGGTGCGGCGCCGCAGCGTCACCGATCCCGCGGCCAGGCGCCGGTCGGTGGTGTCCCAGTAGACGGCGTCCAGTTCGACGACGCCTCTGTCGACGGCGTCCGCGACCCCGGCGACCCCGGACAGGTCGGGCAGTGTCGCGTCCGCCCCGACGTCGTACTTCCGCTCGATCTCGCGCTTCGTCTCCGCCATGAATTGAATCTAGACGCGAAAGACGAAGGCAAACATGCCTGCGACAGGACCTGGCCGGGCCTACGCCGACATCGGGCGCTGCACCTTGATCGACTGGAGCAGTCCCACGGCCACCCAGACCGCGAACATCGACGAACCTCCGTACGAGACGAAGGGCAGCGGGAGGCCTGCCACCGGCATGATGCCGAGGGTCATGCCGATGTTCTCGAAGGCCTGGAAGGCGAACCAGGCGATGATCCCCGCGGCGACGATCGTGCCGTACAGCTCGGTCGTCTCGCGGGCGATGCGGCAGGCGCGCCACAGGACGAGGCCGAGCAGCAGCAGGATCGCTCCCGCGCCCACGAAGCCGAGCTCCTCGCCCGCGACCGTGAAGACGAAGTCCGTCTGCTGTTCGGGGACGAACTGGCCGGTGGTCTGGGAGCCCTTGGTCAGACCGGTGCCGGTCAGGCCGCCGGAGCCGATGGCGATGCGCGCCTGGTTGGTGTTGTAGCCGACGCCCGCCGGGTCGAGCGCGGGGTTGGCGAAGGCGGCGAAGCGGGCGATCTGGTAGTCGTCGAGGACGCCGAGCTGCCATATGGCGACGCCACCGGCGACGCCGGTGCCCAGCAGCCCGAACACCCAGCGGTTGGAGGCGCCGGAGGCGAGCAGCACACCGAGCACGATCATCGCCATGACCATGACCGAACCGAGGTCCGGCATGAGCATCACGATCGCCACGGGCACGGCGGCGAGGCCGAGCGCCTGGACGACCGTGCGGTGGTCGGGATGCTCCCGGTCGCCCGCGTCGACGCGGGCCGCGAGCAGCATCGCCATGCCCAGGATGATCGTGATCTTCACGAACTCGGAGGGCTGGAGCGAGAAACCGCCGCCGAGCACGATCCACGCGTGCGCGCCGTTGATCGTCGCGCCGAGCGGGGTCAGGACGAGCAGCACCAGGAAGACGGAGATGCCGTAGAGGATCGGCACGGCCGTGCGCAGGGTGCGGTGGCCGAGCCAGACGGTGCCGATCATCAGGGCGAAGCCGATGCCGGTGTTCAGGACGTGCTTGAGCGCGAAGGACCACGGGTCGTCGCCGACGAGCTCGGTGCGGTTGCGCGTCGCGGAGTAGACGAGCGCGGTGCCGATCCCGGAGAGCGCGATCGCCGCGAGCAGCATCGGCCAGTCGAGCCGGCGCACTATCGAGTCGCGGGCCAGGAGCCGCGACACGCCGGACCGCTCGGGCCCGTACCCGGAGACGGAGAAACCACTGCCGGTCATCAGTCACGCCTCCAGTCGGCCGGTGCCCCGGCCAGCTGCTGCTCCTCGGCCGGCGGCTTGGGCGCCTCGGGCTTGTACGGCTTGATCTTCGGGGAGTCGATCGAGCCGTCGGTCTCGATCTTCGGCAGGTTCTTCTGCGGTTCGGGCAGGAGGGCCTTCTTCAGGTCCTGCTTGCCGTCGTCGTCGAGGCCGTAGATCGCGTTGTAGATCTTGCGGACGGCGGGCCCGGAGGCGCCGGAGCCCGTACCGCCCTGGGCGATCGTCATGACGATCGTGTAGTCCTTGGTGTACGTCGCGAACCACGAGGTGGTCTGCTTGCCGTAGACCTCGGCGGTACCCGTCTTGGCGTGCATCGGGATCTTCTTCTGCGGCCAGCCCTGGAACCGCCAGGCAGCCGTGCCGCGCGTGGCGACGTCGGCGAGGGCACCGTCTATGTCCTTCTGCAGCTTCGCGTCGAACGGCAGCCTGCCGTGCGACTTGGGCGCGATCTCCTCGACCTGCTTGCCGTCGGCGCTGATGATCGCCTTACCGACGGTGGGGTCGTGGAGGGTGCCTCCGTTGGCGATGGCGGAGTAGATCGTGGCCATCTGTATCGGCGTGACGAGGGTGTCGCCCTGTCCGATGGAGTAGTTGACGGAGTCACCGGCACGCATCTTCATGCCTTCGAGGCAGTTCTCGTAGGCGATGCGCTCGGCGTAGTCGCCGCCGCTCTTCTTGCCCTGCTTGCACCAGGCGTCCTTGTTGGCCTTCCAGTAGTCCTTCTTCCACTGGCGGTCGGGGACGCGGCCCGAGACCTCGTTGGGGAGGTCGATGCCGGTCTCCTTGCCGAGGCCGAACTGGTGGGCGGTCTTGTAGAACCAGTCCTTGGGGTGCTTCGTCGGCTTGTTGCCGCCGTCCTTGCGCCACTGGTCGTGCGACAGCTTGTAGAAGACGGTGTCGCAGGAGACCTCGAGGGCCTGGCCGAGGGTGATGGAGCCGTGGCCCTTGGACTCGTAGTTCTTGAAGGTCTGGCCGCCGATGGAGTACGAGCTGGGGCAGGGGTAGCGGCCGTTGAAGTCGTAGCCCGCGTTGACCGCCGCGGTCGTCGGGATGACCTTGAAGATCGAGCCGGGGGCGGCCTGGCCCTGGATGGCGCGGTTGAGCAGCGGGTAGTTGGACGTCTTGCCGGTGAGGCGCGCGTAGTCCTTCCCTGAGATGCCGCCGACCCAGGCGTTCGGGTCGTACGTCGGGTTGGAGGCCATGGAGACGACGCGGCCGGTCTTGTTCTCCATGACGACGACGGCGCCCGCGTCGGCCTTGTAGTTCTCCCCGGTGTTCTTGTCGAACTCCTTGCGGGCCTTCTTCATCGCGTCGTTGAGCCAGTACTCGGAGACGGCCTGTACGCGCGCGTCGATGCTGGTGACGACGTTCGCGCCGGACCTGGCCTCGTCCGACTTGGCCTTGCCGATGACGCGGCCGAGGTTGTCGACCTCGTAGCGGGTGACGCCGGCCTTGCCGCGCAGCTGCTTGTCGTACGTGCGCTCCAGACCGGAGCGGCCCACCATGTCCGAGCGCAGGAACGGCGAGTCGGTGTTCTCGGCCTTGTTGATCTCTTCGTCGGTGACGGGCGAGAGATAGCCGAGGACCTGCGCGGTGTTGGACTTGCCGGGCGCGGCGTAGCGGCGCACGGCGGTGGGCTCGGCGGTGATGCCGGGGAAGTCCTCGGAGCGCTCGCGGATCTGCAGGGCCTGGCGGGGCGTGGCCTCGTCGGTGATCGGGATGGGCTGGTAGGGCGAGCCGTTCCAGCAGGGCTGCGGCGTCTTGGCGTCGCAGAGGCGGACCTTGCCCGCGACGTCCTCGGGCTTCATGTCGAGGACGTCGGCGAGCTTGGCGAGGACCGCCTTGCCGTCGTCCTTCATCTTCATCAGGTCGGTGCGGGACGCGGAGACGACCAGCCGGGTCTCGTTGTCGGCGATCGGCACGCCGCGGGCGTCCAGGATGGAGCCGCGCACGGCGGGCTGGACGACCTGCTGGACGTGGTTGCCCGAGGCCTCCTCGGCGTACTCGTCGCCGTTGCGGACCTGGAGGTACCAGAGGCGGCCGCCGAGGGTGAGCAGGAGGGAGACGACGAGGATCTGGATGACGATGAGGCGGATCTGGACGCGTGGGGTCCGTCCGGTCTCGGGGATGTTGGTCACTGCTGCTGCCTCCCCCTCTCAGTGTGCGTACGGGTAGTACGTGTACACGCTCGGCCTGTGCGTGTGCGCGGGCGCTCGCGGGGCCCGCCGGGTGGCGTTCACAGGCGCTTGACCCCCTTGATGCGGCCGGCGCGGGCGACTCTGGCCTTGGCCGCCTTCGCCCGCAGGCCGCCGCCGCGCTGGTTGCCGATGCTCAGCCCGGTGCCGGAGGAGAGCCAGCCGGAGGAGACGTCGGCCGCCTTGTTCACCGGCGAGTTCTCGCCCAGCGGGTCGTTCTCCGCCCGTCGGGCGAGCGCGATGATCAGCGGCACCGTGAAGGGCGCGAGCAGCAGGTCGTAGAGAGCGGCGGTGAACAGGAGCCCGATCAGGCCCACGTGGCGTGCGGCGGTGTCCCCGACGAGGGAGCCCACGCCCGCGTAGAGCAGCGTCGATCCGATGGCGGCGCTGACGACCACGACGAGGGGGCCGGTGGCGGAGCGGAGCCGGCCGTTGTCGGGCTTGGCGAGGCCCGCGAGATAGCCGACGACGCAGAGCACGAGCGCGTACCGCCCGACGGCGTGGTCGGCCGGCGGCGCCAGGTCCGCCAGGAGCCCGGCGCCGAAGCCGACGAGGGCGCCGCCGACGTGGCCGTAGACGAGGGCGAGGCCGAGGACGGTGAGCAGGACCAGGTCGGGGACCGCGCCCGGCAGTTGGAGCCGGGCCAGGACGCTGACCTGGACGACCAGGGCGACGACGACGAGGGCGGTGGACAGCAGGATTCGGTTGAGGCGCATGGGTCCGGTCTCCTACTGCTCGTCGTCGCCGGTGTCGGCGCCCTCGGCGGGCGGCCGGCCCGACGGGGTGGCCGTGACGGTCACCGTCGGGGTCGGCTTGGGCTTCTCGGGCTTCTTCGGCAGGACCGTGTCGCGCGGGTCCTCGCGGGGCGCCTCGACGACGACACCGACGATGTCGAGCTTGGTGAACCCGACGTACGGCTTCACGTAGACGTTGCGGGTGAGGTCACCGCCCGAGGGGTCGACGCGGACGACCTCGCCGACCGGGACGCCCGGCACGAACGGCTTGTCCTTGCGCGAGCCGAAGGTGACCAGGCGGTCGCCCTTCTTGACCTTGGCCTTGCCGTTGAGCAGCTGGACGGAGAGCGGACGGTCGCCCTGGCCGGTGGCGAAGCCGAGCTCGTCGGTCTTCTCCATGCGGGTGCCGACGGTGAAGTCGGGGTCGTTGGCGAGCAGGACGGTCGCGGTGTTCGGGCCGACCGTGGTGACGCGGCCGACCAGCCCGTCGCCGTTCAGGACGGTCATGTCGCGCTTGAGTCCGTCATGCGCGCCGGCGTCGATGGTGACGGTCCAGGAGAAGCCCTGGGCCGCTCCTATCCCGATGACCTCGGCGCCCTTGATGCCGTACTGTCCTGCGCCCGCCTTCTTCAGCATGCTGTCGAGCTGTTGCACCCGGCTGCGGTTGCGGTCGTCGCTGCCGAGCTTCGCCTTCAGGGCGGCGTTCTGGCGTTCCAGTTCGGCGATGCGGTTGTGGCGCTCTCCGGAGTCGCGTACCGCGCCGATGGCGTTGCCGATCGGGTCGACGGCGGAGGACATCCCCTCCTCGACCGGACCGAACACCGTCGCGGCGGCCCGGCGGGCACCGTCGACCGGTGAGTCCTCGCCGCCGCGGATGTCCACCGTGATCAATGCGAACGCGATGGCGACCAGCAGCACCAGGAGCAGCCGGCTCTCTCGTGTGTCCCTCACGTGCGGCGGCGTGCCTTCCTCAATCGGATTCCGTGGAATCTGCGGGTTCCACGGGTTTCTGGGGAATTCTTCTGCCTTGCCTCTATATCAACGATCCGCCGCACGAGAGGGCAGGCACTCGTACGGCGGATGTCGGCGCGTCAGATCATCTGCGCGGCTGGGCGTCAAGCACCTGCTGCAACGCCTCGAACTCCTCGACGCACTTTCCGGAGCCGAGCGCCACGCTGTCGAGCGGGTCCTCGGCGATGTGGATCGGCATGCCGGTCTCCCGGCGCAGCCGCTCGTCGAGGCCGCGCAGCAGGGCGCCGCCACCGGTGAGAACGATGCCGCGGTCCATCACGTCACCCGACAGTTCCGGCGGGCACTTGTCGAGGGTGGTCTTGACCGCGTCGACGATCGCGTTGACCGGCTCCTCGATGGCCTTGCGGACCTCGGCGGCGGAGATGACGACGGTCTTGGGCAGGCCGGAGACCAGGTCCCTGCCGCGGATCTCGGTGTGCTCGTCGGCGTCCATGTCGTACGCCGAACCGATGGTGATCTTGATCTGCTCGGCGGTGCGCTCGCCGAGGAGGAGGGAGTACTCCTTCTTGATGTGCTGGATGATCGCGTTGTCCAGCTCGTCGCCCGCGACACGGATGGACTGTGCCGTGACGATTCCGCCGAGAGAAATGACGGCGACCTCGGTGGTGCCGCCGCCGATGTCGACCACCATGTTGCCGGTGGCCTCGTGGACCGGCAGACCGGAGCCGATGGCCGCGGCCATGGGCTCCTCGATGATGTGCACCTGGCGGGCGCCGGCCTGCGAGGAGGCTTCGATGACGGCGCGGCGCTCGACGCCCGTGATGCCCGAGGGCACGCAGACGACGACGCGGGGACGGGCGAGGTAGCGCCGCTTGTGGATCTTCAGGATGAAGTAGCGGAGCATCCGCTCGGTGATCTCGAAGTCGGCGATGACGCCGTCCTTCAGCGGGCGCACCGCGACGATGTTGCCGGGCGTGCGCCCGATCATCTTCTTCGCCTCGGCGCCCACCGCGAGGATGCCACCGGTGTTGGTGTTGATCGCGACGACGGACGGCTCGTTGAGTACGATCCCCCGACCCCTGACGTACACCAGCGTGTTGGCGGTCCCGAGGTCGACAGCCATGTCACGGCCGATGAACGACATGTTGTTCCCCATGAGGATGCGTCTGGCCTTCCCTATTGGAGCGTTTGATGGCTTTTTAGGTAGGCGAGGTGGGTGCTGTGTGGCAGTGGAGGCTTCCATCGTAGTCTCGGCTGCGCGAACACGGCGCTAGGGTCTTCGCCATTGTCAGCAGATGATGCGTCGCCTCGCCTTTTCAGACGTGCCATCGGAGGCACGGGTTCCCCCAATTGGGGTTGCATATGCCAAAGGACGGCCGAATTCCTCCGGCCGTCCCAGCGCTGGTCCGGCTCCGTCCTGACGCCGCGTCAAGAAACCATGACGAAGATTTTTGCGGGTCAGACGGCGCCCGGGAAGAAGATCTTGAGCTCGCGCTCGGCGGACTCCTCGGAGTCCGAGGCGTGGATCAGGTTCTCCCGGACGATCGTGCCGAAGTCGCCGCGGATCGAACCCGGCGCGGCGGCGATCGGGTCGGTCGGTCCGGCGAGCGCGCGCACGCCCTCGATGACCCGCTCCCCCTCGACGACGAGCGCGACGACCGGCCCGGACGACATGAAGGCGACCAGCGGCTCGTAGAAGGGCTTGCCCTTGTGCTCCCCGTAGTGCTGCTCCAGGGTCTCCTGGTCCAGCGAACGCAGCTCCAGCGCGGAGATCGTCCAGCCCGCCTTGCGCTCGATGCGCCCGATGATCTCTCCGACCAGCCCACGACGGACGGCGTCGGGCTTCAGCAGGACGAGGGTGCGCTGGCTCATGTGCGGCTCCAAGAGGTGTTCTTACGATCTTTACGATCACGGGGGTTGCCCGGCACGATACCGAGCCGCCGCGGCCGGGCGTGCCGCAGGGCCGGGCGACCGGAACCCCGTGCGGTCAGACCGTCTCGGCCGATTGCGCCGCGAACCGCGCCTTCGCCTCGTCGATCTTGCGGCCGAAGTGGACCGACGCCCACCACAGGGCGGCGAACACCGCGCCCAGGAAGAACATCGTCGGCACCACGAAGCCGCTCGCGATCAGCGCGATCTGCAGCGCCCAGCCGAGCTGCACCCCACCGGGCCGGGTGATCATTCCGCAGAGCAGCACGGACACCGCCATCGCGATGCCGCAGACCGTCCAGACCGTGCCCATGGACAGGTCCTCGTCCTTCATGGCGACCAGACCCGCGAAGCCGATGACGAAGAACTCGCCGATCAGCGTCGAGGCGCAGAGCGTACGCACAGGAATCAGCCTCTCCCCAGGAGCAGTCGGGCCTCGCCGACCGTGATGACGGAACCAGTGACGAGCACGCCGCCGCCCGCGTACTCCCCCTCCTCCTCGGCGAGGGTGATCGCCGCCTCCAGGGCATCGTCGAGGCGCGGCTCGACCTGCACGCGCTCGTCGCCGAAGACCTCGACGGCCAGGCCCGCGAGCGTGTCGGCGTCCATCGCGCGATGGCTGGAGTTCTGCGTGACGACGACCTCGGCGAAGATCGGCTCGAACGCTTCGAGCAGCCCCTTCACGTCCTTGTCGTCGCTCGCGCCGACCACGCCGATCAGCCGGCTGAAGTCGAACGCCTCGCTGACCGCGGCGGCCGCGGCGCGGGCCCCCGCCGGGTTGTGCGCGGCGTCCAGGACGACGGTGGGCGAGCGGCGCACCACCTCAAGGCGGCCGGGCGAGGCCACCGTCGCGAACGCCTTGCGGATCGTGTCGATGTCCAGCGGGCGCGCGTGCTGCGAGCCGATGCCGAAGAACGCCTCGACCGCGGCGAGCGCCACCGCGGCGTTGTGCGCCTGGTGTTCGCCGTGCAGCGGCAGGAAGATCTCCTCGTACTCCCCGCCGAGGCCGCGGAGCGTCATGAGCTGGCCGCCGACCGCGACCTGGCGGGCGACGACGCCGAACTCCAGGCCCTCGCGGGCCACCGTCGCGTCCGCCTCGACCGCCTTCTTCAGGAGCACCTGCGCGGCGTCCACCTGCTGCTGGGCCATGATCACCGTCGAGTCCGGCTTGATGATGCCGGCCTTCTCCTTGGCGATCTCGCCGGGCGTGGAGCCGAGGCGGTCCGTGTGGTCCAGGTCGATGGGGGTGATGACGGCCACCGAGCCGTCGATCACGTTCGTCGCGTCCCAGCTGCCGCCCATGCCGACCTCGACGACGGCGACGTCCACGGGGGCGTCCGCGAAGGCCGCGTACGCCATGCCGGTGAGCACCTCGAAGAAGGAGAGGCGGTACTCCTCCCTGGCGTCGACCATCTCGACGTAGGGCTTGATGTCGTTGTACGTCTCGACGAAGCGCTCCGCCTCGACGGGGCTGCCGTCCAGGCTGATCCGCTCGGTGATCGACTGGACGTGGGGCGAGGTGTAGCGCCCCGTGCGCAGGTCGAAGGCCGAGAACAGCGCCTCGATCATGCGCGCCGTGGACGTCTTGCCGTTCGTCCCCGTGATGTGGATCGAGGGGTACGCGCGCTGGGGCTCGCCCAGGACGTCCATCAGCGCGGCGATGCGGCTGACGGAGGGCTCAAGCTTCGTCTCGCCCCAGCGGCCGGCGAGCTCCGTCTCCACCTCGCGCAGCGCCCTGTCCACCTCCGGATCGGTGGGACGGGCGGGGACGTCGCCCTGCGGCGGGCCCGCCTGGGCGCGCAGGGTGCGGCTGCCGGCCTCGATCACCGCGAGGTCGGGGTCACGGTCCGTCTCGGCGCCGACGATCTCCTCGAAGGCGTCGTCGGGCTCGGCGGGTCGGTCGTCGTCGTGCGGGGGGAGGTCACTCACGCAGGCCAGTCTACGGAGCGGTGCCGACACTCGCCGTCAGGACCTCCTCGTAGACCTCGGACGGACCTCACGCGAGCCCCACGAAGCTCCGCGGGGCCTTCGTCGGGACTTTCGACCCGTCCGATTCGGGACTTTGGTCCCTCCGCTTTGGAGAGCCGCCGGGCAAACTTGGCGATCATGGACATAGGTATCGACCTCGGCACTGCGAACACCCTTCTCTATGTGCGCGGCAAGGGGATCGTGCTCAACGAGCCGTCGGTGGTCGCCGTGCGGGCGGACAGGGGCGGCAGGAGCAGGGTGCTCGCCGTGGGTACGGAGGCCAAGGAGACGATCGGGCGGACGCCCGGGTCCATCACCGCCATCCGTCCGCTGCGGGACGGCGTGATCAGTGACTACGAAGCGGCCGAGGAGATGATCCGGCACTTCGTGCGCAAGGCCGTGCCGGGGCGCCGCCCCCGTACGCGCATGGTCGTGTGCGTGCCGAGCGGGGTCACGCCCGTCGAGCGGCGCGCCATCGTGCACGCCTCGCAGCGGGCCGGGGCGCGGGCCGTGCACCTCGTGGAGGAGCCGATGGCCGCGGCCATCGGGGCGGGGCTGCCGGTGGCCGAGCCCCGCGGGTCGATGGTCGTCGACATCGGCGGCGGCACGACCGAGGTCGCCGTGATCTCCCTGGGCGGCATCGTCACGGCCCAGTCCCTGCGGGTGGGGGGCGACCGGCTCGACACGGCCATCACCGACTTCGTGCGCAAGGAGCACGCGCTGCTCATCGGCGAGCGCACCGCCGAGGACATCAAGGTCGGCATCGGCTCCGCGTGGCCCGTGCCGGGCGAGGACGCGCTGGAGATGCGGACGTTCACCGTGCGGGGGCGGGAGAAGGTGGGCGGGCTGCCGAAGACGGTGGACCTGACGGCGCGCGAGGTGCGGGCGGCTCTGGACGAGCCGGTCGAGCACATCATCGCGGCGGTCAAGTCGACCCTGGAGGAGTGTCCGCCGGAGCTGTCCGGCGACATCATGGAGCACGGGATCGTGCTGACGGGCGGCGGCGCGCTGCTCCCCGGCCTCGACCTGCGCCTCGCCTCCGGTACGGGGATTCCCGTCTTCGTCGCCGATGATCCGCTGGACAGCGTCGCGATGGGGTGCGGGAAGTGTGTGGAGGACTTCGACGGTCTGGAGCGGGTGATGTCAGCGGCGTAGGCCTTCGGCCGGGGGTGCGTTCTTCGGGTGTGGGGCGGTGGGGGTGAGGTGCTGCTCTGGCTGGGGGTGCGTTCTTCGGCTGCGGGGCCGTGGGGGCTTGTCGCGCAGTTCCCCGCGCCCCTAGGTAACCCTGGCGTCCCCTCACCCTCAGGGTGCTGCCCCCGGGGGGCGATGCGGTGGACCACCTAGGGGCGCGGGGAACTGCGCGACCGGCCCCCACCAGCCCGCAGACGAAACAGCTCAGGTGGACAGCGCCTCTGGGGCGACGCCGCGCAAGGACCACCCAGGGGCGCGGGGAACTGCGCGAGTACCCCCACCGGCCCGCGGCAGGCGGCGTCGCGTCAGGTGGCCGTCAGTTCGCCCGGCGAGAGCGTGGCCCGCACCTCGTACACGTCCCCCCGCGGCCCCGCCGCGAACGTGCCGCCCACCGCCCTGATCCGTTCCGCCATCCCCGTCGTGCCCGTGCCCGCCGAGACCGGAGCGGCGGGCGGGGCCGTGGTGGGCAGCGGGTTGGTCACCGTGATGGCCAGGCGGTCGGCGCCCAGGGCCACGCGGACCGTCACCCTCTCGCCCGGCGCGTGCTTGGCCGCGTTCGTCAGGCACTCCTGGACCACCCGGTGGACCGCCGCCTGGCGGAGCGGGGACAGGCGGTGGGCGTCGTCGGCGATCCGGAGGTCGACGGGGCTGCCCGCGCGGCCGCTGCGCTCCGCCAGTTCGGGGAGCGCGTCCAGGCCGGGCGTCGGCGTGCCGTCCGTGCCGCGCTGCACGATGATCTCGTTCAGCATCCGGTGCGCGCTGCGGGCCGTCTCCGAGAGCTCCTCGAAGTCGTTCTCGAAGGCGCCGCCGGAGGCCCGTCGCGCGAGCACCTGGGAGCGCACGCTCAACAGGGTGAGCTCCCGCCCGACGAAGTCGTGCACGTCCCGCGCGATGCGGACCCGCTCCTGCTGGACGGCGTGCAGCGTGTCGGTCTCCGCGCGCTGCGCCGCCAGCGCACGGACCAGGTCCTGCCGGTTCGCGGCGACGCCGACGCCCGCCGCGAGCACCCCGATCGGGACGACCAGGCTCAGGAAGGAGCCGATCGTGGCCCCCCGGTGCACCGGCCAGCCCGGCAGGTTGAACATGACGAAGGCGAACCCGACGTAGCCGATCACTCCGAGCGTGCCCGCCAGACGCCCCCGGTAGCGGCCCAGGGAGTACAGCACGAACTGGGCCAGCGTCAGCTCGTGCAGCCACCCCAGGAAGAGCAGCGCGACCCCGTACGTCACCCAGGGCAGCCTGCGGCGCAGAAGCAGCGTGGACGCGCCGGCCGCGAGGGTCAGGACGGCGAGCGGGCCGTTGAGGGAGTTGTCCGCCTCGGCGAGGCCGGGGATGTCCAGGCTCATCAGCGCGAAGGCGCTGGCCGCCGTGAGCGCGTCCAGGGCCCGCGGCTCCTGCGACCAGCGCCCGCAGAGACGGCCGGCCGTGGCCGCCGCCTGGCGTATCGCCTGGGCGGCGGGCAGGTTGCGCATGCCTTCCATCATCCAAGGTCTTTCGGCCCGGACCACCGGACTTAGGTCCTCGATTTGGTGATTTGCCGCACCCTGGGCTTTTGCGGGCGAACCACCGGGTGTGCACACAACGGGTGTACTTTCGGCGCGGCTGACCGGCCCCGGGGCGCCCCGGGGGTCAAATCGGACCATGTGGTATGCCCAGAACCCCGCCAGGCGGACCCATCAGCTCGCCGGTGACGCCGGCATCCTCCTGTGGACCGCGCTGTGGGCCACCGCCGCCGTCCTCACGTACCGGCTGGCCTGCCTGCTCGCCCTCCCCCGTGCCCTGCAGCAACACAACGCGCCGCTGCCGCTGGTCGGCGGCCGCGTCGACACCGCGCTGCGGCGCGTCGCGGACGTCGTCGACGCCATGGACCCGGTGGCCGTCCGGACAGCCGTGGCCGTGGGCGCCCTCGCCCTCTTCGTGCTGCCGGTCGGCCTCGTCCTGGCCGCCTGGCTGCCGCGCCGGCTGCGCTGGATCCGGCAGGCGGGCGCGGCCCGCGATCTCGCCGCATCCGACGACGGCCGCGAGATCCTCGCCCTGCGCACGCTGCTCAGACCGCTCCACGAGGTGGCGGCGACCGCGGCGAACATCGCGGGCGCCACCCCCGGCAGCCTCGCCGAGGGCTGGCGCAACGGCGACCCCCAGACCCTGGCCGCGCTGGCCGAGGCGGAGCTCGAACGGCTCGGCCTCGATCTGCTGCCGCGCGTCCCGGAGGAGCTCGGCCCCATCGGGCGGCAGGCGACCGGGCCCGTCGCCGAGTCCATCACCTAGCGGGACGCGCGAAGACCCCGGAACCGACGCTGACGGTTCCGGGGCCTTCGGCCGTACGGGGTGCTACGCGGCCGGCAGGGCCTCCAGCTGTGCCCGCAGCCGGGCGATGTCGGCCTCCGCCTTGGTGAGGCGGCCGCGGATCTTGTCGACCACGTTGTCCGGGGCCTTCGCCAGGAACGCCTCGTTGCCCAGCTTCGCCTCGGCCTGCGCCTTCTCCTTCTCGGCGGCGGCGAGGTCCTTGGCGAGGCGCTTGCGCTCGGCCGCCACGTCGATCGTGCCGGAGAGGTCGAGCGCGACCGTGGCGCCCGAGACCGGCAGCGTCGCCGTCGCGGTGAACTCGTCGCCCTCCGGCTGGAGGCGCAGGAGCTGGCGGATGGCGGCCTCGTGCGGGGCGAGCGCCGTACCGTCCAGGGTCAGGCGGGCCGGGACCTTCTGGCCCGGCTGGAGGCCCTGGTCGGCGCGGAAGCGGCGGACCTCGGTGATGACCTGCTGGAGCGTCTCGATCTCGCGCTCGGCCCCGGCGTCGCGGAAGCCGCTGTCGCTGGGCCAGTCGGCGATGACGAGCGACTCGCCGCCGGTCAGCGCCGTCCAGAGCGTCTCCGTCACGAACGGGACGATCGGGTGGAGCAGGCGCAGCGTGACGTCGAGGACCTCGCCGAGGACGCGGGCCGAGACCTTCGCGCCCTCGCCGCCCGCCATGAACGTCGTCTTGGAGAGCTCCACGTACCAGTCGAAGACCTCGTCCCACGCGAAGTGGAAGAGGGCGTCGGAGAGCTTGGCGAACTGGAAGTCGTCGTAGAGCGCGTCGACTTCGGCGACCGTCGCGTTCAGGCGGGAGAGCACCCAGCGGTCGGTGGCGGACAGCTGCTCGGCCGGGGGCAGCTCGCCCTCGATCGTGGCGCCGTTCATCATCGCGAAGCGCGTGGCGTTCCAGATCTTGTTGGCGAAGTTGCGCGAGCCCTGGACCCAGTCCTCGCCGATCGGCACGTCGGTGCCGGGGTTGGCGCCGCGGGCGAGGGTGAAGCGCAGGGCGTCCGAGCCGTACTTGTCCATCCAGTCCAGCGGGTTGACCGCGTTCCCGAAGGACTTGGACATCTTCTTGCCGAACTGGTCGCGGACCATGCCGTGCAGCACGATCGTGTGGAACGGCGGGGTGCCGTCCATCGCGTACAGGCCGAACATCATCATCCGGGCGACCCAGAAGAAGAGGATGTCGTAGCCCGTGACCAGGACGGAGTTCGGGTAGAACTTCGCGAGCGAGTCGGTCTGCTCGGGCCAGCCCAGCGTGGAGAACGGCCACAGGCCCGAGGAGAACCACGTGTCGAGCACGTCGTTGTCCTGCGTCCAGCCCTCGCCGGTGGGGGCCTCGTCGTCCGGTCCGACGCAGACGACCTCGCCGTTCGGCCCGTACCAGACGGGGATGCGGTGGCCCCACCAGAGCTGGCGCGAGATGCACCAGTCGTGGAGGTTGTCGACCCAGTCGAAGTACCGCTTCTCCATCTCCTGCGGGTGAATCTTGACCTTGCCGTCGCGGACCGCGTCGCCCGCGGCCTTCGCGAGCGGGCCGACCTTGACCCACCACTGCATCGACAGGCGCGGCTCGATGGTGGTCTTGCAGCGCGAGCAGTGGCCGACGGAGTGCGTGTAGGGGCGCTTCTCGGCGACGATGCGGCCCTCGGCGCGCAGCGCGCCGACGATGGCGGAGCGGGCCTCCAGGCGGTCGAGGCCCTGGAAGGGGCCGGGGACCGTGATGACCGCGTGCTCGTCCATGACCGCGATGTTCGGCAGGGAGTGGCGCTGGCCGATCTCGAAGTCGTTCGGGTCGTGCGCCGGGGTCACCTTGACGGCGCCGGTGCCGAACTCGGGGTCGACGTGCTCGTCGGCGACGACCGGGATCGTGCGGTCGGTCAGCGGCAGCTTGATCTGCTTGCCGACCAGGTGCTTGTACCGCTCGTCCTCGGGGTGGACGGCGACAGCGGTGTCACCGAGCATCGTCTCGGCGCGGGTGGTGGCGACGACGAGCGTCTCGTCCCCCTCGCCGTACGTGATCGACACCAGCTCGCCGTCGTCGTCCTGGTACTCGACCTCGATGTCCGAGATCGCCGTCAGACAGCGCGGGCACCAGTTGATGATGCGCTCGGCGCGGTAGATCAGCTCGTCGTCGTAGAGCTTCTTGAAGATGGTCTGGACGGCCTGCGAGAGGCCCTCGTCCATCGTGAACCGCTCGCGGTCCCAGTCGACGCCGTCACCGAGGCGCCGCATCTGCCCGGAGATCTGACCGCCGGACTCCCCCTTCCACTTCCAGACGCGCTCGATGAACTCCTCGCGCCCGAGGTCGTGGCGGGACTTGCCCTCCTTGGCGAGCTCGCGCTCCACCACGTTCTGCGTGGCGATGCCCGCGTGGTCCATGCCGGGCTGCCAGAGCGTCTCGTGGCCCTGCATGCGCTTGCGGCGGGTGAGGGCGTCGATGAGCGTGTGCTCGAAGGCGTGGCCGAGGTGGAGCGCGCCGGTCACGTTCGGCGGCGGGATCACGACGGTGTACGGGGGCTTCTCGCTCTTCTCGTCGGCCGAGAAGTAACCCCGTTCCACCCAGCGCTCGTACAGCGGCCCCTCTACCTCGGCCGGCGCGTACTGGGTCGGCAGTTCGGGAGTGGTCGCTGGGGGCTGCTGCTGAGCGTTCTCGGTCACGCGGTCAGTTTAGAGGGGTCACCGAGCGGTCCAGAAACCGGAATCTTCGATAACGGTTGCCGCCGGGCTCCCCACGGGGTCACGGCTTCGTCCAGGATGGCCGGGACACATCAATTCCCACGGGGGGACCCACGTCATGAGCGACAACCAGCCGGGCCCGTACGGGCAGCAGCCACCCCAGCCGGGGCCCTACGGCCAGCAGCCCCAGCCGGGTTACGGACAGCCGGGTTACGGACAGCCGGGGTACGGCCCGCCGCAGCAGCCGCCCCAGCCCGGCTACGGCTACCCCCAGCAGCCGCCCCAGCAGCCCGGATACAGCCAGCCCCAGCAGCCGGGCCCCTACGGGCAGCCGCCGCAGGGGCCCTACGGGCAGCAGCAGGCCCCGTACGGGCAGGTCCCGCCCCCTCCCCCGCCCGCGGCGGGCGGCGGCAAGAAGAAGACCGGGCTCGTCATCGGCGCGGTCGCGGTGGTCGCGGCGCTCGGCGTCGGCGCCTACTTCGTCTTCGGCGGCAGCGACTCGACGTCGGTCGAGGACGACGGCGCGCACAGGCTGGTGCCGCCGGCCTCGGTGGGTGAGTACGAGAAGAGCGACGAAGCGGGCGCCCCCGGCAGGGGCCCGCTCGGCTCCGGCGACAAGAAGAACGCCGAGGAGATCGGCATCAAGAACCCGCACAACGTGTCGGCCACGTACGAGACCGGCGCGGCCCTCAAGGGGAAACAGATGAGCTTCCAGGGGATGTACGGCGACATCGACGACCCGGAGCAGGCCGTCGACGACGGCTTCGCCAAGGCCGACGAGAACACCGAGAAGGAGTCGGGCAAGTCCACCGACGAAGGTGACGAGGTCGAACTCGCCGGCAGCCCCGAGACCGTCGAGCCCGACGGCCTCGACAACGCCGTCATGAAGTGCCAGACCGCCAGCATCAAGGACGACGGCGACGAGACGAAGCTGCCGATCTGCATCTGGGCCGACCACAGCACGTACGGCATCGTGTTCGGCGTCGACGTGGCGGCGATGGCGAAGGGGGGCGGTGGCGGCATGGCCACGGACGACGTCGCCGGGTTCGCCGCCGACCTGCGCAAGGGCGCCCGCATCAAGGCGTAGCGGAGCATAGGGGGAGGAAAGGTCCGGGGCGGTGTGCCGCCCCGGACCTTCGTTCGTCCGGCCTCTGGAACAGCCCCTCAACAACTCCGCATCGATCCGGCCCGGGGGCCCAACCCCGAGCGCACGTCCGCCAGGATGTTCGGAACATATAAGCATCGGGAGGGACCCCCAGTAATGAGCTACAACCAGCCGGGCCCGTACGGCGGGCAGCAGCCCCAGCAGCCCGGGCCGTACGGCCAGCAGCCGCAGCAGCCTGGCCCCTACGGCCAGCCGCCGCAGGCGCCCCAGCCCGGCTACGGCTACCCCCAGCAGGCCCCCCAGCAGGCGCCCCAGCAGGGCGGCTACAGCCAGCCCCAGCAGCCCGGCCCCTACGGGCAGCCGCCCCAGGCCCCCTACGGCCAGATACCCCCGCAGGCCCCGTACGGGCAGGTCCCGCCGCCGCCCCCGGGCGGCAGCGGGAAGAAGACCGGCATCATCATCGCCACCGTCGCCGTGGTCGCCGCGGCCGCGGTCGGCGGCTACTTCCTCCTTTCGGGCGGCGACGACGAGGGCGGCAAGAATGGCGGAACCTCGAACGTCGCGGGGGGCGGTGGCGACGACGGCGGCATCAAGGACGACGGGCCGCACAAGCTGACCACGCCGATGACCGTCCTGACCGACTACAAGAAGGACGAGGAGCAGTCCAGCGGCCTCAACAGCATCGACCTCGACAAGGCCGAGGCGGCGGGCGTGAAGAACCCCAAGGACGTGCACGCCGGGTACCAGTCGGGCTCCAAGGAGAACCCGATGGCGCAGAAGATCCTGAGCTTCGGCGGCGTCTACGGGGACATCGAGGACCCGGAAGGGGTCGTCGACCACATGTTCACCAATGCCAAGGAGAAGAACGGGACCTCCGGCAGCGGCACCGGCCAGAAGGTCACGCTGGTCGGCGAGCCCAAGGAGTACAAGCCCGCCGAGCTCGACGGCGCCGTTCTCAAGTGCCAGGAGATGAAGGTCGCGATGGGCGGCGGGGCGGGCACGTCCGGCTCCTCGACCGGCTCTTCGGGGCCGAGCGAGATGTCCGCGGCGACCTGCATCTGGGGTGACCACAGCACCATCGGCTACGTCGTCACCACGGACGTCGCGAGCGCGCTCTCCGGCACCGCCGCCGACCTCGACGAGGCGTCGACGACCACGGCCAAGTTCCGCGGGGAAGTCCGCGTCAAGAGCTGACGCCCGCCGGGCCGTGCGGGGGCCCGCCGATCCCGAACGCAACGGGGCCCGGTCATGCGACCGGGCCCTGTTGCGTCAGGATGTCGGAAACACATAAAGCGTTTCGGAGGGGAACCCCCATGAGCTACCACCAGCCGGGTCCGTACGGCGGGCAGCAGCCCCAGCAGCCCGGCCCGTACGGCGGCGGGCAGCCCCCGCAGCAGCCCGGCCCCTACGGGCAGCCGCCGCAGGCACCCCAGGCCGGCTACGGCTACCCCCAGCAGGCTCCCCCGGCGCAGCCCCAGCCCGGCTACGGCTACCCGCAGCAGGCGCCCCCGCAGGGCGGCTACAGCCAGCCCCAGCAGCCCGGCCCCTACGGGCAGTTCCCCCAGCAGGCTCCCTACGGGCAGGTCCCCCCGCCGCCCCCGGGCGGCAGCGGGAAGAAGACCGGCATCATCATCGCCACCGTCGCCGTGGTCGCCGCGGCAGCCGTCGGCGGCTACTTCCTCCTCTCGGGCAAGGACGACGACAAGGGCGGTTCCCCGGCCGTCGCGGACGGTGGCATCAAGGACGACGGCCCGCACACGCTGACCACGCCCGGCACGCTCCTCGGCGAGTACGAGAAGAACGAGGGCGACAGCGGCGGCTTCAACTCCAGCGACCTGGCCACCGCCGAGAAGGCGGGCGTGAAGGACCCCCAAGACGTGGACGCCGCCTACAAGTCGGGGGACGAGAGCAATCCCCTGGCGCAGAAGGCGATCCAGTTCATGGGCGTCTACGGTGACATCGACAAGCCCGAGAAGGTCGTCGACGCCATGTTCGCCAAACTCAAGAACGACTCCCAGGGCAAGAACTCGGAAACCGGCGAACTGGTCGGCAGCCCCAAGGACTTCAGCACCGGCGCCGCGGCCCTCAAGTGCCAGGAGTCGGTGATCGAGAACAAGAACGCGAGCAGCGGCTCGTCCTCGTCGGGGCCCAAGGAGATCCGCATGCCCGTCTGCATCTGGAGCGACCACAGCACCCTCGGCGTCGTGGTCCCCGTCGAGGTCGCGAAGGCCATGGCGGGCAAGCTCTCGCTCGACGACGCCTCGGCCACCGCGCTCAAGGTCCGCAAGGAAGTCCGTGTGAAGGCCTGACCCTCCTCACGTGCGCACGACGGAGGGGGCGCCCCGCGATCACTCGCGGGGCGCCCCCTCCGTCGTACCGCGCAACCGGCCTGCGGCTACGCCGACTTCTGCTCACCGGCGCCCGGACCGCGCGCGTCGCGCGGCACCAGCGTCGGGTTCACGTTCGAACGGACGACGTCCGCCGTGATGACGACGCGGGCCACGTCCTTGCGGGACGGCACCTCGTACATCACCGACTGCAGGACCTCTTCCATGATGGCGCGGAGCCCTCGGGCGCCGGTCTGCCGCAGGATCGCCTGGTCCGCGATGGCCTCCAGGGCCTCACGCTCGAAGTCCAGCTCCACGCCGTCGAGTTCGAACAGGCGCTGGTACTGCTTCACGAGCGCGTTGCGCGGCTCCACGAGGATCTGGAGCAGGGCCTCGCGGTCGAGGTTGTGGACCGAGGTGATCACGGGGAGGCGGCCGATGAACTCGGGGATCATCCCGAACTTCACCAGGTCCTCCGGCATGATGTCCTCGAACTGGTCCTTCTCCTCCATCTCGCGCTTGGAGCGGATGGTGGCGCCGAAGCCGATGCCCTTCGCGCCCGCCCGCGACTCGATGATCTTCTCGAGGCCGGCGAAGGCGCCGCCCACGATGAAGAGCACGTTCGTCGTGTCGATCTGGATGAACTCCTGGTGCGGGTGCTTGCGGCCGCCCTGCGGCGGGACGGAGGCCGTGGTGCCCTCCAGGATCTTCAGCAGAGCCTGCTGAACACCCTCGCCGCTGACATCGCGGGTGATCGAGGGGTTCTCGCTCTTGCGAGCCACCTTGTCGATCTCGTCGATGTAGATGATCCCGGTCTCGGCCTTCTTGACGTCGTAGTCGGCCGCCTGGATCAGCTTGAGCAGGATGTTCTCGACGTCCTCGCCGACATAGCCCGCCTCTGTCAGAGCCGTCGCGTCCGCGATGGCGAACGGGACGTTCAACATGCGCGCGAGCGTCTGCGCGAGGAGCGTCTTGCCGGATCCCGTCGGGCCGAGCAGCAGGATGTTGGACTTCGCGAGTTCGATCGCGTCGTCACGGCCCTGTGCGCCGCCGTTCTCTCCGGCCTGGACCCGCTTGTAGTGGTTGTACACCGCTACCGAGAGGGCCTTCTTCGCGGGCTCCTGGCCCACGACGTAGCCCTCAAGGAATTCGTAGATCTCGCGAGGCTTGGGCAGTTCCTCCCAGCGCACCTCGCTCGTCTCCGCGAGCTCTTCCTCGATGATCTCGTTACAGAGGTCGATGCACTCATCGCAGATGTACACACCGGGGCCTGCGATGAGCTTCTTGACCTGCTTCTGACTCTTTCCGCAGAACGAGCACTTGAGCAGATCGCCGCCGTCACCGATGCGTGCCACGAGGTGCTTCCCCTTCGCCTGGGAGACGCCACGTTCAGCGGCTCCTGGTGCCTCATATCCGACGGTACCCTGCCGGGCCCCCCGTTCGGGCCCCCCTTGGCACGGTTCACTTCGACGCGAGTCGTACGCGAACCATGCCAAGGAGCGGCAGATGCTACAGCTCTGCGTCAGGCAACCGCGGAATTGTTCATCTTCCGGGTGGAGATGATCTGGTCGACCAAGCCGTACGCGAGCGCGTCGTCGGCCGTGAGGATCTTGTCGCGCTCGATGTCGTCGCGGATCTTCTCGATCGGCGTCGTGGAGTGATTGGCCAGCATCTCCTCCAGCTGCGAACGCATCCGGAGGATCTCGTTGGCGGCGATCTCCAGGTCGGAGACCTGGCCGCGGCCGGTCTCGCTGTAGGGCTGGTGGATCAGCACGCGCGCGTTCGGCAGGGCCATCCGCTTGCCCGGCGTACCGGCCGCGAGGAGCACGGCGGCGGCGGAGGCGGCCTGGCCCATGCAGACGGTCTGCACGTCGGGCTTCACGAACTGCATCGTGTCGTAGATGGCCGTGAGGGCCGTGAACGAGCCGCCCGGGCTGTTGATGTAGATCGAGATGTCGCGGTCCGGGTCCATCGACTCCAGGCACAGGAGCTGCGCCATGACGTCGTTGGCGGACGCGTCGTCGATCTGCACGCCGAGGAAGATCACGCGCTCCTCGAAGAGCTTCGCGTACGGGTCGTACTCACGCACGCCCTGCGAGGTGCGCTCGACGAAGCGCGGGATCACGTAACGGGACTCGGCGCTGGCGCCGGTGAACTCGGCCTGGCCGCTCTCGGCCTGCGCGTGCCCGTGGAGGCCGCTGCCGCGGAAGTTGTTCATCTCTGGTTCTCCTGAGAAGGGAGGGGCTTAGGTGCTGGCTTCGGGGCGCTGAGCACGGGGCTCAGGCTCCGGTGCCGCCCCCGCCCGGCATACCGGCGGCGCTGGACATGATGTCGTCGATGAGGCCGTACTCCTTGGCCTCCTGCGGGTCGAACCAGCGGTCGCGGTCCGAGTCGCGCGTGACCTGCTCGACGGACTGGCCGGTGTGGTGCGCCGTGAGCTCGGCCATCTTCTTCTTCGTGAGGAGCAGCCGCTCGGCGTGGATCTTGATGTCCGACGCGGAGCCGGCGAGGCCGGCGGACGGCTGGTGGATCAGGATCTCGGCGTTCGGCAGCGCGAAGCGCTTGCCGGGCGTACCGGCGCTGAGCAGGAACTGGCCCATGGAGGCCGCCATGCCCATCGCGATCGTCACCACGTCGTTCTTGATGTACTGCATGGTGTCGTAGATCGCCATGCCGGCCGTGATCGAGCCGCCCGGGCTGTTGATGTAGAGGTAGATGTCCTTGTCCGGATCGGAGGCAAGGAGCAGCAACTGTGCGGTGATCTTGTTGGCAATATCGTCGTCGACCGGCTGGCCGAGGAAGATGATCCGCTCACCGAGCAGCCGGTTGTAGACCTGGTCGCCGAGGCCACCACCGATGGAGGGGTCGCCGGCGGCGGAGGGCATCAGATTCGTCACGTATCCACCTGCTCGTCTTACGACGGCGCCGGGCCGTCTCACGTCTTCTTGGGACCTGGGACCCCGCGTGCTCGCCGCTCCGGGGCGGCTTCGGGGACTCCCCTGCCCTCGTATTCATGGACCCTAACGCGCGGGGGGTCTCCGGGAATCCCGGAGGCCTGACTGTTCGCTGTGAGCGCAGGTCGCCGCGCTCGGCCTGGGCGGGCGGATGACTGTGCCCCGTCAGAGGCGCGGGGAACTGCGCGAGCAGCCCACGCGGAGCCGCAACCCGCCGTGGCACCTGCCTCGGCAGACGCGACCGCGCCCCCGGCGGGGGCTGAGCGCGCGGTTCCCCGCGCCCCTAAACACCGGGCCCCAGGGACTGGCGTCCCTGGGGCCCGGTGGTGCGTTCAGCGAAGCGAGGTCGCTCAGACCTCGGTCTTCTCCTCGGCGGAGTCGGACGCCTCGGCCTGCTCACCCTCGGTGGCAGCCGTCTCGTCCTCGTCGTCGAGGTCCACGACCTCGCCGTTCGTGTCCTTGACCGTGGACGCCTCGACGACGACCGCGAGGGCCTTGCCGCGGGCGACCTCGCCGACCAGCATCGGGACCTGGCCGCCTTCGACGACGGCCTGGGCGAACTGGTCGGGGGACATGCCGGAGGACTGCGCGCGACGCATGAGGTGCTCGGTGAGCTCCTCCTGGTTCACGTTCAGCTTCTCCTTGTTGACGAGCTCGTCGAGGACGAACTGCGTCTTGATGCCCTTCTCGGCCTGCTCCTTGGTCTCGGCGTCGAACTCTTCCTCGGTCTTGCCCTGGATCTCCAGGTACTTCGCGAGGTCGAGGCCCATCTGGCCGAGCTGGTGGTTCACCAGGTTGTGCTTGCGGGTCTGGATCTCGTCCGCGAGGAGCTTCTCGGGGACGGGGACCTCGACCAGCTCGAGCAGCTTCTCCAGGACGCGCTCCTGGGCCTGCGTCGCCTGGTCGTACTGCTTCATGTTCTCGAGGCGCTTGCGGCTGTCGGCCTTCAGCTCGTCGAGGGTGTCGAACTCCGACGCGAGCTGCGCGAAGTCGTCGTCCAGGGACGGCAGTTCACGGGCGGCGACCTGGGTGACCTTGACGGTGACCTCGGACTCCTTGCCCGCGGCGGAGCCGCCCTTGAGCTCGGAGGTGAAGGTGGCCTCGCCACCGGCCTCCAGGCCCTTCACGGCGTCGTCGATGCCCTCGAGGAGCTCGCCGGAGCCGATCGTGTAGGAAACGCCGGACGCGACGCCGTCCTCCAGGACCTCGCCGTCGACCTTCGCCTCGAGGTCGATCGTCACGACGTCGCCGTCCTCGGCGGCACGCTCGACGGGGGACGTGGAGGCGAAGCGCTCGCGCAGCTCCTCGACGGCCTTGTCGACGTCCTCGTCGCTGACCTCGACCGCGTCGACCTCGACCTCGATGCCGGAGTAGTCCGGGATCTCGATCGCGGGACGGATGTCGACCTCAGCGGTGAAGTTGAGGGTCTCGTTGTCCTTCAGCTCGGTGATGTCCACCTCGGGCTGGCCCAGGACGTTGAGCTCGGCCTCGTTCACGGCCTCGGTGTAGAACTTCGGGAGCGCGTCGTTGACGGCCTCTTCGAGGACTGCGCCGCGGCCGAACCGCTGGTCGATGACACGGGCCGGGATCTTGCCCTTGCGGAAGCCCTTCACCGTGACCTGCTGGTTGATCTTCTTGTAGGCCGCGTCGAGGCTGTCCTTGAGCTCCTCGAAGGGCACCTCAACAGTGAGCCGAACCCGGGTCGGGTTCAGGGTCTCCACGGCGCTCTTCACGGTTCGGTCTCCTTGGGGCTGACTTCTTGGGATTGAGCCCGGCTCAGAGACACACGGGCACACAGCTTGCATAGTAACGGCAAGCGGGAGCCGAGCCACAATGTGATCTTGCGAGGGAGATCTCGCTGGTCGGGGTGGCGGGATTTGAACCCACGGCCTTCCGCTCCCAAAGCGGACGCGCTACCAAGCTGCGCCACACCCCGTCGGTGCGACACGTAGGGTACATGCCCGCAGGCAGTGCGGCCCCCGGTTAAACAGGGGCGACGAGGGGGGCGTGCGGCGAAGGCCCACGACCCGCTACGATGCTGTGCGTGCCGCGGCGTCCCCGCCGTTGGCGCGAACCGTGCGGGCGTAGCTCAATGGTAGAGCCCTAGTCTTCCAAACTAGCTACGCGGGTTCGATTCCCGTCGCCCGCTCTCGCGAGAAACCCCAGGCCACATGTGGTCTGGGGTTTTCTGTGTTCCGGCCGGCCGCGAGACAGGCGGTCGGTCAGCTCGTGACCGCGACCAAGACCGTCCCGCAGATGCGGGGCATCACCCCCCGGTACCTGCCGCGGGCGCTGCCCTGGGTCGACGTGGACATCACCACGTACGACGAGAACGGCACCGCGCGCGTGGTGCCCGGCGACTTGCGCGAGGTCCCCTATCTGCGCGAGGCGGAGGACGCCACCGTCGCCGATCTCGCCGACGCCTTCACGGAGGTGACCTTCGAGGCCGGTCACGCTCGCGGGCCACGACCCGGCCGCGGTCGCCGACCGGCTGGACCGCGACGGCATCGCGGTCCGCGCGGGGCACCACTGCGCGCAGCCCGCTCTCGCGCACTACGCGGCCTGGAGTCGGCGGCCCGCGTCTCGCTGTCGCTCTACAACACGTCGGAGGAGGTGGACCGGCTGGTGGCCTCGCTGCGGGGGCTGCAGGAGCCGTCCTGAACTGCAGGAATCGTCATGAAAAGGGGCCCTGCCGGTGCCGGGCCGTCCATAGCGTCAGAAACTGATCGAGTTGATGGTCTCCGCCACTTCGTTCAGGAAGCGGTTTATGGAGGGCGCCATGCCGGTCGAGGCGAGGAAGAAGCCGAAGAGCACCGCGACGATCGCGGGACCCGTCTTGAGCGACCCCCCGCGGATCAGCACCACAAGGATGATCGCCAACAGCAGCACGACTGACAGCGAAATGGCCACACTGATCACACCCTAGGTCGGTCGCTCTCCCGGCCCGGGGGGTACGGCCCCGCACACCCCCGCCAGGGACCATCGTGCCACCAACAGGCCCCCTGTATGCGGCCGGTGACACATCGTCGGCCAAGGCTTCCCGGATCACGGTGTGCGGCGCCACCCCGGCGGCACATCAACGGCCCGCCGCCGCACAGCAATTCGACGACCCGCGGGCTTCGGGAATTCATCGTGATCGTTGCCATCGCCACACAGGACGTTCGCAGGAAATTCGAATTGTCGCCAGAGGTACATCCCCGAGGCGTAACTTCACCGAACTCACCCGGCAACCGGACATATCACCAGAGTCCCCCGCGGGCGTTATGCACCATTTAAACCGGATGAGTAGTGACGTAACGGTCAGAATACAGCCGCAACTCACTGTCAACTCAGCCGATTCCCGGGTACCCGCTACCCATTACGTCGGATTCGCCTCCGCCTTTGACAGAGATGGAGATAACGAAAGCAACGAGGGTTTTACGAAATCGCCGACGCGGCGCTAGGGTGCCTCAGATGTTCCACGCTGCCACCATCCCCGCAGGCGCAGTGCGGTCCCGGGTCGTCTCACCGAGCTCTTGGTGGGAGGGCCTGTGACCAACTCGGTGCACCCGCACGGCCGCCACCGGGCGCCGCTCCCCCCGGCCCAGGTTCCGGTGGACGGAGTCCCGACTCCCCGCGCCCATCATCCGACCCCGCAGGCCGCCGCAGCTCCCCCCACCCCGAGCGGCCAGAGCACCACCCAGAGCGGATCGAAGCCCGCCAAGCAGCGCGACGCGTTCTTCGACAACGCCAAGTACCTGGCCATCGTCCTCGTGGCGATGGCTCACGCATGGGAACCCCTGACGGATCACAGCCGCGCCGCCGAGGCGCTGTACATGACCGTCTACACCTTCCACATGCCCGCGTTCATCCTGATCTCCGGCTACTTCTCGCGCAGCTTCGACATGCGGGCCGACCGCCTCAAGCGGCTGGTCACCGGCGTCGCCGTGCCGTATGTCATCTTCGAGGTCGCGTACTCCCTCTTCAAGCGCTGGGCGGACGACGACCCGGGCCATCCGATCAGCCTGCTCGACCCCTGGTACCTCACCTGGTTCCTGGTGGCGCTCTTCGTGTGGCGGCTCACCGTGCCGCTGTGGAAGATCGTGCGCTGGCCGGTGCCGCTCGCCCTGGCCATCGCCATGCTCGCCGTGATCTCACCCGACATCGGCGACGACCTCGACCTGCAGCGCGTCCTGCAGTTCATGCCGTTCTTCGTGCTCGGCCTCTTCATGAAGCCCGAGTACTTCCAGCTGGTGCGCCGCCGCGAGGTGCGGATCCTGTCGGTGCCGGTCTTCGCGAGCGCGCTGCTCCTCGCGTACTGGGCCGCGCCCCGGATGACCTCCGTGTGGTTCTACCGCAGGGACAGCGCCCAGGAGTTGGGCGTCCCGTGGTGGGTCGGCATCGTGATGACGCTGGCGCTCTTCGGCTGCTCCGTGGTCCTCACCGCGTGCTTCTTCGCGTGGGTGCCGCGCCGCAAGATGTGGTTCACAGCCCTCGGCGCCGGCACGCTGTACGGCTACCTGCTGCACGGCTTCATCGCCAAGGGCTCCCGCTTCTGGGGCTGGTTCGACACCTACGACTGGCTGCACCAGCCGGCCGGTGAGATCTTCGTGACGGTGGTCGCCGCGAGCGTGGTGACCCTCCTGTGCACGCCTCCCGTACAGCGGACGTTCCGTTTCGCGATGGAGCCCAAGATGGAGTGGGCCTTCAGGCGGGACGCGGCGGAGCTGGCCCGGGAGCGGACCAGGACCAGGGCGAGGTAGCGCCCCCGCGCCACGGACCCGGCGAAGGCGCGCCCGGCGGTGTACTCCACCGCCGGGCGCGCCTTCGCCGTTCCTCCCTCACCTGGTCCGCAGCGCCGCCCGCGCCGGGATCGTCGCCGACGCCAGGCCCAGCACCAGGACCGCGGCCACGAACGAGCCGTACAACACCGGGGGAACGTAGGGGGATTCACCGGTCAGGCCGTTCATCATCGGGACGAGCGTGGCCAGGGCGATGGCCGAGCCGATGACGATGCCCGCGCAGGACACGAGCAGCGCCTCCCAGCGGATCATCCGCATCACCTGGCGGTGCGTGGAGCCGATCAGGCGCAGGGTGCCGAGCTCGCGGCGGCGGTCGAGGACCGTCATCACCAGGGTGTTGACGGCGGCGATGGCCGCGAAGCCGCCGAGGACGGCCGCCATCGTGGTGTTGGCCCAGGCGTTGAGCTCACGGTCCAGGGACTGGGCGGTGGCGTAGCCGTCGCGGTCCTGGAGGGTACCGAGGCCCGCGAGGGCCTCGGCGGAACCGCCCCTGACCCAGACCTCGGTGGCGAAGGACGAGGTGACGTGCCGCTTCAGGTCGGCCGCGGGCATGGTCACCTGGGAGAGGCCGAGGCCCCTGCCGTACGTCGCGACGACCTTCGGCGACGCCTTGGTGCCGTCGGGCAGGCGGATGCCGAGGCGCTCGCCCGTCTTCACGTGGGCGGAGTCGGCGAGGCGGGAGTCGACCGCGATCTCGCCCTTGCCGAGGGTGAGGGTGCCCGTCTCGACCTTCAGGTCCTGCACTTGGGCCAGGTCGGCGGCGGAGCCGGTGATGCCCTGCGTCGACGCCGACTCCAGCCAGCGGTCGCCGCCCGAGCCGAGCGGGACGAGGACGGACGTCTTGAGCAGGCCGACGGCCGAGGTGACGCCGTCGGCGTGCGCGGCCCTGGCCACCGTGCCCGGCGCGAGGCCCGCGTCGGAGGTGACGATGTGGTCCGCGGTGATGCCCGCGCGCTGCTGGTCGGCGGCGACCCGGTCCTCGCTGGTGTGCATGAAGACGAGGACGCTGGAGAAGGCCATGGCGAGCACGATCGGGGTGATCGCGGAGGCCAGCCTGCGGGCGTTCGTACGGGAGTTGGCGGCGGCCAGTGAGGCGGAGGCGCCCGCGCCGCGCAGCGGGAGCCCGAACAGGGCGGCACAGCCGCGCGCCACCAGCGGCCCGAGCAGGGCCACGGCGAGCATGAAGAGCATGACGACGCCGAGCGCCGCGTTCGCCGCGTCGTCGCCGGTGTTGCTCGCGGCGAATCCGGCGAAGACCGCGCCGCCGACCGCCGCGGCGATGCCGAGCGGAGTGCGGATCCAGCCGAGCGGCGCCCGTTCGGTGACGGCCTCGCTGAGTGCCTGGCCCGGCTTGATGCGGGAGGGGCGGCGGGCCGCCAGGTACCCGGCGCCGAGGGCGGTGAGGACACAGGCGCCGATGGCGCAGACGAACGGGATGAAGGAGACCGACAGGTCCACGGCCTCGGGGACGGCGCCCTTCTCCTTCAGCTGCCCGAACCACCAGCTCGCCAGGGCGATGCCGGGCAGCACGCCGACCGCTCCCGCGAAGGGCGCGACGAGCAGCGTCTCGGTGGCGATGGTGCGGCGGACCTGGCGCGGGGTGGTGCCGATGGCGCGCAGGAGCGCGTACTCGCGGGCGCGCTGGCCGACGGAGAGCGCGACGGTGCCGGCCGCGGTGAAGACGGCGGTCAGGGTGGCGATGCCGCCGAAGGAGCCGCCGAGCGCGGTCAGGAGCTCCTTGGCGTAGGCGAGTTCGGAGCCCTCGGCGGCGGCGCGGTCGTCGCCGGTGTGGACCTTGGCCTTGTCCCCGACGGCGTGGGCCACCTGCGTCTTGAGGCTGTCGGCCGGGACGCCGTCCTTGGGCAGTACGGCGACGGCGTCAATGCGTCCCGGGTGGCCGGAGACGCGGACGGCCTCGGAGTCGGCGAACCAGGCGGTGGGCCCGGCCTGTCCGGCCCGTACGGTGCCGGACACGCGGAAGGCGCGCGGCCCGTCCGCGGTGGTGAGCGTGGTGCGGTCGCCGACGGTGGCGCCGGGCGCGGCCAGGACGACCTCGCCGGGGTGCGGGGCGCGGCCCGCGGTCAGCTTCTCGCCGGTGAAGGCGGTGGAGCCCCAGCCGTGCGCGGTGACGTCCTTGCCGCCGGACCGCACGGGGAAGGTGACGTCGGGCACGGCGGTGCGCGCGCCGGGCACCGAGCCCGCCGCGGCGACCAGGGAGGCGTCGATCCGCGCCCGGTCGGGCAGCGGCGTGTCCGACTCGGACTTGCTGTCGCCGCTGCCGGTGACGAAGTGGACGGACTGGTCGGCGGCGGCCACCACGGGGGCGCCCGCGTACCGGTCGGGCGGCACGGAGGCGCGCAGCCCGGTCTCCAGGAGGATTCCGCAGGCGGTCACGATCAGCGAGGCCATCATCAGGGCGAGGAAGGTGCCCGCGAAGGCGGCGGGTTTGAAGCGGACGGCCGCGCGGGCGAGGCCGTTGGGGACGTACGCCATTACGCGGCCACCCCCGCGTGGGCCGGGGCGGCCAGGCTCGTCATCCGGGCCGCGATCCGGGCGGCGGAGGCGCGTTCGAGGCGGTCGACGAGGGAGCCGTCGGCGAGGAAGAGGACGCGGTCCGCGTAGGCCGCGGCGGCCGGGTCGTGGGTGACCATGACGACGGTGGCGTTCATCGCGTCGACGGCGGAGCGCAGCAGGCCGAGGATCTCGGTGGCGGTGGTGGTGTCCAGGGCGCCGGTCGGTTCGTCGGCGAAGATCACGTCGGGCTGGGTGACCAGGGCGCGGGCGATGGCGACGCGCTGCTGCTGGCCGCCGGAGAGCTGTCCCGGGCGGCGGCGCCCCTTGTCGCCGAGGCCGACGCGGGTGAGCATCTCGGCGGCCTTGCGGCGGTCGGGGCGGTGGCCCGCGAGGCGCATCGGCAGGACGACGTTCTGCTCGACGGTCAGCGAGGGCAGCAGGTTGAAGGCCTGGAAGACGAAGCCGAGGCGGGTGCGGCGCAGCGCGGTGAGCTTGTTCTCGCTCATGCCGGTGATCTCGGTGCCGCCGAGGCGGACGGTGCCCGCGCTCGGCCGGTCCAGGCCCGCCGCGCACTGCAGGAAGGTGGACTTGCCGGAGCCGGAGGGGCCCATGACGGCGGTGAAGCTGCCGCGGGGCAGGGCGAGGTCGATGCCCGCGAGGGCGTGCACGGCGCCCGCTCCGCGGCCGTACTGGCGGCGGACTCCGCGCAGCTCGACGGCCCAGTCGCCGGGCAGGGCGGTCGGCATCGGAGGCACCGTGGCCGCCTTCGTGCCCTCTTCGGCCCGGTTCTTCCGTCGCAGCCCCATGGCTGTGCCCGCCTTCCGTTCGTACGCCGCCCACCGGCGTGCCCTGTCGATGTCTCGAACGTACGGATCAGGGGGTGGCGCGGGCCATGAGGGCGGCTGGCGAAACGGAGGTGGGGAGAACCCCACCCCGGTCGTACGGAAAAGCCGGACGCCGTACGGCAAGGGGCCCGGCACCGGTCGTTTGGTAACCTAAGTATTGACGCGTTCTTGACGTTCCCTTTGCCAAGGACGCTTCTTTTGCCCTGCCGCATCGCACCGACCCCAGCAGGAGGAACGGGCCCATCGGACACGCAGACACCTTGATAGCCATGGGCGGCGCCTTCCTCGCCGCCGCCGTCCTCGCCCGCCTCGGCGGCCGCATCGGACTCCCCACCATCCCCCTCTTCATCCTGGCCGGGATCCTCCTCGGCCCCCACACCCCCGGCGTGGTCCTGGTCTCCGACCCCCACGACCTGGAGATGCTCTCGGCGCTCGGCCTGGTCCTGCTGCTCTTCTACCTGGGCCTGGAGTTCCACCTGGACGATCTCCGGACGGGCGGCCGCAAGATGGCCCTCGCCGGAGGCACCTACCTCGCCCTGAATGTCGGCGCCGGCCTGGGCTTCGGATTCGCGCTCGGCTGGGGCACCTCCGAAGCGCTGGTCCTCGCCGGGGTGCTCGGCATCTCGTCCTCCGCGATCGTCACGAAGGTCCTGGTCGACACGGGCCGGCTCGGCAATCCGGAGACCAGGCCGATCCTCGGCATCATCGTCGTCGAGGACATCTTCCTCGCGCTCTACCTGGCGGCCCTGCAGCCCGTCCTGTCCGGCGCCGACAGCCTCGCGGCGGCGGTCATGGACGGCGGCAAGGCGTTCGGCTTCCTGCTGCTGCTCGCCCTCGTCGCCCGCTTCGGCACGAAGGTCGTCGGGCGGCTCATGGACACCCGGGACGACGAGCTGCTCGTCATCTCCTTCCTAGGCGCCGCGGTCTTCGTCGCCGGGATCTCGGAGTGGTTCGGCGTCGCCGACGCGATCGGCGCGTTCATGGTCGGCCTGATGGTCGGCAGCACGGCGTCCGGCGAACGCGTCCGCAAGCTGGTGCATCCACTGCGGGACGCGTTCGGGGCGATCTTCTTCTTCGCGTTCGGCCTCTCCATCGACCCCGGTGACCTGCCGGTGGTGGTGTGGCCGGTCCTCGCCGCCGTCGCGGTGACGCTCCTGATGAACGTCCTCGCCGGGCTCGGCGCGGCCCGCGTGTACGGCTTCGGGGCGGGCCCCGCGGCCAACATCTCCACCACCCTGCTCGCCCGCGGCGAGTTCGCCCTGATCCTCGCCACGATGGCGGCGGGTGCGGGCCTCGACGCCCGGCTCTCGCCCTTCATCGCGGGGTACGTGCTGCTGCTCGCGGTCCTCGGGCCGCTGGCGGCGGGGCGGTCGGAGTGGCTGGCGCGGATGCTGCCGGGCGGTCGCGACCACGCGCCGGCCGGTCCCGGGCCGTCCGGCAAGGAAGAGCGGGCCTCGGCGGACAGCGTGCCGTAGCCTCACGCCTCCCGGCAGATCAACAGCAGCGCCCTGTCGTCGTTCACGTCCTTCGCGACCGCCTCGATGAGGTGCCAGGCCGCGCCGTGGAAACCACCGGCCACGTACCGGTCGGCCTCACCCGTCAGCCGGTCGATGCCCTCGGCGATGTCGCGGTCGGAGGTTTCCACCAGGCCGTCCGTGAAGAGCATCAGGACGTCGCCGGGGCGCAGCACGCCTTTGACGGGGTCGAACTGTGCGCCGTCGTAGACGCCGAGGAGCGGGCCCCGGCCCGTCTTCTCCTCCCAGCGGCCGCTGCCCGCGCTGAGCTGGAGGCCCGGCGGGTGGCCCGCGGAGAAGAGTTCGTAGTCGCCGGTCTCCAGGTCGAGGACGAGGTGGATGGAGGTCGCGAAGCCCTCGTCCCAGTCCTGGCGGAGCAGGTAGCCGTTGGCGGCGGGCAGGAAGGCGTGCGGGGGCAGGGAGCCGAGCAGGCCGCCGAACGCGCCGGAGAGGAGGAGCGCCCGCGACCCCGCGTCCATGCCCTTGCCCGAGACGTCGGTGAGCACGGCCTCCAGGGTGCGTCCGCCGTTCGTGCGGGCGGCGACCACGAAGTCGCCGGAGAAGGACTGGCCGCCGGCCGGGCGCAGCGCCATCTCGCGGTGCCAGCCGCGCGGCAGCTTCGGCAACTTGCTCTGGACGCGGATGCGTTCACGCAGGTCGAAGAGCATCGTGCCGCCACCGCGCCAGGGCACGCCGACCCGGCTGCGGAACTGGGCGATGAGGAGGCCGAAGAAGCCGCAGGCGGCGACCACGAGGACGGTGCCGGGGGTGACCCGGGAGACGCCTTCGGTGTACGGGCCGAGCTGGACGGACTCGACGATGAGGGCCACCGCCGACGCCGCGTACAGACCGAGCAGGCTGGCGGGGCGCAGGAGCAGGCCGCCCGCGACGATGGGCAGCACGAGGGCGGCGGGCGCGCACCACACGTTGTTGACGATCGTGCAGCACGTGATCACGGGGACGGTCAGCAGGAGTCCGGCCAGGGCGATCCAGTCGGAGCCGTCGCCGCGGAAGTAGTCGACCCCGGACTTGCGCAGCACGATGCGGACCCGGTGCAGACGCTTCTTCATCCGGGCCGTGAACGTCTCGGCTTCCGCACGCCGCTCGCCTCGCTCGCGCCGCGCGCGCCCTTCTCCTCGTACCGCCATTGCTCGTGGACCTTATCCAGCGGGCCGCGCACTTCGCACGGGAGGTCCCAGTTGTCCCCCGTCCCAGGCGCGCCGGGGGCGGGCCGCGACGGGCTCCCCGGAGCGCGGAAATCCTGTCGCAGCAGACCTGTTGCCCTGGTAGTCATGGCATATGACGACAGAGATGCGGGTGCTCGGCAAGGGCGACTGGGAGACGTGGTTCGGGGCTCTGGAGCTCGCGTTCGGAGGCGTCGCGGACTCGGACGACGAGCGGGAGCTGTGGCGCGCGCTCACCGAGTACGACCGGTCGATCGGCGTGTGGGACGGGGAGGCGTGCGTGGGGTCGGCGGGGGCGTTCTCCTTCCGTCTCGCGGTGCCGGGCGGCGCGCTGGTGGACGCGGCGGGCGTGACGATGGTCGGCGTCTCGGCCACGCACCGGCGGCGCGGCATCCTGACGTCGATGATGCGGCGGCAGCTGGACGACGTACGTGCGTGGGGCGAGCCGCTCGCCGTGCTCACCGCGTCGGAGCCGGTCATCTACGGCCGGTTCGGGTACGGCGCGGCCACCCACCAGATGCGGGCCGACATCGACACGACCCGGGTGAGCCTGTCCGTCCCGGCCGGTACGGACGACGTACGCCTGCGGTACGCGAAGCCCGCCGACGTCCACGACGCGTGCGAGGCGCTCTACGCACGCCGGGTGACGGAGCGCCCGGGCATGCTGGCCCGGCAGCCGGGCTGGGAGCGCCTCGGGCTCCTCGACCCGCAGGGCGAGCGCGGCGGCACCTCACCGCTGCAGTGCGTGCTCGCCGAACGGGCGGGTGAGCTCGTCGGGTACGCGCGGTACGCGGTGAAGCCCGAATGGGACTGGCAGGGCCCCAAGGGCGTGGTCCACGTGCGCGATCTGGAGGCCCTGGACCCGGCGGCGTACGCGGCGCTGTGGCGGTTCCTGTTCGACATCGACCTGACGACGTCGGTCCTCGCCCGCAACCGCCCGGTCGACGACGCGCTGCTGCGGCTGGTCTCGGACGTGCGCCGCTGCGACATCTCGGTGCGGGACTCGCTGTACGTGCGGCTCGTGGAGGTCGGTGCGGCCCTCGAGGCGCGTACGTATCAGGCGCCCGTGGACGTGGTGTTCGAGGTCGAGGACGCCTTCTGCCCCTGGAACGAGGGACGTTGGCGACTCACCGGCGACACCAAGGGCGCCTCGTGCGAGCGAACCGACGACACACCCGAACTCGCGCTCTCCGTACGGGAGTTGGGCGCCGCCTACCTCGGCGGCGTCTCCCTGACGTCCCTGGCGGCCGCGGGCCGGGTGCGGGAGCTGCGCCAGGGAGCGCTGACCGAGGCCTCGGTGGCCTTCGCTTCGGACGTCGCCCCGTGGCTGCCGCACGGGTTCTAGGACGTCAGGCGGGCCGCTGGCAGGCCGGGCACCAGAAGAGGTTGCGGGCCGCGAGGTCCGCGGTGCGGATCTCGCCGCCGCAGAGGTGGCAGGGCTGGTTCGCCCTGCGGTAGACGTACACCTCGCCGCCGTGGTCGTCGACGCGCGGCGGGCGGCCCATCGCCTCGGGGGTGTGCTCGGGCCTGACGGTGTCGATGCGGTTGAGGCGGACACCCTCGCGCATCAGGGCGACGAGGTCCGCCCAGATCGCGTTCCACTGCGCCTCGGTGACGTCCTTGCCCGGGGTGTACGGATCGATGCCGTGCCGGAAGAGGACCTCCGCGCGGTAGACGTTGCCGACGCCCGCGATGACCTTCTGGTCCATGAGGAGGGCGGCGATCGTCGTGCGGCTGCGGGAGATGCGGCGGTAGGCCTTCTCCGGGTCGTCCGTGGCGCGCAGGGGGTCCGGGCCGAGCCGGGCGTGTATCGCCTGCTTCTCGTCGTCCGTGATGAGGGCGCAGGTGGTGGGGCCGCGGAGGTCGGAGTGGTACGCGTCGTTCTGGAGCCGGAGGCGGACGGTGTCCGTGGGGGGCGGGGCGGGGGTCGGACCGAGGGTGTACTTGCCGAACAGCCCGAGGTGGACGTGGATCCACCCGGTGTCGGCGAAGCCGAGGAAGAGGTGCTTGCCGTGGGCCTCGGCGGCGTCCATCACCTGCCCGGTGAGCAGGGCGGCGCTGTCGGCGAACTTGCCCTGCGGGCTGCGGACGGTGACCGGTGCGCCGGCGAACCGCTCACGGTGATCGTCCGCGAGGCGGTGGATGGTGTGCCCCTCCGGCACGGGTCCCTCCGGGGGTTGGGCGGTGACGCCGGAGGGGCTGGGATTCAGCCCCTCCGGCGATTGAGGAGCGGGGTCCGGGGCGGAGCCCCGTGGCGGTGCCTACTGCTGGGGGTGCCCGGCGGGAATCGGGGGCAGCTCCCCGGACTCCTCGTACGCGGAGAGCATCTCGATGCGCCGCGTGTGGCGCTCCTCACCCGAGTACGGCGTCGCCAGGAAGATCTCGACGAACTTCGTCGCCTCTTCCTCCGTGTGCATGCGGCCGCCGATCGAGATCACGTTCGCGTCGTTGTGCTCACGGCCGAGCGCCGCGGTCTGCTCGCTCCAGGCCAGGGCCGCCCGCACGCCCTTCACCTTGTTCGCGGCGATCTGCTCGCCGTTCCCGGAGCCGCCGATGACGATGCCGAGTGCCTCCGGGTCCGCGGCGGTCTTCTCCGCGGCGCGCAGGCAGAACGGCGGGTAGTCGTCCTGGGCGTCATAGATGTGGGGCCCGCAGTCGACGGGCTCGTGGCCGTGGCTCTTGAGCCATTCGACCAAGTGGTTCTTGAGTTCGTAGCCGGCATGATCCGAGCCGAGGTACACGCGCATGGGTCCGAGTGTGGCACGCCGGGAGGCGGGTAGCCGCGACCGGGGCGGTTCCTCGATCTCCCAGGTCGGGACCTTGGTCCAGGCCATTCGTCGTAATACAACGATCCGGATTCAGGACTTCCGTCCCGTTCACCCCTGAGTTTGAATGCGGGGGCTCGTGACCCGAGAACTTAAGGATTCGTCCATGACCTCGCAACCCTCCCTTGCGAAGGCAGACAGCACCCCCCATCCCCCTGGGGATCCGCGGTCTGGCGACACCGGTGACCACGGCGACGGCCTGAAAGCGGGTCTCAAGAACCGCCACCTCTCCATGATCGCCATCGGCGGTGTGATCGGCGCCGGTCTCTTCGTCGGCTCCAGCTCCGGCATCGCGGCCGCCGGGCCCGCCATCCTCGTCTCGTACGCCCTCGTCGGCACGATGGTCGTCCTCGTGATGCGGATGCTCGGCGAGATGGCCGCCGCCCGGCCCGCGTCCGGCTCCTTCTCCACCTATGCCGACCAGGCGCTCGGCCGCTGGGCGGGCTTCTCCATCGGCTGGCTGTACTGGTTCTTCTGGGTCGTCGTCCTCGCGGTGGAGGCCACCGCGGGCGCCGTGATCCTGAACGGCTGGATACCCGCCGTCCCGCAGTGGGGCTGGGCGCTCATCGTGATGGTGGTGCTCACCGCCACGAACCTCGTCTCGGTGGGCTCGTACGGCGAGTTCGAGTTCTGGTTCGCCGGGATCAAGGTCGTCGCCATCGGCGGCTTCGTGATCATCGGCCTGCTCGCCGTCTTCGGCGTGCTGCCCGGCTCCGACAACCCCGGCGACGGATTCGCGCACCTCACGGACGCGGGCGGCTTCATGCCCAAGGGCGCGGGCGCCATCCTCACCGGTGTGCTGATGGTCGTCTTCTCCTTCATGGGCAGCGAGATCGTCACGCTGGCCGCCGGTGAGTCCGAGGACCCGCAGCGCGCGGTCACCAAGGCGACGAACAGCGTCATCTGGCGCATCGGCGTCTTCTACCTGGGCTCGATCCTCGTCGTCATCACCCTCCTGCCGTGGAACGACAAGTCGATCACCAAGGACGGCAGTTACGTCGCCGCGCTGAACTCGATCGGCATCCCGCACGCCGGTCAGGTCATGAACGTCATCGTCCTCACCGCCGTGCTCTCCTGCCTCAACTCCGGCCTCTACACCGCGTCGCGCATGGCCTTCTCGCTCGGTCAGCGCGGCGACGCGCCCAAGGCCTTCGCGCGGACCAACTCCCGCGGCGTGCCGCAGGCCGCGATCCTCGGCTCCGTCGTCTTCGGTTTCGTCGCCGTCTGGTTCAACTACCAGTGGAAGGACACCGTCTTCGACTTCCTGCTGAACTCCTCGGGCGCGGTGGCCCTCTTCGTGTGGCTGATGATCAGCTTCACGCAGCTGCGGATGCGCGGGATCATCCTGCGCGAGGAGCCGGAGAAGCTCGTCGTGAAGATGTGGCTCTTCCCGTACCTGACGTGGGTCACGATCGCGATGATCTCCTTCGTGCTCGTCTACATGCTGACCGACGAGACCGGCCGCAAGCAGGTGCTCCTCTCGCTCCTCGCGGCCGCGTTCGTGGTCGTCTTCTCGCTCGTCCGGGAGAAGGTCAGGCCCCGGGACGCCACCGTCGGCGCGGACCGGACCGACGCCTGACCCCGCCGCTCTCCGCACTCCCACGCAGCCCCCGCGGGACCGCCCGCGGGGGCTGCGCCGTACACCGGAGTCCCGGTGGAGCCGCGCAGGAGCCGACGCCGGAGCGCCCCGGCGGTGCGGAATGCTCTTCGTGTCGGACCAGACAACGGAGGCACCCGTGGACTTCACCGCACAGCGATTCGTGTTCCGGCCGGACGACGCCGGATACGGCGAGGAACTCGCCGGAATGCAGACCGGCTTCGCGACGCGGCCCGCCCTCGTCGTCGGCGCCGAGAACACCGACGACGTCGTCGCCGCGGTGTCGTACGCCGCCGGGGCCGGCCTGCCCGTCGGCGTGCGGGCCACCGGGCACGGCGTGCCGGGTGACTCGGAGGGCGGCGTCCTGATCAGTACCCGGCGGATGGACGCGGTCCGGGTGGACCCGCGGGCCCGCACCGTCACCGTCGGCGCGGGCGCCCGCTGGGGCCGGGTCGCCGAGGCCGCGGCGCCGCACGGCCTCGCCCCGCTGAACGGCACCGCACCGAGCGTCGGCGTCGTCTCGTACACGCTCGGCGGCGGACTCGGCATCCTGGGCCGGGAGTTCGGATACGCGGCCGACCACGTCCGCTCGCTCGACGTCGTCACCGCGGACGGCGTCCCGCGCCACGTCACGGCCGAGAGCGACCCGGAGCTGTTCTGGGGCCTGCTCGGCGGCGGCGCGAACCTCGGCGTCGTCACGGAGCTGGAGATCGGCCTGGTGCCGGTGACCAGGCTGTACGGCGGCGCCCTCACCTTCGACGGCACCGCGGTCGACCCGGCCGCCGTGCTGCGCGGCTACGAGGAGTGGACGCGGACCCTGCCCGACGAGCTGACGTCGTCCCTCGCGGCCCTGGTGTACCCGGACCTCCCGGATCTGCCGCCCCACCTGAGGGGCCGCTACCTCGTCCTGATCCGGGTCGCGTTCACCGGCTCGCGGGCCGAGGGCGAGCGGATCGTGGCACCCCTGCGGGAGCTCGGGCCCACCGTGTCCGACACGCTGCGCGAGATGCCGTACGCCGAGAGCCCCACGATCCACGGCGACCCGGACTTCCCGCACGCGTTCTACGGCGACAACGCGGTCCTGAGCGGCCTCGACGCGACGGCGGCCGGTGAGCTTCTGGCGCTGACCGGGCCCCGTGCGGCCGCGATGCACATCCTGCAGTTCAACCACCTGGGCGGCGCCCTCGCACGGCCCGCGGGGAACGCGGTGCCCTACCGCGAGGCGGGCTGGCTGGTCCGGCTCCTCACACCGCTGGACGGGACGGACGTCGAGACCGCCCGGAAGGTGCACGCGGAGGCGTTCGGGCTCGTGGCGCCGCAGACCCTGGGGCGCTCGCTCAACTTCGTCTTCGGCGGCAACGACCGGACCCAGGGGCTGTACGACCCGGAAACGCTGAAGAGGCTCGCCGCGGTGAAGGCCACGTACGACCCGGCGAACCTCTTCAGGCACAACTACAACATCAGCATCGGCATCGGCTGAACGCGGTGACCGCTCAGCGGTCGAGGAACTTCCACGCCGTGGGCAGCGCGCCCATCGCGAGCGCGGCCTTCAGGGCGTCGCCGATCAGGAAGGGCGTGAGCCCGGCGGCGACGGCCTGGGTCAGCGACATGCCGGTGGCGGCGGCCAGGTAGGGGACGCCGACCGCGTAGATGATCGCGGAGCCGAGGACCATCGTGCCCGCGGTGCGCAGCACGGAGCGGTCGCCGCCCCGGCGGGCGAGGGCGCCCACGACCGTGGCGGCGAGCAGCATGCCGAGGACGTAGCCGAGGGAGGGCGCGGCGACGCCGGAGCCCGCCTGCGCGAACCACGGCATGCCCGCCATGCCCACGAGGGCGTACAGGGCGAGCGAGAGGAAGCCGCGGCGGGCGCCCAGCGAGGTGCCGACGAGCAGCGCGGCGAAGGTCTGCCCGGTCACCGGCACCGGGGAGCCCGGCACGGGCACCGCGATCTGGGCGGCGATCCCGGTGAGCGCGGCGCCGCCGAGCACGAGGGCCGCGTCCTTCACGCGGGACGCGGGCAGCAGGTCGGCGAGGACCTGGCCGGGGCGGGTGGTGGCAGCGGCGATGCTCATCGGTGACTCCGCGGGAACGAGGGCAGGTTGGGACGCGTCGACGCTATCCCAGGCCCCCGCGCGGCAACACGGTCACCGGGCGACAACCCCGGGGCCGGGCCTTGGTGGGCTCCGTACAAAGGAACCCATGTACACCTCGGGCGGCGTGATGCTCGTCACGGAGGTCGGCGGGTGGGCGCCTCGTTTTGCGCGAAGGGCTGCCGCGCGGGGAGACTGTAGGGTCCCACCAAAGTTCTGTGAGCCCGAGAGCAGCCTGAGCACCATGCACGACGCACCCCCCGACGCATCGGCACCCGGCACCGGGGATTGTGCGCACCCTTCCCCGAGCGCGGGGCACCCGCCCGCGACGGGAACCGGCCAGGAGCCCCTGGGGGGCGGCCTCAAGCAGCGCCACCTCACCATGCTCGGCCTCGGCGGCGTGATCGGCGCCGGGCTCTTCGTGGGGTCGGGCGCCGGGATCTCCGTCGCGGGCCCCGGCATCGTCGTCTCGTACCTGATCGCGGGCGCGCTCGCGATGTGCGTGATGCGGATGCTCGGCGAGATGTCCGCCGCGATGCCCGCCTCGGGCTCCTTCTCCGTGCACGCCGAACGCGCCCTCGGCCGCTGGGCCGGCTTCAGCGTCGGCTGGCTCTACTGGTTCCTGCTCGTGGTCGTGCTCGCCGTGGAGGCGACCGGCGCCGCGCAGATCGCGAACGGCTGGGCGCCCGCGGTGCCGCAGTGGGCCTGGGTGCTGATCTTCATGATCGTCTTCACCGCGGCCAACCTCACCTCGGTGAAGAACTTCGGCGAGTTCGAGTTCTGGTTCGCGGCCCTGAAGGTCTTCGCGATCGTGGCGTTCCTGGTCCTCGGGCTGCTCGCGGTCTTCGGGGTGCTGCCGGACACGGACCCGGCGGGCCTGACGAACCTCACCGGACAGGGCGGCTTCCTGCCGAACGGCTGGGAGGGCGTCGTCTCCGGAGTCCTCGCCGTCGTCTTCGCGTTCGGCGGTCTGGAGGTCGTGACGATCGCCGCGGCCGAGTCCGACGACCCGGTGCGCTCGGTGGCCCGCGCGGTGCGCAGCGCGGTCTACCGGATCCTCTTCTTCTACGTCGGGTCGATGCTCGTCATCGTGACGGTGCTGCCCTGGACGGCGCAGCGGGCCGGAGCCAGTCCGTACGTGAAGGTCCTGGACTCGATCGGGGTGCCGTCCGCCGGGACGATCATGAACATCGTGGTGTTCGTGGCGCTGCTCTCGGCGCTCAACGCCAACCTCTACGGCTCGTCCCGGATGGTCTTCTCGCTGGCCGAGCGCGGCGAGGCGCCGAAGGCGCTGCTGGCGGTGGGCAGGGGCGGGGTGCCGCGCCGCGCGGTCCTCGTGTCCGTCGCCTTCGGCTTCGTCTCGGTCCTGCTCAATCTGAAGTGGCCGGACTCCGTCTTCCTCTACATGCTCAACTCGGTCGGCGCGGTGCTCCTCTTCGTCTGGGCGCTGATCGCGCTCTCGCAGCTGCGCCTTCGCCGGCGCATCGAGCGCGAGGCGCCGGAGCGGCTGGTCCTTCGGATGTGGGCGTTCCCGTATCTGACGTGGGCGGCGCTGGCCGCGATGGCCGCCGTGCTCGTGCTGATGCTGACGGACGAGGCGGCGCGGCCGCAGCTGCTCTGGTCGGCGGGGGCGACGGGGCTCGTCCTCGCGGTCGCGGGGCTGCGGGAGTGGCGCGAGGTGCACGTTAACAACAGATGAACTTGTTGTGCGTGTTCCTTCACAACGTGTGAGCGTCGTGTCCGTATAGCGGTCAGCTGTTCCCTGTCAGCGGTGCCGCAGCTCAGACTGTGGGCCGCTCTCTCCCCCGTCTCGGCTACTGAACAGGGCACGCCCATGTCTCGGACGTCCACCCCTCAGGACACAGCACCTGACGCAGCACCCAAGGCCGACTCCCCGCTCGTCCACGGCCTCAAGCAGCGGCACCTCTCCATGATCGCCCTCGGTGGCGTGATCGGCGCCGGACTCTTCGTGGGCTCCGGGGCGGGCATCGCCGCGGCAGGCCCCTCGATCGTCCTCGCCTATGCGGTGTCCGGCGCGCTCGTCATGCTCGTGATGCGCATGCTCGGCGAGATGTCGGCCGCGAATCCCGCGTCGGGCTCGTTCTCCGTCCACGCCGAGCGGGCCATCGGCCCCTGGGCGGGCTTCACCGCCGGCTGGGGCTTCTGGTTCCTGCTCTGCGTCGCCGTCGGCCTGGAGGGCATCGGCGCCGCGAAGATCATGGTCGGCTGGTTCCCGGACAGCCCGGAGTGGGCGTGGGTCGCCCTCTTCATGCTGGTGTTCTGCGCCACCAACCTGACGGCCGTGAAGAACTTCGGCGAGTTCGAGTTCTGGTTCGCCGCCCTCAAGGTCGGCGCCATCACGCTCTTCCTCGGCATCGGCGTGCTCGCGATCCTCGGCATCCTGCCCGGTTCCGACACCTCCGCCCCCGGCCTGGAGAACCTCACCGGCGAGGGCGGCTTCATGCCGAACGGCACGGACGGCCTGATCATCGGCCTCCTCGCCTCCGTCTTCGCCTACGGCGGTCTGGAGACCGTCACGATCGCGGCCGCCGAGTCCGAGAACCCGGTCAAGAGCGTCGCCAAGGCCGTGCGCACGGCGATGTGGCGCATCGCCGTCTTCTACGTCGGCTCCATGCTCGTCGTCGTCACGCTGCTGCCGTGGGACAACAAGGAAGTCGTCGCCAAGGGCCCGTACGTGGCCACGCTCGACCACCTGGGCATCCCCGCCGCCGGCGAGATCATGAACGTCATCGTCCTGGTCGCCCTGCTCTCCGCGATGAACGCCAACATCTACGGCGCCTCGCGCATGTCGTACTCCCTGATCGAGCGCGGCCAGGGCCCCCGGGCGCTCGGCAAGGTCTCGGGCGGCGTGCCGCGCCTCGCGGTGCTCGCCTCCTCGGTCTTCGGCTTCGTCTGCGTGCTGCTCAGCTACTGGCGTCCGGACGACGTCTTCCCCTGGCTGCTCAACATGATCGGCGCGATGATCCTGATGGTCTGGATCTTCATCGCCGTCTCGCAGCTGATCCTGCGCCGCAGGACGGAGCGCGAGGCGCCCGAGACGCTGGTCATCAAGATGTGGGCGTTCCCGTTCCTGACCTGGGTGGCGCTGGCCGCGATGGCGTACGTGTTCTACCTGATGACGGACCAGCCGGACACGCGCAAGCAGCTCCTCGCCACGGGCGCGCTGACGCTGGTGCTCGCCGTGATCGGCTTCGTGCGGCAGAAGACGGCGGAGAAGCGGGCGGCGGCGGCCGTCTAGCCGCGCCCTCCGAAGCCCGAAGCCCCGGACCTCGCGGTCCGGGGC
This sequence comes from Streptomyces sp. NPDC036815, assembly GCF_055609205.1. Classification (NCBI taxonomy): domain Bacteria; kingdom Bacillati; phylum Actinomycetota; class Actinomycetes; order Kitasatosporales; family Streptomycetaceae; genus Streptomyces; species Streptomyces sp. NPDC036815. The sequence goes on along the minus strand of NZ_JBVJPW010000001.1, from coordinate 319,870 downwards.
TTCGTCGTATGCGCAGATATTCCCACCCGGACCTAGGACGAAGGGCTGATCAACTTCGCGCCGTTCCTGCTGCTAGCCTGCAGTTGCGAAAGACTTGCAATAAGTTGAGCAACACAACAGCGCACCACAGCAGAGCAGCAGTCGGAGGGCTCGGACTCATGGCCATTTACACGCTTCCTGAACTTCCGTACGACTACGCGGCGCTCGAACCCGTCATCAACCCGCAGATCATCGAGCTGCACCACGACAAGCACCACGCGGCGTACGTGAAGGGCGCGAACGACACCCTTGAGCAGCTGGAGGAGGCTCGCGACAAGGAGACGTGGGGCGCCATCAACGGCCTGGAGAAGAACCTGGCCTTCCACCTCTCCGGCCACATCCTGCACAGCATTTACTGGCACAACATGAACAGCCCGAAGGACGGCGGCGGCGGCGAGCCGCTGGCCGCCGACGGTGTCGGTGACCTCGCGGACGCCATCACCGAGTCCTTCGGCTCCTTCGCCAAGTTCAAGGCCCAGCTGACCAAGGCCTCGGCGACGACGCAGGGTTCGGGCTGGGGCGTGCTCGCCTACGAGCCGCTCAGCAACCGCCTCATCGTCGAGCAGATCTACGACCACCAGGGCAACGTCGGCCAGGGCTCGACGCCGATCCTGGTCTTCGACGCCTGGGAGCACGCCTTCTACCTGCAGTACAAGAACCAGAAGGTCGACTTCATCGAGGCCATGTGGGAGGTCGTCAACTGGCAGGACGTGGCCAAGCGCTACGCCGCCGCCAAGGAGCGGGTCAACAGCCTGCTGCTGGCTCCCTGAGTCACGGCCGTCGCCGAGCTTCCCCCGGCGACGGCCGTCGGACGTCCTGCCTCGTGATCGTCTTCTCAACCTTCCCGAGGCGGGCGGACAGAGGAAAGGCCCCCGTGAGGACGTGACTCACGGGGGCCTTTCTGTTGCGGACCCACTCGGGGCTCACTCGAAGTTGGGGCCCTCCGTGCGGGTCCGCTTGATCTCGTAGAAGCCCGGCGTCGACGCCACGAGCAGCGTGCCGTCCCAGAGCCGCGCCGCGGCCTCGCCCTTGGGCGCCGGGGTCACGACGGGACCGAAGAAGGCGATCTGCTCGCCGTTCGCGCCGGGCACGGCGATCACGGGCGTGCCGACATCCTGGCCGACCTTGTCGATGCCCTCCTTGTGGGAGGCGCGCAGCTCCGCGTCGTACGCGTCCGAGTCCATGTGGTCGACCAGCCCCGCGGGCAGACCGACGTCCTCCAGGGCGCCGACGACGGCCTCGCGGGTGGCGCCCTCGCCCCGGTTGTGGAAGCGGGTGCCGAGCGCGGTGTAGAGCGCTCCGGTGATCTCCTCGCCGTGCTCCTGCTGGGCGGCGACGACGACGCGGACGGGGCCCCAGGCCCTCGTCTCCAGCATCTCGCGGTACTCGTCGGGGAGCTCGTCGTGCCTGTTCTCGTTCAGGACGGCGAGGCTCATCACGTGCCAGCGGACCTCGACGTCACGGAGCTTCTCGACCTCGAGCATCCAGCGCGACGTCATCCAGGCCCAGGGGCACAGCGGGTCGAACCAGAAGTCGACGGGGGTCTTGCTGCCGTTCTCGGACATGTCTCTCCCTAGGGAATGCGTTCGCATCTGGCCGGGAAAACGTCAGTGGCGCACCGGGGCATTCCCGGATGTCGGCCGCAGACGGCACATGCGAGGATCGTAGACATTCGTACGAGTGACGCGCGTCATGTGCGTCATGCCGAGCCACACCACGCAAGTCGCACCACGCAAGTCACACAGCCATGCGAGTCACAAGGGAGTGCCGCCCGTGCCCGGTGAGAATCTGTCCCGCGACGAGGCCCGCGAGAGGGCAGCGCTGCTCTCCGTCGACGGATACGAGGTCTTCCTCGACCTGCGTTCGGCGGTCGGCGAGAGCGGTCAGGAACCGCGCACGTTCCGGTCGGTCACCACGATCCGGTTCCGCAGCGCCGAGCCGGGCGCCGCGACCTTCGCGGACCTGATCGCCCCGAGCGTCACGGCCCTCTCCCTCAACGGCAGGGACCTGGACCCCTCCGAGGTCTTCGACGGCACCCGGATCGCGCTGGAGGATCTGGCCGAGGAGAACGAACTGGTGGTGGACGCCCAGTGCGCCTACAGCCGCACCGGTGAGGGCATGCACCGCTTCGTCGACCCCGAGGACGGCGAGGTCTATCTCTACACGCAGTACGAGCCCGCGGACTCCCGCCGCGTCTTCGCCAACTTCGAGCAGCCCGACCTCAAGGCGCCCTACCGCTTCCAGGTGCAGGCGCCCGAGGGGTGGACCGCCTGGTCCAACGGCGTGGGCGAACTGTCCGACGGCGTGTGGAAGTTCGCCGAGACGAAGCCGATCTCGACGTACATCACGGCGGTCGTCGCGGGCCCCTACCACTACGTGACGGACTCCTACGAGCGCGTCCTCGACGACGGCACGCGCCTGGAGATCCCGCTCGGCGCGATGTGCCGCAAGGGCCTCGCCCCGCACTTCGACGCCGACGACGTCTTCCTCGTCACCAAGCAGGGCCTGGACTTCTTCCACGACCACTTCGACTACCCGTACCCCTTCGGGAAGTACGACCAGGCGTTCGTCCCGGAGTACAACCTCGGCGCGATGGAGAACCCGGGCCTGGTGACCTTCCGCGAGGAGTTCATCTTCCGCGGCAAGGTGACCCAGGCGTCGTACGAGCGCCGGGCCAACGTGATCCTGCACGAGATGGCCCACATGTGGTTCGGCGACCTCGTCACCATGCGCTGGTGGGACGACCTGTGGCTCAAGGAGTCCTTCGCCGACTTCATGGGCTCCTTCTCGATGGTCGAGGCCACCCGCTTCACCAACGGCTGGATCACCTTCGCCAACAACCGCAAGGCGTGGGCCTACCGTGCCGACCAGCTGCCCTCCACCCACCCGGTCACGGCGGACATCCGCGACCTGGAGGACGCCAAGCTCAACTTCGACGGGATCACGTACGCCAAGGGCGCCTCGGTCCTCAAGCAGCTCCTCGCGTACGTCGGACGTGACGCGTTCCTGGAGGGCGCCCGGCGCTACTTCAAGCGGCACGCGTACGGCAACACGGTCCTCGGCGACCTGCTCTCGGTCCTGGAGGAGACCTCCGGGCGCGACATGGCGGCCTGGTCGCGCGCCTGGCTGCAGACGGCGGGCGTCAACTCCCTGACCCCGCAGGTCATTCTGAACGCGGAGGGCCGCATCACCGAGCTCTCCGTCCTCCAGGAGGCCGCCGAGTCCCACCCCGAACTGCGGCCGCACCGCGTGGCCGTGGGCCTGTACCGCAGGGCGGCCGGCGGCGAGCTCGAGCGGTACGCTCGCGCGGAGGCCGACGTCGAAGGCCCGCGCACGGTCGTCGCCGAGCTGGCCGGTGAGGCGGCGCCCGAGCTGATCCTGGTCAACGACGACGACCTCACGTACTGCAAGAGCCGCTTCGACGAGAACTCGCTCGCCACGCTGCGTGGCCATCTCGGCGACATCACCGACCCGTTGGCCCGCGCCCAGTGCTGGTCCTCGCTGTGGAACCTCACGCGGGACGGTCTGATGCCCGCCCGTGACTTCATCGGTCTGGTGCTGCGTTTCGCCGGGCGCGAGAGCGACATCGGCGTGCTGCAGATGCTGCACGCCTGGGCCGGCTCCGCCCTCACCCACTACGCCGCGCCCGCCTGGCGCGAGGAGGGCGGCCGGGACCTCGCCGAGGGCGCGCTGCGCGAGCTGCGGCTCGCCGAGCCGGGCAGCCAGCACCAGCTGACGTGGGCGCGGTTCTTCGCCACCGTGGCCTCCTCGGCGGCCGACCTGCAGCTGCTTCAGGGCCTGTTGGAGGGCACCGCCAAGATCGACGGCCTGGACGTCGACCAGGAGCTGCGCTGGGCGTTCCTCTCCCCGCTGGCCTCGCACGGCGTCGCGGGCGAGGACGTCCTCGCGGCCGAACTGGCCCGCGACGACACGGCTTCCGGCAAGCGGCACCAGGTGCGGTGCCTGGCCGCGCGGCCCTCGGCCGCGGTCAAGGCGCAGGCGTGGGCCGCCGTGGTGGAGTCCGACGCGCTGTCCAACGCCCTGGTCGAGGCGACGATCTCGGGGTTCGCGCGGCCCTCGCAGCGGGAGCTGACGGCGCCGTACGTCGCCAAGTACTTCGCCGCCATCGAGCGGGTGTGGGCCGAGCGGTCCATCCAGATCGGCATGGACGTGGTGAAGGGCCTCTTCCCGCATCTCCAGGGCGACGAGGCGACTTTGGCGGCGGCGGACGAGTGGCTCACCGCCCATGAGTCGGGCGCGCCCGCCCTGCGCCGCCTGGTCCTGGAGGCGCGGGACGACCTGGCCCGCTCGCTGCGGGCGCAGGCCTGCGACGCGGGGGCCGCGGTCTGAGCGACGGGGGGAGGGGCGGGCGCCGGGCGCCCCCCTCCCCCCCCCTCCCCCCCTCCCCCTCCCCGCCTCACCTCGGCGGCGCAGGTCAGGGCGGTCTCGCGCGCGGAAGCTCATCGGCAGTCGAACGTCCGTGCTTTAGGGCGAGCTTGTCCGGGTTTGTCGACGGGCGTGTAACACCGGTTAGCGCGGCGGTCGGCCGCGGGAACGACCGGGTCATGAACCACAACACCCCGCTCTCCCCGCTCCCCCTCCAGCACCTCGCCGACGTCCAGCTCCGCGTCATGAGCACCGCGCAGCTCGGCGAGCACGGCGTCACCGCGGCGGACGCCGGAACGCACTGCCGGCCCGGCGGACCCTGGCAGCAACTCCTGCCGGGCGTCTGCCTGTTGCACCCCGGGCCGCCGACCAGCGAAGAGCGGCTGCACGGCGCGCTGCTGTACGCGGGGCGCCCGCCGGTCCGTGCCGCCAAGGCCGTGCCCGCCCAGCCCCGCGCGGGCGAGGCCCACGCCCCGTACGCGGACGCGATGATCACGGGCCTCGCCGCGCTCGCCCTGCACCGCTTCTCGTCCGCTCCCCCGCTGCTCTCCCTGGACCGCGTCGACGTCCTGGTGCCTCGCACCCGGCGCCTGCGGTCCGTCGGTTTCGCCCGGCTCGTGCGCGGCCAGGTGATGCCGACTCCCCAGCAGATCACGGGAGTTCCGGTGGCGCCGGTGCCGCGCGCGCTCGCCGACGCCGTGGCGCAGCTCACCGACGCGGGCGCCGTGCGCCGGCTCCTCACCGAGGCGGTGCGCGGCGGGCACTGCGAACCGGCGGCGGTGGTGCGGGAGTTGAACAGCGCGCGGCTGCTCACCCGTCCGCACGTCGTGGACGCCGTCGACTCCCTGCTCGCCGAGGGGCGGGCCATCGCCGAGGACCGGCTGTACCGGATGGTCACCGAGCACGGGCTGCCCGACCCGCTCTGGAACGTCGACCTGCGGCTGCCCGGCGGCCCGCACCTGGGCGGCGTCGACGCCTACTGGCCCGACCACGCCGTCGCCGTCGAGCTGGACACGCGGGCGCCGCGCCAGGACGAGGACGCGATGTGGTCGGAGTACGTCCGCAAGCGCGAACATCTGGAGCGGCTCGGCATCACCGTCGTCCACATCACCCCGAAGAAGCTCAGGGACTCCGCCGAACAGCAGGCGACCGTGGTGCGGACCGCGCTGATGGCGTCGGTCGACCGCGACCCGGCGGCGTATGTGGTGGTGCTGCCGAGATAACGCGGGCGCGGACCGCCGTACGCAGGACATCGGAGCAAGCAGGACGCCAGGGCCAGTAGGACAGCTGCGCCGCAGGAGGGGAGTGAAGGGGCGGAACGCCGTGGGCCACGCGTTCCGCCCCTTCGCATGTACTCGGCTCACGTGCCGCAGAACTCCGCCGTCACCACCGGATCGGCGTCGCCCGCCCAGTCGCCGTTGATGTTGAGCGCCAGCGAGTGGCGGCCGTCCGGGGTCGTCACCGCCAGGGACGACGAGCCGTGGATGCCCCCGTCGTGGCCCCAGATCGTCCCCTCGCAGGGCAGCTTCAGGACGGAGATGCCGAGCCCGTACCCGGCGCCCTTGTCACCGACGGGAACCGTCGTCTTCATCTCGGCGAGCTGCGCCTCGGGCAGCAGCCTGCCGCCGAGCAGCGCCGCGTAGAAACGGTTCAGATCCGCCGAGTCGGAGATGATCTCGCCTGCCGAACCGGCCGCGGACGGGTTGAGCTCGGTGACGTCGTAGACCTTGGCCTCGGGGTCGGCGGGGAGCTTGCCGTAGGCGCGGGAGCTGGGTCGCGGCACGGTGGGGCGGGTGCCGGGGACCGTGGTGGCGTTCAGGTGGAGGGGGGCGATGACGCGTCGCTCGATCTCGTCGCCGTACGCGTTCCCCGTGACCTTCTTGATGATCATCCCGGCGACGATGTAGTTGGTGTTGGAGTAGCTCCAGTCCGCGCCGGGCTCGAACGTCGGCTTGTGGCGCATGGCCAGATCCACCAGCTGCCGGGGCGTCCAGGTGTCGTAGCGGTGCTTGAAGAAGCCCTTGCCGAACACCTTCCGTACGAACTCCTCGTCCTTGGAGTACTCGGCGATCCCGCTGGTGTGGTTGAGGATCTGGCGGACCGTGATCCGGTCGCCGTCGTGACCGTGGCCCTCGACGACTCCCGGCAGCCACTTCCCCACCGTGTCGTCCAGATCGATCCGGCCCTCCGCCTGCAGCTGCAGCAGCACGGTCGCCACGAACGTCTTGGTGATGCTGCCGACGCGGAACCGGTCGTGTTCGCCGCGAGGCGTCTTGCGCTTCAGGTCCCCGAGGCCCGAAGCGGCGTTCCAGGGCCCCTTCTCGTCGCGCACCTGGGCGGTCACCCCGGGCACGCCCTCGGCGACGATGCCGTCGAGCGCCCGCCCGGTCGCCTCGTGCCGGTCCGGCCGCGCGGCGGCGGAGGCCGGGGCGGTGAGCGCCCCCGCCGTCAGCACCCCCGCTGTCAGCGCCATCGCCGTGGCTCTCATCGCCCCCGCGCCCCGCAGGCGGCTTCCGCGCACTGCCATGTGGTTCCCCCTCGTTGTCGAGCGTCACCGATCGTGGTCGACAGGGGGGACCGGGCGGCCCGGCGCGGAGGTTGACACCGGTGCGCGGGTTGGGCGTGTTCCAGCCGTTCGCCCGGCCCCGCTCCGGTGGGTCAGCCCTTCTTGAGGATCAGTTCCGTGTTCCTGTCCCCCGCCTCGCCGCCCAACGTGGGCCTCGCACCGGGGGCGTTGAAGGACAGCTCGCGGTAGAGCGCGGCGAGCCCGCTCGGGGAGAGGTCCGTGAAGTCCGTGCGGTGCGGGGCCGAGGATTCGATGAGGGTGGTGAAGACGGAGACCGTCCCGTCGTGGTTGTCGCTGATCTCCACCACCCGCGCGAGCTGCGGGAAGTCGATGTGCGATGCGGTGGAGACCTCCCAGAAGGAGCCGTGCGCGGTGCGGTGCGGGGTGATGGCGTTCTTGTGGCTGTGGCCGTTGACCCAGGCGAGGACGGAGGGGAAGCGGCCGAGCAGCGGGACGATCTCGTCGCCGCCGTGCCGGGCCTCGCCGGGCCGGGCCGGGTCGTCGCGGAGGTTGCGCATGGTCCTGCTGGTGTGGTGGCTGAGGACGACGACGTACGAAGGGCCGCCGTCGCGCTTCTCGTTGGCCGCCAGCTCCCGCTCCAGCCAGCGCAGTTGGGCGGTGCCGAGCGAGCCTTCGTAGTGGCCGCCGGGGTCGGTGGTGTCCAGGCTGATGCCGAGCACGTCGTCGCTGATGCGGAAGGAGTAGTACTGCGTGGCGGCGGAGAGGTTCTCCTGCGTGTAGCCGTGGCCGACCGGACCGGGGCCGGTGTGCGCGGGGTCGAGGTGCGCCTGGAGGTACTCGACGGGCGTGAAGGGCGCGCGGGCGGCGTCCGGCGTGACCGGCCGCATGCGGCGCGCCTCGCTCTTGAGGAGCTCCTTGAAGTGCGCGCCCTTGGGGTCGTGGCCCTTCTTCACCGCCTTCCACAGGGCCGCTCCGCGCGCCTCGTCCAGGGACATCAGCTTCTTGCCGCCGGTGGCGAACTCGGTGAAGTACGGGTCCCGGGGCGCCCAGCAGCCGCCGGGCAGGGCGTCGTGGTTGCCGACCGTGGAGTACCAGGGCAGGCCGAGACCGGGGCTGTCGACCTCGCTGATCGCGGCGTCGAGGAAACCGTGCAGGCGCGGGAAGCCGCGCCCCTTGTCGGCGTCGTGCAGGGCGTCGTCCGGGTGCCAGTACAGCTTGAGGCCGCTGCTCTGCACGCCTTCGTAGTGGCGCGGGTCGCCGGTGTTGGGCCTGATGCGGCCGCCGCTCATCACCGTGAGGAACCAGTCCAGTTCGGAGCGGGAGTTGTTGTCGGTGTTGTCGCCGGTCGTCACGACGCAGTGCAGGGGCGCGCCGGTGGCGGGCGCGCCGCGCAGGGCGTTGACCCGCTCGACGAGGGCGACGGCGCCGGCCACGGACAGGGACTCGTGGGGCCGCCAGGCGCTGGCGGTCTGGGCGCGCAGGTACTCGTAGCGCAGGGGGTGCTGTACGTCGACGAGGTGCAGGTCGGTGAATTGCACGAAGGCGGCGAGCGCGGTGCGCCGGTTCTCGCGGCCCGCCCTGGCCGCCGCGAGGTCGCCCCGCACGACGCGGTGCCAGGCGGGTCCCTCCCCGAGCCGCCGGTAGCCGGGGCCGCCCCGCGGTGCGGCGGCGGTGAGCAGGGTGGTGCCGTTCTTGTACGGCATGAGGGGTGCGGCGGGCGCCGGGCGGGAGTGCGGGACGGTGGCCCGGCCGGCGGGCGCGGCGTTGCCGGGGCCCGCGCCGGGGCCGAGGGCGTAGCCGATCCCCGCGGAGAGGGTGACCGCTCCGGCGGCGGCGAGGAACGCGCGGCGGTCGAGTCCGGCCACGGCGGAGGCCGCGTCGGTCGCGGCCGTGGCGGTTGCGGTGGCGACAGAGCGTATGCGCGGCATGGCGCGGTCTCCCCGGGTGCGAACGCTTCGGCAGTGGTCGCGGGCGGCCCGGGCCTGACTGCGGCCTGCGAACTGCCCGCTCGTACTGGATCGTTGGCAGCGGGGATGACCTGCGCGTGAACGAGGCAGCAACGGTCGGCGCAGATCACCGTACGTGGATCACCCGACACCCTGCGCGGTCACGCATCCCTCTCCGGCCGGAGAGGGACCGGTCACTCCACGTTCACCTTCCGGGGAAGGGAAGGCAGTTGGCGGGGTCAGCGCTCCGGATCGGCCGGGCCCGCGGAGTGGCCGTGGCCGTCGGCGGGCCGGGTGCGCCAGAGGCTCAGGCCGATGTCGACGAGACCGACGCGGTCGAGACCGGGCACGGCGTCCAGGGGGTGCCAGGCCGCCAGGTCGGTGGATCCCTCGGTCTCGTTGCGCAGGGTGCCGCCGGTGATCCGGCCCTCGTAGACGATCCGCAGGCCGTGGAAGTCGGCGACGGCGCCGAGCCGGCGCGGGTAGCGGCGGCGCAGGGAGTCGACGCCGAGGAGCGCGACCGGCTCGACGACGTACCCGGTCTCCTCGTCGACCTCCCTGATCACGGTGTCGTAGGGGTCCTCGCCGTGGTCCATGCCGCCGCCGGGCAGCGTCCAGCGTTTGCTGCCGTCGCCCGCGACCCAGCGGGCCAGCAGGACGTGGCCGTCGCGTACGCATACGGCGTAGGCCGCCACCCGGAGTTCTTTCTGCACGAGGTGACGCTAGGCGGTTTCCCCGGGGTTCGCTCTCCGTCCGCGAGGACGCGGTGGCTCGCGGCGCGGTTACCGCGACCCTTCCGGGGTGCTTCCGCAGCCCCCCAATGCCCCTTGTGCGCCCACTTGTCCGTCATGACGTATGGCGGAATTGCGTCACGCCTCGATCACAGCTCGGACAACTCTCCCCAAACAGCTGTCACTTACGTAAGGGTGAGCGGTCATCCGGTCCCGAATTCCGGACCCTGCCGGGGTCCGGACGGGGGGCCGACCCTCCTTCCCGACCTTCACGCACAGGGATGCCGATGCCCAGATCCAGTTCCAGCGCCAGACGCGCGCCCCGTCTCGCGATAGCCGTCGGCCTCACCGCCGCGCTCTGCGCGACCGGGGCCGCCCCTCTCGCCTTCGCGGCGGACGAGACGCCCTTGCCCGCCCCCAAGTCCGCGGGCGGCAAGCTCGGTCCCGCCGACGCCGAACTGCTCGCCGACGCCAAGGCGGACGGCGAGAAGACCGTCACGATGATGGTCGCCACCGCGCCCGGCGCCACCGAGCAGGTCGCCGACCGGCTCGACGCCGTCAAGGGCGGCTCGGTGGGCCGCACCTACGACAAGCTCGGCTACGTCCGCGCGACCGTGCCGACCGCCGAGGCGGACGCCGCGATCAAGTCGGCCACGAAGCTGTCGTCGGTGCACGCCATCGACCTGCGCCACGAGATCGAGCTGGACGACCCGACCCCCGCCGCGGACCGCGCCAAGGGTGCGAAGGCCGCCGCCGAGGGGACGTACCCGGGCCCGGACAAGAGCACTCCGGCGAAGAACCCGTACAACCCGTCCGCCGAGACCGGCGCCGTCGACTTCGTGAAGAAGCACCGCAAGGCCGACGGCCGCGGCATCACCATCGGCATCCTCGACTCCGGCATCGACCTGGGTCACCCCGCGCTGAAGAAGACCACCACCGGCGCGCGCAAGATCACCGACTGGGTGACCGCGACCGACCCGATCGTGGACGCCGACGCCACCTGGCGCCGGATGACCAACCCGGTCAGCGGCCCCGTCTTCACCTGGGACGGCGAGACGTGGAAGGCCCCGGCGGGCTCCTTCCAGGTCAACCGCTTCCGCGAGTCGGCCACCACCGGCGGCGACGCCAAGGGCGACATGAACCGCGACGGCGACACCACCGACAGCTGGGGCGTGCTCTACGACCCGGCCGCCGGAACCGTCCGTGTCGACCTGAACGACAACAAGGACTTCACCGACGACAAGCCGATGAAGCCGTACAAGGACGGCCACCAGGTCGCCTACTTCGGCAAGGACGACCCGGCGACCGACGTCGCCGAGCGCGTCCCGTTCGTCGTCGAGATCCGCAAGGACGTGCCGACCGACCCCTACGGCGGCGACTGGGTCGGCAAGAAGGCCGACTTCGTCAACATCGGCGTCATCGAGTCCGAGCACGGCACGCACGTCGCGGGCATCACCGCGGCCAACGGGCTGTTCGGCGGCAAGATGAGCGGCGCGGCGCCCGGCGCCAAGCTGGTCTCCTCGCGCGCCTGCACCTGGACCGGCGGCTGCACCAACGTCGCGCTCACCGAGGGCATGATCGACCTCGTGACGAAGCGCGGCGTGGACATCGTCAACATGTCGATCGGCGGCCTCCCGGCCCTCAACGACGGCAACAACGCGCGCGCCGAGCTCTACACCCGCCTCATCGACACCTACGGCGTGCAGCTGGTGATCTCCGCGGGCAACTCAGGGCCCGGCGCCAACACCATCGGCGACCCCGGCCTCGCCGACAAGGTCATCTCGGTCGGCGCGGCCATCTCCAAGGAGACCTGGGCCGCCAACTACGGCTCGGCCGTGAAGAAGAAGTACGCGATGATGCCGTTCTCCTCGCGCGGCCCGCGTGAGGACGGCGGCTTCGCGCCGATCATCTCGGCGCCCGGCTCGGCCATCAACACCACCCAGACCTGGCTGCCCGGCGCCCCGGTCGCCGAGGCGGGCTACGGCCTCCCGGCCGGCTACTCCATGCTGCAGGGCACCTCGATGGCGTCCCCGCAGGCCGCGGGCGCCTCGGCGCTGCTGCTCTCCGCCGCCAAGCGTGAGCACATCTCCCTGACCCCGGCGAAGCTGCGCACCGCGCTGACCTCGACCGCGAGCCGCATCAGCGGTGAGCAGGCGTACGCGCAGGGCACCGGCCTCATCGACGTCGTCGAGGCGTGGGACGCCATCGAGGACGGCGCGAAGGCGCACACGTACTCGGTGAAGGCCCCGGTCGACACCGCCCTGGAGCAGGAGCTGAAGAAGCCCGGCACCGGCATCTACGACCGCGAGGGCGGCCTGCGCACCGGCCAGAAGCGGACGTACGACGTCACGGTCACCCGCACCTCGGGCCCGGACCGCGCCGTCCGCCACAGCCTGAAGCTGGTCAACAACCACGAGGGCACGTTCAAGCTGCTCGGCAAGGGCGAGGTGACGCTGGGCCTGAACAAGCCGGTCACCGTCAAGGTCCAGGCCAAGGCCGCGTCGGCCGGTCTGCACAGCGCGATCCTCACCGTCGACGACAAGCGCACCGAGGGCGTCGACCAGCAGATCATGTCGACGGTCGTCGTCTCCAAGCCGCTCGCCAAGCCGTCGTACACCTTCACCGCCTCGGGCACGGCGCAGCGCAACAGCTCCACGTCGTACTTCGTGACGGTCCCCAAGGGCGCCAAGTCCCTGGAGGTCTCCCTCGGCGGCCTGAAGGACAAGAGCCAGACCCGCTTCATAGCGGTGCACCCCTACGGCGTTCCGGTCGACTCCACCTCGTCGATCGTCTGCTACCCGAACTACGAGAACCCGGCCAACACCTGCCGTCCGGACCTGCGTGCGTACGCGGACCCGCAGGCCGGTGTCTGGGAGATCGAGGTCGAGTCGCGCCGTACGTCGCCGATGCTCGACAACCCGTACAAGCTGAACGTCGCCGCGCTCGGCGTCGCCTTCGACCCGGCCGTGCAGACGCTGCCCGAGGCGAAGGTCGGCACGCCCGCGCCCGTCTCCTGGAAGGTGACGAACAACTTCGCGGCCGTCGACGGCAAGCTGAAGGGCGGCTCGCTCGGCTCCGCCAAGTCGGCGCGGCCCAGCATCAAGCAGGGTGAGACGCAGACCACCGAGGTCGTCGTGCCCGCCGGCGCGGAGCGTCTCGACGTGGCCATCGGCTCCCCCGCGGACGTCGCCGCCGACCTGGACCTGGCCGTCAAGAAGGACGGCGTCGTCGTCGGTTCGTCGGCGCAGGGCGACTCGGAGGAGTCGGTCAGCCTGACCAAGCCGGCCGCCGGTACGTACACGATCGAGGTGGCGGGCTACTCGGTGCCGTCCGGCACGACCGCGTACGACTACCGGGACGTCTTCTTCTCCGGCGCGCTCGGCAGCGTCACCGTCGACGAGTCGCAGCGGGTGAAGCTCGCCAACGGCGCGTCGGCCCAGGTCGACGCGAAGGTCGAGGCGAAGGCCCCGGCCGCCGCGGGCCGTGAGCTCTTCGGCGAGGTGTCCCTGCTGAACGCGGGCGGCACGGTCGCCGGCAGCGGCAGCGTGAAGGTCGAGAAGGTCACGCCGTAACGGTGTCCTCCATCGCCGGGCGGGCTCTCCCGAGCCCGCCCGGCGTTCTGTCCTCTCCCCGGGCTCCGGTCAGTCCGCGGGTCCCGGGCCGCCGTCGCACCGGATCTTCTCCGCGGCGGGCAGGACCTTGCGGATCATCGCGCGCAGGCGGTCGCGCTCCTTGCCGACGGCCCAGTTGGCGGGCTCCCCCGAACCCTTGTCGACGGTGATCAGGACGCGGTCGCCGGTCTTCGGGCGGGGGGCCACGGCACGGTCCATCGGGAACGCGACCGAGGGGCGCCCGGACGCCGGTTTCCAGTAGCGCGTCACGTCGACCGTGACGCGGTCCCGCAGCCCGCCCGGCACCGGATCGACCGCGGTGACCGTGCCCTCCACGATGAGCCGCGAGCACGCGACGAAGCCCTCCGCGCTCAGGTCGGCTTCCGCGCCGCCCCCGTCGCTCCGCTGCTCCCCGGCCGCCGCGCCCCGCGCGCCCGAGTCGGCCGCACCGGGCCCGGTGTCCACCACGAGCCAGGCGAGGCCGCCGACCATGGCCGCCGCCACCGTCGCGGCGAGCGCGCCGAGGGCCAGCGTCCCGCGGCGCCGGGCCGCCGCGCGCGGAGGCCGGAGCGGGACGGCCCGCGCCACGGGGGGCTCCTCCCGCGCGGCGAGCGTGTCGCCCACCGCGCCGAGCCGCTCCCGCAGCAGCGCGACGTCCGCCACGGCCGCCGCGTGCGCCGCGGCGGCGTCGGGGTCGCGCAGCGCCCCGTCCGGCACGGGCTCGTCCGTGATCGCCGTCATCAGCGCGTCGAAGTCCTCGTCCCGCACGTCACACCACCTCCCCTTCGTGCAGCCGCGCCCGCAGGAGCCGGACCGCCGTGTGCAGCCGGCTCTTGACCGTGCCCTCCGGAATGCCCAGCTCGTTCGCTATGTCGCGGACCGGGAGGTCCGCGTAGAAGCGCAGGACCACCACCTGCCGCTGGGCGTCCGGCAGCTCTCCGAGCCCCTGCGCCACGGCCAGCGAGGTGGCCCGCGCCTCCGCGCCGTCCTCGTCGGTCGCCTCCCGCCACAGGACCGCGAGCCGCTCGCCGAGCCGCTCCTGCCTGCGCCGGGAGCGGTGCCAGTCCACCGCCAGGTTGGAGGCCACGACCGCCGCCCACGCGGACACGTCACGCGGCGCCTCGCGCCCGTCCGCCGCCCGTTCGAGCAGCTTGAGCCTGACCTGCTGCACCCCGTCGGGCAGATCGGCGTGCGGCACTCCGCCGAGCGCGAGCACGGCCCGTACCCGGTCCTCCAGCGCGGGACCGAGCGGATCCGCCCCCCGCGACTGCGGCGCGCGGCGCGTTCTTCTGCGCAGCACTGTGCCTCCCCTCCCCGCGTCCTCCCTACGACGCCCGGAGCGCCCGAAACGTTCACGGCGGCCCGCCCGGTGAATGTGGCGTCCCGCACCTCGGACAATGGATTGGACAGAGCCGCCCTGGACAGACGCATGATGGAGCCAAGCCCAGGCCGGGGTCACCAGGCCGCACACACATACGGAGGAAGTCCCTGTGAAGGTCGGAATCGTCGGAGCCACCGGTCAGGTCGGCAAGGTCATGCGCAAGATCCTCGCCGAGCGGAAGTTCCCGGCCGACGAGCTGCGCCTGTTCGCCTCGGCCCGCAGCGCCGGGAAGGTCATCGACGGCGTGACCGTCGAGGACGCCTCCACGGCCGACTACACGGGCCTGGACATCGTGCTGTTCTCGGCCGGCGGCGCCACCTCCAAGGCCCTCGCCGAGAAGGTCGCCTCGCAGGGCGCCGTGGTGATCGACAACTCCTCGGCGTGGCGCCGTGACCCCGAGGTCCCCCTCGTCGTCTCCGAGGTGAACCCGCACGCGATCAAGAACCGCCCCAAGGGCATCATCGCCAACCCGAACTGCACGACGATGGCCGCGATGCCGGTCCTGCGTCCGCTGCACGCCGAGGCGGGCCTGCAGGCGCTGGTCGTCGCCACCTACCAGGCGGTCTCCGGCTCCGGTCTCGCCGGCGTCGACGAGCTGTTCGAGCAGGTCAAGAAGGTCGGCGAGGACGCCCCGAAGCTCACCCACGACGGCTCGGCGGCCGAGTTCCCCGAGCCCGACAAGTACGTCGCGCCGATCGCGTACAACGTCCTGCCGATGGCGGGCTCCGTCGTCGACGACGGCCTGAACGAGACCGACGAGGAGCAGAAGCTCCGCCACGAGTCCCGCAAGATCCTGGAGATCCCCGAGCTGAAGGTCTCCGGCACCTGCGTGCGCGTGCCGGTCTTCACCGGTCACTCCCTCCAGGTCAACGCCCGCTTCGCGCGGCCGCTGAGCCCCGAGCGGGCCACCGAGATCCTCTCCTCGGCCGAGGGCGTCGTCGTCACGGAGGTGCCCACGCCGCTGGAGGCCGCGGGCAAGGACGAGGCCTTCGTGGGCCGCATCCGGGGCGACGAGACGGTCGAGAACGGCCTGGCCTTCTTCATCTCCGACGACAACCTCCGCAAGGGCGCGGCGCTGAACGCCGTGCAGATCGCGGAGCTGGTCGCCGCGGAGCTCAAGGGCTGAGTTCCCGCCGTACGCCGATGTGGGGCGGTCACCGTTGGCCGGTGGCCGCCCCCTTCGCGCGTCCGGACCGGGCGGCCCCCGCGCACGCCACCGCCACCAGCGCGAGCCCGGCGAGCCCGCCGCCCAGCCACAGCACGGCCCCCGCCCCCCGGCCGTCCGCGACCCGGCCGCCGGAGAAGGCGCCGAGCGCGATCGCCACGTTGAACACCCCCGCGAAGAGCGCCGACGCCGCCTCACGGGCGTCCGGGGCCGCGGCCATCACCCAGTGCTGCGCAGAGACCGAGACCCCGCCGTACGCCAGGCCCCACACCACGAGCAGCGCCACCGACGCGGCCGCCGAACCGCCCGCGGGCGCCATGAGCGCGACCACGGCGGCGAGTCCGGCGCAGATCATGAGCAGCGCCCTGCGCGCGTCGCGGGCCGCGACGGCGCCGCCCGCGAAGTTGCCGACGATGCCGGCCGTCCCGTAGGCGAGGAGCAGCAGGCTGATCAGGCCCGCGTCGATGCCGGGCACCCGCTCGAGGACGGGGCGTATGTAGGTGTACGCGGCGAAGTGGCCGGTGACCAGGAGGGTGACGGCGAGGAGCCCGGCCCGCAGCCGGCCGATGCGCAGCAGCCCCCGGAACGCGCCGAGCCCGATCCCCCCGTGCGCGGGCAGCCGCGGCAGGACCGTGCCGAGCAGCCCCGCGACGGCGAGGGCGAGCACGGCGAGGGCCGCGAACCCCCAGCGCCAGCCCGCCAGTTCGCCCAGGAGCGTTCCGGCGGGCACGCCGAGCACGGACGCCACCGCGATCCCGCTGAAGATCACCGCGGTGGCCCGTCCCGCGCCCTCCTCGCCGACGAGGCGCACGCCGAGGCCCGCCGCGACGGCCCAGACCCCGCCGATGCAGACGCCCACCAGGACGCGGGCGGCGAGCAGGACGCCGAAGGCGGGCGCGAGCGCGGAGAGGACGTTGGCGGCGGCGAGCAGGACGAGGAGCACCGACAGGACCGTGCGCCGGTCGGCGCGGCGCGCGGCGACCGGCAGCAGCGGGGCCGCGAACCCGGCGACGATGCCGGGCAGGGTGACGGCCAGGCCCGCTGTGCCGTCCGAGACGCGCAGGCCGGAGCCGACGGAGGTGAGGAGTCCGACGGGGAGCATCTCCGTGGTGACGACGGAGAAGGTGGCGGCGGCGACCGTGAGGACGGCGAGGCGGTGGCGCCGCCGTCCCAACACGCCGTGCCGGGTGGGGATTCCGGTGCTCTGTGACATGGCATCCACCCTGTGGGGGGTGCCCGCCGGGGAACAACGCGGAAGTTCTCATCCTTGTATGAGCCGGATTCATCGACCGGGACGGTCGTGGGGGCGATCAGGGAGGGACCGCGCGGCATGGGCGGGAACGGGCTGGAGATCCGGGAGCTGGAGTGCTTCCTCGTGCTCGCCGAAGAGCTGCACTTCGGGCGGGCTGGGGCGCGGCTCTACGTGTCGCAGAGCCGCGTCAGCCAGTTGCTCGCGGCCCTGGAACGACGCATCGGCGCGCGCCTGGTGGAGCGTACGAGCCGCCGGGTGGCCCTGACCACATTCGGGGAACGTTTTCTTGCGGAACTCCGGCCGTCCTACGGCGAGTTGACAGCGGTGGTCGAGCGGGCGCGGGCGGCCGCGCGGGGCGTCGCGGGCACCTTGCGGGTCGGTTTCCAGGGGACGGCGGACGCGCGCCTGATGCGGGCCATCGAGGCCTTCCACGAGCGGCACCCGGGCTGCGCCACGGAGATCGTGGAGCTGCCGCTCTCCGACCCGTTCGGGGCGGTGCGGGCCGGCGGGGTGGACGCGGCGATCGTGCTGCTCCCGGTCGCCGAGCCGGACCTGGTGCTCGGCCCCGTCTTCGGCGGCGAGCGGCAGACCGTCGCCGTGTCGGTGCGGCACGCCTTCGCGGAGCGGGACTCGCTCACGGCGGCCGAGCTGACGAGGACGCCGCTGATCGCGGCGGCCGCCCCCGCGCCCGCGTACTGGCGCAGCGCCCACGCCCCCTCCGAGGTGCCCGCCCCCGCGGTCCGCACGCTCCAGGAGGGCCTGACCCTGGTGGCGGCGGACCGCGGGGCGATGCTGCTGTGCCGCCCGACGGCGGAGTACCACGGCCGGCGGGACGTGGTCTTCGTGCCGGTCGACGGCCTCCCGGACTCGGCGCTCGCCATGGTGTGGCACCGGGATGGGGAGACGGCGCTGGTACGGGAGTTCGCGCGGGTGGTGGAGCCGGTGGCGGCCGGGGCGGAAAGGGCCTAGCCCACCCTGCGCACCTCGAAGTGGAAGCAGCCGTACTCCACGGCGCGCACGTGCACGAGGGCGACCCGCGGGTCGGCGAAGGCCTCCGCGAACGCGGCGTCGAAGCCCCGCTCCTCGCTCTGCGGGATCTCCAGGAGGCGGCCGCCGACGATGTGGCCCCGGGCGTCGTAGCGGCGGATCGCCCGCAGGGCCCCGGCCCGGGAGAAGGGGTAGCCCGTCCGCTCCGCCGACGGACCCTCGCAGGGGTCGGCGTGGATGAAGACGGGGCCCTGCTCGTCGTAGGCGCCGGGGGCCGCGCCGGTCTCGGCGGCCCAGCGGCGCAGCGGGGCGTACGACACGAGGGCGATCCGCTCGCCGGGGGCGACGGGCCGCAGGCAGCAGCGGAGCGGGTGGCCGCCCTCGTGGTCGGCGTACGGGACGCAGGGGCGCCCGGCGTCGTCGCTGTCGCGCAGTCGCGCGAGGGCGGCGGGCGCGATGGGGAGCGGGGTGTACGCGGTGGACGGGTGGGTGTGGGGTGGCGTGTGCGCGGTGGTGGTCATGGGTCGAGCCTCGCGTGCGGGCGAGGGCGGAGCTGGCGGTTTTCGGACGCGGAGTCCGAACGGCGGACCTCGGCCCGGTTTCCGGACGCGCCGAACGGCGGGAAACGGCCCGGCTTTCGGACGCGCCGAACGGCGGGAAACGGCCCGGTTTCCGGACGCGCCGAACGGCGGGCGACAGGCACCGCCCCCGCGGCCCTCCTCACCCCACCCCCCACGACCCCCGCCCGTTCAGCTCCGCCACGTCCGTGCCCGTCGTCCTGCGGTACGCCGCGTGCAGTTCCGCCAGTTCGTCCGGCGTCAGGACGTCCTCGATCCGGTCGAAGCCGTCCGGCGCGCGCAGCGACACCTCGTGCAGGATGTGGTCCGCAGGCATGGTGCGGTTGGCAAGGACGAGCGCGTTGGCGGCCCCGCGCCGCACCTCCTCGTACGCCCGCAGCCCCGCCTCCCGGTCCGGCGCCGTGTGGGCGAGACAGCGGGCGAGGACGCGGGCGTCGAGGATCGCCTGGGAGCCGCCGTTCGACCCCACCGGGTACATCGGGTGTGCCGCGTCGCCGAGCAGGGTGACCGGGCCGCGGCCCCACTGGGCGAGCGGGTCCCGGTCGACCATCGGGTACTCCAGGATGTGCCGCGTGGCGGCGAGCAGCGCGGGGACGTCGAGGTCGCCGACGCGCCACCCCGCGTAGTGCGGCAGGACGTCGGAGAGCCGCCCGGAGCGGTTCCAGTCGGCGGGTCCCGCGATGCCGTGGTGGTACGCGGGCGGCAACCGCACCTCCGCCACCCAGTTGAGGAGCTCCCTGCCCCGTTCCCGGGCCCGCCGGGAGATCGGGTAGACGACGAGTTTCGCGGCGGCGTTGCTGCCCGCGACCGCGACGGTCCGGCCGCCGAGCACGGGGTGCCAGTCGGTGGTGCCGCGCCACATCCGGATGCCGTTCCACAGCGGCGGCCCCTCGCCGGGGTGCAGCACGGCCCGCACCGTGGAGTGCAGCCCGTCGGCGCCGATCAGGGCCCGTACCCGTACGGCGTACTCCCTGGCCCGCGCCATGTCCCGCAGGATCACCCGCAGCGCGCCGCCCTCGCGCTCGGCGAGCCGCACGAAGGCGGTGCCGGTGCGCACCGCGTAGTCGCCGAGCCGTTCGCGGACCGCGTCGAGGAGGATCAGCTGGAGGGCGCCGCGGTGGAGGGAGTACTGCGGCCAGTGGTAGCCGAGGGCGAGGCCGCGCGGCTCGGCCCAGATGCGGTTGCCGTGCCGGTCGAAGTGGACCATCGCGTCGGGAGCGACGGCGGTCGCCGCGAGCTCGTCGCCGAGGCCGAGTTCGGTCAACTCCCGTACGGCGTGCGGCAGGAGGTTGATCCCCACGCCGACCGGCCGCAGGTGGTCGGTGGCGTCCACCACGCGGACGTCGATGCCCGCCGCGTGCAGGCTGAGCGCCGCGGTGAGTCCGCCGATGCCCGCGCCCGCCACCAGTACGTCGGTCATGGCCGCCGCGCGTGCGGGCCGGCGCCGGCCGGCCCCTCGGTCCCCAGCATCTCCGGCATCCCCCTGTGGTCCCTGACCGCCCGCGAGGCCGTGGTCGGCGGCCCGTGCGCGGCGGTGCGAACGCGCGGAGCGTAACCGCACGGCAGCGGGAGAACAATGGTCCCGGCGGCCATCCGCAGCCGCATGGAAGGATGGCCGGAAACACCATAAGTCGCACCCACCGACCACCCGACGCGTCGTGCCCACGAGGACCACACGTCGTACCCGAGGAGATGACCGCGTGCCCGGCACCAATCTGACCCGCGAAGAGGCGCAGCAGCGGGCGAAGCTGCTCACCGTTGACTCGTACGAGGTCGATCTCGATCTCTCCGGAGCGCAGGAGGGCGGCACCTACCGGTCCGTGACCACGGTGCGCTTCGACTCCGCCGAGGCGGGCGCCGAGACCTTCATCGACCTGGTGGCCCCCGCGGTCCACGAGGTCGTCCTGAACGGTCACGCGCTGGACGCGGCCGCCGTGTTCCGCGACTCGCGGATCGCGCTCAGGCACCTGCAGGCGGGCCCGAACGAACTGCGGGTCGTCGCCGACTGCGAGTACACCAACACCGGTGAGGGCCTGCACCGCTTCGTCGACCCGGTCGACCAACAGGCCTACCTGTACACGCAGTTCGAGGTGCCGGACGCGCGCCGCGTGTTCGCCTCCTTCGAGCAGCCGGATCTGAAGGCCACGTTCCGGTTCACCGTGAAGGCGCCGAGCGGCTGGACGGTCGTCTCCAACTCGCCGACGCCCGAGCCGAAGGACGACGTCTGGTCCTTCGAGCCGACGCAGCGCATGTCGACGTACGTCACGGCGCTGATCGTCGGCCCGTACCACTCGGTGCACTCCTCCTACGAGGGCCCGAACGGCCAGTCCGTGCCGCTCGGCATCTACTGCCGTCCCTCGCTCGCCGAGTTCCTCGACTCGGACGCGATCTTCGAGGTGACGCGGCAGGGCTTCGACTGGTTCCAGGAGAAGTTCGACTACGCGTACCCCTTCCCCAAGTACGACCAGCTCTTCGTGCCGGAGTTCAACGCGGGCGCGATGGAGAACGCGGGCGCGGTGACCATCCGCGACCAGTACGTGTTCCGTTCGAAGGTGACGGACGCCGCCTACGAGGTGCGCGCCGCCACGATCCTGCACGAGCTGGCCCACATGTGGTTCGGCGACCTCGTCACCATGGAGTGGTGGAACGACCTGTGGCTGAACGAGTCGTTCGCCACCTACGCCGAGGCCGCCTGCCAGGCGTACGCGCCGGGCTCGAAGTGGCCGCACTCCTGGACGACGTTCGCCAACTCCATGAAGACGTGGGCGTACCGCCAGGACCAGCTGCCCTCCACGCACCCGATCATGGCCGACATCAGTGACCTGGACGACGTCCTGGTCAACTTCGACGGCATCACGTACGCCAAGGGCGCCTCGGTGCTCAAGCAGCTCGTCGCGTACGTCGGGGAGGACGAGTTCTTCCAGGGCGTACAGGCGTACTTCAAGCGCCACGCGTTCGGCAACACGCGCCTGTCCGACCTGCTCGGCGCCCTGGAGGAGACCAGCGGCCGCGACCTGAAGACCTGGTCGAAGAAGTGGCTGGAGACGGCGGGCATCAACGTCCTGCGCCCCGTCGTGGACGTCGACACGGCGGGCGTCATCACGTCCTTCGCCGTCAAGCAGGAGGCCCCCGCGCTGCCCGAGGGCGCCAAGGGCGAGCCGACCCTGCGCCCGCACCGCGTCGCGATCGGCCTCTACGACCTGGACGAGGCGTCCGGCAAGCTGCTGCGCACGGACCGCGTGGAACTGGACGTGGACGGTGAACTCACCGCCGTGGACGCCCTGGTGGGCAAACGCCGCCCGGCCGTGATCCTCCTCAACGACGACGACCTGTCGTACGCGAAGGTCCGCCTGGACACCGAGTCGCTGGCCTTCGTGACGGACCACATCGGCGACTTCGAGGCGTCGCTGCCGCGCGCGCTGTGCTGGGCGTCGGCGTGGGACATGACGCGCGACGCGGAGCTGCCGACACGGGAGTACCTGAACCTCGTCCTGTCCGGCATCGGCAAGGAGTCGGACATCGGCGTCGTGCAGTCGCTGCACCGCCAGGTGAAGCTCGCCCTCGACCTGTACGCGGCCCCCGCGGGCCGCGAGGCGGCGCTGACCCGCTGGACCGGGGCGACGCTCGAGCACCTGCGGGCCGCCGAGCCGGGCAGCGACCACCAGCTGGCATGGGCACGGGCGTTCGCCGCGACGGCCCGTACGGACGCCGACCTCGCGCTCCTGGAGCGGCTGCTCGACGGCTCGGAGTCGGTGGGCGGCCTCGCGGTCGACACGGAGCTGCGCTGGGCGTTCGTGGCGCGGCTCGCGGCGACCGGCCGCCTCGACGAGGCGGGCATCGCGGCGGAGCTGGAGCGGGACAGGACCGCGGCGGGCGAGCGGCACGCGGCGTCCGCGCGGGCGGCGCTGCCGACCGCGGAGGCGAAGGCCGCTGCCTGGGCCTCGGTCGTCGAGTCCGACACCCTGCCGAACGCCATCCAGGAGGCGGTGATCGGCGGCTTCGTCCAGACCGACCAGCGTGAACTCCTCGCCCCCTACACGGAGAAGTTCTTCGCATCCGTCAAGGGCGCGTGGGACTCCCGCTCCCACGAGATGGCCCAGCAGATCGCCACGGGGCTGTACCCGGCGCTCCAGGTCTCCCGCGCCACGCTGGACGCCACGGACGCCTGGCTCGCCTCGGCGGAGCCGTCGGCGGCGCTGCGCCGCCTGATCACGGAGTCCCGTGCGGGCGTGGAGCGGGCGCTGAAGGCACAGGCCGCGGACGCGTAGCCCACTGACCGGGCGGGGGGCGTTCCCTCTCCCCCGCCCGGAACGGCGGACCTCAGCGGCGGGCCGCCCATACCTTGCGTTCGGTACGGACCGCCAGGTCGGTGCGGCGCAGGACACTGTGCGGGCCCTCCGTGTCGAGCAGCCCGTCGAGCGCGGCGAGGTCACCGGGCGCGAGCGCCTCGGTGACCTCGCCGCGCAGGCGGCGCAGGCTCTCCAGGGCGTACCGGCCCACCGCCCGCGAGCGGGAGTTCTCGATGTCGACGGTGACCGTGCGCTCGTCCTCGACGGTGAATCCGGCGGCGGTGAGCAGGGGGCCCCAGTCCGCCCCCCGGTGCGGGACGTGCGTGGCGTGGTGGCTCTCACTCGCGGCGTGGGCGCGCTCTTCGAGCCCCGGCGCCTCGGCCGGGGCGTCCTCCGGCAGGAACCGGGGGAAGCCCGCCAGCTCGACGACGGCGAACAGGCCGCCGGGCGCGAGGGTGGCGTGGACCTGGCGCAGGGTACGCGCGGGATCGGCCATGTGGTGCATCGAGGCGGACGCCCATACGAGGTCGGGTGCGCCGAGGTCGGGCCACGCGGTGTCGAGATCGGCCCGGACGGTCCGCACGCGGTCGTCCACACCCTGCGCGGACGCCTTCTCCCGCAGGCGGCTCAGGTGCGCGTCGGAGGAGTCGACGGCGGTGACGTACGTGTCGGGGAAGCGGTCGAGGAGGGCGAGGGTGCCCGTACCGGTCCCGCACCCCAGGTCGGCCACCCGGCGCGGCGCGTTCCCGACCGGCAGCCACCGGGTGATGGACGCGATGTGCTCGGCGAGCACGTCCGCGTCCAGGTCGAGGATGTCCGCCTGATCGGCGTCGAGCCGCTGCTCGTGAGCGTGGTGCGTGGGGTGGTGCGTGTTGGGGTGGTGGGTCATGCGGGCCACGCTAGGCCGGTCCCGGTCCGGTCCGGCCCCGCGTTGCCGAACGCGCAAGACGGTGCCCCGCCCGCGGACCGGAACGGCAAGGCGCGCCCGGTGGGACGGCGGGCCTAGGGTCTTTCGTTCGGATCCGACCGGATGTCCGCCCCGCGCTGATGGCCGCGCCGCGCGTCGCGGTCGAAGATGCCCAGGAGCTCGCACGGTCCGCCCTCCGCGCCGATGGCGTGCGGCAGCATCGTCGGGAACTCGGCCGCCTGGTTGGTCTCCATCCGGAAGCGGCGGTTGCCGAGCAGCAGGGTGGCGGTGCCGGACAGGACGACGAGCCACTCCCGGCCCGGGTGCGCGCGCATGGCCGAGGGGTGGTCCGGCGGCGGGTCGGTCAGGCGCTGGCGGACGACACTCACGCCGGGGTCCGCCTTCACCGACCAGCGCATCCGGGCGTGGGCCGCGTCGATCACCGGGCTGGAGACGACGTCGTCGGCGGCCGTCTCGACCAGCTGGTCGAGAGAGGTGTCGAGCGCGCGGGCCAGGGTGACCAGCTGGTCGAGGGCGAGGCGGCGCCGGCCGTTCTCGATGCGGCTGAGCGTGGACTGGCTGATCCTGGCGCGGGCCGCCAGCTCCTCGAGGGACCAGCCCTGTGCCAGGCGCAGGGCGCGGATCCGTCTGCGTACCAGGCTGTCCAGCTCGCCGTCTTCTTGCGTCATGGGCAACACCGTAGGTCGGATGTGCCGGGCGGGCCCGGCCGGGCGCCCGCTACCGCGACCGCGTCGGCACCGCTTCCCGCAGGGCGGTCAGGACGCGGGCCACCGCGGCGCCGGAGGCCCCGCCGCGCCGCACCGCCGCGATCACGTGGCGGCGCGGGCGGTCCGCCGAGAGCTCCCGCATCACGACCCCGTCTCGTCGCACCGCGGCGAGGCGGGGCACCAGGGCCACCCCCATCCCCGCCTCCACCATCGCGAGGATCGCCGTCCAGCCGGACGCCGAATGCGCCTGTTCGGGCGCGAAGCCCGCGCCCTCGCAGGCCGCCCGGGTGATCTCCGACCAGGGGCCGCTGCCCCCGAAGATCCACGGCTCGGCCGCCAGATCGGCGAGCCGCAGCCCCTCGGCCACCGCCAGTGGGTGGTTCCCGGGCAGCGCCACGTCCAGCGGGTCGGCGAGGAGCGACTCCCGGGTGAAGCGCGTGTCCGCGTCGGCCCCGGCGGGCGCCTGGACGGCCAGGGAGAGGGCGATGTCCACCTCCCCGGCGGCGAGCAGCTCGTACGCCTGCGCCGCCTCGGTCTCCCGCACCCGTACGGAGATGCCGGGCGCCGCCTCCCGCAGCGCCAGGACGGCAGGCACGACGAGCGCGGGGACGGCCGTGGAGAACGCCCCGACCCGCACCTCCCCCGCCTCGCCCTGTGCGTAGGCGGCCAACTCGGCGTCCGCCTGCTCCAGTTGGGCGAAGACGGCCTCCGCGTGCCGCAGCACCAAATGCGCGGCGTCGGTGAGGCGCACCCGGCGTCCGTGCGCCTCCAGGAGCGGTACGCCCAGCTGTTTGGCGAGGTTGGACAGCTGCTGGGAGACGGCGGACGGCGTCATGCGCAGCGCCTGCGCCGTCGCCGTCACGGTGCCCCGCTCGCTCAACGTGCGCAGGATCTGCAGCTTCTTGATGTCCCACTCGCTCATGAGGCCAACGTACCGACTGGTCAGAAGCGGAGAACCCACCGGCCGCGCCCCCTACTTCGCGGGGGATTTCGCGGGAGATTTCGCGGGGCCTTTCGCGGGGGTCCTCGTGCGGGCCGAGCCCAGCACGACCCCGCCCAGGATCAGGCCCATGCACAGCACCCGCAGCGGGCCCATCGCCTCGCCGAGGAGTGCGAAGGAGAGCAGGGCGACGCAGACCGGCTGGAGGTAGTAGACGACTCCGGCGCGGGCGGCCCCGATGATCGAGATGGCCTTGTTCCAGGCGAAGAAGGCGACCGCCGAGGACACCACGCCGACGTAGAGGAGCGGGGAGACCGTGCCGGTGGTCGGCTCGAAACCGCCCTGGACCGCGTAGCTGGCCACGTACACCGGCAGCAGCATCAGCGCGCCGAGCACGAACGTCGCGAAGAGGAAGGGGAGCCCGCCGATCTCCGCGGGCTTGCGCTTGAGCAGCACACTGTACGAGCCGAAGGAGAGCGCGCCCGCGATCACCCACAGGTCGCCGACCGCGAAGTCCATGGCGAGGGAGCCCTTGCTGACCAGGAGGAGGACCCCGGCGCAGGCGACGAGCATGCCGGTGACGCGGCGCGCGCCGAGCCGGGCGCCGCCGAGGCGCTCGTGGACGGCCATCAGGACCGGCGACGCGGCCATGATCATGCCCATGTTGCCCGCGGTGGTCGTCATGCCCGCCTGGTTCACCAGGGTGTTGTAGACGGTGACGCCGAGCAGGGCCGCGACCAGCAGGAACGGGAGGTGCTTGCGGAGCAGCCCGCGCTGCCGCCAGGTCTGCCGCGCCGCGAAGGGCGCGACCGCGGCGATGGCGATGACCCAGCGCCAGAACGCGTGCTGGACGGGCGGCACGGTGTCGTGCAGGGCCCGGGAGGTGACGAAGCTGCCGGACCAGACGACCGTGGCGAGGGCCGCGAGGGCGAGGCCGATGCCGATGGGGTGCGCGGGCGGGTGTGCGGCCGAGCGCTCGGCCGACGGCGCGGTCCGGGGGGCGGTCGGTGCGGTGTGAGCGGGGGTCCGGTCCAGGACTGCCACGGGGTATCCCTTGCCTCTCTCCCCCGTGGTGGCGGGGGAGTCTCGGTGCGATTGCGGGACCACCGTGACACCCCGACACCCATCAGGTCCATCGAAACTTTTTGCTGCTTCTGTTCAGGAGAAGTGAATGATCGACACCGGCCTCAGCCGATCCCCCACTCCCCCAGCGCCACCGCCACCGCCCGCACGCTCGCGTCCTCCGCCGCCCACGCCACGTACCCGTCGGGGCGGACCAGGACCGTCGTGCGGCGCTCGCCCGCCCAGTGGGCCGCCACCGCACGCCCCGCCGCGTGCCCCTGGTCCGCCGGGGCGATGAGGACGAACCGGCCCGCGCGCAGGGCCTCGTGGAGCCGCCCCTCCTTGAGCGTCACGTCGGGGGCGCGGCGACCGACGAGGCGGTGGGCGCCCTTCGGTGCCCGGTAGGCGATGCCGATGCCGGTGACCTGGCCGACCGCCTTGGCGCGCGCCACCGGCAGGCGGTTCACGACGGCGGCGACCGCGGAACGCGCCGCGCGGGTCCACGGGCGCTTGGCCATCGCGAGCCGGACCAGGCCGCCGCTGCTGCGGAGCACCGCCTTGCCGACCGGGTGCCGTTCGGCCTGGTAGGTGTCCAACAGCCCTTGCGCGGCGCGGCCGTTGACGGCGGCGGCCAGCTTCCAGCTCAGGTTCGCGGCGTCCTGGAGGCCGGTGTTCATGCCCTGGCCGCCGGCCGGGGAGTGGACGTGCGCGGCGTCACCGGCGAGGAAGACGCGGCCCACCCGGTAGGCGGGCGCCTGCCGCTCGTCGCTGTGGAAGCGGGACATCCAGCGGGCGTCGTGCATCCCGAAGTCCCGGCCGAGCGCCCGCCGGACGATCTCCTCGACCTCCGCGAGGTCGAGCGGCTCGCTGTCGGGGACGTCGCGGCGGCGGTCCCAGCCGATGACGCGGTGGTAGCCGTCGCCGAAGGGTGCGATGAAGGCGAAGGTGTCGCCGACGGCACTGACGGCGAGCAGGCTCTCCGGCGGCTCGGCGAGCCTGACGTCGGCGAGGACGAGCGAGCGGATGACGGACCGGCCGGGGAAGGGCAGCCCGACCGCCTCGCGCACCCCGCTGCGCAACCCGTCGGCGCCGACGGCATAGGCGGCCCGCAGAGTGCCCGACCCCCCGTCGGGGCCGCGGAGTTCGAGCGTGACCCCGTCCGCGTCCTGAGTGAGCCCGGCCACCTCCCTCTCGTACGAGAAGCGCACCCCGGCGGCGACGGCGCGCCGCTCCAGGACGCGCTCGACCTCGTACTGCCCGATGACGAGCACGTGCGGGAAGCGGGAGGGCAGTCGCGCGAGGTCGAGCGAGAGGCGCTCGAAGAGGTTCAGCCTGCCGAGCGGCTCCCCCTTGGCCTCCAGTTCGTCGGCGAGGCCCCGGGCGTCCAGCTGCTCCAGGGTGCGGGCGTGCAGGACCATGGCGCGCGACAGGTTGCTGATCCCGCGCTTCCGCTTCTCCACGAGCGTGACGGGGACGCCCGCCTCGGCGAGGTCCCCGGCGAGCAGCAGCCCGGTGGGCCCCGCGCCGACGACCACGACGGCGGCGTCGGCCTCGCCCTCGATGGTGCCTGCGTCCTCGGTGGTGCCTGTGTTCCCGGTCGTACCGTTCATGGCCGCCTCCGAATGCCAACGCCTGTTGGTCAACGCTTGTTGGCCAAGGTAGAACCGCGGCCATGGACTGTCAACGCCTGTTGGCCTACGCTCGTTGGCATGACCGGAGACAGTGACCTGCCGCCCCGCCGCTCCGACGCCACCCGCGCCGGTATCCTCGCCGCGGCCCGCGAGCGGTTCGCCGCGGACGGGTACGAGCGCGCGACGATCCGCGCCATCGCCAAGGACGCCCGGATCGACCCGTCGATGGTGATGCGCTACTACGGCAACAAGGAGGGGCTCTTCGCCGCGGCCACCTCCGTGGACCTGCGGATGCCGGACTTCACCCGGGTGCCCCGGCCGGACGTCGGGCGGGTGCTCGTCACCCACTTCCTGACCCTCTGGGAGGACGGCGAGGTGCTCACCGCCCTGCTCCGCGTGGGGATCACCAACCAGGCGGGGGCCGAGCGCATGCGGGAGATCTTCGCGGAGCAGCTGCTGCCGGTCGCACGGGCGGTCTGCCCCGACCCGGCCGAGGCGCCGGCCCGGGCCTCCCTCTGCGCCTCCCAGGTGCTCGGGCTCGCCCTGACCCGGTACGTCCTGCGCTTCCCGCCGTCGGCCGCCCTGACCCGCGAGGAGGTCACGCGGTGGCTGGCGCCGACGATCCAGCGCTATCTGACGGCCGAACAGCCGTGAGCGACGGCCGGACGGCCGCGAGCACGCCGAGGGCGCCCTCCGGCGACGTCCGTACGCGGTGTACGCGGTACGGGTGTACGTCGCCGGAGGGCGCCCTCGGCGTGCTCAGCCGACCGGGCGGGGAACCGGCCCTCGGGACATGACGCCCGGGACGCGGCCCCCGCCTCCGGTCAGCCCTGCTTCTGCTTGCGGGACTTGTCGCCGACCATCACGAGACCCGCGATCACCAGGAACAGCACGATGGGCGCGGCGACATAGAGGCCGAGCGTGTCGATGACGCTCAGGCCGGGGCCCGGGTCGTCACCGTCGTCGCGGGCCGCGAAGGCGGGGGACGACATGAGCAGCATCATCAGCGTCGTGCCGGAGGCCAGGGCGCCGGCGCGCAGTGCGTTCTTCTTGTCCACGGTGCCAACGTAGCGAACTCCTCGGCGGCGTGCGCGCCCGGGGTGCCGTACGGGCACCCGGACCCGCTCACGCGCCCTCGCGGAACACCGCCATGAGCCCGTGCAGGCGCGGAGAGGCGGCGAGTTCCTCCAGGGTGACGGGGCGTCCGCCGGAGTCGGCGACGGGCAGACGCCAGTTGGGGTACTGGTCCCAGGTGCCGGGGAGGTTCTGCGGGCGGCGGTCGCCGACGGCGTCCGGGAGCCAGACGCCGATCATGCGGGCCGGGGTGGCCAGCAGGAAGCGGTGCACGGCGCGGATCTCGTCCTCCTCGCAGCCCGTGCCGCCGGGCAGCATGCCGAGCCGGGAGAGCAGGCCCAGCCACTCGCGCACGTCGGCGGCGGCCTCGGCCTGCTCCTCGGCCAGGGGCCGGGTCAACAGGCCCAGGTCGTCTCGGAGTTGGACGTGCTCGCCGGTGAGACGCGCGGCGGTCGGGGGCAGGTCGTGCGTGGTGGCGGTGGCCACGCAGTCGGCGCGCCACCGCGCGGCGGGCAGCGGGCGGCCCGTGCCCTCCCAGTCCCGTTCGAACCAGAGCACCGAGGTGCCGAGCACGCCGTGCTCGCGCAGCGCCTCGCGGACGCCGGGCTCGACGGTGCCGAGGTCCTCGCCGATGACGAGGGCGCCCGCGCGGTGCGCCTCCAGGGCGAGGACGGCGAGCATCGCCTCCGCGTCGTAGTGGACGTACGTCCCCTCGGTGGGCTCGCGGCCCTGCGGGACCCACCAGAGCCGGAAGAGGCCCATCACGTGGTCGATGCGCAGGGCGCCCGCGTTCCGCAGAAGGCCGCGCAGGAGCGCGCGGTACGGCGCGTAACCGGACTCGGCGAGGCGGTCGGGGCGCCAGGGCGGCAGGCCCCAGTCCTGGCCGCGCGCGTTGAAGGCGTCCGGCGGGGCCCCGACGGTCATGCCCGGGGCGAAGTGCCGCCGCTGGGCCCAGGCGTCCGCGCCGCCGGGGTGCACGCCGACCGCGAGGTCGTGCACGAGGCCGATGCCCATGCCCGCCTCGCGCGCGGCGCGCTGCGCCTCGGCCAGCTGGGTGTCGGTGAGCCAGGCGAGGCGGCTGTGGAAGTCGACGCGGTCCATCAGCTCGCGCCGGGCGCGGGCCGTGCTCGGCGAGGCCGGGTCGCGCAGGGCGTCGGGCCAGGTGTGCCAGTCCGGGCCGTACGCCTCGGCGAGGGCGGACCAGGTGGCGTGGTCCTCGAGGGGCGCGCCCTGCTCGGCGAGGAAGGCGCTGTAGGCGGCGCGGCGGCCGGGGCCGAGGGGGACCTCGTGGAGCAGTTCGAGCGCCTCGCGCTTGAGGGCCCAGACGGCGTCGCGGTCGATCAGCTCGCCGTCGCGCAGGACCGCCTCGCGCAGGCGGGCGGCCCGACGGCCCAGCTCGTCGACCCGGTCACGGGCCTCGCCCCGCAGATGGGCGAACTCGGGGACCGCCTCGATGCGCAGGTGCACCGGGTCGGGGAAGCGGCGGGACGAGGGGCGGTACGGCGAGGGGTCGCTGCCCGGACCGTGGGGCGTGCGGGGCACGGCCGCGTGGAGCGGATTGACCTGCACGAATCCCGCGCCGAGGTCGCGTCCCGACCAGGCGGCGAGCTCGGCGAGGTCCCCGAGGTCGCCCATGCCCCAGGAACGCCGGGACAGCAGCGAGTAGAGCTGGACCAGCAGGCCGTACGAGCGGTCCTCGGGGGTCCTGATCCGGCGGGGGGCGGCGATGAGGTGGGCCGTCGCCTCGCGCCCGTCGGGGCCGCGCGCGAACAGCCGGTGCACGCCGTGCGGCAGCCGCGGCCCGCTCGCCCCGCCGCCCTCCGGCGCCGTCTCCCACTCCTCGGTCCCGCCGCCCTCGAACTCCACCCGTACGTACGTCCCCGGCGGCAGTCCGGCGAGCGGTGCGGGGGCGGTGGGATCGGCGGGGGCGCCGGAGGGGGCCTTGGGCCGCTCGTCCGCCGCGGCCGGGGGCCCGTCCGTCCAGGCCACCACCGTCGGCGGCAGCAGGCGCGCGGCGAGGGCGGCCTCGCGCGCGGTCAGGGCGGACCGGGCCGCTTCCGGGGTGCTCGCGTCCACGTCCAGTGCGGCGAGCGCCGCGATCACCGCGGCTTCGGTGGCCGGGACGGTGCGCCCCGGGGACGGGGAGTAGGAGGTGGCTACCCCGTACGAGGCGGCCAGCCGGGAAAGGGCCATCAGACCCCCATGAAGTCCAGGCCGGAAGCGGTGCCGGTGGAGGTGGGCTCGCTGGTCAGCGGCGCTGCGTCGGCGAGGGGCGGCTCACTGGTCAGCGGCGCCGCGTCGGCGAGCGGCGGCTCACTGGTCAGCGGCGGCTCGATGCAGCCGCAGGAGCAGGAGCCGTCGAGACCCGAGTCGGGGTGGGAGACCTGTTTGGAGAGCGCGTCGAGCAGAAGGTTCGCTGAAGCGGCCACGTGGGAGCTCCTTGTCAGGGGGCAGGTTTCGGCAGCCCTACCCAAAGCGCGGGTTCGCAGACGTATACGGTGCCTCAACGTGTCCTGGGTCACATTCCGTTCCCGTCGCGCAAGTTGTCTTCCGGGGCTCGCCCGGCCCCGCAAGAACGGGTTCCGAAGCCTCGGCCGCCGGGAAGATCTGCACGTCGCGCGAAGGCCCCGACGGCTCGGCTCCGGGGGCGTCGCGCGCGTACAACGAAGCCCGGATCGGTGACTAGGCGGAAATGCCGTCGATCCGGGCCATCGCGTCGTCCGCGCCGAACGGCTGCAAGTAGGGCAGCCAGCGCGGATCCCTATGTCCGGTCCCGATGATGCGCCACGCGAGACCCGAGGGCGGTGCGGGTTTGTGCCTCAGCCGCCACCCCAGTTCCATCAGGTGGCGGTCGGCCTTGACGTGGTTGCAGCGGCGGCACGAGGCCACGACGTTGTCCCAGGCGTGCTGGCCGCCCCGGCTCTTGGGAATGACGTGGTCGACGCTGGTTGCGACGCCACCGCAGTACATGCACCGGCCGCCGTCACGGGCGAACAGTGCTCGCCTGGTCAGCGGAACAGGCCCCCGGTAGGGGACCCGGACGAACCGCTTGAGGCGGACCACGCTGGGTGCGGGGACGGTGCGCGTCTCGCTGTGCATGAAGGCGCCGGATTCCTCGAGGCAGAGAGCCTTGTTCTCCAGGACGAGGACGAGCGCGCGGCGGAGCGGTACGACGCCGAGGGGCTCGTACGACGCGTTGAGGACCAAGACATGCGGCACGGCGGATGCCTCCTTGTACGCCGGCGGCGCGTGGCTCGCGCCGGGACGATCTGGCTGTCAGTCTCCCCTCATGCCTGGTCGTAGCGCCAGCATGTCCCCGTAACGGCCTTGAAGTGTTTTCGACCACAGCGGGCGCGCGACGGAGACGTCACTTGGTTCTTCCCCAGGTGAGCACCGTCTCTCCCTCGAACATGACAACGATCCTCACACGATGCCCCGTTAGTGTGGTGGGTCTGCCCGGTACCCCCGGTTCGTCTCCGTCGAGTCGTTTTCCCCCTCCCGGGCAGACCGCGATACCTGGAGGTACCCGCAGTGTTCTTGTCCGTCCTGTCGGCAGCCGGAACGGACCCGGACGACAAGCCGACGACGAAGCCGCCCACGTTCGAGGACGCCCAGGAGGGCGCCACGAACGCGGCGAGCTGGGTCGAGCAGAACTGGTCCACGTGGCTCGGCATCGGCCTGCGCATCGTGCTCATCGTCGCGATCGCCCTCGTCCTGCGCGTCCT
This sequence comes from Streptomyces sp. NPDC036815, assembly GCF_055609205.1. Classification (NCBI taxonomy): domain Bacteria; kingdom Bacillati; phylum Actinomycetota; class Actinomycetes; order Kitasatosporales; family Streptomycetaceae; genus Streptomyces; species Streptomyces sp. NPDC036815. The sequence continues at coordinate 286,911 of NZ_JBVJPW010000001.1, read as the reverse complement.
GGTGCGCCGCGCCATCACCAAGCTGATCGACCGCATGAACCGCACGGCGCAGGCCGTGGACGGCACGGCGCTCGGTGGCCTCCTGGTGAACGTGGAGCGCCGCCGCCAGCGCTCGCAGGCGATCGGCTCCGTGCTGCGCTCGGTGGCCTCGTTCCTGATCCTCGGCACGGCCGGGCTCATGATCCTCGGCACGTTCGACATCAACCTGGCGCCGCTGCTCGCCTCCGCGGGTGTGGCGGGCGTCGCGATCGGCTTCGGCGCTCGCAACCTGGTCACGGACTTCCTCTCCGGCGTCTTCATGATCCTTGAGGACCAGTACGGCGTCGGCGACTCCATCGACGCGGGGGTGGCCTCCGGCGAGGTCATCGAGGTCGGCCTGCGCGTCACGAAGCTGCGCGGCGACAACGGCGAGATCTGGTACGTCCGCAACGGCGAGGTCAAGCGCATCGGCAACCTCTCGCAGGGCTGGTCCACGGCGGGCGTCGACGTCACCGTCCGCCCGGACGAGGACCTGGAGAAGGTCAAGGAGACCCTCGCCGCCGTCGGCGAGACCATGGCCAAGGACGAGCCGTGGAACGAGCGCCTCTGGGGGCCGGTGGAGATCCTCGGCCTGGACAGCGTGCTGCTCGACTCCATGGTCGTGCGTGTCTCGGCCAAGACGATGCCGGGTAAGGCGCTGGGGGTCGAGCGGGAGCTGCGGTGGCGGATCAAGCGGGCGTTCGACGAGGCGGGGATCCGTATCGTGGGCGGCCTGCAGCTGGCGGTGGCGGAAGACCCCGCCGACCCGTCGGCCGGCGTCGCGGCCCCCTCCGCGTACGCCTCGGCGACGTCTCCCCAGTCCCTGGCGGCGTCTCCCATACCGCCGCCGCCTCCGAACATGTCGAAGTAGTCCTCGTGCTGTCGGGCCCGGGGCGTTGGTGGGCCGGGGACGTTGAGGGCTTGCCGGGGCCGCCCAGTTTTTTGCGGAGTGTGGCGCCTCCGGGCCGGCAGTAAAGGGCGCTCCTACGTCGCGTCGGCTCCGCCGATTCCGCTCCGCTCCACCCTTGACTCCCGCCCCTCCACCGCACGTTGACCTTGACCCGGACGGCCAGGGGTGGGACCCACGGGACTGCCTACGGGGTCATCCCCTTTCATCGCCGGGTGCGGACCGGCCCATCGTGCGCGGCCGCCTCGGTGCGCGCTCGGCCAGCCGCCCGGCCTCGCCGCTCGGGCCATCCCCTCTCGCTGCCGGGTGCAGACCGGCCCATCGTGAGCGCGGGCCACGGAAGGCGCTCGGCCCACTGCCCCGGCTTCGCCGCTCGGGTCATCGGCTCTCGTTGCCGGCTGCGGACCGGCCCATCGTGCCCGGACGCCACACGCAGGGGCGCCGCCCGACAAGCGATTCGCCTCTCCCGGTTACCTACTTTGGGAAAGTTGCGAATCGACCCGCCGCGCGCCCCCCGTCACGCGCACTGCGCCCCCAGTCACATGGGCCCCTTGGGCGGAGCAACCCCCTGATGGGCGGTCTTGGGGAGGGCGCGTGGGGTGTGACCGGGGGGCGCGCGCCGACTTGCTTCGCAACTTTCCCAAAGTAGGTTCCCGGGAGCGCCCGACCGAGCCGCGACGGTGACGGCCACCGACGATGGGCCCGTCCGCACCCGGCCGCGAGAGCCGATGACCCGAGCGGCGAAGCCGGGGCACCTGGCCGAGCACGCACCGAGGCACCCGCCCACGATGGGCCGGTCCGCACCCGGCGGCGAGAGCCGATGGCCCGAGCGGCGAGGCCGGACGGCTGGCCGAGCACGCACCGGGGCCCGCGCCCACGATGGGCCGGTCCGCACCCGGCGATGAAAGGGGATGACCCCCGTAGGCAGTCCCGTGGGTCCCACCCCTGGCCGTCCGGGTCAAAGTCAACGTGCGGTGGAGGGGCGGGAGTCAAGGGTGGAGCGGAGCGGAATCGGCGGAGCCGACGCGACGTAGGAGCGCCCTTTACTGCCGGCCCGGAGGCGCCACACTCCGCGAAAAACCGGGCGGCCCCGGTGACCGTCAACGTCCCCGCCCCACCAACGTCTCCCCAGACCGAGCCACCCTGTGCAACACCAACCCCTCACAGGTAACGACTTGGTTGCCTCGGAGGCGCACGCTATTGACGCCCCATTCACGCCAGCCGTACGGTCCTCACCAATTGGAAAGTTTCCTAACAGTTAACCGTCAGCCGCCACGGAAGGCAGGTGCCGTCATGGCAGCAGCAGGCAGCCCCCCGGGCACCCCGGGCACGCCGCGCGTCCTGCGCGCCATGAACGACCGGACCGTCCTCGACCTCCTCGTCGCCCACGGCCCCCTCACCCGTACCCGCATCGGCGAGCTGACGGGCCTGTCGAAGCCCACCACCTCGCAGCTCCTCGGCCGCCTGGAGAGCGCCGGACTCGTCCACACCACCGGCAGCCTCAGCGGACGCCCCGGCCCCAACGCCCTCCTGTACGAGATCGACCCGGGCGCCGGCCACGTCGCCGCACTCTCCGCCGACCCCACCGGCATCACCGCCCTCGTCGCCGACATCACCGGCACCGTGCTCGGCAGGGAGCGCGTGGAGGCCGACGCCGTCGCCGAGGACGTGCGCCACCGCACCGCCCAGCTCGTCGCGGAGGCCGTCGACGGCGCGCTGCGGCAGGCGAATCTCGGCCACGACGACCTGCGCGCCGCGGTGATCGGCACCCCCGGCGCCATCGACCCGCACACCGGCCAGCTGCGCTACGCCCCGCACCTGCCGGGCTGGCACTCCCGCACCCTGCGCGACGACCTCGCCGCCGTCCTCGGCACACCCGTCGACATCGAGAACGACGTGAACCTGGCCGCCGTCGCCGAGCAGTACGAGGGCGCCGCCCAGGACTTCGACAACTACGTACTGACCTGGCTCGACGAAGGCGTCGGCGCCGCCATCGTGCTCGGCGGCACCCTGCTGCGCGGCGCGACCGGCGGCGCGGGCGAGATCGGGTACATGCCACTGCCGGGCGCCCCGCTGGCGCGCGGCGGCACGGCGGGCGGCGGTGACGGCGGCTTCGAGAGCCTCGTCTCCGCGTACGTGGTGCGCGAACTCACCGGCGGCGGCGCGACGTTGGCCGAGGTGATGGCCGACGACGCCGCGCTCGGCGAGGTCGCGCGGCGCATCGCCACCGGCATCGCCGCCGTCGTCGCCGTCGTCGACCCCGAACTCGTCGTGCTCTCCGGCTCGGTGTCCCAGGCAGGCGGCGACAAGCTGCGCGCCCGCGTCGAGGAGGAGCTGACGGGGCTCGCCCTGCCGCGCCCCCAGGTCCGCATCAGCGAGCTCGACGGCGACCCGATCCTCACCGGCGCGCTCCGCTCGGCCCTCACCCAGGCCCGCGACCAGGTCTTCGACACCGCCTGAGCCACCGTCCCGCACACCCGAACCCCCGTAAAGGAAGTCCGCCATGCCGCGATGGCGCATGCCCACCTGCGCGTCCGCGGCGCTCGCCGCAGCCGGTCTGTTGCTCTCCGGCTGCGCCAACCCGAGCGTCGGCAGCGCGAACGACGACCCGACCAAGCCGGTCACCCTGAAGTTCTGGCACGGCTGGTCGACGCCCGGCGAGGTCAAGGCCGTCGAGGACAGCATCGACCGCTTCGAGAAGCTGCACCCGAACATCAAGGTGAAGACCACCGGGAACGTCTCCGACGCCACCGTCAACCAGGCCCTGCGAGCGGGCGGCGACAAGGCACCGGACGTCGTGTCGTCGTTCACCACCAACAACGTCGGCCAGTACTGCGACTCCGGGATGTGGGCGGACCTCGATCCGTTCATGAGGAAGACCGGGCTCGACAAGCGGAAGACCTTCCCCAAGACGCTGCTCGACTACACCAGTTACCGGGGCAACCAGTGCGCCCTGCCGCTGCTCGCCGACGCCTACGGGATGTACTACAACAAGGACGCCTACAAGAAGGCGGGGATCGAGCGCCCGCCGCGCACGATGTCCGAGTTCGCGGAGGTCGCCGAGAAGCTGACCTTGCGCAACGGCAAGCACGGGTACAAGCAGGTCGGGTTCATGCCCAACTTCCGCTTCTACCAGAACAGTCCGGACCGGCTCTTCGCCCAGTGGGGCCCGCAGTACTTCGACAAGAAGGGGGATTCGCGGCTCGCCGTCGACCCCTCCACGTACAAGTTCTTCAAGACCGCAAAACAACTGGCCGACGCCCAGGGCGGATTCGGCGACCTGGAGCGGTTCCGCCTCACCTTCGGCGACGAGATGTCCAGCCAGAACGCCTTCCTGACCGGCAAGGTCGCGATGCACCTCGACGGCGAATGGCGCGGCCTGATGCTGAACGAGGCGAAGGCGAAGTTCGACTGGGGCGTGGCGCCGCTGCCCGTCCCCGACGACCAGGCCGACACGTACGGGCGCGGCTTCATCACCGGCACCGTCGCCGGCATCGCGCACAGCAGCAAGCACCAGAACGCCGCGTGGGAGCTGGTGCGGTTCCTGACGGCGGACACCGGGCAGGTGGTGGACTTCGCGAACGCCATCCACAACGTGCCCTCCACCTTCGCCGCGCTCAAGTCACCCGACCTGGACGCCGATCCGACCTTCCGGACCTTCTTCGACATCCTGGAGAACAAGCACAGCAAGGCCCTGCCGCCCTCCGTCAACGGCGGCGCCTACGTCGTCTCGCTCCAGGACTTCTCGTACTCCGCGGAAGCTGGACGCATCCACGACCTGCGCAAGGGCCTGAAGAAGCTCGACGAGCAGATCGACGCCGACACCCTCCAGTCGAAGAGCTGAGGACCCCGCCATGGCACTCTCCCTCTCCAACCCCGCGCGCCGCAGACTGCGCACGCTCGGTTTCCTCTCCCCCTGGCTGGTCGGCTTCAGCGTCTTCTTCGCGTACCCGCTGATCGCCACCGTCTACTTCTCGTTCATGCACTACAACCAGATCAAGGAGCCCACGTTCGTGGGCCTGCGGAACTGGCGGTACGTGTTCGAGCAGATGCCCCTCTTCGGGCCCGCCCTGTGGAACACCCTCTGGCTGGTCGTGATCATGGTGGCCGTGCGGGTCGTCTTCGGGCTCTCGCTCGGGCTGCTCATCACGAAGATCAAGACGGGCGCCGGATTCTTCCGCACCGCCTTCTACCTGCCGTACCTCGCGCCGCCGGTGGCCGCCACCGTCGCCTTCGTCTTCCTCCTCAACCCGGGCACGGGCCCGGTGAACGAGATCCTGGAAGCGGTCGGGATCTCCGGGCCCAACTGGTTCAACGACCCCGACACCGCCAAGCCCTCGCTGGTGCTGCTCTCCCTGTGGGGCATCGGCGACCTGATGGTGATCTTCATGGCGGCGCTCCTCGACGTACCGAAGGAGCAGTACGAGGCCGCCGACCTCGACGGCGCCGGACCCTTCGCCAAGTTCCGCTACGTGACCTGGCCCGCGATCACGCCCATCGTGATGTTCGCGGTGGTCACCGGCGTCGTGCAGACCATGCAGTACTACACGCAGGCCCTGGTCGCGGGGAAGGTCGCCTCCGGCGTCAACATCGGGCCCGGGTCCGTGATCCAGCCGGGCTACCCCGACCACTCGACCCTCACGGTCCCCCAGCTCGTTTACCAGATGGGCTTCCAGAACTTCAACACCGGCGCCGCGTGCGTGCTCTCGCTCGTACTCTTCGCCATCGCCATGGCCGTGACGATGCTCCTGATGCGCAAGCGCTCCGGGCTGCTCGCGGCGGAGGACTGAGGAATCCGATGACTTCCACGACTCTCAGCGCGCCCACCGCGGCCGCCGAACGGACCGCCCCCGCCCGGGGCCCCGCCGCCGCCCGCGCCCGCCGCAAGCGCGTCCTGCACTGGATCGCCGTGCACAGCGTGGCGATAGCCGTCGCACTGCTCTTCGTCCTGCCGTTCGTCTTCGTCTTCCTGACGTCGGTGATGAGCGACGCGCAGGCCATGAGCGGCGACCTGTGGCCGGACACCTGGCACTGGTCCAACTACAAGGCCGTGTTCGAGACACCGGGCTTCCTCGACTGGTGGCGCAACTCGCTCATGTACGCGGGTCTCGGCACCCTCTTCACCGTCTGCTCGGCGATCCCCGTTGCGTACGCACTCGCGAAGTTCCGCTTCCGTGGCCGCCGCACCGCCATGCTGCTCGTCATCTCGACGATGATGCTGCCGCCGCAGGTCATCGTGATCCCGATGTACCTGGTCTGGGCGCAGCAGTTCCACCTGTCGGGCACCCTGTGGCCGCTGATCATCCCGATGGCGTTCGGCGACGCGTACTCGATCTTCCTGCTCCGGCAGTTCCTCCTGACCATCCCCAAGGAGTACATCGAGTCGGCCAAGGTGGACGGGTGCGGGGAATTCCGCACCATGGTGAAGATCGTGGTGCCGATGGCCAAGCCCGGCATCGCCGCCATCGCGCTCTTCCAGTTCTTCTACTGCTGGAACGACTACTTCGGGCCGCAGATCTACGCGGCCCAGGACCCCGGCGCCTGGACGCTGAGTTACGGCCTGGAGTCGTTCAAGAGCGCCCACAGCGTCAACTGGAACATGACCATGGCCGCGACGCTGCTCGTCATGGCGCCCGTCATCATCATCTTCTTCTTCGCACAGAAGGCCTTCGTCGAAGGCGTCACCCTCACCGGAGTAAAGGGCTGAGAACCGATATGAAGCTCGCAGTGGTCGGCGGAGGGTCGACCTACACACCCGAACTCATCGACGGATTCGCACGGTTGAGGGACACCCTGCCGATCGAGGAGCTGGTCCTCGTCGACCCGGCAGCCGATCGCCTGGAACTGGTGGGCGGCCTCGCGCGGCGCATCTTCGCCAAGCAGGGGCACCCGGGCCGCATCGTGACCACGTCCGACGTCGACGCGGGTGTCGCGGACGCCGACGCGGTGCTCCTGCAGCTGCGCGTCGGCGGACAGGCCGCCCGCAACCAGGACGAGACGTGGCCGCTGGAGTGCGGCTGTGTCGGCCAGGAGACCACCGGCGCGGGCGGCCTGGCGAAGGCGCTGCGCACCGTGCCCGTCGTCCTCGACATCGCCGAGCGCGTCCGGCGCACCAACCCGAACGCCTGGATCATCGACTTCACCAACCCGGTGGGCATCGTCACGCGCGCGCTGCTCCAGGCGGGCCACAAGGCCGTCGGCCTGTGCAACGTGGCGATCGGCTTCCAGCGCAAGTTCGCCAGGCTGCTCGACGTCGCACCGGGCGAGGTCCACCTGGACCACGTCGGCCTCAACCACCTCACGTGGGAGACGGGCGTACGGCTCGGGGGGCCGGGCGGCGACGACGTCCTGCCCAGGCTGCTCGCCGAGCACGGGGACGCGGTCGCCGAGGACCTGCGCATGCCGCGCGCCATCGTCGACCGGCTCGGCGTCGTGCCCTCGTACTACCTGCGCTACTTCTACCAGCACGACGCCGTGGTCGAGGAACTGCGGACCAAGCCCTCGCGCGCCGCCGAAGTGGCGGAGATGGAGCGGGAGTTGCTGACGATGTACGGCGACCCGACGCTCGACGAGAAGCCGGAGCTGCTCGCCAAGCGCGGCGGCGCCTTCTACTCGGAGGCGGCCGTCGACCTCGCGGCCTCGCTCCTCGGCAACGGCGGCAGCCCGTACCAGGTGGTGAACACCGTCAACAACGGCACGCTGCCGTTCCTGCCGGACGACGCGGTCATCGAGGTGCAGGCCACCGTCGACGGCAAGGGCGCGAAGCCGCTGGCCGTGCCGGAGCTCGACCCGCTGTTCGCCGGGCTCGTCGCCCACGTCACCGGCTACGAGGACCTGGCCCTGCGAGCCGCCCTGCACGGCGGCCGCGAACGCGTCTTCAAGGCGCTGCTCGCCCACCCGCTGGTCGGGCAGTACGCGCACGCCGAAGCGCTCACCGACCGGCTGATCGCCCACAACCGGGAGCACCTGGCGTGGGCGTAGGCACGAGCGTGCTCGCGATCGACGCGGGCAACAGCAAGACCGACGTCGCGGTGGTCGCGGCCGACGGCGAGGTCGTCGGCGCGGCCCGCGGCGGCGGGTTCCAGCCGCCGATCGTCGGGGTCGGGCCCGCGGTGGACGTCCTCGCGGAGGCGGTGGCACGGGCGCTCGACGAGGCGGGCACGGCCTCCGTCGGCCACGTGTCCGCCTGTCTGGCCAACGCCGATCTGCCCGTCGAGGAGCGGGAGTTGGCCGAGGCGCTGCGCGGGCGCGGCTGGGGGGACTCGGTCGAGGTGCGCAACGACACCTTCGCCATCCTGCGCGCCGGCCTCCTGGAGGACACCGAACCGCGCGGCGTCGCCGTGGTGTGCGGGGCGGGCATCAACTGCGTCGGGATGCTGCCCGACGGGCGCACCGCCCGCTTCCCCGCCATCGGCCGCATCTCCGGCGACTGGGGCGGTGGCGGCGGCCTCGCCGAGGAGGCGCTGTGGCACGCGGCGCGCGCCGAGGACGGCCGCGGCGAGGCGACGGCGCTGCGCGACGCGCTGCCCGCGCACTTCGGCCTGACGTCCATGTACGCCCTGATCGAGGCCCTCCACCTGGGTTCCATCGCGCCGGTACGGCGGCACGAGCTGACCCCGGTGCTCTTCGCCACCGCGGCGGCCGGTGACGCGGTGGCCCGCTCCCTGGTGGACCGGATGGCCGACGAGGTGGTGGCGATGGCGACCGTGGCCCTCGACCGCCTCGACCTGCTCGACGAGGCCGCGCCGGTGCTGCTCGGCGGCAGTGTCCTCGCGGCCCGTCACCCCCAACTCGACGACCGCATCGGGGCGTTGCTGGCCGAGCGGGCGCCCAAGGCGGTGCCCCAGGTGGTCGTCGCGCGGCCCGTGCTCGGCGCGGCCCTGCTCGGCCTCGATCAGGTGGGGGCGCCGACGCGGGTGCACGCGCGCGTGCGGGCCCACTACGAGTAGCGGGCCCACTACGAGCAGGCGTACGCGCCCGCGCCGTTGACGGCCCGCCGTCGACGGCGTGCGCGCGCGAACGGGAACCGAACCCCCCTCGATCTCGTGTACATGAGCAGGGATCCGAACAAGATCGAGTCAAGGCCTGTGCGGATGTCCGTCCCTGCGGCGATACTTGCGGCCGAGCACGTCTTCCCGCGCCGCGCGCGGCGGGCGGAAGCAACCGTCCGGAGACCGAGGGGGAGGTCGAGGTCAAGGTGACACATCCGCCGAACGGCAGCGCGGCACCGCCGGGTCCGCCCGGACGGGTGCCGACGGCGCCCGGGCAGACCGCGCCCGCGATGCCCGCAGTGCCGCCCCAGGCGCCCGGCACCGCGCCCGTGCCTTCCCCGCGGACTCCGCAGCCCGCCGCCGCGGCGCGCCGCACCGCCTGGTCGGAAGGCGTGGACCGGCTGCGCGGCGCCGCGACCACGGAACCGGGCAAGCTGCGCATCATCGGCGCCGTACTCGCCCTGCTCGTCGTCGCGTTCGGCGCGGTCACCACCTGGCAGATGACGGACCGCTCGGCCGCCGCGGACGACGTGCTGCACCGCAGTCAGCCGCTGAGCGCCGCCGCCGCCGAGATCTACCGCTCGCTCGCGGACGCCAACACCGCGGCGTCCAGCGGCTTCCTGGCGGGCGGCCAGGAACCGGCGGCCGTCCGCGCCCGGTACGAGCACGACGTGGAGCGGGCCGCCGAGAAGCTGGCCACCGCCGCGTCGAGCGCGGGTGCCGGCTCGTCGTCGGCGGCCTCCGTCAGCAAGCTGAACAAGCTCCTGCCCCAGTACACCGGCCTGATCGAGCGCGCCCGCGCCAACAACCGCCAGGGCCTGCCGCTCGGCGGCGCCTACCTGCGGTACGCGAACGACAAGATGCAGACCCAGATGCTCCCGGCCGCCGAGAAGCTCTACAAGGCGGAGAACGCCCGGCTCGGCTCCGACTACGACAGCGCGAAGCCGTACCCCTGGTTCGCCATCGCCCTCGGCGTCCTCGCGCTCGCCGCGCTCGGCTGGGCCCAACGCCGTAACTACCTGCGTACGAACCGGGTGTTCAACCACGGCCTGCTCGCCGCGACCGCGGCCGCCACGGTCGTGATGCTCTGGCTCGTCGTCGGGCACAGCGTCGCGCGCTCGGGCCTGAACGACTCCTACGACCACGGCGTCCGGTCCCTGAACGTCCTCAACGACGCCCGCATCAGCTCCCTGAAGGCCCGCGGCAACGAGAACCTCACCCTGGTCAGCCGGGGAGCGGAGACCACCGAGGTGGCGGGCGAGCCGCGGGACAAGTTCGACGTCGCCTACCGCGCCCAGATGAAGCAGCTGGGCGACGGCGAGAAGGGGCTGCTCGGGAAGGCGGCCGACCTCGCGGGCGGCGACGCGGACGGCAGGAAGCCGGTCGCCGACGCCGTGGCCAACGTGGGCGTCTGGAAGGACCGCCACAAGGTGGCCCGCGCCAGCGACGACTCCGGCGACTACCAGGGCGCGCTCGACAAGGTCATCGGCGCCAAGGCCGACGAGCCGACCGGCGAGTGCTTCGACAACGTGGACGCGGCCCTCGACCTGGCCCTGGCACACGAGCAGCGCCAGTTCAAGCAGGCGGCCGAGGACGGCAGGGGCGCCATGAGCGGACTGCCGGTCGGCGCCGCCGTCCTGGCGGTCCTGGCCGCCGGGGGCGCCGTCCTCGGCATCGGCCGCAGGCTTTCGGAGTACCGGTGACGGGGCCAGAGGTGACAGGGCCAGAGGTGACGGAGCCAGGGATGACGGGGCCGGAGGAGAGCGGGGGCGCGCAGACGATGCGGACGCGACGCGGCACGACCGGCAGGCTGCGCGGCTGGGGCGGCACGGGGGCGATGGGCCTGGCCTGCGCCCTGACGGGAACGCTTCTCCTGGTGGTCCCGCAGTGGGGCGCGGGCGGGCACGACGGCACGGACCGCGACGGCCCGGCCGCCTCGGTGGCCGCGCCCGCGCGGGCCGACGCGGACGACTGCAACGACCGCAGCCCGCGGCCCAGTTCCGACGACGGCCCGACGATCGAGAAGATCAAGAACCGCGAGGTCAAGAAGCTCGTCGTCGGCGTCGACCAGAACAGCTACCGCTGGGGCTACCGCGATCCGAACAAGCCGGGCGGCGAGCTGGAGGGCTTCGACATCGACCTCGCGCACGAGATCGCCGAGGAGATCTTCGGCGACCGCGACGCCGTCGTGTTCCGCGCCATCCCCACCAACCAGCGCATACCGGCCATCAAGAGCGGCCAGGTCGACATGGTCGTGCGCACCATGACCGTCAACTGCAAGCGCCTGGAGGACGTCGACTTCTCCACCGGCTACTTCGAGACGGGCCAGCAGGTGCTCGCCCCGAAGAAGGCCAAGGGCATCACGGGTTACGACACCTCGCTCGCCGGCAAGAAGATCTGCTCCGCCGCCGGCTCCATCGCCGAGGAAGAGCTCACGAAGAAGAACTACGGGGCCGACATCTCCACCACGGTGCCCAACCAACTCGACTGCCTGGTGAGGCTCCAGCTCGGCGAGGTGGACGCCGTGGTGACCGACAGCGCGCTCGCCGCGGGCCAGGCCGCTCAGGACCCGACCGTCGAGCTCAAGGGCAAGGAGCCGTTCACCACGGAGCACTACGCGGTGGCGATGAAGAAGGGCTCCGACGACCTGGTCCGCCGCGTCAACAAGGTCCTCGACGACTACCGCAAGGACGGCGGCTGGCAGAAGTCGTACGACAAGTGGCTGAAGGACGGCCTGAAGAAGAAGGCCCGCCCGCCGGCCCCCGAGTACCGCGACTGATCCCGAGCAGACAACCGACCTGGTACCACTGGAGAGTTACGACTGGAGAGTTACGACTGCGGGCTCACGGCCGAGGACTGACGGCAGCACAGAACGGCAACACAGAGCGGAGAGGTGATCGATGAGCGTCGCGGGACCCCCCGGTCCGGTGATGGACCGGGACGAGGTGGACCGTGCGCTGGCGCGCCTCGACGCCGAGCACGAGGCGATCGAGACCTCGCTCCTCGCCCTCCAGGACCACGCGGGCCGACGCCTCCTCGAAGGCGCCAGGCTGACCGGCGTCACCGAGGAGCGCTGGACGGCGACGGAGGGCCGGATCACGCTGCTCTGGGCCTACTTCGACGCCTATGCCGGTGCGCTGCGCGCCGCGCACGAGGTGCGTGAGCGCAGACGCTGGCCCAACCGGGACGACCTCGTCGAGCTGACGGAGCTGTTGCGCGGCGAGTGCGTGACCGTCGCGGGCGCCACCGCGTCCGCCACCTCCCCCTCGATCACCAACCCGGCCAAGCTCACCGAACGCTTCACGCTCGAAGAGCTCGTGACCCGGATGAACGAGCTGTACGCGCACTCCCTCGACATGGTCGTCGCCGCCGACGCGGTGTGGTCGGCGCTGCCCGCCCGCATCGACCTGCTCGCCGCCGAGCTGGCCCGCACCCGCCAGCTCGCGCACTCCGTCGGGGTCCGCCCCGGGGAGCACCCCTCGGGCGACGACCTGGAGCACATCACGCGCACCCTGACCGCGCTGCGCGAGCAGGTCGTCTCCGACCCGCTGGCCTTCTGGCGGCGCGCGGAGGGCAGTTCGGCGCCGGGCGGCGGCCGCCCGCACACCGATCGGTACGACCGCGAGGCCCGCGCCCTGGAGGAGGTGCGCCGCGAGATCGACGCGGTGCTCACCGTCCGCCAGGACGCGGAGGTCCGCCTCGGCAGGCTGCGCGACGTGCTCTCGCGGGCGGACCGCACCCTCGCCGAGGCCAGGAGCGCCCGCGGCGAGGTCCTCGCGAAGATCGCCGCATCCGAGGTGCCCGCGGTCAGCGGCCCGCCGACCGCGCTCCAGGAGCAGCTCGCGATGGCCGCCGACTACCGCAGGAGCGCGCAGTGGCACCGCCTCTCCCCGCTCCTGGAGTCCCTGGAGGAGAAGGCCGAGGACGAACTCCTGCGCGCCCGCGAGTCGTTGACGGCGGTCACGGCCCCGCTCGCGGTCCGCGCGGAGCTGCGCGGCCGCCTGGACGCGTACAAGGCGAAGGTGGCCCGGCTCGGCCACGCCGAGGACCCGTTCCTGATCGAGCGGTACGACGCGGCGCGCCGCATGCTGTGGAGCGCGCCCTGCGATCTCCGCGTGGCGGAGCAGGCGGTCCTGCGCTACCAGCAGGCCGCCGCCGAGGCGCTCGCGCCGAGGGTCCCGCAGCAGGGCGGGCCCACCGACCGGACGGGGGAATCGTGACCCAGCGGCAGTGTCAGCGGCCCGGATGCCCGGGGTCGTACGAGGACGTCGGCGGCGGCGAGCTGTACTGCGACACCTGCGGGCTCGCCCCGGTCGTCGCCTCCAACGGCATGGTGGGCTCGTCGCCAACCGGCATCACCGGTGGCGGCAAGGGGTCGCGGGGCTCGGGCAGTTCCAGCGCCCGCTCGTCGTCCCGCTCGTCCTCGGGCTCGTCCCGTTCGTCCCGCTCGCAGTCCTCGCGCAGGTCGGTCTCGGGGCGGCTCTCCCGTTCCCTGTCCGGCGGTTCGACGTCCCGTTCGGTGTCGGTGCGCAGCTCGGGCTCGGCGGCCTCGTCCTCGGGCCGCGGGCGGCTCGGCGTGGGCCTGGTCGCGGTGCCGGACGTACCGCGCCCGGACCCGCACGGCGCGGTGCAGGAGAACCCCGAGGTGCCCGAGCGGAAGCGGTTCTGCTCGCGGTCGGACTGCGGGGCGCCGGTGGGCCGTGCGCGCGGCGACCGGCCGGGCCGCACCGAGGGCTTCTGCACCAAGTGCGGCCACCCGTACTCCTTCGTGCCGAAGCTGCACCCCGGCGACATCGTGCACGGCCAGTACCAGGTCGTGGGCTGTCTGGCGCACGGCGGCCTCGGCTGGGTCTACCTCGCCATCGACCGCGCGGTGTCCGACCGCTGGGTGGTCCTCAAGGGCCTGCTCGACACCGGTGACCAGGACGCGATGGCCGCCGCGATCTCCGAGCGCCGCTTCCTCGCCGAGATCGAGCACTCCAACATCGTCCGGATCTACAACTTCGTCGAGCACCTCGACCAGCGCACGGGCTCCATGGACGGCTACATCGTCATGGAGTACGTGGGCGGCAAGTCCCTCAAGGAGATCGCCAACGGCCGCCGTACGGCGGAGGGCCGGCGCGATCCGCTGCCGGTCGAGCAGGCGTGCGCGTACGGCATCGAGGCCCTCGAAGCCCTCGGGCACCTGCACAGCCGCAATCTCCTGTACTGCGACTTCAAGGTCGACAACGCCATCCAGACCGAGGGCCAGCTCAAGCTCATCGACATGGGCGCGGTCCGCCGCATGGACGACGACGAGTCCGCGATCTACGGCACGGTCGGCTACCAGGCCCCCGAGGTCGCCGAGACGGGGCCCTCGGTGGCCTCCGACCTCTACACGGTCGCGCGCACGCTCGCGGTCCTGACCTTCGACTTCCAGGGCTATACGAACGTGTTCGTGGACTCCCTGCCCGACCCGGACAACATCGAGGTCTTCCGTACGTACGAGTCGTTCTACCGGCTCCTCGTACGGGCCACGGACCCGGACCCGGCGCGCCGCTTCGCCACCGCGCAGGAGATGGCCGAGCAGCTCACGGGCGTCCTGCGGGAGGTCGTGGCGCTGCAGACGGGACGGCCGCGGCCCGCGCTCTCCACGCTGTTCGGGCCCGAGGTGAAGGTGCCGGACACCGAACTGTTCGCGGAGCTCACGGCGGACGTGTCCCTCCTGGGGGCGCGCGCCGACGCGTCCGGCACGGGCACGCAAGGTCCGCGCGGACCGCAGGGTCAGGGCACTCCGGGGACCACCCCGGAGATCGCCCCGGGAATCGTCCGGGGGATCGATCCGGTCGCCACGGCCCTCACCCTGCCCGTGCCCCTCGTGGACCCGAACGATCCGAACGCCGGGTTCCTCGCCGGTCTCATCGCGTCCGCGCCCGCCGAGCTGATCACCGCGCTGCGGGCGGCGCCCGCCGACTCCCTGGAGCTGCGGCTGAGCGGCCTGCGCGCCCGTCTCACCATGGGTGAACTGGCGCCCGCCGCGCAGGCCCTCGCCGATCTGGAGCTGGAGCATCCGGACGACTGGCGGGTGGTCTGGTACCGGGGCGTGGCCGCCCTGGCCACCGGCGACTTCGAGAACTCGGCGCTGTCCTTCGACGCGGTCTACGACGCGTTCCCCGGCGAACCCGCGCCGAAGCTCGCGCTCGGCGTGTGCGCGGAGGTCCTCGGCCAGCTGGACAACGCCGCCGAGTACTACCGGCTGGTGTGGGCCACCGACCCGAGCTACGTGAGCGCGGCGTTCGGCCTGGCCCGGGTGCGGCTCGCCGCCGGTGACAGGACCGGCGCCGTGCACACCCTGGAGTCGGTGCCCGAGTCGTCCATCCACTACACCGCGGCCCGGGTCGCGGCGGTGCGGGCGCGGCTGCGGCAGCGCATGGCGTCCGGCGCGGCGCTCGCGCCGGGCACCGCCTTCCTGGACGACCTGACGGCCGCCGCGGGACAGATCGAGGCGCTCGCGGGCTTCGGCCTCGACGCGGTGCGCAGGGAGCGCCTGTCGACCGAGGTTCTGGGGACGGCCCTGGACTGGGTACTCTCCGGTAAGCACTCTGGTCACGCCTCCGCGCCACCGGCCACCACCGGGACGCGGGCCGTACTGCTCGGCAGTGATCTGGACGAGCGCGGCCTCCGGTTCGGTCTGGAGCGTTCGTACCGGACACTGGCCCGGCTCGCACAGGGTGGCGAGGAGAGGATCGAACTGGTGGAGCGGGCCAACCGTTTCCGCCCCCGGACGTGGGTGTGAGTATGTCGCAGATGCCCCAGCTGTCTGCCTGCCCCAGCTGTGAGGAGCCGCTGGAGTCGGGTGACCTGTTTTGCGGTGCGTGCGGGTTCGACCTGTCGGCGGTGCCACCGCGGCCGGTGGCGTCCCCGAACGGCTCCGCCGGGCCCGCGGAACCCACCGCCGCGGACGCGGAGTCCGCACGGTGGCCCGTCGCGCCGGACGTCGACAGCTCCGACACCCCGGTGCCGCCCCACCTGCCGACGGACCTGGCGGGCACGGACTCGGCGGGCGGCGAGCTCCCCGGGGCCGCCGCGACCGCCGCCGCAGCCGGAGCCGCCGAAGGAGCGGTCGACGCCCCCGCGGAGCCGGACGAGTACCCCCTGCCCTCCCCCGGCGCCGCCGCCCCCGCGGACCCGCGCACAGAGACCCCCGACCCCACGCCCGCCGCGGGCACCAAGCTCTGCGTGGCCTGCCGCTCGGGCCGGGTGGACCCGGACGGGTACTGCGAGAACTGCGGGCACGCCCAGCCGCGCGAGCGCGACCACATGGAGCAGGAGCTCGCCGCGGTCGCCGCGGTCAGCGACCGCGGGCTGCGCCACCACCGCAACGAGGACGCCTTCGCGATCTCCGAGGCGGCGCTGCCCGACGGCTCGTCCGCCGTCGTCGCGATCGTCTGCGACGGCGTCTCCTCCGCGACCCGCCCCGACGAGGCCTCGCTCGCCGCCTCCCGCGCCGCCGACGCCTCGCTGCTCGCGGCGCTGGAGCGCGGCAGCCACCCGCAGCAGGCCATGCACGACGCGATCCTCGCGGCGGCCGACGCCGTCAACGCGCTCGCCGCCGAGCCGGCCGCGGCCCGCGAGCACAGCCCCCACCAGAACGCGCCCGCCTGCACGCTGGTCGGCGCGGTCGTCGCCGGTGGCCTGCTCGTCGTCGGCTGGGTCGGCGACAGCCGCGCCTACTGGGTGCCCGACGACCGCGGCGGCCCCACCGTCCGTCTGACCGAGGACGACTCGTGGGCCGCGCAGATGGTCGCCGCGGGTCTGATGAACGAGGCCGAGGCGTACGCCGACGAGCGCGCGCACGCCATCACCGGCTGGCTCGGCGCGGACGCGTACGAACTGGAGCCGCACACCGCTTCCTTCAAGCCGGACCGTGCGGGTGTAGTGGTGGTGTGCACGGACGGACTGTGGAACTACGCGGAAGCCGTCGACGAGATGGCCGACGCGGTGCCCGCCGACGCCGCGGACCGGCCGCTGCACAGCGCCCAGGTCCTGGTCGGCCACGCGCTGGACGGCGGGGGCCACGACAACGTAACAGTGGCCGTCGTCCCGTTCCCGTTCGTGCCGCAAGGGGCAGGATCGGCCTAGGGCCGGGTGTGGGATCGGCCCGCGAACCGGGCGGGGGGCCGTGCCGGTTCGCGTGGTGTGAGTTTTTCAGGATCTGAGTTTTTCAGGACCTGGGTTTTCAGGGTCTGGGTTTTCAGGGTCCGGGTCTTCAAGATCTGGGTCTTCAGGATCTGAGGGGGAGCAGTTCCATGGCCAACTTCTCGAAATCGAACGTGCCGCGGTTCTCGGTGGACGTCTACCAGAACGAGTACCTCCCGGAAGGCGGCCGGGAGGTCAACGCCATCGCCACGGTCACCTCGACCGGCGGCGGAACCATGGGGTCCGCCGTGCGCGCCCCGCATCTGTACACGGCCGGAGAGAGCCCGGACGCCGCCGTGGCGATCATGGTCGACTGCTCCGGTTCGATGGACTACCCGCCGACGAAGATGCGGGGTGCCCGCGACGCCACCGCCGCCGCGATCGACGCGGTGCGCGACGGCGTGCACTTCGCGGTGATCGGCGGCACGCACGTCGCCAAGGAGGTCTATCCGGGCGGCGGCCGCCTCGCGGTGGCCGGTGCGCAGACCCGTGAGCAGGCCAAGCAGGCGCTGCGCGGACTGAGCGCGGGCGGCGGCACGGCGATCGGCACCTGGCTGCGCCTCGCCGACCGCCTCCTGTCCTCCGCCGACGTCGCCATCCGGCACGGCATCCTGCTCACCGACGGCCGCAACGAACACGAGTCCCCGGGCGACCTCCAGGCCGCCCTCGACTCCTGCGTGGGCCGCTTCACCTGCGACGCCCGCGGCGTCGGCACGGACTGGGAGGTGAAGGAGGTCACGGGAATAGCCTCCGCGCTGCTCGGCACCGCCGACATCGTCGCCGATCCGGCCGGGCTCGCCGCCGACTTCACGCAGATGATGGAGACGGCGATGGGCAAGGAGGTCGCCGACGTCAGCCTGCGGCTGTGGACGCCGGTGGGCGTGGAGATCAAGTTCGTGAAGCAAGTGGCGCCCACCGTCGAGGACTTGACCGGGCGCCGCACGGAGGCGGGCCCGCGCGCCGGGGACTACCCGACGGGGTCCTGGGGCGACGAGTCCCGCGACTACCACATCTGTGTACAGGTGCCGGGCGCCGAGCTGGGCCAGGAGATGCTCGCGGCCCGGGTCTCGCTGATCGTGCCGCAGGAGGACGGCAGCGCGCAGACGCTGTCGCAGGGCCTGGTGCGGGCGGTGTGGACGGACGACATGACGGCCTCCACGTCGATCAACCCGCAGGTCGCGCACTACACGGGCCAGGCGGAACTGGCACAAGTCATCCAGCAGGGCCTTGACGCCCGCAAATCGGGAGATGTCGACGGCGCGACGGCGAAACTGGGCCGCGCGGTGCAGCTCGCCGGCGCCCTGGGCAACGCCGATACAGCGAAACTGCTTTCGAAGGTGGTGGACGTCGTGGATGCCGCGGCAGGTACTGTTCGATTGAAGGCGAAGGTCGCCGAGGCCGACGAGATGACACTCGAGACCCGGTCGACGAAGACCGTTCGCGTGAAGAAGCAGTAGCGCGGCGCGCACGCGCCGTTCGCACCACAGCGATGTACGACAGCCAGCACGACAGCGATGTACGGCCCTCGGGCCGGAGAAGGAGAGGGGGAAGCGCCGACATGCCGACCTGCCCGAACGGACACCAGTCGGGTTCCGACGACTGGTGCGAGGTCTGCGGTCACCGCATGGCCGGTGCCGTCCCGCCCCCGCCGCCTCCCCCGCCCCCGGCCGGATACGGCTATCCTCCGCCGCCGCCCGGCCAGGACCCGGGCTTCCCGCAGCCCGCGCCGGGCCGCCCGCATCTGGCCGCCGTGCCGGACCCGGCCCCCGAGGCGGAGCTCTGCCCGCAGTGCCGCACTCCCCGCGAGGCGAACGCGCCGTTCTGCGAGGAGTGCCGCTGGAACTTCCTGACGAACACGGCCACCTCGTACACTCCGGCCGCGCCGAACCCGCCGCTGCCGGGCACACAGGGCGGCCCGAGCCGCGGTCCCGGGCCCGGTCCCGGCCGCGGCCCCGGCATGCCGCCGGGTCCGAACCCGGCGCAGCAGTTCCAGCAGCCCCCGCCGGGATACGAGTACCAGGGCTCGCGCCCCTCGCAGGTGAACCGGCCCGCCGAGCCGATCCCGCCGTTCGGCAACGGCGGCGGCCAGCAGGGTCCAGGACCGCAGGGCGGTCAGCAGGGCCCCGGTCCACAGGGCTCCGGTCCGCAGGGCCCCGGCCAGCACGGTCAGCCCAGCCAGCCCAGTCAGCAGGGCCCGCAGGGTCCGGGACCGCAGGGTCAGCCCGGTCCACACGGCCCCGGTCCGCAGGGCCACCCCGGTCAGGGCCACCCCGGCCAGGGCCAGGTGCCGCCCGGTGCCCCGCAGGCGTTCCAGCAGCCGGGTCCGCCCGCGCCGCCCGCGTTCCCGCAGGGCCCCGGTGCCCCGCAGGGCCCGCCCCCGCCGCCGTCCGGCCCGTCCTTCGGCGGCGGCGGAGACGACGACTGGGTGATCTCGCCGCCCTCCTCGACGGCGGCTCCCGCCCCGGCCCCGGCCCCCGCCCCGCAGGAGCCGTTCCAGCCGCAGGAACCGTTCCAGCCCCAGGAGCCCTTCCGGTCCCAGGAGCCTTTCCA
Source organism: Streptomyces sp. NPDC036815 (assembly GCF_055609205.1). NCBI lineage: Bacteria > Bacillati > Actinomycetota > Actinomycetes > Kitasatosporales > Streptomycetaceae > Streptomyces > Streptomyces sp. NPDC036815. Next base: position 267,267 of record NZ_JBVJPW010000001.1, on the reverse strand, counting down.
GACCCAGGAGCCCTTCCAGTCCCAGGACCCGTTCCAGCAGGGCACCGGGCAGCCGCAGGCACCCAGGTCCCAGCCCCAGCAGGGCCCCGGCACGTGGACGGCGACGATCGCTCCCGACCGCGAGTACTTCATGGCGATGATGCAGCGCAGCGGCCCGGAGGCCTCGGGCCTGAACCTGCCCGCGTACTCGCCGGAACAGCAGCGCCCGCTGGTCGGCAACCAGCTCACCATCGGCCGCCGCAGGCACTCCACCGGCGACACCCCGGACATCGACCTGTCGGTACCGCCGGAGGACCCGGGCGTCTCGCACCAGCACGCGGTCCTGGTCCAGCAGCCGGACGGCAGCTGGGCGGTCGTCGACCAGAACTCCACCAACGGCACCACGGTCAACGGCGGCGAGGAGCCCATCCAGCCGTTCGTCCCGATCCCGCTCCAGGACGGCGACCAGGTGCACGTGGGCGCCTGGACGACGATCACGGTCCGCCGCGACTGAGCCGGTTCACAGCGGCCAGACGTACGGCCCTTCGGGGTCGTCGAGCCAGGCCCATGCGTACGGTCCGCGCACGGTGACCCCGAAGCGCTCGCGCACCGGCAGCCCCTCGCGCTGCCACAGCGCGAGTGCTTCGTGCGGATCGAGGCTGCCCGAGGTCAGTTCGAGCAGGAAGCGGAAGAGCTCGTTCTGCAGGGCCCCGCGCGGCAGCCCGCCGATGTGGCGCTCGTACGGGGCCCGCGCGTCCCCGCCACGCAGCGGCACGAAATAGGCGGGCGTGTGCAGGAAGCGCCCCTCGGCGTTTTCCGCGTCCCGCACGGTCAGCGCGATCAGGCCGGTGGCCAGCGGCGCGAGGATCCGGGCGCCGGGGCGGCACTGGCCGAGCCAGGCCCTCGGCACCGAGGTCAGCGTGCAGGTGGCGATGATCCGGTCGTAGGGCGCGCGCTCGGGACAGCCGGCCGCGCCGTCCCCGGTCACCACGGCAGGGCGGTACCCCGCGGCCGCCAGGTGCTGCCGGGCGGACTCCGTGATCTCGGGGTCCAGGTCGACGGTCGTGACGTGCTCGTCGCCGAGCCGGTGGGCGAGCAGCGCCGCGTTGTAGCCGGTGCCCGCCCCGATCTCCAGTACGTCGCAGCTCCCCTCGTCCGGCACGGCCAGCTCGGCGAGCATCTTCGCCATCAGGGACGGCTGGCTGCTGGAGGAGACGAGCTCCCCGTCGCGCACCCGGGTCGCCAGCGGGGTGTCGGTGTAGCAGCCGCGCAGCCAGCGGGCACGGCGCCGTTCGTCGGGGTCCTCGCCCCACAGACGCTCGTACCCGCCGCCCGCGCCCACGTAGTAATAGGGCACGAACAGGTGCCGGGGGACGGCCTCGAACGCCGACTGCCAGGCGGGGTCGTCCTGCCAGGCCCCGCTCGCCGCGATCTCGCGCACAAGGGCGGACCTGGCTTCGAGGACCTGGGCGGGATCGGCTTCCATGGCTCCACTGTGCTGCGCCGACGCCCGCGATGCGAGTGGGATGGTCCTAGGGTCTTTCGTTTGGGTCAGGCCGGATCAGGGAGCGGGGCCTGGTGCGTGCGATCGCAAGGCGGAGGAGGGCGGCAACGCGATGGGGGTGCCCCCTGCTCGAGCGAAGCCTCGAGCTTGGGGGAGTTGGCAACCGACGACAACGCCGCGAGCGTGCGTGCCAGGCCCCGCGAGCCCGGCCTGACCCAAACGAAAGGCCCTAAGCCCTCCGTACTCGGCCGCCCCGTCTGAGACCATGGAACGTGTGAAAGAGATCCCGCGCGGCACGCTTCAGGAGCAGACCTACTACGAACAGGTCGGCGGCGAGGAGACCTTCCGGCGCCTGGTGCATTTCTTCTACCAGGGGGTCGCGGAGGACCCGCTGCTCCGGCCGATGTACCCGGAGGAGGATCTGGGCCCCGCCGAGGAGCGCCTCGCGCTCTTCCTCATGCAGTACTGGGGCGGTCCCCGTACGTACAGCGACAACCGCGGCCACCCCCGCCTGCGCATGCGGCACGCGCCGTTCACGGTCGACCGGGCGGCGCACGACGCCTGGCTGAAGCACATGCGCTCCGCCGTCGACCAGCTCGGCCTCTCCGAGGAGCACGAGCGGACGCTGTGGAACTACCTGACGTACGCGGCGGCGTCCATGGTCAACTCGGAGGGCTGACCGCCCTCGTCCCTGCGCTGACGCCCGCGTCCCTGCCCGCCCGGCCCCTCATGTCAGGGTCCTGTTTGCCCTTTCTGTCAGCGCTCCCGCCCCTTCCGTAACCGCCTGCCCTCTGAAAACATCCGAGGACTGCCGGGGGGCGGAGCAGGGGCACAGGCACCCGCGCATGCGCACCCGCATGCGCGGGCAGGGGCACGGGGGGTCGACCGGGTGACGGGGTTCGTTCTTCTGCGCGTGCGTGCCCACCGGCTGCTGCTCACCGCCGCGCTCCTCGCCGTCCTGCTCACCACGGCGGTCCTCGCCACGCTCACCGCGTTCTCCGGGGCGATCGGCGACGCCGCGCTGCGGCACACCCTGCGCACCCGGTCCGCGGCCCCGGCGGCGCTCGTCGTACGCAGCCAAGTGGAGCCGGGCGGGGGAGAGTCGGCGGACCGCGCGGTACGGGAAGGGGCCCGGCGCACCTTCGACGGCCTGCCGGTGCGCCTGCTCTCCCTGACCCGCTCGGGCACGTACGCGCTGCCCGGCGGCCGCCGCGCGGACCAGCCCGACCTCACCCGTTTCGCGGCCCTCGACCGCTCCAGGCTCCGCCTCACCCAAGGCAGTTGGCCGAGCGCGGACGGCGGCGCGAAGCGGCGGTCCGGCCGCGGCGAGCGCCCCGTCGAGGTGGCCCTGCCCGAGGCCGCGGCCGCCCGGCTCCGCCTCGGCCCCGGCTCGGCCCCCGTCACCCTCACCGACCGCCTGTCCGGCCCGAAGGTCGCCGTCCGCGTCACCGGCGTCTACCGCCCCGCCGACCCCGCCGATCCGTACTGGCGCCTGGACGAACTGGGCGGACGCGGCCTGCGCCAGGGCGTGTTCATGGTGTACGGGCCGCTGCTCGTCGATCCCGCGGTGCTCACCGGCTCGCGCGTCACGGCCGACGGCACGCAGTGGCTGGCCACCGCCGACTTCGGGTCCGTCACAGCGGGCCGCGTCGACGCGCTGCGCGCCGCGGCCGCCGAGGGCCCCGCCGCACTCGTCAAGAGCCCTGCCCTGAGCGGCAGTCCGAGCGCCACGACGGCGCTGCCCGACGTCCTCGACCGGGCGGAACGCGCGCTGCTCGTGTCCCGTTCCACCCTGCTCATCGTCGCCCTGCAGCTGATCATGCTCGCCGGGTACGCGCTGCTCCTGGTCGCCCGGCTGCTCGCCGCCGAGCGCGGCGGCGAGACCGAGCTGCTCCTGGCCCGGGGCGGCTCGCGGGGCCACGTCGCCCGGCTCGCCGCGGTGGAGGCGCTGCTGCTCGCGCTGCCCGCCGTCGTCCTCGCGCCACTCCTCGCGGGCCCGCTGACCGGGCTGCTCGCCGGGCACGGCGCCCTGGCGCGGACCGGTCTCGACCTGGACGTGTCGGCGGGGACCGCCGTCTGGTCGGCCGCCGCGGTCACCGCGCTCGGCTGCGCGCTCGCGGTGGTCGCGCCCGCGCTCTCGGCCACCGCGGGCGTACGGCGGTCCGTACGGGCGGCCGCGCTCCCCGCGCCGCTGCGGGCGGGCGCGGACGTGGGGCTCCTCGTGATCGCCGCGGTCGCGTACTGGCAGCTGGACAGCCGCACTTCGGGCTCGGGCGCGCTCGGCGACGACCGGTCGGGGCGGCTCGGCATCGACCCGCTCCTGGTGGCCGCGCCCGCCCTCGCGCTCCTCGCGGGCACCGTGGTCACGCTGCGGCTGCTGCCGCCCGCGGCGCGGCTCGCCGAGCGGTGGGCGGCGAAGGGGCGCGGGCTGCCGGGGGCGCTGGCGGGCTGGCAGCTCAGCAGGCGGCCGCTGCGCGGGGCGGGCCCCGTGCTGCTGCTCGTCCTGGCCGTGGCGATGGGCCTGCTGGCCATCGGGCAGGGCGCGTCCTGGAACCGTTCGCAGGAGGACCAGGCGGACTTCCGGGCGGGCGCCGAGGTCCGGGTGCTCGGCAGCCGGGTGCCGGAGAGCCGGCAGGGCGAGGTCTTCGGGGCGCTGCCCGGCGTACGGGCGGCCGCGCCCGCGACCCGCTTCCCCATGGAACTCTCCGACGACCGGCAGGCCACGGTCCTGGCCCTGGACATGGCGCACGCGTCGGCGGGGCTGCTGGTCCGCGCGGACAACGGGAGCGGTGCGGGCGGCGGGGGCCGTGCGGCGATCGCGGCGGCGATCGCGCCCGGACCGGCGCGGGAGGGCGGCTCCCCGCTGCGGGCCGTGGTGACGGAGGCGTTCCTGCGGGCGGGCGGCGCGAAGGTCGGCGCGAGCGTGGACGTGCCGACAGGGAAGGGGACGGTGCGGGTACGGATCGTGAAGGCGGTGCGGGAGCTGCCGACGGCCGCCGCGCAGGACGGCACGGGCACCGGCGCCGCCGGGGACGGTCCGGACGGCGGCGCCGTCCTGCTCGACCTGGCGGGCGTGAATGCCCGCCTCGCGGACACGGGCAGGACCCGGCTGTCCCCCACGGAGTGGTGGCTGACCACCCGCCCCGGCGCCGCCGACCGTACGGCCGCGGCCGTGCGCGCCCGCCCCGACGTCGACCCCGACCAGGTCCTCGTGCGCGACGAGATCGCCCGTGAGCTGCGCGGGGACCCGCTCGGCGCGGGCCCGCAGTCCGCGCTGCCGGCGGTCGCCGCGGCCGCCGCCGCGCTGGCCGCCGTCGGCTTCGCGGTGAGCGCGGCGGGGTCGTCGCGCGAGCGGACCGCGGAGTTCGCGGTGCTGCGCGCGCTCGGTGCCCCGCGCCGCAGGCTGGCCCTGCTGATCGCGGCGGAGCAGGGCTTCCTCCTCGGCCTCGCGCTCCTGGTGGGCCTCGGCCTCGGCGTGGTCCTGACCCGCGCCGTGGTCCCGCTGATCGTCCTCACCGGCGAGGCGACCCAGCCGGTCCCCCCGGTCCTGGTCCAACTCCCCCTCGCGCGGGCCGTGACCCTGCTCGCCGCGGTCGCCGCGGTCCCCCTGCTGATCATCACGGCCCTCTCCCTGCGCCGCGGCACCCCCACGGTCTCCCTGCGCCACGAAGGGGGCAACTGACATGCGCACCCCCGTCGCCGCCCCCTGGACCCGCACCCGCCTGCGCGCCGCCCCGGCGCCCGCGGTCGCCTTCGCCCTCCTGGTGGCCGTGACCGCCTTCCTCGCCGCCCTCTTCCCCCGCGCGGTCGACGCGTACGAGAGCGAGGGCGTGCGCGCCGCCGTCACCGACGCGGGGCCCGCCCGCAACGGGCTCGAACTCGCCACCCTCGCACCGGGGTTGGAGAAGCCCCAGCGCGAACGCGACGACGCCCTGCGTCCCGCGTACCTCCGGGACCGTTACGAGAAGACCCTCGGCGCCCTGCCCGCGCCGGTCCGCGCCGACACGACGCAGTCGGCGTACGGCGCGCAGACCCTCAAGGCCCCCTCGGCGACGGACCGTTGGCTGCCCCGCCTCGACCCGGTCGACCCGGCGTTCACGCTCGCCGCCCAGGCCGGAATCAGCGACCACGCGCGCGTACGGGAGGGGCGGCTGCCCAGCGGGAAGGGCGTCACGTCGAGCAGCCGCCGCGTCGAGGCGGCCGTCACCGCGGACACCGCGCGCGTGATGCGCATCAAGGTCGGCGCGGACCTCCACCTCCGCCCCGAACTGGCCGATCCCGTCACCGTCCACATCACCGGCATCCTGGAACCGCTGCGGCCGAAGGGCGCCTACTGGTCGTTCGACCCGGTCCTGCGCACCCCCGCCGAGGTCATGGTGGCGCGCAAGAGCATGTCACTCAAGCGCTGGCACGCGGGGCTGCTCCTCGCGCCCGACGCGGGCCCGGTCCTCTCGGCGGTCGACCGGACCCCGCGGCAGTACTGGCGCGTCGCCCCCGACCCCGGCGGCCTCACCGCCCGCGACCTGCCGGCCCTCAAGAGCCGGATCGCCTCCCTCGAAAAGGGCCCGCTGCTGCGCGAGTTGCGCTCCTTCACGGACCCCGAGGCACTGCTCTCCACCGATCTGGACAAGGTCCTCACCGAGCACGCGGGGCTGCGGGACGCCGTCGCGCCGGTGGTCGCCGTCGCCGCGTACGGCGTGGGCGGGGTGGCCGCCGTCGTCCTCCTGATGACCTGTGCGCTGACCGCCGCGCGCCGGAGCGATGAGCTGGCGCTGCTGCGCTCGCGCGGCGCCTCCGTGCGCGGCGTCGCGGGACGGCTGCTCGCGGAGACGTCCGTGGTGGCGGTGCCCGCGGCGGCCCTCGGCCTGCTCGCGGCTGTCCTCGTCGTGCCGGACGCGCGCGGGGGCCCCGCGGCGGGGGCGGCGGCCGCGGTCTGCGTCCTCGCGTGCGCGGCGCTGCCGGTACGAGCGGCGTTCACGCACCGCAGGCCCCGGGCGCACGCGGGCCGCGCGGATCTCGCGACGGCCCGCCCGTCCCGGCGCCGCACCGTCGCCGAACTGGTGCTGCTCGTCCTCGCGGTGGGCGCGGTGGTGTCGCTGCGGCGGCGGGGCGTGGGGGACGCCGGGCCCACAAGCGGTACGGGAGGCGGCGGGGGCGAGGACGGTGGCGCGGGCGGGTCGGTGGACTGGCTGGTCAGCGCCGCTCCCCTGCTGGTCGGCGGCATCGCGGCGCTCCTCCTCGTACGCCTCTACCCGCTGCCGTTGCGGCTGCTCATGCGCCCGTTCGCGCGCCGCCGCGGCCTGCTCGGCTTCCTCGCGACGGCGCGCGCGGGCCGGTCGTCGGCCGCTCAGCTCCTGCCGCTGCTCGGCTTGCTCCTCGCCCTGACGACGGCGGCGTTCGGCGGTTCGGTGCTCGCCGGTGTGCAGGACGCCCGGGACCGCACGGCGCTGCTCGCGGTGGGCGCGGACGCCCGGGTGACGCGGGGCGACGCCGCACTGCCCGCGCACCTGGCGGACGAGGTGCGCCGTGCCTCCGGGGTGCGCGAGGTGGCGGCCGTGCACATCGACTGGGACATGACGATGCCCGACGGCTCGGGGGTGCCGCTGGTTGCCGCCGACCCGGCGACGTACGCGCGTCTGACGGGTGCGACCGGCCTGGGCCCGCTCTCCGCACGGGATCTCGCGGCGCCGCGGGCGAAGGGCGCCGACCGTGCCATCGCCCCCGCCGTCGCCTCCCCCGACGTCGCCCGCAGGCTCGGCACGGGCCCCCACACCTTCCGGACGCCCGCGGGCCCCTTCACCGCGAAGATCACCGCCACCCGCACGAGGACCCCCGCGGCCCCCGCCCAGGGCGCGTTCCTCCTGATCGACCGGCGCGCGCTCCCGAAGGCGAAGGACACCACGCTCCTCGTGACGGGGGACGGCGTCACCGGGAAGGCGATCGCACGGGCCGCGGGCCCGGTGCGCGGCAAGGGCCTCGACGTCCGCCTGCGCGGCGCCGAACGCGCCGCGCTCACCGACTCGCCCCTGCAGAGCGGCGCCGAACACGTCTACGTGGCCGCCGTCGCCGCCGGGGCCGGCTACGCCGCCCTCGCCGTCCTGCTCTCCCTCCTGCAGTCCGCACCCCAGCGCGCCGCGCTCCTGGCCCGGCTGCGCACCATGGGGCTCGGCGCGCGCCAGGGCCGCCTCCTCCTTGCCCTGGAGTCCCTGCCGCAGGCGCTGCTCGCGGCGGCCGGTGGGGCGCTCGCGGGGTGGGCGGCGGTCGGGCTGCTCGCGGACGGCCTCAATCTGCGCCGCATCGCCCTGGCCGCGCGGGGCGGCGTCACGGGTCTTGGCGACATCACGCTGCGGGCCGACCCGTGGTCGCTGCTGCTGCCCGCCGTGGGCGTCGTCGCGCTCACCGCGGGAGTGGCGTTCGCCCAGGCCTGGTGGACCACCCGGCGCACCCCCGCCGCCGACCTGAGAACGGGAGACAACCGATGACCGGCACGGATACGGGCCTCACGGACGCGACGGACGCGACGGACGCCACGGGCGCCACGGCGCCCCCGCCGTCCCTCGCCGACCTGGAGGCACGGGCAGCCGCCCGCCGCGACCGGCCCTCCTACGGCCACGACGCGCTGATCAGCTGCGACCGCCTGGTCCGCGTCTTCGCCACGGACGGCGTGGAGGTGCAGGCGCTCCAGGGGCTCGATCTCCTGGTACGAGAGGGCGAGTTGATGGCCCTGGTCGGCGCCTCCGGCAGCGGCAAGTCGACCCTGATGAACATCCTGGCGGGCCTCGACGAGCCGACCGCGGGCGCGGCGCGCGTGGCGGGCCACAGCCTGCTCGCCATGAGCGCCAAGGAACGCCTGCGCTACCGGCGTGACGTGGTCGGATTCGTATGGCAACAGACCGCCCGCAATCTGCTTCCCTACCTGACGGCGGCTCAGAACGTGGCGCTGCCCATGCAGTTGAGGGGCCGCGACAGCACGAAAAGGCACCCGAGCCGCCCGAGCCACCCCGGGAAGCGTCCGAGGAAGTCCGAACGCGCTCTGCGCCTCCTGGAGTTGTTGCAGGTGGCGGAGTGCCGGGACCGCCGCCCCCACCAGCTGTCCGGCGGCCAGCAGCAGCGCGTCGCCATCGCGGTGGCCTTGGCCAACGACCCCGCGGTCCTCCTCGCCGACGAGCCCACCGGCGAACTGGACTCGCAGACGGCGGAGCAGATCTTCGCGGCGTTCCGCACCGCCAACGAGGAGCTCGGCACCACCATCGTCATCGTCACCCACGACCAGGCGGTCGCCTCCGAGGTCCGCCGCACGGTCGCCATCCGCGACGGCCGCACGTCCACGGAGGTCCTGCGCCGCACGGAGGTCGACGCCGCCACCGGCCAGGAGTCCCTGATCTCCCGCGAGTACGCGATGCTGGACCGGGCGGGCCGCCTCCAGCTCCCGGCCGCGTACACGGCCGCACTGGACATGCGGGACAGGGTGGCGCTGGAGCTGGAACGGGACCACATCGCGCTCTGGCCGGACGACCGGGCCTGACGGATCGCCGCGCACGCACTTCCCTGCGCGAGCCGACCGCGCACGCACTGCCTTACGCGGGCGTGACGGTGAGCCCTCCGACACCGGCCGGACGCACCGCGACGGATCCGTACGCCGTACGCAGCCGCAGCCACGGCCCCGACGACAGCAGCGTCAGGACGTCGCCGCGCAGGAATCCCAGGGACTGGGCCGCGTGTGCGGCCCGCACCGGCAGCCGGGTGTCGCCGACGGTCCTGGACCAGATCTCCCGCCCGACGCGGTCGAGCTCGGCCCGCACCCGCCGCTCGGCGGGCAACTCCTCGACGCGGGAGCGGAATTCGGCGACGGCCGCCTGAACGACGGCCCGCAGCACGTCCGGGGCCGGCAGCCCCGGCTCCTGCCGCCAGCCGCCGCGCGGCGGCAGCACGCCCGCCCACGGCGGCCCCGTGACGGCCTGCGGCACCTCGGCGACGCCCGCCGCCCGCACGGACTCCGCCGACTCACCGACGCGCTCAAGGAACTCCCCGGCGGAGACGGTGACGTCGAGCGCGGTGTCGAGCCCGTGTTCGTACGGCTTGGCGAGCCGCGCCGTCCGGATCACGAGCACCTCGAACGACGGCGGCCGCCCGAACACGGCGAGCGTGTCCCCGGCGGCCTGCAGCCGCACCGCGGCGGCCTTGTCGTAGTGGATCAGCCGGGCCAGGAAGGCGGCGAGGTCCGCCGCCTCCCCGGCATCGGCGAAGTGCAGCCGCGCGGTCATGCGGCAAGCGCCCCCGAGCCGCTGTCGGCGCTGTCGTCGGCGTACGTCTCCAGGACCGCCCGCTCTTCCGCGGTGATCCGGCGGGGCCGCTGCGCCTCCAGGTCGAAGGGGACGACCACGGTCGAGGCCCGCACATACACCTGGTCCGCGTCCTTGATCTGGTACGAGATCGTCAGCGACGCCGCACCGATCTTCGTCACCCACGACTCGATGGTGACCGGCTCGTGCCGGTGCACCAACGGCCGTACGTAGTCGATCTCGTGGCGGGCCACGACCGAGCCGCCCGAGAACGACGGGGAACCGTCACCGGGCGCGAGCCGGAACATGAAGTCGATGCGCGCCTCTTCCAGGTACCGCAGGAAGACGGCGTTGTTGACGTGCCCGAAGGCGTCCATGTCCGACCAGCGCAACGGGCATTGGTATATGTGTCGAGCCACGGTCGCCTCAGCCTCGCGTGAGCTTCTTGTAGGTGGCACGGTGCGGACGGGCCGCGTCCGCACCCAGACGCTCGATCTTGTTCTTCTCGTACGACTCGAAGTTGCCCTCGAACCAGTACCACTTGGAGTCGCCCTCGTAGGCGAGGATGTGCGTGGCGACCCTGTCCAGGAACCACCGGTCGTGGGAGATCACGACAGCGGCGCCCGGGAACTCCAGGAGCGCGTTCTCCAGGGACGACAGGGTCTCGACGTCCAGGTCGTTCGTCGGTTCGTCGAGGAGGAGCAGGTTGCCGCCCTCCTTGAGGGTCAGCGCCAGGTTGAGGCGGTTGCGCTCACCACCGGAGAGCACACCGGCCGGCTTCTGCTGGTCCGGACCCTTGAACCCGAAGGCGGAGACGTACGCCCGCGAGGGCATCTCGACCTGGCCGACGTTGATGTAGTCCAGCTCGTCGGAGACGACGGCCCACAGCGTCTTCTTCGGGTCGATGTTGGCGCGGCTCTGGTCGACGTACGAGATCTTGACCGTGTCGCCGACCTTGATCTTGCCGGCGTCCGGCGTCTCCAGGCCCTGGATCATCTTGAACAGCGTGGTCTTGCCCGCGCCGTTCGGACCGATGATGCCGACGATGCCGTTGCGCGGCAGCGTGAAGCTCAGGTCGTCGATCAGGACCTTGTCGCCGAAGGCCTTCGAGAGGTTCTCGACCTCGACGACGATCGAGCCCAGCCGCGGGCCCGGCGGAATCTGGATCTCCTCGAAGTCCAGCTTCCGCATCTTGTCGGCCTCGGCCGCCATCTCCTCGTACCGGGCGAGACGCGCCTTGGACTTGGCCTGACGCCCCTTGGCGTTCGACCGCACCCACTCGAGCTCTTCCTTCAGACGCTTCGCACGCTTGGCGTCCTTCTGGCCCTCGACCTTGAGGCGGGACTGCTTCTTCTCCAGGTACGTGGAGTAGTTGCCCTCGTAGGCGATGGCGCGGCCGCGGTCGAGCTCGAGGATCCACTCGGCGACGTTGTCCAGGAAGTAACGGTCGTGGGTGACGGCGATGACGCAGCCCGCGTACTTCGCGAGGTGCTGCTCCAGCCAGTTCACCGACTCGGCGTCGAGGTGGTTGGTGGGCTCGTCGAGGAGGAGCAGGTCGGGCGCCTCGATGAGGAGCTTGCAGAGCGCGACGCGGCGCTTCTCACCGCCGGAGAGGGTGGTGACGGGCCAGTCGCCGGGCGGGCAGCCGAGCGCGTCCATGGCCTGCTCGAGCTGGGCGTCGAGGTCCCAGGCGTTGGCGTGGTCCAGGTCCTCCTGGAGCTTGCCCATCTCCTCCATGAGCGCGTCCGAGTAGTCGGTCGCCATGAGCTCGGCGACCTCGTTGAAGCGCTTGAGCTTGCCCATGATCTCGGCGGCGCCGTCCTGGACGTTCTCCAGAACGGTCTTCGACTCGTCGAGCTGCGGCTCCTGCATGAGGATGCCGACGCTGAAGCCGGGCGTGAGGAACGCGTCACCGTTGGACGGCTGCTCGAGACCGGCCATGATCTTCAGCACCGTGGACTTGCCGGCGCCGTTGGGGCCCACGACACCGATCTTGGCGCCAGGAAGGAAGCTCAAGGTGACGTCATCAAGAATCACCTTGTCGCCGTGCGCCTTGCGCGTCTTGCGCATGGTGTAGATGTACTCAGCCAAGAGAAACCGTCCGGCAATCAGTGAGTGGGCAGATACACCCCATCTTGCCTGACAGCCACCTCCCGGAGGAAACCAGTATGGACGGGGGGCCGTGAGCTGGGCGTTCGTCGGCCGTTCGGGTAGCCGGTCGGTCACCGTCCGTCGTTGTGCGTGACGGCCCGCCGGAGGCATGGAAGCCCCCGGCGGCCCCGCGCACGCTCACTCCTCGCCGGAAGCCTCCGGGTCGTTCTTCCTGCGGAGGAAGAAGACCGTCGCGCCGCCGAGGACGACGAACGCCACCGCGATGCCCGCGATCAGCGGCGTATTGCTGGAGCTGCCGGTTTCGGCCAGGTCACCGCCGCCGGAGGTGCCGCCCGCCGAGGCGGGGCTGGGCTCGGAGACGGGCTGGGCCTTGGTGTCGATCCCGGCGCCCTCGGTCCGGCAGTCGAGCACGCCCTTGAAGCGCTTCTCGAAGCCGTCCGGGCCCTTGATCGTGAAGTCGTAGGGCTGGTCCTCCTGCAGCGGTATCGTCACGGTCTGTGACGTGTCCGCCTCGATGGTGTGCTCGAAGCCCATCAGCCGGAAGGTGAACGGCTCGTCGCCCTTGTTGTCCGCGGTGATGTCGATGCCGCTCTTCGCGCAGTTCTTCTCCGCCGAGAGCGCCGGTACCGCCCCCTTCTCGGCCCAGTTCGCCGTCGCCGTCGCCGAGACCGTCGACTCGCTGGAGCCCGCGAGTATCTGCGTCTGGCTCCTGGTCTCGGACGCGAAGGCCCGGCCGACCGGCACGGTCGTGGACGCCTGCAGGGAGAGGGCGGCCGAACCGTCCGGGGAGTCCTTCGGCACGTCGAAGTAGAGGCGGCTGCCGTCGCGCGCGGACTTGACGGCCTTGCCGTTCCTGCCGACGACCTTCACGCCGCTCGCCAGGGAGTCCGCGGGCGGGGTCACCGTCACGGAGTCGGCGTCGGTCCGCACGGTCACCGGGCCGAGCCGCTCCCCGGCGCGACCCGACACGGCGGGCGGGTCGAGCGTCAGTGACGCCTTCGGCTCGGCGCTGTCGCGCGCGCTGTGGAACAGGTGGTCGGCGAGCTTCTCGGCCTTCGGGTCGACGGCCTCGACCTTCGCGCCGTCGGAGTACCGCCAGATCGCCACCTGGGTGCCCGCGGCGGCGGTCTGCTCGGTGAGGGAGCGCACGCCCGCCTTCCTGGCCAGCGCCGCGAGGTCGTTCACCTGCGGGTAGGAGTGCTGCAGGATCCAGCGGATCTTGCCCGCGTCGCGGTTGGCGTTCAGTGAGGTGCCGCTCCAGGGCGTCTCCTGGTACTTGGCGTCCTTCTGCGTGGGGTTGAGGATGTCGACGCAGTACGTCTGCAGGGTGCCGCCACCCTCCACGGTCATCTCGAAGAGCCCCGCGGGCACCTGCTGCGAGGTGCCGTTGTCACGGACGACGGCCTGGTCGTACGTCTGCAGGCCGCCCAGCGTCGCGGTCGCGCCGCCCCGGTGCTGCGGCGCCTCCTCCGCCACGGCCGCGGTGGCGGCGGTCATTCCGCCCGCCACGGCCAGCCCCGCCGCCATGGTCACTGCGGCGAGGCGGGCGGCGCCTCGGCTACGTATGGACAACGCAGAAAACACAGAATTCCCCTCCGGGCGGGACCCGTTCACAACGTTGGGGGGTGGTCCCGCCAGCAGACTGAATGGGGCAGGTTCACCTGCCACCTGGGTGGCATCACCTGCCGACTGCCCCGTGAGCTACGTTCGGCATCCTAAGGAAGCGGTGGATCACGAGCCCCACGCATCCCATCGGGCGGCTGATCCGACTCGTAATCGTTATCCCCAACACCCGCTCCGAGCTGGGCTTATCGACAAATCAACCGACCCCATTCGCCGATATGCCGCACATCGGTCGGCGGCCAGGACTGTCGCTGACGGCCCGTCATCCCACCGGCGCGGGCTGCTTCTCCCACGTCACGGCGCCATCCGAATCCCGCTCCGCGGCCGGTGCCGTGAGCGCCGGATTTCCCTTCCCCACACGCCGGAACGCCGCCGTACCGCGCGACAGATCATGTCCGACCGCCAGCGCCTCGATGTCCGCCGACGTCCAGTGCTGCCCGCCCCGCTCCTCGTCCCGCACCTTCAACCGGCCCTGCACGATCACCGGTTCACCCACGGACACCGAGCCCTGCACGTTCGTCCCGAGCGCCCGCCAGGCCCAGACCGTGAAGAAGTTGGTGTGCCCGTCGTTCCAGGTGTTCTTCGCCGCGTCGAAATACCGCGAGGTCACCGCGAGCCGGAACCGCGCCACCGGCCCCGAAGGCAGCTCCCGGTACACCGGCGTCGTCGCGACATTCCCCACCACCGTCACCAAGGTCTCGTTCATCGCCGAACCCCTCCCCCGCATCGTCCGCTCCTGCCGCCGCGCTCTTCGCGACCGCGATCTCAGACTGCACCGGACGGCCCGATCCCGCTGAGCCCTGTGGACCACGGAACGGTTGTGGAAAACCTCGTCACCCGAAAGGGGGCGGGAGGAGGGGTGGGAGGACCCGAGCCGCCGGGCGCCTCACCCCACCTGCGTCCCCGACACCCGCACGTACTGCTCCCTGACCTCCCGATAGCGCAGCAGCTCCGCCGCCACCGGATCGAGGACCCTCGCCCGCCCGCACCCCGCGGCCGCCTCGCGCAGTCGCCGTTCCGCCTCGTACCCGTACCTGCGCGCGGGGCCCCGCGCCGCCATCCGGCTCGCCCACTCCACGCACGGGCCGCCCACGATGCCCGCCAGCATCAGCAGCACCGGCACGCCCAGGTTCGGCGTGACGACCCCGACGATCTGGCCCACCAGCCAGATGCCGCCCACCACTTGGAGCAGCGTCATCGCCGCCTGCGCGAGAACGGCCGCGGGCCACCAGCCGGGCCGCGGCGGACGGCCGACCGGCACACCCACCGTCACCGCCAGCTCGTCGAGCACCTCGGGCAGCCCCTCGGCGCCGCGCACCGCGGCCTCCCGCACGGCCTGCCCCCAGGGCGCGGGGAGCCCCGACGCCGCCTCGTCGGCCACCGTGCGCACGGCGTGCTCCACGCGCTGACGCGCCGTCGCCTCCTCGTCGATGGGTGCCAGCGCGGTCGGCGTCGGAGGGCCCTGCGAGGAGCGCTTGGCCTCGTACCACCGCCAGAGCCTGAGCCAGGGATCGCCGCACGCCTTGCCCGCGTTCCTGCGCCAGGCCCGCTCGGCGGCGTCGCCCGCCGCGGTCGCGCCCACGGCGTCCGCGAGCCGGTCGGCGAACTCCTCGCGCGCCTCCTCGCTGAGCCCGATCCGGCCGCGGTTGCGCCCCGCGTGCGCCCCGGTGACGTACACCGGACGCAGCCGGTCCGTGGCGGCGTCCAGGTCCGCGGAGATCCGGCGGGCCGCGGCACCCCTCTCCTGGGTGAACTGGCCGAGCGCCTCGCGCAGTTCACCGACCCCCTCGCCGGTCAGCGCGGAGATCGCGAGGACCGTGGCGCCCGGTTCGCCGTGCTCGCCGAGCGCGACGCCGTCCTCGTCGAGGAGCCGCCGCAGATCGTCGAGGACCTGGTCGGCGGCGTCCCCGGGGAGCCGGTCGATCTGGTTGAGCACGACGAAGGTGACCTCCGCGTGGCCGGCCATGGGCCGCAGATAGCGTTCGTGGAGCATCGCGTCGGCGTACTTCTCCGGGTCGACGACCCAGATGACGGCGTCGACGAGGGCCAGGATCCGGTCGACGTGCTCGCGGTGTGCGCCGACCGCCGAGTCGTGGTCGGGCAGGTCGATCAGCACGAGCCCCTGCAACTCGTCGGCACCCGGCCCCTGCAGCGGCCTGCGGCGCAGTCGCCCGGGGATGCCGAGCCGGTCGAGGAGGCCCGCGGCGCCGTCCGTCCAGCTGCATCCGATGGGCGCTGCGGTGGTCGGCCTGCGCACGCCGGTGTCCGAGATCATCACTCCCGCGAGGGAGTTGAAGAGCGTGGACTTGCCGCTTCCGGTGGCGCCCGCGACGGCGACGACGGTATGCCGTTCGGAGAGCCTGCGCCGGGCGGCGGCCTCGTCGAGGACCCGGCCCGCCTCGGCGAGCGTGCCGCTGTCGAGGCGGGTGCGGGAGAGCCCGACGAGTTCACGCAGCGCGTCCAGCCGTGCGCGCAGCGGCCCTTCGTACGTGGTGGGGCTCCCCGGTGCGGCGGGGCTCGCGGAGGGGGCGTAGGAGCGCACTGTGGAGTCGGCGTCCGGGTCCGCGCCCCGGGGCCCGCCCGCGACGCGCCGCGCGATGAGCCCGTCGTCCCAGGCCCGCTCGGCGTCGCCGCCGGGGTGTTCGTCGGTCCTGTCGGGCTCGCTCCCTTCGCCGTGCTCGGCGCGGTCGGCGTGATCAGTGACGGCGGTCACCGCGGTCACCTCTCCTTCTGCAGTACGGACAGGGCGGCGATCAGCTCGGCCTGGGGTTCGGGGTGCACCTCTAGGGCGTACAGCGGAGCCAGCCGCCGTTCCCGTTCGGTGGTGAGGACCTTCTCCAGGTACTCGTCCAGCAGGCGCGTGCCCCGGTCGCGCAGCCGGACCGCACTCTGGGCGCCGATCCGTTCGGCGAGGGTCTCCCCCGCCGAACGCGCCCGGTGCCCGCCGAGCAGGGCGGTGGCGAGCAGCGCGGCGACGACCTCGGGGTCGGGGAGCGGGTTCTTGTCGATCCGTTCGATGCCGCGCACCTCGTCCTCGGCGTACTCCTCCAGGACGCGCCGCCATCTGCGGACGGCCATCCCGATGCGGTGCTCGGCGCTCTCCACCTCGGGGTCGCGGTCGGCGAGGCCGGGGGCGCCCGCGGCGGGTTCGCGCCGCCAGGCCTCGTCGATGCGCTCGTCGGCCGCGGTGACGGCGCACAGGAGCAGCGCCTCCAGGCTCTCGGCGATGGCGTCGAGGAGCTCGCCGGGGCCGCAGTCGAGCGGGTAGCTGCGCCAGCGCTTCAGGGCCCCGCCGGCCAGCACTCCCCCCGCCCGCAAACGCCCCTGCACGCGCGCGTGCTCGTGCTCGTACGCCTCGTCGACGGCGGAGGTGAGCCGCAGCGCGGCCGCGTACTGGGCGGCGACGGCTCCCGCGAGCTCAGGCATCCGGGCGTCGAGGGAGCCGATGACTCCGTACGCGGTACGGGCCACGGTCTGCGCGCGGGCGGCGGGTTCCTGGACGCGGTGGGTGAGCCAGGCCCGCAACGGGGCCACGGCGGTGGCCGGGAGCAGCCCGCCGCCGCCCGCGGACTCGGGCAGTTCCGGCACGGTGAAGCGCGGTACGTCGCCGAGGCCCGCCTTGGCGAGCAGCGCCCCGTACTGCCGTGAGACCTCGGTCACCACTTGGTGGGGCACCCGGTCGAGGACGGTGACGAGGGTGGCGTCGTGCTCCTTGGCGGTGCGCAGGAGGTGCCAGGGGACGGCGTCGGCGTACCGCGAGGCGGTGGTGACCATGACCCAGATGTCGGCCGCGGAGATCAGCTCGGCGGCCAGGACGCGGTTGTCGGAGAGGAGCGAGTCGATGTCGGGCGCGTCCAGGAGGGCGAGTCCGCGCGGCAGGCTCCGGGCGGTCTCGATCCGCAGGGCGCGCTCCTCCTCGCCCACCAGGGCCCGCGCGTCCAGATCCTCGTCCCTGCCGTCGTCGCCATCCTCCGGGGTCTCGTGCCGGGGCACCCACACGCGCGTGAGGTCGGGCAGGACGCGCATCCCCGAGAACCAGTGGTGATCGTCGGGGTGGCAGACGAGCACCGGCGTACGCGTGGTGGGCCGCAGCACACCCGCCTCGCTGACCTGCTGCCCCACGAGGGAGTTCACGAGGGTGGACTTGCCCGCCCCCGTGGACCCGCCGACGACGGCCAGAAGCGGCGCTTCGGGCGCCTTGAGGCGGGGCACCAGATAGTCATCGAGCTGTGCCAGCAACTCGTCCCGGTTGGCACGCGCGCGTGGCGCCCCCGGCAGGGGGAGCGGAAAGCGTGCGGCGGCGACACGCTCGCGCAGGGCGGAGAGTGCGTCAAGCAACTGAGGCCGTACGTCCAAGGTCACCACATGCGAAGAATGCCCAATTTTGACGGCTTTCTGAAGCATATGGTGGTCCCTGCGCGCCGATCGGACACAGGGGATGGAAGGGGCGACTGGGGCGCAGGCATAACGAGTGCACAACACCCGGGGCGTGAGACGCCAAAAGCGATGCGAGATTCGCACCTGCCTGCGATTATCAGGACCGCTTCACCGAACCTCCACATCACGGCGCGGAGGCGAAGCATCAGGGACAGGGACCCGGGAGCCCTATCCTTGTCTGCGGCAAGGTCACGGATCACCCCCACATCCGGCCCCGTGCCACCCGGCCACACCCGGCCCCCGTAGCTCAGTGGATAGAGCAGGCGCCTTCTAAGCGCTTGGCCGCAGGTTCGAGTCCTGCCGGGGGCGCAATGGCCCCTCACCTGCGGTGCGCGTGAGGGGCTCTTTCATGGGGTCCGTCAGGTCCGGGGCCGTCGGAGTGTCACTACTTCTTGACCGGCGGGCACGTGCCCGTGTCCTCGCCGATGGAGTTGATCTCGGCGTTCGAGCGGGAGTCGCCCGCGTAGTTGACCTGGTCCGTGCACTTCTTGTTGGGGTCCTTCGGGGTGCCCGCCGGCTTGTCGGACTTCTGGGGCTGGGGGCAGGTGCCCGTCTTCTCGCCGATCGAGTTGATCTCGGCGTTCGAGCGGGAGTCACCGGCGTAGTTGAGCTGGTGGGTGCACTTCATGTCGGAAGAGGACTTCTTGACCGGCGGGCAGGTTCCCGTCTTCTCGCCGATGGAGTTGATCTCGGCGTTCGAGCGCGGGTCGCCCGCGTAGTTGACCTGGTCCGTGCACTTCTGGTCGGACTTGGCCGGTGTGCCCGCGGGCTTGTCGTTCGTGGTGTCGGACTTGGAACCGTCGGACTTCGGCGTGGTCGTGGAGGCCGACGAGGAGCCGCCCGAGGACGAGGACGCGTTGTCGTTGTCGGTGCTGCCGCTGTTGCACGCCGTCAGCGAGAGGCCGAGGGCCACCGCGGTCATGGTCAGAACGGAGACCTTCCGAGTACGGGTGCGGGTGCTGGTGCTGGTGCGGGTGTTGGTGCGGGTGTTGGTGCGGGTGCCGGTGCTGATCGTGGTGCGCATGGTGGTCTCTGTCCTCTGCGTGGGGGCCACTCGTGGGGAGCGGGCGAGCCGGCCGGTCAGCCGGGGCGCGTTCGTCCGTGTGGGTTTCTGTTCTGACAGATGGTCGGCGCGGTCCCGCCAGTTGCGTCTTGATCGTGCTCAGGACACGTTCGTGACATGACAGTGATCACGTCGTGAGGTCCCGGTCCCGCCCGGCCCCGCGCCGCCGAAAATCACTGGAACAGCGCCATTCGGCGCGACTACCGTGCCGCCGAACCGAGTTGTCCAGTCGAGGACGTGGCCGTTGTACACCGTGTGAGAACCCCCCGAGCGCTGACCGTCGCGTGTCGCATCCGTGCGCCGCGCTGCTTTTTGCTGCGGACTTCTCACTGAAACCGGTGTACTCCTGTGCTCCAGAACTGGGTGGTCATGCCCACCTGCCTTCCGTTCGTCCTGCGCCGTTGCCGTTCGTGCGCGGCCGGGCGCTTCCGACCGAACGGCAAGTTCCGTGTCAACGCCCATCACAAACTCCTCGACGCCTGGCTCCTCGTGCTCTGTACCGCTTGCGGGGAGACCGCGAAGCTCACGGTCCTGGAGCGGATGAACGTGCGTTCCGTACGACCCGAACTCCTCGACCGGCTGCACGACAACGACCCCGGCCTGGCGGCCGAGCTGCTCCACGACCCCGTCGTGCGGCGCCGGAACCGCGTCGCCCTCGACTGGGACGGCGCCTGGCGGCTCGACACCGGCGGGCCGGAGCACCCGGCCCGGGGCGGCCGCGAGGCCCTCGACGTCTCGGTGCGCTTCGCGGCGCCGATACCCGTCCGGCCGGTGCGACTGATCGCCGAGGGCTGCGCTCTGGCGCGGGGCGAGGTCGAGCGGCTCCACGCGGAGGGGAACCTCGTTTCGGCCGTCCGGCTGAGCGGCAGGCTCTCCGCAGACTTCACCTTCCTCCTCAAGCGCTGAGCTCCGATGGGAGGTTGGCGCAGGGTTCCTGCCGGGCGGGTTCCCGGCCGAGGCGCGGGCGGTAGAAAGGGGGCATGGCCGAGCCTGAGCCCCCGCGCGGGGACGTGGATGATGTCGATGCGGTGACAGACGCGGTGTTGACCGCGTCGCGGCTCCTGACGGCGCTGTCCGCCCGGTGCCTCTCCTCGGTCGAGGACCGGGTGACGCTGCCGCAGTTCCGGATGCTGGCCGTCCTGTCCAGCCGGGGCGACACCAAGCTGGTGGCCCTGGCCGAGCTGCTCCACGTCGCGCCGTCCACCGCGATGCGGATGGTCGACCGGCTGATCGCCACCGGTCTCGCCGACCGGCGGGCCAGCCCCGGCAACCGCCGCGAGACGCGGCTCCGGCTCACCGACGAGGGCCGGCGCACCGTCGCCGAGGTGACGGCCCGGCGCCACGCCGAGATCGCCGCGATCGTCGAGCGCCTCGCCCCGGAGCAGCGCTCCTCGCTCGTCGCGGCGCTGACCGCGTTCAACATCGCGGGAGGCGAACCCGCCTCTCCGGAGGCGCACGGCAACTGACCGGCCCGGGATACGACTGGGTAGATGACCGGGGACACGGCCGGGGATACGGCCGTAGGGGGTACGACACCGACTCTTACGGAGCGGTGACGTGGGCGGCGCGGCTCTGTGCCGGGCGTGGTGGCGGGCCTAGCGTGCGCACCATGCGTGTACTGGTCACCGGCGGAGCCGGGTTCATCGGGTCCCATGTCGTCGAGGCGCTGGCGGCGCGCGGGCACGAGCCCGTCGTGTTCGACGTGCGCGAGGACGCGGGCGCGGACGTCCGGGACCGTGACGCGGTCTCCCGCGCCCTGTCCGGTGTGGACGCCGTCAGCCATCAGGCCGCGATGGTCGGTCTGGGCAACGGCTTCGCCGACGCGGCGGAGTACGTCTCCCGCAACGACCTCGGTACGGCGGTGCTGCTCGGCGCGATGGCCGATGCCGGGGTGCGGCGGCTGGTCCTCGCCGGGTCGATGGTCGTCTACGGAGAGGGGCGGTACGCGTGCGAACGGCACGGGGTCGTGCGGCCGGGGCCCCGTACCGCCGAGGACCTGACGGCCGGGCGCTTCGAGCCCGCCTGCCCCGCCTGCGGCGCGGCGCTCGCCCCCGGACTCGTCGGCGAGGACGCCCCGGCCGACCCCCGGAACGTGTACGCGACGACCAAACTCGCCCAGGAGCACCTGGCGGCAGCCTGGGCCCGGTCGACGGACGGTGCGGCGGTGTCGCTGCGCTACCACAACGTGTACGGGCCCCGGATGCCTCGCGACACCCCGTACGCGGGCGTCGCGTCCTTCTTCCGCTCCGCACTCGCCCGCGGCGAGGCCCCGCGCGTCTTCGAGGACGGCGCGCAGCGGCGGGACTTCGTCCACGTACGGGACGTGGCGGCCGCCAACGTGGCGGCTCTGGAGGCGGGTTGGGGCGGCGAGCGGGGCGCGCTGCGGGTCTACAACTGCGGCAGCGGCGAACCGCACACGGTGGGCGAGATGGCGCGGGCGCTGGCCGCGGCGTACGGCGGGCCCGAGCCCGTCGTCACCGGCGAGTACCGGCTCGGCGACGTGCGCCACATCACGGCGGACTCGTCCCGGCTCCGTGCCGAGCTGGGCTGCGAGGCCGAAGTCGGGTTCCGGGAAGGGATGACGGAGTTCGCCGGGGCTCGGCTTCGGGGTGAGTGAGGGGGAGGGAGAGAGGGAGAGGGAGAGAGAGAGGGGGACTCCGGGGGGGGCGAGTGTGGGGGCCGCGGGGGCTCCGTGGCCGCCGTCTTGGGGTCAGGCCTCGATCGCCGGTAGCGTCACCTCGAAGCGGCAGCCTCCGGGGATGTTGCGTACGGCGGCTCGGCCCTGATGGGCCTCCACGATGCCCCGGACGATCGCCAGGCCCAGGCCCGCTCCCGCCGGGGGCGTACGCGCGTGTGTGCCGCGCCAGCCGGTGTCGAAGACGCGCGGCAGGTCCTCCTCGGGGATGCCGCCGCAGCCGTCGGTGACGGACAGGACCACGCCATCGGCGGACCGTTCGGCCGCCACCGCGACCGTGCCGTCGGCCGGTGTCCGGCGGATCGCGTTGACCAGGAGGTTGCCGAGGACCCGGCTCATCTCCTTGCCGTCCACCTCCACCGGCACCGGCTCGACGCGGTCGCCCACGAGCCGGACGCCGTGCTCGCGGGCGAGCGGGTCCGCCCCGGCGAGGGCGTCACCGACCAGGTCGTACAGCGACATCCTGGACGGCGAGAGGGCGAGGGCGCCGACGTGGATGCGGGAGAGTTCGAACAGGTCGCCCACCATGTCGTTGAGGCGCTCGACCTCCGTGCGGATCTGGCGCAGGTAGCGGTCGGGGTCGGTGGCGACGCCGTCCTCCAGCGCCTCGGACATCGCGCGCAGGCCCGCGAGGGGCGTGCGCAGGTCGTGCGAGATCCAGGCGACGAGCTCCCGCCGGGATGTCTCCAGGGCACGCTCCCGGTCCCGTGACTCGGCGAGTCTGGCGCTCGTCGCCGCCAACTCGCGGCTGAGTGCCTCCAGTTCCGCGGTCGCGGGCGCGGCCGGGGCCGCGAAGTCGCCGCCCTCGCCGAAGGAGCGGGCGGCGACCGCCAGTTCGCGGCTGCGGGCCACGACCCAGCGGCCGAGCAGGAGCGCGGTGGCCAGCGAGACCACCGCCGCCATCGCGACGACGGTGGTGACGACGGTCAGGTCGTGCGGGGACAGGAACATCGCCCAGGCCACGGCCAGCGTCCCGGCGAGCATCGCGCCGACGGCCACGGAGGCCACGACGGCCAGGGACGCGGTGAGCGAACGGCGCCGGAGCAGCCGCAGCGCGACCGCGCCGAGCAGCCCCGCCGCGACGGCCCCGAGGAAGGCGAAGAGGGCGATGAGGAGGGTGTCGCGCACGGTCAGCTCCGGGTGGGGGCGTGCGGGTGGTCGTTCCCACCGGGGGTGGAGGGGTGGGCCTCGGCCGAGGCAGCGGGGTGGACCCCACCTGGGGGCGAGGGACGAGCCCCCGCCGAGGCCGCAGGGTAGGCCCCACCCGGAGGCGAAGGACTAGCCCCCGTCGGGGCAGCGAGGTGAGCGCCAGCAGGTCTTGCCGACGTGGCGGAGCCGGAGTCGGAGTCGAGCCCCACTCCGGACTCCCCCGCCCCCGCCGGATCGAAGCGGTACCCCACCCCCCACACCGTCTGGATCAGCCGCGGGCGGGCCGGGTCGTCCTCGATCTTGCCGCGGAGGCGGCGCACGTGGACCGTGACGGTGGAGAGGTCGCCGAAGTCCCAGCCCCAGACCTCGCGCATCAGGTCCTCGCGGCCGCAGGCGCGGCCGGGGTGGGAGAGGAAGAAGGTCAGGAGGTCGAACTCGCGCAGGGTCAGGGCGAGTTCGGCGCCGTTCTTGGTGGCGCGGCGGGCGACGGGGTCGGCGGTCAGACCGGCCGCGGCCAGGGGGCGCGTGACCGTGCTCGGCCGGGTGCGGCGCAGTACCGACTCCACCCGGAGGACCAGCTCCCGGGGGCTGAACGGCTTCGTCACGTAGTCGTCCGCCCCCACTTCCAGGCCCAGGATGCGGTCGTCCTCGTCCCCGCGAGCGGTGAGCATGATGACCGGTACGGGGCCTCGGCCGCGCAGTCGCCCGCAGACCTCCAGGCCGTCCATGCCGGGCAGCATCAGGTCGAGGACCACCAGGTCGGGGCGGTGCGCGGCGGCGGCGGCCAGTGCAGCGGGGCCGTCTCCCGCGCGGTCCACGACGTAGCCCGCCCGGGCGAGGTATCCGGAGACGACCTCGGCGACGGTCGGGTCGTCGTCGACGACGAGGACACGTTCGGCTCCGGTGGTCCGGGGCGCGTCGGTCCGGGGCCCATCGGCCCGGCCCGCACCGGCCCCGGCCACCGCCCCCGCCGCCCCCACCACTTCCCCTGCCGCATCCCGCGGTTCTCGCTCCATGCCGTCAGCCTCGCACCGCGGACCCGCCCGCGCCGCACCCGAGCGGTCCACCGCCTCCGACGTCCGTGTTTCGTAAGGATCCTGCGCCCGATATGCACCTTTCGCGCTCGTAGGGTGAAAACCGTGACGACCCCTCCCCCGGATCCGACCGATCCCCCGCAGCCGACAGTCGACGTGGTCCTCCCCTGCCTCGACGAGGCGGACGCCCTGCCCTGGGTGCTGGCCCGGATCCCGCCGGGCTGGCGCGCCCTCGTCGTGGACAACGGTTCCACGGACGGCTCCGCCGAGATCGCCCGCGGGCTCGGCGCGACCGTCGTGCGCGAGACGCGGCGCGGCTTCGGCGCCGCCTGCCACGCGGGGCTGACCGCCGCCACCGCCGACATCGTGTGCTTCTGCGACTGCGACGCCTCGCTCGACCCGTCCGAGCTCGTCCCCTTCGTACGGGAGGTGCGCGACGGCGAGGCCGATCTGGTGCTCGGGCGGCGGCGCCCCGTGAGCCGGGGCGCCTGGCCGCCGCACGCCCGCGCGGGCAACCTCGCGCTCGCCCGGATGCTGCGCCGCCGCACTGGGCTGCGCCTGCACGACCTCGGCCCCCTGCGGGCCGCCCGCCGCGCGCCGCTCCTCGCCCTCGGCCTCACGGACCGCCGCAGCGGCTACCCGCTGCAGATGGTGGTCCGCGCGGCCGACGCGGGCTGGCGCGTCGCCGAGCGCGACGTCCCCTACCTGCCCCGGGCCGGCGCGTCGAAGGTGACCGGTACGTGGCGCGGGACCTGGCAGGCCGTACGCGACATGAGCCGCGTCCTGGCCGAGCCACCGCAACCACCGCGACCGCCGCAACCGCCGACGGGGAGCGCGGGGCCCGAGGCCGCGCCCGACTCCGCGCACCCCTCTCCCTCATCGCCGCCGCAACCGCCGCAACCACCGCAACCGGCGACGAGCGACGCGAAGCCCGGGGCCGCACCCGAGGCCGCGCCCGACTCCCCGCACCCCTCTCACTCCCCAGGAGGCATCTCCCAGTGACCACGCTCCTCGTCATCGCCAAGGAACCGCTGCCCGGGCGGGTGAAGACGCGGCTCACTCCGCCCTTCACGCCGCACGAGGCCGCCCGGCTCGCCGAAGCGGCCCTCGCGGACACGCTGCGCGCGGTGGCGGACGCGCCCGCGCGGCGGCGCGTCCTGGCTCTGGACGGCGCGCCCGGCCCCTGGCTGCCCGCCGGGTTCGAGGTCGTGCCGCAGGGCGCGGGCAGCCTCGACCTGCGGCTCGCCGCCGCCTTCGCGGCCTGTGCCGGGCCCACCCTGCTCATCGGCATGGACACCCCCCAGGTGACGCCGGAGCTGCTCGCCGTGGACTTCGCCGGGTGCGACGCGCTCCTCGGGCCCGCCGAGGACGGCGGCTTCTGGGCGCTCGGGCTCGCGGAGCCCGACCCCGGGCTGCTGCGGGGCGTGCCGATGTCGACGCCCACGACGGGCGCCGCGCAGCGTGCCCGGCTGACCGACGCGGGACTGCGCGTACGCGACCTGCCGCGGCTGCGCGACGTGGACACGGCGGCCGACGCGGCGGCGGTCGCGGCCGTGGCGCCGCACAGCCGGTTCGCGGCCGTACTGGCCCGGCTCGGGCCCGCACAGCCGACCGGGTCGAGGCGGTCCGGGGCGGTCACGGGCCGATGAGCACCGCGCACGAGGTCGTACGGCCGACCCCTGAACCGGACCACCGGTACCCACCCCCCTGGGGCGCCGCCCCGTACGTCGAAGACCCGTACGTCGAAGACCCGTACGCCAACGACTTGCACACCGAACACCCGTACACCAACGACCCGTACGCCGACGCGCTGCGCGCCGGACGCGGTCCGCTCTTCCTGCGCCGCGCTGACGGCTGGCTGCTGCCGCTGGAGGTGGAGCGCTGGTGCGCGGCGGCCGACGCGGCCGACCTGGGTGTGGTGGGGCGCTGCGAGGGGGCCGTGCTCGACATCGGGTGCGGGCCCGGCCGGCTGGTCGCAGCGCTCGCCGCGGCGGGACGGCGCGCCCTGGGCATCGACGTCAGCGAGGCCGCCGTCACGCACACCGTGGGGCTCGGCGGGCAGGCCCTGCACCGCTCCGTCTTCGGGCCGCTGCCGGGCGAGGGCCGCTGGGGGACCGCGCTCCTCATGGACGGCAACCTCGGCATCGGCGGCGACCCAGCCGCCCTCCTGGAGAGGATCTCCCAACTCCTCGCCCCCGAGGGGCTGTTGCTGGCAGAGACCGCCCCGATGGACATCGACGAGCGGGTGGACGTCCACCTCGTGCCCGCCGGTGACGTGCGGGGTGCGCCCGGCGGCTCGTTCCCGTGGGCCCGCCTCGGCACCCCCGCCCTGCTCCGGTGCGCCCGGCGTGCGGGGTGGCGGGACGCCGGTCAGTGGAGCGCGGACGGCCGTTGTTTCGTCGCCCTGCGCAGCCGGGGCCGCCGCAGCACCAGGAGCAGCGCCGAGCCGCCGAAGAGCGCGGCCGTGATCAGCAGCCAGCGCGCCGCGAACCCGTCGCCCGAGAGCCCGGTGGCCGAGGCGTAACGCCCGGCCGCCCGCCCGGTGATCAGCGGGAACCACACGAGCAGGAGCAGCCCGGAGAGCGCGGCCGGTACGCGTACGTAACCGGCCCGCTCCCTGCGCCGGGCGACCGTGCGCACGAGCGCGCGGTCCAGGAGCGCGTACAGCGGCAGCAGGACCAGGTCGTGCACGAGCGCCGCGCCCACGAACCACAGGGCCACGCCGAGCGCGTCCCCCGCGAGGAGCCGCACCCCCGCGTACCCGGCGAGCGCGAACGAGCAGGCCAGCAGCAGCAGTTGCAGCGGGCTCCCCAGCGGCAGGCCCCGCGTGGGCACCCTCCTCCGCACCTGTCCACCGCGTCGCCACACCTGTCCACCGATCCTCCATACCTGTCCACCGCGTCGCATCACAGCTCTCCGAACGTCATACGGGCCACCCACTTGGTGTTGAGCACGCCGGGCGCGGCGGGCACGATGATCCGCGCCGGATAGCCGTGGTCGGGGGTCAGGTCCTCGCCGTTGACCTGGAGGGCGAGCAGGGAGCGGGCGTCGGCGACCTGGTTGGCGCGCAGGGCGGCACGGCGGAACGCGCCGCGCCGTTGCAGGGACTCCACCAGGACGTCCGGCGGATCGTCGTGGCCGACCAGCGCGGCGAGGTCCCGCAGCCGTACGCCGCGCCACCACTGGTCGGACGTCGACCACCCCTCCACGCAGGCGATGGGCAACGCGGCGCCGTGCAGGGTGAGTCGGAGCAGCTCGGACCGGCCGAGCCGGACGGTTCCGCCGCGCCCGGTGACCACGAGCCGCCACGCGTCCTCGCCGGTCTCGCGTGCGTGGATCCCCGCGTACGCGGCCGTCTTGTTGATCTGGAACCCGCCGGGCCCGCCACCCGGCTCCGGGCCGCCGTGCGGGGCGAGCAGCGCGGTCCGGCGCAGCGGGCCGTCGAAGCCGCGGCCCGCCGTCGTCGCGAACAGCAGCAGCGAGCCGCCGCCCACCAGGCCGAGCGCGCCGCGCCGGGACACCGTCGGCTCGGCGGGCCGCGGCGACACCAGCTCACCCGCCTCCGCCGCCCCCACCCGCGTCTCCGTCTCTCCACTCTCTCTACTCTCCCTGCTCTCTCTACTCTCCCTGCTCTCCCTGCTCTCCCTGCTCTCGTCGCCGTCCCGCCGTGCCCCGCGCAGGTTGCGCAGGGCCATCGGGACCCGCAGCACCGCGTGCGTGAGGAACGCGGCGGAGAAGACCCACGCCCCGTAGAAGTGCAGCGGGTAGAAGGAGCCGGGGAAGAGGTAGTCGAGCTGCACGTTCAGTACGCCGGTCACGAACTCGAAGAGCGCGCCGCCCACCAGGAGGAGCAGCGAGATCCGCTCCAGGCCGTGGGCGAGGGAGCGGACGGGCGGCAGCGCGAACAGCTTCGGCACCACCGACCACAGCTTCGCGAGCAGGACGGGGATCAGGGTGATCCCGAGCGTGACGTGGACGCCCTGGGTGAGCCGGTAGAGCCAGGGCGGGTCGGTGGGCCAGGAGAAGAGGTAGAGGCCCAGCAGCCCCTTGTCCGGGGTCTTGTCGTTCACGGGCGCCAGGTTCGGGTTGTACGCGGCGTACGAGAGCAGTCCCGTCACGAACAGCACGGTGATGCCGCCGAGCAGGACGACGCCGAGCACGGAGGTGAACCAGGGGCCGCGCACGGGACTGCGCCAGAAGCCGGGCGAGGTGGGGAGCCGTGGGTCGCGCACAGGGAGCCGCGATTCGCGCACAGGGCGCCGTGGGTCGCGCATGTGTCGACCGTAGGCCGGAACCGGCCCTCCGGGACGGCTGCGACTCATGACGAAACGCTGACGTCAGGGCCGTGGTCGCCCCCGCACGGGCCGCGCCGCCCTAGCGTTCCCGACGTGAACCGCGATCTTCTCCGTGATCTGGGCACCGTCCTGGCCGCCGCCCTCCTCGTCGTGGCGGCCGTGCTGGTCGGCACCGCCATCGAACGCGAGGACGGCTCCCTGCACGTCCGCCGGCCACCGCTGTACGCCCACTGGGAGCCGCACGTCGGCCCCGGCACCCCGGCCGCGCTCGCCGTCGCGCTCGCCGTGGTGGCGTACGGACCCCTGCTGGCCGCACGGCTGCCCTGGCGGGCGCTGCTCGGCGCGGTCTGGGGGACGGCGGCGGCGTGGACGTGGTCGCTCGCCCTGATCGACGGCTGGCAGCGCGGCATCGCCGGGCGCCTCACCACGAAGTACGAGTACTTGCAGGTCATCGACCGCTTCGACGATGTCCACGGCACCCTGCGGGACTTCACCCGGCACATCCTGATCGACTCCCCGGACCACTGGCCCGCGCATGTCGCGGGGCACCCGCCGGGCGCGACTCTCACCTTCGTGTTCCTCGACCGGGCCGGGCTCGGCGGCGGGGCATGGGCCGGGGCCTGGTGCATCACCGTGGGCGCCACGGCGGGCGCGGCCGTCCTGGTGACGGTGCGGGCGCTGGCCGGGGAGGCCCTGGCGCGGCGGGCGGCGCCGTTCCTGGCGCTCGCGCCCGCCGCGGTGTGGATGGGCACGTCGGCGGACGGCTACTTCGCGGCGGTCGCCGCCTGGGCCGTGGCGCTCCTCGCCCTCGCGGTGACGGGGTGTGGGCCTAGGCTGACCGCCCCGGGCTCGGGGCTGCTCTTCGGGCTGACCGGCTACCTCTCGTACGGGCTCACGCTGTTCGCGCTCATCGGGGCGGGTGTGCTGCTCCTGGGGAGCGGCCGGGTCCGGGAACGGATGAGGCTGCTGCCCTTCGTGCTCGCCGGGTTCGTGGTCGTCCCCCTCCTGTTCACGCTCGCGGGGTTCGACTGGTGGGAGGCGTACCGCCTGCTCGTCGAGCGCTACTACCAGGGGGCGGGCGGCATCCGGCCCTACGGCTACTGGGTGTGGGCCAACCTCGCGTGCACCGTGCTCGTGGTGGGGCTCGCGACGGCGGCGGGTCTGCGGCGGGCCACGGCCGTGCTCGTCCGGCGCCGCCGGGAGGTCCTCGTCCGGCCGGGCGCTCCGGGTCCGGCCGCCGAGCCCCGCCTCGGTCTGCTCGTGCTCACCGCGCTGCTCGCCCTGCTCGTCGCCGACCTGTCCGGGATGAGCAAGGCGGAGACGGAACGCATCTGGCTGCCGTTCGCGCTGTGGCTGCTCCCGGCCTGCGCGTTCCTCGGACGCCCCCGCGTCTGGCTGACCGCCCAGGCCGCCGTGGCGCTCCTGGTCAACCATCTGCTCGTGACCGGCTGGTGAGGTCTGCCCGGGTGCCCGCCGCGCGGCCGGGGAACTTCGGCTGCCCGCCCGGGCGTTGAACGGGTGATGCCGGCGGCGCCACCGGCCTCACCAGTCGGGCCCACCGCCACCTGCTCTCCTACTCACAGCTCACCCTCGCCCCCTACCAACCCCTCACACCCGCCCCCTCCCCACCTCTCACTCCCCGTAGAGCGCCTCGATCTCGGTCGCGTAGGCGGCGGTCACCTCATGCCGTTTGATCTTCAGGGACGGGGTGAGCAGGCCGTTGTCCTCCGTGAACTCGCCGCCGACGACGGCGAACTTACGGATCGACTCGGCCCTGGACACCGCCGCGTTGGCGTAGTCCACGGCCTTCTGGATCTCCGCCGTCATCGCCGGGTCGCGGGCGAGTTCGGCGAGCGGTGTGTCCTTCGGGCGCTTGCGCACGGCGAGCCAGTGCGCCACGGCCTCGGGGTCCAGGGTGACCAGCGCGGCGATGTACGAGCGGTTGTCCCCGACGACGATGCACTGGCCGACCGGCGCGCGGCTGCGCAGCCGGTCCTCCAGGACGGCGGGCGAGACGTTCTTGCCGCCCGAGGTGACGAGGATGTCCTTCTTGCGGCCGGTGATGGTGAGGTAGCCGTCGGCGTCCAGGGCGCCGAGGTCGCCCGTGGCGAACCAGCCGTTGGTGAGGACGGCGTCCGTCGCGGCCGGGTTGTTCCAGTACGAGCCGAAGACGATGCCGCCCTTGATCAGCACCTCCCCGTCGTCCGCGATGCGCACGGACGTGCCGGGCACGGGCAGCCCGACCGTGCCGGGACGCGGCCGCAGCGGCGGGGTGACGGTGGCGGCGGCCGAGGTCTCGGTCAGGCCGTAGCCCTCGTAGATGACGATTCCGGCGGCGTAGAAGAAGAGGTTGAGGTCGCGGTCCAGGGGTGAGCCGCCGCTGATCGCGTAGCGCAGGCGGCCGCCGACCTCCTTGCGGATGCGGCGGTAGACGAGGAGTTCGTACAGCGCCCAGCCGGCGCGGAGGCCGAGGGAGGGCCCGGGGCCGCTCCGGTCCAGGAACTTGTTCAGGTACGCCTCGCCGAAGCGCACCGCGATCCGCTCCGCGCGGTCGAAGGAGGCGCCGCGGCCGATCTTCTCGGCGGTGGCCCGCCCGGTGTCGTGGATCTTCTCGAAGAGGTAGGGCACGCCGACGACGAACGTCGGCTTGAACGACCGCAGTTCGGGGCGGAGTTCGTCGGGTTTGATGCTGGGGCAGTGGCCGAGCTCGATGCGGGCGAGCAGGCAGGCGATCTGGATGGTGCGGCCCAGGACGTGGGCGAGGGGGAGGAAGAGGAGCGTGGCGGCGACCTGTCCGGTGATCTCCTTGAAGATCGGGTGCAGCAGGTCGACGGTGTTGGCCGCCTCCGCGTGCAGGTTGCCGTGGGTGAGGACGCAGCCCTTGGGGCGGCCCGTGGTGCCCGAGGTGTAGCAGAGGGTGGCGATGGAGTCCGGGGTGAGCGCGGACCGGCGCTTGGTCACCTCCTCGTCCGAGAGGTCGCGCCCGAGCGCGGTGAGTTCGGCCATCGCGCCGCCGTCGAGGTGCCGCACGCGCGGTGGCGCGGCGTGCCCGCGCACGGCTTCCTCGGCCGTCGCCGCGTTCTCCGCGGTCTCCGTGACGATCAGGCGGGCTCCGGAGTCCCGGACGATCCACTCGATCTGCTCCGGCGACGAGGTGGCGTAGACGGGCACGCTCTGCCCGCCCGCGGCCCAGATCGCGAAGTCAAGGACGGCCCACTCGTAGCGGGTGCGGGACATCAGGGCGACCCGGCCGCCGGGTTCGAGGCCGTCCGCGATGAGGCCCTTGGCGATCTCGGTGATCTCGCGCGCGAAGGCGGCGGCGGTGACGGGCCGCCACCGGCCGTCCTGTTTGCGGCGCAGGACCACGGAGTCGGGGGCCTCCGCGGCGTTGGTGAAGGGGATGTCCGCGGTGCTTCCGGTGGTGGCGCGGGCGACGAGCGGCGCGGTGCGGACCTCGCGCACGGTGCCGTGCTCGTCCTTGACGAGGTCGACCTGGGCGCGGTCGGCCAGACCCCGGTGGCGTTGCGCCCTTCTCAGATCCTTGCGTACGCCCATGACGGCTCCCCGGCTTCCGGTTCCCAGCTGATGTGCAGGCGATCGGTGCGCGTACTTACTGGAGAGTCAACTTACTCACACGTAAGGAAAATTCAATGGGTCGGACGGAAAGAGCCCGACACCTGGACGGGAGGAGACCGCATCGCGGGCCCCTCCCTCAGCCCGAGGCGGCGGGCCGCCAGACCTCCCCCTCCAGGACCCGGCCCATCCCCGCCCACACCATGTTCATGAGGCGGAGGGTGACGCCCTCCGGGGACTGGCCGGGGTGGCCCGCCATCCAGTCCGTCAGCGAGTCCGCCGCGCCCACCAGGGCGTGCGCGACGAAGTCCGCGTCGTCGTCGGAGAGTTGGACGCCGGGGCCGCGTTCCGCGATGCCCGCCCACACCAGGCCCGCCACCTCGGCCATCACCGCGCGGCGCGCCTCCGCGACGGCCGCCGCGATGGCCTCGCTCAGTTCCGAGGCCTGCCGGTGCAGCACCACCCAGCTGTCACGGTGCTCGGCGACGAAGGTGAAGAACGCCAGGAGCCCCGCGTGCAGCCGCAGTTCGGGCGCCGCGCCGCTCGCCGCCGCCGCGTCCTGGAAGGCACCGACCAGGCGGTCCGCCTCGCGGCGCAGGCAGGCGAGGAAGAGGCCCTCCTTGGACTCCAGGTACAGGTACACCATCGGCTTGGAGATTCCGGCGAGTTCGGCGATCTCGTCCACCGAGGCCCCGTGATAGCCACGCTTGGCGAAGACCTGGACCGCCACGTCGACGATCTGCCGCTCGCGCTCGCGGCGCGGGACCCGGCGCCTGCGCGGCCCCGGCGCGTCCTCGGACATGTCGCTCACCCTTGTCAGCCTCCTGGTTCCGACTTACCTTACTCTTTAGTAAGTTTACTGCAGAGTAAGGAGATTGCGATGACCGAGGACATCAGCAGGATCGCCGACCTCGACTTCGCCAGTGTCACGCCCGAGGAGTTCGCCCGGATCGTGAAGGGTCTTTCCGGCAGGGAGATCGCGGAGATCGCCCGCGACGGCGCCCTGCGCTCCCGCGTGCTCGACGAGGTGTTCCGGCGCATGGAGCGGCAGTTCAAGCCGGACGCGGCCGGCTCGCTGAAGGCTCTCATCCGGTGGAAGATCACGGGCAGCGGCGACAACGGGGAAGCCGTGTACGAGACGGACATCGCCGACGGCACCTGTGCCGTGCGCGAGGGGCGCTCGGACGCCGAGCCGCGGGTCACGCTCGTCATGGCCGACCCCGAGTTCCTCAAGCTCGTCTCCGGCAACGCCAGCCCCGTCACGCTGTTCATGATGCGCAAGGTCAAGATCGCGGGCGATGTCGCCCTCGCGGCCGGACTCACCCGGTACTTCGACATCCCGAAGGCCTGAGAGGAGCCCGCCATGGCCTACTCCCTCGAACTGACCGAGGAACAACGGGACCTGCGCGACTGGGTGCACGGCTTCGCCTCCGGCGTGGTGCGCCCGGCCGCCGCCGAGTGGGACGAGCGCGAGGAGACCCCCTGGCCCGTCATCCAGGAGGCGGCGAAGATCGGCCTCTACGGATTCGAGTCCCTGGCCGACCTCTTCGGCGACCCCTCCGGAATCTCCCTGCAGATCGCCAACGAAGAGCTGTTCTGGGGCGACGCGGGCATCGGGATGGCCCTCTTCGGCACGTCCCTCGCGGTCGCCGGGATCTTCTCCGCGGGCACGCCGGACCAGCTGGCGGAGTGGGTGCCGCAGTGCTTCGGGGACGAGGACGCGCCCGCGGTGGCGGCCTTCTGCGTCTCCGAGCCCGAGGCGGGCTCCGACGTCTCCGCGCTGCGCACGCGGGCGACGTACGACGCGGCGCGCGACGAGTGGACGCTGTCCGGCCAGAAGGCGTGGATCACCAACGGCGGCATCGCGAACGTGCACGTCGTGGTGGCGTCCGTGGACCCCTCGCTGGGCGCGCGCGGGCAGGCGGCGTTCGTCGTGCCACCGGGGACGCGCGGCCTCGAAGGCGGCCGGAAGATAAGGAAGCTGGGCCTGCGGGCCTCGCACACCGCGGACGTGTTCCTGGACTCCGTACGCGTGCCGGGGCACTGCCTGCTGGGCGGCAGGGAACGGCTCGACGCGCGGCTGGCGCGGGCGCGGGAAGGGGGCGGGCGCGCGGGGCGCGGGCAGGCCGCCATGGCCACGTTCGAGGTCAGCAGGCCCACGGTGGGCGCGCAGGCGCTGGGCATCGCACGGGCCGCGTACGAGTACGCCCTGGAGTACGCCGGCGACCGCGTCGCCTTCGGGCGGCCCGTCATCGAGAACCAGTCCATCGCGTTCGCCCTCGCCGACCTGCGCACCGAGATCGAGGCGGTACGGCTGCTGATCTGGCAGGCCGCGTGGATGGCCAGGAACGACAAGGTGTTCGACGCGGGCCAGGGCTCGATGGCCAAACTGCGGGCCGGTGAACTGGCGGTCTCGGCGAGCGAGAAGGCGGTGCAGGTCCTCGGCGGCGCGGGGTACAGCCGCGAGCACCCGGTGGAGCGGATGTACCGGGACGCGAAGATCTACACGATCTTCGAGGGGACCAGCGAGATACAGCGGCTGGTGATCGCTCGGGCGATCTCCGGGCGGCACATTCCCTAGCGCCCGTATCGGCTCAAGGCGTCGCCGGCCTGCGCCGATCTACGGGTCATGACATCTACGTACTCCCCCGTTGCCCGCGAGTCGGAGGCCGACGCCGGAGCTCCCCCCGGCGGAAGGGCCGGGCGATGGCGGGGCCGCGTCCGGGTCGGCGCCTGCCTGCTGCCCGCCCTCGTCGTCGCCCTCGCCGGGTTCCAGCGGCGGTGGATGTCCGACGACGGGCACATCTACGTGCGCACCGTCCGGCAGATCCTCGCGGGGAACGGGCCCGTCTTCAACGCCGGGGAGCGTGCCGAGTCGTCCACCGGCACCCTGTGGCAGTGGTTGCTCGTGGCCGGTGGGGCGCCGGGGCTCGATGTGGCGACGGTGGCGATGTACGGGGGGCTGCTGTGCACCGCCGCCGGGTTCGCGCTCGCCGGGGCAGGCGCCCTGCGCGTGCGGGGCGGGACCGGGTACGTGCTGCCGTGCGGCGCACTGGTGCTGCTCGCGCTGCCGCCCGTCTGGGACTTCGCCACGTCCGGCCTGGAGACGGGGCTCGCCACCTGCTGGATCGCCGGGGCCTGGCTCGCGCTCCTCGCGCGGCCGAGGTCGCTGACGACCTGCGCGCTCCTGGGCCTCGGGCCGCTCGTCCGCCCCGATCTCGGCCTCGTGTCGGCGGTCTTCCTCGCCGCGCAGTGGATCGTGGTCCGCCCGTCGTGGCGCGGGGCGCTCGCGGGGGCCGGGGTCGCGGGGGCGCTGCCCGTCGCGTACGAGGTCTTCCGCATGGGCTACTACGGGCATCTGGTGCCGCTGCCCGGCGTCACGAAGGAGGCTTCGCGGAGTCTGTGGGGGCGGGGGTTCGACTACCTCTGGGACTTCGCGGGCCCGTACTGGCTGTGGCTGCCCCTGCTGGCGATCGCCGCCGGCGTCCTGGCCGCCCTCTCCCTGGGGCGACCCCGGCTGAACGTCCCCACACTCGCCCCCGTCGTCGCGGGCGCGCTGTGCTGGGTGTACGTCATCAAGGTGGGCGGCGACTTCATGCACGGGCGGATGTTCCTGCCCGGACTGCTCCTCATGCTGCTGCCCGTCTTCCTCGTGCCGCTCACGCGCGCGTGGGGCGTCGCCGCCGTGGCCGTCGGCGTGTGGGCCCTGGTGTGCGCGAGCGCGCTGCGCATCCCGTACGAGGGGAAGATCGGCCCGGCCGGGATCGCGGACGAGCGGGGCGTGTACGTCCTGCAGAACGCCGCCCCGCACCCCCTCCACCACGGCTTCGCAGGATCCCC
Source organism: Streptomyces sp. NPDC036815 (assembly GCF_055609205.1). Taxonomy (NCBI): domain Bacteria; kingdom Bacillati; phylum Actinomycetota; class Actinomycetes; order Kitasatosporales; family Streptomycetaceae; genus Streptomyces; species Streptomyces sp. NPDC036815. Next base: position 231,681 of record NZ_JBVJPW010000001.1, on the reverse strand, counting down.
CGGCAACGCGGCCTACCTGCGCGAGGTGCGTGCGGCGGCGCGCTCCGGAAAGCCCACCCTCCTGATCGCCTGGCGGCCGGCCCCCGCCGCGTCGCCCTCCGTCACCGGCGTCTACAACGTCCTCGGCATGAACGGCACCGTCGTCCCGCTCGACGGTGCCGCCCTCGACCAGATCGGCCTCGCCTATCCGCTGGCCGCCCACTCCGCGTCCTTCCCCGGCCGGGTCGGCCACGACAAGCGCCTGCCCGACGAGTGGATCGTCGCCGACCGCGGCACGGCCCAGGGCGCCGCGGACGAGCGGCTCGACCCCGCCCGGGTGGCCGCGGCGCGCCGGGCCCTGCGCTGCGGGCCCCTCGCGGAGCTGCGGGCGGCCACGCGCGCGCCGATGACGGCGGGTCGGTTCTGGCGGAACCTGACGGGCGCCGTGGGCCGCACCTCGTTCCGCTTCTCCAACGATCCGGTGCGGGCGGAGCGGGAGCTGTGCGGGCCGCGGCGGTGAGGTGGCGGTGAGGGCGGGCGGTGGCTGAGCCACTTGCGGTCGCCGGGTGCGGGCGGCTCGGGGCGGCGGGGCGACCGGCTCGAAGTCAACTCCCGGTGCGTACAGGCCTCTTGCGCCTTGAGTGGTTGCGTCGGATGCTGACGGTTCTTGTTGCCTTACGTTCGGAGTTGCCGCATGAGCCGTCCGAGCCGCCCCGGGCACCCCAGCCGCCGGGCCTTCCTCGCCACCGGCACCGCACTGGCGGGATGGGCCGCCTTCGCCGCGCAGAAGCAGGCCTTCGCAGCGAGCGGGGCCGGACGCGGCGGCGCCGGGTCCCCCGAGTGGGACGCCGACCCCCGCGTCTTCCAGGTCAACAGAGAGCCGGCCCGCACCCGTCTCGTCCCGTACGCCTCCGCCGCCGACGCGCTGCGCGGCGACTTCACCGAGTCGCCCTACTACCGCTCCCTCAACGGACGTTGGGCCTTCCACTGGTCCCGCAACCCGGAGCAGCGGCCCACCGGCTTCGAGGCAGACGCGTACGACGTGAGCGGCTGGGACCGGATCACCGTGCCGTCCAACTGGGAGATCGAGGGGTACCCGGAGCCGATCTACCTCAACATCAGGTATCCGTGGGAGGGGTACGAGAAGCCCGACTTCCCGGACGTGCCCAAGGACTTCAACCCCGTCGGTTCCTACCGCCGCACCTTCACCGTGCCGTGCGGCTGGCGCGGGCGCCGCACGCTGCTCTCCTTCCAGGGCGTGAAGTCCGCCTTCTTCGTCTGGGTCAACGGCGAGAAGGTCGGCTACAGCGAGGACAGCTACACACCGGCGGAGTTCGACGTCACCGAGCACCTGCGGCCGGGCGAGAACACCCTCTCCGTAGAGGTCTACCGGTGGTCCGACGGCAGCTGGCTGGAGGACCAGGACATGATCGACCTGTCCGGGATCTTCCGGGACGTGTACGTGTACTCGGTCCCCGCGACGCACCTGCACGACCTCGGGGTGCGGACGGATCTGGACGGCGCCTTCCGGGACGCGGTCCTGTCCGTGACGGCGGTCGTGCGCGAGCGCGGCGCGAAGAGCGCGGCGGGCGGGCTCCGGATCGAGGCCGTGCTGCACGACGCCGACGGACGGCCCGTGCCCGGCGCGAGGCTGACCGGCGAGCCCGTCCCCGACCGCCCCCTCACCCTCAAGGCCACCGTCGAACGGCCCGCGCTCTGGTCCGCCGAGCGGCCGCACCTCCACACCCTCGTCGTCACCCTGCGGGACGGCTCCGGCAAGGCGGTGGACGTGCACCGCGCCCGGGTCGGATTCCGGCAGGTCGACGTCGGGCCCGGCCGGTTCACCGTCAACGGCGAGCCCGTCATGCTGCGCGGCACCAACCGCCACGAGTCCCACCCCGACCACGGGCAGGCCGTCCCGGAGTCGGTGATGCTCCAGGACGTGCTGCTGATGAAGCGGCACAACATCAACGCCGTCCGCACCTCGCACTACCCCAACCACCCGCGCTGGCTCGAACTCTGCGACGAGTACGGCCTGTACGCCGTCGACGAGACGAACCTGGAGACGCACGGCGTGCGGGACCGGCTGCCCGGGTCGCTGCCCGAGTGGACCGACGCCTGCGTGGACCGGATCCGGTCCATGGTCGAGCGGGACAAGAACCACCCGAGCGTCATCCTCTGGTCGCTCGGCAACGAAGCCGGGCAGGGCGCCACCTTCCAGGCCATGGCGGACTGGGTGCACGCCCGCGACGACTCCCGGCCCGTGCACTACGAGGGCATGAACTCCGTCGCCGACGTGCACAGCGAGATGTACACCAAGCCAGCCGACGTCGAGAGGTACGGGAAGTCCGGCGACCCCAAGCCGTATCTGCTGTGCGAGTACACGCACGCGATGGGCAACAGCAACGGGAACCTGCCGGAGTACTGGGAGATCTTCGAGAAGTACCCCAACCTGCACGGCGGCTTCGTCTGGGACTGGGTCGACCAGAACATCCGGCGGCCGGTCCCCGGCGACAGGAAGCACACCTACCTGTCGTACGGCGGCGACTGGAAGCCCGGCTACCCGACCGATGGCAACTTCAGCTGCAACGGTCTCGTCGCCTCGACCCGCGCCCGCCACCCCGGCCTCCTGGAGATCAAGAAGGTCTACCAGCCGGTGTCCTTCGCCGCGGACGACCTCGGGGCGGGCTCAGTGCGGGTCGTCAACAAGCACCTCTTCAGCACGCTGGACGCCTACGAGCTGCGGTGGACCGTCACCCGCGACGGGACGGAGATCCAGCACGGGACGCTGCCCGCGCCGGACGTGGCGCCCGGCGGCACGGGACGCGTACGCATCCCCTACGAGAAGCCCGCGCGTCCCGCACCCGGCGCCGAGTACTGGCTCGTCCTCGCCCTCGTGCTGCGGAGGAAGACCAACTGGGCGGGGGCCGGGCACACCGTCGCCGCCGAACAGCTCGCCCTCGACTGGCACACGCCCGCCCCTGCCGACCCCGGCCCCGGCACGCTGCCCCGCCTCGACCTGTCCGAGGACGCGCACGAGGTGCGGGTCACCGGGCGGGACGTCGAGGTCGTCCTGTCCAAGGCGACCGGGACCCTCTCCTCGTACGAGGTGAAGGGGCGGCTGCTGCTCGCCGGGGGTCCCGTGGCCAACTTCTGGCGCGGGCCCACCGACAACGACATCGGCCGCGACTACCCCCGGCAGGCGGCCACTTGGCGCGACGCGGGCGCCAAGGCGAAGATCACCGGCATCGAGACGGGCCGGACGTCGCCCGGCGAGATCACCATCGGGGTGAGTGCCACGCTGCCGACCTCCCCCGCACCCTCCGAGTGGCGCACGGTGTTCACGGTGCGCGGCGACGGCGAGATATGGATCCGGCACACCCTGAAGGCGGCCGCCGGGCTCCCCGACATCCCGCTGGTGGGCGCGCTGCTGACCGTGCCCGCCGGTTTCGAACGGCTCGACTGGTACGGGCGTGGGCCGCACGAGAACTACGCGGACCGCAAGTCCGCCGCGTTCGTGGGGCGTTACCGCTCGACCGTGGACGAGCAGGTCGCCCCGTACGTCCGGCCGCAGCAGACCGGCAACATGACCGACGTGCGCCGCTTCGCGCTCGCCGACCGGTCCGGCGACGGCCTCACCGTCCTGGCCGACCCGGCGGCGGACGGCGAGCCGTTCCTGGAGGTCAGCGCCCTGCACCACACGCCGTTCGACCTGGACGGGCCGCGCCACCCACACGAGGTGAAGCGGCGCGAGGAGACGGTTCTCGGGGTCAACCACCGGCAGATGGGCGTCGGCGGCAACGACTCGTGGGGCGCGCCGCCGCTGGAGCGGTATCTGCTGCGTGCGGGGCGGACGTACACGTACGCGTACCGGCTGCGGGCGGCGGACCGTCCTGCTGCGGACCGGCCTTCCGCGGACTAGCCCGCGAGGGATTCGCCGGGGCGGATCTCGCCCCGGCGAGCCGCTCCATCAGCGCGTCGCCGTAGTCGCTGCCGACACCGACGCCGAACAGCGCGACGGACGGTGACCAGGGGATGCCAGGAAGCCCGGCACCCCACCCTCAGCTCACCACGTCCTTCCGCGCGAACACCCGGAACGCCAGCGCGAACAGCACCATCGCGTACGTCACCGAGACCGCCGAGCCCTGGATCATGCCGGACCACTCCGGCTGGGCCTGGATCGCGTCGGCCCAGGCGAACTGCCAGTGGGCGGGGAGGAAGTCGCGCCAGTCGCCCAGTGCCGTCACCGCGTCCAGGACGTTGCCCACGATCGTCAGGCCCACCGCGCCGCCGACCGCGCCGAGCGGGGCGTCCGTCTTGGTCGAGAGCCAGAACGCCAGGCCGCCGGTGACCAGTTGGGAGACGAAGATGTACGCGACGACGATCACGAGGCGCTGGGCCGCCGTGGCCGCGGGGAGTTCGCCGCCGGTCGGGATCTCCAGGGGCCCCCAGCCGTACGCCACCGTGCCGATGGCGAGGGCGACCAGCGGCAGGAGGACCATCGCCGCGGCGCTCAGGCCGAGCGCGACGGCCATCTTGGACCAGAGCAGCCGGGCCCGCGGCACGGGCGCGGCGAGCAGATAGCGCAGCGAGGACCAGCTCGCCTCGGAGGCGACGGTGTCGCCGAAGAAGAGGGCGACGGGGATGACGAGCAGGAAGCCCGCCGAGACGAACAAGCAGGTCGCGGCGAAGTTCGCGCCGGACGCCGTGGCCGTGTCCATCAGCGTCACGTTGCCGTTGCGGGAGCCCGGTGAGCCGCCCGCGACGGCGAACGCGATGACGAGCACGACCGGCAGGAGCGCCATGATGGCGCCCATCACGAGCGTGCGGCGCCGCTTGAGCTGGCGGACCGCCTCGACCCGCAGGGGGAGGGTGCGCCGCGCGCGGTAGCCGGGCGCGGTGGGGCGCTCCAGGGTGGGGGCGCTCATGCGGTGCCTCCGATCAGGGTCAGGAACGCGTCTTCGAGGCGGCGGTGCGGCCCCATGGATTCCACCGGCACGTCGAGGCGCACCAGTTCGGGCAGCAGGCGGACGGCGCTCGCCCGCTCCGTGCCGTCGAGGCGGACGAGCAGGCCGTCGTCCGCGCGCACCGCCGACGCGACGCCGGGCAGCGCGGCGACCTTCTCGACCAGCGGGTCGGGGATGTCGGACGCGAGGCCGACCAGGAGGGTGTCCCCGGAGCCGACGATGTCGGCGACCGGGCCCGCCTGGACGAGCCGCCCGCGGTCCATGACGACCAGGTGCGTGCAGGACTGCTCGACCTCGGCGAGGAGGTGGCTGGAGACGATGACCGTGCGCCCCGCGCGGGCGTACCGGATCATGACCTCGCGCATCTCGCGGATCTGCGGCGGGTCGAGGCCGTTCGTCGGTTCGTCGAGGATCAGCAGGTCCGGGAGGCCGAGCATGGCCTGGGCGATGGCCAGGCGTTGGCGCATGCCCTGCGAGTACGTCCGCACGGCGCGGGCCAGCGCGTCGCCGAGCCCGGCGATCTCGAGGGCCTCCTCCAGGTGGGCGTCCTCGGCCGGGCGGCCGGTCGCCTTCCAGTACAGCTCCAGGTTCTCGCGGCCGGAGAGGTGCGGCAGGAAGCCCGCGCCCTCGACGAACGCGCCGACCCGGGAGAGGACGGGCGCGCCCGGCCGGATGGCCCGGCCGAAGACGCGGATCTCGCCCGCGTCGGGCCGGATCAGGCCCATGAGCATGCGCAGGGTGGTCGTCTTGCCCGCGCCGTTCGGCCCCAGGAGTCCGAGGACCTGGCCCTTCTCGACGGTGAAGGAGACGTCGCGTACCGCGTACCGGTCGGCGGACCTGGCGTACCGCTTGCTCAAGCCGGTGATGTGGAGCGGCACTTCGGCGAGGGCCGGGTCGGGCGCGGGTGCCGCGGTGCGCCTGCGGGCGGTGACGAGCAGGCCGAGGGCGAGCAGCGCGCCGGTGGCGGGCAGCCACCACACCCAGGAGGGCAGCGGCGCCGCGGCGGTCTCGACGCCGGGCGCCGTCGGCACCTGCAGGTCGCCCTTGAGGGAGACGGTGTACTCGGCGGGCTCGGCCGGTGACGCGAAGCCGAGGTCGGTGGAGGCGACGACGAGGCGCAGGCGGTGGCCCTTCTGGACCTTGTGGTCGACGGCGGGCATCCGCAGGTCGACGTCCTTGCCCTGTCGGGCACCCGTCACCCGTACGGGAGAGACGAGTTGGGAGGGCAGCACCTGCTGCTTGCCGCCGGGGCCGACGTCGTACACCTTCGTGAAGAGGACCGCGTCGTCGGTGGAGGACTTCACGTGTGCGCGGACCGTCGGCGTGCCGGTGATCCGCATGTCCTCGTGGAGCGGCGCCGAGTCGAACCGCGCGTTCTGGCCGGGGAAGTCGACGGAGACGCCGACGCCGAGCGAGGCGAACTGGGAGAGGCGGCCGCCGCCGACGCCGGGGAGCCCGGAGATGGCGGGCGGGTTCGCGCCCGCCGGGTTGTCGAAGCTCTGCTCGTCCCCGCGCAGTCGCACCGCGCGCGGGCCGCTCTCCAGACCCGGATACACGTCACCGTCGGCGCCCCGCTTGCGGGCCGCGCCGTCGGTGGAGTCGAGGCCTCCGGTGCGGGTGACCCGGAACGCCGGGCCGGTGTCGGCGTTCTTGTCGTCCTTGAGGTAGCGGTCGAACCAGTCGTTGACGCGCCCCTCCACGCGGCCCTTCTCCCTGTCGCCGCCGTCGTGGCCGCCCGCGATCCAGTCGACGGACACGGGGGCGTGGTTCGCGCGGATCTTCCTGGCGATGGCGTCGCCCTGGGTGAGGGGGAAGAGCGAGTCGGTCTGGCCCTGGGCGAGGAACGTCGGCACCTTGATGCGGTCGCCGACGGCGACGGGGCTGCGCTCGGCGAGCAGCTTGCGCGCCGCCGCGTCCGGCTTGCCCGCCTCGGCGACCCGCTCGTACATGGCGCACAGCTTCTTCTCGAACCGGTCGCAGCCGCCACCGGTGTTGACGAAGAGACCGGCCCACAGCTTCTTGAGGACGCCGTCGGGGAACAGCGCGTCCGCGAGGTTCCAGTACGTGATCTGCGGGGCGATCGCGTCCACCCGCCGGTCGTACCCGGCGGTGAGCAGCGAGACCGCCCCCGCGTACGAGGCGCCCGTCATGCCCACGCGCGGGTCGCCCTTCTCGTCCAGCCGCACCTCGGGGCGGGCGGCGAGCCAGTCGATCAGCTTGGAGACGTCGGCGACCTCGCCCTTGGGGTCGTTGAGCCCGATCTTGCCGGTGGACTTCCCGAAGCTGCGCGCGGACCAGGTCATGACGGCATACCCGTCCTCGGCCAGGTCCTCGGCCTGGGCGCGCACGTCGTTCTTGCTGCCGCCGAAGCCGTGGCCGATGAGGACGGCGGGGCGCTTGGTGTCCGGGTCTCCTGCCGTGAAGTACGAGGTGTCGATGCGGGCGCCGCCGGTGTCGATCACGCGGTCCGAGCGGTGCACGGCCGGGGCGTCGTCGGACGCGGCCGCCGACCAGGTGCCCACGCCGGCGAGCACCGCGACGGCGGCCGCGGCGGCGAGCAGCCTGCGCGGACCGCGCGGCCGGGAGAACCTGGGCCTGGGCAGTCGTAGATCCATGCCGTCAAAGGTACGGGCGCGCTCCGACAACCGGGGCAGCCGCCGGTCTGAACCCGGCTGCCTCCCCGGGGAGTAGACTCCGCGGCCCGCGTACCGCGGTCGTGGTACACGGGCAGCCGGGTGCGCGGACAGCCGGGTGCGCGGGTCGCGCGGGATGCCGGTCAGGCCCCGTCCACGCCCTCACCCTCCGACGGCACCGTCACCAGCCACCGCGTCCCGCGCCGCGGCCGCAGGTAGAACGCCCAGTACAGGGTCGCCGCCACCACGATGCCGCCGGTCCACAGGAGGTACTGCGTCTCCTGGCGGCTCAGTACGTACGCGAGGACCGCGATCAGGACCACCGGCACCGCGGGCCACAGCGGCATCCGCCAGGCCGAGCCGTGCCGGTGCGAGCCGCGGCGGCCGAGCAGGGCGGCGACCGCCACGAGCAGGTACATGCCGGTCACGGAGACGCCGGTCACGCCGTACAGCGTGTCCAGGTTGACGAAGCACAGGAGCGCGCCGGGAACGCCCACCAGGAGCGTGGCCACCCAGGGGGCGCCGGACGCGCCGAGCTTCGCCAGGCCCTTGTTCACCGGCGAGGGCCACGCCTTGTCCCGGGCCGAGGCGAACAGGACGCGGGAGTTCTGGATGACCATGACGATGCCCGCGTTGATGATCGCGAGGGCGACGCAGAGGCTGACGAACGTGCCGACCGCCGAGTTGGACCAGGCCGTCACCATGGCGCTGATGTCGCCCTCGGTCAGGGCGGACAGGCTCTCGGCGCCCATGGTGATCGCGACGACCGGCACCAGGATGATCACGGTGGAGATGGCGAGGGTGGCGAGGACGGTGCGTGCGACGTTGCGGCGCGGGTTCTCCAGCTCCTCGGAGAGGTAGACGGCCGTGGAGAAGCCCTGCGTGACGAAGAGGGCGATGGCGAGGCCGGAGACGATCAGCATGGCGGTGACCGTGTCGACGCCGCCGGGGCCCGTGCCCGCCACGGAGAGGTCCGTGAGGCTGCCCGCGCCCCGCTCGGCGTGGGTGAAGCCGAGGACGGCGACCACGCCCGCCGCGATGACCTCGAGGACCAGGAAGACGCCGGTGATCCACGCGTTGGCGCGCAGGTCGAGCAGGCCCGCGAGGGTGGCCAGGATCATGACGCCCGCGCCCGCGTAGGCGGGGTCGAGGTGGATGACCGGGGTGAGGTAGTCGGCCGTGCCCATGGCGATCACCGGCGGCACGATCATCACGACCAGCAGGGAGAGGACGAAGACCAGCCAGCCGGCGAGGCGTCCCGCCATCGTCGAGACCATGGCGTACTCGCCGCCCGCGCTGGGGATGAGGGTGCCGAGCTCCGAGTAGCAGAACGCGACGCCGACGCAGATCAGCGAGCCGATCGCGATGGTGAGCGCGGTGGCGGTGCCGAGCGAGGAGAAGAGGTCGGGGACGACGACGAAGAGGGTGGAGGCGGGCGTCACGCACGACAGCGTGAGGAGGGTGCCGCCGACGACGCCGATGGAGCGCTTGAGCTTCTGGGGATCCCCAGGGACGGCCACCGGTGCCGGGGGTTCCCCGGTGACGGCGGACTGGAGCGGGCGAAGCGTATCGGTCATGGAGCGCGGTTCCGATCGACTCGTGCGGCAGGAGTACGGCGGGAGCGCTATCGCCTCCGAAGGCTGTTGAGCTGGTGTTTCGGTGGCTCCCGGCGCGTCATCGAACCCCGGCGGCAACCGGAACGTCAACGGTCATTTACCTACGGAATCCGCAGCGGTGAAGATCCCCAAGTCGCCTCACTTTCCCAAGAGTTTGCCCCCTCGGGTCGCAATGAACATGCCTGTGCCGGGAATGACCTTGACATTGCAGGCGTATGAACGCGAGGACATTAGGTGCCCGGATTGCGCCCTGTGCACGGGAACCGCAAGGACGGCGTCAAAAAAGAATCAGGGCCGTCCGGAATCCGGACGGCCCTGCTCCACACACGGTGACAGATCGGCTCCCGTCAGTGCGTCGGCTCCCCCGACGCCTCCGAGTGCGTCGGGTACAGCCGGTACGAAGGGTCGAGGTCGCGGACCTCCACCGAGTACGTCGCGCCCTCGATCCCGGACAGGTGCTTGCCGAGCAGCCTCAGCACGTCCTCGGAGAGGGCCGCTTTCACGGCGCGCGTGCGCCCGGCAAGGAGACCCACGGTGACGTGCAGGAAGGGCGCTCCCGGCCGGCCGTCCACGAAGGCGGGCGCCGGGCGGCAGAAGGTCTTGCCCACCCCGACCGAGTCCACCCGCTCCACGACCAGGGGATGCAGCTCCGCCACGAGGGCGGGCAGATCCAGGACGCCGGACAGGGTGTCGGCGTAGTCGATGTCGATGTGCGGCATGCTCACGGCCTTCCATGTAGTGCACACACATCGTAGAACGGTGAACCAACGGCAGAGCCCCCGGCCGACGGGCCGGGGGCTCTGGAGCCGATGGAGGGGAGATCGGCTCAGTGGTTGCGCGGGAAGCCGAGGTCGACGCCGGCCGGGGCGTCCGAGGGGTCCGGCCAGCGGGTGGTGACGACCTTGCCGCGCGTGTAGAAGTGCGTGCCGTCGTTGCCGTAGATGTGGTGGTCGCCGAAGAGCGAGTCCTTCCAGCCACCGAAGGAGTGGTAGCCCACCGGCACCGGGATGGGCACGTTCACGCCGACCATGCCCGCCTCGATCTCCAGCTGGAAGCGGCGGGCCGCGCCGCCGTCCCGGGTGAAGATCGCGGTGCCGTTGCCGAACGGCGAGGCGTTCATGAGCGCCACGCCCTCCTCGTACGTGTCGACGCGAAGGACGCACAGGACGGGGCCGAAGATCTCGTCCTGGTAGGCCTTGGCGGTCGTCGGGACGCGGTCGAGGAGCGAGAGGCCGATCCAGTGGCCGTTCTCGTGGCCCTCGACCGTGAGACCGGTCCCGTCGAGGACGACCTCGCAGCCCTCGGCCGCGGCACCCGTGACGTACGAGGCGACCTTGTCGCGGTGGGCGGCGGTGATGAGCGGGCCCATCTCGGAGGCCGGGTCGTCGCCGGGGCCGATCTTGATCTTCTCGGCGCGCTCCTTGATCTTCGCGACGAGCTCGTCGCCGATCGCGCCGACCGCGACGACGGCCGAGATCGCCATGCAGCGCTCGCCCGCCGAGCCGTAGGCGGCCGAGACGGCGGCGTCGGCGGCCGCGTCCAGGTCGGCGTCCGGCAGCACCAGCATGTGGTTCTTGGCGCCACCGAGCGCCTGGACGCGCTTGCCGTTGGCGGCGGCGGTGGCGTGGATGTGCCGGGCGATGGGCGTGGAGCCGACGAAGGAGACGGCCGCGGCGTCCGGGTGCTCCAGGAGGCGGTCCACGGCCACCTTGTCACCGTGCAGGACGTTGAAGACGCCGTCCGGCAGACCGGCCTCGCTCAGCAGCTCCGCGATCCTCATCGAGGCGGACGGGTCCTTCTCGCTCGGCTTGAGCACGAAGGTGTTGCCGCACGCGATGGCCAGCGGGAACATCCACATCGGCACCATGGCCGGGAAGTTGAAGGGCGTGATGCCCGCGACGACGCCGAGCGGCTGGCGGATGGACGACACGTCCACGCGCGAGGCCACCTCCGTCGACAGCTCGCCCTTCAGCTGCACGGTGATGCCGCAGGCCAGGTCGACGATCTCCAGGCCGCGGGCGACCTCGCCGAGCGCGTCCGAGTGCACCTTGCCGTGCTCGGCGACGATCAGCTCGGCGATGTCGTCGCGGTGGGCGTCGAGCAGCGCGCGGAACCTGAAGAGGATCGCGGTGCGCTTGGCGAGCGAGGAGGTGCCCCAGGTCGCGAAGGCCTCGCGGGCGGCGGCGACGGCGGCGTCCACCTCGTCCACCGACGCGAACGCGACCTGCGTCGTGACGGCACCGGTCGCCGGGTCGGTGACCGGGCCGTAGTTGCCGGACGCGCCCTCGACGGCCTTCCCGCCGATCCAGTGACTGACGGTCTTCGTCATGACAAGCATCCCTACTCTCACAGGTGGCGGCGTCGGGCAGCGACGTGCCGGTCGTACTCTTCCCTGGCCTTGACCGCGGACTCCCTGGTCGCGGTCTCGGCCACGGGCACATCCCACCACGCCTGCGCCGGGGGCGGGCCCGACACTGTGTCTGCCGTTTCCGTCTCCACATAGACACATGTGGGACGGTCTGCCCCACGCGCCTCGTGCAGCGCCGCGCGCAGGTCACGGATGGTCTTGGCGCGCAGGACCCGCATCCCGAGCGAGGCCGCGTTCGCGGCGAGATCGACGGGCAGCGGCCCCTCGGTGTACGTCCCGTCCGGTGCCCGGAAGCGGTACGCGGTGCCGAACCGCTCGCCGCCCACGGACTCCGAGAGGCCGCCGATGGAGGCGTAGCCGTGGTTCTGCAGGATGACGACCTTGATCGGGACGTTCTCCTGGACGGCCGTCACGATCTCCGTGGGGTTCATCAGGTACGTGCCGTCGCCGACCAGCGCCCACACGGGCCGCCCGGGCGCGGCGAGGGCGACGCCGATGGAGGCGGGGATCTCGTATCCCATGCAGGAGTAGCCGTACTCGACGTGGTACTGGCGCGGCGAGCGGGCCCTCCACAGCTTGTGGAGATCGCCGGGGAGCGATCCGGCGGCGTTGATGACGATGTCCTCGTCGCTCACCAACTCGTCGAGGACGCCGAGGACTTGGGCCTGGGTGGGGCGCACGTCCGGCTCGTCCGTCTGGTACGCGGCGTCGACGCGCTGCTCCCAGCGCTCCTTGTCGTCGCCGTACTCGACGGCGTACGCGGGCTCGACGCGGTGCCCGCGCAGCGCCTGGGTCAGCGCCTCGAGACCGGCGCGCGCGTCGGCGATCAGGGTGGCGCCCGCCATCTTGTGCCCGTCGAAGGGCGCGATGTTGAGGTTGAGGAAGCGCACCCCGGTCGCCTCGAAGAGGGTGCCGGACGCGGTGGTGAAGTCGCTGTAGCGGGTGCCGACGCCGATCACCAGGTCGGCGGTGCGGGCCAGTTCGTCGGCGGTGGCCGTCCCGGTGTGCCCGATGCCGCCGACGTCCGCGGGGTGGTCGTGGCGCAGGGAGCCCTTGCCCGCCTGGGTGGAGGCGACGGGGATCCGGGTCGCCTCCACGAACTCCCGCAGAGCGTCCTCGGCGGCGCTGTGGTGGACGCCGCCGCCCGCGACGACCAGGGGGCGCCGGGCCGCGCGCACCGCGGCCGCTGCGGCGGCCAGTTCGCGGGGGTCGGGGGCGGGCCTGCGGACGCCCCACACCCGCTCGGCGAAGAACTCCTCCGGCCAGTCGTACGCCTCCACCTGCACGTCCTGCGGCAGGGCGAGCGTGACCGCGCCGGTCTCCGCGGGGTCGGCGAGCACCCGCATCGCGGCGAGCGCGGCCGGGATCAGCGCCTCGGGGCGGCTCACGCGGTCGAAGTACCTCGACACGGGCCGCAGGCAGTCGTTGACCGACACGTCGCCCGCGTACGGGACTTCGAGCTGCTGGAGGACCGGGTCCGCGGGCCGGGCCGCGAAGGTGTCACCGGGCAGCAGCAGGACGGGCAGCCGGTTGACGGTGGCGAGCGCGGCGCCGGTGACGAGGTTGGTGGCGCCGGGCCCGATGGACGTGGTGACGGCGTGCGCGGAGAGGCGGCCGCACTGGCGGGCGTACCCGACGGCGGCGTGCACCATGGCCTGCTCGTTGCGCCCCTGGTGGAAGGGCATGAGGGGCTGCCCGGATGGCGCCTGGCCGGGCGGCACGGTGGCGTGCTCCACGAGCGCCTGCCCGATGCCCGCGACGTTGCCGTGCCCGAAGATGCCCCAGGTCGCGCCGATCAGCCGCTGTCTGACGCCGTCCCGTTCGGTGAACTGCCGGGTCAGGAAGCGCACCAGCGCCTGTGCGGTGGTGAGCCTGACGCTGCCCTTCGGGGTCCCCGTCATCGATATCCCTCCGTGTGGTCCGGGTGGAAGCAGATCCGCCACTCCCTCTCCTCGCCCGGGCCCGCCATCACATTCAGGTAGTACATCGCGTGTCCCGGCTGGGCGACGGACGGGCCGTGCCAGCCGTCGGGCACGAGGACGGCGTCGCCGGAGCGGACCTCGGCGAGGACGTCGGTGCCGCCCGCGCGGGACGGGAACACGCGCTGGTACCCGATTCCTTCACGGCCGCCTCGTGCCTCGATCTCGAAGTAGTAGATCTCCTCCAGCTCCGCCTCGACGCCGGGGCGGTGCTCGTCGTGCTTGTGCGGCGGGTACGAGGACCAGTTGCCGCCGGGCGTGATCACCTCGACGGCGATCAGCCGGTCGCACTCGAAGGCGTCCGCGGAGGCGAAGTTGCGCACCTCGCGGGCGGTGCCGCCGCTGCCGCGGCTCTCCACTGGTACCTCCGGCGCGGGGCCGTAGCGGGCGGGGAGTCGACGCTCGCACTTCGCTCCTGCCAGGGCGAAGCGGCCTCCCGCGCCGGAGGCGATCTGGATCCGGGCATCACGCGGCACGTAAGCGAAGTCGGAGACTCCGCTGAACACGCTCTCGCGGCCCAGCAGTTCGATGATCCCGTCTGCTGTCTGCACCGTACAGCCGCCGGTCAGCGGCAGCACGATCCATTCACTCCCGCCGGTGGTGAAGGAGTGCCGCCCGCCCGGTTCGAGCTCGACGACGCGCAGCCGCGAGTAGGTCCACCCGGCCCGCTCGGGGTCGATGGAGAGGGCATACGGACCGTCGGCCGCACTCCCTTTCGGTACGTACGTCATATGGGCCTCCCAGCCTCTTCCCGCCCCACTTGCCCAGCCTGCCCGGACTGCCCAGCCTGCTTGGCTAGAGCAGCCCCACGGCGGTGTCGACCGCTCCCGCCACGTCGCCGTCGGGCGGATACAGCAGCGCCCTGCCCACGACGAGACCCTGCACGGTGGGCAGTTGCAAGGCGCCGCGCCACTTCTCGTACGCGGCGTCCTGATCGCCCCCGACATCGCCGCCGAGCAGCACGGCGGGCAGCGTGGAGGTCTCCATGACGCGGGCCATGTCGTCGGGGTTCTCGGTGACGGGAACCTTCAGCCAGGTGTACGCGGAGGTGCCGCCGAGGCCGGAGGCGATGGCGATGGACCGGATGACGGCGTCCGCGCTCAGGTCGTTGCGGGGCGGCCCGGGACCGTCGCGGCCGGCGAGGAACGGCTCGACGAAGACCGGCAGCCGGCGCTCGGCCATGGCGTCGACGACGCGGGCGGCGGAGTGCAGGGTGGCGAGCGAGCCGGGGTCGTCGTAGTCGACGCGCAACAGCAGCTTGCCCGCGTCGAACCCGAGCCGTTCGATGTCCTCGGGCCGGTACCCGGTGAACCGGTCGTCCATCTCGAAGACGGCCCCCGCGAGCCCCCCGCGGTTCATCGACCCCATGACGACCTTGCCGTCGAGAGCGCCGAGGAGGAGCAGGTCCTCGAGGACATCGGCGCTGGCGAGCACCCCGTCGACACCGGGGCGCGACAACGCGAGACAGAGCCGTTCGAGAAGATCCCGCCGGTTGGCCATGGCGAAGGGCGCCCCACCGACGCCGAGGGAGCCGCGGGCGGGATGGTCCGCGGCAATGATCATCAACCGCCCGCTCGCCCCGAGCAACTCCCGCCGCCCGCGCCGCCCGGCGGCTTCGGCGATGGCTCCGGGATACCGAGCACGCGTACGCACGAGCGCCCCGACGTCTACAGAGCCCACGCCCGCCGCCCTCTCACACATGTCAGCCCCTTCGGGGGTTGAGGAGCGGGGTCCGGGGCACAATTCAGCCCCTCCGAGGGTTGAGGAGCGGGCCCCGGCGCACAATTCAGCCCCTCCGGCGATTGAGGAGCGGGGTCCGGGGCAGAGCCCCGTGCACGGCGCCCCCGCCAGGCGGCAACGCTCACGTGACGGCCCCCCTCTCCACCGCCAGGGCGACCTCGCCAGCAAACGGCATGGCCGAAGAACACTCCAGCCGGGACGCCACGATCGCCCCCGCCGCATTCGCGTACCGCATGATCCGTTCGAGCCCCCACCCCGCGAGGAGCCCGTGACACAGCGCCCCGCCGAACGCGTCCCCCGCGCCGAGCCCGTTGAGGACCTCGACCGGCAGGGGCGGCACCTGCGCCGACTCCCCCGCCCGGTTCATCGCGAGCACTCCGTCGGGCCCCTGCTTGACGACGGCCAGTTCGACCCCCGCGTCGAGCAACGCCCGTGCCGCCGCGCGGGGTTCGCGCACCCCTGTGGCGATCTCCACCTCGTCGAGGTTGCCGACGGCGACGGTGGCGTGCGCGAGGGCCGCCTCGTAGTACGGCCGGGCCGCACCGGAGTCCGCCCAGAACATCGGCCGCCAGTCCAGGTCGAAGACGGTGGTCCCGGACCGCGCGCGGTGGGCGAGCGCCGCCAGCGTGGCCGTGCGGCTCGGCTCCGCGCACAGCCCCGTCCCGGTCATCCAGAAGATCCGCGCCGCCGCGATCGCGTCGAGGTCGAGCCCGTCCTCGTACATCTCCAGGTCGGGCGCCTTCGGCAGCCGGTAGAAGTACAGCGGGAAGTCGTCCGGCGGGAAGATCTCGCAGAAGGTCACCGGCGTCGGCAGGCCCGCGACCGCGCCCACCCAGCGGTCGTCGACCCCGAACTCCCGCAGCGCCCGGCGCAGATACTCCCCGAAGGGGTCCTCGCCGGTGCGGGTGATGACGGCCGCGCGGCGCCCGAGGCGGGCCGCGGCGACCGCGACGTTGCTTGCCGAGCCGCCGAGGAACTTCCCGAACGCGGTCACCTCGGCCAGCGGCACCCCCGCCTGCAGGGGATACAGGTCCACCCCGATCCGGCCCATCGTGATGACGTCGTACGGATCGGACACCCTGCACGCCCCTTCATCGCGTTCGTGTGCCCCCAGGTCTAATCCCGCCCCAGGAACCCTGTCAACATTTTGTCCTTACATTCGGACCACTGCTTGACACTCTTCCGAGGCGGCCTGGAGTCTGGCCGACATGACGACGCTGTCTCGCATCCGGATCGGTTCGGCGCCCGACTCGTGGGGCGTGTGGTTCCCCGAGGACCCGCGACAGGTCCCCTGGCGCCGCTTCCTCGACGAGGTCGCGGACTCCGGATACGAGTGGATCGAGCTCGGCCCGTACGGCTATCTGCCCACCGACCCGGCCGAACTGACCGAGGAGACCGCCCGGCGCGGCCTCAAGGTGTCCGCGGGCACGGTCTTCACGAACCTCCACCACGGCCCCGCCGTCTGGGAGAAGACCTGGGCGCACGTCGCGGACAACGCGGCGCTCGCGCAGGCCATGGGGGCGGAGCACCTCGTCGTCATCCCCTCCTTCTGGCGCGACGACAAGACCGGCGAGGTCCTGGAGGACCGCGTCCTCACCCCCGCACAATGGCGCGAACTGACCACCCAGACCGAGCGCCTGGCCCACGAGGTCCGCGAGCGGTACGGCCTGCGCGTCGTCGTCCATCCGCACGCGGACACCCACATCGACACCGAGGAGAACGTCACCCGCTTCCTCGACGCCACCGACCCCGGCCTGGTCTCGCTCTGCCTGGACACCGGCCACTACGCGTACTGCGGCGGCGACAGCGTCGAGCTCATCGAGACGTACGGCGAGCGCATCGGCTATCTGCACCTCAAGCAGGTCGACCCGGCCGTCCTCGCCGAAGTGCGGGCCCAGGAACTGCCGTTCGGACCCGCGGTGGCGCGCGGCGTGATGTGCGAGCCGCCCGCCGGGGTGCCCGCCCTGGAACCCGTCCTGGCCGCCGCCCAGCGGCTGGGCGTCGAGCTCTTCGCGATCGTGGAGCAGGACATGTACCCGTGCGAGCCGGACGGGCCGCTGCCGATCGCCCGCCGCACCCGCTCCTTCCTGCGGTCGTGCGGCGCCTAGGATTCCCGCCGCGCGCCTGCCGTACGCCGGGGCAACGCACCCTCCGCATGCGTCTCTTCTGTCACAAACACTCCCTTCCTGTCACACATGTCTCGCGTACGCGGGTCTTGCGTCACAGGCGGTCTACAGGCGCTCTCCTGTGGTCACTCAGCGTCGTTCACCGGGCACAGGCTGAGTGATCGCCACGCGCCGCGCCCAGCTCCCCCGTCGGCCCTTTCGGGCCGCCCTGGGCGCGCGCAGGGAGGTGCCACTGATGACCGACCGCAGGCTTTGGTCGTACAAGGAGATCGCCGCGCACATCCGCGTGCAGCCCGACACCGTGCGCTCCTACCGCAAGCACGGTCTGCTGCCGGACCCCGACCACGTGGAGGGCGGCAAGCCCTACTGGTACGCGGACACCATCCGCGCCTGGGTCGCGGCCCGGCCCGGCAACCGGGGCCGCAGAGACTGAGTCCACGGCCCCACCGCGGGCCGACCTCGTTGAGAAATACCCCCTAGGGGTATAGTCTCGAGTGTGCCAGGAGGCCACCGGGGCTCCGGGGCCCCCTCCTGCACGCTACGCCGCACACGTACACATCCCTCCCGAGGAGAACGACATGAGCGCCCAGACCGAGCTCCCGCAGGCCGCGTCCGAGTCGACCGGCTCCTGCTGCTCCCCCAGCGGTTCCTGCCACTCCGACGCCGCCGAGGCGTCGCAGGGCGCCGTCACCACCGTGTACGAGGTGACGGGGATGACCTGCGGGCACTGCGAGGGCGCGGTCTCCGCGGAGATCTCGGAGCTCGCGGGCGTCAGCTCCGTCAAGGCCGTCGCGTCCACGGGCCGGGTGACCGTGGTCTCCGAGGCCCCCCTCGACGAGGCCGCCGTGCGCGCCGCCGTCGACGAGGCGGGCTACGAGCTCGTCGGCGTCGAGGCCTGACCGGCAGCCTGCCGGGTACCCCGGGCCCTGTGGTGCCGCGAACCGGCGCCACAGGGCCCGGGGCCGTTCCACCACCCAGGAAGCCGCCGGGAAAGCCACCCCGGAAAGCCGAGCCGGAAAGCAGTACGAAAGAGCCATGACGGAAGTCTCAAGCGCCGCGACCGAGGCCGATGTCCGCGAGGTCGAACTCGCCGTCGGCGGCATGACCTGCGCCTCCTGCTCGTCCCGCATCGAGAGGAAGCTGAACCGCGTGGAGGGCGTGACCGCCACGGTCAACCTCGCGACGGAGAAGGCCAAGGTCGCCTACGCCGAGGGGGTCGAGGTCGGCCAGCTCGTCGCCCTGGTCGAGAAGCTCGGGTACACGGCTGAGGAGATCGTGCCGCCCGCGCCGGAGCCCGGGGACGGCGCCGCGGCCCCCACGACCGCCGACATCACCGAGCCCGACACCCTGCGCCAACGGCTGGTCGTCTCCGCGGTCCTCGCGCTGCCCGTCGTCCTGCTCGCGATGGTCCCCGCCCTGCAGTTCGACTCCTGGCAGTGGCTCTCGCTGACCCTCGCCGCGCCCGTCGTCGTCTGGGGCGGGCTCCCCTTCCACCGGGCGGCGTTCACCAACCTCCGGCACGCGGCCGCCACCATGGACACCCTCGTCTCCGTCGGCACGCTCGCCGCCTTCGGCTGGTCGCTGTGGGCGCTGTTCGTGGGGGACGCGGGGATGCCGGGCATGCGGCACGGCTTCGACCTCACCGTCGCGCCCGGCGACGGCGCCTCGACCATCTACCTCGAAGTGGCCGCGGGCGTCATCACGTTCATCCTCCTCGGACGCTGGCTGGAGGCCCGCTCCAAACGGAAGGCCGGTTCGGCGCTGCGCGCCCTCCTCGAACTCGGCGCGAAGGACGTGGCGGTGCTGCGGGACGGCGCCGAGGTGCGGGTGCCGGTCGAGCGGCTCGCCGTCGGCGACCGCTTCGTCGTACGCCCCGGGGAGACCGTCGCGACCGACGGCACCGTCGTCGACGGCGCGTCCGCGGTCGACGCCTCGATGCTGACCGGCGAGTCCGTGCCGGTCGACGTGGCCGCGGGCGGGGCCGTGACCGGGGGCACCGTCAACGTCGCGGGGCGCCTCGTGGTGCGGGCGACGCGCGTCGGCTCCGACACCTCGCTGGCACGGATGGCGCGGCTCGTCGAGGACGCGCAGACCGGCAAGGCCCAGGTGCAGCGCCTCGCCGACCGGATCGCCGGGATCTTCGTGCCGGTCGTCCTGCTCATCGCGATCGGCACGCTCGGCGGCTGGCTCGGCGCCACGGGCGACGTGACCGCCGCGTTCACCGCCGCCGTCGCCGTCCTGATCATCGCCTGCCCCTGCGCGCTCGGTCTCGCGACGCCGACGGCCCTGATGGTCGGCACCGGCCGGGGCGCCCAGCTCGGCATCCTCATCAAGGGCCCCGAGGTCCTGGAGTCCACCCGCCGCGTCGACACCGTCGTCCTGGACAAGACGGGCACGGTCACGACCGGGCGTATGGAACTGACGGACGTCCACCTCGCCGGGGACACCGAGGAGGCGGAGCTGCTCCGCCTCGCGGGCGCCCTGGAGCACGCCTCGGAGCACCCGGTGGCGCGGGCCGTCGCGGCGGGCGCCGCCGACCGCCTCGGCACCGCCGTCGGGGAGTTGCCGGCGCCGGAGCGGTTCGAGAGCGTCGCCGGGGCCGGGGTGCGCGGCACGGTGGACGGCCACGAGGTGCTCGCCGGACGCGAGCGGCTCCTCGCGGACGCGGGCGTGCCGGGCCTGGACGCGCTGGCCCGGCTGCGGGACGGCGCGGAGGCCGCGGGGCGCACGGCCGTCCTGGTCGCCTGGGACGGCGTCGCACGCGGCGTCCTGGCCGTCGCGGACGCCCTGAAGGAGACCAGCCCCGAAGCGGTGCGCGAGCTGCGCGCGCTCGGTCTGACGCCGGTGCTGCTGACCGGGGACAACCGGGCCGTCGCCGAGACGGTCGCGCGCGCCGTGGGCATCGCGCCGGACGACGTGCACGCCGAGGTCCTGCCGGAGGACAAGGTCGACGTCGTACGGCGGCTGCAGGGCGAGGGCAAGGTCGTGGCGATGGTCGGGGACGGTGTGAACGACGCGGCCGCGCTGGCCACCGCCGACCTGGGCCTGGCGATGGGCACGGGTACGGACGCGGCGATCGAGGCGAGCGACCTGACCCTGGTGCGCGGGGACTTGCGGGTGGCGGCCGACGCCATCAGGCTCTCCCGGAAAACCCTCGCCACCATCAAGGGCAACCTCTTCTGGGCCTTCGGCTACAACGTCGCCGCGCTGCCGCTCGCCGCCGCCGGTCTGCTCAATCCGATGATCGCGGGCGCCGCGATGGCGTTCTCCTCGGTCTTCGTGGTGACGAACAGTCTCCGGCTGCGGACGTTCACATAACCCCTTCACAAGGTCGTTTCAGCATCCTCACCCCGGTCACAGAATCCCCATATCGGGCCTCTTGCGCATGTACTGGACATATGCAAGAGACGCAGATCACAGTGATCCGAACGTAACCATTGGGGGAAGTCGCGAGTCTAATGGTGCGATGCAGGAAGATGTCTTGGGGGACGCCTTCCGACATCGGAGGACATCTTGGGGGATGTTCCTCGGAAATTGCGTTGCCGGGGCACGTGCACCGGGGAGCTTTGAGCGGCCCTCCCGTAGTACGCGTCCCGGCAGAGCGCAGGGCAGCCACAGACGCCCGGCCGGATCCCGTGGGGGGAATCCGCACCGGGAAAAAGGGAAGCGCCCCGACCGTCGACCCGTGGGGGGATCGACGGCGGGGCGCTTTCCGCTTTGTGCCCCTGGGGGGCGCGGGGAACTGCGCGGCCAGCCGAAGCCGGCCCGCAGATACCCGAGAGGGTCAGCGACCCTCGACCGGGACGAAGTCCCGGAGAACCTCACCGGTGTAGATCTGGCGCGGACGGCCGATGCGCGAACCGGGCTCCTTGATCATCTCGTGCCACTGGGCGATCCAGCCCGGCAGCCGGCCGAGGGCGAACAGGACCGTGAACATCTCGGTCGGGAAGCCCATCGCGCGGTAGATGAGGCCCGTGTAGAAGTCCACGTTCGGGTAGAGCTTGCGCTCGACGAAGTAGTCGTCGGCCAGCGCGTGCTCCTCCAGCTTCAGCGCGATGTCGAGCAGCTCGTCGGACTTGCCGAGGGCCGAGAGGACGTCGTGCGCCGCCGCCTTGATGATCTTCGCCCGGGGGTCGAAGTTCTTGTAGACGCGGTGCCCGAAGCCCATGAGCTTCACGCCGTCTTCCTTGTTCTTCACCTTGCGGATGAAGGTGTCGACGTCGCCGCCGGAGGCCTGGATGCCTTCCAGCATCTCCAGGACCGACTGGTTGGCGCCGCCGTGCAGCGGGCCCCACAGGGCCGAGATGCCGGCCGAGATCGAGGCGAACATGTTCGCCTGCGAGGAACCGACCAGACGCACGGTGGACGTCGAACAGTTCTGCTCGTGGTCCGCGTGCAGGATCAGGAGCTTGTCGAGCGCGCTGACCACGACCGGGTCGAGCTCGTACTCGGCGGCGGGCACCGAGAAGGTCATGCGCAGGAAGTTCTCGACGTAGCCGAGGTCGTTGCGCGGGTAGACGACCGGGTGGCCCTGCGACTTCTTGTACGCGTAGGCCGCAATCGTCGGAAGCTTGGCGAGAAGGCGGATCGTCGAGAGGTCGCGCTGCTTCTCGTCGAAGGGGTTGTGGCTGTCCTGGTAGAACGTCGACAGCGCGCTGACCACGGACGACAGCATCGCCATCGGGTGGGCGTCGCGCGGGAAGCCGTCGTAGAACCGCTTGACGTCCTCGTGCAGCAGCGTGTGCTGCGTGATCTCGTTCTTGAACGTGGCCAGCTCGTCGACCTTCGGCAGTTCGCCGTTGATCAGGAGGTACGCCACCTCGGTGAAGGTGGAGCGCTCGGCCAGCTGCTCGATCGGGTAGCCGCGGTACCGGAGGATGCCCTGCTCACCGTCGAGATAGGTGATGGCGGATTTATAGGCGGCGGTGTTGCCGTAGCCGCTGTCCAGGGTCACCAGACCGGTCTGGGCGCGGAGCTTCCCGATGTCGAAGCCCTTGTCGCCGACGGTCGACTCGATCACCGGGTAGGTGTACTCGTCGTCGCCGTACCGCAGTACTACACCGTTGTTAGCGTTCTCGCTCACGTCATCCCTCACCGACGTTGTGCCTCTTCTTCGAGGTGCCCTGACTGTCTCTACCATCCCCCATTTGGCCCTGGAGAGTGCACTCGGGGTCGACCATTGGGCCTATTGGCGGCACTCAGTGCCGCCAACCTGCTCATCCTGCCCCCTTCGCCCCGGTTCCGGAAGTGCTGTGTGACGTTTCCGACTCGTTTGATCGATCAAATCAGCCGGGGCCTGCTCCGCGGCGCCCCGAGAGCCGGAAATCCAGGGCCGTACAGCGCCGGCCCGCGGAGACCGTGCGCACTGCCTGCCCCAGAGCCTTGCGCGAACCGACCAGGACCACCAGCTTCTTGGCGCGCGTCACGGCCGTGTAGAGCAGATTCCGCTGCAGCATCATCCATGCCCCGGTGGTGACCGGGATCACCACCGCCGGGTACTCGCTTCCCTGGGAGCGGTGGATCGTCACGGCATAGGCGTGCGCCAGCTCGTCCAGCTCGTCGAAGTCGTACGGGACTTCCTCGTCCTCGTCCGTGCGGACGGTGAGCCGCTGCTCGTCGGGGTCGAGGGCGGTGACGACGCCGACCGTGCCGTTGAAGACGCCGTTCTGCCCCTTCTCGTAGTTGTTGCGGATCTGGGTGACCTTGTCGCCGACGCGGAAGACCCGGCCGCCGAACCGCTTCTCGGGCAGGCCCGGCCTGGCGGGCGTGATGGCCTGCTGGAGCAGGCCGTTGAGGTTCCCCGCGCCCGCGGGGCCGCGGTGCATGGGCGCGAGGACCTGCACGTCACGGCGCGGGTCGAGGCCGAACTTCTGCGGGATGCGGCGCGCGGCGACGTCCACCGTCACGCGGCCCGCGTCCTCGGTCTCCTCCTCGACGAAGAGGAAGAAGTCCTTCAGGCCCTGGGTGAGGGGCGGGACACCGGAGTTGATGCGGTGGGCGTTGGTGACGACGCCGGACTCCTGGGCCTGCCGGAAGATGCGGGTGAGGCGGACGGCGGGGACCGGACTGTCGTCGCTGAGCAGGTCCCGCAGCACTTCTCCGGCGCCGACGCTGGGCAGCTGGTCCACATCGCCGACGAAGAGCAGGTGGGCGCCGGGCGGCACGGCCTTCACCAGCTTGTTGGCGAGCAGCAGGTCGAGCATCGAGGCCTCGTCGACGACGACCAGATCGGCGTCGAGCGGCCGCTCCTTGTCGTACGCCGCGTCACCGCCGGGCCGCAGTTCGAGCAGGCGGTGCACGGTGGAGGCCTCGGCTCCGGTGAGCTCGGCGAGGCGCTTGGCGGCGCGCCCCGTGGGGGCGGCGAGGACGACCTTGGCCTTCTTGGCGCGGGCCAGCTCGACGACGGAGCGGACCGTGAAGGACTTGCCGCAGCCGGGGCCGCCGGTCAGGACGGCGACCTTCTGGGTCAGCGCGAGCTTGACCGCCTCCTCCTGCTCGGGCGCGAGCTCGGCGCCGGTGCGGGCGGCGAGCCAGGCCAGCGCCTTGTCCCAGGCGACGTCCCGGAAGGCGGGCATGCGGTCGTCGCCGGTCCGCAGCAGGCGCAACAGCTGCCCCGCCAGGGAGAGTTCGGCGCGGTGGAAGGGAACGAGATAGACGGCGGTGACGTCCTCGCCGCCGTCCGGGCCCGGCACGCTCTCCCGTACGACGCCCTCCTCCTCGCCCGCGAGGGCGGCGAGGCAGTCGATGACGAGGCCCGTGTCGACCTGGAGCAGCTTCACCGCGTCGGCGATGAGGCGCTCCTCGGGGAGGTAGCAGTTGCCCTGGTCGGTGGATTGCGAAAGGGCGTACTGCAGGCCTGCTTTGACGCGCTCGGGGCTGTCGTGCGGGATGCCGACGGACTGGGCGATGCGGTCGGCGGTGAGGAAGCCGATGCCCCAGACGTCGGCGGCGAGGCGGTACGGCTCGTTCTTCACGACGGAGATGGAGGCGTCGGCGTACTTCTTGTAGATGCGCACGGCGATGGAGGTGGAGACGCCGACGCCCTGGAGGAAGACCATGACCTCCTTGATGGCCTTCTGCTCCTCCCACGCGGCGGCGATCATCTTGGTCCGCTTGGGGCCGAGCCCGGGCACTTCCACCAGGCGCTTCGGCTCGGTCTCGATGATGTCGAGGGTGTCCACGCCGAAGTGGGTGGTGATGCGGTCGGCCATCACGGGGCCGATGCCCTTGATGAGGCCGGAGCCGAGATAGCGGCGGATGCCCTGGATGGTGGCGGGCAGCACCGTCGTGTAGTTCTCGACGGTGAACTGCTTGCCGTACTGCGGGTGGGAGCCCCAGCGGCCCTGCATCCGCAGGCTCTCGCCGACCTGCGCGCCGAGCAGCGCGCCGACCACGGTGAGCAGGTCTCCGGCGCCGCGGCCGGTGTCGACGCGCGCGACCGTGTACCCGGTCTCCTCGTTCGCGTACGTGATGCGTTCGAGGACCCCCTCGAGCACCGCCGTCGCCGCAGCTGGACTCGCCATGATCCGACGCTACCGCCCGGCACCGACAACGCGTGCGGGTGTCCGGACCTTCGAAGGGGCCCGGTCCTGTGGACCGGGCCCCTTCGGGTTTCCCCTCCCCTGCCAAGACCTCGCGATCCCCCCGGATCCCCCGGATCCCCCCAGATCCTGGTTTCCCCCCAGAAGCCTTGACGCCCAGTACGACACGCGTGGTGGCCGAAGGGTTGCACGGTGTGGTGAATATTTTTTTGACCGTTTTCCAGATGCTGGCAAAGCGGGGCAGACGTAGCGTTTGACGCATGAGTGATGAACCTCGGTCCTTCGAGCAGGACGTGCTGAACGAGCTCGGCGACGACAGGCTCCACGAGATCGCCGGTCTGCTCGGCACGGACGCGTCCGGCGCCCAGGACGTCGTGGGCACCACGGTGTCCGCGCTCTCCGGCACCCTCCAGGACAAGGCGGCCGCGGACGACCCCGCGGAGGCCGAGGAGGTGCGTCGGGCCGTCGCCGAGGTCGGCGACGCGCCCGCGCCCGGCGACGCGCCCCTCCAAGGCGTCGCGGCCTTCGGCGGGTTGGGCGGACTGGCGGCCGGCGGGATGATGTCCGGCGTGCTCGCCAGGATGAGCAGGCCGGTGGCCAACGCGGTCGCCAAGAAGACCGGCATCCCCGCGCCGACGATCACGCGCGTGATCGAGATGCTCATCCCCGTGGTGCTCGCGGTGCTCTCCAAGCGGGCGGCGGGCACGAAGGCCTCCGGCGGGCCGGGCCCGAAGGGGTCCGCGTCCTCCGGCGGCCTCGGCGATCTGCTCGGTCAGATCCTGGGCGGCAGGAAGTAGCCGCCCGGGGGCTCTAGGCGTGCGCGCGGAAACGGTCCGCCGTCTCCCTCAGCACCTCGCCCCCGTCCCGCGCCCACAGGGCCTCGTTGAAGATCTCCACCTCGATCCGCCCGCGGTACCCGGCGGCGTCGACGCGTGCGCGCAGCGCCCTGAAGTCGACGCTGCCGTCACCCAGCTGGCCCCGGCCGAGCAGCACGCCCGCGGGCAACGGCGTGATCCAGTCCGCCAGTTGGAAGGCGTACAGGCGTCCGCCCGCGCCCGCCCGCGCGATCTGCTCGGGCGCCCGGTCGTCCCACCAGACGTGGTACGTGTCCACGACCACCCCGACCTGGTCCGCGGGGAAGCGTTCCGCGAGGTCGAGGGCCTGGCCGAGAGTGGAGACCACACAGCGGTCAGCGGCGAACATCGGGTGCAGCGGCTCGATGGCGAGGCGCACGCCCCGCTCCCGCGCGTACGGCCCGAGGACGGCGAGCGCGTCCGCGACGCGCTCGCGCGCGCCGGTCAGGTCCCTGCTGCCGGGCGGCAGGCCGCCGGAGACCAGGACCAGGGTGTCCGTGCCGAGGGCCGCCGCCTCGTCGACCGCCACGCGGTTGTCGTCGAGAGCACGCGCGCGTGCGGCCTTTTCGCCGTCCGTGAAGAAGCCGCCCCGGCACAGGCTCGTCACCGCGAGTCCGGCGTCGCGCATCAAACGGGCGGTGCGCTCGACCCCGTACTCCTGGACCGGGGCGCGCCACAGACCGACCGCACGGACGCCCTCCTTGGCGCAGCCCTCGGCGAGTTCGGGGAGCGACCACTGTTTGACGGTCTCCTGGTTGATGCTCAGGCGGGAGAGCGTCAGGGGTGGCTGAGGGCTCGGTGGGGGGCTGGGGGCGACGCTCATTGGGGGACTCCGTGGACGGTGAGCAGGGAGCGCATGCGGGCGGCCGCGAGGGCCGGGTCGGGGAACAGGCCGAGGCCGTCGGCCAGTTCGTAGGCACGGGCCAGGTGCGGCAGCGAGCGGGCGGACTGCAGTCCGCCGACCATGGTGAAGTGCGACTGGTGGCCCGCGAGCCAGGCGAGGAGGACGACGCCCGTCTTGTAGTAGCGGGTCGGGGGCTGGAAGAGGTGGCGGGACAACGCGACGGTGGGGTCGAGGAGTTCGCGGAACTTCCGTACGTCCCCGGTGTCCAGGGCCCGTACGGCCGTCGCGGCGAGCGGGCCCAGCGGGTCGAAGACGCCGAGCAGGGCGTGGCTGAAGCCCTGGTCGTCCCCCGCGATCAGCTCGGGGTAGTGGAAGTCGTCGCCGGTGTAGCAGCGCACGCCCCGGGGCAGGCGGCGGCGCAGGGCGATCTCGCGGCCGGCGTCCAGGAGCGAGACCTTGATGCCGTCGACCTTGCCGGGGTGGGCGGCGATGACCTGGAGGAAGGTGTCCGTGGGCGCGTCCAGGTCGGCCGAGCCCCAGTAGCCCTCGAGGGCGGGGTCGAACATCGGGCCGAGCCAGTGCAGGATCACCGGCTCGCGGGCCTGGCGCAGGAGGTGGCCGTACGTCTCCAGGTAGTCGTCCGGGGAGGCGGCCGCGGCGGCGAGGGCGCGGGACGCCATGAGGACCGCGCGGGCGCCCACCGACTCGACGAGGCCGAGCTGCTCCTCGTACGCGGCCCTGACCTGCGGAAGACCGGCGGGCAGGGTCAGTTGGTCGGTGCCGACGCCACAGGCGATCCGCCCGCCGGCCGCCGTCGCCTCGGCGGCCGACCTGCGGATGAGCTCGGCGGCTCCCGGCCAGTCGAGGCCCATGCCGCGCTGGGCGGTGTCCATGGCCTCGGCGACGCCCAGGCCGTGCGACCAGAGGTGGTGGCGGAAGGCGAGCGTGGCGTCCCAGTCGACGGCGGCGGGGCCGTCCGGGGTGACGTCCGCGCGGGGGTCGGCGACCACGTGGGCGGCGGCGAAGACGGTGCGGGAGGCGAGCGGCGGGCCGCCCGCCGTCGCGGGCAGGGGCTCGCCGCGGGGGGTGTACGCGCGCGTGGCGCCGTTCGCGGCAGGGAGCAGGACGCGGTCGTTCACAGCGCGATCTCCGGTACGTCGATGCGGCGGCCCTGTGCGGAGGACCGCAGGCCCAGCTCGGCGAGCTGCACGCCGCGCGCGCCCGCGAGGAGGTCCCAGCGGTAGGGCGCGTCGGCGTACACGTGCTTGAGGAAGAGCTCCCACTGCGCCTTGAAGCCGTTGTCGAACCCTTCGGGGCCCTGGTTGTCGGGGACCTCCTGCCACTGGTCGCGGAAGGAGTGGGCGGCGGGCAGGTCGGGGTTCCACACCGGCTTCGGGGTCGTGCTCCGGTGCTGGACGCGGCAGTCGCGCAGCCCCGCGACCGCCGAGCCCTCGACGCCGTCGACCTGGAACTCCACGAGCTCGTCGCGGTTGACGCGGACCGTCCAGGAGGAGTTGATCTGCGCGACGGTGCCGCCCTCCAGTTCGAAGATGCCGTACGCGGCGTCGTCGGCGGTGGCTTCGTAGGGCTCGCCGCGCTCGTCCCAGCGCCGCGGGACGTGGGTGGCGGTGAGGGCCTGGACGCTGCGTACGCGGCCGAAGAGTTCGTGCAGGACGTACTCCCAGTGCGGGAACATGTCGACGACGATGCCGCCGCCGTCCTCGGCGCGGTAGTTCCAGGAGGGGCGCTGGGCGGGCTGCCCGTCGCCCTCGAATACCCAGTAGCCGAACTCGCCGCGCACGGACAGGATCCGGCCGAAGAAGCCGCTGTCGATCAGCCGCTTGAGCTTGAGCAGACCCGGCAGAAAGAGCTTGTCCTGGACGACGCCGTGCTTGATGCCCGCTTCCTCGGCGAGGCGGGCGAGCCCCAGGGCGGCGTCGAGCCCGGTGGCGGTCGGCTTCTCCGTGTAGACGTGCTTGCCCGCGGCGATGGCCCGCTTGAGGGCGTCCTCGCGGGCGGAGGTGACCTGCGCGTCGAAGTAGATGTCGACGGCCGGGTCGGCGAGGACCGCGTCGAGGTCGGTCGAGAAGTGCTCCAGACCGTGCTGGGCGGCGAGTGCCCGCAGCGCGTGCTCCCTGCGGCCGACCAGCACGGGCTCGGGCCACAGCACGGTGCCGTCGCCCAGGTCGAGGCCGCCCTGCTCGCGGAGGGCGAGGATCGAACGGACCAGGTGCTGGCGGTGGCCCATGCGTCCGGTGACGCCGTTCATGGCGATGCGCACCGTCTTGCGTGTCACGAAAGTCCCTCCGTAGGGGCGTAGCAAGCGCTTTCTATCCTAGGGCAAGCTAGCCTGCCGGGCAGGGTTGGACAAGGGCTTCGGTCGAGGGCGTGGCGGAAGTCGACGAGACGGGTGACCGGAGGACGACGAGATGACTGTGACCCTGGCGGGCGGGGCGGCATGACGGTGACCCTGGCGGACGTGGCGGCCCGCGCGCAGGTCTCCCCCGCCACCGTCTCGCGCGTGCTCAACGGCAACTACCCCGTCGCCGCCGCCACGCGCGAACGCGTCCTGCGCGCCGTGGACGACCTCGACTACGTCCTCAACGGCCCCGCGAGCGCGCTCGCCGCGGCCACCTCCGACCTGGTCGGCATCCTCGTCAACGACATCGCCGACCCGTTCTTCGGGATCATGGCCGGGGCCGTGCAGTCCGAGATCGGCGGGCCCGGGGGGCGGGCGGGCGGCGAGCGGCTGGCGGTCGTCTGCAACACCGGCGGCTCCCCCGAGCGCGAGCTCACCTACCTCACGCTCCTGCAGCGCCAGCGCGCCGCCGCGGTCGTCCTCACCGGCGGCGCCGTCGAGGACCCCGACCACGCGGCCGCCATCGCGGGCAAGCTGCGGCGGCTCGCGGAGGCGGGCTCACGGGTGGTGCTCTGCGGCCGGCCGCCGTCGCCGGAGACCGAGGCGGTGGCGCTCACCTTCGACAACCGGGGCGGCGGGCAGCAGCTGACGGAACACCTGCTGAGCCTCGGCCACCGGCGCGTCGGCTACATCGCGGGCCCCGAGGAGCGCACGACCACCCGGCACCGCCTGGAGGGCCACCGCGCCGCCCTCGCCGCGCGCGGCGTCCCGGACGACCCCGCGCTGACGGTCCACGGCCCCTACGACCGCCGCTCCGGCTACGACGCCACGGACGAACTCCTGCGCCGCGCCCCCGACCTGACGGCCGTCGTCGCCGCCAACGACACGGTGGCACTCGGCGCGTGCGCGGCCCTGCGCGACAAGGGCCTGCGCATCCCCGACGACGTCTCGGTGGCGGGCTTCGACGACCTCCCGTTCAGCATCGACGCGGTCCCCGCGCTGACGACGGTGCGTCTCCCTCTCCACGAGGCGGGAGCGCGAGCGGGCCGCATCGCCATGGGCAAGGAGAAGCCGCCGCCGGGTGGGGTGGCGACGGTGCATGGGGAGCTGATGGTGCGGGGGTCTACGGCGGGGCCGCGGTAGGGGCCGGGGGCCCGGGGGCGGTGGTACGGGGCGCTCGGGGCGGTAGTCAGGGGCGCTCGGGGGCGGTGGTCCGGGGCGCTCGGGGGCTGTGGTCCGGGGCGCTCGGGGGCTGTGGTCCGGGGCGCTCGGAGGCTGTGGTCCGGGGCGCTCGGCGTGGTTTCTGGTGGGGGCGTTGGCGCGGGCGGGCGGTGCGGTCCCTGGTGGGGGCCCGTTGGCGATCGGCGCAGGCAGGGCGGACCCCGCTGGGGCCCTTGCCGGTTGGCGGTCTCGACGTCGGCCCTCACAGTTTCGGTCCTCACGCCCTCAGCGTCACGTCCCCGGCGGCACGCCCTCGGCTCTCACGCCCTCCGCGTCGCGCCGTCGGCGGCACGCCCTCGGACCTCACGTAACGCCCCCCGCTCACGCACCAACCGCCCCAACACCCCCACCCCCTCCTCGATCTCCGTCGTCGTGCTGGCCGCGTAGCCCAGGACCAGGCCCGGGGGGTGCGGGAGTTGGGTGTGCCAGGTCAGGGGGTGGGTCTTGATGCCGTGGTGCAGGGCGGTGGTCGCGAGGGCCGTGTCGCCGCCCTCGGGGGCGTACGCGTCGAGGGTGATCATCAGGTGCAGGCCCGCCGCCGCCCCGTGCACCACCGCTCCCGGCAGGTGCCTCCTCAGCGCCGCGATCATCGCGTCCCTGCGCCTGCAGTGATGCTTGCGGACGAGGCGCAGGTGGCGTTCGAGGGCGCCGGAGTCCATGAGGTGGGCGAGGACGAGTTGGGGCAGGGCCGCGCTGCCGAGGTCGGTGAGGCGTTTGGCGTCCACGAGGGCGTCGCGGTGGGCGGGCGGGGCGAGCAGCCAGCCGAGGCGCAGGGCGGGGGCGAGGAGTTTCGAGACGCTGCCCGCGTAGCAGACGTGGTCGGGGAGCAGGGACCGCAGCGCGGGTACGGCGGGGCGGTCGTAACGGTGTTCGGCGTCGTAGTCGTCCTCGATGATCAGGCCACCGCCGCGGGCCCAGTCCATCAGTTCGCGGCGCCGCTCGCCGCCGAGCACGACACCCGTGGGGAACTGGTGGGCGGGCGTGAGCAGGACGGCCGGGGCCCCGCCCGCACGCAGCGCGTCGACGCGGATGCCGTGGGCGTCGACCGGTACGGGCGGGGTGCCGAGCGGGCGCAGGTGCTGCCGTACGCCGAGCGAACCCGGATCCTCGACCGCCACCTGTGCGATCCCTTCGGCGCGCAGGACGTCGACGAGCAGCCGCAGCGCCTGGGCCGTGCCGTTCACGATCATCACGTCGTCCGGGTCGGCGAGGACCCCCCGGTTGCGCGAGAGCCAGCGCGCGACGGCGCCCCGCAGGGCGGGGGTGCCGCGTGGATCCCCGTAGCCGAAGTCCGGCGGCGTGAGCCCGTCGAGCACGGCGCGTTCGGCCCGCAGCCAGGCCGCGCGCGGGAAGGCGGAGAGGTCGGGCAGACCGGGCGAGAGGTCGATGCGGGCGGGCGCGGCCCGGATGGCGTCGAAGACGCCGAGGCCGGGAGGGGCGGTGAAGAAGTCGTCGTCGTGGTGGGGCGGGGTGCGGGGGGCGTTGGGGCGGGGGACGTTGCGGCGGGGGGTACGGGCTTCTCCCGCGCCATCACCCCTCCCCCGCACGGGAGTTGACGCCCCTCGCTCCCCTGCGTCCCCGCCCGCCCTCACCCCCGCCTCCGGCACGGCCACCACCACCGTCCCGCCCCTCCCCCGCCCCACCACGTGCCCGTCCTCGGTCAGGCGCCGGTACGCCTCCGTGACGACGCCTCGGGAGACGTGCAGGTCGGCTGCGAGGGTGCGGGTGGCGGGGAGTCTCGTGCCGGTCGCGAGGCGGCCGTCCGACAGCGCGGTCCTGATCTGTGCCGTCAGCCAGTCGGAGAGGCCGCCCGAGGGAGCCTCCCCGGGGTCGAGCTGGAGGAAGTCCGAGGTGGCGTCCGTGGAGTTCGTGGTGTCCGCGGAGTCCGCGGAGTCCGCGGTGCTCGTGGCGTCCACCGTTCTCGTGGCGTCCACCGTGCTCGGAGTTATGGACCGGTCGGCAGGAGATCCAATGGACCTGTTCATGGAGCCATTGTGGCGCCAGGGTCGGGTCATGGAATTCTTTCTCACCTCCCTCGTCGTCTGCGTGACGCCCGGCACCGGCGTCCTGTTCACGATCGCGGCCGGCCTCTCGCGCGGCACCCGCGCCGCGGTGACCGCGGCCGTCGGCTGCACGCTGGGCGTCGTCCCGCACATGGCCGCCGCGGTCACCGGCCTCGCGGCGCTCCTGAACACCAGCGCCGTGGCCTTCCAGACGCTCAAGTACCTGGGCGTGGCCTACCTGCTGTACATGGCGTGGAGCACCTGGCGGGACCGGAGCGAGCTCACCGCGGAGCGCGAGAGCGAGCCGCGTCCGGCGGGCCGCACGATCCTGACGGGCGTGCTGATCAACATCCTCAACCCCAAGCTGACACTGTTCTTCTTCGCGTTCCTGCCGCAGTTCGTGAGCGCCGACGAGCCGCACTCCTTCCTGCGCATGACGGAGCTCAGCGCGTACTTCATGCTGATCACGTTCGTGGTCTTCGTGACGTACGGGAGGTTCGCGGCGGCGATGCGCAGTCACGTGCTCGCGCGGCCCGCCGTCGTGGCGTGGATGCGGCGCGGCTTCGCCGCGGCGTTCGCCGCGCTCGGCGCGCGACTGGCCTTCCTCTAGGCGGCCCGGCGCGGCGGCGGGGTTGACCGGCCCCGCGCGCCGCCTACTGTCGGGACCATGAAATTCGCCTTCTCCACCCTCGGCGTGCCCGGACTCCCCGTCCCCGACGTGCTGCGGCTCGCCACCGCCCACGGCTACCACGGCGTCGAGCTGCGCGCGCACCCCGAGGAGCCGGTGCACCCCGGGCTCGGGCTCGTCGAACGGGCCGACGTGGCAGCCGAGTTCAAGGCGGCGGGCGTCGAGATCCTCGGTATCGCGGGGTACGCGCGCGTGGCGGCGCCGGGCGACGACGAACCCGTACTCGAAGAGCTGCGTTCCCTCGTCGCCCTCGCCCGCGACCTCGGCGCCCCCTTCGTCCGCGTCTTCCCCGGCGGCGGTACCGAACAGAGCGCCGAGGAGGCCGACGCGACGGCCGCGCGGCGGCTCGGCACCGCCGCCGGGTACGCCGCGGACGCCGGCGTACGCATCCTCCTGGAGACCCACGACTCGCACCGCACGGGCGCCGACGCCATCCGCGTCCTCGGCGCCGTCGGCCACCGCCAGGTCGGCGCGCTGTGGGACCTGATGCACACCTGGCTCGGCGGAGAATCCGTCACCGACAGCTACGCGGCGCTCTCGCCCCACCTCGGCTACGTCCAGGTGAAGGACATCGCGTCGGCGGAGGACACGACGCCGCTGCCGCTCGGGGCCGGGACCCTGCCGCTCGCCGAGTGCGTGGCGCTGCTCAGCGCGGAGCAGGGGGAGGGGTGGCTGTGCTGGGAGTACGAGAAGCGCTGGTACGAGGAGGCGGCACCGCTCGCGGATCTGCTGGGCCCAGGCCGTGAGCTGCTCTCCCGCCTCGTGACGCGCTCCGGCTGAGAGCCTGTCTTTGAAACCCTGGCGTCCGCGCGAACGAGGTCAGCGCGACGCCGCCCACCAGCAGGGCCGCCGCGCACCACCGCAACGCGCTCACCGACTCGTCCAGGACGAGAGCGGCGGACGACATCCCGAAGACCGGCACGAGCAGCGAGAACGGGGCGACGGTGGACGCGGGGTAGCGGCGCAGCAGGTACCCCCAGGCGCCGAAGCCGAAGACGGTCGTGACCCAGGCGACGTAGACGACGATGCCCACGCCCGGCCCGTCGAGGGAGCGCAGGGCGGCCAGGTCGCGGGAGGGGCCCTCGAAGAGCAGGGAGAGGCCGAGCAGGGGCAGGACCGGGACGGTGCTCACCCACACCATGAAGTTCAGCGGGTCGGGCGGGGACGCCTTGCGGGTGAGGACGTTGGAGACGCCCCAGCAGGCGGCGGCGCCGATCAGCAGCACGAAGGCGGTGAACGGGCCGCCCTCCCCCTCGTCGACGGCCGCGACCGCGATACCCGCGAGGGCTACACACATGCCCAACACCCGTACCCGGCACGGCCGTTCACCCAGGGCAAGCGCGGCGAACAAGGCGGTGAACACCGCCTGGATCTGCAGGACGAGGGAGGACAGGCCGGCGGGCATCCCGGCGTCCATCCCGATGAACAGCAGCCCGAACTTGGCCACTCCGAGGACGAGCCCCACCCCCACCACCCACCTCCACGCCACCTTCGGCCACCCCACGAAGAAGACGGCGGGCAGCGCCGCGACGAGGAAGCGCAGCGCCGAGAAAAGCAGCGGCGGGAAGTGGTCGAGGCCCACCTCGATCACCACGAAGTTGACGCCCCAGACGGCGGCGACGAGAACCGCCAGACAGACATGAGCAGGTCGCATGCGTCGAGGATCACCCGGCACGACCATGCAGGACCAGCGCGGATCTCTGCATGATGGGATGAAGCAACGCTTACGAAACGGGGTCCCCACCGTGCTCGATCTCGCCCGGCTCCGCGCCCTGCACGCCGTCTCCGTGCACGGCACCGTGGGCGCGGCCGCCACCGCGCTCGGCTACACGCCGTCCGCGGTCTCCCAGCAGATAGCCAAGCTCGAACGCGAGACCCGCACGACCCTCCTCGAGCGCCGCGGCAGGGGCGTCGCGCTCACCGAGGAGGCACTCCATCTCGCCGAGACCGCACGACAGTTGATGGCCATCGTGGAGCGCGCGGAGACCGAACTCGAAGAACGGCGCGGGCTGCCCGCGGGGCGCCTGACGATCGCCGCGTTCGCCTCGGCGGCGCGCGGGCTGCTGCCCGGGGTCCTCGCGGACCTGGCCCGCCGCCATCCGGCGCTCGACGCCCGCATGACGGAGATCGACCCGCACCTCTCCATCGACCTGGTGGCCAAGGGCGCGGTCGACGTGGCCGTCGTCCACGACTGGGACATCGCGCCGCTGCCGACGCCGCCGGGCGTCGAACAGGCGGTCATCGGCGACGACCTCTGCGATCTGGTCGTACCGCGCGACCACCGGCTCGCCGGGCGCGTTTCCGTGCGCCGCGAGGAGCTGCGGTCCGAGCGCTGGATCACCCAGCCGCCGGGGCTCGTCTGCCACGAGTGGCTCGTCCACACCCTGCGCGAGGCGGGCTGCGAGCCCGACATCGCCCATCAGGCCGAGGAGAACCCCACCCTGGTCGCGCTGGTCGCGGCGGGGCTCGGCATCGCGCTCATCCCCCGCCTCGGCCGCGGGCCCGTACCGGCCGAGGCGGTCACCGTCTCCCTGGAC
Source organism: Streptomyces sp. NPDC036815 (assembly GCF_055609205.1). Taxonomy (NCBI): domain Bacteria; kingdom Bacillati; phylum Actinomycetota; class Actinomycetes; order Kitasatosporales; family Streptomycetaceae; genus Streptomyces; species Streptomyces sp. NPDC036815. The sequence goes on along the minus strand of NZ_JBVJPW010000001.1, from coordinate 196,226 downwards.
CCCGTGCCGGTCCGGCGCCTCTACGCCCTGTGGCGCACGGGTGCCTCGCGCCGCCCCGCGATCGCGGAGACGGTGCGCGCGCTGCGGGCGCACTGGGCGCCGCGCACGCCCCCAGCAGCGCCCCACGACGACCACCACGACACCCCCGCCCCAACTTCCTTGAATCGAGGGTGAGTCGGGAACCTGGCCACCGCCCCGCTCGTCCAATCGGCACGCTGCCGGTTGAGTCCCCGTACGGCGGTGTCGGCATCGCTGCTGGCTGCGAACGCTGACCACCCTCTCCGCCGCCTGCGGTCCGGCAGCTCGCCGTCACCGGTGCGCCCCCCCTCCACAGCGCCGGTGGCGGCCCTCCCTTGACCGGCAGAAATCTTCGGGATATCCGTAGCTCCTGAAAGTTTCCTTCCGGCCCGCAGGAGCCCCCGTGTCCCAGCCCGACGCCCGCGATCGCGACCGCAGGCTCCGCGAGCTCATCGCGGCCATGTCCCTGGAGGACAAGGTCGGCCAGCTCTTCGTGATGCACGTGTACGGGCACACCGCCACCGACCCCGACCGGGCCGACGTCGACGCCAACCTCCGGGAGAGCGGTGTCCGCGACGCCGCCGAGCTGATCGCCCGTTACCGCCTCGGCGGCATCATCTACTTCGGCTGGGCCCACAACACCCGCTCCCCGCACCAGATCGCCGAGCTCTCCCGCGGCATCCAGGAAGCGGCGGCGCCGCACACCCTCCCCGTCCTGATCTCTGTCGACCAGGAGCACGGCGCCGTCGCCCGGGTCGGCGCCCCCGCCACCCTGCTCCCCGGCGCCATGGCGCTCGGCGCGTCCGGCTCGCACGAGCACGCCCGCGAGGCCGCCCGTATCGCGGGCGCCGAACTGCACGCCCTCGGCATCCGCCAGGACCACGCCCCGGACGCCGACGTCAACGTCGACCCCGCCAACCCGGTCATCGGCGTACGTTCCTTCGGCGCCGACCCCGAGACGGTCGCCGGGTTCGTGGCCGCGCAGGTCGAGGGGTACCGGAGCGCGGGCATCGCGACGGCGGCCAAGCACTTCCCGGGGCACGGCGACACGCGGGACGACAGCCACACCGAGCTGCCGCACATCCTCCACACCCGCGAGGAGTGGGAGCGTGACGACGCGCCGCCGTTCCGGGCCGCGATCGCCGCGGGCGTCGACTCCGTCATGACCGCGCACATCGTGGTGCCCGCCCTCGACCCGTCCGGCGACCCCGCGACGCTCTCCCACCCGATCCTGACCGGCATCCTGCGCGAGGAGCTCGGCTACGACGGGGTGATCTCCACGGACTCGCTCGCCATGCGCGGCGTACGGACGAAGTACGGGGACGACCGCGTGGCCGTCCTCGCGCTCAAGGCGGGCGCCGACCAGCTCCTGAACCCGCCCAACCCGGAGGTCGCCTGGAAGGCGGTGATCCAGGCGGTCGCGGCGGGCGAGCTGACGGAGGAGCGCGTCGACGCGTCGGTGCTCCGCGTGCTGCGCATGAAGGCGGACGGGGGCCTCCTCGACGCCCACCTGGGCGGCGCGGCCGGCCCTCCCCCCACCCCCGAAGCGGTCGACGCCACCGTGGGCACCCCCGCCCATCTGGTCGCCGCCGACCGCATCGCCGACGCCACCACCACCGTGCTGGTCAACACCGACGGGCTCCTGCCGCTGTCGCCCGCCACCCACCCCGGCATCCTCGTGCTCGGCGCCGACCCCCGCTCCCCGTCCGGCACCACGGGCCCGCCGACCACCGTCCTCGCGGGCGCGCTCAACGGCCTGGGCTTCCGCGCCGTGGCCCTGCCCACCGGCACGGCACCCGACGAGGCGCTGATCGAGGAGGCGGTGGCGGCCGCGCGGGGACAGGACGCCGTCCTGGTGGCGACGTACAACGTCACCACCCACGCGGCGACGAAGGACCACACCCAGGCGGCGAACACCGTGCTCGACCGGGCCGCTCCCGTCGCGTTCGCCCGCGTCCACCAGGCCACGGACCCCGGCACCGGCACCGACGGTCAGATCGCCCTGGTGAGTGCCCTCAGAGCCACCGGCGTCCCGGTCATCACCCTCGCCATCCGCAATCCGTACGACGTCGCCCACCTGCCCCCGGTCGACGCCGCCCTCGCCTCCTACTCCTGGACCGACGTCGAACTGCGCGCCGCGGCCCGGGTGATCGCGGGCCGGGCCACGCCCCGGGGCCGGCTGCCCGTGCCGGTGCGGCGGGCGGACGACCCGGCGCAGGTGCTGTACCCGATCGGACACGGGCTGACGTACTGACCCGTACGTGACGCTGCGTGGCGGGCGTCCCGTCGGGTGCGCCGTGCGGATGCAGCGGGACGAGGAGGTGGCGGGACAGCGCCGGGGGGCCGAAGCGGTGCTTCGGCCCCCCGGGTCCTTGCCGACGGCAGCACGCCGTCACTGCTTCACCGCGTCACGGCCGCAGCGTCGACTCCTTCCGCACGTCGCGCCGGTCGAGCTTCTTGTCGTACGGGGCCAGCGGCTTCGCCGCGGGCGAGGACACTCCGGCCCACGCCTGGATCCGCTGCGTCGCCTTCGCCTTCTCGTCCGCGACGAGCTGTGCGACGTTCGCGCCGTGGTTGGCGCCGGGCGCCGTGAAGACGTACGAGTCGTGCTTGGCGCCGCGGGCGGGGCGGAACTGCTCGGCGCCCCACGGGTCGAACTCGCCGTACACGTACATCATCCGGTGCGCGTCGTGCCGCACCCAGCGGTCCACGTCCCGCATGGCGTTCGGCTTGAACTTCATGGGGATGTCGCGCGGCACGAAGTTCCGCGGCGGCTGGTAGCCGTAGCGGCTCAGGTCGCCGAGCCAGGGCTGCGCGATGTCGGGCGAGCCGAGTTCGGTGCCCGCCTGGTAGTAGTACGGCGTGTAGGGGGTGAGGCCCTGGTCGCTGTAGGAGGACCAGTCGCCCACCGAGCCGACGTAGTCGAAGATGGCCTGGTCGGTCGCGGTGGCCGCGTCCGGGATCTTCCCGCAGGCGGTGGCGGCGGGCTGGTACTGCCAGAAGCCCCACACCAGGTCCATGACGACGGCCTCGAAGGCCTTGTCGAGGTTGCCGACGGTCTTGAAGGTGTACCCCTCCGCCTCGGCGTACGCCGCGAGCTTCGCCGACAGCGGCTCCCTGCGCACCAGCGCCTCGCGCTGCACCGCCTGGATCTTCTCGCGGCACTCCTTGGGGCCGACGCCCGCGAGGAACTCGTCGTAGGCCGAGTCCTCCTTGTTGACGACGTCGTTGGGGGCCACGTAGGAGACGACGCCCGCCATGTCGCGCGGGTAGAAGCGCTCGTAGTACGTCGCCGTCATGCCGCCCTTGGAGGCGCCGGTGGCCAGCCACTTCTTGCCGTAGATCGCCTTGAGCGCCCGGTAGATGCGGTGCTGGTCCGAGGCCGCCTGCCAGATGTCGAGCTTGGACCAGTCGGCGGGGTCGGGCCGCGAGGGCGTGAAGAAGCGGTACTCCATGGAGACCTGGTTGCCGTCGACGATCTGCGCCGGCTCACTGCGGCTGGGCCGCGTGGAGACGTTGTACCCGCTGGTGTGGAAGATCGTGGGACGGCTCGTGTCCTTGTGCAGCACGGTCAGCCGCTGCTTGAAGGTGCCCTTGGACGGGTGCCGGTGGTCCACCGGCTGGGTGTAGTCGAGGACGAAGTAGCGGTAGCCGGGGTACGGCTTCTCCTCGATCAGGCTCATGCCGGGTACGGCGAGCAGCCTGTCCTTGATGTCGGTGCTCCTGGCACCGGTGGTCGTGCCCGGTTCGGCGGCGGTGGCCGCCCCGGTCGTCGCTCCGGCCACGCCCACCGTGCCTATCAGCACCACGAGCGACAGCAGCCATCTGAGCGCCTTGCGCATGCACCCTCCCCTGTCGACACAGCAATGCCCCGGAACCTAACGGAGCAACTGGGTCCGCACCAGGGGGGTTTGCGCGGCCGCGCCACGGGAGGACGGCACAAAAGCGGACGTCAGCAGAGAATCCAGCCCGAACTGACCCCGCGCCCGCTGATCTTTCCCTTCACCCACACGCAGCGGTGCCCGGCGTGGACGGTCACCGGTCCCGCGTGATGGGTGTAGCGGCCCTTGTCGCGGGCCGGGCGGCCGCCGCGCGCCTTGACGCTGACGGACATGACCTTGCGGGCGCCGGACTTCTTGGCGATGACCACGGCGCAGACGTAGCCGCGGCTCTTGAAGACGTCGACCCGGCCGGTGCTGAAGGGGAGCGTGCGGACCTTGCGGCCGGCGCAGCGGCCCGCGGCGCTGTCCGCGGAGGCGGTGCCGGGGCCCGCGAGGGCGAGCAGGACACCGGCGGTGAGCACGGCGGTGCCGAGCGTCAGCCGCCGTCGTATCCGGCCAGTGCCGCGTCCACTGCTCACAGTTGTCCCTCCCGCCACGTCTGCCTCACGTACTGATGTACGGACGCCGACCGGGGCTCGTACGGTTGCGAAATCCCCCGCCTTTTCTGCCCGCGCCTCCCCCGCCGCGCCCGGCCCCGTCCTCCGCGTTCGCTCAGACCGCCTCGACCGGCTCCCCCACGAACGTCCGCCACAGCCGCGCGTACCGCCCGTCCAGCGCGAGGAGCTCCTCGTGCGTGCCGTCCTCGGCGACCCGGCCGTGGTCCATCACGACGACGCGGTCGGCGCGGGCGGCCGTCGTCAGGCGGTGGGCGACGACCAGCGTGGTGCGCTTGCCCGCGATGCGGTCGGTGGCCTGGTTGACCTGCGCCTCCGTGGCGAGGTCGAGGGCGGCGGTCGCCTCGTCGAGGAGCAGGATGTCGGGGTCGACCAGCTCGGCGCGGGCCAGCGCGATCAGCTGGCGCTGCCCGGCCGAGAGGTTGCGGCCCCGCTCGGCCACCTCGTGGAGGTAGCCGCCGTCCAGCGTGGCGATCATGTCGTGCGCGCCGACCGCGCGCGCCGCCGCCTCGACCTGGGCGTCGGTGGCGGCGGGGCGGCCGTAGGCGATGGCGTCGCGGACCGTGCCCGCGAAGAGGTACGCCTCCTGCGGGACCACGCCGAGGCGGTGCCGGTACGAGGTGAGGTCGAGGGTGCGCAGATCGGTGCCGTCGACGGTCACCCGGCCGCCCGTGGGGTCGTAGAAGCGCGCGACGAGCTTCACGAGCGTCGACTTGCCCGCGCCGGTCTCGCCGACGAAGGCGACGGTCTGGCCCGCGGGTATCCGCAGGCTCACGTCGCTGAGCGCCTCCTCGGGGGTGCCGTCGCCGGTGGCCGCGTACGCGAAGTCGACGTCCTCGAAGGCGATCTCGCCGCGCAGCGAGAGCACCTCCGTCGGCTCCTGCGCGGCCTTCGTCGAGGTCGGCTCCTGGAGCAGCTCCTGGATGCGGCCGAGCGAGACGGTGGCCTGCTGGTAGCCGTCGAAGACCTGGGAGAGCTGCTGCACGGGGGCGAAGAACAGGTCGATGTAGAGGAGGTAGGCGACGAGCGCGCCGGTGGTCAGCGTGCCCGCCTCGACCCGTCCGGCGCCCACGACCAGGACGGCCACGACGGCGACGGAGGACAGCAGCTGCACGAACGGGAAGTACACGGAGATCAGCCACTGGCCGCGGATGCGGGCCTGGCGGTAGCTGTCGCTGTTCTCCGCGAACCGCGCGGCGCCGGAGCGCTCGCGCCGGAAGGCCTGCACGATGCGCAGCCCGGCGACGGACTCCTGGAGGTCGGCGTTGACGACGGAGACCCGCTCGCGCGCCAGCTCGTACGCCTTCACGCTGGACTTGCGGAAGAAGTACGTGCCGACGACGAGCAGCGGCAGCGTCGCGAAGACGACGAGCGCCAGCTCCACGTCGATGACCAGCAGGGCGACCATGATGCCGAAGAAGGTGACGACGGAGACGAACGCGGTGACGAGCCCGGTCTGCAGGAAGGTCGACAGGGCGTCCACGTCGGTCGTCATCCGGGTCATGATGCGCCCGGTCAGCTCCCGCTCGTAGTAGTCGAGCCCGAGCCGCTGGAGCTGCGAGAAGATCTTCAGCCGCAGCGAGTAGAGGACCCGCTCGCCGGTGCGTCCGGTCATCCGCGTCTCGCCGGTCTGCGCCGCCCACTGCACGGCGACGGCGGCGAGGGCGAGCCCCGCGGCGGCCCAGACGGCGCCGAGCGCGAGTTGGCTGACGCCCTCGTCGATGCCGTGCCGGATCAGGACGGGAAGGAGCAGCCCCATGCCCGCGTCGACGGCGACGAGCAGCAGGCTGAACAGCAGCGGCACCCCGAACCCGCCGAGCAGCCGCCGCAGTCCGTACGACTCCTCCGGAGTGACGGCCCGCGCCTCGTCGATGCCGGGGGTGTCGTCGGCCGGGGGCAGCGCGTCGACCTGGGCGAGGAGTTCGGGCGTGGACGGCATCCCGGAGAGCGCGGTGTCCTTCGGCTCCCGGTCACCGGTCCACAGGGCGGGCGTGATGCCGCGCTCCGCGTCGAACTCGGCGTCGAGCTCCTCGCGTACGGAGGTGTCCTCGGGGAGGTCGGCGGGGAGCGCGTGGCCGGGCGATACGCCGCCCAGTTCGTCGGGGTCGGTCAGCAGCCGCCGGTAGAGGGGAGAGCGCCGCTCCAGTTCGTCGTGCGTGCCGAGGTCGGCGAGGCGTCCGTCGTCGAGGACGGCGATGCGGTCGGCGAGGCCGAGGGTGGAGCGGCGGTGGGCGATGAGGAGCGTGGTGCGGCCCGCCATGACCTGCTTGAGGGCCTCGTGGATCTCGTGCTCCACGCGCGCGTCGACCGCCGAGGTCGCGTCGTCGAGGACGAGGAGGCGGGGGTCGGTGAGGATGGCGCGGGCGAGCGCGATGCGCTGGCGCTGGCCGCCGGAGAGGGTCAGGCCCTGCTCGCCGACCTTGGTGTCGTACCCCTCGGGCAGCTCGGATATGAACCCGTGGGCCTGGGCGGCGCGCGCGGCGGTCTCGATCTGCTCGCGGGTCGCGTCCGGGTGGCCGTAGGCGATGTTGGCGCCCACGGTCTCGGAGAAGAGGAAGGAGTCCTCGGGCACGAGGCCGATGGCGGACCGCAGGGAGTCGAGGGTCAGCTCGCGGACGTCGTGGCCGCCGATGAGGACGGCGCCGTGCGTGACGTCGTAGAAGCGCGGCATGAGCAGCGAGACGGTGGACTTGCCGCTGCCGGACGAGCCGACGACGGCGAGGGTCTCGCCGGGGCGGATCTCGAAGGAGAGGCCGTCCAGGACGGGCCTGTCGTCCTCGTACGCGAAGCCGACGCCGTCGAACTCGACGGTGGCCGGGGCGTCGGCGGGCAGTTCCTTGGTGCCGTCCCGCAGGCTCGGCTCGGTGTCGATGAGTTCGAGCACGCGCTCGACGCCGGCGCGGGCCTGCTGCCCCACGGTGAGGACCATGGCGAGCATCCGCACCGGGCCGACGAGCTGCGCGAGGTAGGTGGAGAACGCGACGAACGTGCCGAGCGTGATCTCCCCGCGCACCGCGAGCCAGCCGCCGAGAGCCAGCATGGCGACCTGGCCGAGCATGGGGACGGCCTGGAGGGCCGGGGTGTAGCGGGAGTTGAGGCGGATGGTGCGCAGGCGCCCCGCGTAGAGCTTGCGCCCCACGTCCCTGAGCTTGCCGGTCTCCTGCTCCTCCTGCCCGAAGCCCTTCACCACGCGTACGCCGCTGACGGCGCCGTCGACCACTCCGGCGACGGCGGCGGCCTGGGCCTGCGCGTACCAGGTGGCGGGGTGCAGACGGGAGCGGGAGCGGCGGGCGATGAACCAGAGGGCGGGGGCGACGGCGAGGGCGACGAGGGTGAGCGGCAGGGAGAGCCACGCCATGATCACGAGGGAGATCACGAAGAGCAGGATGTTGCCGATGGTCATCGGCAGCATGAAGAGCAGGCCCTGGATGAGCTGGAGGTCGCTGGTCGCGCGCCCGACGACCTGCCCGGTGGACAGCTCGTCCTGGCGCCGCCCGTCGAGCTTCGTGATCGTCCCGTACATCTCGGTCCGCAGGTCGTGCTGGACGTCGAGGGCGAGCCGGCCGCCGTAGTAGCGGCGGATGTAGGTGAGGACGTAGACGACGACGGCGGCGGCGATCAGCGCGCCGGCCCAGGGGCCCATGGAGCGGCCGCCGCCCTCTCCGTCCTGTCCGATGACGTCGTCGATGATCACCTTGGTGATCAGCGGTACGAGGGCCATGACGGCCATGCCGCCCAGCGAGGACCCGAGCGCGAGCACGACGTCCTTCGGATACCGCCACGCGTATCCGGCGAGTCGCCCGGCCCAGCCGGATTTCTCCCGCTCGGCTCCACCCCGTTGCTCCGCCACGTGCTGCCTCCCGTCGACCTGACCTGCCGAGAGGCCCAACGCGGCGGGACGCCGATTTCATCCCGCCGCAACAAAACTCAGGAGCTGGGCACCGCCACGAACGCCTCCTTCGGCGTGTCGGTCGGGGTGTAGCGCTGCGCCGCGGAGGCCCGGGGCGTCAGGTCCTTGTGGATGGCCTTGGCCACGCCCTGGATGGTCGCGACGCCGTAGTTCATCGTGCTGTTGCCGTGCGTGAGCACGGAGATCGTGTAGTCGTGGCCGCCGCCCTTGAACGCGCCGATGCTGTGCACGCGCCAGCCGTGGGTCGCGCGCTGCAGCCAGCCGTTCTTGACGTGGATGGAGACGCCGGAGGGCGCGCCTGCGGGGGTGCCCCAGCGCTGCGAGGGGATCACCTTGCCCATGAGCTTGAGGATGTACGCGCGCGCGTTGTCGCTCAGGACGGTGTTCTTGGCGGTGACCAGGGCGAGGAGCTTCTGCTCGTCGGCCGCGTTGATCCGGGTCAGGCCCCAGTAGCCGTCGGCCCCGGGCACGGTCTTGGTCATCTTGGCTTCCTTGAGGAACGCCTTGATCTTGCCGGTGCCGAGCTGGCGCCAGAGAGTGCTGGTGGCCGCGTTGTCCGACTTGGTGATCATGGCGTACGCGAGGTCCGACTCGCGCTCCGTCAGGTACCGGCCGGACTTCTTCGCGTCCCACAGCAGCGTCGCGAGGACGGTCGTCTTGACGACGCTCGCCGAGTCGAAGGAGGTGGTCGAACGCAGGGTGCAGGTGGTTTTGGTGGTGCGGTCGTACAGCCCGACGGCGACCGTGCCCTTGCGGTTCTTCAGGGCCGCGGTGATGTCCTTCTTGAGCTTGGCGGCCAGGCCCGACTGCGCGGAGCTGCAGCTGACCGTCGGCGCGGCGGCGGCGGGCGTGGCGGCGGTGGCGGGCGTGGCGGCCGCGGCGAGCGGCACGAGCACTCCGGCGGCGATGCCCGCCGAGAGCATGCGGGCACGGCTGGATATACCGGATGTCCGGTGAGTCATGGAGCTTCCCATCCCCTGGTGCGACAAGTGCGCCCCCCGGCGCACTCGCCTCACATGACTCACCAACAGGGGTGAACGGTTGCACGAAAAACGAAGATCCGAACGAAATCTCGCGGGGCCGCACCCGCGGCGGCTCAGCCCAGGTGCGTCGGCGCGAACATCCGAAGCAGCGCGGGCAGCACGACCACCGACGGCCCCGGCTCGGCCAGCGCCTTCGCGAGGTCGTCCCGCAGCGCCTCCGGAGTCGTCCTGACCCCCGGCACCCCGAAGGACTCGGCGAGCTTCACGAAGTCCGGCCGCGCCAGCTCCGTCGCCGTGGCCTCGCCGAAGGCGTCGGACATGTACTCGCGCAGGATGCCGTAGCCGCCGTCGTCGACGATCAGCCAGGTGACGTTCAGCCCGTACTGCCGGGCGGTCGCAAGCTCCGCGATCGAGTACATGGCGCCGCCGTCGCCGGAGACCGCGAGGACCGGGTGCGAGGGGTCCGCGACCGCCGCGCCGAGCGCCGCGGGGAAGCCGTAGCCGAGGCCGCCCGCGCCCTGCGCCGAGTGCATGGTGTTGGGGCGCCGCGCGTCGAACGCCGACCACGCCCAGTACGCCAGGATCGTCATGTCCCAGAAGGACGGCGAGGCGTCCGGCAGGGCCTCGCGGACGGCGGCGAGCACCTGCCGCTCCAGGGTGAGGTCCTGCGCGTCGATCCGCTCCCGGACCCTGGCAAGCACCTGGCTGACCCGCTCGGGCGCCGAGGGGTCCTCGCGGGGCGCGTCGATGGTCTCCAGGAGCGCCGAGAGGGCGATCCGCGCGTCCGCGTGGATGCCGAGACCGGGGTGGTTGGACTCCAGCTTCCCGGCGTCCGCCTCGATCTGGATCACCCGGCCCCGGGGCTTGAACGTGTGGTAGTTCGAGGAGAGCTCGCCGAGGCCGGAACCGACCACGAGCAGGACGTCCGCGTCCTCCAGGAAGTCCGTGGTGTGGCGGTCCTCCAGCCACGACTGGAGCGAGAGCGGGTGCTCCCAGGGGAAGGCACCCTTGCCGCCGAAGGTGGTGACGACGGGGGCGTTCACGAGCTCGGCGAGCGCGCGCAGCTTGCCGCTCGCGTCGGACCGTACGACTCCGCCGCCCGCGATGATCGCCGGGCGCTCGGCGCGGGAGAGCAGGTCGGCGGCGACCGCCGTCAGCTCGGGGCGCGGGACGACGTCCTCCGGGGCCGCGTCCATGGCCGTCACGACGGGCAGCGTCGTCTCCGCGAGCAGCACGTCCTGCGGGATCTCCACCCACACCGGGCCGTGCGGCGCGGTGAGCGCCGACTCCCAGGCCGCCGCGATGGCGGAGGGGATCTGCGAGGCCGTGCGGACGGTGTGGACGGACTTGACCACGTCACGGAACGAGGCCTGCTGGTCGCGCAGTTCGTGCAGATAGCCGTGGCGGCCGCCGCCGAGCCCGGCCACCGGCACCTGGCTGCCGATGGCGAGGACCGGGGACGACCCCGCCGCCGCCTCCTGGAGCGCGGCGAGCGAGGTCAGCGCGCCGGGCCCGGTGGAGAGCAGCAGCGGGGCGACCTCGCCGGTGACCCGGCCGTAGGCGTCGGCGGCGAAGCCCGTGTTGTTCTCGACGCGGAAGCCCACGTACGAGAGCGAGGAGCGGCGCAGCGCGTCGAACATGCCGAGCGCGTGCTGGCCGGGCAGCCCGAAGACGGTGGTCGCGCCGAGCCCGGCGAGGGTCTCGACGACGAGGTCGCCGCCGTTGCGCCCGGGGGGCGGGTTCAGGGCGGCCTCGCTCTGGCGCGGCGTGGGGCGCAGTACCAGGTCGTGGTCGTGGGTCATGCGGCGTCTCCTCCGCCTCGTCCGGGCTGGGACCTCTCGGGTGGCTCAGGCCGTGGTCACTGCGTGCTCTGCTCCGCGCCGCGGGCGGCGGCGATCTGCCTGCTCATGATCGTCGTCAGCTCGTACGCCGTGTGGGAGGCGGCGACGGCCGTGATCTCCGCGTGGTCGTACGCGGGGGCGACCTCGACGACGTCGGCCGAGACGAGGTTGCAGGAGGCGAGGCCGCGCAGGATCTCCAGGAGCTCGCGGGAGGTCATGCCGCCGGCCTCGGGGGTGCCGGTGCCGGGCGCGTGGGCCGGGTCGAGGCAGTCGATGTCGATGGAGATGTAGAGCGGGCGATCGCCGATGCGCTGGCGGAGCTGGTCGGCGACCTCGTCGGCGCCGCGGCGGTAGATGTCCGCCGAGGTGACGATGCCGAAGCCCATCTTCTCGTCGTCGGTCAGGTCCTTCTTGCCGTACAGCGGGCCGCGCGTGCCGACGTGGGAGAGCGCCTCGGTGTCGAGGATGCCCTCCTCGACGGCGCGGCGGAACGGCGTGCCGTGCGTGTACTCGGCGCCGAAGTAGGTGTCCCAGGTGTCCAGGTGGGCGTCGAAGTGGAGGAGCGCGACCGGGCCGTGCTTCTTGGCGACCGAGCGGAGCAGCGGCAGCGCGATGGTGTGGTCGCCGCCGAGGGTCATCATGCGGGCGCCAGAGCCGAGGAGGTCGTCGGCGGCGGCCTCGATGGTCTCCACGGCCTCGTTGATGTTGAACGGGTTGGCGGCGATGTCGCCCGCGTCGGCGACCTGCGCCAGCGCGAAGGGCGAGGCGTCCTGGGCCGGGTTGTACGGACGGAGCAGCCGCGAGGCCTCACGGATCGCGTTGCCGCCGAAGCGGGCGCCGGGCCGGTACGAGACGCCGGTGTCGAAGGGCACGCCGACCACCGCGACGTCCGTCCTGCCGCCGACCTCGTCGAGGCGGGGCAGCCGGGCGTACGTCGCCGGGCCCGCGTAGCGCGGGATGCGGGAGGAGTCGACGGGGCCGCGGGGCGTCTCGTTGCTGCTCATGGAGTGCCTTCCTTTTTACGCTTCGATGCGCCTTGTGGGCGCTTTCTGACTCTACTGAGGTACGGGGGCCGGTTCGGCCTCGGGCTCCGCGCCCCGCCCGGCCAGGCGCTCGCGCCAGGCGGCGAGCACGGCCGCGTCGGTGGGCCTGGTGGCGAGGGAGACCGCGACGTACACGCCGAGGCAGACCAACAGGCCGTAATAGATGGGCTCGTTGGCGAGGATTCCGTAGCCCCACATGAGCCCGACGACCGAGAGCCCGCCCGCCGCGACGGCCGCGAGGGCGCCCTCGGCAGTGCCGCGCTTCCACAGCAGCCCGCCGAGGATCGGCACGAGAAGACCGGCGACGAGCAGGTTGTAGGCGACGGTCAGCGCCTGGACGACGTCGTTGAGGGCGATGGCGACGCAGACGACGGCGACGCCCATGACGAGGATGAAGAGCCGGTTCCCCTTCACCTCGTCGTGCGGCTCGCCGCCCGCTCCTTCGGCCTTCACGGCTCCCCGCAGCCGCGCCCAGATGTCGTTGTTGGCGACGGTCGCGCAGGCGATGAGCGCTCCGGAGGACGTGGACATCACAGCGGCGAGCGCCGCGGCGAGCACGAGACCCCGTACGCCCATGGGCAGTTCGTCCTTGACGATGGTCGCGAAGGCCGCGTCGGCGCTGGGCAGCTTCGGGTACATGACCTTGGCGGCGGTGCCGATCACGGCGCCCGCGACGGCGTAGACCAGGCAGTACGTACCGGCGACGGTGCCTCCGTAGCGGGCGACCCTGTCGCTGCGCGCCGTGAACACGCGCTGCCAGATGTCCTGCCCGATGAGCATGCCGAACGTATAGATCAGCACGTACGTGAAGATCGTCTCGCCGCCGATGCCGAGCGGGTCGAAGTACTCCGTGGGCAGCTCGGCCTTCATCTCGCCGAAGCCACCGGCCTTGACGACCGCGATGGGAAGGAGCAGGAGCAGCACGCCGACCGTCTTCACCACGAACTGCACCATGTCGGTGAGCGTGATGGACCACATGCCGCCGAGCGTCGAGTACGCGACGACGATGGAGCCGCCGAGGATGATCGCCAGGGTGCGGTTCATGTCGAAGATGACGTCGAAGATGGTGGCGTACGCGATGGTCGAGGTGACCGCGAGCATCAGCGTGTAGGCCCACATGACGACTCCGGAGATGACGCCCGCGCGCCCTCCGTAGCGCAGGTCGAGCATCTCGGAGACGGTGTAGACCCTCAGCCGCGCGATGCGGGCCGAGAAGAACACGCTCAGCGCGAGGATGCCGAGGCCGATGGTGACGACCATCCAGGCACCGGAGAGCCCGTACTGGTAGCCGAGGCCGACGCCGCCGATGGTGGAGGCGCCGCCGAGGACGATCGCGGCCATGGTCCCGGAGTACATCCACGGCCCGAGGCGGCGCCCGGCGACGAGGAACTCGCTCTTCGACTTGGCGCGGCGCATGCCCCACCAGCCCATGGCCAGCATCCCGGCGAGATAGACGACGATCACTGTGTAGTCGACGGCCATGAAGGGGGCCTCCTTCGCGCACCTCGGTGGCGTGTCGTGCAGATGGAGTGGTGGCGACCGGCCGCGGGGACATCCGCCCGTACCCGCTGCCTGTGGTCGGCACGACCCTAGGTGGCCGGAAAGCGACGCTGAAGTGTACGTTTCCTCTACTCTCGGCGACTCAAATGGAGGAACCGTCCACCATGGCCGACCCCACACCCCCCAACACGCCGACGCCGACGCCCACACCTCCGCCCCCACCCGTACCGCCGACCCCACCCGTACCGCTCGCCGCGCTGCTCGCCCGCGAGGAGCTGGGCCTGCGGCAGATCGCGGGACCCGACGCGCGGGCCGCGGACACGGCCGTGCAGTGGGTGCACACCTCCGAGATGGCGGACCCGTACCCGTACCTGCTCGGCGGCGAGCTGCTGCTGACCGCGGGCGTGCACATCACGGACCCGGCGGGCGCGGGCGGCTCCCTGGACGACTACGTGGCCCGCATCGTCGCGGCGGGCGGCGCGGCGCTCGGCTTCGGCGTCGCGCCCGTGCACGACACGGTGCCGCGTGCCCTCGCCGAGGCCTGCGAGCGCCACGGCCTGCCGCTCCTCGAGGTCCCGCCCCGCACCACCTTCAGCGGCGTCGCCCGCGCCGTGTGGCGGCTGATGGCCGAGGCCCGGCACGCGGAGCTGCGCCGCGTGACCGAGGCGCAGCAGCACCTCGCCACGGCGGCGGCCCGCCCCGACCCCGTCCCCGCCGTCCTGCGCCAGCTGGCGGCCCGGCTCGGCGGCCTCGCGCTGCTCTACGGCCCCGACGGCGCGGAACTGCAGGCGGCGGGGCGGGCCCAGGAGGAGGCACGGGCCGCGCTGCGGGAGCTGACCGGGATCGTCCGCCGCCGCACCCCCACCGCCCCCGCCTCCGCCGCCGACACGGCGGGGTCCACGCACCTCGCCGCCTACGCCCTGGGCGGCGGCCGCGGCTTCGCCCTCGGCCTCGCCACGGACCGCCGCGAACCGGGCGACCACACCATCGCCGGGGCCGCGGTCGTCCTGCTCTCGCTGCTCACCGGCGAACACCAGGGCGCCTCCGAGGCGGCCCGCTCGGCGGCGCTCGTACGGCTCCTCGTCGGGGCCCCCGTGGAGGAGACCGCCCCTCTCCTGGGCAGCGGCCACTGGACCGTGGTGCACGCGCGCGGGACGCCCGGCCCGCTGGCCGCGTCCGCGCTCGCCGCGGCCCTGGGCAGCGCGCTCGTGGACCCGCACGGGCCCGAGGGCGCGGTACGCCTCCTCGTCCCCGCCGACCGCGAGATCACCCCCACCGACGGCTGGACCCTGGGCGTCTCCGCCACCGCACCCCCCACCGCCCTGCCGGCCGCCGACACCCAGGCCTCCCGCGCCCTGCGCCGCGCGGAGGCCACCCGCCGCCCCCTGGTCAGACACCAGGAGAACGGCATCGCGTCCCTCCTGTCCCCCGAAGAGGCCGACACCCACGCCCGCACGCTCCTGTCCCCCCTGACGGACAACGAGCCCCTGACGACGACCCTGCGCACCTGGCTCTCCCTGCACGGCAGTTGGGACCGCACGGCGGTGGCCCTGACGATCCACCGCAACACGGTCCGCCAACGCATCGCCCGCTGCGAATCCCTCCTGGCCATGGACTTGAACGACCCGGACACGAGGATGGAACTCTGGTTCGCGCTGAGCCGCGTGGGTTAGACGGACAGGAAGGGGAGGGAGGGCGGGGCGAGGGCCGCAGGCCCAGAGGCGGGGCAAGGGCCGCAGGCCCAGAGGCGGGGCAAGGGCCGCAGGCCCAGAGGCGGGGCAAGGGCCGCAGGCCCAGGGGCGCGGGGAACTGCGCGCTCAGCCACACCCCACCCGCACCCGAAGAACCGACGACCACCCCCCAAGGGGCGCGGGGAACGGCGCGACCAGCCCCCACACCCCCGCACCCAAGGAACAACCCCACCGCCCCGGCCCCGCGGCCCAAGCAACGGCACAATGGGGACCATGCCACCCACGCCCATACCCACCCGCCCCGCCCTGGTCGACCACCTCGTCCGCACCCGCATCGCGGGCGACGTCGCCACCCCCCGCGAGAACAACCTCAGCCACTACAGGAAGCTCGCGAACGGCGACCGCCACTACTGGCTGGGGCTGGAGCTCGGCGACCGCTGGACCGACGAGCAGGACGTCCTCGCGGTGATGGCGGAGCGGTGCGGCGTCATCGACGACCCGCAGTTCCGGCACGGTCAGGACACCATCGACCCGGAGCTGACGGTCGACGCCCTGGAGCGGATGGCGGCTCGCCTGCGCAAGGCGGCCGCCGACAAGGAGAGGGTCCTCTTCGCGACCGGCCACCCCGGCGGCCTGCTCGACGTGCACCGCGCGACGGCCGCCGCCCTGCGCGCGGCGGGCTGCGAGATCGTGGTGATCCCCGAGGGCCTGACGGCCGACGAGGGCATGGTCTTCCAGTTCGCGGACGTCGCCGTCCTGGAGCGCGGCGCGACGCTGTGGCACACCCACTCCCCCGAGCCGATGAACGCCGTCCTGGACGGCCTGGAGCGCGAGGGCCGCCCGCAGCCCGACCTCGTCGTCGCCGACCACGGCTGGGCGGGGCGCGCGGGCCAGCGCGGCCTGGACGCGCTGGGGTACGCGGACTGCAACGACCCGGCGCTGTTCATCGGCGAGGCCGAGGGCACCGTACAGGTGACCGTGCCGCTCGACGACCACGTCACGAGCCCGCGCCACTACGACCCGATGACGGCCTACCTGCTCGACGCGGCGGGGCTGACGCCCGGGTCCTGAGCGGGTCCGGGCGTCGGGTCCAGGTACACCCGCCGGATCGCGGGGAAGCGCTCCTGGAGGCGGCGCGCCATCCGGTCGCAGGCCCGCTCGATGTCCGCGGCGCTCGACATGTCGCGGAAGTCGACCTTCGCGGCGACCAGCGCCTCCTTGGGACCCTGGAGCAGCGTGGTCAGTTCGATGACGTCCACGACGTGCGGGTCGGCGAGCAGTTCCGCGCGGACCACGGCCCGCATCTCGGGCGGCAGCGGACGCCCGATGAGAAGCTCGGAGTTGGCGTGCCCGAGGACCCACGCGACGTACACGAGCAGCACGCCGATGCAGAGCGACGCGATGCCGTCCCACGCGCCGGACCCGGTGAGCTGCCCGCCGAGCAGTCCGGCGGCGGCGAGCACGAGGCCCGCGAGCGCCGCCGAGTCCTCCATCACGACGGCCTTGACCGCGGTGTCGGGGGTGTGGCGGAGGTAGCGCTTGACGTGCACTCCGAAGCGGTCGGCCTCGCCGCGCGCCTGCTTGAGGCCGGTGCGCAGCGAGTAGCCCTCCAGGAGGAAGGCGATGGCGAGCACGATGTACGAGATGAGCGGGTCGCCGGGGTCCTCGCCGTGCGTGAGGGTGTGGATGCCGTCGTAGACGGCGAAGACGCCGCCGCCGACGAAGGTGGCGACGGAGGCGAGCAGCGCCCAGATGTAGCGGGCACCGCCGTAGCCGAGCGGGTGCTCCTCGTCGGCGGGCTTGTCGCTGGCCTTCAGGGAGACGAGCAGCATCAGCTCGGTGACGGTGTCGGCGACGGAGTGCGCCGCTTCGGAGAGCATGGCGCTGGACCCGCTGATGACGCCCGCGACGGCCTTGGCCAGCGCGATCCCGAGGTTGGCGACGGCGGCGACGAGGACGGTGAAGGTGCTCTCACCGCTCTCCGGCTGTCCCGCCCGCTCCGCTTGCTGCTCCGCCTGTTGTGCCTGTTGCGCCTGTTCCGCCTGCTGCTCCGCTCGCTCCGACATGTATCGGACGGTATGTCCGATCAACGGGAAACGCGAACCCCAGAACTCACCCGGGGCTCACCCGGAACTCACCGCGGCACCCGGATCAGGCCCTCCTGGATGACGGTGACCGCGAGGCGCCCGTCCTGCGTCCAGATCCGCGCCTGGCCGAGGCCGCGCCCGCCGGAGGACGACGGCGACTCCTGGTCGTAGAGCAGCCACTCATCCGCGCGGAAGGGCCGGTGGAACCACATGGCGTGGTCGAGCGAGGCGCCGACGACGTCGCCGACGGCCCAGCCGCCGCGGCCGTGCGCGAGCAGCACGGAGTCCAGGAGCGTCATGTCGGAGACGTACGTGGCGAGGCAGACGTGCAGCAGGGAGTCCTCCGCCAGCTTGCCGTTGGCGCGGAACCACACCTGCGAGCGCGGCTCGCGCGGCTCGCCGACGGTGCCCCAGGGGGGCGTGTCGGCGTAGCGCAGGTCGACCGCGGCGCGGGTCTCCACGAGCCGGTCGGCGACGTCCTTCGGCAGGTGGCGCGGGAGCATCTCGGCGGCGGTGGGCAGCGTCTCCGGGTCGAGCGCGGGCGGCATCTGCGCCTGGTGCTCCAGGCCCTCCTCGTAGGTCTGGAAGGACGCGGAGAGGTGGAAGATCGGCTGCCCGTGCTGGACGGCGACGACGCGGCGCGTGGTGAAGGAGCGGCCGTCGCGGATCCGGTCGACCGTGTACACGATGGGCGCGCCGGGGTCCCCAGGGCGCAGGAAGTAGGCGTGCAGGGAGTGGGCGGGCCTGTCGTCCGGGACGGTGCGTCCGGCGGCGACCAGGGCCTGCGCGGCGACCTGGCCTCCGAAGACGCGGGGCACGAGCGCCGAGCGGCTCACGCCCCGGAAGATGTCCTCCTCGATCTGCTCCAGGTCGAGCAGATCGAGGAGGGCTTCAAGTGCCTGGTTCATGAAGGTAGTTCTACAGGGCGTCTCTACCGGCCTGTCTCTCCCGGGCGGTCTCTACAGACCCATGTTCTTCGCGATGATCATCTTCATGACCTCGCTGGTGCCGCCGTAGATGCGGTTGACGCGGTTGTCCGCGTACAGGCGGGCGATGGGGTACTCGTTCATGAAGCCGTAGCCGCCGTGCAGCTGCAGGCACTTGTCGATGACGCGGTGCGCGACCTCGGTGTTGAACAGCTTCGCGGACGCGGCCTCGGCGGCGGTCAGCTCACCCGCGTCCAGGGCCTCAAGGGCGCGGTCGGCGACGGCCTCGGCGGCGTCCACCTCGGCCTGGCAGGCGGCCAGCTCGAACTTGGTGTTCTGGAAGGAGGCGACCGTCTTGCCGAAGACGGTGCGGTCCTGGACGTACTCCTTGGCGAACCGGACGGCGGCCTTGGCCTGCGCGTACGCGCCGTAGGCGATGCCCCAGCGCTCGGAGGGGAGGTTGCTTCCGAGGTAGTAGAAGCCCTTGTTCTCCTCGCCGAGGAGGTCCTCGACGGGCACCTTGACGTCGACGAACGCGAGCTCGGCGGTGTCGGAGGTCTTCAGGCCGAGCTTGTCGAGCTTGCGGCCGATGGAGTAGCCCTCGGACTTGGTGTCGACGGCGAAGAGGGAGATGCCGTAGCGCCGGTCCTCGGCGGTGGGCGCGGAGGTGCGGGCGCAGACGATCACGCGGTCGGCGTGCACGCCGCCGGTGATGAAGGTCTTGGAGCCGTTGAGGACGTAGTGCGTGCCGTCCTCGGAGAGCTTGGCCGTGCTCTTCATGCCCGCGAGGTCGGAGCCGGTGCCCGGCTCGGTCATCGCGAGGGCCCACATCTCCTCGGCGGAGACGAACTTCTCCAGGTAGCGCTTCTTCTGCTCGTCGGTGGCGAGCGCCTTGATGTACGGCAGGGCGAGCAGCACGTGCACGCCGGAGCCGCCGAAGGTGACGCCCGCGCGGGCGGTCTCCTCGTACTGGATGGCCTCGAACTTGTGGGTGTCCATGCCCGCGCCGCCGAACTCCTCGGGGACGTTGATCCCGAAGAGGCCCAGCTCGGCGAGCTTGTAGTAGAACTCGCGCGGCACCTGACCCGCGGCGAACCACTCGTCGTGGACCGGGACGACCTCGGCCTCGATGAAGGCGCGCAGGGTCTCCCGGAACGCCTCGTGGTCCTCATTGAAAACGGTACGGCGCACGGAGAACTCCCTCTGCCTACATCATGCCGACGGCGACTAAGCGCTTGCTCAGAGGCAGGTTACCCGGCGGTCACCAGAGCGTCCAGAGATGCGGGTCACTCGGCGGCGGCCTCGAAGGCCCCCCGGGCCAGCCGGTGCAGGAGTTCCGCCATGGCCGCCCGGCTGGGCAGCGCGTCGCGGCGGCTCAGGTGCGGCGTGGAGTTCAGCAGCCCGAAGACCGCGTGCACGGCCACCCGGGCCGCGTTCTCGGGGAGGTCCGGGTAGACCTTGCGGACGACGTCGACCCAGATCTCCACGTACTGCCGCTGGAGCTGGCGGACCAGCTTGCGGTCGCTGTCCCGCAGCCGGTCCAGCTCGCGGTCGTGCAGCGTGATCAGGGAGCGGTCGTCGAGCGCGAAGTCGATGTGCCCCTGGATCAGCGCGTCGAGCACGCGCTCGGGCGGGCCGCCCACGTCGGCCGCGCACCGCCTGCCGCCCGTCAGGAGCTGCCCGCTGATGCCCACGAGGAGCTCGGCGAGCATCGCGTCCTTGCCCGCGAAGTGCCGGTAGAGGCCGGGTCCGCTGATGCCGACGGCGGCCCCTATCTCATCGACTCCCACTCCGTGGAAGCCGCGCTCGGCGAAGAGCCGGGCGGCCTCCTTGAGGATCTGCTCGCGCCGGGTGGGCGCATCGGTTCTGGTGGCCATGGAATTGATTCTAGACAGGCCGGTTAGCGGTCGTTAACCTAAAGGAAACGCGTTAACGGTCATTAACCGGTGCGGGCGTCGATCCGCCGGAACCGGGGAGCGGCCGTCCGGACCGAGCAAGGGGGCTCGACTGATGCGGCAGGCACCAGTGCTGGCGAGCGCGGCTGACCCCGCGTCCGAGGCATGGCGGGCGAACGAGGCGGCGCACACCGCCCTCGCCGAGGAGCTGCGGGCCAAGCTCGCGGCGGCCAGGCTCGGCGGCGGAGAGCGAGCGCGGGCCCGCCATGTGGCACGCGGCAAGCTGCTGCCCCGCGACCGCGTGGACACCCTCCTGGACCCCGGCTCCCCGTTCCTGGAGCTGGCCCCCCTCGCGGCCGACGGGCTGTACGACGGGGGCGCGCCCGCGGCCGGTGTCATCGCCGGGATCGGCCGCGTCTCGGGCCGCGAGTGCGTGATCGTGGCGAACGACGCGACGGTCAAGGGCGGCACGTACTACCCCATGACCGTCAAGAAGCACCTGCGCGCGCAGGAGGTGGCCCTGGAGAACCGCCTCCCGTGTCTCTACCTGGTCGACTCGGGCGGCGCCTTCCTGCCGATGCAGGACGACGTCTTCCCCGACCGCGAGCACTTCGGGCGGATCTTCTACAACCAGGCCCGGATGTCCGGCGCCGGCATCCCGCAGATCGCCGCCGTCCTCGGCTCCTGCACCGCGGGCGGGGCGTACGTACCGGCGATGAGCGACGAGGCGATCATCGTCCGCGACCAGGGCACGATCTTCCTGGGCGGCCCGCCCCTGGTGAAGGCGGCGACCGGCGAGGTCGTCACGGCCGAGGAGCTGGGCGGCGGCGAGGTGCACTCCCGGACCTCCGGGGTGACCGACCACCTCGCCGAGGACGACGCGCACGCGCTGCGCATCATGCGCACCATCGTGGCGACGCTCCCCGAGCGCGGCGAACTGCCCTGGCCGGTGCGGCCGGTGGAGGAGCCGAAGGTCGACCCCCTGGGGCTGTACGGCGCGGTGCCCACCGACTCCCGCACCCCCTACGACGTCCGCGAGGTCATCGCGCGCGTGGTCGACGGCTCCCGCTTCGCCGAGTTCAAGGCGGAGTACGGCACGACGCTGGTGACCGGCTTCGCCCACATCCACGGCCACCCGGTCGGGATCGTCGCGAACAACGGCATCCTGTTCTCCGAATCCGCCCAGAAGGGCGCCCATTTCATCGAGCTGTGCGACCAGCGCGGCATCCCCCTGGTCTTCCTCCAGAACATCTCCGGCTTCATGGTCGGCCGGGACTACGAGGCGGGCGGCATCGCCAAGCACGGCGCGAAGATGGTGACGGCGGTGGCCTGCACGCGCGTGCCGAAGCTGACGGTCGTCGTCGGCGGTTCGTACGGCGCGGGCAACTACTCCATGTGCGGCCGCGCCTACAGCCCCCGCTTCCTGTGGATGTGGCCGAACGCCAAGATCTCGGTGATGGGCGGCGAGCAGGCCGCCTCCGTCCTCGCCACGGTCAAGCGCGACCAGCTGGAGGCCCGCGGCGAGCAGTGGTCCGCCGAGGACGAGGAGGCCTTCAAGGACCCCATCCGCGCGCAGTACGACGAGCAGGGCAGCGCCTATTACGCAACGGCCCGCCTCTGGGACGACGGCGTGATCGACCCGATGGAGACCCGGCAGGTCCTCGGCCTCGCCCTGACCGCCTGCGCCGGCGCCCCCCTGGGCGAGCCCGGCTTCGGCGTCTTCCGGATGTGAGGGGCGGACGATGAGCGACTTCCAGCAAGGGACCACCCCGGGGAGAGGGACCATGTTCGACACGGTGCTCGTCGCCAACCGCGGCGAGATCGCCGTCCGCGTCATCCGCACGCTGCGGCAGCTCGGCGTCCGCTCGGTCGCCGTGTTCAGCGACGCGGACGCGGACGCCCGGCACGTGCGCGAGGCCGACACCGCGGTGCGGATCGGCCCGGCACCGGCCACCGAGAGCTATCTGTCCGTGACACGCCTCCTGGAGGCGGCGGCGAAGTCCGGTGCCCAGGCGGTCCACCCGGGATACGGCTTCCTCGCGGAGAACGCGGAGTTCGCGCAGGCCTGCGCCGACGCCGGCCTGACCTTCATCGGCCCGCCCGCCGGGGCCATCTCCCTCATGGGCGACAAGATCCGCGCCAAGGCGACCGTGCGGGCGGCCGGCGTGCCGGTCGTGCCCGGCTCCTCGGGCAGCGGCCTGACCGACGCCCAACTCGCCGACTCCGCCCGCGAGATCGGCACCCCGGTGCTGCTCAAGCCGAGTGCGGGCGGCGGCGGCAAGGGCATGCGCCTGGTCCGTGACGAGGCACTCCTCGCCGACGAGATCGCTGCGGCCCGCCGTGAGGCCCGTGCCTCCTTCGGCGACGACACGCTGCTCGTGGAGCGCTGGGTCGACCGCCCCCGGCACATCGAGATCCAGGTCCTCGCGGACGGCCACGGGAACGTGGTGCACCTCGGCGAGCGCGAGTGCTCCCTGCAGCGCCGCCACCAGAAGATCATCGAGGAGGCGCCCAGCGTGCTCCTCGACGAGGCCACGCGCGCGGCGATGGGCGAGGCCGCGGTGCAGGCGGCCCGCTCGTGCGGGTACGCGGGCGCGGGCACCGTGGAGTTCATCGTCCCCGGCGGCGACCCCTCGTCGTACTACTTCATGGAGATGAACACCCGCCTCCAGGTGGAGCACCCCGTCACGGAGCTCATCACCGGCCTCGACCTCGTGGAGTGGCAGCTGCGCGTGGCGGCGGGCGAGCCGCTGCCGTTCACCCAGGACGACATCACCCTCACCGGGCACGCGGTGGAGGCCCGCATCTGCGCGGAGGACCCCGCGCGCGGGTTCCTCCCCTCGGGCGGCACGGTCCTCTCGCTGCACGAGCCGCGGGGCGACGGCGTGCGCACCGACTCCGGCCTGAGCGAGGGCACGGAGGTCGGCAGTCTCTACGACCCGATGCTGTCGAAGGTCATCGCGTACGGCCCCGACCGCGCCACCGCCCTGCGCAGGCTGCGCGCCGCCCTCGCGGACACGGTCACCCTCGGCGTGCCGACGAACGCGGGCTTCCTGCGCAGGCTCCTCGCCCACCCGGCGGTCCTCGCGGGCGAGTTGGACACCGGCCTGGTGGAGCGGGAGGCGGACGGCCTGGTGCCGGACGGCGTGCCCCACGAGGTGTACGAGGCGGCGGCCGCGGTGCGCGAGGACGCCCTGAAGCCCGCGGGCGACGGCTGGACCGACCCGTTCTCCGTGCCGAGCGGCTGGCGGCTCGGCGGCACCCCGGTGCCCGTGTCGCACTGGCTCAAGGCCGCGGGACTCGAACCCGTCACGCACCGCCTCCGCGGCACCGGCCACACCGTGACCCCCGACCAGGTGCGCGTCACCGTCGACGGCACCCTGCACACCTTCCACCGCACGGGCGACTGGCTCGGCCGCGACGGCGACGCCTGGCACATCCAGGACCACGATCCGGTGGCCGCCTCCCTCACCGGCGCCGCGCACGCGGGGGCCGACGCCCTCACCGCCCCCATGCCCGGCACCGTCACCGTCGTCAAGGTCTCCCCCGGCGACCGGGTGGCCGCGGGCCAGAGCCTCCTGGTCGTCGAGGCGATGAAGATGGAGCACGTCATCTCCGCCCCGCACGCGGGCACCGTCACCGAGCTCGACGTCACCCCGGGCACGACCGTCGCCATGGACCAGGTCCTCGCCGTCGTCACCCCCGAGGAGGAGCAGGAATGACCGGCACCGACCCGACGGCCGCGCAGGACGAGCCGCTCGAACTGGGCTCCGCGCCGCTCCCCATGGTCGTGCCGACCCGGGGCCTGCCCACCCGCGTCCGCATCCACGAAGTGGGTGCCCGCGACGGCCTGCAGAACGAGAAGGCGGTCGTCCCCACCGAGATCAAGGCGGAGTTCATCCACCGCCTCGCCGACGCGGGCCTGACCACCGTCGAGGCGACCAGCTTCGTGCACCCCAAGTGGGTGCCCCAACTGGCCGACGCCGAGCGTCTTTTCCCGCTCCTCGGCGACCTGCAGGGCGTACACCTGCCGGTCCTCGTGCCGAACGAACGCGGCCTGGACCGCGCCCTCGCGCTCGGCGCGCACCGCGTCGGCGTCTTCGCCAGCGCCACCGAGTCGTTCGCCAAGGCCAACCTCAACCGCACGGTGGACGAGGCCCTCGCGATGTTCGCCCCGGTGGTCGCCCGCGCCCGCGAGCAGGGTGTGCACGTCCGCGGCTATCTCTCGATGTGCTTCGGCGACCCCTGGGAGGGCGCCGTGCCGATCTCCAAGGTCGTCCGCGTCTGCCGCGCGCTGCTCGACATGGGCTGTGACGAGCTGAGCCTCGGCGACACCATCGGGGTGGCCACGCCGGGCCACGTCTCCGCGATGCTCGCCGCGCTCAACGCGGTGCAGGTGCCGACCGAGCGCATCGGCGTGCACTTCCACGACACGTACGGCCAGGCGCTCACCAACACCCTCGCCGCGCTGCAGCACGGCGTGACCACGGTGGACGCGTCGGCGGGCGGCCTCGGCGGCTGCCCGTACGCGAAGAGCGCCACCGGGAACCTCGCCACCGAAGACCTCGTCTGGATGCTGCACGGCCTCGGCATCGACACCGGGGTCGACCTCGTCCGCCTCAGCGCCACCAGCGCCTGGATGGCCGACCAGCTGGGCCGGCCGAGCCCGTCCCGCACCGTCCGTGCCCTCACGGCCCGCTCCCACGACGAGCGGACCGGGCAGACCGCCTCCCACCAGGAGCAGTGAACAACGATGGACCACCGTCTGAGCCCCGAGCACGAGGAACTGCGCCGCACGGTCGAGGCGTTCGCCCACGACGTCGTCGCCCCCAAGATCGGCGACTTCTACGAGCGGCACGAGTTCCCCTACGAGATCGTCCGCGAGATGGGCCGCATGGGCCTGTTCGGCCTGCCCTTCCCGGAGGAGTACGGCGGGATGGGCGGCGACTACTTCGCGCTCGGCATCGCCCTGGAGGAGCTCGCCCGCGTCGACTCCTCCGTGGCCATCACCCTGGAGGCGGGCGTCTCCCTCGGCGCCATGCCGGTCCACCTCTTCGGCACCGAGGAGCAGAAGCGCGCGTGGCTGCCGCGGCTCTGCTCGGGCGAGATCCTCGGCGCGTTCGGTCTGACCGAGCCGGAGTGCGGTTCGGACGCGGGCGGCACGCGCACGACGGCGGTGCGCGACGGCGACGACTGGGTGATCAACGGCTCCAAGTGCTTCATCACCAACTCGGGTACGGACATCACCGGCCTGGTCACGGTCACCGCCGTCACCGGCCGCAAGGAGGACGGCCGCCCGCTGATCTCCTCGATCATCGTGCCGTCCGGGACGCCCGGCTTCACCGTGGCCGCGCCCTACTCGAAGGTGGGGTGGAACGCCTCGGACACCCGTGAGCTGTCCTTCTCCGACGTCCGGGTGCCCGCCGCGAACCTGCTGGGCCAGGAGGGCCGCGGGTACGCCCAGTTCCTGCACATCCTCGACGAGGGCCGCGTCGCGATCTCCGCACTCGCCACCGGTCTCGCCCAGGGCTGTGTGGACGAGTCCGTGAAGTACGCCAAGGAGCGGCACGCCTTCGGCAGGCCGATCGGCGCGAACCAGGCCATCCAGTTCAAGATCGCCGACATGGAGACGCGGGCGCACATGGCCCGGGTCGGCTGGCACGACGCGGCGTCGCGCCTGGTCGCGGGCGAACCCTTCAAGAAGCAGGCGGCCATCGCCAAGCTCTACTCCTCGACGGTCGCGGTGGACAACGCCCGCGAGGCCACGCAGATCCACGGCGGGTACGGCTTCATGAACGAGTACCCGGTGGCGCGCATGTGGCGGGACTCCAAGATCCTGGAGATCGGCGAGGGCACGAGCGAGGTGCAGCGCATGCTGATCGCCAGGGAGCTGGGCTTCGCGGGCTGAGAGCCTGGGTCCGTGCGGCGGAGGTGACGCGAGGGGCCACTGGATCCGGAGTTAGCTTAGGTTAGCCTAAGCTCTAGTTCCGGCCAGCGGCCCCGTCGCCGTACGTCCACGAAAGCAGAGACCCTCATGCCCCAGGCCCGCTTCCCCCAGCCCTCCCGTCGCGGCATCCTCGCCGCCGGTGGCGCCCTCGGCCTCACCGCCGCCCTGGCGGCCTGCGGCACCGAGAAGAAGGACGGGTCCGGCAAGGCCGAGGGCGGCGGCAAGACCGGCCCCTGGAGCTTCAAGGACGACCGCGGCACGACCGCGAAGCGCGACGCGACGCCGAAGAACATCGTGGCGTTCACCGGCGTCGCCGCCGCCCTGTTCGACTACGGCATCGAGGTCAAGGGCGTTTTCGGCCCGACCACGACCAAGGAGGGCAAGCCCGACGTCCAGGCCGGCGACATGGACGTCAGCAAGCTGACGGTCATCGGCAACGCCTGGGGCCAGTTCAACATCGAGAAGTACGCGAGCCTCGCCCCGGACGTGCTGATCTCCACCATGTTCGACGACAAGGGAACCCTCTGGTACGTCCCCGAGGAGAGCAAGGACAAGATCCTCAAGTTCGCCCCCAGCGTCGGCATCAGCGTGTACGACCGACAGCTGACCCAGCCGCTGCAGCGCATCCAGGCGCTCGCCGAGTCGCTCGGTGCGGACGTGCGGTCCGACAAGGCCGTCAAGGCGAAGAAGCGCTTCGAGGCCGCGTCCGAGCGGCTGCGCAAGGTCGCCAAGGCGCGCAAGGACATCAAGGTCCTCGTCGGCTCCGGCAGCCAGGACCTGTTCTACGTCTCCGGCTCGAACCTCTCCGTCGACCTGGAGTACTTCAAGGCGCTCGGCGTGAACCTCGTCGAGCCGCCGGAGAAGGCGAAGAAGGCGTCCGGCGGCTGGTTCGAGAACCTCAGCTGGGAGAACGTCGACCAGTACGACGCGGACGTCATCATGATGGACAACCGCTCCTCCGCCCTCCAGCCCGCCGAGCTCGACAAGTCGAAGCCGACCTGGCGCAAGCTCCCCGCGGTCAAGGCGGGACAGGTCATCCCGCGCGTCGCCGAGCCCATCTTCTCGTACGACAAGTGCGCGCCGATCCTGGAGGACCTCGCCGACGCGATCGAGAAGGCCAAGAAGCTCAAGTAGGGCCCCCGTGCCCACGGTTCACCCGGCTGCCCCCTCCGCCACGGAGGGGGCAGTTCCGTTTTCATGCCCCGAACCCACGACCCGGAGAGGTTAGGTTAGGCTTACCTTACTTACCTCACCTGGAGGGGCCGTCCATGCGCTCGCACCTGCTCAATGACACCACCGCGGAGCGGTACCGCAGCTCCGTGACCGAAGGGGTCGAGCGGGTGGCCGCCCGGCTCGCCACCACCTCCCGGCCGCCCACCGGGATGACCGCCGACGGCCTCGCGCCCCGCATCGAGGCCGTCGACCTGGACGAGCCCCTGCACGACACCGTCGCCGCGCTCGACGAACTCGACGAGCTGTACCTGCGCGACGCGGTCCACTTCCACCACCCGCGCCACCTCGCGCACCTGCACGCCCCCGCCGTCATCCCCGCCGTCCTGGGCGAAGCCGTGCTCAGCGCCGTCAACTCCTCCCTCGACACCTGGGACCGGTCCGCGGGCGCCACCCTCATCGAACGCCGCGTCATCGACTGGACCGCCGGGCGCGTCGGCCTCGGCCCGGCCGCCGACGGCGTGTTCACCGGCGGCGGCGAGTCCGACCTGCAGGCCCTGCTGCTCGCCCGCGAGGCGGCCGGGGACCGGGACCCCGCGACCCTGCGCATCGTCACCTCGGAGGCCGCACACCCCGGCATCCGCCGGGCGGCCCGGGTGCTCGGCCTCGGCGAGGACGCCATCGTGAGCCTGCCCACCGACCGGAACAAGCGCATGCAGACCGTGGCCCTCGCCCGCGCCCTGGAGCACTGCGGGCGCGACGGCCTCTCCCCCATGGCGGTCGTCGCCACCGCGGGCACCGCCGACTTCGGCTCCATCGACCCGCTGCCCGAGATCGCCGAGCTGTGCGCGCGGTACGGCACGTGGCTGCACGTCGACGCCGCGTACGGCTGCGGGCTGCTCGCCTCGCGCAAGTACCGCCACCTCCTCGACGGCATCGAGCACGCCGACTCCGTCACCGTGGACTACCACAAGTCCTTCTTCCAGCCGGTGAGTTCGTCGGCGCTCCTGGTGCGCGACCGGGCGACGCTGTCCCGCGCGACACACCGCGGGCGCGTCCCCGACCAGGCCGCCGAGTCTCTGCGCACGACCCGGCGCTTCGACGCGCTCAAGCTGTGGATGACGCTGCGCGTGATGGGCGCGGACGGCGTCGGTGACCTCTTCGACGACGTCTGCGAGCTGGCCACCGAGGGCTGGAAACGGCTCGTCGCCGACCCCCGGTTCGACGTCGTCGCCGAACCCCAGCTGTCCACCCTCGCCTTCCGCTACATCCCCGCCGCGATCTGCGCCCCCGCCACGATCGACCGCGCCAACCTGTACGCCCGCAAGGCCCTGTGCGCCGCCGGGGACGCCGTGGTGGCGGGCGCCAAGGTGGGCGACCGACAGTTCCTGAAGTTCACCCTGCTCAACCCGGGGACGACCATCGCCGACATCACGGCCGTCCTCGAACTGATCGCCGGCCACGCCGAGCAGTACTTGGGAGAGACCATTGATCGCGCTTGCTGACTTCCGGCCCCGCACCCGTACGGACGACGGCTTCACGCTGCGCCCTCTCGACCCGCTGACCGACGCGGAACTGGTGCACGGCTGGCTCACCCACCCCAGGGCCGCGTACTGGCTGATGCAGCACGCCACGCTGACCGACGTCGAGCGCACGTACATGGCGATCGCCGCCGCCGAGCACCGCGACGCGTTCCTCGGCCTGCACGAGGGCGCGCCCTCGTTCCTTGTGGAGCGCTACGACCCCGCGCACATCGAGCTCGTCGGCCTCTACGAGCCGCTCCCCGGCGACGTGGGCCTGCACTTCCTCACCGCGCCCCACGACGTCCGCGTCCCCGGCTTCAGCCGCGGCGCGCTCACCGCGGTGCTGCGGGAGCTGTTCGCCGACCCGGCGGCCCAGCGGGTCGTGATGGAGCCCGACCTGCGCGACACGTCGACGCTCTCCCTCATCGAGGCCGTCGGCTTCCGCGCCGAGACGGTCGTGCAGAAGCCCGAGAAGGAGGCCCTGCTGAGCTTCTGCACCCGTGAGCGCTTCCGGTCCGCGGTCCTCCGAGCCGACGGGCGCCCCGGAGACGGTCCTCCGGGGCGCCCGTCCCCGTCACGTCGTCACTTCGCGGGCCAGGGCACCTGCGGCGACCGGTAGTAGCCGATGCCGAGGGCGTCCCAGCGCGGGGCCTGCGCGGCGAGCCGGACCTTGTACGTGTCCCAGTCGTGCGTGGCCGCGGGCGACCAGCCCAGCTCGGCGATGCCGGGCAGCCGCGGGAACGCCATGTAGTCCAGGTGCGCGGAGGTCGAGAGGGTCTCCGACCACAGCGGTGCCTCGACGCCCATGACCGCGTCCGCCGGAGCGCCCGCCAGATACGTCCCCGGGTCCCAGTCGTAGGACCGCCGCACCTCGACGTAGCCCGCCCAGGACAGCCCGAGCGGGGTGTCCTTGGTGTACTTGTGGTCGAGGTAGGCGCGGTCGGCCGGCGAGAGGACCAACTTGGTGCCGTTCTTCGCGGCGTTCACGACCTGCTCGCGCTCGGCGGCACCCGTCCTGTCGTAGCCCCAGTACTGCGCGACGGCGCCCGCGGCGGGCTTGGCGCCGGTCAGCTGGTGCCAGCCCACCACCGTCTTGCCGTACTTGGCGACCACCGGCTGCACCTTGTCCATGAACGCGACGAAGTCCTCGTGGCTGGTGGAGTGTGCCTCGTCGCCGCCGATGTGCAGGTACTTGCCGGGCGTCATCGCGGCGAGCTCGCGGATGACGTCGTCCACGAAGTCGTACGTGACGTCCTTCTTCACGCACAGCGAGCTGAAGCCGACCTCGGTGCCGGTGTAGAGCGGCGGTGCGACGCCGTCGCAGTTCAGTGCGGCGTACGAGGCGAGCGCGGCGTTGGTGTGCCCCGGCATGTCTATCTCGGGGACGACCTCCAGGTACCGCGACGCGGCGTAGTCGACGATCTCCTTGTACTGCGCCTTCGTGTAGAAGCCGCCCGTGCCGCCGCCGACCTGCGTGGACCCGCCGTACGTCGTGAGCCGCGGCCAGGAGTCGATGGCGATGCGCCAGCCCTGGTCGTCGCTCAGGTGCAGGTGCAGCTTGTTCATCTTGTAGAGGGCGGCCCGGTCGATGTAGCGCTTGACCTGGTCGACGGTGAAGAAGTGCCGGGAGACGTCGAGCATGGTGGAGCGGTAGCCGTAGCGCGGCATGTCCTTGATGGTGCCGCCCGCGATCCGCCACGGGCCCGGCTGCCGCGTCGTCCGTTCCGCGGCGGCGGGCAGCTGCTGGCGCACCGTCTGGACGCCGTGGAAGAGCCCGGCGCCCGTCCAGGAGGTGATGGTGAGGGAGTCGCGGGCGGAGACGACGCGGTACCCCTCGTCGCCGAGCGCCTTGTTCGCCGGCTCGGCGCTGATGCGCAGCCGGATGCCGTCACCGCCCTTGCCGGTGGTGACCGGGAGCCGGTAACCGGTGGAGGGCCGCAGCACCCGGGCGAGGTACTCGCCCGCACGCCGTTCCGCCGCGTTGCCCTTGCCGACGAGGATCCGGGTCCTGGCGGTGATCTCGTATCCGGCCCCGCCCGCCTCGGCCTTCAGGGGCGCGGGCACGACCTGGCCGAGCGGGGTGACGGGTGGCGGCTCCGCCTGCCGGGGGGCGGGCGCGGCGGCGAACGAGGAGATTCCGGCGGCCGCCACGAGCAGCAGCGCGCCGAGTAGTCGTGTCGGTCGTGTCGATCTTGCCTGCGGTCTCACAAGCGGTTCCCTCCGACGGGCCGGCGCCGCGGTGGGGCACGTGTGCGGCGCGTCTGTGGTGGCGCGTGGCGCATCTGTGGTGCATCGCAATCGAACGGTCCTCATTGGAAGCTCGGGCCCCGCGAGGGGTCAAGGGGTGCAGACCAGGTATCCGAGGGGGCGGTGCGAGAATCCCCGCATGGCGGAAATCATCCAGCGCGACGGCACGTGGACCTTCGACGGAGAGACGCTGCGCCTGGTGCCGGGCCACGACAAGAACGTCTCCCTGCTGC
This sequence comes from Streptomyces sp. NPDC036815, assembly GCF_055609205.1. Classification (NCBI taxonomy): domain Bacteria; kingdom Bacillati; phylum Actinomycetota; class Actinomycetes; order Kitasatosporales; family Streptomycetaceae; genus Streptomyces; species Streptomyces sp. NPDC036815. Next base: position 164,816 of record NZ_JBVJPW010000001.1, on the reverse strand, counting down.
GCAGGACGCTGGGCGAACTGACGGTGCCGCTCCGGGCGTTGGCGGGCATCGCCGTCGAACAGGGCAAGAAGTCGGGCCGGTTGCGGCTGCGCCTGCGCGACGGCGCCGATCCGCTGCTCCAGGCGGCGGGCGGGAAGCTGGCGGACGCGGCGGACCCGTACCAGCTGCACGTCGATCCCGACCGGTACGGCGTCGCGGAGTATCTGGTCGACGAGGTCCGCAACGCCCTTCTGATCGAACAGGTGCCGGCCACGCCCTGCGACGCGTACCTCCTCGCCGGCCCTTCCGTGCCGCTGTCCGTCTCCGCCGGGGACGCCACGGCGAGCTTCGACGGGGAGACCGTCCGCCTGGAGTGGAACTGGAAGACGGAGGAGGCGAAGGCGGCGACCGGCACGCGGTCGCTGGCGCTCGCCGACGTCGCGGCCGTGGAGTGGCAGCCCGCGGTCGGCCTGGAGAACGGCCACCTCCGGTTCACCGTGAGGAACGCCCCGACCAAGGCCCCGGCGAAGTACGACCCGAACTCCGTCGAACTGTGGGGCTTCAAGAAGGACCCGCTGATGGCGCTGGTGGCGGCCGCCGTCCAGGTCCGCCTGCCGCACCCCGCGGCCCCCGCCGCCCCCAAGACGCTCACGGCGGCGCCCGCCGGAACCCCGGCCGCGGCGCCGCAGGCCCCGGTCGACGACCACGACGCCCTGCTGCGCAGGCTGCGCGAGCTCGGCGAGCTCCACCAGGCCGGAATCCTCACCGCGGAGGAGTTCGCGACGGCCAAGCAGGCGGTCCTCCGGCGCATGTGAACACCGATTCCGACACGGTCCTGCCCGATTCCGGGCAGGATTCTTGCGAATGGGCATGCGATACCCCAGGATCAACGAATGCACGACGACCTGGTGGACCACCTCACCCGCAGCACCCCGCTCCAGCGGGGCGAAGCGCTGCGGGTCATCCAGGACGTGCTCGCCTACTTCGACGAGACGACCGAAGCGTTCGTCCGTCGCCGCCACCGCGAGCTGCAGGGTCAGGGCCTGCTCAACGCGGCGATCTTCCAGCAGATCTCGGCAGATCTCGAATACCGCGCGGTCGCGCCGCCGGAGCTCACGCTCAGGCAGCTGCGCCGCATCGTCTACGGCTAGGAATCCCTCCATGTGCGGAATCGTCGGATACATCGGCAAGCGTGACGTAGCCCCCCTCCTCCTCGAAGGCCTCCAGCGCCTGGAGTACCGCGGCTACGACTCCGCGGGCGTCGTCATCACCGGCCCCAAGGCCGCCGGCCTGAAGATGGTCAAGGCCAAGGGCCGCGTCCGTGACCTGGAGGCGAAGGTCCCCGCCCGCTTCAAGGGCACGACCGGCATCGCCCACACCCGCTGGGCCACCCACGGCGCCCCCTCCGACGAGAACGCCCACCCGCACATGTCGGGCGACAACAAGGTCGCCGTCGTCCACAACGGCATCATCGACAACGCCTCCGAGCTGCGCGCCAAGCTCACCGCCGACGGCGTCGAGTTCCTCTCCGAGACGGACACCGAGGTCCTCACCCACCTCGTCGCCCGCGCCCAGGCCGACACCCTGGAGGAGAAGGTCCGCGAGGCCCTGCGCCACATCGAGGGCACGTACGGCATCGCCGTCCTGCACGCCGACTTCAGCGACCGCATCGTCGTCGCCCGCAACGGCTCCCCCGTCGTCCTCGGCATCGGCGAGAAGGAGATGTTCGTCGCCTCGGACGTCGCCGCGCTCGTCTCGCACACCCGTCAGGTCGTCACCCTCGACGACGGTGAGATGGCCACCATCAAGGCCGACGACTACCGCACGTACACGACCGAGGGCTCGCGCACGACCGCCTCGCCGACCACCGTGGAGTGGGAGGCCGAGTCGTACGACATGGGCGGCCACGACACGTACATGCACAAGGAGATCTTCGAGCAGCCCGACGCCGTGGACCGCGTCCTTCGCGGCCGCATCGACGACCGCTTCTCCACCGTGCACCTCGGCGGCCTGAACCTGGACGCGCACGACGCCCGCAAGGTGCGCCGCGTCAAGATCCTCGGCTGCGGCACCTCGTACCACGCGGGCATGATCGGCGCCCAGATGATCGAGGAGCTGGCCCGCATCCCCGCCGACGCGGAGCCCGCGTCCGAGTTCCGCTACCGCAACCCGGTGGTGGACCCCGACACCCTCTACATCGCGGTCTCCCAGTCCGGCGAGACGTACGACGTGCTCGCCGCCGTCCAGGAGCTCAAGCGCAAGGGCGCCCGCGTCCTCGGCGTCGTGAACGTCGTCGGCTCCGCGATCGCCCGCGAGGCCGACGCGGGCGTGTACGTCCACGCGGGCCCGGAGGTCTGCGTCGTCTCGACCAAGTGCTTCACCAACACCACGGTCGCCTTCGGCCTGCTCGCCCTGCACCTGGGCCGCATCCGCGACCTGTCGGTCTCCGACGGCAAGCGGATCATCGAGGGCCTGCGCAAGCTGCCGGGACAGATCTCGGAGATCCTCAAGCAGGAGGACGAGATCAAGAAGATCGCGAAGGGGTACGCGGAGGCCCGCTCGATGCTCTTCATCGGGCGCGTACGCGGCTACCCCGTCGCCCGCGAGGCCTCGCTCAAGCTCAAGGAGGTCTCGTACATCCACGCCGAGGCCTACCCCGCGTCCGAGCTCAAGCACGGACCGCTCGCGCTCATCGAGCCCGCGCTCCCGACGGTCGCGATCGTCCCGAACGACGACCTCCTGGAGAAAAACCGCGCCGCCCTGGAGGAGATCAAGGCCCGCAGCGGCAAGATCCTCGCGGTCGCGCACCAGGAGCAGGAGAAGGCCGACCAGACGATCGTCGTCCCGAAGAACGAGGACGAGCTGGACCCGATCCTGATGGGCATCCCGCTCCAACTCCTCGCCTACCACACGGCGTTGGCGCTCGGCCGGGACATCGACAAGCCGCGCAACCTCGCGAAGTCCGTGACGGTCGAGTAGGACCACCGGGACGGCGGCGCACCGAGGCCGCCGTACGACGTGCGACATGAACGACCCCCTGTGCGTGCCACCAGCACACAGGGGGTCGTTCCTCGAAGGGCCGGGGTCGCCCATTACCCCGACCCGCGCCCGCCTCGGCCGGTGACCGTCACCCCCGGCCCGCGGGGCGCCCCGGCAAGACCGTGGGCCACTCGACGCAGTGACCCTTATGTACCCTTCACAAGGGCACGAACCACCTCTACGCGTGAGTAGATTTATCTGTCCACAAAACTTCCCCACCACGGGAGTTGGACGTGCTAACGGTCAACTCGCCGGTAACCGCGGGGCGTTACGGGATGACGACGACGGGCCGCTGCGCGCGGCGGGCCAGGCGGCCCGCGACGGAGCCGAAGATGCGGCCGACGATGCCGTGCGTGGAGCCGACGACGATCGCGTCCGCGCTGTACTCGCGGCCGACCTCCTCCAGCTCGTGACAGATGTCGCCGCCGCGCTCGACGAGGATCCACGGCACCTCGGAGAGGTACTCCGCACAGGCCAGTTCGAGGCCGAGCACTTCGGTGCGGTGGTCCGGCACGTCCACGAAGACCGGCGGCTCGCAGCCGGCCCACACGGTGGTGGGCAGCCGGTTGGCGACGTGGACGATGATCAGACCCGAGCCCGAGCGGTGGGCCATTCCGATCGCGTACGCGAGGGCCCGCTCACTGGAGGTCGAGCCGTCGAAGCCGACGACGACGCCGTGCTGGAAGGCGGGATCGCAGGAGTGGCGTGGTTCTTCCGCCGCTCGGGGGGTCGCTGTCGGATCGGCGACCTGCCTCTTGCGGTCCGCGGGTTCGGAGAATTCGTGACCGGCCATGGGTGTCTCGGCGAAGGAGTCCTCTGTGGGAGGGTCGGCTTTTTCAGGTGACGCACACGTTCATGACCTGGAAGGTCGTCCGGGAATCATCTTCCCAACCCCATACCCCCAAGGGTACGGCGACACTCCTCTCCTGCCCAGAGCCTGCGAAAAGCCCCGCACGGAGCCCCGCCGGGGCCTGCACAGGCCTCCCGGCGTTCACCGGAGCATGCACGAGCCTCGCCCGTATGGCAATGGTTGCTGCCTCCTACAGGCGGTTTGCCCACCCGTCCGGCGCCACCCGGCGCCGTCCCCAGTGACCCACCGGGTGGCCGGACGTTGAACCTCCGTACCTCACCGCCACAGGGAGCACGCCGTGCCTGGATTCTCGACCGCGTCCCCACCCTCCACCCGCTTCCCGGGTTCACCCGAGCAAGGCCCCCAGACACAGCGGGCCCAGCGGACCCAGCGAGCCCAACAGGGCGGACCCGGCCCGGCGCACGGCCGCCGCCGGTCCTCCGAGGGGGCGCACGAGCGCCGGCCCGACGGGGCGCCCGTGCCGCGCACCCGGGAGCCGCGGGACGCCCCCGCCCAGGATGCGGCGAGCGACGTGGTCCGCTGGGCCGCGTTCAGCTGCGTCCTCGTCCCCGTCGTCCTCGTGGGATACGGGACGTCGCTGGCCGGCGCCGCCGGGTCGGCGCTCGGCCTGGTGGCCGTCACCGCGGTCTGCCGACTGCTCCTGCGGCAGTCCGAACGGGGCGCCGCGCGACTGCTTGCAGAACAGAACAACGGGCGCCGGGGACGGCACGGCAGGACCGCCTCAGGGGCGCACAGGGGCACTCGTCAAAGTGCCGACAGTGCGCCGGTGGACTGACTGATTCACACACACGCTCCCGTAGCTTTTCAGCCAACTTCCGAGGCTCGGCGATTCCCTGGCCGAACGCCCCCTCAACCCCCGTCCGACCAGGGCTGAAAGGTGCTCTCGGGCCGTCCGCACCCTACGGGGACCGGCCATGGAGCCAAGGCGCACTTCCCAGCGGGCCGCGCGAGTGCAACGCTTCGTGATCGAATGCTTCACGCCAAGTTGCCATGTCGACAATCTGCCGAGTGATGAACTGGTCACCCCGGCAGCACGGGACGCAGTAGATTCGATCTTGACTGTATTACGGCGGGGGACTGGTGGAGGACCGAGGGGAAACGTGCAGGAGCGACAGGCCCAGCAAGCACGTCAAGAACAGGGAGCCGCGACGACCGAGGGGGGTTTAGCACCATGAGCCACGACTCCATTGCCGCGCCGGAGGCCGCGGCTCGGAAACTCTCGGGGCGGCGCCGCCGGGAGATCGTAGCGGTGCTGCTCTTCAGCGGCGGTCCCATCTTCGAGAGTTCCATACCGCTCTCCGTGTTCGGCATCGACCGGCAGGACGCCGGCGTCCCCCGCTACCGGCTCCTGGTGTGTGCCGGTGAGGAGGGGCCGCTGCGGACCACCGGCGGGCTCGAACTCACCGCGCCACACGGCCTGGAGGCGATCGGGCGGGCAGGCACCGTCGTCGTACCGGCCTGGCGGTCGATCACGTCGCCGCCACCACCGGAGGCGCTGGACGCGCTGCGGCGCGCGCACGAGGAGGGCGCCCGCATCGTCGGGCTGTGCACCGGTGCGTTCGTACTCGCCGCGGCGGGGCTGCTCGACGGGCGCCCGGCGACCACCCACTGGATGTACGCGCCGACGCTCGCGAAGCGTTATCCGTCCGTCCACGTGGATCCGCGCGAGCTGTTCGTCGACGACGGGGACGTCCTGACGAGCGCCGGCACCGCGGCCGGAATTGATCTCTGTCTGCACATCGTGCGCACGGACCACGGCAACGAAGCGGCGGGCGCGCTCGCCCGTCGGCTGGTGGTGCCACCGCGCCGGGCCGGCGGCCAGGAGCGCTACCTCGACAGGTCTTTACCCGAGGAGATCGGCGCCGACCCGCTCGCCGAGGTCGTCGCGTGGGCCCTGGAACACCTCCACGAACAGTTCGACGTGGAGACCCTGGCCGCGCGCGCGTACATGAGCAGGCGCACCTTCGACCGCAGGTTCCGCTCGCTGACCGGCAGCGCGCCGCTGCAGTGGCTGATCACCCAGCGGGTGCTCCAGGCCCAGCGACTCCTGGAGACCTCCGACTACTCCGTCGACGAGGTCGCGGGCCGCTGCGGCTTCCGCTCGCCGGTGGCGCTGCGCGGGCACTTCCGGCGCCAGCTGGGCTCGTCCCCCGCCGCCTACCGGGCCGCCTACCGCGCCCGCAGGCCACAGGGCGAGCGGGCGCTGGAGTCCGTGTCGGCGACGGCGCAGGCCGTGCCCACCCTCGTGGAGGCAGGCCCGGTGCCGTCCCAGACCCGGCGCACGGCGGCCGCCAGCGCGCTCGGCCCGTCGGCTTCGGTGCCCACCGATCCCGGCAAGCCGCACTCGGACGTCTACGCTCCAGGACGTGCTCCCCTGCCCGGCCAGAGGAGCGCGCCGTAGGGTTGGGCGCATGAACGATCGCATGGTGTGGATCGACTGCGAGATGACCGGGCTCTCGTTGACGGACGACGCACTTATCGAGGTGGCCGCACTGGTCACCGACTCGGAACTGAACGTGCTCGGCGAAGGTGTGGACATCGTGATCCGCCCGCCGGACGCGGCGCTGGAGACCATGCCCGAGGTGGTGCGCACCATGCACACCGCCTCGGGGCTCCTCGACGAACTGGCCGGCGGCACGACGCTGGCCGACGCCGAGGAGCAGGTCCTGGCGTACGTACGTGAGCACGTCAAGGAGCCCCGCAAGGCTCCGCTGTGCGGAAACTCGGTCGGCACCGACCGCGGCTTCCTGCTGCGGGACATGCGAACGCTGGAGGAGTACCTCCACTACCGCATCGTCGACGTCTCCTCGATCAAGGAGCTGGCGCGGCGCTGGTATCCCCGGGCGTACTTCAACAGCCCGGACAAGAACGGCAACCACCGCGCGCTCGCCGACATCCGTGAGTCCATCGCCGAGCTGCGCTACTACCGCGAGGCGATCTTCGTCCCGCAGCCGGGCCCGGACTCGGACACCGCGCGGACGATCGCGGCCAAGCACGTCCTGCCTGCGGAATAGCCCGGGTGACAGCCCCGTGTACGGGGTCCGGAAAACGTGTGCGCGAGCACCCCTTCGGACCCTGTACACTTTTTCTCGGCCGGTCGGAAGAACGACAAAAGACCGGACATGGTGGGTGTAGCTCAGTTGGTAGAGCACCTGGTTGTGGTCCAGGTGGCCGCGGGTTCAAGTCCCGTCACTCACCCTGATCGAAGAAGGGCCGGTCCGCGAAAGCGGACCGGCCCTTCTTCGTGTGCCCGGGAACCCGGACCTGCCCGGGATCCGCGCGGTGTCTGCGCTACGTGCCTACGCGGCAGGCGGGCCGTTGCCGGTGCCCGGTGCCCGGTTCGCCGCGGCCCGCAGGCCCGCGACCGTGAGCGCCACGACCAGCAGCGCGGCCAGCGTCGCGGCCACCGCCGACAGGGCCGGGAGCGGCGCCGCCACGCCGTCGGGCCGCAGGACGTAGGCGAGCGTCCTGGAGTGGACCCGGTCGTCCACGAGGTGGCCGACGGTCAGTGCCCCCGCCACCAGGGTGCTCGCCACCGCCACGACCGGTGACCTGCTCACGAACAGGGCCACGCCCGCCGCCGCGCAGATCACCGAGACGGCGACCGCGGCGGAGAGCCCGACGGTCGGCGCGCCCGACCAGTGCAGCGGGAAATGGGCCGCCGCGCAGAGCAGGAGCAGGAGGCCCGCCACCCTGCGGACCCACACCAGCGGCGTGCTGCCCTGGGCGCGCGCGGCGGCGGACGGGGCGGGCGCGGGACGGGCGGTTCCGGTGGGCGGCGCGGCCGGTACGGCGGGCACGGCCGGGGTCCTGGCCTCGACGCTGTCGGAGGCCTTGTGGTCCCGCAGGCTGCCGATCAGCTGCATCAGGTCCTCGACGGACCTGCTCGTGCCGGCGGCGTGCACGGCCTCGGCGCCGGTGTGCGGGTCGTGCGGCGGCCGGGAGAGCAGGTGTACGAGGCGGCTCACCTCCGGGATGGGCCGTTCCTCGGCGGCGTGCCGGATGGCCTCGTCCATGTGCCCGGCGGGACGTTCCGGCGGGCCGAGCAGTTCGACCAGGCGGGTGACGTCGTCGACGGAGCGGGCCACGGCCGCCAGCCGGAGGACGGATGCGGCCGTCGGCATGTCGGCGGGCGACTGCTCCAGGAGGGTGACGAGGTCGACGACGTCGTCCAGCGGCCTGGAGACCACGGCGACGCGTATGAGCTCGTCCACCGCGTCGTCCTCGTCGCCCCGGGCCGCCGGTTCCGGGCGCCCGTCGACGGGGTCGTGCGGCGGGCGCTCCGGGGGTGCGGTACCGGGGCCGTGGGCCGCGCCGGGGCCGGTGCCCCGGCCGGTTTCCCGGCCGGTGTCCTGGGCGGTGTCCTGGCCAGGGGCGAGGTCGGGGTCGTGGTCGGCGGTCTGCGGCCACGGGGTGGGCTCGGCATGGGGTGGGGCGCCGAGCTGCGCGGTGCCCCAGTGAAGCGACGTCGAAACCAGAGGTTCGCCGGCCCCGGACGTATCCCCGGCGGCAGAGAAGGACTCAGCGGCCATTTTCACTTCTCCATTTCAGCGGGACGTCCTCGCCCCGCATGTGAGCGTGTCTCCCGTTCTATGCACGCTTCTTCCGCCCCGCCACTGGAGAAGTCGCCCGGCGGTCCGTGTGCGACCACTGCGGACGCCGGAACGCGCGAGGGCCGACCCGCGCGAACGGGTCGGCCCTCCCGGTCGGTGCCGGTCAGCCCGGCCGGATCAGCCCTGGGCCTTGTGGATCTTCCAGTCGCCGACGTCGGAGCTGCGGTTGAAGTACGCGTTGGTGCACAGGTCGTACTTGCCGCCGACGGCCGTGGTCGTGTTGTTGGTCTCCAGGAAGCCGCCGTTGTCGCCGTAGAGGTTCCACAGGTGGACGACGTCGCCCGCCCGGACGTTCTGGTCGGCCGGGCTGGAGGTGCGGGCGAAGATCCGCCAGCGGCCGGTGCCCGTCGCGCGGTCCCTGGCCTCGGAGGTGGACACGTCGAACTTGGCGCCCGCGGTCTTCTGCACGTCGCTCGCGTGGCCGTTGGTGTCGAGGTAACCGCCGTCGCCGCCGTACTGGTTGCGCAGGTACACCACGTCACCGCTGACCACGGGCTGGCCCGTCGACTTGCCGGACGCGGAGAGGATCTCCCAGGTGCCGGTGCCCTTGCCGCGGGAGGGTGTGTCGGCGGTCGACACCTGGTACTTGCCGCCCGCGGCGCTGCTGTGCCCGTTGGTGTCGAGGTAGCCGCCCTGCCAGCCGTTGTAGCCGTTCTGCAGGTGGATCTGGTCGCCGTACTTGAGCTCGTTCGCCATCGAACTTTCCCTTCGTGGACGACGCTGCCTACCGGCGCCCGCCCGGCAACCCTCACCGGAGCCGGGCGGGACAGCAGTCATCTTGGCAATTCAGCTCATGACCGCGACCCGATTGACAAACCTGGCGAAAACTCGCGCGACACGCTTCCGGCCACGAAGCGGACAGCACCGGTCCGGCCCCGCTCACACCCTCGTACGGACTTTGGTTCATATGGCCGTCAGCGGTCGCGAAAGGGCCGGAACTGCGATGAGTTGGACTCGCACGCGTCCCCGAACCACTGGAGGTCTCCATGCGTCGTGCCCGTGTTCTCACCGCCGCCGTGCTGCTGTCCGGTCTGACCGTCATGGGAGGTGCCGGGCAGGCACTGGCCGACGACGGGCCGACCGCCACGACCGGCAACAGCCCCGGCATCCTCTCCGGCGACAACATCCAGGTGCCGGTGAAGGTCCCGGTCAACGCCTGCGGCCTCGGCGTGAACCTGCTCGGTCTCCTGAACCCGAACTCCAACAACACCTGCGCCAACGACAACAGCTGAACCCGGTCGCAGCGCGCAGCCCCCGACTCGACCGTGAGTCGGGGGCTCACCTACGGGTCACCGCGGCCGCCGTCCGCCGCGGCTCAGGACGACGCCCGCTCCACCAGCTCGGTGGGCAGCACGAGCTGCGGACGGCGCCCGTGACCGGCCCCGGCGCTGCCGCCGCCCTCCGCGACCGAGGCGATCTCCGCGAGCAGGAGCTCCGTCATCGCGCGGCCCATCTCCGTGATCGGCTGCCGCACGCTCGTCAGCGGAGGGTCCATGTGGCGGGCGATCGCCGAGTCGTCGAAGCCGATCAGCGCCACGTCCTGCGGTATGCGGCGGCCCGCCGCGCGCAGCACCTGCCGGGCGCCCGCCGCCATCACGTCCGAGCCCGCGAAGACCGCGTCCAGGGCCGGGGCGCGTTCCAGGAGTTCGGCCATCGCGCGGCGGCCGCCCTCCTCGGTGAAGTCGCCCTGCGCGATCAGCGCCTGGTCGGCCGGGTGTCCCGCGCGCTCCAGGGCGTCCCGGTAGCCGTCCAGGCGGCGCTGGGCACCGTACACGTCGAGGCGGCCCGTGATCGTCGCTATGGTGCGGCGGCCGCGGGCCACGAGGTGGTCGACGGCCGCCCGCGCCCCCGCGAAGTTGTCCGAGTCCACCGAGGCCAGCGTCTCGTCCGCCGATCTGCGGCCGCTGATCACCGCGGGGATCTCCAGCTGCTCAAGGAGGTCGGGCAGCGGGTCGTCGGCGTGCGCGGAGACGAGCAGGACGCCGTCCACGCGGTGCGCGGCCAGGTACTGGGCGAGCCGCCTGCGCTCCCGGTCGCCGCCCGCGAAGGTGAGCAGGAGCTGCATGTCGGTGTCGGCGAGGGCCTGGCCCACGCCGTGGATGATGTCCGAGAAGTACGGCTCGGCGAAGAAGCGCGACTCCGGCTCGGGTACGACGACGGCGATCGAGTCCGTGCGGTTGGCGGCGAGCGCGCGCGCCGCCGTGTTCGGAACATAGCCGAGCTCGGCCACCGCCTCCTCGACCGCAGCCCGGGTGCGTTCGCTCACCCGCGGCGAGCCGTTGATCACCCGGGACACGGTGCCCCGGCCGACTCCCGCGCGGGCCGCGACCTCCTCGAGCGTGGGCCGCCCCCCGCTCCGACCCCTGGGCTGACCAGTCCCCATCTGTGCCTCCCAACGACGCGAATGTAACAGCCGGTCCGCGGCCGGCCGCCGGGCCGGGCCCGCCCCCCGGCACCGCCCGCCGACTGCCTTCAACTCTTGGCGTCCGTCGCCTTGACACCCCCGCGGAGAGCCGCGACTCTTCAAGACATCACACATGGGAGCGCTCCCACCGTACCTGGCTCTTACACGACCCGCACGTTCCCCGCCCGCGTCCGACAGCGCCAACTCGCCGTCGCGGCCACCCGGTTGACCGAGGGCGGTCGGCACGTCAGGGCATGAGGAGGACGTCATGCGCCACAGGATCCGTACGTACCGCAAGGTGACCGTCATCGCGGCCGTCACCGCCCTCGCCGCCGGACTGCTGGCCGGCTGCGCCGACGACGGCGATGAGCCTGGAGGCTCCTCGGGCGGCGGTGGCGGAGGCGGCAAGGGCAGGACGACGCTCACGATCGGCGTCTTCGGTGCCTTCGGCCTCCAGGAGGCCGGTCTCTACAAGGAGTACGAGAAGCTCCACCCGGACATCAGGATCAAGCAGAACTCCGTGCAGCGCAACGAGAACTACTGGCCCGCGCTGCTCACCCACCTCAGCAGCGGCAGCGGTCTCTCCGACATCCAGGCCGTCGAGGTCGGCAACATCGCCGAACTGACCACCACGCACTCCGGCAAGCTGATGGACCTCGGCAAGGCCGGCGGCGTCGACAAGAACGACTTCCTGGACTGGAAGTGGCAGCAGGGCACCGCCAAGGACGGCAGGACCATCGGGCTCGGCACCGACATCGGACCGACCGGCATCTGCTACCGCAAGGACCTCTTCAAGAAGGCCGGACTGCCGACCGACCGCGAGGAAGTCGGCAGGCTCTGGGCCGGTGACTGGGACAAGTACCTCGCTGCGGGCAAGCGTTACCAGGCCAAGGCCCCCGACGGCACCTCGTTCGTGGACGGCGCGACGGGCGTGATGGCGGCCGTGCACGCCTCGGGCAAGGAGAAGTTCTACGACAAGGACGGGGAGCTGGTCTACAAGGACAGCCCCGCGGTGAAGGAGGGCTGGGACCTCGCGGCCGAGTTCGCCGAGGCCGGTCTGACCGCCAAGCTCCAGCAGTTCCAGCCCAGTTGGGACCAGGCCATCTCCAACGGCTCCTTCGCCACCCTCACCTGCCCGCCCTGGATGCTCGGCTACATCAAGGACAAGGCGGGCGACAAGGGCAAGGACAAGTGGGACGTCGCCCCCTCCCCCAGGCCCGGCAACTGGGGCGGCTCCTTCCTCACCGTCCCCGAGGCGGGCAAGAACAAGGAGGAGGCGGCCGAACTCGTCGCCTGGCTGACCGAGCCCAAGCAGCTCGCCACGCTCTTCGACGAGCGGGCCAGTTTCCCGAGCGCCGACGCCGCGTACGACCTGCCCGAGGTGAAGGACGCCAAGAACCCCTACTTCGGCAACGCACCCGTGGGACAGATCTTCTCCAAGGCCGCCGAGGGCGTGCCGGTCCAGCCCATCGGCCCCAAGGACGGAATCATCTCCCAGTACCTGGCCGACACCGGGATGCTCGGCGTCGACCAGAAGGGAACCGCTCCCGACAAGGCCTGGGACAAGGCCGTGAAGACGATCGACAACGCTTTGGACCAGTGACCGGGATGACGAGCGACGCCACCACCGCCGTGCCCTCCCCGGGAGAGGAGGGCGCGGCCCCCCGCGCCGGGGCGACCACCCGGTCCGCGGACCCCACCGATGAGCGCCGCCGGGCGCGGCGCAGCCGCCGCTACCGCTGGGACGTCAAGTGGAGTCCCTACGCCCTCGTCGCCCCCTTCTTCCTCTTCTTCCTCGCCTTCGGGCTCTTCCCGCTGCTCTACACGGGATGGGCCTCGCTGCACCGCGTGGAGCTCGGCGCGCCCACCGACATGGAGTGGGTGGGGCTGCGCAACTTCACCCGGCTCTGGGACGACGAGTTCTTCTGGCACGCGCTGCGCAACACCTTCACCATCGGTCTCCTCTCGACCGTCCCCCAGCTCCTGATGGCGCTGGGACTGGCCCACCTCCTCAACTACCGGCTGCGCGGCTCGATGTTCTTCCGGGTCGCGATCCTCACGCCGTACGCCACGTCGGTGGCCGCGGCGACGCTGGTCTTCGTGCTGATGTTCAGCCGCACCGACCACGGAATGATCAACTGGGGGCTCGGCCTCGTCGGCATCGACGCGGTCGACTGGCAGAACGGCGACTGGACCGCGCAGTTCGCCGTCTCCTCCATCGTGATCTGGCGGTGGACGGGGTACAACGCGCTCATCTATCTGGCCGCGATGCAGGCCATCTCGCACGATCTGTACGAGTCGGCGGCGCTGGACGGCGCGAGCCGCTGGCAGCAGTTCCGGCACGTCACGATCCCTTCGTTGCGGCCGACGATCCTGTTCACCTGTGTCGTCTCGACGATCGGGGCGACCCAGCTCTTCGGTGAGCCGCTGCTGTTCAGCCAGGGCGCGAGCCCCACCGGCGGCTCCGACCACCAGTTCCAGACGCTCGGCCTCTACCTCTACGAGCAGGGCTGGTTCAACCAGCACCTGGGCCGGTCCTCGGCGATCGCCTGGACGATGTTCCTGATTCTCGTGCTGATCGGCCTCGTCAACTGGGCCATCAGCCGCCGGCTCCGCACGAGCACGTGAGGGGATGACGTGACCACCACTCTGTCCACCGGGTCCCGCGAGCCGGCCGCGAAGGGCACCGGGCACACGCGGGGCACGGGCCGCACGGGCAAGCGCGGCGCCGGGCGCCAGCTGCACGGCGGCAAGGTGACCTACGCCGTGCTGATCCTGTTCACCGTCGGCTCGCTCTTTCCGCTGGTGTGGACGGCGATCGCGGCCTCGCGCAACAACACGCGGCTCGCCGAGACCCCTCCTCCCTTCTGGTTCGGCGGCAACCTCTTCAAGAACCTGGAGATCGCCTGGACCGACGCCAACATGGGCACGGCCCTCCTCAACACACTGGTGGTGGCCGGCTCCATCACCGTCGGCACCGTGCTCTTCTCGACCCTCGCGGGCTTCGCCTTCGCCAAGCTCCGCTTCCGCTTCCGTGGCCTCCTGCTGCTGCTCGTGATCGGCACGATGATGGTGCCGCCCCAGCTCAGCGTCGTTCCGCTGTTCATGGTCGTGGCGGACCTCGGCTGGACCGACCAGCTGCAGTCCGTCATCCTGCCCACCCTGGTCAGCGCCTTCGGGGTGTTCTTCATGCGGCAGTACCTCTCGGAGGCGCTGCCCACCGAACTGATCGAAGCGGCCCGGATGGACGGTGCGAGCAGCTGGCGCGTGATCTGGCACGTGGTCTTCCCGGCCGCGCGGCCCGCGATGGCGGTCCTCGCCATGCTCACCTTCGTCATGGCGTGGAACGACTTCTTCTGGCCGATCATCGCCCTGACCCAGGAGGGTGAGCCGACCGTGCAGGTGGCCCTCGCCGGGCTCGGCCGCGGCACCATCCCCGACCAGTCCGTGATCATGGCGGGCGCACTGCTCGGCACGCTGCCGCTGCTGCTCGCGTTCGTGCTGTTCGGCAAGCAGATCGTGGGCGGGATCATGCAGGGCGCGGTCAAGGGCTGAACCCGCTCCCCCGCCCGGCCGACTCGTCAACTCCCCCTTTCCGCACGACTCATGGGAGCGCTCCTATGTCTCTGACCTCCGCGAATCCGACCTCCGCGAACGCCACCTTCCCGCCCGGCTTCCTGTGGGGCGCCGCGACCGCCGCGTACCAGATCGAGGGGGCCGTGCGGGAGGACGGCCGCACGCCCTCCATCTGGGACACGTTCAGCCACACGCCGGGCAAGGTGCTCGGCGGCGACACCGGGGACGTCGCCGTCGACCACTACCACCGGTGGCGCGACGACGTGCGGCTCATGGCGGACCTGGGCCTGTCCGCCTACCGCTTCTCGGTGTCGTGGTCGCGGGTGCAGCCCACCGGGCGCGGGCCCGCCGTCCAGCGCGGCCTGGACTTCTACCGCGCGCTCGTCGACGAACTGCTCGCGCACGGTATCCAGCCGATGGTGACCCTCTACCACTGGGACCTGCCGCAGGAACTGGAGGACGCCTTCCCCAGCGGCTCGGCGGCGGGCGGCGGCTGGCCGGAGCGGGACACCGCCTACCGCTTCGCGGAGTACGCGGGGATCGTCGCCGGGGCGCTCGGGGACCGGGTGGAGATGTGGTCGACGCTCAACGAGCCGTGGTGCAGCGCCTTCCTCGGCTACGGCTCGGGGGTGCACGCCCCGGGCCGCACCGACCCCGCCGCCGCCCTGCGCGCGGCTCACCACCTCAACCTCGCGCACGGCCTGGGCGCACAGGCGCTGCGCGACGGGCTGCCGCGCCGCGCCCGGATCGGCGTCAGTCTCAACCCCAGCGCGGTGCGCCCGCTCACCGCGTCGGCCGCCGACCAGGACGCACGGCGCCGGATCGACGCGCTGGCCAACCGGGTCTTCACCGGGCCCATGCTGCACGGCAGGTACGACGACGATCTGCTCGCGGACACCTCGGGCATCACGGACTGGTCGTTCGTCCTGGACAACGATCTGCGCACCGCCCACCACCCGCTCGATTTCCTCGGCATCAACTACTACGCCCCCTCCGTCGTGTCGGCCGCCCCCGCCGACGGCACCGGTCGGCCGCGCCCCGACGGTCATGGCGCGAGCAGCCACTCCCCCTGGCCGGGCGCCGACGAGCACGTCTCCTTCCACCGGGCGCCCGGTGAACTCACCGCCATGGACTGGCCGGTGGACCCGACCGGCCTGAAGGACCTCCTCCTCGAGTACACCGCTCAGGCCCCCGGGGTTCCGCTCTACGTGACGGAGAACGGGGCGGCCTACGACGACGAGCCCGACGCGGGCGGCACGGTCCACGACCCCGAGCGCATCCGCTATCTGCACGGCCACCTCGCCGCGGTGCGCGAGGCCGTCGCGGAGGGCGCGGACGTGCGCGGGTACTACCTCTGGTCGCTGCTCGACAACTTCGAGTGGGCGTACGGCTACAGCAAGCGCTTCGGCGCGGTCCACGTCGACTACGCCACGCAGGCCCGCACCCCGAAGTCCAGCGCCCACTGGTACGCGAAGGTCGTCGCGTCCGGCGAGCTGCCCCCGAGCACCGACCTGGACTGAGCGGGGAGCTCCTCCAGAGCTCGTCCGGCGCACGGAGCCCGACCGGAACACACGGAACCCGGCCGGGGCGCACGGAGCCGAGTGGCACGCCCCCACTCGGCTCCTTACGTTGCGGGTATGCGAAATATTGGACATTCCGCACCAGAACTGGCGTGGTGAGCGCCCGTGGGCGTTCTCCGCGATCACCCTGAGCTCGCGCTCTTCCTCTGCCTCGCCCTCGGCTACCTGGTGGGCAAGGTCCGCGTCGGGCCCATCGTCCTCGGCGGCATCTGCGGCACCCTGATCGTCTCCCTGCTTCTCGGCGCCTGGGCGAAGGTCACCGTCGCCGACGACGTCAAGACGACCTTCTTCGCGCTCTTCATCTTCGCCCTCGGCTACATGGCGGGACCGCAGTTCTTCGCCAACCTCAACCGCGGGAGCCTGCGCTTCTTCGCGCTCTGCGGGATCGAGCTGGTCTGCGTCCTGGCCATCGCGTTCGGCCTGGCCAAGGCCTTCGACCTGGACGTCGGCACCGCCTCGGGCATCCTGGCGGGCGCCGCCACCGAATCCGCGGTGGTGGGCACGGCCACCGAGTCCATCGGCAAGCTGAGCGGCCTCACCCCGGCGCAGGTCTCCGAGTACCAGGGGCACGTCGCCACGGCGTACACCGTCTGCTACCTCTTCGGCCTGATCACCATCGTGATCTACACCAGCCAGATCATGCCGATGCTGCTTCGCATCAATCTCCGGGACGCCTCGCGCGAGCTGTGGGACAGGATGCGCGGGGGCGGTGGTCTGGAGGACGACGAGCGCGAGGCGCTGCCCGGCACGGTCGGGCGCACCTTCCTGGTGACGGAGGCCGACGGCAGGACCGTCGGCGACCTGGAGAGCGAGCTCGACGGCCGGGTCACCGTCGAGGCCGTCAAGCGCGGCAGCAAGCTCCTCACACCGTCACCCGGCCTGGCGCTGACCCTCTCCGACCTGGTCCTCATGGTCGGCCGCCGCTCCAACGTCATCGAGGCGGGGCGCATCGTCGGCCCCGAGACCCCCGGCATCCCCGGCGTCGACACGCCCCTCGCCACCAGCCAGGTCGCCGTCACCGAGAAGGAGACGGAGGGCCGCACCGTCGACCAGCTGCAGCAGGCGCACCCCGAGTTCATCAAGGACGGCGTGTACGTCACCGACGTGCTGCGCGGCGATCAGCACCTGCCCGCGGCCGGCGACACGACACTGCACCGCGGCGACGTGCTCACCCTGGTCGGCGCCCGCTCCGGCCTGAACAAGCTGGTCGACAGGATCGGCGCCGTCGTGAAGAACGACGCCACGGACTTCGTCTATCTGGGCCTCGGCATCGCGGCGGGCTCCCTGCTCGGGCAGGTCGTCGTCACGTTCGGGGACGTCCCGATGTCGCTCGGCACCGGCGGCGGCTGTCTGATCTCCGGGCTGCTCTTCGGCTGGTTCCGCTCCCGCAAGCAGACCTTCGGCGCCTTCCCGCCGCAGGCCGCGAGCACCATCAAGGACATGGGCCTCGCGGTCTTCATCGCCTGCACCGGGCTGGTGTCGGGACCGCAGGCCTGGCCGCTCCTGAAGGAGTACGGGGCGCTGCTGCCGTTCGCCGGGATCGCCATGGTCCTCGTCCCCGCGACGATCTCCCTGATCGTCGGCAGCAGGCTCCTGAAGATCGAGAAGCCGCTGCTCATCGGCGCCATCGCGGGCCAGCAGTGCTCGACCCCCGCGATCACCTCCGTCACCCAGACGGCCCAGAGCTCCGTGCCGATGCTCGGCTACACGATCACGTACGCCCTCTCGAACTTCCTGCTGCCCCTGACCGGGCCGGTCCTCGTCGGCGTCCTGGGAGCGTGAGCCGTGATCGACTTCCTCGACCGCAACATCTTCCAGCCCCACCCGGAGCTGCTGGTCTTCATCACCGTGGCCCTCGGCTTCCTCTTCGGCAGGCTCCGCTACAAGGCCATCGCGCTCGGTGCCGTCACCGGCTGCCTGATCGCGGGGCTGCTGCTCGGCGCGCAGTTCGAGGTGACGATCGACGGGACGGTGAAGAACCTCTTCTTCACGATGTTCCTGTTCGCCCTCGGCTACAAGGTCGGCCCGCAGTTCTTCCGCGGCCTCAAGAAGGACGGCCTGCCCCAGGTCGTCAACGCCGTGGTCGTCTGTGTGACGGGCCTCCTCGTCTGCTGGGGCTTCGCGGCCCTGCTCGGCTACGGGCCCGGCCTGTCGGCGGGGCTGCTCGGCGGCGCGCTCACCCAGTCCGCCGTGATCGGTGTCGCGCAGGACGCCATCGGGAACCTGCCGGGACTGTCCTCCGGAGAGGTCAGGAAGGAGGAGAACCTCGTCGCCATCGGGTACGCGGTCTGTTATCCGCTCGGCACGATCCTCTGCGCGATGCTCCTCGCGAACGTCCTGCCCAAGCTGTACCGGAGGGACCTGGCCGCCGAATCGGCCGCGCTGGCCAAGGAGTTGGACGCCCCCACCGACAACCCCGACCTGAGCGAGGGGTACTACGAGGTGGTCCTGCGCGCCTACCGTGTCGAGCGGCCCGACATCGTGGGCCGCACCGTCGACGACTTCGAGAACCAGCAGAAGCAGCTGGGCCGCCGCCTCTACCTCACGGGGGTGCGACGGGACGGCGAGATCCTGCCGCACGACCAGGGCACCGTGCTGCGCGCGGGCGACGTCGTGGCACTGAGCGCGATCCGCGGCGACCTGGTCACCTACGACGCGCGGACCCACATCGGCGGCGAGGCCGACGACGTCGAGCTGCTCGGCTACCAGACCGAGTCCCTGCACGTCGTCGTCTCACAGAAGGCTCAACTGGGACGCACCATCGGCGAGTTGCGCGCCTCGCCCTTCATGGTCGGCGTCTACGTCGACAAGGTCTTCCGCTCCGGCTCCGCGTTCCCCTACCGGCTCTCCACGAAGCTGGAGCGGGGCGACACCCTGATCCTCGCCGGTCCCGAGCGGCTCGTGGACCCGGCGGGCCGGGAGATCGGCACGCCGGTGCCGACCTCGTTCGCCACCGACATGGTCTGGGTGGGGCTCGGCATCTTCCTCGGTGGCTGCGTCGGCATCCCCGCGCTGACCGCGGGCGGCGTGCCGATCTCGCTCTCCACGTCCGGCGGCGCGCTCATCATGGGCCTGGTCTTCGGCTGGATCCGCGGCAAGTACCCGACGTTCGGGAACGTCCCGCCCGGCGCCCAGTGGTTCATGGACACGCTCGGGCTCTGCCTGTTCGTGGCGGTCGTCGGCATCAACGCCGGGCCGAGCTTCACGAGCGGCCTGTCGACGGCCGGGTGGGGGCTGCTCGTGTTCGGCGCCGTCGCCACCGTGGTGCCGCTCGTCGTCGGCTTCCTCGTCGGCCACCACGTCCAGAAGATCCGCTTCCCGGTCCTGATGGGCGTCCTGGCGGGCGGCCAGACCACCACCGCGGCGATCGGTGCGATCAACGAGCAGTCCAAGTCACAGGTGCCGACGCTCGGTTACACGATCCCCTATGCCGTCTCCAACGTCCTCCTGACGATCTGGGGCGCCGTCATCGTGCTCCTCCACCACTGACACCACAGACACCACAGACGCCCCAGACACCGCCGACACCGCCGACGCGCAGGTTCCGCAACGTAAGGAAGCACCGTGCCCAAGAGCAGCATCTCCCGCGAGCAGATCCACGAGTACTCCCAGCTCTCCCCCTTCGAGCTCAAGAACGTCTTCATCGACCTGGCCCAGCGGGCGCAGGCCGACCAGCCGGGGCAGAAGGGCACGTCGTCGGTCCAGATGCTCAACGCGGGCCGGGGCAACCCGAACTGGGTCGCGACCGGCCCGCGCGAGGCGTTCCACGCGCTCGGCTACTTCGCGCTCTCGGAGTCGCGCCGGGTCTGGACCGCCGACAACCTGGGCGGCATGCCCGAACCGGCGGGCTCCGGCGAGCGGTTCGACACGTTCGTGCGCCGCCACCCCGACCTGCCCGGCATCGAGCTCCTCGAAAAGTGCGTCGCGCACGCCGTGGAACGCTTCGGCTTCGACAAGGACGCCTTCGTCCACGAGCTCACGGACAGCTCGATCGGCGACAACTACCCCGTACCGGACCGGATCCTGACCCACACGGAGCAGATCATCCGCGGCTACCTCGCGGACGAGATGTTCGACAAGAAGCCGCCGCCCGGCAATCTGTCGCTGTTCGCGACGGAGGGCGGCACGGCCGCCATGTGCTACATCTTCGACTCCCTCATGAAGAACGGCCTGTTGAGGAAGGGCGACAGGATCGCCCTGATGGTGCCGGTGTTCACGCCGTACATCGAGATTCCCGAGCTCGACACGTACGAGTTCGACGTCACGTACATCGAGGCGAACAAGTTCGTCGAAACGGGCGTGCGCGAGTGGCGCTATCCGCAGGAGGAGGTCGCCAAGCTCGCCGACCCGGACATCAAGCTGCTCTGCCTGGTCAACCCCTCCAACCCGCCCTCGCTCGCGCTGAGTCAGCGGGTCGTGGACCAGATCAAGTCCATCGTCGCCGAGGACAACCCGAACCTCGTCATCGTCACGGACGACGTGTACGGCACGTTCGTGCCGGGCTTCCGCTCCATCGCCGCCGACCTGCCGCGCAACACCCTGCTCGTGTACTCGTACTCCAAGCACTACGGCTGCACGGGCTGGCGGCTCGGCGTCATCGGGCTCCACGACGACAACGTCCTCGACGAGATGATCGCCGCGCTGCCCCGGGCGGAGAAGGACCGGCTCGACAAGCGGTACGGGACGCTGACCCTGGAACCCGAGAAGATCAGGTTCATCGACCGCCTGGTGGCCGACTCGCGGCAGGTGGCCCTCAACCACACGGCGGGGCACTCGCTGCCGCAGCAGATGATGATGGTCCTGTTCTCCCTCTTCGACATGCTGGAGGAGGGCCAGGCCTACAAGGAGAAGATCCGGGCGATCGTGCGCCAGCGGCTCGACCTGCTCCTCGAAGGCGTCCGGATGAAGATCAGCGACGACGACGAGCGGGCCGCGTACTACATCGAACTCGACCTGCTCGCCGAGGCGGAGCTGGAGTTCGGCGCGGAGTTCGCGGCCTACCTGGAGAAGACCTACGAGCCCATCGACCCGCTGTTCCGGCTCGCCGAGCAGACGGGTGTGGTGCTGCTCAACGGCGGCGGTTTCGAGGGCCCGCAGTGGTCGGTGCGGGTCTCGCTCGCCAACCTCGACGACCTGGACTACCTGAAGATCGGCCACCACCTGCGGCAGATCTTCAACGACTACGCCCAGGAGTGGCGGGCGTCGACGGCACGGACGGCGCCCCGGCCGGGTGGGGGGTTCCGGCCGGGGCGCGCGGGGAGAGGCGGCTACTTGAAGGCCGCGAAGGCCTTGGTGAACGCCAGCGGCGTCTGCTCGATCGAACTGCACGTCGGCTGCGCGGAGTTGGCGGCGCCGCCGGGGCAGGCCCTGTCGCGGGTCGAGGACCACATCGAGAGGCCGCCGAGCCCCTTCTTCCCGGCGAACCTCACCAGCTGTCCGGCGTCCTCGACCGTGAAGACCTCGGCCGCGACGTCGTTGACGCCGATCATCGGCGTGACGGCGACGGCCTTCCACGCGGCCGCGTCGGAGAGGCCGAGCGCGCTCTTGACCTGCTTCTGCGTGGCGGTGGCGGCCTGCTCGGCGTACGTTCCCATGTCACCGCTGTAGGAGGGGCCGTAGTCCATGGCCATGATGTTGACGGTGGAGGTCTTGACGCCGTTCTTCCTCGCGTTGGCGAGCAGGTCGACACCGGGCCGGGTCAGGCCCTCCGGCATCACGGGCAGCGTGAACGAGACATCCAGGCCGGGGTGTTGCTTCTGGAGCCGGGCGATCGCCTGGGCGCGCCGGGTGTTGGCCGCGGTGTCCGGCAGGGCGGCGCCCTCGATGTCGAAGTCGACCTTCGTCAGCTTGTACGCGTCGACGACCTTGCCGTACGCCGTGGCGAGCGAGGCGGCGCTGTCGCACTTCAGGCCCAGCTCGGAGCCCGCCGCGCCGCCGAACGAGACGCGGACGTCGCCGCCCTTGGCGCGCAGGGCGCCGATCTGCGAGGCCACCTTGTCGTCACCGAGGGCCCCGGTGCCGCCCCAGAGGGGCTCGCAGCTGCCGCCGGAGGTGATGAAGGCGAGGTTGAACTCCTTGACGCCGGTCTTCGTGGCGGTGTCCACGAGGTCGTAGGCGGGGGCGAGGGAGGTGTCCACGAAGGGGGCGAACCTGGCGGCGGCCTGGGCGGCGGGGGCCTTCTTCGCCGGGGCCGGGGCCTTGGTCGCGAGGGCCGTCCCGGAGAAGAGGAAGGCCCCGCCGCCGACGAGCGACGCGGCGACGAGCCCCCCTATGACCTTGGAACGGGTGCTCACCGTGCGCCGGTGCGTGCTGCTCATCGCGTGCCTGCCTTAGCTGTACGGGGGTGGGGGTGGGTGTTGCGTGGGGGTGGGTGTCGCGTGGGGGTACGGCAGCACGCTAGCCGCGCCGGGGACGACAAAACGGCCATGTGGGGCCCGGGTTGGGGATCTTAGGGTGCGCTTAAGGAAGGGATCGGGACCGGTTAAAGATCCGGCCCGTCGTACGCACGGCTCACGGCATGTGACGCCAGGTGAGAAAGGGAAAGGGAACATGACCGGAACGCGCAGAAGGACGTTCGGCCGGGGCGCCCGAGGATTCGTTCTCCTCGTGACGCTGCTGGCCTGCCCGCCCGCCGCCTGGGCCGCGCCGCCCCCGCCCGGCGGACCGCCGCCCCTCACCCGCACCCCGGACTGGCGGATCCCCCGGTGGCAGCTCCCCTCCTGGCGGCCTCCGTACCGCCCCGGCCCGTCCGCCGACGTGATCGACGAGGTGAACCGGCGTCGGGCCGCGGCGGGGTGTCCTGCCCTGCGGCAGCGGCCCGCGCTCGTCCGGTCCGCGCGGCGGCACAGCGCCGACATGTCCGACCGCGCGCGCCTCACCCACACCGGCGCGAACGGCAGCCGGCCGATCGACCGGATGCGGGCCGCGGGCTACCGCCCCCGGCAGGCCGGCGAGGTCATCGCGGCCGGTCCCGCCACCCCGCACGCCGCCGTCGGAATGTGGCTGCGCAGCCCGTCCCACCGGGCCGTGGTCCTCACCTGCCGCTACCGGGACGCGGGCGTCGGCGTCGTGCGCGGCTCCGGCGGACCGTGGTGGACCCTGGACCTGGGGGCCGGGCGCTGAGCCGGACTCCCGAGGCTCAGCCCGGGGTGGCCGTGCGCCTGCGACGGCGTACCGCGGCTCCGCGGTGCCCCCGCCGCCCCTCCCCCGGCCGGCGCGCGTCCAGCTGGATCCAGATGCGGACCTCCGTACCGCCGAGGACCGAGCTGCCGACGCGCACGTCGCCGCCCGTCGACTCGGCGAGGCGGCGCACGATGTCGAGGCCGAGGCCCGTCGAGCCGTCCTGCCCGGAGCCCGTGCCCCGGGCCAGCGCGGCCTCGGGGTCGGCGATGCCGGCCCCCGCGTCGGAGACCAGGACGATCACCGCGTCCTCGCCGCTGTGCAGGTCCACCGAGAAGGCGGTGCCTTCGCCCGTGTGCCGGAAGACGTTGCCGAGCAACGCGTCCAGCGCGGCGACCAGTTCGGGGCGGGCCACGGGGATCCGGACCGGGCGGTCGACGCCCGCCACCCGGACCTCGCGCCCCTCGTCCTCGGCGAGCGCCGACCAGAAGGCCATCCGCTCCCTGATCACCTCGGCCGCGTCGCAGCCGGTGCCGGGGCCGACCGTCGCCGTCTGCGGTTTGGCGTCGCGCGCGGTGCGGATGATCGTGTCGACCTCGCGCTCCAGCGTCTCGACCGCGGTGCGGGTCTGTTCGGCCGCGGGTCCATCGCCGAGCGAGGCCGCGTTCAGCCGCAGGACGGTCAGCGGCGTACGCAGCCGGTGGGAGAGGTCGGCCGCCAGCTCCCGCTCGTTGGCGAGGAGTTGGACCACCTGGTCGGCCATCGAGTTGAAGGCCACCGCGGCCAGGCGCAGTTCGGTCGGACCCTCCTCCGGCACCCGCGCCCCCAGCTTGCCCTCGCCGAGGTCGTGCGCGGCGCCCACCAGGCGCTTGGCGGGCTGGACCATGCGGACGCCGAGCCGGTCCGCGACCGCCACCGAGCCGATGACGAGCGCGATGCCGACGCCCGCGAGCACCAGCCACGCCGTGGTCACGCCGTTGCTGACCTCGGCCTCGGGCACGTAGATCTCCACGACGGCCGTGCCGGAACTGAGCGCGGTCGGCTGGAGGACCACGAAGCCGCCGGGGACCTCGGTGGTCCTGGCGCGGCCCTCCTTGCGGGTCGCCTCGACGGCCCGTGCCTCGGCCCTCGGGTCGCCGACCTCGAAGGCGGGGGCGCCGTCGACGGCCGGTACGTACACGGCCATCCGGCCCTCGCCGCCCGCCTCGGACGAGGCGACGGCCCGGTTGAGCTCACCGCGGTCGGTGGTGATGGAGAGCGTGGGGCCCATGCCCGCGCCGTGCCGTTCCGCGTTGGAGACGGCCCGGTCCCTGGCCATCTCCTTGACGACGAGGCCGAGCGGCACCGCGAAGGCGACCACGACCATCGTCGTGACGGCCAGGCACACCTTGACGAGGGCCCATCTCACAGCGGTGGCTCCGGCAGCGGCGGCTCCAGCTTCACGCCGACGCCGCGCAGGGTGTGGAGGTAGCGCGGACGGGCGGCCGTCTCGCCCAACTTCCGCCGCAGCCACGAGAGATGTACGTCGATGGTCTGGTCGTCGCCGTAACTCTGCTGCCAGACCTCGGCGAGCAGCTCCTTGCGCGGGACGACGACGCCGGGCCGCCCGGCGAGGAAGGCGAGCAGGTCGAACTCGCGGCGGGTCAGGTCGAGCCGTCCGCCGTCCAGTTCCGCCTGGCGCCGCAGCGGGTCGATGGAGAGCCCACCGACCTGGAGGACATCGCTCGGCGGCCCCTCGCCCGCGGGGACGCGCGCGCGGCGCAGCACGGCGGCCATGCGCGCCGAGAGGTGTTCCACGGAGAACGGCTTGATGAGGTAGTCGTCCGCGCCGTCGTTCAGGAGGCGCACGATCTCCGTCTCGTCGTCCCGGGCGGTCGCGATGATCACCGGTACGTCCGTGATGCCGCGCAGCATCTTCAGCGCCTCCGACCCGTCGAGGTCGGGCAGGCCGAGATCCAGGATCACCACGTCGAAACGGAAATGGGCGACCTCCCGCAGCGCCTCCAGGGCGGTGCCGACGCTGCGCACGGTGTGCGATGCCTCGGTCAGATGCCGGATGAGGGCGGAGCGTACGAACTGGTCATCCTCGACGACGAGCACACTTGCCATGGGCGGCACCGTACGCCATACGGCGGAACGCGGTCCTCCCTGGGACGCCCCCGCCCACCGGCCCGGGGCACGGATGCGCCACGGGACAGACGCACGGGACGTGGTGCAGTATGGCCCGCGATGCACAGAGGTCTCGTACACACGATCGCGTGGTCGTTCGCCACCGGCGCGGCGGTCACGCTGTCCTGGTGGGGCGTCCACACGGTGATGGCGGGCACCGCCTACGACCCGCCGCGCGCCCTGCCGCTCGCGGGCGACGACGGCGGTGCGGGCCGCGCGGATCCGCTCGCCTCCTCGACGCACCGCCCATCGTCCGCACCCACCGAAAAGCCCTCGAAGTCCCCGAAGCCGCACAAGTCCTCGGGATCGCCGAAATCGCCCGAACCCTCCAGGAAACACGCCGACAAGCCCACCTCGCCCCCGCCCACGAGTTCCAGCACCGGCACGGTGAAGAGCTACAACACCGATGGCGGGCGGGTCGTCTTCGACCTCTCCAAGGACTCCGCGACGCTCGTCTCGGCGACTCCGGCGGCGGGCTGGTCGGTGCAGACGTGGAAGCAGGACAAGTGGATCCGGGTGGAGTTCACCGGGGGCGCGGCCCACGTCTCGGTCTTCTGCACCTGGCACGACACGGCGCCGCGGGTGGACGTCGACACGTACTGATGCGTACGGGCCGGGCCGCCGTCAGCGGAAGACCGAAGGCGGCGGTGCGGGCGAGGCGACCGCGCCGGCGTCCGTGACCGCCGCGGCCCCGCCGCTGAAGTCCGTGAGCCCCCGGCCGTGTTCGACCCTGCCGGGGTGCGGGTCGCCCGCGCAGCGGCGGGTCAGCTCGGCGACGGGCAGCGCCCGCTCGCAGCCGAGCAGTACGGCGTTGCCGAAGCGCTTGCCGCGCAGCACCGCCGGATCGGCGACGAGGGCGAGTTCGGGGA
Organism: Streptomyces sp. NPDC036815; assembly: GCF_055609205.1. Taxonomy (NCBI): domain Bacteria; kingdom Bacillati; phylum Actinomycetota; class Actinomycetes; order Kitasatosporales; family Streptomycetaceae; genus Streptomyces; species Streptomyces sp. NPDC036815. The sequence continues at coordinate 138,597 of NZ_JBVJPW010000001.1, read as the reverse complement.
AGAGCGCGGCGGCGGTGGCTATCTGTCCGCGCAGGTGCGCGAGGGGCGGGCCGTCGGCGAGGTTGGCGGCGTAGAACCCGCCGGGCCGCAGCACCCTGCGTACGTCGGTGAGGAATTCCGTGCTGGTGAGGTGCGCGGGGGTGCGTGCCCCGCTGAAGACGTCGGCGACGACGAGGTCCGCCCAGCCGTCGGCGATCTTGGCGAGGCCCTCGCGGGCGTCGGTGCCGCGCACCCGTATGCGGGCCTGGGGGTCGAGCGGCAGTTCGCGGCGGACGAGCCGGACGAGCGCGGCGTCGCGCTCGACGACCTGCTGGGTGGAGCGGGGGCGGGTCACGGCTATGTAGCGGGCGAGGGTGAAGGCGCCGCCGCCGAGGTGCAGGGCGTGGACCGGTTTGCCGGGCGGGGCGACGAGGTCGGCGACGTGGCCGAGCCTGCGCTGGTACTCGAAGGCGAGGTGTGCGGGGTCGTCGAGGTCGACGTGCGACTGCGGGGCGCCGTCCACGAGCAGGGTCCACGCGCGCGGTCTGTCCCGGTCGGGCATGAGCTCGGCGAGTCCGCCGTCGACGTTCTCGACGACGGCCTCCCGCGCTTCCCGCGACCGCTTGTTCCTTGCCATCCGGCCATTATCGGCCGACGCGGTCCCGGCGGCCCGGCGGCAGGGGGCGCGGGGTGCTCAGCGGCAGTTGTCGGCGGCCTCGATGGTGCGGGCGGCCTGGCCGAGCGCGGCCCGCAGGACGGCCGGGTCGGTGACCGGGTCCGTCTCGCCGTCCGGCGGGAGCAGCCAGCCGGTGCCCGCGACCGGGGGGGCGGGGACGACGGGGCCGCCGGGGCCCGGCACCGGCTCCGCGTACACGCTCAGGCCGCGTCCGAAGGTCTGGGTGCAGGCGCTGCCCGGCAGGTCCCAGCCGTCGGCGGTGCCGGGCGGCACCAGGAAGCCGAGGGTGTCGCAGCTCCCGTCGTGCAGGACGGGCCCGACGGTGTCGCCCGCGCCCCGGCGCAGGATGTCGACCGCTTCGAGGCCCTGTCTGGCCGGGACGGTGACGAGGTCGCAGCACTCGTCGTCGCAGGGGGCGGGGCCGGGCGGGGCGCTGCTGTCCTGGGTGGGCCGGTGCCGTGCGGTCGTCAGGGATGCCGGGGACGCGTCGTGCGCCGGTGCCGGGTGTGCGCCGCTCTTCGTACGGGAGTCGCTGTTCGCCGTGCCGATCTCCAACAAGGGGACCCCTCCTCGCCAGTGCGGGCTCCGCCTGGCTCCCGCTCCTCGTGGTTCAACGCGCGGCGGCGTCAACAGGCACTGCGGCACGCCGCCGCAAAGGATGGCAGTTCATGGCAGATCGGGGGTGAGATATCCGGTTTGCAGACGAACCGGGCGTGGTGACCCCGTCACAGCGGGTACGTTCGTGCCCTGCCGGAACAGGGGCAGCTCCGCCGGAACCAGCGTGCGGACGCGGGCCCCGGTGCGCGAGCGTGGGCACAGTCCGGCACGATCCGCACGAGAGGGTCCGGCCATGGCGTCCTCACCGATGGCATCGTCAACTCAGTCCCCACGACCCAACCTTGCCTTCCGCAGACTCCGCGGACAGCGCTCGCCGGGCGAGTTCGCCGCGGCGGTGCGGCGGGCCGCGCGCGAGATCGGCGAGCGGGTCTGCTGCGACGCCCGCTACGTCGGACGGGTGGAGGCGGGCGAGATCCGCTGCCCCAACTACGCCTACGAACGGGTGTTCCTGCACATGTTCCCGGGCCGGACGCTGACGGACCTGGGCTTCGCCCCCCGCGCCCTGGTGCGCGGAAGGGGCGGGCGCGCCGAATCCGACGCGCCCGCGGTCCACAGCGCGAGCGAGACCGGCACCACGAGCCGGCCACCGACCGCCGTCCACCCGCCACCGACCACGATCCACTTGTACGCGTCCCATCCGTCCGGGTCCGACCCCCGCGCCTGCGATCCGTACGCGGTCCAGACCCACGAGGGGAGCGACGTGCAGCGTCGCGCATTCATGACCGGCTCCACGGCCACCGTGGCCGCCGCCCTCGGGCCCATCGGGCTCACCCTGGGCGGCCCGGCAGAGGCGGCCGCCCTGCGCGGGCGCAGGGTGGGCGACGCCGAGGCCGGGGCGGTCGAGGCGGCCGTCCGCAAGATCAGGCTGCTCGACGACCGGCACGGCGCCGCCGGGCTCTACCGGCGGGCGGCCGCGCCCCTGCGCACCGCCTACACCCTGCTCGACGCGGGGACCACCACCCGGCAGTCCACCTCCGACCGGCTGTACGCGGGCGCCGGTGAGCTGGCCATCTCCGTGGGCTGGCTGGCCCACGACTCGGGCCGCTTCGACGACGCCCGCTCGCACTACGCCGAGGCCCTCGCGACCGCCCGGGTCTGCTCGAACGCCGCCCTGGAGGCGCACGCCTTCTGCAACACGGCCTTCCTCGCGCGGGACGCGGGGCGCCCCCGGGAGTCGGTGCGGGCCGCGCAGGCGGCCACGCAGGCCGCCCGGCGGCTCGGCTCCCACCGGCTGCTCTCGCTCATCGCGCTGCGGGAGGCCGGGGGGTGGGCCGGGCTCGGCGACCGCTCCAACTGCGAGCAGGCGCTCGCGCGCGCCCACGCGCTCTTCGAGCGCGGGGCCGCGGAGGCCGATCCGGAGTGGATGTCCTTCTTCGGCACCGCCGAGCTCGCAGGTCTCGAGGCGCAGTGCTGGTCGGCCCTCGGCGAGTGGGCGCGGGCCGCCGGGCACGCGCGCCGCGCCGCGGACATCGCCGCCGCGCAGACCCCGCACTTCACCCGGAACATCGCCCTCTACACCGCCGAGCTCGCCGACGACCTGGCCCGCGCGGGCCACCCCGACGAGGCCGCGACGGCGGGGCTCCGGGTCCTCGCGCTCCTCGGCGACGTGCAGTCGACGCGCATCCAGTCGATGCTGGCCACGACGGCGCGGGTGCTCCTGCCGCACCGCAGCAGCGCCGGGGTGAGCGAGTTCCTGGAGGGGCACGCCTGTCTTCCGCACGCCGTGTAGACGCGGCGACGACGATCTCCCCTAGAACAGGTGTCCCGTTAGAACAGGTGTCCCGTCTCGTTCCACGACTCGACGGCGGGCTCTCCGTAGGCCCAGCCCAGGGTCGAGAGGGACGTCGGGTTGAGGCGGACGCGGGCGGCGAACTCGATGCCGAGCCCCAGCCAGCGGGCGCCGATGACGCGCAGGATGTGGCCGTGCGCGAAGACCAGCACGTCGCGGTCGGCGCTCCTGGCCCACTCGACCACCTCGTCCGCGCGGGCGGCGACCTGCGCCAGCGTCTCGCCCTCGGGGACGCCGTCGCGCCAGATGAACCAGCCGGGGCGGACCGCCTGGATGTCGGCGGGCGTCATCCCGTCGTACGCGCCGTAGTCGAACTCCATGAGCGCGTCCCAGGTGGTGGCGCGGTCGCCGAAGCCGGCGATCTCACAGGTCTCCCGCGCGCGGGAGAGCGGGCTCGTGCGCACCTCGACGTCCGGGAGGCCGTCGTAGGGCGCGCGGTGCAGCCGCTCGCCCAGGAGCTTGGCGCCGCGGCGGCCCTCCTCCAGGAGGGGGATGTCGGTCCTGCCGGTGTGCTTCCCGGACAGTGACCATTCCGTCTGTCCGTGCCGGGCCAGCAGGATGCGGGGTGCCATGGGACCTCTCCAAGTCGTACGCGTGCCCGCGCGGCCACCTGCGCCGACGGGACTTTTGATGCCTTTTGCGGACAGCGAGTGCCTGTCCCCTCCATCATCACCCACCCGGAAACACCCACCCGCCCGGCCTGGCAACCCACCCGCCGATCTCTGCGTCTTAGACGGCCGGGGGACGCCTCGACGGCTCGGGCCCACGCCGTAAAGTGAGGCCGCGGTATACGCCGCATGAACAGAGACGATGGGGGACCCACCGGATGCCGAAGACCGACGTGCCGGGCACCACGGGCATATCCGTCCACCGGCTTCGCTGGTGGACCGAGCTGCCGCTGATCGTGCTGGTGTACGCCGCGTACTCGGCCGGGCGGCTGGTCGTCCGGGGTGACGTCGCCAGTGCGGTCGACCACGGCCTGGGCATCCTCCGGGTCGAGCGGTTCCTGCGGATCGACGCGGAGAGCCCGCTGAACCGTCTCTTCACGGCGAACTCCTGGATCGGCGTCCCCGCGGACTTCTGGTACGCCTCGCTGCACTATCTCGTCACGCCGGCCGTTCTGATCTGGCTGTTCCGCAGCCGCGCGGTCCACTACCGCGCCGCACGCGCGTGGCTGATGATCTCCACCATGATCGGTCTGGTCGGGTTCACGCTTCTGCCGACCTGCCCTCCCCGGCTGCTCAGCAAGGGCCACGGCTTCGTCGACACGATGGCGCAGTACAGCGACTTCGGCTGGTGGGGCGGCGAGGCGAGCGCGCCCCGCGGCCTCGGCGGGATGACGAACCAGTACGCGGCCATGCCCAGCCTGCACGTGGGGTGGGCCCTGTGGTGCGGCGTGATGCTGTGGCGCTACGGACGCTCGCCGCTGACCCGGGCCGCCGCCGTCGCCTACCCGCTCATCACGACGATCGTGGTGATGGGCACCGCCAACCACTACTTCCTCGACGCGGTCGCGGGCTGCGCCGTGATGGGTGTCGGACTGCTGCTCGTACGGCCCGTGCAGCGCCTCGCGGAGCCCGTGATGAACCGGCTGCGGGCACGCTTCCTGCCGCCCTCGGCGGCCTCGTCCGCCCCAGAGTCCTCAATTGTCAGTGCCGGGTGCCAGACTTCGACGGGTGAGCGAATTCCCCGACAGCGCAAGCAGAGTGCCGCCGCCGGAGCCGAGCCGGGTGCCCGCTCCGCCGACGCCGGCCGACCGGCCGACGCCGGGGACGGCGCTCCGGCACCGGCTCACTGAGCTGCGCGGCGCGGACCTTCCCCCGCGGCCGCTGGACGCCCGTGCCCTGGCCGCGCTCGCGGCCAACCCCGGGTGCAGACGGCGGGCGCTGCTCGACGGCGCGGGCGTCGACAAGACGGCGCTCGCGCAGTCCCTCGGCTCCCCCTCCGGCTTCGGCCAGTCCCAGTTCGCGTTCGTCCGGGGCAACGCCTTCGAGGCGCGGGTCAAGGCCGACGGCGGCGCCGAGCTGCTGCGCCTGACCCACGGGCATCTGGGCGGCGGCCCAGAACCGGTGCCCGGCGATTCCGCCGTGCCCGACCTGTCGGCGGCGGGCCCCGAGGGCCGCGCGGCCCGCACGGCGCTCGCGCTGCGGGAGGCCACCGCGTCCGGGGGCTGGACGCTCCTGGACCACCCCATGCTGGCCCTGGACGTCGCGGGGACGCCCGCCTTCCTTGAGCCGGACGCCGTGGTGGTCCAGCCGGACGGCACCTGGACGGTCGTCGAGATCAAGTCCTTCCCCATGATCGACGGCTCCGCGGACGCGGCGAAGGTGGGCGCGGCCGCACGTCAGGCCGCGGTGTACGCGCTGGCGCTGGAGCGGGTCGCCGCACGCATGGACCCCGCCCCCCGCGTCCGGGACCACGTCCTCCTGGTCTGCCCCAAGGACTTCTCGAACCTCCCGGCGGCGTCCGCGATCGACGTCCACAAGCAGCTGTCGGTGACCCGCCGCCAGCTGGACCGGCTGGCCCGCGTCGAGGACATCGCGGCGGAGCTCCCCGAGGGCACCACGTTCGACGTACGGCGCCCCGCGGACGAGCTGACCGCGGCGGTCGAGGCGGTCCCCGCGGCGTACGCGCCCGAGTGCCTGGCCGCCTGCGAGCTGGCCTTCCACTGCCGGGACCGGGCCCGCGAGCAGGGCGACGTGACGTCCCTGGGGCGCTCGATCCGCGGTGAGCTGGGCGGTCTGACGACCATCGGGGAGGTCCTGGCGGCGGCCGCGGGGGAGGCCGGCGATCCGGCGGACCCGGCGGTGGCGGCGCTGCGGAGGGCGGCGGGGTTGCGGCGCGAGGCGGTTGCTGGCGTGGGCGCCTCGGGGGGTGGGTCGTGCTGAGCCTCGCCTGGGCGGGCGCCCGGGTGGGTGGGGCTTCCGTCGTGTCCCGGCTGGGTGCCCTGCCGCTTCGCGGCGGGATTTTCCCACCCACCCACCCTTGTTTTCCGGAGGTGCGCCCGTGTCTCTGATCGACAGTCTCGGGCGGCTCGAAGCCGTGCGTAGCGGGCGGGCCCAGCCTCGGGCCACCGTGCGGCACCGGCACGTCTCGCAGCGGCCCCTCGTCCTCGTGCCGCTCATCACCGCGGGCGAGACCGGTGCGCCGCTCGGCGCGCTCGTCGGGACCGAGCGCACCTCCCCCCGGCTGCTGACCGTCCCGCAGCCCCGCGACCGCGACCTGCGCTTCGCGTTCCTCGCGGAGCTCGCCGAGGTCGTCCTGCCGTACGTGGACGGCTTCGCGCAGGAGGTCGAGACGGCCGAGCGGAACGAGACCGACCCGGAGACCGGCAAGCGCGTCAAGGTCGAGGTCGAACTCTGCGCGGACGCCCCGCAGCTGATCGTCCCGAGCCGCGCGGGCATCGAGTTCGTGCGGCTCCTCGGCCGTTCGATGCGCTTTCGCCGCACCGCCGAGCAGGACCCCGACGCGCCCTATCCGGCGCCGCCCCGCGTGCCCCTCCTCGGCCGCTGGCTCACGCACTTCGGGGAGCGCGCCCGCGTGCCCGGCTCGTCGCTGCTCGTCGCCATGACCGAGCTGCTCTCCCGGCACTGGGCGACCGGCCAGTCCAGCCTGGAGGACCAGCACCTGGGCGCGCTGCTCGCCTGGATCGAGGCGCCGGAGGGCACCTCGGGGGCCGAGGCCGCGCTCCGCGCCGAGCTGGGCCGCGACGGGAACGGCCAGTTGCTGTGCCCGCCCGCAGGCCCGGCCACCGACCCGGCGTTCGACAACGACCTGCTGGCCCCGGCCATCGAGCGCTACGACCGCGCGCGCACCGCCCTGGCCGCCGCCGAGGACGGCGTGGAGGCCGACGAGCGGCTCGCGGGGCTGACCGCCGCCGAGCGGGAGATCCACGCCCTGATCGACAGCAGGACCCGCCCCACCTGGGACGCCGTGTGGCGCGGGCTCGACGCCCTGTGCACGCTGCCCGAGGCCCCGCGCGCCGCCGACCGGTGGACCCGCGACCGCTGGTCGTTCACGGGTCACCGCGACCGCGTGACGGCGGGCGAGCCGCCGCAGCCCCGCGTCGACGACGCGGTCACCGCGGCCAACAAGCTGGCCACGCGCGAGCGCGAACAGGCCCGCCTGGACGCCCAGGAGGCCCTCGACGACCCTCTGGTGATGGCAGGCCGCAGGCTCGCGGGCGAGGCCTTCGCCGGTGAGGTGACGGAGGTCGTCATGGCGTACAACGAGGCCAAGAGCCCGCGACCGCGCCCCCTGGTCACCGTCCGCACGGACGACCGGCCGCATCTCGGCGAGCGCACGAAGGTGTTCCGCTCCCTGGCGGGCAAACCGCAGACGGCGGAGTTCGTGGCGTACGAGGGGGAGGGCGTCGTCGTGCTGCGCCTCACCGACAAGATGGGCCGCGGCAAGGAGCCCGAGCCGGGGTCCGTGCCCGCCAAGGGCGACCGCATCTGCTGGACCCTCTTCGAGCACGAGCAGCGCGGCGGCCCCCAGCTGCCCGACCCCGAGGCCACCCCGTGGACGCACGGCGGGCCGCCCGCCGACCCCACGGGCGACCCCGAGCGCCCCGACCCCGTGACCGCGGAGGACACCCTGTGATGCAGCTGGGCCCGCCCGCGGGCGGCACCTTCGACCCGGGCGCCGAGGCGGCGCGCGCCACGGAGGCGATCCTCCACGACACGCTGCACGGCACGCACCGCGGTGTCGTGGTCGACTCGCCACCCGGCGCGGGGAAGTCGACGCTCGTGGTGCGCGCGGCGCGTGAACTGGCCGCGGCAGGGCGCCCGTTGATGATCATCGCGCAGACGAACGCGCAGGTGGACGACCTGGTCCTGCGCCTCGCCGAGAAGGACCCCGAGCTTCCGGTGGGCCGCCTGCACAGCAGCGACCCCGACCCGTACGACAAGGCGCTCGACGACCTGGCGAACGTCCGCAAGTCCACCAAGGCGGGCGACCTCGCGGGTCTGGACGTCGTCATCTCGACGGCCGCGAAGTGGGCGCACGTCAAGGCCGACCAGCTGGACGCGCCGTGGGGCCACGCCATCGTCGACGAGGCGTACCAGATGCGTTCGGACGCGCTGCTCGCCGTGGCGGGGCTCTTCGAGCGGGCGCTCTTCGTGGGTGACCCGGGGCAGTTGGACCCGTTCTCGATCGTCGGCGCGGAGCAGTGGGCCGGTCTTTCGTACGACCCGTCGGCGTCCGCCGTGACGACGCTGCTCGCCCACAATCCCGAGCTGCCGCAGCACCGCCTGCCGGTGTCCTGGCGGCTGCCCGCGTCGGCCGCGCCCCTCGTCTCCGACGCGTTCTACCCGTACACGCCGTTCCGCAGCGGCACGGGGCACGAGGACCGTGCGCTGAGCTTCGCGGTGCCGTCGGACGGGTCGGCCCCGGACCGGGTGATCGACGAGGCGGCGCTGTCGGGCTGGGGCCTGCTCGAGCTGCCCGCGCGCAATACGCCGCGTACGGATCCCGAGGCGGTGCGCGCGCTGGCCCAGGTCGTCCGCCGCCTCCTGGACCGGGGCGGGGCCGCCACGTCGGAGCGCGGTCCGGAGCCCGCGCCGCTCACCGCCGACCGTGTCGCCGTCGGCACGGCTCACCGGGACCAGGCGGCGGCGGTCCGTGCGGCCCTCGCCGAGCTGGGCGTCAGCGATGTCACGGTGGACACGGCGAACCGTCTGCAGGGCCGTGAGTACGACGTGACGGTCGTCCTGCACCCGCTGTCGGGCCGCCCCGACGCGACCGCCTTCCACCTGGAGACGGGCCGCCTCTGCGTCCTGACCTCGCGGCACCGGCACGCGTGCATCGTGGTCTGCCGCGCCGGGGTGGACGCCCTCCTGGACGACCATCCCTCGACGGAGCCGGTTCAGCTGGGGGTCACGGTGAAGTTCCCCGACGGGTGGGAGGCGAACCATGCGGTGTTCGCGCGGCTGGGGGAGCATCGGGTGTCGTGGCCTCGTTGAGGGGGGGGCGCGGGGGGCGCGGGGCGCCGGGGGCGGGTGCGTCTGCGGGTGGGCTGGGGTTGCTCGCGCAGTTCCCCGCGCCCCTGGACAAGCCGCCCACCCGCCTGCGACGAATGCTCGCCATGCGGCTGCGGGCCGCTGGGGTTGCTCGCGCCGTTCCCCGCGCCCCTGGACGAGCCGCCCACCCGCCTGCGACGAGTGCTCGCCATGCGGCTGCGGGCCGCTGGGGTTGCTCGCGCCGTTCCTCGCGCCCCTGGACAAGCCGCCTACGCGGCTGCGGGGAGCGCGTGTGGTGCGGCTGGGGGTGCTCGTGCGGGTCGTGTCCCCGGCAGGGGTGCGGGGAACTGCGTGAGCGGGCCGCGAGGAGGCGCGGACGTGGCCGCGGGTGGGCGGTTGCGCGGGGCGCCCAGCCCCCCGCCCCCTTGTGCGGCAAGGGAGAATAAGAGTCGGCCGGGCACCGGACGGACAGCCCGTACACGAGGAGGAGACACCATGGCGGAGCCCGAGCGGCCCCGGACCGAGCAGCGCATGCGCCCCGCGCCGCTGCTCTTCGAGCCCGCGGAAGCCACCGGCGACCCCGAGCACTTCTTCGACCTGGAGTCGATGGAGGACCCGCGCGAGCTCCTCGACCGCGCGACCGAGCTGACCCACGCGTTCCGCGCCGCGACGGACCGGTCGATCGAGTTCCAGGCCATCGCGGCCGCCCAGCTCGCCGACCCGCGCCGGTTCGACCGCCTGACGCTCGCGAGCATCGCGGAGCGCGCGGAGTGGACCGAGGACTACGCGCGGAAGATGGTCGAGTTCGGCCGGGATCTGCTGCGCGGCGGCACCGAGAAGCCGGGGTAGCGGAGCGGAGGCGTGCCGCGACGGCTACTGGCATATGCCAGTAGGGCAAGGTACTCCCCTCCACCCCCCTCTGTCCCGGTTTCCCCTAACTCCCGGAACGGGAACCTTCACCGCCGGTACACCTTCCTGTCATGAGCAGTGCTTCCCTCCACGCCTCCGCCGTCACCGCCGAAGGGGCCGCCTGGCTCGCCTCCGCGGAGACGTATCCGCGCAGCGCCCTCGCCCTCTGGCGGAGCGCGCCCGCCGCCCCCGCCGTGCTCCCCTGCGGCTCCGCCTTCGACGTCGTGAGCGTCCCCGCGGTCTTCGGGCGGCGGATGCTCGACCGGTTATGGGCGGAAGGGCCCGGCTCGGGGCCGGTAGCCGCCCACCGCGGCCGCGTCCTGCTCTTCGCCGCCCCCGGCACCGCCCAGCGCCTGCCCGCCCTCCTGGAGTGGGAGGAGTGGGGCCCCGCCGTCCCGTCCGTCCTCTGCCACGGCACCGGCGACGCGGTCACCGTGCCGCCGCTCACGGCCGCCGGCGCCCCGGACCCGGTACCCGGCGGGCACCTCGGATCCCGCTGGCTGGTCGCCCCCGACACCCGTCACCCCTGGCTGCCGGGGCCCGAGGTAATGCTCTGGGCCTGTGTCCGGGCGGCCAGGTCGGCGACCTCCTCCGCCGTGCGCATATCGATTTTTCCTGGCGGCGATCAGAGTGCTAAGGTCTACGACGTCAGCAGGCGCCGCTAGCTCAGTTGGTTAGAGCAGCTGACTCTTAATCAGCGGGTCCGGGGTTCGAGTCCCTGGCGGCGCACAGACGGTGAGAAGCCCCTCGCGAGAGCGAGGGGCTTCTTGCGTGTGCGCCTTGCGTGTGCGGGCGCCTGTCGTACGGCAGACCGGTTCAAGGGCAGGCCCTCAGCCCGTCGTGACCTGCACCGTCCAGGCTCCGGAGGCCGTCCGCCCCGCCACCTCCACGCGTACGTCCTCACCGGGCACCGTGAAGCTCTCCCCCGCCCGCACCGGGGCGTCCGCCAGCTGCGGGTACACCGATTCGCCCCAGCAGGCGCCGGAGTCCGGGTGGGCGTCGACCACCTCGACGGGGCCGCCGCCCGACGGCGCCTCGTTCCGTACCTCGTAGAGGAGCACTCCCTCCGTGCACGTCGCGCGGTCGTTGCCGAGGGAGCCGCGCGCCTCCAGGACGAGCGCGGAGCCCCGGCCCGTGCGGACCACGGCGAGCCGGGTGCCGCCGAGGGCGCCGGGCGCCTGCGGTGCCGCCAGCGGGTCCAGGGTCAGCCGCTCCGTCCCCGCCGCCACGCACCGCACCTGTCGCCCCTCCAGCCAGCCCAGCTTCCACTTGTGCCACCCGAAGAGGTCGGGGGCGAGGCCGAACTGGCTGCCCATGACGTCCCAGTCGCCGACGTGGGTGTCCCAGTCGCCCTTGCCGTCGGTCGGCCGGTGGTACAGGTCGGGCAGGTCGAAGACGTGGCCCGTCTCGTGGGCCAGGACGTTGCGGTCGGGCGGGTGCCGCTCGAAGACGGTGACGATGCGGCGGATGTCCGTGCCGTCGGCCCGCATCGGCCGGTCGAAGTTCACCACCTTCGTGGCGTCCGAGTCGACGCCCGGCGCGTCCGGGTCGGCGACGAAGTAGACGACGTCGAACCGCGAGAAGTCGACCTGCGGATCGGCCGCGGCCACCGCGTCGCGCAGATAGGCGGCACGGCGCTTGGCGTTCCAGTCGCGCTGTATGGCGTACGAGAGGGAGCCGTGCGGCATCCTGACCCACTCGCGCTGCGGATGCGGGGTCAGCCGGAACTTTCCGTACGAGGCGCGTTCGAAGAACTGGCTGGTGGCCGGGAAGTAGTCGGCGGCCAGTTCCCCGGGCGTGGACAGGGGCGGGGAGTCGGGGAAGGAGAGGAACACCATCACCGCGTTCAGGTTCCTGACGGGGCGCGGGTAGGCGGTGTTCCAGGTGTCGAGGCCCTCCGAGTGGTGCGCGGTGGTGCGGCGCAGGGCGCACGGACCCGCGGTGGGCTCGGCGATGGCGGGGCCCGCGACCAGGGAGGTGGCGGCCAGGGCGGTCAGCGAGGTGAGCAGGGCGGCGGTGCTGCGCAGACGGGAGTTCTCCCCTCCACGGGTGAGTCCCCTAGGGGGGAGCTGACGCGGCACGTCGACCTCCGGGTGCGGAATGCGGGACACCCCACCCACCTTGTGATGTTTTGTTGAAGTACGCCCTGTTTGTCTGGCCCTTCCGAGTGAGGAGGAGGGAGGAGGGCGACACCCCGAACGCTCACGGAACGTCACAAGCGATCGGGTCGCAGCGCAACCAGTTCAGGGCCGAGCAGAAACGATCTGCCGAGGGCCGCGCGCCCCACTCGACCCGGTGATACGGCTGGAAGGGGCCGCGGGGCGACCTCTATGATCGGCACACTTTCCTGCGCGGGCCCGGCCTCCACACCACCGCCCGCCCTCAGCCGGGCGCCCGACGAGACCTGTTCGAGAACAAACTGCACTGCGGGAGCCAGCGGTGAACGGAACGTCCGAAGGGCCCACCCCCACGACGGTCACAGCGCCCGGAACCCGGGCCGGTGTCACGGAGCGTCGCCGCACGGCGCGGTCCGACTACCGCGCCGCCTTCGCGGCCGCGCCCCTGCCCCTCGCCGTCGTCGACGGCGAGGGCCTGGTCCTCAGTGCCAACGACGCCCTTGCCGCCCTCTTCGGCGCGGCCCCCGGGGCGCTCACCGGGAGCGTCGCCGCCGAGCTGATCGACCTGAGCTCCGACGCCCGCACCTGGCACGCGTACCGCGAGGTGCTGCGCGGGCGGCAGGCCAGGCTGCGCTGCACCCGGCGCCTGAAGCACCCCGACGGGCACTCGCTGTGGGTCCAGATCACCGTCTCGCCGATGCCGGAGTCCGCGGGGCGCGGTGCGGGCGGAGCCGTCGGGCGCGGTGCGGGCGGGGCCGCTCTCCTCTCCGCCACCGACATCAGCGCGCGCCGCGAGCTGCAGGCCCGGCTGCGCCATGTGCAGATGCACGACCCGGTGACCCGGCTGCCCAACCGCAACCTCTTCTTCGAGCGCCTCGCCTCGGCGCTCGAAGCGGGGACGTACGACGACACGAGCACCGGACGGATCGGGCTCTGCTATCTCGACCTCGACGGGTTCAAGGCGGTCAACGACACCCTCGGCCACCGGGTCGGCGACCGGCTGCTCGCCGCCGTCGCGGAACGGCTCACCCGCTGCGCGGACCGGGCCGGGTACGGCAGGTCGGCGGCGCCGCTGGTCGCGCGCCTGGGCGGCGACGAGTTCGCGCTGCTCGTCGAGGACTCCACCGGCACGGACCAGCTGGTGGACCTCGCCGACACGACGCTGGCGGCGCTGCAGGAGCCGTTCGACCTGTCCGGGCAGCGGCTCTCCGTCTCCGCGTCCATCGGCGTCGTGGAGCGCCGCGCCGCGGGCACCACCACGACGGGGCTCATGCAGGCCGCCGACACCACGCTGTACTGGGCGAAGACGGACGGCAAGGCCCGCTGGACGCTCTTCGACCCCGAACGCAACGCCCACCGCATGACCCGCCAGGCGCTCGCCAGCTCACTGCGGCCCGCCGTCGAGCGGGGCGAGTTCGTCCTGGACTACCAGCCGCTGGTGGGGCTCGACGACGAGGGCGTGCACGGGGTCGAGGCGCTGGTGCGGTGGCAGCATCCGCAGTTCGGTCTCCTGACGCCGAATCGGTTCATCGGACTGGCGGAGGAGGACGGGTCGATCGTGCAGCTGGGGCGCTGGGTGCTGCGCAGTGCCTGCAGGCAGGCGCGGTCCTGGCAGCTGGAGCATCCGGAGCGGGAGCCCGTGTTCGTCAGCGTCAACGTGGCGGTGCGGCAGGTGTGGGACTCCGACCTGGTCGCGGACGTCGCGGAGATCCTCGCCGAGACCGGACTCCCCGCGCGTCTCCTGCAGTTGGAGCTCACCGAGTCCGCCGTCATGGGCTCGGCGGGGCGGCCGCTGCAGGCCCTGCAGGCGCTCAGCGACATGGGGGTGCGGATCGCCATCGACGACTTCGGGACGGGCTACTCGAACCTGGCGTACCTGAGCCGGCTCCCGGTCTCCGTACTGAAGCTGGACGGTTCCTTCGTGCGGGGTTTCCAGTACGAGGAGGGGGAGGCGCACACGAATCGCGCCGACGAGGTGATCGTGGAGGCGATGGTCCAGCTCGCGCATCGGCTGGGGCTCACGGTGGTGGCGGAGTGCGTGGAGACTGCGTCTCAGGCTGCGCGGCTTCGGAAGATCGGGTGCGATACGGGGCAGGGGTGGCTGTACTCCCGCCCCGTTGCGGCGGATCGTATCTCCGTACTGTTGCGGGGTGCGTCGTAGGGGGGGGCGGGGTTCTGTGTGGGGGTCTGTGCGTGGGCCTGTGCGGCTCGCAGGGGGCTGGTCGCGCAGTTCCCCGCGCCCCTGAAAGAACGCCCCACGCCCTGCCGCCTCAGCGGCGCGGGCGGGTGCGGCCAGTCCCGGGTCGCTGAAAGAACGCCCCGCGCCCTGCCCCCGCAGCGCCACCGGCGGGTGCGGCCCGTCGCGGGTTGCTCGCGCAGTTCCCCGCGCCCCTTGGAGGGGCCTGCGGCCCCATGAGGGGTGCGAGGAACACATACGCCCCGCACCCAACAGCGACACGTTCGCCCCCTCTAAGGGGCGCGGGGAACTGCGCGAGCGACCACACCCAATCCGCACCCGAAAACCCACAGGCCACCCCCTAGGGGCGCGGGGAACTGCGCGAGCAAGCACAAACAACCCGCACCCGACAGCGACACGTTCACCCCCCAGGGGGCGCGAGGAACTGCGCGACCAGCCCCACACAACCCGAGCCTGAAAACCCACAGGCCACCCCCCAAGGGGCGCGGGGAACTGCGCGCAGCCCCCCACGACCCGCACCCGAACCCCTACAGCCCCCCTGCCCCCAACCCCGCCAGCTCGCCTAGCCAGGCAACCCGTATGCGTTCGCGATGAGTTCATAAGACCGCACCCGCACCTCACCCCCGTGCGCGTTCCCCGTGATCATCAGCTCGTCCGCCCCCGTCCGCTTCGCGAGGTCGTCCAGGCCCGTGCGGACCTGGTCCGCGGTGCCGTGGATGACGTTGGAGTTCCAGGAGTGGACGAACTCCCGCTCCATCTCGGTGAATTCGTGCGCCGCCGCCTCCTCGGGGGTGGGGACGAGGCCGGGGCGGCCGGTGCGCAGGCGGACCATGTTCAGGGCGGCCGCCATGACCTGGCGCCGGGCCTCGTTCTCGTCGTCGGTCGCGAGCGCCGAGACGCCGATGAGGGCGTAGGGGGCGTCCAGGAGCGCGGAGGGCTTGAACGACTCGCGGTAGAGGTCGAGCGCCGGAATCGTGTTCTGCGCGGAGAAGTGGTGCGCGAAGGCGAATGGCAGGCCGAGCGCCCCGGCGAGGCGCGCGCTGAAGCCGGAGGAGCCGAGCAGCCAGAGGGGCGGGCGGTGCGTGGACTGGACGCCACCGGGCGAGGTGGCCTGGACGGGCCCGGGGACGGCGTGGATGCGCCGGTAGGGGTGGCCGTCGGGGAAGTCGTCGTCCAGGAAGCGGGTGAGCTCGGCGAGCTGCTGGGGGAAGTCGTCGGCGCCTTCGTTCAGGCGGTCCGTGCGGCGCAGCGCCGCGGCGGTCGCGCCGTCCGTGCCGGGCGCGCGGCCGAGGCCCAGGTCGACGCGGCCCGGGGCCATCGCCTCCAGCGTGCCGAACTGTTCGGCGATGACGAGCGGCGCGTGGTTGGGCAGCATGACGCCGCCGGAGCCGAGCCGGATGCGGCCGGTGTGGGCGGCGAGGTGGGCGAGGATCACGGCAGGGGAGGACGAGGCGACGCCGGGCATGGAGTGGTGCTCGGCGACCCAGTAGCGGTGGTAGCCGCGGGCCTCGGCCAGCTTGGCGATCTCCACGCTGGTGCGCAGCGCGTCGGTGGCGGTGCGCCCCGCGCCGACGGTGACGAGGTCGAGCACGGACAGGGGCACGGGCGCGGTGCCGTGCCGCTCGCCGCGGATGCCGTCGCTGGTCGGGTCCACTGTCACTTGGGGTGCCTCCTGCACTGCGTGCGTACGTCGTCTCGTGGCTCTCGTGGCTACGGGACCCATAACAGGAGGCTCACTCCGTTTTATTCCCCGCTACCGTGCAGACCATGGCTGATCCCCTGAAGACCCTCGTCGACGGAGTCGAGGTCGAAGTGCCCAACACCATCCCGGACATCCGCGCCGCCCTGCCCGAGGGACGGCGCACCGAGTTCGACCGGGCCATCAACGCGGCGGGGGTCGACGAGATCCACGCCGTGATGCGGCACTGGATGCTGGAGGCCGTGCCCGATCCCGACGCCGAGGCCCGCCTCGCCCGGCTCGCCTCCGACGAGGCGGAGAGGCGGGGCACGTCGTGAGCCCTCGTCACCGCAGGACGCACCGCGTCACCTACGCGCCGCCCGCCGACGACACCCTCGCCAAGATGGGCGACGCCGACGCCTTCCGCGCCGCGCTGACCCGGACCCTGGGCCGGGACCCGTACGGCTACGGCTCCACTCCCGTACGGGACGACCCCGACCGCCGCGAGGCGACGGTCGACGGCGCCATCGTCCTCTATTACGTCTCCGGGTCGGTCCAGACGTTAACGGTGGTCAGGCTGATCCTCAGTCCTTGACCTGGACCAGCGGCTCCTTCGTGAAGAGGTGCCCGAGGGCCGGCGCGTTGACCCTGCGCCCGGCCAGCCGCAGGGCCTCCCAGACGGTGACCTGATTGGCCGTCAGGACCGGCTTGCCGAGCGCGGATTCCAGGTCGGCGACGTACGCGGCCGTGTGCAGCGCCGTGTCCGGCAGGAGCACCGCCTGGGCGTCCGGGTGGTCACCGTCGCGGGCCAGGGCGAGCACCTCGTCGCGGCCCCACGTGCCGACCTCGGCCGCCGTGATGATGCCGCTGCCCCGCGCCGAGACGACCTCCGCCCCCGATGCCTTCAGGAACGCCGAGAAGTGTGCGGCCACGTCCTCGGGATAGGTGGCCGCGACCGCGACGCGGACCGCGCCCACCTCGCGCGCGGCGTGCGCGAAGGCGAACGAGGTCGACGACGCGGGCAGCCCCGCGGCCAGAGCCAGCTCGCGCACCTGGTCGTGCGCGCCCTCCCAGCCGAAGACGAAGCTGGCGCTGGTGCACGCCCACACCACCGCCTCGGCGCCGGAGAGCCGCAGTTCCTCGACGCCCGCGGCGAGCCGCGGGCCCGCGCCCATCTCGCGGAGCGCGTCGACCCGGTGCGCGTCCTCGCCGATGTCCGTGTGGACGACCTGCAGCCGGACGTCGCTGCCGAGCATCTGCTCCATGCGGGGGTAGTCGTCCTCGGCCGAGTGCCCCGGGTAGAGAAATCCGAGTGCCGTCACGTCCAGCCTCCTCCTTCTGCGGGTGGTACTTCGGGCAGGCCCTGCGGCGGGGCCGGCGGCTCGAACGGGATCGCGCCCGGCCGTGCCGTCGGATCGATCAGTGCCTGATAGGGCCCTACCGCACGCGTACCCAGCCGACGCAGGGCGGACCACATCGTCACCTGGTTCGCGGAGATCACCGGCATCCGCAGCTCCGCTTCCAGCTGCGGGATGACGTCGTACGTCGGGAGGTTCGTACAGCTGATGAACAGGGCGTCGACGTCGCCGCCCCTGCTCCGGACCGCCCGCCGCGCCATGTCCGCCACGTCCCGGTAGGGCACCTTCCAGATGTGCCGGGTGAGTCCGAGGTAGGCGCGCGTGGCGACGGTGACGTCGGCCTCGCCCAGGTACTCCTCCAGGGACTGGGTCACCGACCAGGTGTAGGGCGTGACCAGCGCGATGCGCCGCGCGCCCAGTTCGTCGAGGGCTTCCAGGAGGGCGCCGGAGGTGGTCACCGAGGCGACCGCGCCCTCCCGCGTCATGGCTTCGCACATCGCGCGCTCGCCCGCGATGCCGCCGACGAAACTGCCCGAAGTGCAGGCGTACGCGAGGACTTCGGGCTCGGCGGCGGTCAGCGCGCGGACCGCCTCGGCGAGCGTCTCGTGCTCGCTGACCAGGCGCGCCAGGTCGAGGCTGACCTCGACGGGCACGTACGGCGTACGGGTCAGATGGAGCGAGATCTCGTCCGGGATCCACCGCCACAGTTCGCGGTCGAGGACGAAGTCGAAAGGGGCAACGACACCTACACCTCGTTGAGGGTGCGGTCCGCCGAGGAAAGAGACGTCCATGAACAGTCCCCAAGTTCGTGCGTGGGTTCAGGGACCGGCCGGGGGCCGGGACGAGCGATGCCGGCGACGCGCCGGGACGTCGGGACGGGGATACTGCGCGGACGTACCGCACAGAGTGTGAGAGCGGCTGCACGGAGAGTACTGGTTCGCCGCACTGCCGGTACAGCAGTGCCTCTGTTGACGAAGGTAGGTTCGGGTGCGAGCGTGGTCAATCCGCACATCTCAGACGGCCGGGTCGAGTTTCCGACGCGGCGTGGCCGTACCTCTGACCGGGAAGCGGAACCTCATTGCGAAACGGTTTCCCCTCGACGTCCGAAACGACCGTTCTTGTCCTTGACGCCGCACCCCCCGCGCCCCCGCCGCGGCTCGGCAGCCTGACCGGACGCGCCCGCGTCCTGCACGCCGATGGGGCCACGCTGGCCGAGCGGCTGCCGCTCGCCGACGTGTTGCTCGTGTGGGACTTCTCCTCGGACGCGGTGCGCCGCGCCTGGCCCGGCGAGGGGCCGAGACCTCGCTGGGTGCACACCGCGAGCGCGGGCGTGGACCATCTGATGTGCCCCGAACTCGCCGCGTCCGACGCGGTGGTGACCAATGCGCGCGGCGTCTTCGACCAGCCCATCGCGGAGTACGTCGCGGCGCTCGTCCTCGCCATGGCCAAGGACCTGCCGCACACCCTGGAGCTGCAGCGCGAGCGCTCCTGGCGACACCGCGAGACACGGCGGATCGCGGGCACGCGCGCGTGCGTCGTCGGCTCGGGGCCCATCGGGCGGGCGATCGCGCGGACCCTGACGGCGCTGGGCATCACCACGGCGCTGGTGGGCCGCACCTCCCGCGCCGGTGTGCACGGGCCCGACGACCTCGACCGGCTCCTCGCGCGCGCCGACTGGGTGGTGTGCGCGGCGCCGCTCACGGACGACACGCGCGGCATGTTCGACGCGCGGCGCTTCGGCGTCATGCAGCCCTCCGCGCGCTTCGTCAACATCGGCCGCGGCCCGCTCGTCGTCGAGGACGACCTGGTGGCGGCGCTGGCCGGGCGGTGGATCGCGGGCGCGGCCCTCGACGTCTTCGAGCACGAGCCGCTGCCCGCGGACAGCCCGCTGTGGATGGCCCCCGGGCTGCTCGTCTCCCCCCACATGAGCGGCGACACGATCGGCTGGCGAGACGAACTGGGCGCCCAGTTCGTCGAGTTGTACGAGGCGTGGGAGGCGGGACGGCCGCTGGCGAACGTGGTCGACAAGGAACGCGGCTATGTCCCAGGGCATTGATCACGCCTCACCCCCACCCCCGTCTGCCTTCTGAGGAGCGTGCATGACCGAGCTCACGGATCTCACCGCGGTACAACTCGTGGACGGCTACCGCAAGGGCGAATTCAGCCCGGTCGACGCGGCCCGCGCCACGCTGCGCAGGGCCGAGGAGACCCAGCCGGCGGTGAACGCGTTCGTGCGGATCGAACCGGAGACGGCGTTGGCGCAGGCCGAGGCCAGTGCACTGCGGTGGCGGCGGGGCGAGCCGCAGGGCCTTGTGGACGGCGTTCCCGTGACGGTGAAGGACCTGCTCCTGATGCGCGGCGGGCCGACCCTGCGCGGTTCGAGGACCGTCGGCCCGGAGGGCAAGTGGAACGAGGACGCCCCCTCGGTCGCCCGCCTGCGCGAGCACGGCGCGGTGTTCATCGGCCGCACCACGACCCCGGAGTTCGGGTGGAAGGGCGTCACGGACAGTCCGCGCACCGGCATCACCCGCAATCCGTACGACACGTCGCGCACCTCGGGCGGCTCCAGCGGTGGCAGCGCGGTCGCCGTGGCGGTCGGCGCGGGTCCGCTGTCGCTCGGCACGGACGGCGGGGGTTCGGTGCGGATCCCGGCGGCGTTCTGCGGGATCTTCGCGATGAAGCCGACGTACGGGCGCGTGCCGCTGTATCCGGCGAGCCCGTTCGGGACGCTCGCCCACGTGGGCCCGATGACGCGGGACGCGGCGGACGCGGCGCTGATGATGGAGGTCATCACCGGTCCCGACGCCCGTGACTGGTCCCAACTGGGCGCGGTGGCGGGCAGTTTCCGCGCGGGTCTGGACGGCGGGGTGCGCGGCCTGCGCGTCGCCTACTCCCCCTCGCTCGGCGGCCAGGTCGCGGTGCGGCCCGCGGTCGCGGCGGCGGTGCGGCGGGCGGTCGAGTCCCTCGCGGCGCGGGGCGCGTACGTCGAGGAGGCCGACCCCGACTTCTCCGAGCCGGTGGAGGCCTTCCACACCCTGTGGTTCAGCGGAGCGGCGCGCGTCGTGCAGCATCTGGCGCCCGCCCAGCGGGAGTTGCTCGAACCGGCGCTGCGGGAGGTGTGCGGGCAGGGTGCGCGGTACAGCGCCCTGGACTACCTCGCGGCCGTCGACGTGCGCATGGACCTCGGACGCCGCATGGGCCGCTTCCACTCGACGTACGACCTGCTGGTCACGCCGACGCTGCCGATCACGGCGTTCGAGGCGGGGATCGAGGCGCCACGCGGTTCCGGGCACCGGCGCTGGACGGGCTGGACCCCGTTCACGTACCCCTTCAACCTCACCCAGCAGCCCGCAGCGACGGTGCCCTGCGGGGTCGATGACGAGGGGCTGCCCATCGGGGTGCAGATCGTGGGCGCGCGCCACGCCGACACGGTGGTGCTGCGGGCGGCGCACGCGCTGTACGAGGCGGGCAGCGCGGATCTCGCGCCGCCCGCGCCGGTGGTGAGCTGAACGGGAGGGGCGCTCAGGCGCGTTTGAAGTTCAATGTTTCTCCCTGTGCGCCCGCGCGCCACAGGTCGTTGCAGGCCTCGGCCATCCGGTCGAGGCCTTCGACGATCTGGCCCCAGACGATGCCGGGGACCCAGCCGACGTCACCGTTCAGGAGCAGGTTGTTCCGCTCGTAGAACAGGGCGAGGTCGACGACCGTGGTGCCCGCCCGCACGTCGGCCTCCGCCTCGTAGCCGTACGCCTGGGTGCCCAGTTCCGTGCCCGAGAAGGAGAAATAGCAGAGGTCTCCCGGGATGGGAGTGACGGTCGGGTTCTCCAGGGGCGGCTCCCGGTCCGCGAAGGCCGGGAAGAGGGCATAGATCTCATTGCGCGCGTACTTCGCGTGATAGACGTCCGAGCCGAGTGGCAGCCCCTCCCAGACCGCCGCGCAGGTCACCGGGGCCCGGTCGTCGAGCAGCTTTGCCGTGCACTGAACTCCCCGCTTGGCGAGGGAGACTTCGATGAATCGCTCTGGCATGTGTCCCATGCTCCTCCTCGGGTCAAGAGGACAACGATTGCATCAGGGGCCGGAATTCATCGGCATAACTCGCGTCGAGCCGGGTAGCCGCGCGCCCATGGCTCCACCACTTGGGAACAACGAGGGATTCACCGGCAGAGCGGTCCGCCGCCGCGCCCTGCTCACCGGAGCGGGCGGAGCGGCTCTGGGCGCTTTCGGGGTCTCGGCATGCAGCCGGGTACCCGACGAGGGGAAGGTTGAGGGGGGCGATCTGCTGGACAGGTTGCGCGACAGCGGTACGGTCAGGATCGGTGTCGCGGGCGAGGTCCCGTTCGGCTACATCGACGAGAACGGCGAGGTCACCGGGGAGGCGCCGGCGATCGCCAAGGTCATCTTCCCGCGCCTGGGGGTGCCCGAGGTCAAGGCGGTGCCCACGAAGTTCGGCGCCCTGATCCCCGGCCTGACGCAGGCGCGCCAGTTCGACGTGGTCTCGGCGGGCATGTACATCAACCCGACGCGGTGCGAGCAGGTCCTCTTCTCCGACCCCGACTACCTCATGCTCGACTCCTTCATCGTGAAGAAGGGCAACCCGCACGGCATCAAGGGGTACGAGGACATAGCCAAGAAGGGGCTGAGGCTGGCGAGCGGCACCGCCTACGCGGAGATCGACTACGCCAAGGCGGCGGGCGTGAAGTCCGTGCTCGTCCTGCCCGACCAGGTGGCGGGGATGGACGCCGTGTCCCAGGGCCGGGTGGACGCCTTCGCCGGCACCAACGTCACCGTCCGCACGGTGATCAAGAACAACCCGCGCGTCGAGGCGACGAAGCCCTTCCAGCCCGTCGTCGACGGCAAGCCGGCCTACGGCGCCGGCGGCTTCGCCTTCCGGCTCTCCGAGAAGAACCTGCGGGACGCCTTCAACAGGGAGCTCCACAAGCTCAAGAAGAGCGGTGAACTCCTGCGCATCGTCAAGGAGTTCGGCTTCACCGAGGCCGAGATGACGGACCTCACCGTGACCAGGCTGTGTCCCCCGGCGAAGGGCGCCTCCTCATGATGTCGTCGGAGTTCTTCGGGAACTGGTTCCTGCCGGGCATCTGGATCACCGTCCAGGTCACCTTCCTCAGCGCGGCACTCGCCTTCGTGATCGCCTTCCCGATCGGCGTGCTGCGCACGAACCGGCTCTGGATCGTGCGGTTCCTCGCCGGGGCCTACTTCGAGATCTTCCGCAGCACCTCGTCGCTGGTCTTCATGTTCTGGATCGCGTTCACGGTGCCGCCGGTCTTCAACATCAGCTTCCAGCCGATGTTCGCGGGCATCCTCGCGCTCGGCATCACCTACGGGGCGTACGCCTCCGAGATCGTGCGCGGCGCGCTCGCCGCGGTGCCGCCCGCGCAGCGCGAGGCGGGCATCGCCCTGAACTTCACCCCCACGCAGCGGCTGCGCCGCATCGAACTGCCGCAGGCCTGGCCGGAGATGATCCCGCCGTTCAACAACCTGCTCATCGAGCTCCTGAAGGGCACCTCCCTCGTCTCCCTCATCGCGGTGGCCGACATGACCTTCGCCGGTGACCTGCTGCGGCTCGTGAAGAGCGAGAGCGCGCCGATCTACACGCTGCTGCTCGCCCTGTACTTCGTCTTCGCGTTCGTCCTCACCCGCGGCATGCGGCTCCTGGAGCGGCACGCCAAGAAGCGGGTGGGCCAGACGCCCGAGAAGACGAGCCTGTTCGGCGGGATGCGCTCCAAGTCGACGATCGATGCCGTCACCGGCACGGGGGGTGCCAAGTGAACTGGAACTGGGATCACGTCGACGACTTCATGCCGCTCTTCTGGGACGGCGTGGAGCTCACCCTCAAGGCGCTGTTCTTCGGCACCCTGATCGCCTTCTCCCTCGGCCTGGTCTGGGCCGTCGCCCAGCGCTCGCCGAAGAAGTGGATCCGCTGGCCGGTCACGATCGTCACCGAGTTCATCCGGAACACCCCGCTCCTGGTGCAGCTGTTCTTCCTGTTCTACGTGGTGCCGGAGTGGGGTCCCTCGATGTCCCCGCTCACCACGGGCATCGTCGGGCTCGGGCTGCACTACTCGACGTACACGTCGGAGGTCTACCGCGCCGGCATCGACGGCGTACCGGCCGGCCAGTGGGAGGCGGCGACCGCGCTCAGCCTCTCCAAGCGCCGCACCTGGACGTCCGTGATCCTGCCGCAGGCGGTGCGCCGGGTGATCCCCGCGCTCGGCAACTACGTGATCGTCATGCTGAAGGAGTCGCCGCAGATGTCCGCCATCGGCGCGCTCGACATGCTGGGCCAGGCCCAAGGCTACAGCCAGACGACCTTCACCTACGAGGCGATCAGCGTGGTCGGTGTCGCCTTCATCGTCATCGCCTACCCGGCCTCACTTCTTCTGCGAGTTTTGGAGCGTCGCCTTGTCCGCTGACAGCAGCACTTCCCAGGAAATCCCCAACCCCGCCGTCGACGGCAGCGAGCTGATCCGCTTCGACAAGGTCGTCAAGCGCTACGGCTCGAACACCGTCCTCGACGAGCTGGACTTCTCCGTCGCCTCCGGCAAGCACGTGACGCTGATCGGCCCGTCCGGTTCCGGCAAGACCACGATCCTGCGGCTCCTGATGACGCTGGTGAAGCCGGAGCAGGGAACCATCAAGGTGGGCGGCAAGTACCTCACCCACGAGGAGAAGAACGGCAAGCTCGTCCCCGCGGGCGAGAAGCACGTCCGCGAGGTCCGCAAGAACATCGGGATGGTCTTCCAGCAGTTCAACCTCTTCCCGAACATGAAGGTGCTCAGGAACATCACCGAGGCGCCCGTCAGCGTCCTCGGCATGTCCAAGGACGAGGCCGACGTGCGGGCCCGCGAGCTGCTCGACCTGGTCGGGCTCGGCGACCGCTGCGACGCCTATCCGACCCAGCTCTCCGGCGGTCAGCAGCAGCGCGTCGCCATCGCGCGCGCCCTGGCGATGCGTCCCCAGGTCCTGCTGCTCGACGAGGTGACGTCGGCGCTCGACCCGGAGCTGGTGGCGGGCGTCCTCGACGTGCTCCGCGACATCGCGCACACCACGGACATCACGATGCTGTGCGTGACGCACGAGATGAACTTCGCCCGGGACATCTCGGACCAGGTGCTCATGTTCGACTCGGGCCGGGTCATCGAGTCCGGGACCCCGGAGAAGATCTTCACGGAGCCGGAGCACGAGCGGACCCGCGAGTTCCTCAGCGCGGTGCTGTGAGCCCGCACCGGGCTTGACGTGGGCATATGCCAAAGTGGCGCGTTCCCGCCGATCAGACGGGAGCGTGCCACCAATCTCCTCAACCGTCGCTCCGAATGCGCCACTTGACGGTTATCGTGGACCGAGTCCAGCTGTCCGGAACCGTTCCACGCAGGGGGATGCCGTGGCGTTGAAGCACGAGGCGACCACGCCGCACCGCTCCGTCCAGAGCGCCCTGCGAGTCCTTGAGACCGTGGCCCGGCACGGCACCGGCGTGACCGCCGCCCGCATCGCCAGGGACACCGGTCTCCCCCTGGCCCAGCTGGTCCCCCTGCTCGGCATGCTGCGCAGCGAGGGGTACGTGGAGCAGCTCACCGGCGAGAGCGCCGGTGCGTACGTGACCGGGGAGACGCTCAGCCGCCTCGGCTCGGCCCAGCACCACGCCGAGGCGCTGCGCGAGAAGCTCCGCAAGACCCTCGACGGACTGCGCGACTCCATCGGCGCCGCCGTCTACATCAGCCGCTACGTGGACGGCGAGGTCCGCGTCACCGACTTCGCCGCGGGCCCCCGCACCCCCGCGGTCAACGAATGGGTGGACTTCCGCTCCTCCGCCCACGCCAGCGCGGTCGGCAAGAGCCTGCTCACCCAGCTCGACGTGGACGGCCGCAGGGACCACCTCTCCCGCCACAAGATGGCCCGCCTCACCTCCCGGACGATCACGAACGAGCAGGTCCTGCTCAACCGCCTCGCCCGCCAGCCCGCGACGGTCCCGGTCCTCGACCTCCAGGAGTACGCGGTCGGCACGGTGTGCGCGGCGGTGCCGATCACCGCGGGCGCCGCGGTGGGCTGCCTCGCCCTCTCCCTGCCGGTCGAGCACGCGCACCGGCTGCGGGAGGCGGCGGACACGCTGAACCGCGGGGCGACGCCGGTTCTGCTGTCCCTGGCGATCTAGGGCGGACGGGGTCGGCGCGCGCGTGGTCGGAGGCACCCCCGCGCACCAGGTACTATTTATGAGTCAGCAGGCGCCGCTAGCTCAGTTGGTTAGAGCAGCTGACTCTTAATCAGCGGGTCCGGGGTTCGAGTCCCTGGCGGCGCACTTGCGAATGCCGAAAGGGCGTTCCCGGTTTCCGGGGACGCCCTTTCGCGTGAGGCCGCGTTCTGGGGGTGTGGTTTCCCGCACCCTGTCTCGACGGCAACCCCCATACCGCCGCTGACCTGCGCTTTCTAGCGTTGCCTTCATGGACCTCATGACTCTCGCCCTCCCCCGGGAACCCGCCGGGGGCATCGCGGGCTGGGCCGCCGACCTCGTCGACGTGCTTGGCGGACCGGGCGCCGGGCTCGCCATCGCCCTGGAGAACCTGTTCCCGCCGCTGCCCAGCGAGGTGATCCTGCCGCTCACCGGCTTCGCCGCGGGGCAGGGCGTGATCAGCCTGTTCTCCGCGCTGTTCTGGACCACGCTCGGCTCCGTGACCGGCGCCGCCGCCCTCTACTGGATCGGGGTGCTCTTCGGACGCGAGCGCATGCACGCCCTGTGGGCGAGGCTGCCGCTGGTGAAGAGCTCCGACCTGGAGAAGACCGAGGCGTGGTTCGCCCGGCACGGCACCAAGGCCGTGCTCCTGGGCCGGATGGTGCCGATCTTCCGCAGCCTGATCTCCGTACCGGCCGGAGTGGAACGCATGCGCCTGCCGGTCTTCCTCGCCCTGACCACGCTGGGCAGCCTGGTCTGGAACACCGTCCTCGTCATGGCGGGCTACTGGCTCGGCGACCAGTGGGACGCGGTCGAGACGTACGTGGGCCTCCTCTCCAAGGCGGTCCTGGCCCTCGTCCTCCTCGCGGTCGCGGTGTACGTGGTGGTGCGCGTGCGCTCCCGCGACGGGAGCGGGCGGGGGGCCGGGCCCCGCCACCGCCGTGCGGACTAGGGTCCCCTGGGCTCGGCTAGGGTCGGGCGATGTGAAGGAGCCCGTCGCCGCCCCGTTCGTCCTGCGGGTCTGCGGTGTGCTCGTCGGCTGCCTCACCGCCGTGCTCGGCCTGCTGTACTTCGCCGGCGCCGGCGCGGGCCTCGGCGCCTTCCTGCTCTGGCCGCGCACCCGCGCCCGCGCCCACGCCCTCCTCGCGGCGGGCGCCCGCCGGCTCACCGCCCTGGAGCGGTGGCGCCGCTCCCTCTTCTTCCACGACGTCTTCCCCGAGCACCGCGCCTGCGACCAGCAGGTCCTGCGCTACCTCGCGGCCCGTACGTACTCCGGGCTGCTGTGCGCGGTCGTGGTCGGCCTCGTCGACTTCGGTGCCGTGCTCGCCGGGATCTTCGCCGTGTCGGTCACCCACTCCTCGATGACCTGGGTGGACCTGCTCAGCCAGGTCGTCCTCGGCGGCACCCTGCTCTTCCTCGCCGTGCAGGGACTGCGCGCCCTCACCGACCAGGACGCCCGCCTGGCCCGGGAGTGCTTCGGCCCCTCAGAACGCGAACTCCTGCAGCGCCGCATCGACGAACTGGCCACCAGCCGCGCCGCGGTGGTCCGGGCCGTCGACGTGGAGCGGCGCCGCGTCGAGCGCGATCTGCACGACGGCGTCCAGCAGCGCCTCGTCGCCCTCGCCATGCTGCTCGGCCGGGCCCGCCGCGGCCGCACCC
Organism: Streptomyces sp. NPDC036815; assembly: GCF_055609205.1. Taxonomy (NCBI): domain Bacteria; kingdom Bacillati; phylum Actinomycetota; class Actinomycetes; order Kitasatosporales; family Streptomycetaceae; genus Streptomyces; species Streptomyces sp. NPDC036815. Next base: position 111,478 of record NZ_JBVJPW010000001.1, on the reverse strand, counting down.
CGGAGCGGGCCGACGCCCTGCTCGAACAGGCCCACAAGGAGGCGCGGGAAGTCCTGACGGAACTACGCGAGGTGGCCTGGCGGGTCTACCCCAGCGCGCTCGACAGCGTGGGCCTGCGCGAGGCGCTCGGCGGGGTGTCGGAGCGGTGCGCGCTACCCGTGCGCATCGAGTACGACGTGCCGCAGCCGCTGCCCTCCCCCGTCGAGACGGCCGCCTACTTCGTCGTGTCGGAGGCCGTGACCAACGCCGCCAAGCACGCGGCGGCCGAGGAGGTCTTCGTGCGCGTCCACCGGGACGGCCCCGCGCTCACCGTTCTCGTCCGCGACACCGGGACCGGCGGCGCCGACCCGGCGGGCAGCGGGCTCACCGGGCTGCGCAGCCGGGTCGCCGCGCTCGACGGCACCTTCCATGTCGACAGCCCTCCCGGAGGGCCCACCACGATCACCGCGGAGCTGCCGTGCGCGTAATCCTCGCCGAGGACTCGACCCTGCTGCGGGAGGGCCTGGTCCGGCTGCTCGCCGAGGAGGGCCACGAGGTCCTCGCCGCCGTGGGCGACGCCGACGCCCTGCTCCGCGAAGTCGGGGCGCACACGCCCGACGTCGTCGTCACCGACATCCGGATGCCGCCGGACCACACCGACGAGGGCCTGCGCGCCGCGGTGCGGATCCGCGAACTGCGCCCCGAGATCGGCGTGGTCGTGCTGTCCCAGTACGTGGAGCGCAACTACGCCGCGCAGCTGCTCACTTCGAGCGCCGAGCGGGTCGGCTACCTCCTCAAGGACCGCGTCGCCCAGGTCGAGGAGTTCCTCGACGCGCTGGAGCGGGTGCATGCGGGGGGCGCCGCCATCGACCCGGAGGTCGTACGGCAGTTGCTCATCCGCACCACGCACGTCGACCCGCTGACCCGGCTCACACCGCGGGAGCGGACCGTGCTCGAGGCCCTGGCGGAGGGCCACACGAACGCGGCGATCGGGCAGAAGCTGCACATCTCGCTGAGCGCGGTCGAGAAGAACCTGAACGCGATCTTCGACAAGCTGGGCCTGTCCCGCGCGCAGGGCTACAGCCGCCGGGTCCTCGCGGTGCTGCGGTACTTGGAGTCCTAGAGCCTGTCTTTGAACCCCCGCCTGCGCCCCGACGCCCGGCACGCTCGCGCGGCTCACGACAGGACGAAGCCGTCCATGAACAGGGCCGCCGCGAGCCCCGCCGCGAGCAGCCAGGTGCCGAGCCTCGTCCGGCCGCGGCGGCTCAGTTCGATGACGCCGCCGCAGAGGATGAGCAGCAGGCCGTAGACGCCGACGACCAGGACGGACGACCGGCTCGCGAGGCGCAGCGCGAGGACCACCGCCGCCGCTGCCATCAGCACCGAGGCCGCGGCGATGCGGGCGCGGCGGGCGCGGGCCGCGGGGGTGGGGCCCTGCTGGATCAGGGACGTCTCGTCCTGCCCTGGGCCGGTCTCGGTCTGTTCTGGCGCGCTCATGGACGTGGATCGTAATCGGTCAGACGAGCGGTTTTACCTAGTTGTGTCCCTTCCCCACGGATCCCTCACCTCCGCCTCCGGGGGGGGGCAGGTCTCAGAGGTCCAGGAGGGCGCCGCGCCCCCGCGCCTCGTACTGCGAGACCAGTTCCGTCACGTCGGAGGGCGTGAGCGGACGGTAGGCGGGCGAGTCCGGCGGGCGCCACCAGACGGGGTCCTGGCACCGGAAGCCCTCGCGGCGCAGCTCGCCACGGGCGACCTTGTTCGTCGCCGTCACCGGCATCCGGGGGAGCACGCGCACGAAGCGCGGCGCCATCTTCGTCCCCAGATCCGGCTGGGAGCGCAGGAACGCGGCGAAGGCGAGCGGGTCGAAGGGGGTGCCGGGGGCCGGTGCGAGCGCCGCCATGACCTGGTCCCCGGCGACCGGGTCCGGCACCGCGTAGACCGCCACCGCCGCCGCCCCGCCGTACCGCGCGAGGATGTTCTCGATCATCGCCGCCGCCAGGTTCTCGCTGTCCACCCGCAGCCGGTCGTCCTGGCGCCCCGCGAAGTAGAGGTAGCCGTCGGCGTCGCGGTAGAAGAGGTCGCCCGTCCAGTACCAGCCGTCCCTGACGCGTTCCGCCTGGGCCTCGTCGTTGCGCCAGTACCCCTCGAAGGGGTTCGGGCCCCGGTTCACCAACTCCCCTATCGCCGCGCGCCCGTTCAGCAGGCGCCCGGCCGGGGAGAACCGGGCCGCCGCGCACTCCCGCCGCGTCCCGGGGTCGACCACCGCGAGGTCGTCGCCGGGTGCGGCGCGGCCGATCGCCCCGGTCGGCGTGTCCGGGGTGCGCTGGATCGCCGCGCCGCCCTCGGAGGACCCGTACCCCTCGACGAGCCGCACCCCGAACCGTTCCTCGAAGCGCGCCGCGTCCACCGCGCCCGCCTCGGTCCCGAAGCCGACCCGCAGGGGGTTGTCCCGGTCGTCGGGGCGTTCGGGCGTGGCCAGGACGTACTGGACCGCGCGGCCCACGTACGTGAAGTACGTGGCTCCGAACCGCCGTACGTCCGGCAGGAACCGGGACGCCGAGAAGCGCTCGCGGAGCGCCACGCCCGCCCCCGCGGCCAGCGCCGGCGCCCAGTCCGCGATCACCGCGTTGCCGTGGAACATGGGCATGCAGATGTAGTGGGTGTCCGAGGGGCGGATGCCGAAGTGGGCGACCAGGGAGCGGCCCGCCGCCGCGAGGCGGCCCTGGCTGCAGATCGCGGCCTTGGGGGCGCCGGTCGAGCCGGAGGTGAAGTAGAGCAGCATGCGGCTGCCGGGGCGCACGGTCCTGGCGATGTCCGGCTTCGCGTCGGCGTAGGGGGCGAGCAGTTCACGGTAGGCCGCCGTGTCGGTCACCAGGAGGCGCACGTCCGGGAGTTGAAGGCCGTCGAGCAAGGGTAGGTGTGCTCGCTGTGTCACCAGGACCTGGCAGTCGGTGTGCAGGATGTCGCGGGCCAGTTCCGCACCGCGCCGGGTGGGGTTGATGCCCGCCACCGCCGCGCCCGCGAGCGCCGCCGCGCTCAGCCAGAGGGGGTATTCGGGGGTGTTGTCGAGCAGGACGCCGATGTGGGGCTCACCGCGCGGCGTCAGGAGGCCGGCGAGCAGGGCGGCCCGCGCCGCGGCGCCCGCCGCCAGCTGGTGGTGGGTCAGTTCGCCGCCCGGGTGGCGCAGTCCGGTGCGGTGGTCGCCCCACCGCACCCGTACGAGTTCCGCGACGGTGGTTCCGGTGCTCTCCATGACCGCGCACCATAATTGACGTACCGTCAGATGTAGACCCTGCGCACGCCGTGAGGTCGGCACGGCGTGCGCAGGACCTGCCTGTGGGGTGTGGGGAAGGGCCACCCTCAGGCGCGGGTCGGGCAGTTGGTCCGGCCAGAACCGGACGTCAGGGCCGGTCAGAACTCGACGTCAGGACCGGTCAGAACTGGACGTCCGAGCAGGCGTAGAACGCGTTCGAGGTGTCCGCGACCGTCCAGACGGCGACGATCACGTGGTGACCGCTGCGTCCGCTCGGGATGGCGCCGCTGTGCGACAGTGTCGCGGGCGGCTGCTGGCTGTTGTACGGCACGGTCAGGAACGGCGTGGTGTCCAGGGCGGACCTGGTCACCGCCTTGCTGTCGTCCCAGCCCTGCTTGGTGATGTAGTACTTGAAGTCGGTGGTGCGGTGACGCGCGGTGAACTGCCAGCGGAACGTGTAGTTCTGCCCGCCGCTCACCTTGGTCGTGGGCCAGGCCCCGCCGCCCGGCGTCCTGGGCGAGTTGAGCTGGTCGAAACCGGCTATGCCCGCCGAACAGATCTTGCCGTCCGCGGGCCCGCCCGCCGGGAAGCCCTTGGGGCCCTCGACGCTCTGCGGCTCGTACTGGATGGAACCGCAGTTGGTCACCACGCCCTTGGCGCAGTTGATCTGGCGGCTGGCGGGCAGATCGGTGTAGCCGTGGCTGCTGGCGCCACTGGCGGAGAGCGCGAACGCGCCGGCCGTACCGAGGCCGACCAGGGCCGCGTACATCTTCTTGTTTCGCATGTGCCGCTCCTGCCGAACGTGGGGAGTTCCGTGGGACGTGCGCGCACTGCGGTCTAGACCAAGCCTCAGATTATTGCCGTTAGTTGAACATGTCCATACCAATCGTGGAGAGGATCCGTCCGCATCGCCCGCGGGACGTCGCGACCAGTTCACCGTTGGGCGTGTCATTCACCGCGACCCAGACGGCGGCCGCCTCCGGCGCAAGCCCGCCGGTCAACTGCCGCTCCACCAGCCTCTGTTGCCGTACCTCTGCTGGTGAGTCGACGTACCAGCACTCCCCCATCAGGGCATGCGCCGCGCGCCAGCCGGGCAGATCGCAGGCGAGGTAGTTCCCCTCGGTGATCACGAGCCGGGCGGCCGGGGCGACGCGGTGGCGGGCGGCGATCGGCTCGTGGAGCGTGCGGTCGTAATCGGGTACGTAGATGTCGTGCGCCGGGTCGTCGAGCACCCGGCGCAGCAGCGCGACGTACCCCGCCACGTCGAAGCTCGGCTCCGAACCCTTGCGGCCGGTGAGGCCGAGCCGCGCCAGCTGGTCGTTGGAGAGGTGGAAGCCGTCGAGCGGCAGATAGGCGGCGCCCTCCCCGATCCGTTCGACCAGGGCCCGCGCGAGGGTGGACTTGCCCGTGCCGGGCGGGCCCGCGATCCCGAGCACCGCGCGCGGGACGCCGTCGGTCAGCCGCCAGGCGTCGGCGGCGAGGCGGGCGAGGGAGGCGGCGGGGCCGGGGCGGTGGTCATCGGTGTTCTCCATGGCCCGTATAGAACGCCACCGTCAGGTCCTTCACCAAAGCCTTGCGCTCGTAGTCGTCGAGCTCCACCAGGCCCCGCGTGGTCAGCCGCGTCACCGTGTCCTCGACCGAGTCGACCACCGAGGTCAGGACGGTGTCGCGGTGGCGCGCGTCGAGCGCGGCGACCCGGCGGCGCTGCATCACGGCGGCGACCTCGGGGGCGTACTCGATGCGGGTGGGCCGGACCGAGAAGATCTCCAGGCCCACCGCCCCGGTGTCCGCGGCGAGCGCCCGGGTCAGCGCCGCACCGACGGCCTCGGTGTCGCGCAGGGTGGGGGCCTCGTCGTGGAAGGCGTCGGCGGGCAGCCGCGAGAGCACCCGGGCCGTGGCCGCCTCCACGCACTCCCGCAGGTACTCCTGGTGGTCCTCGATCGCGAGGGTCGCCCGCGCGGGGTCCTTCACCTGCCACACGACGAGGACGACGACGCGCAGGGCGACGCCGCCGCGGTCCACGGCCGGCATCGGCTCGCTCCGCCAGTGCCGCAGCCGTACGTCGACCCGGCGGCGAAGCAGCAGCGGGTTCACCCACATCAGGCCGGTGCGGCGGACAGTGCCCCGGTAGCGGCCGAAGAGGCTGAGCACCCAGGCCCTGCCGACCCGCCCGCGGGCCAGGCCGCCGAAGCCGAAGAGGCCGAGCGTCCCGGACCCGGCGAGCGACGCCCACTGCGCGGCCCCGAGCCCGGCGCCCTCGTACCCCGGCAGCCCCGTCACCCGCAGCGCGGGCTCCGGCAGCACGCCCGCCCACCACAGCGAGAGCGCGCCCCCGGCGATCCCCGCGCAGCCGCCGAGCACCCCGGCGAGGCCGGGCAGCACCCATGCCCGCCGTCCCCCGAGCGCGGGGCCGACGTCGGGCACGGGGCGCACCGGCGCCGCCGGCCCGGACGGCGCGGGCCGCCGGGCCGTGCGCGGCTGCTCCCCCGTCCCCTGCCTGCGCCGGACCACGGCGGGCGGGAGCGGTACGCCCGTCGCGTCGTCCGGGTCGTCGCGGAAGAGGAGGTGCACGGGGATCTCGGTGGTGGCCTCGCTCTGGATCACCCGCGGCCCGCGCGCGGGGCCCGGCTCGTTCGCCCCGCCGGACTGCGCGAACGGTTCCTGCGGGGACTGGGGCTGGGAAGCCGCCGTCGCACTCATCGGTGCCTCCGACTCATTCGTGCCTCGTTCTCGTTCGTGCCCGGGCCGCCTCCGCGTCCGGGCCCCGGGCCTGCGCACCGCGTCCCCGCCCCGCTCACCGGAACAACCGCCGCCACGTCTCCGGCCCCGGATAGCCGTCGGCCGCCGCGCCCCGCCAGCCCTGGGCCCGCTGGAACGCCTCCACGTTGCGCCGGTCGCTCTCGCTCCAGGCCGGTCCCGGGCCCCTGGCGTAGTGCCTGCCGAAGCCCTTCTTCACCAGCTGCCTGCCGAGCCGCTCGATCGCCGGGTCGGTCCGGCCGGGGCGGAAGAGGGCCCGGCCGGGGTAGGCGGGCGCGCCCGCACCGCTGCCGGTCACCGGCCCGTCCGCACCCGCGGCGGGGATGTTCCGCCCCTTGCCCTTCATCAGGTACGACCACGTCGTCGGCCCCGGCAGCCCGTCCGCGGCCCCGCCCCGCCAGCCCTGCGCCAGCTGGAACGCCCGCGTCGCCCTGCGGTCCGCCTCGCTCCAGCGCGGCCCCGGGCCCGCCCGGTAGAAGCGCTTGCCGCCCCGGGCGACCAGCGCCTTGCCGAGCTGCGTCACGTACGCGTTGTTCGCGCCGGGGCCGAAGGAGCGCGCGCCGGGGTACGGCGTCGGGACGGAGCCCGAGCCGCCCGGCGCGCCCTCGCTCACGCCCTTGTAGCGATAGGCCAGATAGCGGTCCCCGTTGGTCCAGTAGGCATAGGGGGTGGCTTGCTTCCTGGTGTGCGGGCGGGTCTGTTCGTACGCGGTGTAATGCGTGCGCGCGCCGTCCGTCCAGCCGCCGAAAATCGTCACGTGCGAGCCCTTCGTCGGGTTCGCCGGATTGTGGAACAGGAGAATGTCGCCGGGCTGCAGCTGTTCCTTGGCAATACGCACGGCATAGCTGCCGAGACTGCCCGTCCATTCGTTGCCGGTGAGATTCCACGCCATCGAGACAAAGCCCGAACAGTCCTGCCGATAGCCGTCGGGCCAGTACTTCTCCATGTCGTACGGCACCTTCGCCGCGACCCACTTCTGGGCCCGTTCGATGATCTCCGCCCGGGTGATCGCGCCATGGGTCGTCAGCCCCGGCGCGCCCGGCGTCGAGGTGGCCGCCCCGCCGTGCAGCGGGCTCACGCCGCCCTGCGGGTTGCCCGTGCCCTCGTCGGGGCCGTCGTCGGCGGGGGCCGCGCCCGGTACCACCGGATGGGTCCCCACCTCGGCCGATGCCACCGCGGGCAGGGTCTGGCCGCCGAGCACCGTGCCGGCCGCCGCGGCGAGCACGAGGGCGCGGCGGGCGCCGTGCGCGGCGGGGTGACCGCCGAGCCGCGGTGGCAGGACGTGCGCCGTGCGGCGCCAGTGGATACAGCCGGGACAATCGCAGTCGCTCTCGGGAAGGAATTCCTCGAACAGCGGAGCCGCCTCCATGCGATTCCCCTCACACCCCGTAAAAGAATGTACGCGCATCTGCACGTCCGTCAGTTTCGCAACTGTCCCGGGATACCGCATGTTGACGGTCCGAATGATGGAGCGGCCCCGCCCGGCACTCCCCCGAGGGCCCCCGGCCCCGGCGGGAAGGCCGCCGGGTGGTCCGGAGCATCCCTCGACGTCCGGTAGAGTTATCCAGGTCAGCGGGCGCCGCTAGCTCAGTTGGTTAGAGCAGCTGACTCTTAATCAGCGGGTCCGGGGTTCGAGTCCCTGGCGGCGCACAGACAGCGAAGGCCCTCCGTTCACGCGGAGGGCCTTCGTCGTGTCCGCGCGGGGCCGGTCCCCGTATCCGTACCGCTACCGTTGCGCCATGGCGCGCGACATCCAGGAGCGGATCAAGAAGCTCATCATCGACTCGAGGCTGCCCTCCGGGGCCTCGCTGCCGACCGAACCCGAGCTGATGGAGCGCCTGGGGGTCAGCAGGAACTCCGTCCGGGAGGCCCTCAAGGCGCTCCAGGCGATGGGCATCGTCGAGATCAGGCACGGCTTCGGGACGTACGTCGGCCCGATGTCCGTGGCCCCGATGATCGAGGGCCTCACCTTCCGCACGGTCGCGGGCCACTACCGCGGCGAGGACAGCCTGCTCCAGCTCCTGGAGCTGCGCGAGGCCGTGGAGACCGGGCTCATCGCGCGCCTCGCGGGCCGGGTGCCCGCCGAGGACCTGGCCGAACTCGACGCCTTGGTGGAACGGATGGAGTCCGAGGCGGCGTCCCCGGAGGCCGCCGTGCGCGCCGAGACCGACCGCGCCTTCCACGCCACGCTCTACCGGGGCCTCGGCAACATCCTCCTCGGCGAGGTCCTCGAGGCCTTCTGGGACGCCTTCCACCGGGTGCGGACCGATCTGGTGGACGTGCCGCAGGACCCCTCGGTCACCTGCCGCCAGCACCGGGAGATCCTGGCGGCGGTGCGCTCGGGCGACGCGCTCCGGGCCGAGCGGGCCATACGGGAGCACTTCGGCAATATTCGCACCCGTCTCAGCTCACCCGTCCCAACAGATGCCCCAATGCGCTCCTTTGACCGTTAACGCCTCGTTTCTCCCTTGCGATCACACCGTAGGGCGTAGAACCCTGTTTGGGAGCCATCGGCTCTCATGAGGCGGGCGGTACGGGGCAGTTGGGGGCCCGGGGCGGCCGCGGCGGGGCAGGGACGGGGGTCCCGTTCGTGAAGCGATGCCGAGGGGGGCATCATGCAACCGGAAGGTCGCATTTCTATGTCTAGGGAGACGGTGGCCTTCCTCTGATGTGTTCGCGAAGGTCGAGGGGGACCGCAAGCGGACGGAACGACCTACGAACGCGCGGGGGAACCGCGTGCGGGGGGATGACTCATGACGTCGACGCCGACGCCGACGGGCGGACGCCAGAACGACCCGTCAGAGACGACCCAGCTCAGAGCCGTGTCGCACCGGACCGGCGGCTTCCGCAGAATCAGGACGACCCTGCCGCGGTACGACTACGAGCACTACAGCCGCCTCGCGGGACCGCTCACCCAGCCCGACCCGGGCAAGCCGTACAAGGTGAGGTACCGCTCGCTGCTCTCGCAGGAGCCGCACAAGGTGCGCGCCGCGCTGATGCTCGGCGCCGCACCGCTGCTCTCGCTGGTGCTGCTCGGCTGGCTGCTGCAGCCCGAGCACTGGACGGAGCGGGACTACGTCGCCAACGACTGGCTGCCGGCGCTCGACATCGTCATGCTCATATCGATCGGTCTGATCGAGTTCTTCCGCTGCATGAACGTGCTCTCCAACGCGCACGCGACGCTCGTCGCCCGCGACCCGATCCCCGTGGTGCCCGAGTCCGGCACCAGAGTCGCCTTCCTCACTTCGTTCGTGCCCGGCAAGGAGCCGATCGAGATGGTGACGAGGACGCTGGAGGCCGCGGTCAAGATCCGCCACCGCGGCCTGCTGCACGTATGGCTCCTCGACGAGGGTGACGACCCGGAGGTCAAGGAGGTCTGCCGACGGCTCGGCGTGCACCACTTCTCCCGCAAGGGCGTGGCGAAGTGGAACATGGCCAAGGGCCCGCACCGCGCCAAGACCAAGCACGGCAACTACAACGCCTGGCTCGACGCGCACGGCGACGACTACGACTTCTTCGCCTCGGTCGACACCGACCACGTCCCGATGCCGAACTACCTGGAGCGGATGCTCGGCTTCTTCCGCGACGAGAACGTCGGCTTCGTCATCGGCCCGCAGGTCTACGGCAACTACGACAACTTCGTCACCAAGGCCGCCGAGTCGCAGCAGTTCCTCTTCCACGCCCTGATCCAGCGCGCGGGCAACGCGTACGGCGCCCCGATGTTCGTCGGCACCTCCAACGCGGTGCGCATCAAGGCCCTCAAGCAGATCGGCGGCCTGTACGACTCGATCACCGAGGACATGGCGACCGGCTTCGAGATCCACCGGGCCACCAATCCCGGCACCGGAAAGAAGTGGAAGTCGGTCTACACCCCCGACGTGCTTGCGGTCGGCGAGGGCCCCAACGCCTGGACGGACTTCTTCACGCAGCAGCTGCGCTGGTCGCGCGGGACCTACGAGACGATCCTCAAGCAGTTCTGGAAGGCGCCGTTCTCGCTGCCCCCGGGCCGCCTCTTCAACTACACGATGATGGTCATCTTCTACCCGATGTCCGCCCTGAACTGGATCCTGGCCGCGCTGAGTTGCGCGCTGTTCCTGGGCCTCGGCGCGTCCGGCGTGAACATCGACCCGACCATCTGGCTGATGCTGTACGGGAACGCCTCGGCGCTGCAGATCGGCCTCTACATCTGGAACCGCAGGCACAACGTCTCCCCGCACGAGCCCGAGGGCTCCGGCGGTGTGGCGGGCATGGTGATGTCGGCCCTCTCCGCGCCGATCTACGCCCGCTCGCTCCTGGACGCCGCCCTGCGCCGCAAGAGCAAGTTCGTGGTGACCCCCAAGGGCGACTCGGCCAGCCCGGACACGCTGTTCGGGACCTTCCGCATCCACCTGTTCTTCATCCTGGTCTTCGGCGGCTCGATGGCCGCGTCCTTCGTGTACGGGCACTCCCACCCCGCGATGATCACCTGGGCCACGTTCGCCCTGCTGATCACGGCGGCCCCGGTCTTCGCGTGGCGCTGGGGCATGCGGCAGGACAGGAAGAAGCCCAAGCCCCCTGCGCAGGGCGGTACTTACGGGCCGCCGCAGGAGCCGGCGGCCTCGGTCCCGCAGCAGCGCGACGCCGCGGCGCCCCCGCCGCACGCCCCGCAGCAGAAGCCCACCTGGGCCGCACCCGATCAGACCCTGCAGATTTCCCTTGGGGGACGTAAGAAATGAAAGACCGTTCCAGCCGCCGCCGCGCCCGCCGCATCGCGATAGGCGCGGCGGTCGTCCTCGCGCTGGCGGGGATGAACGGACCGTGGCTGTGGCGCGTGGGCTCCGAGAAGTACCACGACTACAAGATCAACAAGCCGGAGTACAAGGCGGACAACGGCCACTGGGACGTCGTGAACTTCCCCGAGGAGTACCGCCAGAACACCATCCACGCGGCCCTCCTCCACACCGGCAAGGTCCTGCTCGTCGCCGGGTCCGGCAACAACCAGAAGAACTTCGACAAGAAGAAGTTCGACACCCGGCTGTGGGATCCGGTCAAGAACACCATCAAGAAGATCCCGACGCCCACCGACCTGTTCTGCACCGGCCACACCCAGCTGGGCAACGGCAACCTGCTGATCGCGGGCGGCACCCAGCGCTACGAGAAGCTGAAGGGTGACATCACCAAGGCCGGCGGCCTGATGATCGTCCACAACGAGGACCCGGACGAGCCGAAGACGATCCCCGCGGGCACCCGGTTCACCGGCAGGAAGAACGGCAAGACGTTCGTCTCCAAGGACAACATCCTCGTCGAGAAGGCCAAGAAGGTCTTCGACAAGCAGACCGGCGCGTTCCTGCGCACCGAGCCGGGCCTCGGCCGGGTCTACGTCGAGGCGCAGCGGAGCGGCGCCCAGCACGAGACGGGCACCCAGGACAACTACCGCATCCAGGGCCTGAAGGGCTCCGACACCCGCAACGTCTACGGGATGGCGCAGAAGCTCGCCCTGGACAAGAAGGACTTCCAGGGGATCAAGGACACCTTCGAGTTCGACCCGGTCGCCGAGCGGTACATCAAGGTCGACCCGATGAACGAGGCGCGCTGGTATCCCACGCTGACCACGCTCACCGACGGCAGGATCCTCTCCACCTCCGGCCTCGACGAGATCGGCCAGCTGGTCCCCGGCAAGAACGAGGTGTACGACCCGTCGACCAAGAAGTGGACGTACACCAAGGGCATCCGGCAGTTCCCGACGTACCCGGCGATCTTCCAGATGGCCAACGGCAAGCTCTTCTACTCCGGTTCCAACGCCGGCTACGGCCCGGACGACGTCGGCCGCAAGCCCGGCATCTGGGACCTCGGGACCAACAAGTGGAAGGGCATCCCGGGCCTGAGCGACAGCAAGCTCATGGAGACCTCCGGCACGGTCGAACTGCCGCCCGCCCAGGACCAGAAGTACATGGTGGTCGGCGGCGGTGGCGTCGGCGAGTCCGCGGAGTCCAGCAAGAAGACCCGCATCGTGGACCTGAAGGCCGGGAAGCCGATGTTCGCGGACGGGCCCGAGCTGGAGAAGGGCACGCGCTACCCGCAGATCTCCACGCTGCCCGACGACACCGTGCTGATCTCCGGCGGCTCCGAGGACTACCGCGGGCGCGGCGACTCCAACATCCACCAGGCACGGATCTACGACGCGAAGACGGGTGGGATGAGGCGGGTGGCCGACCCCGAGGTGGGCCGCAACTACCACTCCGGTTCGATCCTGCTGCCCGACGGCCGCGTGATGTTCTTCGGCTCCGACTCGCTCTACGCCGACGCGGCCAACACCAAGCCGGGCGTCTTCGAGCAGCGCATCGAGATCTACACGCCGCCGTACCTGTACCACGGCTCGCAGCCTGCGCTCGGCAAGGGCCCGGAGACGATCCGGCGGGGCGGCACGGGGACGTTCCCGACGAAGCACGCCTCGTCCATCAGGACGGCCCGCCTCATCAAGCCGAGCGCGTCGACGCACGTCACGGACATCGACCAGACGTCGATCGCGCTCGACCTGAAGAAGAGCGGGGACTCGGTCTCCGTGACGGTCCCGAAGAACCGGTCACTGGTGGAGTCGGGCTGGTACATGCTGTTCGTGACGGACGACCAGGGCACGCCCAGCAAGGCGCGGTGGGTGCGCGTGCCTTAGCAGCGCCCCGTCGGGGGCGCGGGGAACTGCGCGCTCAGCCCGCGAAAAGCCGCAGTCGCGTCTGCCGAGTCACCGCGCAGACGCGACTGCGGCTTTCTTGTGGTTGCTCGCGCAGTTCCCCGCGCCCCTAGCCGGACGCCTTCGCGAGGCCCAGCGCGTACTCCGGCCACCACTCGCCCGCCTTGGGGCCGCCCCGGCACGTGCCGTCGGACTCACCCGGCCGCTTGACCCAGAGGTACGCGTCGACGAGGGGATCGGACGTCTTCGTCGTCGGGGTCTCGCCGAGCGCGCGGCCGGGAGGGTTGCACCAAGGGTCCTTGCCCTTCGTGTACGGCCCGGCGCCGTTGCGGCCCGTGTCGATGACGAACGGCTTTCCGCCGATCTTCGCCGACAGCTTCTTGCCGAACTCCGTACTGACCTCGGTGGTCTGGAAGTTGGAGACGTTCACCGAGAAGCCGTCGGCCTGCTCGACGCCGGAGCGCTTCAGGGGCTCCCACAGGGAGTCGGGGTTCTTCCAGCCCGCGTTGCCCGCGTCCAGGTACACCTTGGTGTCCTTCAGGGACTTGAGCTTCCCGATGGCACCCTTGAGCAGGTCGTAGCGCTCCTCGTGGAACTGCTCCGGCGTGCACTTGTCGACCATGTGGAGCACCGCGTCGGGCTCCAGGATCACCGTGGCGTGGCGGTCGCCGATGCCCTTGGCGACCTGGTCGATGAACGCGCGGTACGCGTCGCCGTCGGCCGCGCCGCCGCCCGAGTACTGGCCGCAGTCGCGGTGCGGGATGTTGTAGAGGACGAGCAGGGCGTCCCGGTCGGCCTTCTCGGCGGCCTCGGTGAACCCGCGTGCCTGGTCCTCCGCGTTCTCCGGGACGAGCCACTCGGCGACGGGCTGTTCGGCGATCTTCCGGATCAGCGCGGCGTCGTCCTTCTCGCCGTCATCGGCGTACGAGGTGACCTGCTTGGCCGCGTTGCCGTCCGGATTGACCCAGTACGGGTCCTTGTCCTTGGGCTGCTGTCCGACCGTCGAACTCGACGGCCCGTCCGAGTCACCGTCGGAGGACGAGCATCCGGCGAGCAGCAGCGCCGCCCCCGCGAGTGCCGCTCCCGCCCGCACTCCCCTGGCCGCGAAACCGTGCCCGCGACCGGTGTTCTTGCGGTACATCCACTCCCCCTCGGGTGCACTGGCCGAGTTCAATCCTGACATACGCGCGTCCTCGCCCACGAGGTCCGGCAGGCCCGTCCGGAGACCTGTCGAAGAGCTGTTACAGCGACGCGGCGCCGGGTAGGCGCAGTGCGCGGGGAGTTGAGGAGGACGGGTCATGCGGGACCGCGACAGCGAATTGCGGCTTGCGGAGGTCCTGGTGAAGACCGCGGACACCCTCACCGACGACTTCGACGCGGAGAGGTACCTGCAGTGGCTCTCGGACCGCTGCGTGGAACTCCTCGACGTCCGGAGCGCCGGGGTCATGTACACGGGCGGGAAGGGCGGGGTGCGCCTCATATCCTCCAGCGGCCAACCGGACGGCGTCCGGGACCTGTTGGCGGTGCAGCACCGCGGCGGCCCGTGCGTGGAGAGCTTCGGCACCGGGCGGCCCGTGCCGCCGGTCGGCCTCGACGACGCGAAGGCCCGCTGGCCCGCGTTCGCCGCGCAGGCCGCCCGGTACGGGGTCGCGGAGACGTACGCGGTGCCGCTGCGGCGGCGGGAGTCCATTCTCGGCGTGCTCAACGTGTTCGTTCCGCAGACACGTGGATCCGGGCCCTGCGAGCGGGAGTTCAGAATCGCGACGGTGCTGGCGCACGGCGCGGCGGTGGGTCTCGCCAATCACCGGACGCACGCCGAGTGCCGGACCCTCTCGGAGCAGCTCCAGACCGCGCTGGACAGCCGCATTCGCATCGAACAGGCCAAGGGCGCCCTGGCCGAGCGGTGGGGCACCGACGTCGACAAGGCCTTCGAGGTGCTGCGCCATTACGCGCGCCACGAGCAGCAGGCCATCGATCAGGTGGCCGTCCAGGTGATCAAGGGGATGATCAGCGACACCGCGCTGCTGGACGGAAAGTCCGAACCGTGCTGAGCGTCCCGCGCCACCTGCGGCGATCACGGAGGGGACACGCGGGGCGACTTGGCGTCATTTCTTCCCCCCACGCCCTCTAGGCCCGCGCGCGTGTTCGTTCTACAGTCGGTTGCACGGCCCGAGCCCCCGGCCCCATGCCTGCCATTCCGCATTTCCGGAATGGTCACGTGCCTCCCGCGCCGACGCCGGGTTTCTCCCGCAACTCGTGCGCGCGCGGTCGAGGACCAGTCCGGTCGGCGGCTCCGGGGGGAGCGGGCCGCCGACCGGGCCAGGTACCCGGAGGCCGTGCGGGCGCGGATCACCGTTCGACGCCCGTGAGGTACGCCGAGACGATGACGTTCGCCGTGTAGGCGCGGGCGCTCCTGTCGAAGGTGCCGCCGCAGGTGATGAGGCGCAGTTCGGCGCGGCCCTTCCGGTGCTGGCCGTACGCCTTCCTCGCGTCGAAGCGGGCGCGGGTGACGACCCGGACGTCGTCCACCGTGAACCGGGCGACCGTGCCGTCGTCGCGGGTCACCTCGATCTCCTCGCCGGGGCGCAGGGTGCTGAGGTCGTAGAAGACGGCGGGTTCGGTCTCGGTGTCGACGTGGCCGACGAGGAGGGCGGCGCCCGCGGCGCCGGGACGGGTGCCGCCGCCGTACCAGCCGACGGTGTCCGACTCCGCGAAGGACGGCGGGTCTATCGCTCCGTCGGCGTCCAGGCCGCGGGCCGACACCGGGGCCCGCACCTTCAGCGCGGGCACCTCGACGCGCAGCGGGCGCGCGGGCGCCAACGGCTCGTGCGCGGAGGGGAGTTCGACGTCGAGGGGGCGGCCCACCGCGGCCACGTCGCCCGTGGCGGGCCCGGAGAGTCCGCCGCGCAGCCCGGCGACGTCGCTGCCCCAGAGGCAGAGTCCGGCCACGAGGACGGCCCAGGCGACGCCGGTGAGCAGGCGTCCCGAACCGGAGTGCGCACCACTGGACACGGTCGTCTCCCGCCCGTCACTCGGAGCGGCGCCGGCGGACGCTGCGGATCGCGACGGCGACGGCCGCGACCCCCGCGAGGACCAGGCCGATCACGGCGTGCAGGGTGCCGGGGCCCGCTTCCTGGGCCTTGGACGAGGCCGTGGTCACGTGCTGCGCGGCGCCGCCACCGCCGGCCCGCACCGGGGAGACCGGCTCCTGGTGGTGCCGTTCCTCGTGGTGTCCGATGACCCGGACCGTGCCGACGCCCTGGTGCGGGTGGCCGTCGCAGGTGACGGTGACGTCGTAGGAGCCGGAGATGCCGTGCCGGATCCTGGCGCTGCCGTTCAGGGCGTACTTGCCGCCGTCGCGGCCGGTGAGCTGGGCGTCCCCCTCGAAGGCGCCCGAACCGGCCGTCCCCGTGGTGCCCCCGCAGCCCGTGACGCTCACCTCCACGGTGGCGCCGGAGGGGGTGACGGTGGCCCGCACGGAGCCCTCGTCGTGGGCCTGGGCGGCGGCGGGCAGCGCGACCGCCAAGGCGACCGCCACCCCGGCCCCACGGACAGCAAGCGAACATATACGCATCGTGAACCTCCTGATTACGAGGTTCACGCGCCCCGCGCCCCTTCGCATCTCGGGACAAGCCGTCCGAGCCCCCGTGGGCGGCTCCGCCGCAGGTCAGATGCGGTCTACGAGGTCCGCGATGGAGTTCACGACGTTGGAGGGCGTGAAGGGGTACTTCTCGATGTCGGCGCGGCTCGTCAACCCGGTGAGCACCAGGAACGTCTCCATCCCCGCCTCCAGACCGGCCAGGACGTCGGTGTCCATGCGGTCCCCGATCATGGCGCTGGTCTCGGAGTGCGCCCCGATCGCGTTCAGGCCGGTCCGCATCATCAGCGGATTCGGCTTGCCCGCGAAGTACGGGGTCTTGCCGGTCGCCTTGGTGATCAGCGCGGCGACGGCCCCGGTGGCGGGCAGCGGGCCCTCCGTGGAGGGGCCGGTCTCGTCGGGGTTGGTGCAGATGAAGCGGGCGCCGCCGTTGATGAGGCGGACGGCCTTGGTCATGGCCTCGAAGGAGTACGTGCGGGTCTCGCCGAGGACCACGTAGTCGGGGTCGTGGTCGGTGAGGACGTACCCGATGTCGTGCAGGGCGGTGGTCAGGCCCGCCTCGCCGATGACGTACGCGGTGCCGCCGGGGCGCTGGTCGTCGAGGAACTTGGCGGTGGCGAGCGCGGAGGTCCAGATGTTCTCCACGGGCACTTCGAGGCCCATGCGGGTCAGCCGGGCCTGGAGGTCGCGCGCGGTGTAGATGGAGTTGTTCGTCAGGACCAGGAACGGCTTGCCGGACTCGCGCAGCTTCTTGATGAAGGAGTCGGCGCCGGGGATCGGCACCCCCTCGTGGATGAGCACGCCGTCCATGTCGGTGAGCCACGATTCGATGGGCTTGCGCTCTGCCATGGGGTGCACTCCTGCGGTGTACGGGTTGCCTGGGGCGCCGGGACAGCGCTGTGCCGACGCCCCCAGCCTAGTCAGGAAGTCGTGATCTTGACCCCGTCGATCGTCCAGTACCAGTTGTTGCCCCCGGTGTACCGGAAGCGGACCTGGGCCTTCTGGGCACCGGCCGGGACCTGGAGGGCGATGTTCTCGACGACGGAGGGGGTGTCCGCCGCGTACGTCTTCACCGCGACCGGGGCCCCGCCGTCGTACGAGACGAGCACCTCGCCCTTCTGCGGCGCCTCTTGGCGGTAGTACGTCGTGTAGGTCAGGGTGGCCCGCGCGCCGCCCCGCACGTCGTACGAGGGGCTGATCAGCGTCGAGTTGAAGGTGCCCGAGAAGGACTTGTCGGCCCACTCGTCGCCGTCGGCGACCGCGAAGACGCCGCGTGCGCGGATGTTGTTCTCGCGCCCCTGGCCGCGCTGGGCCTTCGTCCAGAACTCGTCCGTGGTGAAGGACCAGCCGCGCCACTCGGTCATGCCGCCGGTGCCCATCCGGGTGTTGTCGACGCTCCAGCCGGCCGGGGGCGTGTGGGTGAAGCCGATGACGCCGGAGCCGATGCCGCTCTCGTCGACCGGGCCGGTCAGCCGGGCGCGCAGGGCGTCGAAGTCGTCTGGACGCGGCTGCTGGACCGGGCGGCCGTCCAGGCGCCAGGCCGGGTCGAGGGCGATGCCGAGGTGGGCGAGGGCGGAGGCGGCGACGTCGGGCATGCGGACGTCGTGGCGGACCGAACCCGGGGTGAGGGCGGGGCCCGTGGCGATCAGGAAGGTCTGGCGTTCGGCCCAGCTGGAGCCGCCGTGGCCGCCCGCGTCGGTGTGTCCGTGGTCCGCGGTGACCATGATGAGCCAGTCCTCGTCGCCGTACGTGGCACGGGACTTGACGGCCGCGACGAGCTGCCCGGCCTGGGTGTCGACGCCGTGCAGCGCGTCGAGGTAGGCCTGGCTCGCGGCGCCGCTGGAGTGGCCCGCGTGGTCGACGTTGTCGAGCTGGACGAAGACCGCGGCGGGGTCGCCGCTCCTGAGTTCGGCGACGGCGCGCGAGGTGGTGCCCGCGTCGTACTCGGCGGCCGGTGTGGAGACGCGGGCGTCGACCTTCGCGGAGAAGACGATGTCGGTGATGGGCGCCCAGGAGGCGACGGCGTACGTCCGCAGACCTGGCGCGGCGGCCTCGATCCGCGTCATGAAGTCCGGGTAGGAGGCGAGGTCGTGCCCGGTGAAGTCGTTGTTCACGACCTTGTGCTTGTCGGGCCAGACGCCGGTGATGACCGTCGACCAGCCGGGCCCCGACGAGGTGGGCGCGAGCGGGTCGCAGTAGAGGGCGCTGGGGGCGGTGAGTCCCGCGCTCATCAGCCCCTTGAGCGTGGGGGTGTCGGCGTCCTTGATTCGGCTGAGCAGCGCCCCGTCGAGCCCGATGACCAGGACCTTCGGGGTCCTGGCCGCGGCCTTGGCGACGGCGGCGAGGGGGCCTGCGGCGAGGGCGGCGGCCGCGGTGGAGACGAGCAGTGAGCGGCGGGTGATGCCTGACGACACGTGGTCCTCCGGAGTTCGGGGTGCGGGGGCGGCACACGCCAACGCCCCTGACGATCCAGGGGCGTTGGGTCCATACCTGTTATCTTTTCGCTACCGTGCACCCCGGGGCCAGAGGTGCGACGGTGAACGCTCGGTGACGAGGACCGCTCAGCTGCCGGTCGCCGACTTCCAGTCCTCCACGTACTCCTTGAGGTTCTTCGAGACGTCCGCCCAGTCCGGCTCGAAGACCTCGACGCCGGCCACGATCCTGCCGAGCGCGACCGCGTCGGCGTCGGTGGCCTCGATGTCCCGGCGGGCCGCGAAGCCGCCGCCGATCTCACTGACCTGCTGCTGCGCCTCCCTGCTGAGCAGGTAGTCGAGGAACTTCCTGGCGTTGGCGTCGTGCGGGGCCCTGCTGACCAGCCCGGCCGCGTACGGAAGGGCGAAGGTGGTCGGCTTCCCGCCCTGCCTGGCGGGGAACCAGATGCCGAGGTGGGGCATGTCCTTGGACTGCGCGTAGTTCATCTGGACGTCGCCGTTGGCGGCCAGGAGCTCACCCTTGTCGACCTTGGGCGCGAGCTTGCCGGTGGAGGCGGACGGGCCGACGTTGTTGCTCTGGAGCTTCTTCAGGTACCGCATCGCCGGTTCCCTGCCGCCGAAGTCGTGCATCGCCTTGATGAGCACGGCGGTGCCGTCGCCCGCGACGCCGGGCGTGGAGTACTGCACCTTGTTCTTGTACGAGCCCTCGGTGAGGTCCTCCCAGGTCTTGGGCGCCTTGCCGCCGGGCAGCTCCTTCTTGTTGTAGATGAAGCCGAAGTAGTTGTTCACCACGGAGGTCCACTTGCCGTCGGCGTCCTTGTCCGCGGCTCCGACCTGCTCCGACCCCCGGGGCTTGTAGGCCCGCAACAGCCCCTTCTCATCGGCCTGCTGGATGAACGGCGGCAGTGTGATCAGGACGTCGGCCTGCGTGTTGGACTTCTCGCGGACGGCGCGCTGCACCATCTCGCCCGAGCCGCCCTCGACGTAGTTCACCTTGATGCCGGTCTTCTTCGTGAAGTCCTTGAAGACCTGGTCGTACCAGCCGTCGCCGTTCTCGCCCTTGAGGCCGTCGGCGCTGTAGACGGTGACGGTCTTCTCGTCGGACGCGGCGGAGTCGCCGCCGCACGCGGTGAGGGAGCCGGCCAGGACGAGGCCTCCGGTGACGGCGGCGATCGTGCGGACGCGCGGGACGCGGGGCAGGGGGCTGAGGCGGGACATGACGTTTCGTACTCCTTGAAGAACCGTGGGACGGGGGTGAGTTCAGCGGTAGGAGGCGCGGGTGCGCACGCGGGACACGGCGAAGAGCACGAGCAGCGTCGCCGCCATCAGGACCACGGCCAGGGCGGCGCCGGTGAAGAGGGAGCCCCGGTCGGTGGCCGCGTAGATCCGCACGGGCAGTGGCAGCCAGTCCGGCGGGTAGAGCATCATCGTGGCGCTCAACTCGCCCATGGAGAGCGCGAAGCAGAGCCCGGCGGCCGCCGTCAGGGACGGCAGGAGCAGCGGCAGCTTCACCTTCCACAGGACGTACGAGGGACGGGCGCCGAGCGACGCGGCGGCCTGCTCGTACGCCGGGTCGAGCCGGACGAGCGCGGCCGCGACCGACTGGTGGGCGAACGCCGTGACGAGGACGGCGTGCGCGAGGATCACGATCCACCGCGTGCCGTTGAGGATCACCGGCGGCTCGGAGAACGCGACGAGGACGGCGAGCCCGACGACCACGGACGGCACGGCGACGGGCAGCATGAACAGCGCGTCGAGCGCCCTCTTCCCGCCCTTCTTCAGCGAGGCCCCGGCGAGCGCGGCCCACGCCCCGACGGTCAGCGCGAGCAGGCTGGCGCTCACCGCGGTGACCAGGCTGGTGGTGAGGGCCTTGAGCGACTCCCCGCGGGTGGCCGAGGCGTAGTGCTCCCCGGTGAAGCCGGACGGGAAGGCCCCCGACCAGTGCTCCGACAGCGACGCCGCGAGGATCACGAGCAGCGGCAGCGCGAAGAGAGGGAGGAAGAGGACGAGGAAGAGGGCCCAGGTGGCCCACCTCGCCCCGCGGCTATGCACCAGCACGACGGCTCACCACCCGGTAGAGGCCGTAGAGGCCCACGGAGATCGCGATGTTGACGACGGCGACGACGCACGCCGCCGGGTAGTCGGATTCGAGGATGGCCTTGCTGTAGACGAGCATCGGAAGGGTCGTGACCCCTTTCGCCCCCGTGAAGAGGACGATCCCGAACTCGTTCAGGCACATGACGAGGACGAGGCTGCCGCCGGCGGCGAGCGCGGGCAGCGCCTCGGGCAGGATCACGCGCCGCACGATCCGCGCGGGCTTCGCGCCCAGGCTGGACGCGACCTCCAGCTGTGCCGTGTCGATCTGCGAGAACGCGGCGAGCAGCGGGCGCATCACGAACGGCGTGAAGTACGTGATCTCGGCGAGCAGCACGCCCCACGGGGTGGTGAGGAACTGGAACGGCCCCTCGGCGGTGCCGGTCGCGTCCGTCCACACGCCGTTGGCCATGCCCTTCGTCCCGTAGACGAACAGCAGGGCGAGGGTGATCAGGAAGGACGGGAAGGAGAGGAAGACGTCGATGAACCGCGAGACGGCCTTCCCGCCGGGAAACGGCACGAAGGCGATGACCAGCGCGAGCGCGAACCCGAGCACGAGGCATCCCACGGTCGCCCCGGCCGCCAGCCAGACGGTGGTCCCGAGGGCTTCCCGGAACGCCTCGGAGGCGAACACGTCGGAGTAGGGCTGGAGGGAGGTCCCGCCGGTGTCGGGCCGCACGGACTGCTGGACGACGAGCCCGAGCGGGTAGAGGAAGACGAGGCCGAGAACGGCGATGGGCGGCAGGGCCCAGACGAAGGCAGGCACCTTGCGGGCCGCCCGCGCCCTGCTCCCGCCCGGCCCGCCCGAGCGCCGCGTCGCCACTGCCGCTGCCACTGCCGCCGCCGCTGTGGGCCTGCCTTCCGCCGGGGCGGAACGGGTGGGCGCAGCCCCCGGCGCCGGTTCGCCGGACAGGAGGCGCTCACGAGGACTACCCATCGGTCACCCCGCCGGACAGAAGCACCGCGTCCTCAGCTGCGAAATGCAACGTCACAGAGTCCCCCGTCGCAGGAGGCGACTTCAGCTCGAGGAGGTCCGCCTTCACCCGCACGCCGGAGACATCCACGTACAACCGGTGCGTGGCGCCCCGCCATTGGACCTCGGTCACCGTCCCGGTAAGGGAATTGGGCCCTTCTCCGAGCCGCACCAGATGCGGCCGCACGCACAGCGTGGCCGTCACCCCGGCGGCCACGCCCCCCGTGTCGACCTTGAGCTCGGTCCCGCCGAGGGACACGCCGCCCGAACCCACCGTCACCGGAAGGAGGTTGGCGTTGCCCACGAAGGAGGCGGTGAACTCCGTCCGAGGCGCCCGGTACAGCTCCTGCGGCGTCCCGCAGTCCTGGAGCCGCGCCCGGTCCATGACGGCGATGCGATCCGCCAGGGTCAGCGCCTCCACCTGGTCGTGGGTGACGTACAGAATGGAGACGTCCGGCAACTCCCGGTGCAGCCGGGCCAGTTCCGCCAGCATCCCCGACCGCAGCTGCGCGTCGAGCGCGGACAGCGGCTCGTCGAGGAGCAGCACCCCGGGCCGGATGGCGAGCGCCCGCGCGATGGCGACCCGCTGCTGCTGCCCGCCGGACAGCTCGCGCGGATACCGCGCGGCGTACGCGGCCATCCCTGTCATCTCCAGGGCTTCGGCGACCCGCCCGGGGATCTCGCTCTTCGCGACCTTCCGCGCCTTCATGCCGAAGGCGACGTTGTCCGCGACGCGCAGGTGCGGGAAGAGCGCGTACTGCTGGACGACCATGCCGATGCCGCGCCGGTGCGGGGGAAGGCCCGTGACGTCGCGGTCCCCGATGAACACCCGCCCCGACGCGGGGCGCACGAACCCCGCGACGGCGCGCAGCGCGGTGGTCTTGCCGGACCCCGAGGGCCCGAGCAGCGCCATGACCTCGCCCGGCTCGACGGTCAGGTCGAGGGAGTCGAGGACGGTGGTGCCGCCGTACGCGACGGACACCCGGTCGAAGCGGATGCCGCTGCCCATCAGCCCACTCCCCTGAGCAGCGCGGGCAGCTCGGCGACGGAGCCGAGGACGTGGGTGGCCCCGGCCTCGCGCAGCGCCGCGTCGCCGTGGGCGCCGGTGAGCACCCCGGCGACGACGGAGGCGCCCGCCCGTACGCCGCTGAGCATGTCGTACGCCGTGTCGCCCGCGACCGCCACGTTCCGGACGCCGTCGGCGGCGCCGGTCCGCAGGAAGGCGGCGAGCACCATGTCCGGGTAGGGGCGCCCGCGGCCGCCCGCGTCGGCGGGGCACAGCGTCAGGCCGACCAGGTCGCGCCAGCCGAGCGCGTCGAGGATGGCGTCCTGGGTGACCCGGGCGAACCCGGTGGTCAGGACGACGGTCCTGCCGTCCTCCCCGAGCTCCTCGATGGCCTCGCGCGCCCCGGGGACCGGTGCGATCCGGCCGCCGTCGACGAGCGCCCCGTACGCCTTCTCGAAGGCGGTGTTCGCCTGCCGGGCGAGGCCCTCCTCGCCGAAGAGGTGCCGGAAGACGGAGATCTTGGACTCGCCCATCGTGGCGCGGACGTACTCCAGCTTCGCGGCGTGGTCGGCGGAGTCCGGCTCGACGCCGAGCTCCCGTGCGGCGGCCGCGAAGGCCTGTTCGACGAGGCCGCCGTCGGCGACGGTGGTCCCCGCCATGTCCAGTACGACGAGGTCCGTGCGGTGCGTGCTCAATTCGTTCACCATCCCAGCTGGTCCGCGGTCTTCTCGGCGATGGCGGGCGAGCAGGTCATGCCGCGGCCGCCGGGCCCGGTGACCAGCCACACTCCCGGGCGCAGCTCCTGCCGGTGCACGACCCGGCCGGTGTCGACGCACTGCGCGTACACCCCGGCCCAGCGGCGCCTGATCTTCGGCAGCGGGCGGCCGAGGAAGCCCTCGACGACCTCGGTGAGGTGGTCGTAGGGGTCTTCGAGGGTGTCGAAGGCGAAGGGGTGCTCGTACTCGTGGGTGTCGCCGATGGTCAGGCCGCCGTCCGCGCGCTGCACCATGAGCAGCTGCATCTTGTGCGCGGCGGCGGTCGGCGGCTGGGCCTGCCCGGCGTTGAGCGCGTCGAGCGCGTCGGACTTGTACGCCGGGTAGTAGCGGAAGCTGTCGGCGTCGGCGACGGAGGTGGTGAGCGCCTCGCCGAGCGGTTCGGTCTGCATCATCTGCAGGCGTACGCGGCGCACGGGCAGGTCGGGCCCGGCGAGCTCCCGCACCAGGCCGCCGAGCCAGGCGCCGGTGGCGAGCACGACGGCGTCGCCGGTGTGCACGTCGCCGTGGTCGTCGCGGACGCTGCCCGTGCCGACGACCTCGCGGACCTCGCGGCCCGGCAGGAAGGTGTAGCGCGGGGACGTCGACAGGGCCTCGCGCAGGCTCAGTTGGGCGGTGCGCGGCTCCACGGCCGCGTCCCGCTCGCACCACAGGGCGGCGCTGAACTCGCCCCGCAGGGCCGGGTTGAGGTCGCGCGCCTCCTCGGCGGTGAGCAGCTCGTAGCCGCGGGCGGCCGCGTCCGGGCGGGCGAGCGCCGCCTCGGCGACGGCGCGCTCGCGCTCGCTTCGCACCAGGGTCAGCGAGCCGATGGCCCGGAACCCGAGGCCCGGCACGCGCTCCCCGATGCCCTCCCACAGCTCGCGGGCGCGCAGGGCGGTGTCGAGCTCCTCGCCGCCCGCCCGGCCGCTCACCCATATCTGCCCGAAGTTGCGCAGCGACGCTCCCCGGGCCTCGCTCTCGCGCTCGATCTGTACGACCTCGTGGCCGCGCTCCACTGCGTGCCAGGCGTGCATGGTTCCCACCACGCCGGCTCCTACGACGATGACTCTCACGGCCGCAACGCTCCTGGGGGCCGGTGACCCGCGCGGGACCGGTCGGCAACGGGACGGTGAACGGCCACCCAAGCTTGGCCTAGACCCGTTATGTTTACGTGACCTGGATGTCGCGTCGGCCGCCGGTGCGGGCCGGTTCAGCCGAGATGCGTGGTGAACGAGAACCGGTCCCCCCGGTACAGCGTGCGCACCCGCTCCAGCGGGCGGCCCGCCGTGTCCCGCGAGAGCCGGTGGATCAGCAGCATGGGCAGGGCGGGCGGCGTCCCGATGAGCAGCGCCTCGCGCGGGGTGGCGAGGACCGTCTCGATCCGTTCGTCGGCGTCCCCGAAGGAGATGCCGAGGCGGTCGCGCAGATACGCGTAGAACGACGAGTCGGGCTCGAAGTCCGTGTCGAGCCGCGGCACCCGCTCCACGGCGACGTACGTGCTCTCCAGGCCGACCCGCTCGTCGTCGGCGCGCAGCACCCGCTCCATGTGCCAGACGGGCTCGCCCGGCGCGGCGCCGATCTCGGCGGCGAGCGCGCCGGGGCAGGGGAAGCGGTCGAGGGAGATGAGGTTGCGGCCGGGCGTACGCCCCTGCCTGCGCACCCCCTCGGTGTAACTCGCCAGCGACAGCGGCTGCTCCAGCTTGGGGCCCGCCACGACGGTGCCGCGCCCCTGCCTGCGCAGCCGCCCCTCCAGGAGCAGTTCGCGCAGCGCCTGCCGCACGGTCTCGCGCGCCACCTCGTACCGCTCGGCGAGATCCCGCTCGGTGGGCAGCGGCTGCCCGTCCCCCAACTCCGTGATGAGCGCGGCGATCCTGGCCTTCACGGCGTAGTACTTCGGGATGCGGCCGTGCTCGGGAATGCCGGAGCGGATGGGCGCGCCCGGCGCCTGGTCGAGCAGGTGCGCGGCGGTGTGTGCGGGGAGGTGCGCGGGGTTCGGGTTGTCCACTCGGGGATGTTCGCAGACGTACGTGAACACCCGGGTGAACGCGGGGTGGCGCTCGGCCGGTTCAGCGGCGCCTGGCCCGGAAGCGCCGGGCGCCCACGACCGCGGCCCCGGCGCCGAGGAGGACGGCGCCCGCGGCGAGGCCCGTCGCGAGCGGGGTGCCCGGCCCCGTCTGCGCGAGCTGTTCGGCGGTCGGCGTCGCGGGCCCCTCGGCCACCACGTCGAACGGATAGTCGTTGGAGTCGCCGACCCAGTCCCCGTCGTCGTCCCTGCGCTGCACGAGCGCGGCGGACGCCACGACGTGGTTCGCCTCGGTGTCGGAGGTGAAGGTGAGCCGGACCCGGACGCTGACAGTCCGGCCCGGCGCGACCCTGAACCCCCCGAAGCCGTCGCCGTCGAAGACGCCGACGTTCTCGCCCTGACCGGTCCTCTCGAAGGGCACGGACCGCCGCCGCGTCCCGTCGTCGAACTCCAGCTGGATCTGCTCCGGCCTCAGCGTCCGCGCCCGGTCGACGAGGACGAGGATCGGGTGGACCCGGCCGCAGGTCTCGTCGGTGGTGTTGGTGAGGTCGACCGTCCACTCCTGATAGCCGTCGCCCGTCCGGTAGGTGCCGGGCCCGCGGTGGATACGGGTGTCGATGGGGAAGTCCGCGCTGTCGTCCAGGGCGCAGGTGGGCCGGTGCGCGGAAGGGCCCCCGGCACAGGGCGCCCCGCCGGCCGCCGCCCCCGGCCGAGCGGCCGCCGCGCACACGTGCCCGCCCCGTGCCGTGCTCCCGTCCGCCGCCGCGGGCGCCCCGGCCACCACGGGCACGAGAGCGGCGGCAGCGACGGTGAGGCCGAGGGCGAGAGAACTGCACAAGCGCATGGAGGACCTTTGCTGAGCGGACGCGGGCTGCGGCCGACGCGGGCTGCGGGCTGCGCCCACCGGCATGGCTCGCGACCCTGCCACGCGCGCGCGGGCGCACCGCCCTGCCACCGCCCGATAGGCCCGATCGGCCACCCCGATCCCCCTCGATCAGGCGAGATTCCGCCGGGCCGGGTTTGGGTCCTACCAGGGCACGGGCTCGCCGTGCCGGTCGAGGAACCGCAGCCCGGGGACGCCCGCCTGCGCTTCGAGCACGTCGACGACGGCCGGGATGCTCTCGTGCGGCGCGAGGGGCGCGTCGGGGCCGCCGAGCCGGGTGCGGTTGTGGCCGGGGTCGATGAGCAGCTTGGTGTGTCCGTCGTCGCCATGGCGGGTGGCGTAACTGCGCATCAGCTGGTTGAGCGCGGCCTTGCTCGCCTTGTACAGCTCGTAACCGCCCTCCGTGTTGCGCGAGATGCTGCCCTGGTCGGAGGACATGACCGCGACGGTCCCGCCGGGCACGACGAGGTCGCGGAGGGCCTCCAGGGCGCGCAGCGGGCTCAGCGCGTTGGTGACCATCACCTCGGTGAACATGTCGGTCGGCACCTCGTCGATCGGCAGGTTCCCGCGGTCGATCGCGGCGTTGACGAAGAGCAGGTCGAGGCGGCTGTCCGCCAGGCGCTCGCGCAGGGCGGCGAGTTCGGTGGGGCTCGTCATCTCCAGCGTCTCCAGGCGTACGCGCCCGTGGTCGGCGTCGGCGCTCGCCCGCAGCTCGTCGCCGGCCTGCCGGGCCGTGGCGACGACGTGCCAGCCGCGCCGGGCGAGCTCGTCGGTGAGGACGAGCCCCAACCCTCGGGAGGCTCCGATGACGAGGGCGTGCCGGGTGCCGGGGTCGGGCGTACTGGCAGTCATACGTGCTCCTCAGTGGCCCGGAAGTGATCGGGAAGCGACCAGGAAGCGGTCGGGCCTGTGGTCGGTCCCGTGGCCGGGAAGGGGTCGGAACGGTGGTCCGAGAATTAGATTAGACGCACCGTAGCGTCTAGACAATGGGATTCCGCGCGAGCCCCCGAACCCCCCGACCACCCCCGGGTATCGTGTCCGCATGCCCGCCCCGCCCCCGCCGCCCCGCAGGCCCCACTCCGGCAGTCGGCGCGACGAGTCCGCGCGGCTGGCCGTGCTGCACGCCGCGGACGACCTGCTCGTCGAGAACGGCTTCGGCGCGCTGACCGTCGAGGCGATCGCACGCCGTGCCGGTGTCGCGAAGCAGACGATCTACCGCTGGTGGCCCTCGAAGGTCGAGATCCTCCTGGACACCCTGATCGAGGACAGCGACAAGCGCCTCCCCGTCCCGGCGGACCGCCCCACGGCCGCGTCCATCCGCGGCTACCTGCGCGGCTTCGCGCGGTTCCTCACCCGCGACCCCGCGGGCAAGGTCCTGCTCGCGCTCATCGCCGAGGCGCAGCACAGCCCCGACACGGCCCGGAGCTTCCACGAGCGCTACCTCAACCCCCGCCGCGCGCAGGAACGCGCCATGCTCACGCGCGCGATCGACGCGGGCGAGATCTCCCCGGTGCTGGGCGCCGACGCCACGGTCGACGCGCTCGTCGGCCCGATCGTCTACCGCGCGCTGACGGGTGCGAGCATCCCCCGCGGCCTGGTGGACACCCTCGTGGACGACCTGCTCAGGCCGCGCCCGCAAGGAGACTGACCGGGCCTCAGAGCCTGTGTCATATCCCCGGTCGGATCAGCGGGCGGCGTCTGGTGCGTGCGATCGCAAGGCGCCGGGAAGCCTTGGTAGCGGAGCTACCAGGGCTTTTCGGCAACGCGGCGAGCGTGCGTGCCAGACGCCGCCCGCCCGGCCGGGGATATGACACAGGCTCTCAGCCGGTCAGGCTCTCCACCAGCAGCAGGGCGCCGATGGCGATCATCATGGCGCCACTGACGCGGGTGACGGTCCGGGCGGCCGAGGGCCGGGTGCTCAGGACCGTGCGGGCCAGGACGCCGACGGCGAGGTAGACGACGGCGCACGCGGTCAGGTGCACCGTGCTGAGCAGACCCGTCTGGGCGGCGGGCGGCCAGCCGGTGGCAGGGTCGATGAACTGCGGGAACAGCGAGAAGTACAGCAGCAGCGCCTTCGGATTGAGGCCGCTGATCCCCGCCCCCTTCAGCATGACCCGCACGCGGGAGGCGTCCGCACGCTCGCCGCTTCCGCCCACCGCCGCACTCTCGCCCGCTACGGCCGGAGCGGCCGACTGCCGCAGGACCCCCCAGCCCAGCCACAGCAGGTAGCCCGCGCCTGCCACGGTCAGGACGGTGAGGGTGGCCGGGGAGTTCGCCACGAGCATCGCCAGGCCCGCGACGGCCACCAGCGCATAGGCCGCGTGCCCGGCGATCAGCCCGGTGACGGCCGGAACGACCGAGCGCCCCCGCAGTCCGGCCGAGATCGCGTAGGCCCAGTCCGCGCCCGGCGTGAACACCAGCAGCAGGTCAACTGCCAAAAAGGCCGCCAGTGTCGTCGTATCCATCGATCGTTCCGTTCCCTCTTGTACGTGATGTACGTGCTTGTACGTGATGTACGTGCCGTACGCCGTGCTCTGGAGGGAAGGCTAGGGCGGATATGCCCGAAAGTGTTTGCGTCTTTACCCCATGATCTCGGGATGTGGGGGAAACTCTTCTCCATGGACGCCTTGGACCGGAAAATTCTTACCGAGCTGCAACTGGACGGCCGTCTGACGGTCACCGAACTGGCCGCTCGCGTGCAGCTCAGCGTCTCGCCCTGCCACCGCCGGCTGCGCGACCTCGAACGCGAGGGCGCCATCTGCGGCTACCGGGCCGTCGTCGACCCCGCGGCGGTCGGCCTGCACTTCGAGGCCCTCGTCTTCGCCACGCTGCGCTGGGAGACCCCGGACACCGTCACCTCCTTCGAAGAGGCGGTGGCGGCCGTCCCGCACGTGCTGCAGGCGCAGCGCCTGTTCGGCGAGCCGGACTACCTCCTGCGGGTCGCGACCACCGACCTGGCCGCGTTCCAGCAGCTCTACGACCAGCAGCTCGCCCGGCTCCCCGGCGTCCAGCGCCTGACGTCCACCCTCGTCATGAAGAACGTCGTCCAGGACAGGCCACTGCCTGAATAGCCGCCCGCCCGAACAGCGGCGCGAGGACGAGCTGCGCCGCCCCCTCGGCGACGCCGCGCTCCCCGCCGGGGGCGAGGCCCACCCGCACCCGGGCGACGGCCCCGCCCCCGCGCCGGACGCGTTCGGCGACGACCGCGCCGACCCCTCGTACGAAGAGGTCCGCGGCGGCGAAGACGGTCCGGCCGCCGAGCAGCACGCGGTCGACGTCGAGCAGGCCGACGAGGTTCCCCGCGGCCGTGCCGAGCACCCGTGCCGCCTCGTCGAGCTCGCCCCGGGCGACCGCCGCGAGGCAGAGCGCCTCGACGCAGCCCCGGTCCCCGCACTCGCAGGGCGGGCCGTCCAACTGCAGCACCTGGTGGCCGAATTCACCGGCGCCGGTGCGGTCGCCCCGGTAGAGGGCGCCGCCGAGCACGAGGCCGGCGCCGAGCCCGGTGCCGAGGTGGAGGTAGGCGAAGGAGTCGGCGGCGCCCGCGAGGGCCAGGCCGAGGGCGGCGGCGTTGGTGTCCTTGTCGACGGCGACCGGCAGCCCGAGCCGCGCCTCCAGCGCGTCCCGCAGCGCGAACCCGTCCCACTCCGGGAACCCGGTGACGCGGTGCAGCACCCCTTCGGCGTGGTCGAGCGGCCCGGGCAGCGCGACGCCGACCCCGGACACCGGGCACCCCCGCCCCGCACCGCCCGCCAGCAGCTCCCGCACCTCGCCCGCCGCCGCCTCGACCACCGCCCGCGCGCCCGCGCCGAAGGCGAGCGGGGCGCGGCGTTCGGCGACCACCGTGCCGGTCAGGTCGACGAGAACCGCCGTCAGCTCGTCGCGGTCCAGGTGGAGGCCGACCGCGTGGCCCGCGGCGGGGACCAGGCGCAGCACGGTGCGGGGCTTGCCGCCCGTGGAGGCGCGGCGGCCCGCCTCCGCGGCCAGCCCCTCGGCGCGCAGCCTCGCGGTGATCTTGCTGACGGCCTGCGGGGTGAGCCCGGTGCGCTCGGCGAGCTCCAGGCGGCTGATGCCCGCCTCGCCCGCCGCGCGCAGCAGATCGAGCACGAGCGCGGCGTTGTGCCCGCGCAGCGCCGACAGGTTCACTCCGGGATTCACCCTGTTCACGTACGACTTCACGGGCCCATTGTCCCGCCCGCTTGCACTTTGGCAACACCGTTGCTTAAGTGGAAGGCATGACTGGCACAGGCTCTTCACGCTCTCCACTCCGCGTCGGCCTCGTCGGGTACGGCCTCGCGGGCTCCGTCTTCCACGCCCCGCTGATCGCCGCCACCGAGGGCCTCGTCCTCGACACGGTCGTCACGTCGAACCCCGAGCGGCAGGCCCAGGCCCGCGCCGAGTTCGGCGACGACCTGCGCTGCGCCGCGTCGGCGGACGAGCTGTGGGAGCGCGCGGACGAGCTCGACCTCGTCGTCATCGCCTCCCCGAACAAGACGCACGTGTCGCTCGCCACCGCCGCCCTGAAGGCGGACCTGCCGGCCGTCGTCGACAAGCCGATCGCGGGCACCGCCGCCGAGGCGCGCGAGCTCGCGTCCTTCGCCGACGAGCGCGGGCTGCTCCTCTCCGTCTTCCAGAACCGCCGCTGGGACAACGACTTCCGCACGCTGCGGGCGCTCCTGTCCGACGGCGAGCTCGGCGACGTATGGCGCTTCGAGTCCCGCTTCGAGCGGTGGCGGCCGCAGCCGAAGGGCGGCTGGCGCGAGTCCGGGAACCCCGAGGAGATCGGCGGCCTCCTCTACGACCTGGGCAGCCACGTCGTCGACCAGGCCCTGGTGCTCTTCGGCCCGGTGACGAGCGTGTACGCGGAGTCCGACGTCCGCCGCCCCGGCGCGGAGGCCGACGACGACACGTTCCTCGCCCTCACGCACGCGAACGGCGTCCGCTCGCACCTCTACGTCTCGGCCACCACCGCGCAGCTCGGCCCGCGCTTCCGGGTCCTCGGCTCGCAGGCGGGCTACGTGAAGTACGGCCTGGACCCGCAGGAGGCCGCGCTGCGCGAGGGCAAGCGCCCCGCCACGCACACCCCGTGGGGCGTGGAGTGCGAGTCGATGTGGGGCCGGGTCGGCTCCGGCGAGTCCCCCCTGACGGGCGGCGGCCGCCCGCTGCGGACCCTGCCGGGCGACTACCCCGCGTACTACGCGGCGATCGCCGACGCGCTGCGCGGCAACGGCGAGAACCCCGTCACCGCCCACGAGGCGGCCGCGGCCCTGGACGTCCTCGAGGCGGCCCGCCGTTCGGCGCGCGACGGTGTGACGGTGACGCTGTGAGCAACGTGGCAAGGAGCACGGTGAGCGAGGCACCCACCCTCGACGAACTGACCGCCCAGGAGGCCCGCCTGGTCCTCCCCCGCTTCACCCACGACGACGCGTGGACGCTCGGCACGCTCCTGGCGGAGCTGGCCCGCGAGCGCCGCGCCCCGGTGGCGATCGACATCCGTCGCGGCGGCCAGCAGCTCTTCCACGCGGCGCTGCCGGGCTCGACCCCGGACAACGACGCGTGGATCGACCGCAAGCGCCGGGTCGTCGAACGGTACGGCTGCTCGTCCCTCCTCGTCGGCACGCGCTTCCGCGCCAAGGGCACGACGTTCGAGGACTCCTCCCGCCTCGACCCCGACGTGTACGCGGCGCACGGCGGCGCGTTTCCGATCGCGGTCGAGGGGGCGGGGGTGATCGGTGCGGTGGTGGTGTCGGGGCTGCCGCAGGTCGAGGATCACGCGTTGGTGGTGGAGGCGCTGGAGCGATTCCTCGCTGCCTGAGCGGACGTCACGTGGTGCGTAGCTCACGTGATGGTCGGCCAGTGGGGCCACATGTCGCGGAGCGCCTGCTTGTACAGCTCCTCCCGGGCCGGGACACGAGGACCACCGCCTCGTCGTGGACCGCCCGGTGCAGGTCCCCCACACGGCTCTCGTGCTCGCGCGCCGGGCCGCGGCCCGCTGGACGAGCCTGACGCCATGGGACTGACTCCGGCCGAAGCGGCGCTCAGCGGGACGGCGTTGGGGGCCCTCACCACGTTTTGATGACGCGCAGGCGCCCCCGGCGGACCGGGAACGCCGCGCACCGCCTCGCGGGAGGCTTACGCCCCCTTCAGCTCCTGCCGCTGCCGGCCGAGCCCCCCGATCTCCAGCTCCACCACGTCGCCCGCCCGCAGGTACGGCTTCGGCTCGGGTTGTCCCATCGCCACGCCCGCGGGCGTCCCCGTGTTGATCACGTCGCCCGGATAGAGCGTCATGAACCGGCTCACGTACCGCACCAC
Organism: Streptomyces sp. NPDC036815; assembly: GCF_055609205.1. Taxonomy (NCBI): domain Bacteria; kingdom Bacillati; phylum Actinomycetota; class Actinomycetes; order Kitasatosporales; family Streptomycetaceae; genus Streptomyces; species Streptomyces sp. NPDC036815. Next base: position 78,752 of record NZ_JBVJPW010000001.1, on the reverse strand, counting down.
TTCCGCGACCGGGAAGATCTGGTCGGCGGTCGTGCCGTCCTGCTTCAGCTCGCCGTTGACCCACAGCTTCAGGGAGAGCGCCTGCGGGTCCGCCACCTCGTCGGCGGTGACCAGCCACGGGCCCAGCGGGTTGAACGTCTCGCAGTTCTTGCCCTTGTCCCAGGTGCCGCCCCGCTCGATCTGGAACTCCCGCTCGGAGACGTCGTGCGCCACCGCGTACCCCGCGACGTGCGCGAGCGCCTCCTCGTGCGACTCCAGATAGCGCGCCGTACGCCCGATGACCACGGCGAGCTCGACCTCCCAGTCCGTCTTCACCGAGTCCCGCGGCACCAGGACGGTGTCGTCGGGGCCGACCACCGTGTCGGCCGCCTTGAAGAAGACGACCGGCTCGGCGGGCGGCTCGGCGCCCGTCTCGCGGGCGTGGTCGTGGTAGTTGAGCCCGATGCAGACGACCTTGCCGATCCGCCCGACCGGCGGCCCCACGCGCAGCCCGTCGGCGTCGAGAACGGGCAGGTCACCGGCGTCGGCGGCGGCCCGTATCCGGCCGAGCGCGGCGGCGTCGGCGAGCACTTCGCCGTCGATGTCGGCGACGATGCCCGACAGGTCACGGAGGGTGCCGTCGGCGTCGAGGAGCGCCGGTCGCTCCGCCCCTGCCGTACCGACTCGCAGCAGCTTCATGGTCAGACTCCATTCTCGGTAGCCCGGCAATGGGGTCTCCCCAGCCGAGGTGGTTCGAGGCAGGGGACGGGTTACGGCCTCGGAGGTGTGGTTTGGCCGATCGTCCAAGTTCGCCGTCCGGTCCGCAATACCCCGTTCACGTACTGGACCTTTACCGGGCGGTAGCCGAGACCTCCGCGACCTCAGACAGCGGCGGCCAGCGCCCCGGCGCTGCCCGGCATGTCCCGGTACAGCACCGCCCGCTCGACCGCGCTCCACGTCGTGCTGGTCACCACGTACAGCGCGGCGGCCAGCGGCACCACGGCCACCGTGAACAGAGTCATGAACGACATCAGCGGCATGACCTTCGTGATCGCGCCCATGCCCGGCACCTGCTGGTCACCGGCGCCCGGCCCGGCCTGCGGCAGCGGGTTGGCCGCCATCTGGAGCTTGGTGCGCCGGTAGTTGAAGGTGGCGACCACGGCGACGATCGCGAAGAGCGCCAGGTAGACCACGCCCTGCGCGCCGAATACCCCGCCGTCGGCCAGCGCGTCCTTCCAGCGGCCGCCGAGCGGCGCGGCGAAGAGGGTGTGGTCGAGCAGGGTGTTCGCGTCGCCGCCGATGCTGGAGTTGGAGAAGAGGTGGTACAGCAGGAAGAACGCGGGCAGCTGGAACAGGCTGGGCAGGCACCCGGAGAGCGGCGACACCTTCTCCTTGCGGTGCAGTTCCAGGACGGCCTTCTGCAACTTCTCCGGGTTCTTGCCGTGCTTCTTGCGGAGCTCCGCGATCTGCGGCGAGAGCTTGGCGCGGGCCCGCTGCCCGCGGGCCGACGCACGCGACAAGGGGTGCACGAGGAGACGTACGCAGGCGGTGAACAGCACGATCGCGGCGGCGGTCGCCGAGCCGTGGAAGAGCGGGTCGAGCAGGTCGGCGAGGTGCTCGACCAGGCCGGCGAACACGGACATGAAGCTGGACATGAAGCTGGACATGGAGTAGCCCTCCGAGGGACTCGTCGTGCCGAGGGAACCGGGGAACCGGTGATTCCGCGGGAGATGGCGACGGGATACGTCGCGTCGGCGTGACGAGCCGCGAAGGGGCGCGGCAGTGGTGGTGCTGCTGGGTGAGGTGGCAGTGGTGGTGAGGTGGCCGTGGTGGTGAGCCGGCCGTGGCCTGCCGGTGCTGCTGCCTCGCGCCCCTACGCGGTCGTCGGGAGGGCGCGTCCGGGTGCTCGGGGGCGCCTGCGGCCCTTGGCGTCGGGATCGCGTTGCGGCAGGAAGGCGGTGCGCATCTCGCGGTCGCGGATGGCCGTGCGCACTCTGGTGCGGGGCACGGCAGGCGCGCAGCGCGCGGCGAGCACGGAGCAGACGGCGAGCGCGGAGCCCGCCGCGGCGGTCGCGGCGAGCGCGACGGCGGCGGTGAGGCTGCCGGTGTCGACGAGGACGACCTCGACGAGGAGGAACAGCAGGAGCAGGGCGGGACGTGCGGCGGCCTTTCCGCCACGGATCGCGTTGCGCAGCGTTCCGCGCAGGTCGGCGACTCCGTGCGTCTCGGCCATGTCCACCCTCCCCCACATCCCGTATCGGTCGTACTGCCGTTATGTCGTACTGCCGTTATGTCGTAATGCCGTTATACAGGATCGACTTCGACGACCTGAAGGAGCCTGCGGGGACGCGCGAGGGCGCGGCTGACCGGATCTTTCGGGTCCGGATCGAGCCCGGGGCCCGGCAGCATCTCGATGTCCGGGACCGGAACGAGGGTCCCGCAGGCCGGGCAGTTCCCGACCGCCCCCAGCTCCGTACCGCACGCGGCATGGCGGAAGACGCGGCACGCCTCGCCGTCGGTGAAGTGGTCGCGCCCCCAGGCACTGAGCGCGCACAGGGCGGGCCAGAGTTCGAGGCCGCGCTCCGTGACGACGTACTCGTGGCGGGACGGGGAGCTCGCGCAGGACCGCTTCTCCAGCACTCCGGCGCCGGTGAGCGTCTGGAGGCGCTGGGCCAGGACGGCGCGCGGGATGCCGAGGTGGACGAGGAAGTCGTTGTAGCGCCGCACTCCGTAGATCGCGTCGCGGACGACGAGGAAGGTCCAGCGCTCCCCGACGATCTCGAGCGCGCGGGCGACCGAGCACTGCTGCGAGACGTAGTCCTTGCCGAGAGCCATGCGTCCACCTTAATCCTTTTCCCCACCGAAGGTTCAATCAATGAACTTCGACTGCTACGGTGATCCGCACCCGCGCAGTTCATTCACTGAACCTAGGACCCCAGGAGAGGCAGACCCATGCCCCGCCCGACCCCCGCACCGCCGCCCCCGACGAGCGCGCCCCCACGCGGCACCCCTCGCACCCACCGCACCCCGCGCGCCCCCCACCGCCCCGCCGCGACCCTGGCCGTCACCAGCTCCGCCACCGCCGTGGCCCTGATGACGTACACCGCGCCCGCCGTGATCCTGCCCGACACCGCGGCCTCCCTCGGCACCTCGCTCTCCGCCCAGGCCTGGCTGCTCAACGGCACCCCGCTCGGCCTCGCCGCGTTCCTGCTGGTCGCCGGCAGCCTCGCCGACGACCACGGCCGCCGACGGATCTTCCTCGCCGGGACCGTCGGGCTCGGCCTCACCACGGCGCTCGGCGCCCTCGCCACCTCCACCTGGCTGTTCACGCTGGCCCGCGTGGCGCAGGGTGCGGCCAGCGCGGCGATCCTCGCGACCAGCCTCGGCCTGCTCGTGCAGGCCTTCCCCGCGGGTCACGGGCGGGTCAGGGCGACCGGGATCTGGGGCGCGTGCGTGAGCGCCGGGATCGCCGTCGGCCCGCTCATCGCGGGCGGCATCGCGACGGCCGACTGGCGCTGGGCCTACGCCGTCATGGGCCTGGCCTCCCTCGCCGTCGCCGCCTTCGTCCCGCGTACGTTGACGGAGTCCCGCGCCCCGCGCGGCGGCCGCCCCGACCTGGCGGGCGCCCTCACGCTCGGCCTCGCGCTCATCGCGCTGGTCGCCGCGCTCACGCTGGGCCGCGACGGCTGGCTCCGTGCGCCGGTGGGCGCGCTGCTCGTCGCCGCCGTGCTGCTCACCGCGGCGTTCGTCCTCGTCGAACGGCGGGCGGCCGCGCCGCTGCTCGACCTCGGCCTGCTGCGCCGCCCGCCGTTCCTCGCGGCCACCGCGGGCGCCCTGTTCACCGGCTTCTCCGTGATCGCGCTGCTCAGCTATCTGCCGACGCTGCTCCAGCACACCCTCGGCCTGTCCGCCATGAACGCCGCCTGGCTGATCTTCCTCTGGTCCGGCGTCTCGTTCGCCGTGGCCCTGCAGGCCAGGCGCCTGGTCGGCCGGGTCTCCGCGCGCCACCAGCTGGTCGTGGGCTTCGCCCTGCACGCCGTCGCCGTCCTGACCATGCTGGGCGCGGCGTCCGCGGGCTCCTGGCTCCGCCTGCTGCCCGGACTCGTCGTCTCCGGCGCGGGCAGCGGCCTGCTCAACGCCGCGCTCCCGCTCCTCGCGGTCGAGTCCGTACCGGCCGAGCGCGCCGCGATGGGCTCGGGCGCCAACAACACGGCGCGCTACATCGGTTCGGCCGCGGGGGTCGCGCTGATGATCGCGGTGTCCACGTCCTCCGGCGACCTGGGGCGCGGCACGGACGTGGCCGTGCTCGTCTCGGCGGGCCTCGCCGTTCTCGCCGCGGTCAGCGTGCTGTTCCTGAAGGAGCGGCGGAGCTGAGCTCATCCCCGTCCGGCCCGTCGAGGGGATCGAGGGGATCGAGGGGATCGCTCGCGAGGACCTCCTCGTCAGGCCGGGGGTCGGGGCGGTCGGCCGGGCCCACATACGTGACGGCGAGCGCCACGGCCAGGTTGAGGGCGAGCGCGACGATGCCCGCGTTGACCCCCGCGACGGGGTCGTGGTCACTGAAGACGAGTGCGCACACCAGCCCGACGCCCACGACGAGCCCGCTCAGCGCCCCGGCGAGGGTCAGCCTCCGCCACACGAGGCCGAGCAGCAGGATCGGTACGAGCTGCGCCATCCCCTCGTACGAGATGAGGGAGAGCCGTACGAGGGTGTTCGGCGCCCCGTACGTCATCGCGAGCGCGAGGCCTCCCGCGACGACGACCACGCCCTGCGAGGCGAGCTTCTGCCGCTGCGGGGTGCGCCAACGGGGCAGCAGCGACAGCACGCTGCTGCCCCACATGGTCCCGATGACCAGCATGAAGACGGCCATCGGCACGATGGAGGAGAGCGCGGCCGCGACCCCGATGACGCCGACGGCCCACGCGGGCAGCGAATCCACCACCAGCTCGAAGAGCGCGAGGTTGGACTCGGCGCCGACGAGCCCCGGCACGACGAAGACCGCGGCCATGCCGAGCAGCATGGGCACGAAGAGCAGCACGTTGTAGGCGGGCAGCCAGATGGCGTTGCGCCGCAGCCCGTCCGCGCTGCGCGCGCCCAGATATCCGGCGACGGTGGTCGGGAAGATCACCACGGTCACCGCGTTGAGCAGCGACGTCGTGGCGAACCACGCCTCCCCGTAGGGGCTGCCGCCGCTGCCCGGCAGCGTGAGCCAGTCGCTCTTCTCGCGCACGATCCGGTCGAGGAACTCCCCGTACCCGTCGAAGTAGTGCAGGGGTACGTAGACGGCGAGGAACGCGAGGGTCCCGACCACGAGCACGTCCTTGAGCACGGAGACCCAGGCGCTCCCGCGCAGACCGCTCACCACCACGAACCCGGTGGTGACGGCGAAGCCGATGAAATAGGCCCAGTTGAGGCTGATGGCACCATAGGAAATGGTCGAGACGACGACGCCCATGCCGGTGATCTGCAACTGGATGTAGGGCAGCAGGAAGACGGTGACGAGCAGCGCGACGCCCGCGCCGAGCCAGGGCCGCCCGTACCGGTGGGCGACCATGTCCGAGATGCTGACGAGCCCGTGGCGCCGGGCGTAGGCCCAGAGCATGGGCCCGACGACGTACCCCACGGCGTAACCGCAGGACATGTAGGCGACGACGTAGAGGACGGGAGCCCCGTAGTTGTACCCCCAGCCCGCGGCCCCCAGATAGCTGAAACTGGTGTAGCCCTCGCCCGCCATGAGCACCCAGATGAACACGGCGCCGAGGCTGCGCCCGCCCACCGACCACTCGGCGATCCCGCCCTGCTTGCCGCGCCCGCGCACGGCGGCGAGGCCGAGGGCGACGGTCCCCACCATGAAGACGCCGAAGACGGCGCTGGCGACGGCTCCGTCACTCATGACGCCGCACGCTCCGTCCTCCTGCGGTCCCCCCGGTGGGCCAGCCACACGCAGAGCGGCGTGAGCAGCGTCGCCCCCAACAGCCAGAAGAACAGGAAGGGCAGCCCGAGGACGACGGGCCGCACGCGGTTGGCGAACGGCAGGGCCCCGAGATACAGCACGAAGGGGCCGAGCAGCCAGAGGAGATGGGGACGTCGAGCGATCACGAGGCCTGACCCTATCCGGGGCCCGGGGCGCAGCCCGCTGCCTAACGCGGCCGCATGGCGCGCAGCTTGCCCCACACGACGAGCCGGTACTTGGAGGTGTACTCCGGGGTGCAGGTGGTGAGCGTGACGTAGTACCCGGGCTCGCGGTACCCGTACCCCGCGCGCACCTCGCTGCGCGGCACCGCACGGATCACGCCGCTGTCGCGTGCGGAGGTCCGCGCCAGCGTCCTGTCGACGACGTACGTATAGGTGGCCTGCGCGGTCTCGACGGTGACCTCGTCCCCACGCCGCAGCCGGTCGATGTGCCGGAACGGCTCCCCGTGGGTGTTGCGGTGCCCGGCGAGCGCGAAGTTCCCGGCCCGGCCGGGCTGGGCGGTACGGGGATAGTGGCCGGCGTACCCCTGATTGAGCACGGCCTCTTTGCTCACGCCCTCGGCGACGGGGACGCGGATGCCGATGCGGGGGATGCGGAGGACGGCGTAGGCCTGGTCCCACCGGGGGGTGGGGGGAGGGCTGTCGGTTCCACCGCTCCCTGTACGGGGGCGACCGTTGCCCGGGGGCGGGTGTGCGGGGCGGCCGCGGCCCGCTCCCTCGGCACGAGAACCGGACCCGGCCCCCGCGCCCGCCCCGGCCCCGGAACCGGAGGCCCCACCCGTACCCCCTCCCCACTCCTCCTCCAGAGCCTGGACCTTGCGCTCGGCGGCGGCGCGGGCCTGGCGGTTGGTCCACCACAGCTGATGGGCGACGAGCAGGAGGAGGACGAGGCCGAGGGTGACGGCGAGCTCGGCGGTGCACCATAGGGCGCGGGCGATGGGGGCGGGGCGGTGGGCGGCGGGGCGGTGAGTGCGGCGCCGGGTGCGGCGCCGGGTGCGGCCGTGCTGGACCACCGGAACCCGCTCGCGCACGAGGCCTCCTCCTAGAGCTTGCCGGACTTGCCTGGCTTGAGGGGTGGCCGGGGTGGCCGGGCACCCCGGCTTGCCGACCACCCGGGCTCCTCGAACCGCTCCATCCGCTCCATCCGCTCAGGCTCCCCGGCCGCCGGGAGGATAGGCGTTGCTCCGCCAACAATCCATGGCCGGGCGAGGCGGCAGCCGCACCGCCCCTCCTGCTGGAGGCCCCCTCGGCAGTACCGTGTCCCGTATGCGCCCCGACAAGCCTGCTGCTGCCGACCACGTCGACGTCGACCACATCGCCGAAGCCGCGCGCCTGGAACGCACGGCCGGCCTGTACCCGGAGGACGCCGAACAGCTCCTCCTCCAAGCCGCGGCCCACCTCGAACTCGCCGGCGCCCGCGACCGGGCGACGACGCTCTACGACCGCCTGCTCTCCGCGGAGACGCCCGCGGGCTCCCCGCTCCTCATCCGCGCCCTGAAGGCCTCGAACCTCTGGGAGTACGGGCACGAGGCGGAGGCGAGGGCGATCATCGACGGCGTGCGCGCGGCGGCGCCGCGGGACCCGGCGCCGTGGGTGATCGTGGCGGAGTCCCTGGAGTCGCACGACGAGCTGGAGCAGGCGCACGAGACGTTCACGGAGGCGGCGACGCTGCTGCTTCCGGCGCCGACGCCGGAGCCCCCGTACGCGATGCACCCGCTGCTCTTCGGCCGCCACCGCGTGCGCCGCCTCCTGGGCGCGGACCACGACGAGTGGGACGCCCTGGCGGACCGGATCTCGACGGCGCCCGTCCCCCTGGACGAACTCCACGACCCCAAGCGGGTGTGGTCCCTCGGCTCGGAGAACCCGGCGGAGCTGCGCGCGGAAATCGCCCGCATCCAGGCGGAGTTGGGCTCGTACCGCGAGGCGCTGTCCCGCCCGTTCCCGGTGGCGGTGCTGCACTGGCCCGCGGCGGAACTGACGGAACTCCTGTCGGCGTACCCGGCCCTGTCCTCGGAGTACCCGTCGCACGAGGCACACCTGTCGACCATAGAGTCGTCCCTCCGCGAACTCGCCGCCTCCGGCACCCCGAACCTGGGCATCGTCACGGGCACGGTCCCGTCCTACGAGGCCTTCGCGGCATCGGAGGCATCCTCCCCGGAGGACCCGTCACTCCTCCCCCAGTACGCGACGACGCTGGCGGCGCGGGGGCGGGCGGTGGCTTGGCCGCCGGAGCGGGGGGCTGGGTGTTGGTGTGGGTCTGGGCGGGTTTATGGGGAGTGTCACGGGGGGTGACAGCAGCCTGTGTTGACGCGTAGGTGGCCGCTGCGGATGCCGTCCATCTGACTTAGCCACCGAGGCTAACTCCCGCCCCCTTCAGGCCGATTGCGGCTGCGTTTTCGATCCTGAGCACTCTGCGCGTTACCGCTGCGCTACGGTCACCAACAGCAGGCTGACCTGGCATGTCTGCAACCGCAGTTACGGGGAGATCTACGGCATGACTGATGTGGGAGACGACAGACAGCCAGCCTCTGGGTTGTACGAGCAGCTCATTACTCTGAGGCTCGAGGACCGTTTGAAGGTACTCGAATTGGGCGATCGACGTGCCATCGATGGCGTGATCGGCTCCGAGTCGGTCCCACACGTCCTCGCCCGACATGTGGCTGAGACCGTACGTCGTACCCTTCAGAACCTGCCCGAGGCCGAACGGGTGCATGCCGCCAACCACATCCTGGAATCCGTCGGCACCCTGGCTGGAGCCCGCGAATGGGTCGATCTCGTAGCAGAAGGCCCACGCCACCTTCTCGCTATCGCCGAACCGGAGGCCAAGGGCGTTTACGCGATTCGCCCCGCCACGCCGCTTTCCGAGACCGCGCTGATCACCAACTCGCCCGAAGATCCAAGTCTGGGCTTCGAGTTGCGTGCTGAGATCGCCACAGCAGACCGCATCGACCTCCTGTGTGCCTTTGTGAAGTGGCACGGCATCCGCGTCCTTGAGCAATCACTCCATGCCGCCCGTGACCGCGGAGTTCCCATCCGCGTCATCACCACCACCTACATCGGGGCTACGGAACGGCAAGCACTCGACCGCCTGGTCAGCGAATTCAACGCCGAAGTCAAAGTCAACTACGAGCTGCGCTCAACCCGACTGCATGCCAAGGCATGGCTCTTCCGCCGCAACAGTGGATACGACACGGCCTACGTAGGCAGCTCCAACCTCTCCAAGGCTGCACTTCTTGACGGTCTCGAGTGGAACGTCCGCATGTCTTCAGTAGCTACGCCTGCTGTCCTACGGAAGTTTGAGGCCACGTTCGATTCTTACTGGAGCGAGCCCGCATTCGAGATGTATCACCCCGAGAATGATGCAGACCGGTTGGACGGGGCGCTCGCTCAAGCGAGTGGGCGCACTCATGGATCTGGAAGGAACACCATCACACTCTCCGGCCTTGAAGTCACCGCCTACCCGCACCAGAAGGACATGCTGGAGCGCCTGGAAGTTGAACGCTCGGTGCGTGGCCGCCATCGCAACCTCCTAGTTGCCGCAACCGGAACCGGTAAGACCGTGATGGCCGCACTCGACTATAAGCAGCTGCGCCGCCGTGCGGGACGCGATCTACGACTTCTCTTTGTCGCGCACCGCAAAGAAATCTTGGACCAGTCGCTGCGAACGTATCAAGGCGTACTGAATGACGCGAACTTTGGTGAGCTCTTCTATAGTGGCGAGATCCCCCGAGACTGGACGCATGTGTTCGCGAGCGTCCAGTCCCTCAATTCCCGAACCCTGGACAAGCTCTCCCCTGACCACTTCGACGTCATCGTCATCGATGAGTTTCACCACGGAACGTCTCCCACCTACCGAAAGATCGTTGATCACTTCACGCCTGGTGAGCTGCTCGGCCTGACAGCGACTCCCGAGCGCATGGATGGCTATAACATCCAGGATGAGTTCTTCGACGGAAACATCGCTGCTGAGATGCGGCTCTGGGAAGCTCTGGAGAACGACCTGCTCAGCCCGTTCCACTACTTCGGGATCAGCGATAACACTGACTTGAGCTCAGTAGAGTGGAAGCGCGGTTACTACGACTCGGCCGCCCTCAGCAATGTCTTGACTGGTAATGACATGCGGGCCCGTCTCGTGGTGAAGGCAGTCAAGGAGAAGATTGCCTCGCCAAGCTCCATGCGCGCCCTCGGGTTCTGCGTCTCCGTCCCGCACGCGCACTTCATGGCTCGATACTTCCGAGCGGCTGGGATCAGCGCAGTGGCACTCTCGGGCGAAAGTCACCGCGCCGAGCGCGAGCAAGCTCTCATCGACTTGAAACTCGGTAAGATTCAGGTGATCTTCTCGGTCGACCTCTTTAACGAGGGCCTCGATATCCCTGATGTCGACACCTTGCTCTTGCTCCGCCCCACGGCGAGCGCCACCGTGTTCCTACAGCAGTTGGGGCGCGGCCTACGCCGAACCGAAAACAAGGCCGTTCTCACGGTGCTCGACTTCATTGGACAACACCGTAAAGAGTTTCGCTTCGAGAACCAGTTTCGAGCCCTGACGAATCTCACCAGGAAACGCCTACTCGACAACCTGAGTAACGACTTCCCCATGCTTCCTTCGGGCTGCCAAATCATCTTGGAAGCAAAGGCCAAACAGGCCATCATTAAGAACATCAAGGAACAGCTCAACGTCAACGTAACAGCGCTTGCCCGTGAAGTTGCTGTCTACGCCGAGCCCCGCCTCGCTCCTTACCTGGAGGAAAGTGGCCGCGAGCTCAAGGAGCTTTACCGCGGAGGCAACGGCAACTCGTGGACTAGCCTGCTCCGCCGCGCCAAGCTACTCCCCGGATCCACGCCCGAAGGCGAATCGGAGCTGCTGAAGCGCATCCCGTCCTTCCTCCACGTGGACGACCTCGAGCGCATCGAGATGTACCAGCGGCTTCTGGCCGATGACACTCCCTCGTATGACTCCTTGACTCCGACCGAGCAGGGCTACGCCCGCATGCTGTTCTTCAACTTCTGGGACCAGGGCGGTGGTTACGCCTCGTACCAGGAGGGACTGACCGCGTTGCGCGCCCACAAGGCGGTTCGTGAAGAACTCCACCAGGTCCTCGACTACTGCCTTGCTACCGCGGAGCACTTTCCCCTCTCACTAGAAGGCCCGCACAGTGGCCTCCCCATGAAGATCCACAGCTCTTACAACCGGTCAGAGGTCCTTGCGGCCCTCGGAGTGGCCCGTCTCGGAGGGCAGATGCCGCGGTCCTTCGCGCAGGGAGTCGTTGAAGCCAAGGAGATCAACTCTGATGCTCTCCTGATCACGCTGGAGAAGGACGAGAAGGACTTCTCGCCCACGGTCCGGTACAAGGACTATGCGATGAGTCCGACCAGGTTCCACTGGGAGTCACAGGGCAAAACCGACGAGGACTCGACGACAGGGCGCAGATACCGCGAGCACGTCCAACGCGGGAGCCACATCCTGCTCTTCGTGCGCCGATACAAGAACACTGACATCGGTGGCGCCGAGCCGTGGATGCTCCTCGGGCCTGCCCGCTACGTATCCCACGAAGGAAGCAAGCCCATGGCGATCACGTGGGAACTCGAGCACGAAATGCCGGCCGACGTATGGACGTACTCGGCAATCGCCTCAACCTAACGCCTTAGAACGGGGGGCCGGTTGACTCGTCAATTTGGCTCTCAACCTCGAAGTGCATCTGGGCTCGATCCAGCGCCTCATCGGGGTCACAACCATGCGCCCGGAGCCAGTGCAGGAGGTCGGCGATCAGATCGATCGCCGCCTCCTCCGCGACTGCCACGCTGACCCGCCCTGGTAGGCCATGGCCTCTTCGAATTTCAGAGAGCGGCCAGCGGTCCGACACTCGCCCTACCGCCGGTTCCCCATGGGACCCCTCGAAGGCGTCCCCCTCAATCGCCAACTCACACCAGACGGTCTTTGAGTCACCACAGAGAATGACGCCCCAGCGCTGCTGTGACATCGCATCGACGACGGCCATCCCTCGCCCCGACTCCCCATCAGCGCTCGGGTCAAGGAGCGTAGGGAGTGCCCGGGCGTCTGAGTCACGCACTTCGATCCGGAGGCAGGCGTCCCGCATGATCACGGTGAGGGATGCAGCAGTACCTACACCGACATGACGCACCACGTTCGCCACCAACTCCGTCAGACACACCTGAGCCGCTTCAATCAGATCCGGCAGCCCCCACAGGGTGAGGTGAAGCCGCATGGCCCGCCGCAGCGCCGCCACTTCGCGCGGATCAGCCAGGAAGTGCTGCACCCAAGGGTCCCGCCGGGAACGCTCACTCGCGTAGATCATCGCTACCCACTTCCCGCACACCGCGTACATCGCAGCGTGATCGAGGATCACTCTCAGTAAGAGAGTCCCAGTGCGCATCCCTTCATGCAACGTGCACGAAGGGATTCCCTCTAAGGAGTGATTGGCCTGCCGCGCGACTTCCGATGGGATGGGACTTCCGCTACATCACCGGGAGTTGACATGGCTGGATCTCCAACTGCACGCCGCCGTCGCTTGGCTATCGAGCTCAAGAAGCTCCGCGAGGAGCACGGCTTCACCTGCAGCCACGTGGGAAGCGAACTGGACTGGAGCAGCTCCAAGGTCAACCGCATGGAAACGGGCCAAGGACGCGTTCAACCCTCCGACGTGGACGCGCTGTGTCGCTTCTACGGAACGCCCGACGAGCTGTGCAGCCTCCTCAAGTCCCTGGCCAAGGAGTCGAAGACCAAGGGCTGGTGGCACGCCCACGGTGATGCGGTGCCGTCATGGTTCTCCGTGTACGTCGGCCTGGAGCAGGCGGCCTCCGGACTACGGAGCTATCACAGCGAGTTCATCCCTGGGCTCCTCCAGACGCCCGCCTACGCAGCGGAGCTGTGCCGCGCCTGGGCCGACCACTCCGCCGACGACATCCAGCGCATGGTCGATGTCCGCATGCGCCGCCAGAACCTTCTGACGAGTGACAGCGCACCTGACCTCTGGACCGTCGTGCACCAGAGCACCCTGATGCACGTGGTGGGCAGTCGAGAGGTCATGGCTCGCCAGCTCGAACGTATGCTGGAATTGGCAGGGTTGAGGGCCGTGACGATTCAGGTCCTGCCGTTTGATGCAGGCGCTTACCCCACTACAGGGTCGTTCACGATCCTCGGTTTCCCCGAGCAAGAGGACCCGGACGTGGTGTACCGCGAGGGGCTAACAGACTCCGTCTACCTCGAGGACCCCAAAGACGTGGACCTCTATGGGAAGGCGTTCGACCACCTGCGTGCGCTTGCTCTGAGCCCGCAGCGGTCTGAATTGCTGATCAAGAGAATCCTGGAGGAGCACTCCCGATGATGATGGATCCAAGTGTGCTGTGGCGCCGCAGTAGTTACAGCAACGGCATGGGAGGAGAGTGCGTCGAGGTCGGTGTGGGGAGCGCCGTCGTTGCTGTACGGGATTCCAAAGACCCTCATGGTCCGCAAGTCGCCACGAGCGCCCACGCTTGGCAGATATTTGTGACGGCCATACAGTCATCGACCAACGGTTAGTTGACTGGCTGGTTGGGGTCGCGAATGATCGCCCCCGCCCGCTCAAGGAACACGGAGTGAGCCCCGGTCATCTCTCGGTTTGCGCTTTCCCACCGCGCCCACTCTGGACTCTGCCGTCTGGGGGCGGCAACGCCGTCTCCCTGCGCCCGCCTGAGAGCTTGAGTCGCTTCGATCGTATGGAACGCAAGAACATGCGCTAGACGGACGACCTCTTCCGGTCCCCATAGCGCGATTTGTCTCGTGCACGACTGCAAGGCAAGGTTACGCTCCGCCAGTTCATCGCGTATCTCGTTGGTTAGCCGCCCACCGGCGTGTATTCCCGGCGCCGCTCGCGCCAAGGTGTCCTCGACCGCAGATTGGGCATCGAGTAGCCGCCCATAAGCCTGCTGCCGTTGGCCTCGTACCCATTGAAGGTGCTCGGAGACAGCCTGGCCCTCGACTTGTAGTCGTGCAGCTTCAACTGCGCTGCTGCCACCGATCTTCGCCCCCCGCACAGCCAAGACCCCGCCGGCGATCGCGCCAGCAACGGCTCCTGCCAAACCGACGACACCCGCTAGTACTGCGGCTACTCCCTGATCCATACCTTCATCGTCCCTCAGTCAAAGAGGGCTGCCAAAGAACGTGACTGTACGTCTTGTTGGCCTGGCCGTTCCGGCTCCGGGTGGGCGGACTAGCCTCTACGTCATGATGCCGTCCGCCCCTGTGATCGAGCCCGGGGAGATCCGTACGCGTGCGGAGATCCGTGAAGTACTAGGTGGTAGCCCCCAAGGCGGGATATGCCCATCAGAGGCCAAGAAGACTGTCGTCCTCTTCTCAGACATCGAGGCCGGTCAGTCATATGGTTACCGGGACGGATGGCTGGCGGAGGAAGACGACCTTGGCCCCGTCTTCATGTACACCGGCGCGGGTGCGCGAGGCGACCAAACCTTTGGAGGCCTCTACGGCAAGGGCAACTCCGCGGTGCTGGACCACGCTGCACGCGGACGCACCCTCCACCTGTTCATCGCTGAGGGAAGAGTTCCGGGCTCCGGCACCCGGACGCATCGCTACGTAGGCGCATTCAGAGTCGACGAACGCGAGCCCTACGAGTTGCGTCAGGCCCCGGATGAAGACCAGACAGACCGAAGCGTCATCGTTTTCCGTTTGCGCCCGATCGGTCCGGTTTTTCGCTCCGAAGATCACACGCTCCCCAAGGCGAGAGCAACGAGACCCATCTTCTTTCGCGCGAGGGAAGCAACTCGGCTAGCAAGGGCACAACGTAGACAGCGAAATCAGCAGCGCAGCCTCTCACCAGAGGATGCCGTCGCGCTACGGCGCGACGAGTTGAGCGAGAGTTACGAGAGCCGACTGGCTGCAGTTGGGCACTCGGTCGGCCATTTGCAGGTGGAGGTAAAGGATAAGACATCTACCCTCATAAGCGATCTCTACGACGAAAGCGACAACACTCTCTACGAAACGGCGGGGAGCACATCGCGTGAGGCGATAAGAAGCGCACTGGCGCAGCTCTTGGATCTCAGCAGGTACCTCCGCACGATGGAGCACGACCAGCCGCTTCGACTCATGGTCCTCTCCCCCGAGCTCCCCGACGCAGACATACGAGCGCTCCTCGAAGAGCACGATGTCGGAGTCATTTACCGCGACGAGACCGGAGGGTTCTCCGAGTTTCAGGGCACCGGACGCAGCTCTGGTCGCACCGGATCGCCCTTTCCCTGTGCCACATGCCCGGCCTTGCGTAGTTAGCGCAGTCTGCTGTCGTGCCCGCTACTGACCCGCACCCCTGGGCCGTCCTGCCGACGATCTCGCTCCCTGGTGTGACGACGGCTTCGAGCGGTTACGAGGTGAGCTGAACGGGCCGTACAGCGACGCGGCCCTGTCGGCCCACAGCTGAGGGAGACTCCGTTGCCGTACGCCCCGGAACACGACCAGGACCGCACCTTCCTGGACCAAGCCATCGCCCTCTCCCGCCACGCCCTCGACCCCGGTACCAAGAAGCCCTTCGGTGCCCTCGTCGTTCTGGGTGGGGAAGTCGTGGGGAGTGGGAGCAACTCCGTTGTCGAGTCGTGTGATCCGACCGCGCATGCCGAAATCGTCGCCCTGCGGGACGCGGGGCGGCGGCTCGGGACGTATGTGATGGAGGGCGGCACCCTGTACTCCAGCTGTGAGCCCTGTCCCATGTGTCTCACCGCCTGCTACTGGGCGGGGATCTCCCGGCTCGTGTACGCCGCGACCAGTCGGGACGCCGCCCTCAACGGGCACGAGGACCTGCGGTTCTATCGGGAGCTCGCCCTGCCGAACGGGGAGCGGCGCATGCTGGACGAGGTGGCCGTCGGCGGGGAGACGCGCGGCGTGGCCGTCGGCGTGCTGGAGGAGTGGGGCAGCGCCCAGCCGGGCCCCGTGGAGCCGAAGCTGTGAGCCCGGCGGACAGGCCGCGGTCGCCGCACGTTAGCCTCGGGCCAAAGAACACAACTTGGACGTATTGACGTCACAGGACGTCCAGGGCGTCCAGCGCATCCAGCGCGTCCAGCGCGGCTTACCGAGAGGCGGAGCGAACATGGCGAGGATTCCGACGGCGGCAGTGGCTGCGAGTGGGCTCATCGGTGGGTACACCACCGCCCGCCTCACCAAGAAGCGTCCCCTCGGCGGCGTCGTGCTCGCCGCCGCCGGGGCCGTGGCCGCGCGGCAGTGGCGGGAGGCCGCCGGGGCGAAGACCGCCGTCGCGCTCACCACCGCGTACGTCGCCGGGTTCGCCGGGTCGCATCCCCTGGCCAAGAAGGTCGGCGCCTGGCCCGCCGTCCTCGGTGTGGCCGGCGGCGTCGCGGCGGCCTCCTGGGCTCTCGCGGATCGTCGCGCCTGAGGGGGCGGCAGGCCTCGGGGCCCGTCAGCTCTCCGGCGTCCTGAAGTTCCGTGCCACTGCCGCCGCCACCAGCACCCCCACCGCTCCCACCAACGTGAAGAACGCCCACGCCACCGGCCACGCGTCCGCGTCCAGCGTGGGGTGCGTCGAGAAGGACGCGTACAGGAGTGCTGACGGCGGGGCCGCGACCACCAGGAGGGTCCAGGCCAGGCGGTCCCTGATGCCGAAGTAGGACGCCAGGGCCAGCAGGGACAGGGTGAGGAGCACCGCACCCGTCGCCGTCACCGGTGACGTCTCGTCGACCGAACCCGCGGTCTCCGCGCGGTTGCGGAGGTCCCAGGGCAGGCACACCACGTAGGCCGCCCCCGCCAGGGCCGCGCCCAGGAAGCGGGTCGCGTACCTCGGGAGCGGCCTCGCCTGCCGGAGAGGTATCAGCATCGCGTTCATGTGTACGACGATGCCGGGCGGGCCGGGAGGCCGGACAGAGTACGCGTACTCATTCCGTCCGTGAGTTCGAAGAACCGGTACTGGCCGACACCTCAGCGGAGACCGCACCGGACGCCTCACTCGGCCCACCTCTGAACGCCGCACCCGACGCCTCACCCGATGCACCCCTGAACGTCGCCCTGTACGCCCCCGGCGACACCCCCACCCCCGCCACGAAGTGCTGCCTCAGCGACGCCGCCGTGCCGAAGCCCGCCTCCGTCGCCACCCGGTCCACCGTGTGGTCCGTGGATTCGAGGAGCTCCCGTGCCCGCTCCACCCTGCGCCGCGTCAGCCACTGCATCGGCGTCAGGGCCGTCTCCTCGCGGAAGCGGCGGCTGAACGTGCGGACGCTCATCGACGCCCGGTCGGCCAGGTCCCGCAGCGTCAGGGGGCCGTCCAGGTGCTCCTCCGCCCAGGCGCGCGCCGCGCTCGTCGACGTCGACTCCCGCACGGGAACCGGGCGTTGGATGTACTGGGCCTGGCCGCCCTCCCGGTGCGGCGGCACCACCGTGCGGCGTGCCACGTCCGCCGCCACCGCCGCGCCGTGGTCCTCGCGGATCATGTGCAGGCACAGGTCCACCCCCGCCGCCTCCCCCGCGGAGGTCAGGATGCGGCCCTCGTCGACGTACAGGACGTCGGGGTCGACGGTCACGGAAGGGAACGTACGGGCGAACAGGTCCGTCGACAGCCAGTGCGTCGTCGCCCTGCGGCCGTCCAGGAGGCCCGCCGCCGCAAGGACGAACGCTCCCGTGCAGATCGAGGCGATACGGGTGTCGGCGGGCACCGACGCGAGCGCCCCGGCCAGCCGCTCCGGCAGGGCGTCCGGGGCCAGTGACTCGTCCTCCTCGTGCGAGGCGGGGATCATCACCGTGTCCGCCCAGGTCAGCGCCTCGGGGCCGTACGGGGCTCCGATCGGGAAGTCCGCGTCCGTACGGAGCTGGCCGGGGCCATCCACCGCGCACGTCCGCACCTCGTACAGCCGCTCCCCCGACGGTCCGCGCGCGCCGCCGAACAACTGGTGCACCAGGCCCAGTTCCATCGGCAGCACGCCGTGCCGTACGAGCACCGCCACCCCGTGTGTTCGCTTCACTGTTCGTGTCCGCACTCCCCCATTGCACACCCTCACTCAGGGGAAGCCGAAGCAGAGGAAGCCGAAGCAGGAGCAGACGACAGCGGCGTCGCGATGTCCTCCAGCGAGCGGCCCTCCGCCTTCACCGCCAGCGCCGCCGCCACCAGACCCGCCGCACACATCAGCCCCGCGCCGATCCGGAAGGCCAGCACTGTGTCCCCGACCACGCCCGACTCCGTCAGCTTCGCGAACATGAGCGGGCCGCTGATGCCGCCCGCCGCCGTACCGACCGCGTAGAAGAAGGCGATCGCCATGGCGCGGGTCTCCATCGGGAAGATCTCGGAGACCGTCAGGTACGCGCTGCTCGCGCCCGCCGACGCGAAGAACAGGACCACGCACCAGCAGGCCGTCAGCGTCGCCGCGCTCAGCGAACCCCGGCCGAAGAGCCAGGCGGTGGCGAAGAGCAGGACGCCCGACACGAGGTACGTGGAGGAGATCATGATGCGGCGGCCCACCGTGTCGAAGAGCTTGCCGAGGAGGAGCGGGCCGAGGAAGTTGCCCGCGGCGATGACGGCGAAGTAGTAGCCCGTACTGCCCGACGGGACGTCGAAGAACGTCGTCAGGATCGCGCCGAAGCCGAACGTGATCGCGTTGTAGAGGAACGCCTGGCCGATGAAGAGGGACAGGCCGAGGACCGCGCGCTTGGGGTAGTCGCGGAAGACCGTCCTGGCGATGAGGCCGAAGCCGATGCTCTTGCGCTGGTGGATGGTGATCTCGCGGTCGGGGCGCGGCAGACGCTCGCCCTTCTCCTCCTCGATCTCCCGCTCCACCGACGCGACGAGGGCGTCCGCCTCCTCGCCGCGGCCGTGGATGAACTGCCAGCGCGGGCTCTCCGGGACATGGCGGCGTACGAGGAGGATCACCAGGCCGAGGACGACGCCGAGGGCGAAGGTGAGCCGCCAGCCGATGTCCTTGGGGAAGATGCCGGTGTTGAGCATGAGGACCGAGAGCAGCGAGCCGCCGATCGCGCCCAGCCAGTAGCTGCCGTTGATGATCAGGTCGACGCGGCCGCGGTACTTGGACGGGATCAGTTCGTCGATCGCCGAGTTGATGGCCGCGTACTCCCCGCCGATGCCGAAGCCGGTCAGGAAGCGGAAGAGGAAGAACCACCAGGCGTCGAAGGAGAACGCCGTCAGGGCGGTGGCGGACAGGTACACCACGAGGGTGACCATGAACAGCTTTTTCCGGCCGTACTTGTCGGTGAGCCAGCCGAAGAAGAGCGCCCCGGCGCAGGCTCCCGCCACGTAGAGGGCGGCCGCGATGCCGGTGACCTGGGCCGAGGAGATGGCCAGGCCGCTGCCCTCCTCGGAGAGGCGGCTCGCGATGTTGCCGACGGTGGTGACTTCCAGGCCGTCCAGGATCCAGACGGTGCCGAGGCCGATGACGATCATCCAGTGCCAGCGGGACCAGGGCAGCCGGTCGAGGCGGGCGGGCACGGCCGTGGTGACGGTCGACGTGTCGTGGGCTGCGGTCATGACACCTCCCGGGAGCCCCGTGGCTCTTCCCGGGGGCTCCTCCAGAGTGCCCGGCAAACGCGGTCTCACGCGCGGCGAGGAGGGCCGTGCGGCCGTCGTACGCGCGGCGGGCAGGGCCGGACAGCCGTCGTACCCGCGGCGCGCCGCCCCAGCCGGTACGCCGACCCGCCCCGCCCCCGCCCCGCGCCCTCAGCCCCCTATGCCCCGAGCAGCCGCGACACCGTATAGATCGCAAGCCCCGCCAGCGAGCCCACCACCGTGCCGTTGATCCGGATGAACTGCAGGTCACGGCCGATGTGCGCCTCGATCTTCTTCGAGGTGTGCTCC
Organism: Streptomyces sp. NPDC036815; assembly: GCF_055609205.1. Taxonomy (NCBI): domain Bacteria; kingdom Bacillati; phylum Actinomycetota; class Actinomycetes; order Kitasatosporales; family Streptomycetaceae; genus Streptomyces; species Streptomyces sp. NPDC036815. The sequence continues at coordinate 58,992 of NZ_JBVJPW010000001.1, read as the reverse complement.
GCGTCCCAGCCCGCGACCGTGTCCGTGATGAGCGAGGTGATCTCGTCGCGGTACGTCGTCACGACGTACACCGCCGCGCCCTCCACCCAGCCGTCAACCTTCCGCTGCAGCCGGCCGTCCTTCGCCATCCGGCTGCCGAGCGACAGGAGCGAAGCCCGCACGCGCAGGCGCAGTTCGCTGCGCTCGTCCTCGGCGGCGGCCACGATCATGGCGCGTACGGCCGACCAGGTGGAGGCGATGAGGTCCTGGACCTCGTCGCGCCCGAGGACCTCCCGCTTCAGCCGCTCCACGCGTTCGCGCGTGTCCGTGTCGGACTGCAGGTCCGCGGCGAAGTCCGCGAGGAAGCGGTCGACGGCGCCGCGCGCGGGGTGCCCGGGCATGTCCCGCATCTCGGTGACGAAGCGGAGCAGTTCCTTGTAGACCCGCTCGCCGACCCGCTTGTCGACGAAGCGCGGGGTCCAGCCGGGGGCGCCGCCCTGCACCGCGTCCATCACGGAGTCGGCGTGCTCGACCAGCCAGTCGTGGGCGCGGACGCAGACCAGGTCGACGACCCGCTTGTGGCCGCCGTCCGCGACCACCTTCTCCAGCATCTTGCCCATGCCGGGGGCGATCTCCTGGGCGTCGGCGCGGCGCGTGATGGCCTCGCCGACGACGGCCTGCACGTCGGAGTCGCGCAGCACGGTGAGGGCGCCGCGCAGCGCCGTGGCGAGCTCGGCGGTCACCCGGTCGGCGTGCGCGGGCTCGGCGAGCCAGGTGCCGAGGCGCTTGCCGATGCCGACGGCGTGCAGGCGGCCCCGTACGACGTCGGCCGAGAGGAAGTTCTCCCCCACGAAGTCGCCGAGGGAGGCGCCCAGCTGGTCCTTCTTGTTCGGGATGATCGCGGTGTGCGGGATGGGCAGGCCGAGGGGGTGGCGGAAGAGCGCCGTGACCGCGAACCAGTCGGCGAGCGCGCCGACCATGCCCGCCTCGGCGGCCGCGGCGACGTACCCGGCCCAGGGGCCCGCGCCGGAGTGCTGCGCCCACTTCGCCAGTACGTAGACGACGGCGACCAGGACGAGCAGCCCGGTCGCCGTGGTCTTCATCCGGCGGACGCCGCGCCGCTTCTCCTCGTCGGCGGGGCTGTAGGTGAATCCGCCCCCTCCTCCGGCGAGGCCGCCCCCTCCGGTGAGGCCACCCCCTCGGGTGAAGCCGCCCCCTCCGGTGGCCGATTCAGACGCTTCCTCCGCGTTTGTGCGTTTCACTCACTCCACCTGGCCCGTTCGCTTCGTCCTCGTCCGCATGATGTCCTCGCCGTGCCACGTCTCGTGTCCCGATTGTCCCCGTGCGGTGTGGCGTACGCCCCTTCCTGACCGACTCCTGGAACGGACGACAAGTTCCCGGCGTCTCACAGGACGGAGGGGGGCAGTGTCGGCCGCCTCACGGCCCATGCCGCATCATGGGGTGATCACACCGGAGCCTCGGGGCTCCCCCTGCCCGAGGAGAAAGAGCCCGCATGACCAAGCGACACGGTTATGCCCTTCTCGCCGCGGTCATCGCGGTCATAGTGGTGATTTCCGCCGCCATATACGTCGGCGTCGCGACCGACGACGGCTCGCAGGACACCATCAGCGCCGGTGCGCGCAACTCCCGCAACTCCGCCGATCCCGCCTCCTCCGGCAGCTGGGTCGGCTCCTGGTCCGCCTCCCCCGCGGGGGCCGAACCGGGCACGGAGCGGAAGGGGTTCGCCGGCCGCTCCCTGCGCAACGTGGTGCACACCAGCGTCGGCGGCACCAGCGCCCGCATCACCCTCTCCAACCTGTACGGGCGTACGCCGCTGAGCGTCACGCACGCCTCCATCGCCCTGGCCTCCGCGACGAACAACCCGGCCGCCGCGGCCGGCACGCTGCGCAGGCTCACCTTCGGCGGCAACACCTCGGTGGTGATCCCGCCGGGGCAGCAGGTGATGAGCGACGCCGCCCGGCTGCGCGTCCCGCACGACTCGGACCTGCTGGTCACCACGTACTCCCCGACCCCGTCGGGCCCGGTGACCTACCACCCGCACGCACGCCAGATCAGCTACGTCGCCGACGGTGACCGCACCGAGGACCAGCTGGGTGACGCGTACACCGAGCAGAGCCCGTACTGGCGCTACCTCACCGCGGTGGACGTGCTCAGCAACGAGACCGAGGGCACCGTCGTCGTCTTCGGCGACTCCATCACCGACGGCATCTCGTCCACGATGGGCGCCAACCGGCGCTGGACCGACGTCCTCGCCGACCGGCTGCGCGACGAGGCGGGCGCGCCCCACTACGGCGTCGTGAACCAGGGCATCAGCGGCAACCGCATCCTCTCCGACGGCCGGGGCAGCCCCGCGGTCAACCCGAGCGGCCTCTCCCGCTTCGACCGCGACGTCCTCGACCGCACCGGCGTCAAGGCCGTCGTGATAGCCCTCGGCGTCAACGACATCCTGCGCAACCCGCACCAGAACAACCCCGACCGCATCATCGAGGGCCTGCGCGAGCTGACCCGCCAGGCACACACCCGCGGCCTGCGCGTCGTCGGCGCGACGCTGATGCCGTTCGGCGGCCACCGGGGCTACGAGCCCACCCTGGAGAACGTCCGCCAGGCCGTGAACGCGCAGATCCGCTCGGGCAGCGTCTTCGACGAGTTCGTGGACTTCGACCGCGCCCTGCAGGACCCGTACGACCCGCGCAAGCTGCGCGGCCAGTACGACTCGGGCGACCACCTGCACCCGTCCGACGCGGGCTACCGCCGGATGGCGGAGACGTTCAACCCCTCGCACCTGAGGGGCTCGGCGGCCGCCGCCCTCTGAGAGCCTGCCACCGGCCCCTCGCGCCACCCGCGTCCGCGCCCCTCACGAGGCGCGGACGCCCGGCTCAGTCCCGCTGATCGCGGCGTTCGAGCCGCTCCCTGCGCCGCTCCTCCTTCAGGCGCAGCCGCTCCATCCTGCGGATCTTGCGCTCCACCCCGACGCCGCCCATCAGGGCGAAGCCCTTGACGACGACGCGGGGCGAGCCGGGCGTGCCCTCGCCCGTCGCCTTGTCGTCGAAGCCGCCCATGATGCCGATCCCCTTGACCAGGACGGTCATGTCCGGCGGCACGGTGACCTGCAAGCCGCCCATGATCGTGAAGCAGCGGATCTCGACGTCCCGCTCGGTGAACCGCGCCTCGCGCAGGTCGATCTCCCCGCCGCCCCACATCGCGAACCCGTTGAACCGCCGGCCGACCACCCAGCCGCCCTTGCGGTTGAACCCGCTCCAGAAGGCGAAACCCAGGGTGGAGGACGGCTCGCCGCTCACCATCCGCTCGCTCCAGTCGATGGCGGCCGGGTCGTCGCTCACCTGCCGCTTCACCATGGACACCTTGGTGCCGTGCGACGGGAGGTCGCGGGTGAGGGGCGCCAGCTCTCCGTACGTGCGCGCCTTGTACGTCGCGTCGAGGCGCTCCTCGAACTCCGACATGTCCAGGCGCCCCTCGGCCAGCGCGTCCCGGAGCTGCTCGGCGACCTGCTCGCGGTCGCTGTCCGAAGCCCGCAGATCAGGAAGTTCGTCACTCATGCCGGCAGCCTACGAGGTCGGCCTCTCCGCGTACATCTTGGCGATGACCGCCTCGATGTCCGGTTCCCTGACCGAGAGATCGGCCAGCGGATACCGGGCCGCGATCCGCGCGACGAGCGGAGCAGCCGACTCCGCCGCGGGGAAGGCGAGCCACTGCCGCGGCCCCTCCACCTTGACCACCCGCGCCGACTCGTCCTCGATGGCCGGGAGTTCGCGCTCCAGGTCGACGACCAGGGTGCGCTCGCTCTCGCCCACCTCGTGCAGCCCGGCCAGCGGCCCGTCGTACATCAGACGCCCGTGGTCGATGACCATCACGCGCTTGCAGAGCTGCTCGATGTCGGTCAGGTCGTGCGTGGTCAGGAGCACGGTCGTGCCGGACTCCTCGTTCAAGTCCCGCAGGAAACCCCGCACCTTGGCCTTGCTGACCACGTCGAGGCCGATCGTCGGCTCGTCCAGGTACAGCACCTCCGGGTCGTGCAGGAGCGCCGCCGCGATGTCGCCGCGCATCCGCTGGCCGAGGGAGAGCTGGCGCACGGGGACGTCCAACAGGTCGGCGAGTTCGAGGAGTTCGACGCACCGGTCGAGGTTCTCGGCGAACCGCTTGTCCGGGATGCGGTACATCCGGTGCATCAGGCGGTAGGAGTCGATCAGCGGCAGGTCCCACCAGAGCGTGGTGCGCTGGCCGAAGACGACGCCGATGCGCCGGGCGAGACGGGTGCGCTCGCGCGCGGGATCGATGCCGGCCACGCGCAGGCGCCCGCCGCTGGGAGTGAGGATGCCCGTCAGCATCTTGATCGTCGTGGACTTGCCCGCGCCGTTGGGCCCGATGTAGCCGACCATCTCGCCGCGCGGCACGGTGAAGGAGATCCCGTCGACGGCCCGCACCTGGCGCCGTTCGCGCCGCAGGAAGCCGGTCTTCCTGCGGACGTCGAAGACCTTCTCGACGCCGTCAAGCTCGATGAGGCCGGTGTCCATGAGGTCGTTGTCCACGGTGGTTCAGCTCCCGGTGCTGCGGTACGAACGGAGGCCTGCGCGCCAGGCGAGACCGGCCAGGGCGAGACACCCGGCGGCCACGAGCGGCGGCGCGAACGCCACCCACGTCGGCAGGTCGAGGGGGTAGGGCCGCCCCAGCACGTACAGCGCGGGCAGCCAGTTGACGAAGGCGAGCGGCAGGACGAAGGTGACGCCGCGCAGCAGGTCCTTGGCGAAGACGGTCGGCGGATACTGCAGCAGGGTGGTGCCGCCGTACGTGAACGCGTTCTGCACCTCGGCCGCGTCCTGCGCCACGAACTGGAAGGCGCCGCCCATCACGAACACGGCCCCGAAGATGCCCGCCCCGCACACCAGCATCCCCGGCACCATCAGGACCTTCAGCGGCGTCCAGCCGACGTCCAGGACGACGAGCGCGTACGCGAGGACGAGCGCCCCCTGGGTGAGCCGGCCGACCCGGTGCAGCCCGAAGCGGTCCGCGGCGACCTGCGCGATGACGGGCACGGGCCGCACCAGGAGCGTGTCGAGCGTGCCGTCGCGCACCCGTCTGCCGAGGCGGTCCATGGAGCCGATGAGGAGGTCGGCGAGTCCGAACGCGGTGCACGAGACGCCGTAGAGGAAGGCGATCTCGGGAAGCCCGTAGCCGCCGAGCCGGTCCACCTGCGAGAACATCAGCAGGATGGCCACGAAGTCGAAGGCCGTCACCGCGAAGTTGCCGAACGCGGTCAGCGCGAAGGAGACGCGGTAGGCCATGAGGGAGCGGATCCACATGGCGGAGATCAGCCGGTAGGCGCGCAGCCCCTCACGCGCCTGCCCCAGCCGGGAGAACCGTCGCGGCTCAGCCACCCTGGACCACCACCCGTCGCGTCGCCGCGGCCTGCAGCAGCCGCCCGGCCGTGAGCAGCACCGCCGCCCAGCCGAGCTGGAAGGCGTAGAGCCGCAGCAGGCCGGTGCCGGAGTGCTCGCCGAGGAAGACGTCGGCGGGCAGCTGGAGGAGCGCCGACCAGGGCAGGGCGCGGGCGACCTCGCCGAGCGCGCCGGGGAAGACGTTCAGCGGGAGCAGCATCCCGGAGAAGAAGGTGCCCGCGAGCATCGCCACCTGCAGGGTGCCCGCACCGTCGAGGAGCCAGAACGCGGAGAGCGCCACCAGGTAGCGGAGCGCGAAGCCGACGACCGCGCCGAGGCCGACGGCCACCAGGAACGCCGACCAGCGCGCCACGCCCCGGGGCAGCGCCAGGTCGAAGAGGAGGGCGCCGAAGGCCATCGGCAGGACGCCGCGGCCCAGCAGCTGGAAGGCGCCCCGGCCGAGGTCGGCCGCCAGCCACCAGAGCTGCAGGTCGGCGGGCCGGTAGAGGTCGACGGCGATGTCGCCGGTGCGGATCCGCTCGATCAGCTCGTTCTCGAAGCCGCCGCCCATCAGCGCCATCGCGGTCAGCAGGCCCTGGCCCAGCCAGACGTAGGTGAGCGCCTGCGACTGGTCGTAGCCGCCGAGCCCCGGCCGCTCGTCCCACAGGGCCAGATAGGTGTACGCGAGAATGAGACCGAAGACGGAGTTGGTGAACACTCCGGCCGCGGTCGCCACCCGGTACGTGGCATATCTGCGGAAGCTGCCCCCGGCGACGGCCGCGTACAAACGGAACCGTCCTGTACGCACGTGCATCCCTTCCAGCGTGAGCTTCGTTCCGCGGTGGGCCAAAGCGCTGGAGCCTAGTGCGATCGGGGGCGCTCGTGCCAGGCATTTTCGGCGCGAGGGCGCGGCCTGGTCACGAACCCCCGGGGCCACGGTGTGCAATGGGGGGTGGCAATGGGGTTTACGAGGCGTACTGGACGTATCACGCTAACCGGGAGTTCCGCACGACATGAGTGACGAGCCGCAGCAGCAGGGTTCTGCCGGGCGCAAGGGCTGGGCGCCCAGGGAGCCGCAGGACAAGCCCGCCGCCGCACCGGCGGGCACTCCCGGGGGCACGGCGGCGGCCGGGGGCGGCGAGGGGGCGGGGGCCGGGGCGGCCGGGGCCAAGAGGCCCAAGCGCCCCAAGCGCAAGGGCTGGCGGCGGATCTTCCCGACCTGGCGCATGGTCCTCGGCGGCTTCATCCTGCTGGTCCTGCTGCTCGTCGGCGGCTTCACGGCGGGCTACCTGCTGGTCGACATCCCCGCGGCGAACTCCGCGGCCACCAAGCAGAGCAACGTCTACCTGTACTCCGACGGCACCCAGATCGCCCGCGACGGCGAGGTCAACCGCGAGAAGGTGCCGCTCAAGCAGATCCCGCTGGTCGTCCAGCACGCCGCGCTCGCCGCCGAGGACCGCGACTTCTACGGCGAGTCCGCGGTCGACCCGAAGGCGATGCTCCGCGCGGCCTGGAACACCGTCACCGGCAAGGGCAAGCAGTCCGGCTCCACGATCACCCAGCAGTACGTGAAGAACTACTACCTGGGCCAGGAGCAGACGGTCACCCGCAAGGTGAAGGAGTTCTTCATCTCCATCAAGCTGGACCGCGAGGTGAGCAAGGACGACATCCTCGAGGGCTATCTGAACACCAGCTACTTCGGCCGCAACGCGTACGGCATCCAGGCCGCCGCCCAGGCGTACTACGGCGAGAACGTCCAGGACCTCTCCGCCGCCCAGGGCGCCTACCTCGCCACCCTCCTCAACTCCCCCAACGCGTACGACGTCGCCACGCACCCCGAGAACAAGCCGCGCGCGGCGGGCCGCTGGAACTACGTCCTGGACGGCATGGTCAAGGAGGGCTGGCTCAGCAAGGCCGACCGGGCGAAGGCGAAGTTCCCGGTGCCCGACGAGGCCAAGGGCGCGGCGGGCCTGTCCGGGCAGCGCGGCTATGTCGTCAAGGCCGTCGAGGACTACCTCACCAGCAACAAGATCATCGAGGAGGACACCCTCGCCAAGGGCGGCTACCGCATCACCACGACCCTCCAGAAGGATCGTCAGGACGCCTTCAAGAAGGCCGTCGACGAGCAGGTGATGTCCAAGGTCGACAAGGACGCCCGCAAGGTCGACCGCAACGTGCGCGCGGGCGGCGCCTCCATCGATCCGGAGTCCGGCAAGGTCGTCGCGATGTACGGCGGCATCGACTACACCAAGCAGTACGTCAACAACGCGACGCGGCGTGACTACCAGGTGGGCTCCACGTTCAAGCCGTTCGTCTTCACCTCCGCGGTGGAAAACGGCTCGGTCACCCAGGACGGCCGCCCGATCACCCCGAACACCGTCTACGACGGCACCAACAAGCGTCCCGTTCAGGGCTGGAGCGGCGGCACGTACGCCCCCGAGAACGAGGACAACGTCGACTACGGCGACATCTCCGTGCGCACCGCCACCGACAAGTCCGTGAACTCGGTGTACGCGCAGATGGCCGTCGACGTCGGCTCCGACAAGGTCAGGGACACCGCGATCGACCTCGGCGTCCCGGAGAACACCCCGGACCTGACCGCGTCCCCCTCCATCGCGCTCGGCCCGTCCACCGCGAGCGTCCTCGACATGACCGAGGCGTACGCGACGCTGGCCAACCACGGCAAGCACGGCACGTACTCGCTCGTCGAGAAGATCACCAAGGACGGCGACGAGGTCGAACTGCCGGAGCAGAAGACCCAGCAGGCCGTGACCCGCGAGGCCGCCGACACCACCACCTCCATCCTGCAGAGCGTCGTCGAGGGCGGCACCGGCACGGCGGCGCAGGGCGCGGGCCGCCCGGCCGCGGGCAAGACCGGCACCGCCGAGAACGACACGGCCGCCTGGTTCGCCGGCTACACCCCCGAACTGGCGACGGTGGTCGCGGTGATGGGCCAGAACCCCGACACCGGCGCCCACACCCCGCTCTACGGGGCGCTCGGCGAGCCCCGCATCAACGGCGGCGCCTACCCGGCCCGCGTCTGGGCGCAGTTCACCAAGGCGGCCCTGGAGGGCAAGCCGGTCAAGGACTTCGACCTGGAGCTCGAACAGGGCGCCGACGAACCGCTGCCGCCGCCCGCCACCACCGGGACCGGCGGCGACGGGGACCCGGAGACCGGTGGTGGCGGCACGGACGGCGGCCCGGACACCGGCGGCAACCAGGACACGGGCGGCACCACGAACGGCGGCCCGGACACCGGGGGCCAGAACGGCGGCCAGACGGGTGGCCCCGGCACCGGCGGGCAGACCGGGGGCCAGACGGGCGGCCAGGACGGCGGAACGGCCGACGGCGGCCCCACGGACGGCGGCACCGACACCGGCGGGCCCACCGACGGCGGCGCCCAGGGCGGGCCGACCGACGGCGGCACCGATACGGGAGGGCCCACCGACGGCGGCACCGACGACGGTGGTGCCCTCGGGGGCCTCACGGACGGGTAGCGGCCCCCGCGGGGGCGGCCCCGGCGGGGGCGGCCCCGGCCGCTCAGTGGCCGGAGGTCGCCTTCAGGCCGACCACGGCGACAAGCAGCAGACAGACGAAGAAGATCCGGGCGGCGGTGACCGGCTCACCCAGAATCACCATGCCGAGCACCGCGGCACCGGCGGCTCCGATGCCGACCCACACCCCGTAGGCCGTACCGATCGGCAGCGTCTTGGCGGCCTGCGACAGCAGCATCATGCTGGCCACGATGCCCGCGCCGGTGAACAGGCTCGGCCACAGGCGGGTGAAACCGTCCGTGTACTTCATCCCGATCGACCAGCCCACTTCGAGCAGACCGGCGACGATCAGCAGAACCCAGGCCATGACAGCACCTCCGACGAGCGGAACGCGAGAACGCGTTACTTGATGGGGTGCGTCGTCTTTGCGGAATCCCGGTACGGCGCGTCTCGTCGGGGTGCTTCCACGGTAGCAAAGGGCACGCAAAAGGGGCTGGTGACGATGGTCACCAGCCCCTTGGAAGCACTGTCGCGGGCCCTCGGTCACAGCTATCTCGACCACGGATACCTCGGCTACAGGTACCTCGGCTACAGGTACAGGCCCGTCGAGTCCTCCGAGCCCTCGAACCGGTCGGCGGCCACGGCGTGCAGATCGCGCTCGCGCATCAGGACGTAGGCCACGCCCCGCACCTCCACCTCGGCACGGTCCTCCGGGTCGTACAGGACCCGGTCGCCCGGCTCGACCGTACGCACGTTCTGCCCGACGGCGACCACCTCGGCCCAGGCGAGCCGCCGGCCCACGGCCGCGGTCGCCGGGATCAGGATGCCGCCACCGGAGCGCCGCTCGCCCTCGCTGGTGTCCTGCCGCACGAGCACCCGGTCGTGCAGCATCCGGATGGGCAGCTTGTCGTCGTGGGGGTTCTTCTCGCTCACGCCCCAGAACCTACCTGCCCCGGCCGCCGCCGTGGTGTCCCGGGTCGGCGCTCACGCGCCCGCACCTCAGTCGCCGCGCCGCCGCGAGCTCACCACGAGGAGCCCCACGAGGCCCACCGCCACCAGGGCCACCGGCACGATCCGCTCGATGCGCGGCGCTCCGTCCTCGGTGACCAGCTGTCCGCGCACGTCCGAGACGAAGCGGTTCGCCCCGACATAGGCCCGGCCCAGCGTGTTGTCCACACTGGACACGACCTTCGCCTTCGCGTCGCCGACGATCGTCTTCGGGTGGACGCGCACCCCGATCTCGTCGAGGGTCTCGGCCAACTGGTCGCGCCGGCGCTTGATGTCCGCCTCGATCTGCGCAGGGGTCCTGGCATCCGACACCGCGCTGCCTCCGTGGTCGTAGCTGATAACTGAACCGCTGATAACTGAACCGGTGATGCGTGGAGCTCTACCGCTGTACCCCACAGTCTGTCAGCTTCGCGCTCACCGCACCCCACGGCACCCCTATTACGCTCGACTCCGTCACCACACCACACCCTTTCCCGAAGCACCCGCTTCGCGAAGCACCCGCGCGAGGAGACCGACCATGAGCGAGCGACTGCAGCCCGGCGACACCGCCCCCGCCTTCACCCTGCCCGACGCCGACGGCAAGGACGTCTCCCTGGCTGCTCACAAGGGCCGCAAGGTCATCGTGTACTTCTACCCGGCCGCCCTCACCCCCGGCTGCACCAAGCAGGCCTGCGACTTCACGGACAACCTCGACGCGCTGGCCGCCGCCGGGTACGACGTCATCGGCGTGTCGCCGGACAAGCCGGAGAAGCTCGCGAAGTTCCGCGAGCAGGAGAACCTCAAGGTCACGCTGGTCGGCGACCCCTCCAAGGCGACCCTTGAGGCGTACGGCGCCTTCGGCGAGAAGAAGCTCTACGGCAAGACGGTGACCGGCGTGATCCGCTCGACCGTCGTGGTGGACGAGCAGGGCAAGGTCGAGCACGCGTTCTACAACGTCAAGGCGACGGGCCACGTGGCGAAGATCATCCGGGACCTCGGCGTCTGAGCCGCCCCGCGCCGTACCCTCCCCGCACTGTGACGAAGCCCCCCTCACGGGGGGCTTTCGTTTGCGTCGGCGATGTTGGAGCAAGTGATCCCAGGGGGTATGTACGAAGGACGAAAGGATCAACTCCATGGCGGCCCACGATGAGACCGAGACGGATACCGAGGCGGTAAAACGCCACCGGACCCTGTTCCGGGCCGTGAAGCGCCGCAGGAACCCGCCCCTGCGCCGCACCGACATCACCGTCACGGACGAAGCCGCGGTCAAGCGGGCCGTCAAAGCGGCCTCGCTCGGCAACGCCATGGAATGGTTCGACTTCGGCATCTACAGCTATCTGGCCGTCACCATCGGCCACGTCTTCTTCCCGTCCGGGAACGACACGGCGCAGCTGATCTCCTCCTTCGCCACCTTCGCGGTCTCCTTCCTGGTCCGGCCCATCGGCGGCATGGTCTTCGGCCCGATGGGCGACAAGATCGGCCGCAAGAAGGTCCTCGCGATGACGATGATCATGATGGCCATCGGCACCCTCGCCATCGGCCTGATCCCGTCCTACGACACCATCGGCTTCTGGGCCCCGGTCCTGCTGATCTTCTTCCGCCTCGTACAGGGCTTCTCCACGGGCGGTGAGTACGGCGGCGCCTCCACCTTCATCGCGGAGTACGCCCCCGACAAGCGGCGCGGCTACTTCGGCAGCTTCCTGGAGATGGGCACCCTCGCCGGCTACACCGGCGCGGCGGGCCTGGTGCTCATCCTCAACTCGGCGCTCGGCTCGGACGCCATGGAGTCCTGGGGCTGGCGCCTGCCGTTCCTCGTCGCGGGGCCGCTCGGCCTCGTCGGCCTCTACCTGCGGCTCAAGCTCGACGAGACCCCCGCGTTCCAGAAGATGGAGGACGCCACCTTCCACTCGGCGTCCGAGGGCGCCTCCACCGTGGAGTCGACGGCCAAGGGCGACCTGGCGAAGATCTTCCGCGACCACTGGCCCACGCTGGTCCTCTGCATCGCCCTGGTCGGTGCGTACAACGTCACCGACTACATGCTCCTGTCGTACATGCCGACGTACCTCTCCGACGAGCTCGGCTACGACGACTCCCACGGCCTGCTGATCCTCATCGGCACGATGGTCGTCCTGATGCTGATCATCACCCGGATCGGCAAGCTCTCCGACCGCTTCGGCCGCAAGCCGCTCCTGATGACCGGCATGGTCGGCTTCCTGGTCGTCTCGATCCCGGCCTTCCTGCTGATCAAGCAGGGCAGCCTGGTCGCGGTCTCCGCCGGAATGCTGCTGCTCGGCCTCTCCCTGGTCTGCCTCCTCGGCACGATGTCGGCGACCCTGCCCGCCCTCTTCCCCACCTCCGTGCGCTACGGCTCCCTCTCCGTCGGCTACAACCTCTCCGCCTCCCTCTTCGGCGGCACCGCGCCCCTGGTGATCACGTCACTGATCAGCGTCACGGGCACGGACATGGTCCCGGCGTACTACTCGATGGCGGCGGCCGTCGTCGGTGTCATCGCGGTGGCGTGCATGAAGGAGACGGCCCAGAAGCCGCTGTCCGGCTCGCCGCCGTCGGTGGAGACGAAGGAGGAAGCGGCGGAGATGGTCGAGGCCCAGGCCCTGGCCCCCAAGTTCTGACCTCTCCCGCCTCCCACCTGCCATCGGAACGGCCCGCCCCACTTCAAGTGAGGCGGGCCGTTCCGCATATCGGACGTGACGGTCCGATTGTCGGTTCGTTACTCCGTACGGGGCTGCGAACGCGTGGCCGGAGGGGAGGGGTGGCATGGCGGTGTCGAAGGATGCCGAGGCCGACCGCGGCAGGGCTGCCGCGGTCGATCCGTACGACCGGGACACGCTGGCTGCCGCCGTCTCCGGAGTCCGCAACTGGTCGGCGCTGATGCGGCATCTCGGACTCGCGGAAAGCGGCGGGCGACGACGGATACTCCAGGAGAAGGTCGCCGCCTACGGAATCGACACCGGGCACTTCACCAAGCTCAGCCCCTGGCGCAAGTACACGGACGAGGCCATCGGCCTGGCGGTGGCCTCGTCGACGACACTCCGCGAGGTCGCGCTGTATCTCGGGGCCACACCTGCCACCGGCACGATGTCGCATCTCGCCCGGCGTATCGAGCGCGCGGGCCTCGACGTCAGCCACTTCCCGGCCATGCACCGAGAACGACTCGACCTGCCGTTCACGGCCCGGCAACTGGCGCTCGCCACTGCCGAATCGTCCAGTATGCGAGGTGCGGCGCGGGCCCTGGGTGTACCCGACGACAGCCGATCGCGAGCGACGCTGGCCCGCATGCTGCGCGAGCACGGCATCGACACCTCGCACTTCCGCAACGCCCGTCTCGCGATCGACGAAACGGCCCTCCGTGCCGCCGTGCCCGAGGCGACGGGCTTCGCGGACGTCATGCGGAGGCTCGGCCTTGAGGTTTGCGATGTCAACCACCGCCGAGTCCGGCGCACGGTGTCCCGGCTGGGCCTCGACACCAGCCATTTCAAGCGCCGGGCCTGGGGGCAGGCGGACCGCCCCGGACCGCCACCGCTCGCTCAGCGTGTGCTCGTAGTCCTGCCGGACCACGCCGGGCGCACCAACCGGTCCCAGCTCCACCGAGCCCTGACCGAAATCGGCGTGCCCTACGAGTGCGCGTGGTGTGGCAATACCGGCGCATGGCTCGGGCAAACGATCACCCTTCAGATCGACCACGCCAACGGGGACTGGCGTGACAACCGGCGGGAGAATCTACGGTACCTGTGCCCCAACTGCCACGCGCTGACGGAGACGTGGTGCCGCCGAAAGAGGAGGCGGCCTCTCGCCGGGTGACCTGCCCTGCCCGTACACTGAACGCCGCCGGTCAGACCGTGTGACCGTTTTTGAGCGGCCGTGATGGAATTTGGCAGTCATGCTGGGTTTAGGTCCCAGTGGGTTAACACCCGTGTGGGTTCGAGTCCCACCGGCCGCACCTTCAACGGGCCGCGGGGCCGGTCCGCCAACGACCGGCCCCGCGGCCCGTTCGCGTCAGCCCAACAACTCCCGCACCACCGGCACCAACCCCCGGAACGCCTTCCCCCGGTGGCTGATCGCGTTCTTCTCCGCGGCGGAGAGTTCCGCGCACGTGCGCGACTCGCCCTCCGGCTGGAGGATCGGGTCGTAGCCGAAGCCGCCCGTGCCCGCGGGGGCGGTGCGGAGTACGCCGCTCAGGCGGCCTTCCACCACGCGTTCCGTGCCGTCGGGGAGGGCGAGGGCCGCCGCGCAGGCGAAGTGGGCCGCGCGGTGTTCCGCGGCGATGTCGCCGAGCTGGGCGAGGAGCAGGTCGAGGTTGGCCCGGTCGTCGCCGTGGCGGCCGGCCCAGCGGGCGGAGAAGATGCCGGGGGCCCCGCCGAGGACGTCGACGCAGAGGCCGGAGTCGTCGGCGACGGCGGGCAGGCCGGTGGCCCTGGCGAGGGCGTGGGCCTTGAGGAGGGCGTTCTCGGCGAAGGTGACGCCGGTTTCCTTGACGTCGGGGATCTCCGGGTAGGCGTCCGCGCCGACGAGTTCGTGGGCGAGGCCCGCGTCGGCGAGGATGGCGTTCAGTTCCGTGATCTTGCCGGCGTTGCGGGTGGCGAGGATGAGGCGGGTCATGCCCCCCAGTATCCCGGGGAGCCGACCGCGTCCGTCACGGCGTGCAGACCTTGGTGAGTTCGCCCGCCGCGTCGGTGATCGGGCCGACGTCGGGGGTGGCGTCCCCGTTCCTGATCGACCGGCGGACGTTGTCGACGGCCTTGTCGAGGTCGTCGACGGCCTTGCTCACGTCGGTGTCGTCGGTCTTCTCGTCGATCTTGTCGAGGTTCTTGCCGATGTCGTCGAGGGCGCGGTCCGCCTCGGCGGGGTTGTCGCCCGCGTTCTCGACGGCCTGCTGGAGGTCGGTGACGCTGTCGGCGATGGTGTCCGCGGTCTGGACGCAGTCCAGGGCCTTGGAGACGGCGTCGCAGCCGACGAGGCCGGCGCCGGCCGGGATGACGATCAGTGCCGTGACGACGGCGGTGGCGATACGACGGTGGCGCGCGGCCATGGTTCGGTCCCTCCCCGGGTGCGTACGGACGCGCGGTTCTGCCCGTGCGCCCGTACTCGTAATAACGTCCGTCGAGGGGTGGTTGGTTGCCTGCCGTACCCCAGTTGGTCAGCGCGTCGCTTCGAGCGCCTCGCGCTGGAAGGTGGCGAGGTCCTCGCAGCCGCCGACGGCGAGGTCGAGGAGGGCGTTGAGCTCCTTGCGGGCGAAGGGCTCGGCCTCGGCGGTGCCCTGGACCTCGACGAAGCGGCCGTCGCCGGTGCAGACGACGTTCATGTCGGTGTCGGCCCTGACGTCCTCCTCGTAGCAGAGGTCGAGGAGCGGTACGCCGCCGACGATGCCGACGGAGACGGCGCTGACGGTGCCGGTGAGGGGCTGGCGGCCGTGCTTGATCAGCTTCTTGCCCTGGGCCCAGGTGACGGCGTCGGCGAGGGCGACGTAGGCACCGGTGATGGCGGCGGTGCGGGTGCCGCCGTCGGCCTGGAGGACGTCGCAGTCCAGGACGATGGTGTTCTCGCCGAGTGCCTTGTAGTCGACGACGGCGCGGAGCGAGCGGCCGATGAGGCGGCTGATCTCGTGGGTGCGGCCGCCGATCTTGCCGCGGACGGCTTCGCGGTCGCCGCGGGTGTTGGTGGAGCGGGGCAGCATCGAGTACTCGGCGGTGACCCAGCCCTCGCCGCTGCCCTTGCGCCAGCGCGGGACGCCTTCGGTGACGGAGGCGGTGCAGAAGACCTTGGTGTCGCCGAAGGAGATGAGGACGGAGCCCTCGGCGTGCTTGCTCCAGCCGCGTTCGATGGTGACGGGGCGGAGCTGTTCGGGGGTGCGGCCGTCGATGCGGGGCGTTGAGGACATGCGGTGAGCCTAGCGTTTGGGCGGGGGCGGATTCGGCCGTGGGGCTGCGCCCCCGGCTCCCCCCTGTCGCGCTTCGCGCTCGCCCTCGAACGCCGGACGGGCTGGATCGCCCGCGCGGAGGGGCCCCGTCCTGCGAGCAGGTCGGGGCCCCTCGGACCGTGAGTTCAGGAACTCACATCATGTCTTCGATGTCCGCGGCGATCGGGTCGGCGTCGGTGCCGATGACGACCTGGATCGCGGTGCCCATCTTGACGACGCCGTGGGCGCCGGCGGCCTTCAGCGCGGCGTCGTCGACCAGGGCGGGGTCCTTGACCTCGGTGCGGAGGCGGGTGATGCAGCCCTCGACCTCTTCGATGTTGTCGATGCCGCCGAGCCCGGCAACGATCTTCTCAGCCTTGCTGGCCATGGTGTTCTCCCTGTTGTTCTCACGGCTGGGGGGTCCGGGGTCGCTCCCGGGGGTGCAGCCAACGTCGCGGCGTTCGACCCACCGTCGGACCGCTTTGTCACGGTAACGCACGGTTGGACCATCTTCGCGGGCGGTTACGGCAGTCGTACCCAATGATGACGATCAAGGTGCCGTCCCTCACCGGACGGCACTCCCACCGTTCCGCAACTGGTCTACACCAGTTTTCAACGACCGCCAAACCTGGCTTGTTCCGGGAGGGACGCCGATGAGTTCCCCAGCCGCAGCGGTGCCGCAGAAGAAGTGGTGGAACGGCCTGTTCCAGGGTCTGCAGAAGATGGGCCGCAGCCTTCAGCTGCCCATCGCGGTCCTGCCCGCCGCGGGCATCCTGAACCGGCTCGGGCAGCCCGACGTGTTCGGCGAGGACGGTCTGGGCTGGACGAACGTGGCCAAGGTCTTCGCGGCGGCGGGCGGTTCGCTGCTCGACTCCACGCTCGGCCTGCCGCTGCTGTTCTGCATCGGCGTCGCGATCGGCATGGCGAAGAAGGCGGACGGCTCCACGGCGCTCGCGGCGGTCACGGGCTTCCTCGTCTACTACGCGGTGCTCCGCGCCTTCCCCGACGACTGCCCGCAGGACACCACGTTCGGCGCGGCGGGCATGTGGAGCGGGGTGTGCGTGGCCGAGGACGGGACGGTCGCGCAGGCCGCGTACCAGAATCCCGGGGTCTTCGGCGGCATCGTGATGGGGCTGCTCGCCGCCTGGTTCTGGCAGCGCTACCACCGGGTGAAGCTGGTGGACTGGCTCGGCTTCTTCAACGGCCGCCGCCTGGTGCCGATCATCATGGCCTTCGTCGGCCTGGTCTTCGCAGGCCTCTGCGTGTGGATCTGGCCGCCCGTCGGCGACGCGCTGACCAGCTTCTCCAAGTGGCTCGTCGATCTCGGCTGGCTGGGCTCGGGCATCTTCGGCGTCGCCAACCGCGCGCTGCTCACGGTCGGCCTGCACCAGTTCCTGAACACCTTCGTCTGGTTCCAGTTCGGCGACTACACGAAGCCGGACGGCACGATGGTGCACGGCGACATCAACCGGTTCCTCGCGGGCGACCCGACGGCGGGCCAGTTCACCTCGGGCTTCTTCCCGATCATGATGTTCGCGCTGCCCGCGGCGGCCCTCGCGATCACGCACTGCGCGCGCCCGGAGCGCCGCAAGGTGGTCGGCGGCCTGATGCTCTCGGTCGGCCTGACGTCGTTCGTCACGGGCATCACCGAGCCGATCGAGTACTCGTTCCTCTTCATCGCGCCCCTGCTGTACGCGATCCACGCGGTGCTCACCGGTGTGTCGATGGCGGTGACGTGGGCGCTGGGCGTGAAGGACGGCTTCAGCTTCTCGGCGGGGCTGATCGACTACGTCATCAACTGGAGTCTCGCGACCAAGCCATGGCTGATCATCCCGATCGGACTGTGCTTCGCCGTCGTGTACTACGCGCTATTCCGCTTCGTCATCACGAAGTTCGATCTGCACACCCCCGGACGTGAACCGGAGGAGGAAGCAGAGGCTTTGGACAGGGAGCAGACGAAGGCGTAACTTCCCGAGCGAGGAAGCTCCTCGCGTTCCGCTTACCGGCCCTCGGACCCTCGGTCCGGGGGTCTTTCGTCTGTCATATCCGGATATGGCCGAGCCCACAGGAATCGCGGGTTCCTTACGTCACCTTCACCGTGCTACAACAGGTCTACACCACTAATTGGTGTAGACCACGCGGCCTTCTCGCCGCGTCCCCCGGAGACGCCGCCGTCCCCCACTTACCTGTCCCCAGGCGGCGCCTTGCCCACTGGAGGAAGTTGTGTCCACGGCCAGTTCCGCTCCTGCGGCCGACAAGAAGAAGGGCGCCGGCGTGATGGCTGTCATGCAGCGCATCGGCCGCAGCCTCATGCTGCCGGTCGCCGTGCTGCCCGCCGCAGCCCTCCTGGTCCGTTTCGGCCAGGACGACATGCTCGGCAAGGAGTCCTTCCCGACCTTCATCAACAAGCTCGCGAGCTACATGGCGGCGGGCGGCGGCGCGCTGCTCGACAACATGGCGCTGCTGTTCTGCGTCGGCATCGCGATCGGCTTCGCGAAGAAGTCGGACGGCTCGACGGCCCTCGCGGCCGTCACCGGCTACCTGGTCTTCCAGAAGGTGCTCGCCACCTTCACGGACAAGAACCTGCCGAAGGTCGCCTCCGTCGCGGACGGCAAGATAGTCATGAACGAGGCGCCGGTGAACGCCGGTGTGCTCGGCGGCGTGGTCATGGGCATCATCGTCGCCCTGCTCTACCAGAAGTTCTACCGGACCAAGCTGCCCGACTGGGCCGGCTTCTTCGGCGGCCGCCGTCTCGTCCCGATCCTGTCCGCCTTCGCGGGTCTGGTCGCGGGCATCGTCTTCGGTCTGATCTGGCCGGTCCTCGGCACCGGCATCCACAACTTCAGTGAGTGGCTGGTCGGTTCGGGCGCCGTCGGCGCGGGTGTCTTCGGTGTCGCCAACCGCGCGCTGATCCCCGTCGGCATGCACCACCTCCTGAACTCCTTCCCGTGGTTCCAGGCGGGCACCCACACCGACGGCGGCGTGGACTACCACGGCGACATCGCGCGCTTCCTGCACCACGACCCGAGCGCGGGCCAGTTCATGACCGGCTTCTTCCCGATCATGATGTTCGCCCTCCCGGCCGCCTGCCTCGCGATCGTGCACTGCGCCCGTCCCGAGCGCCGCAAGGTCGTCGGCGGCATGATGTTCTCCCTCGCGGCCACCGCGTTCGTGACCGGTGTGACCGAGCCGATCGAGTTCACCTTCATGTTCATCGCGCCGGTCCTGTACGCGATCCACGCGGTGCTCACCGGTGTCTCCATGGCGCTGACCTGGGCGCTCGGCATGAAGGACGGCTTCGGCTTCTCGGCAGGCGCGGTCGACTTCCTGCTGAACCTCGGCATCGCGAAGAACCCGTGGGGCCTCGCCCTGGTCGGCCTCTGCTTCGCGGCGGTCTACTACGTGGTCTTCCGCTTCGCGATCACCAAGTTCAACCTCCCGACGCCGGGCCGCGAGTCCGACGAGGAGCTCGCCGAGCTCCAGAAGGCCGAGGGCAAGTAGCCTCCGCCGCATCCCAGTGACGTAAGCCCCTCGCCGTCGGTACCAATGGCGAGGGGCTTCGCCGTGCCCGGCGGCATACGGTCGGGGCATGAGCGACGAGCAGCAGACCCCCCGCATCCTCGACCTCGGCCGCGAGCGCCTCGCCGCCCTGCGCGGCCGCGCCCTGACCGCCTCCGTGGCCGCCGCCGAGGGCCGCACCATGGTCGCCGAGGTCTTCGCCGACCGCGCCGCCCTGGTCCCGGTGCCGGGCATGCCGGGCGTCCACAACGCCGAGCTCGTCGCGGCCTTCGGCGCCGACCTCGTCGTACTGAACCTCATCGAGCGCGCCTGGGACGGCGAGCGCCTCGACCTGCCGGGCCTCGGCACGTTCACCTCCATCGCCGACCTCGCCGCGTACATCGGCCGCCCCGTCGGCATCAACCTGGAGCCCGGTGACGTCCCCGAGATCCGCCGCGCCACGCCCGAGTACGCCAAGCGCCTGGTCGACATGGGCGCGGCGATGCTCTGTCTGACGGCGAACCCGGGCACGGGCGGCTCGTACGAGGGGCTGGCGCGGGTCACCGAGGAGCTGCGCGCCGGGCTCGGCGACGACGTGGCGCTGTGGAGCGGCAAGATGCACCACGCGGGCCACCCGGAGCGGCTCACGGTGGACCGGCTGACGTCGCTGGTGGACGCGGGCGCCGATGGTGTCGTCATGCCCCTGCCGGGCACGCTGCCGGGCGTCACCAAGGAGCTGGCCGCGCGGGCGGTGGCGGCCGTGCAGGACGCGGGCGCGGTGGTGATGGGCGCGATCGGCACCAGCCAGGAGGGGTCGCACGCGAACGTGGTGCCCCAACTCGCCCTGACGGCGAAGGAGGTGGGCGTCGACGCCCACCACTTCGGGGACTCGTTCCTGCCGGGGATGTGCGACCCGGAGGTCATGTACGACTACTCGGTGGCGATCCGCGGCCGCCGCCACACGTGGAACCGGATGGCGCTGGGCGGCCGCGGGTACCGGCGTACGGCGACGGCCCGGCCCGAGCCGAACGAAAGGCCCTAGATCTCGTACGTCGCGCCGGGCTCCGCGAGGCCGGTCGGGCCCGCGTAGACCGCGCGGGCGTCGGCGAGGTTCGTCCGGGGGTCCGTCCACGGCGGGATGTGCGTGAGCAGCAGCCTTCCCGCACCGGCGCGCCGGGCGGACTCGCCCGCCTCGCGGCCGTTCAGGTGCAGGTCCGGGATGTTCTCCTTGCCGTGCGTGAAGGCGGCCTCGCACAGGAAGAGGTCGCTGCCGGCGGCGAGTTCGTCCAGGGCGGCGCAGGGGCCGGTGTCCCCGGAGTACGTGAGGGACCTCCCGGCGTGCTCGACGCGGATGGCGTACGCCTCGACGGGGTGGCACATCTTCTCGGTGCGTACGGCGAACGGGCCGATGTCGAACGAGGCGGGCTTGACCGTGTGGAAGTCGAAGACCTCGCTCATCGAGGAGGCGGAGGGCGTGTCGGCGTACGCGGTGGTCAGACGCTGCTCGGTGCCCTCGGGGCCGAAGACCGGGATGGGGGCGCAGCGGCCGCCCTCGTGCCGGTAGTAGCGCGCGACGAAGTACGCGCACATGTCGATGCAGTGATCGGCGTGCAGATGGCTGAGGAAGATCGCGTCGAGGTCGTACAGACCGATGTGGCGCTGCAGCTCGCCGAGGGCGCCGTTGCCCATGTCGAGCAGCAACCGGAAGCCGTCGGCCTCGACGAGGTAGCTCGAACAGGCCGAATCCGCGGACGGAAACGACCCCGAGCAGCCGACGACGGTGAGCTTCATGAAGCTGGAACCTCCGCGCTGGCAGGAGAGCTGGGGAGTGGTGAGCGGTGCGTCGAGCGTAAGGCGCAAAAGCCCTGGTCGCTCCTCCGTCGCGGGCCGTTGTGGGGGAACTCACCTGCACTGTCACCGGTTCGGGGGTCTCTTGGGGCGCTCGGGGCGCGGTGGGCGGCGGGGCGTGCGCGCCGGTACCGTCGACCCCATGGACACGTCCTGGTGGCTGGCGCTGGCCGCCGTGGTGGTACTCGCGCTCGTCGTCACACTGGTGGACGGCTGGGGGCGCGGACCTCGGGTGTCCAGCTCCCGGCCGCCGGGCGGGACCCGCCCGCCGCGGGGCCCCCGCCGCCGGCTGCCCGCGCCCCGGCCTGCGGAGATCTGGTGGGCGCGGGTCCCGTACGAGGACGGCCCGGGCGGCAAGGACCGGCCCTGCCTGGTCCTGTCCGTGCACGGCAGGAGCGCCCGCGTAGCGAAGATCACGAGCAAGTACCACGACGAGCGGGCGGGCGTGATCACTCTGCCGCCCGGCGCGGTGGGCGACGCCCGGGGCCGCCCGAGCTTCCTGGAGCCGGACGAACTGCGGGACGTCCCGCTGGCGGAGTTCCGGCGCCGGGCCGGGGTGGTGGATCCGGTGGTGTGGGATCAGGTGAGGTATCTGGCCGGGTAGCCCCGGCCGCCCCCGGCGCGCCGTCCCCGGGCCTCCGTCCCGGACCCCGTTCCTCACATGCCGAAGGGGCTGGTTCGTGTCCCAGCCCCAGCCCCTCCTGCACCGCTCAGCCCGCGCCTACGCCCACAGCTGACCGTGCAACGTCTCGATCGCCGCTTCCGTGGTGGCCGCGGTGTAGACGCCGGTCGACAGGTACTTCCATCCGCCGTCGGCGACGACGAAGACGATGTCGGCGGACTCCCCCGCCTTGACCGCCTTCCTGCCGACCCCGATCGCCGCGTGCAGCGCGGCCCCCGTGGAGACGCCCGCGAAGATGCCCTCCTGCTGAAGGAGTTCCCGGGTCCGGGTGACGGCGTCGGCGGAGCCGACGGAGAAGCGGGTGGTCAGGACCGAGGCGTCGTACAGCTCGGGAACGAAGCCCTCGTCGAGGTTGCGCAGGCCGTAGACGAGGTCGTCGTAGCGCGGCTCGGCGGCGACGATCTTGACGTCGGGCTTGTGCTCGCGCAGGTAGCGGCCGACCCCCATGAGCGTGCCGGTGGTGCCCAGACCGGCCACGAAGTGGGTGATGGACGGGAGGTCGGTGAGGATCTCCGGTCCCGTCGTCGCGTAGTGGGCGCCCGCGTTGTCCGGGTTGCCGTACTGGTAGAGCATGACCCAGTCCGGGTGCTCGGCGGCGAGCTCCTTGGCGACGCGTACGGCCGTGTTGGAGCCGCCGGCCGCCGGGGAGGAGACGATCTCGGCGCCCCACATGGCGAGCAGGTCGCGCCGCTCCTGGGAGGTGTTCTCCGGCATGACGCACACGATGCGGTAGCCCTTGAGCCTGGCCGCCATGGCGAGCGAGATGCCGGTGTTGCCGGAGGTCGGCTCCAGGATCGTGCAGCCGGGCGTCAACCGGCCGTCCTTCTCGGCCTGTTCGACCATGTGGAGGGCGGGCCGGTCCTTGATGGAACCGGTCGGGTTGCGGTCCTCCAGCTTGGCCCAGACGCGGACCTCGTCCGAGGGCGAGAGCCGCGGCAGGCGGACGAGCGGCGTGTTGCCGACCGCGGCGAGCGGGGAGTCGTAGCGAGGCATCCGGGTTCGGGCCTAGACCATGCCGCCGGCGACGGCCGGCAGGATCGTGACGTTGTCGCCGTCGGAGAGCTTCGTGGAGATGCCGTCGAGGAACCGGACGTCCTCGTCGTTGAGGTACACGTTCACGAAGCGGCGCAGCTTGCCGTCGTCGACGATCCGCTCGGCGATGCCCTGGTGGCGCGAGTCGAGGTCGGCGAAGAGCGCGGCGAGGGTGTCCCCGCTGCCCTGGACGGCCTTCTCGCCGTCGGTGTAGGTGCGGAGGATGGTCGGGATGCGGACCTCGATGGCCATGCTGGGGCTCCTGTCGGGGATCGAGAAGTGCGGGTGGTGGGCGCGCGGCTGCGCTGTGCTGGCGGTGGTGCCCGGTGGTACGTGGGTGTACGGGGTGCGGCGCCGCGGCCCACGGCCTGTGGCGGCACGGTTCAGCGGGTACAGATCGCGCTGGCGAGGCGGCACAGATCGACGTGCAGCCGCGCAACGAGCAGTGCGCCCGGCGTCTTTTCGCTCACGTCGTGGGGAACCATGCGGTCATCGTATCGATTCCCGGTCCGGATCCCGGAATGTGATCTCGACTGGTGGACGGAATCTGTTCAGGATGCGGGCGGCGGCAGATAGACGACGGTCGGGGCGCCGGTCAGTGGATGGATGCCGACCTCGGCGGTCACGCCGTAGACGGCGGCGAGCAGCTCGGCGGTGAGGACCTCCTTCGGCGTCCCGGAGGCGACGAGGCGGCCGCCGTCCAGGACGTAGAGGCGGTCGCAGTAGTACGCGGCGAGGTTCAGGTCGTGCAGGGCCAGGAGGTTCGTCGTGCCCAGGCCCCGCACGAAGGAGAGGATGTCGAGCTGGTAGCGGATGTCCAGGTGGTTGGTGGGCTCGTCGAGGACGACGAGGGTGGGCTGCTGCACCAGGGCGCGGGCCACCAGGGCGCGCTGGCGCTCGCCGCCGGAGAGCGAGGGGAAGGTGCGGTGGGCGAGCTCCTCGACGCCGACCCGGGCGAGCGCCGCCGTGACGAGTTCCTCGTCGGCCGCCGTGTCCGCCTCCCAGAACCGCTTGTGCGGGGAGCGGCCCATGGCGACCACCTGCCGGACGGTCAGCTCGAACGCCGCTTGCCCGTCCTGCGGGACCGTGGCGAGGCGGCGGGCGCGGGCCTTCGGGGTGAGCGTGTGCAGGTCGTCGCCGTCGAGGAGGGCGCGGCCGCCGGTGGGGCGCAGGGTGCCGTACACGCAGCGCAGCAGCGTCGTCTTGCCGCTGCCGTTGGGACCGACGACGCCGACGGTCTCGCCGGGGGCGGCGGTGAGGTCGACGGCGTCGACGAGGAGGCGCCCGGCCACCTCGTACGAGAGCTCTTCGGTGCGCAGTGCGCCGACGGGCCGGGGCGGGTGGGTCATACCGGTACTCCTTCGTTGCGCCGCCGCAGCAGCCACAGGAAGAACGGGCCACCGGTCAGCGCGGTGAGCACGCCCACGGGGATGTCCTGCGGCGCGGCGACGGTGCGCGCGGCGAGGTCGGCGACGACCAGGAAGACCGCGCCCATCAGCGCGACGACCGGCAGCAGCGCGCGGTGGGCGGCGCCGACCAGCATGCGGGCGGCGTGCGGGACCATCAGGCCGACGAAGCCGATGGCCCCGCTGTAGGCGACCAGGACGCCGGTGAGGAGCGAGGCGAGCACGAAGACGCCGACGCGGAAGCGGGCGGCGTCCAGGCCGAGGACGGTGGCGCCCTCCTCCCCGGCGAGGAGCAGGTCGAGGGGGCGGGCCATGGCCATCAGGAGGGCCGTGCCGACGACCAGCGTGGCGCAGGGCAGGGCGAGCATGTCCCAGCGGGCGCTGCCGAGGCCGCCGAGCGTCCAGTACATGACCTCCTTGAGGTGGTCCGCGCTGTCGGCGGTGACCAGGATGAGGCTGGTCAGCGCGGACAGGATGTACGAGACGGCGACGCCCGCGAGGATCAGGCGGCCGGTGGCGAAGCCGCCGCCGCTTCTGGCCAGGGCATAGACGAGGACCAGCGAGATCAGGGCGCCCGCGAAGGCGGCGGCCGGGATCGTGACGGTGGTCGACAGGGCGGCGCCGAGCCCGAAGACGCTGCCGAGCACGATGGCGCAGACCGCGCCGACGGAGGCGCCCGAGGAGACGCCGAGCAGGAACGGGTCGGCGAGGGGGTTGCGGACGAGGGCCTGGAGGACGGTGCCGATAACGGCCAGTCCCGCGCCGACGGCTGCGCCGAGCAGGACCCTGGGGAGTCTGACGTCGAGGACGATCGTGCGGAACGGGGAGGGTTCCGCCCTCCCCGTGAGGATGTCCATGACCTGCGCCGGGGGGATCCGCACCGAGCCCAGGGCCAGCCCGGCGAGTATCGCTCCCGCCAGGGCGGCCGTGAGTACCGCCAGGACGATGAGGCGCCGTCCCCTTGCGTGCCGTCTGTCGCCCTGCGGGCTCGTCCTCGAACGCCGGACGGGCTGGATCACAGCTGCGCCGCCAGTTTCCTCACCGCCTCCGGTGCTCGTACGCCGGTGACCACGTCCGACAGGGGCAGGACCGCGAAGCTCTTGTTCTTGATGGCCGGAATGTCCTGGAGGGCCGGGTCGTCGAGGAGGCGCTTCTTCTTCTGGGCGACCGTCGTGGCGCCGTAGTCGAGGATCAGGATGGTCTCGGGCGCGCGCTCGACGACCTTCTCCCAGGACGCGTCGCTGAAGGACTTGTCGACGTCGGCGAAGACGTTGTGGCCGCCCGCCCGTTCGATGATGTCGTTGCCGATGCCCCGGCCGCCCGCCGTGAACGCGGTCTTGTCACCGCTGTCGTAGACGAAGACGGAGCGGGCCTTCTTGCCCCGGGACGTGGACTTGGCGGCGGTGGCGGCCAGTTCGCGGCGGGCACCGTTGATCCACTGGTCGGCGCGGGCCCGCACCCCGAACGTGGCGCCGACCTCGCGGACCTCGCGGTAGACGTCGTCCATGGAGACGGGGTGCTCGGCGCAGCCCTCGACGTTGAGGCGGCTGTCGATGCCGGACTTGGCGAGGGCCGCCCGGCTGCGGCCGTCACCGGCGAGGAAGGCGCTCGCGTAGCCGCCGTACACGTAGTCCGGGTCGGCGGCGAGCAGCTTCTCGTAGGAGGGGTACTCCTTGGCGAGCACCGGGATTGCCTCGTACGCCTTCTCGTACGCGGGCAGGACCCTGTCGTCGAGGTAGGCGGTGCCCACGAGTCTGTCGCCGAGGCCGAGTTCGAGCATCACCTCGGTGGCGTGCTGATTCATGGTGACGGCGCGCTTCGGGGGCGCGTCGTACGTCGTCCGCACACCGCAGTTGGTGACGGTGTACGGGAATCCGGCGGCCTTGGCGGCGGGCTTCGTGTCTCCGTCCGGGCCGGGCGAGGAGCATGCGGCGAGCGGGACGAGCAGGGCGGCCGCGGCGAGTGCGCGTATGCCGGTGTGGCGGCGGGACATGGCTGAGCTGCCTCCTCCAGGGGATTTCCGCGTCCCCTGCGTTGCGTGGAGAAAGGCGGCAGGTCAGTTCCTGACTCCCCCGCCCCGGCCGGTATCGGCCGGAGGGACGGGGTCACAGTGGCGGGACCGTGCCGGGTTCGCACCGGCTTCCTGGCTCCTGCCGCCTCAAGGGTGGTCGGGGTCAGTATGCCTCGACGACCTGCACCTCTTCCTCGGTGACCACGCCTTCCACGATCCGGTAGGAGCGGAACTGGAAGGGGCCCGCGCCGTCGGTGTCCGCCGTGGAGACCAGGACGTAGTGCGCGCCGGGCTCGTTGGCGTAGGTGATGTCGGTGCGCGAGGGGTAGGCCTCGGTCGCGGTGTGCGAGTGGTAGACGATCACCGGCTCCTCGTCGCGGTCGTCCATGTCGCGGTAGAGCTTGAGGAGGTCGCCCGAGTCGAACTCGTAGAACGTGGGCGAGCGGGCCGCGTTCAGCATCGGGATGAAGCGCTCGGGGCGGCCGGTGCCCGCCGGACCCGCGACCACACCGCAGGCCTCGTCGGGGTGGTCCTGGCGCGCGTGCGCGACGATCTGGTCGTGGAGGGCCTGGGTGATGGTCAGCATGGGAGTCAGGATAAGCAGAGGGCCCGCACCGTACCGAAGTGTGGTACGGGCGGGCCCGAATGCTGGACAGGGGCCTTGGGGAGCCTCAGCCCTTCCGGTGCGGGTCAGTCCTTCTCGACGGAGTCGGAGACGCCGACCTTCTGCCGGTTGAAGGCCGCGGCCTCCGGGTTGCGGCTCTTGAGGACCAGGTAGGAGACCGTGAGGATCGCGGCCCAGACCGGAGCGGCGTACAGCGAGATCCGCGCGTCCTTGTCGACGCCCATCATCACGATGACCATGCCGATGAAGAGCAGGGCGAACCAGCTGGTGAAGGGGGCACCGGGGGCGCGGAAGGTGGACTGCGGCAGCTCGCCGCGGTCGGCCTTGCGGCGGTAGCGGATCTGGCAGGCCAGGATCATGATCCAGGCCCACATGCCGGAGATGGTGGCGAAGGAGACGACGTAGTTGAACGCCTCGCCCGGCCACTGGTAGTTGATCCAGACGCCGACGAGCATGAAGGCGGCCGAGACGGTGGTGCCGGTCAGCGGCAGGCCGTTCTTCGTGAGCTTGGTGAAGAACTTCGGGCCCTGGCCGTTGAGCGCCAGGTCGCGCAGCATGCGGCCGGTGGAGTACATGCCGGAGTTGCAGGAGGAGAGGGCGGCGGTGAGGACCACGAAGTTCACGATGGCGGCGCCGACGCCGAGACCCATCTCCTCGAAGGCCTTCACGAACGGCGAGACGCCCGGCTTGAAGGAGGTCCACGGCACGACCGACAGGATCATGATCAGCGCGCCGACGTAGAAGACGGCGATGCGCCACGGCACGGTGTTGATCGCCTTGGGCAGGACGGTCTTGGGGTCCTTGGACTCACCCGCGGTGACGCCGACCAGCTCGACGGCGAGGAAGGCGAACATCACGATCTGCAGGGTCATCAGCGTGGAGCCGATGCCGTTCGGGAAGAAGCCGCCCTCGTCCCAGAGGTGGGTCACCGACGCGGTGTCCCCGGCGTCGGAGAAGCCGATGGTGAGGATGCCGACGCAGATCAGGATCATGCCGATGATGGCGGTGACCTTGACCATCGAGAACCAGAACTCCAGCTCACCGAAGAGCTTCACGGAGATGAGGTTCGCGCCGTACAGGATGACCGTGAAGACCAGCGCGTAGGCCCATTGCGGGAAGGAGTCGTGGGTCCAGTACTGCATGTACTGGGCGGCCGCGGTCACTTCCGTGATGCCGGTGACGACCCAGAAGAGCCAGTACGTCCAGCCGGTCACGAATCCGAAGAACGGGCCCATGAACTCGCGTGCGTACTCCGAGAAGGAGCCGGACACGGGCCGGTACATGAGGAGCTCGCCGAGCGCCCGCATGATGAAGAAGATGACGAGGCCCGCGATGGCGTACGCCAGGATGAGGCTGGGGCCCGCCTTGTGGATGGCCTTGCCCGCGCCGAGGAACAGGCCGGTGCCGATGGCACCGCCGATCGCGATCATCTGGATCTGCCGGGCTCCGAGCCCGCGCTGATACCCCTCGCCCTCGCCGGACGAACCCTGCACGACCCCACTGCCGCCGTGCTCGTCGTGGTGCTCTTCGACCTGCACTGAGGTCATGGTGACGCCTTTCTCCATGCTGATCCGCGCCCGCTCATCTGCGTTGTGGCTGCGGATCAGGTCCTGATCCCCCCGGATATGGATGGAGTGCTACCGGCGGTCTGCCGGCTGAAGCGCCCTCGGCGACATGGGTGGCGTCACCGAGCGGTCGTGAAGATTTATCACGGTGGCAACAGTGAGGGAATGAGCCACCTGTGGCGCACACCACAGGAAGAAGCGGACAAAGCGCCCTTGACACCGCAAAGGAGGGCAACGCCTTGACGCGATCGTTATCCGGATTTGAGCATCCGCTGAGCGAACGGCCCGCCCGGTGAACAGAACCTGTCTACTACAACAAATTTCGCTGCCATCTGCACCGATTTTCGCCCGGAATCAGTCCAGCAACGTTCCGACCAGCGTTTCCTGCAGCCCGCCCAGCCAGAGATAGGCCATCACCATCGGCTTGCGGGGGTCGGTGTCGGGGAGGCGGTAGAGCAGATCGGCGTCGTCCTCGTCGGTGACCTCCAGGCGGGTGCCGATCGCGAGCCGGAGATCGTTGAGGGCTCCCAGCCAGTGCTGGGACTCCTCGACCGACAGTTTCAGGACAGCTCCGCCGTCGCCCGACCCGGTCATCGCGTCCAGCGAACGGATCACGACCAGCGCGTCGTCGCGCTTCTTGGCCCGCAGGTCGTTCTCCGTGAACCGGCGGAACTCCGCCGAGTACGCCCGCGTCTCCTCGGGGTCGCCCGGCCCCTGCTCGCTCCCCGGACCGCCGTACGCGTCGGGCAGCAGGCGCTTCATCACCGGATCGGCGGGCGGCTCGCTGGGCCCCTCGGCGAAGAGCTCCGCGAGGGGGTCGTCGGAGACCTCGCCGCCCGGCCCCGGGCCGATCAGCTCGAGGAGCTGCACGGCGAGGGAACGGATGATCGAGATCTCGACCTCGTCGAGCGCGACGGCGGCGCCGCCTCCCGGGATCGGTTCGAATTGTCCTGGCATCAGATGCGTCGCTGCTTCCGGTCCGTACGCGGGCGGGCCGCTACTTGCGGTCCTGCTGAAGGGTGGCCCAGAGGCCGTAGCCGTGCATGGCCTGCACGTCGCGCTCCATCTCCTCACGGGTGCCACTGGAGACGACGGCGCGCCCCTTCTGGTGCACGTCCATCATCAACTTGGTGGCCTTGTCCTTCGAGTACCCGAAGTACGTCTGGAAGACATACGTCACGTAACTCATCAGATTGACCGGGTCGTTGTGCACGAGCGTGATCCAGGGGACGTCCGGTTCGGGGACGACGAGCGCCTCTTCGGCCGAATCCGGGCGGGTGATTTCTGCGGGAGCCGTACTCACCCGGTCCATGCTGCCACCCCGCGGAGCCCCTCGCACAAATGGCCTGCCGCGCGCCTCGTGAAATCGTCAGAGTGACGAGATAGGGGGTAGCATCCTTCGTATGAACACAGCGGACCTTGGCCTGCCGGTGGATGTTCCGTCGACAGCGCTCTTCACGGACCAGTACGAGCTGACGATGTTGCAGGCCGCGCTGAAGGCGGGGACCGGCGACCGGCGTTCGGTCTTCGAGGTCTTCACCCGCAGACTCCCCGAGGGCCGGCGCTACGGCGTGGTGGCCGGTACCGGCCGGGTCCTGGACGCCGTGGAGAACTTCCGCTTCGACGCCGACGTCCTCGGCTTCCTGCGCGAGCGCGGCATCGTCGACGAGGCGACCCTCGAATGGCTGGCCGGATACCGCTTCAGCGGCGACATCTGGGGCTACCCCGAGGGCGAGGTCTACTTCCCCGGCTCGCCGATCCTGCGGGTCGAGGGCTCCTTCGCGGAGTGCGTGCTCCTGGAGACCGTGATCCTCTCCATCCTCAACCACGACTCGGCCATCGCGGCCGCCGCCTCCCGGATGTCCTCCGCCGCCGGCGACCGCCCGCTGATCGAGATGGGCGCCCGGCGCACCCACGAGCTGGCCGCCGTGGCCGCGTCCCGCGCCGCGTACGTCGGCGGCTTCGCGACCACCTCCGACCTGGCCGCCGGCTTCCGCTACGACATCCCGACCGTCGGCACCAGCGCCCACGCCTTCACCCTGCTGCACGACAACGAACGCGACGCCTTCCAGGCCCAGGTCGACTCGCTCGGCCCCGGCACCACGCTGCTCGTCGACACGTACGACGTGACGGAGGCGGTCCGCACCGCCGTCGAGGTCGCCGGGCCCGAGCTCGGCGCCGTCCGCATCGACTCCGGCGACCTGCTGCTCGTCGCCCACCGGGTGCGGCAGCAGCTGGACGAGCTCGGCGCGACCAGGACGAAGATCGTCGTCACCTCCGACCTCGACGAGTACGCCATCGCCTCGCTCGCCGCGGCCCCCGTGGACGCGTACGGCGTGGGCACCCAGCTGGTCACCGGCTCGGGGCACCCCACCTGCTCGATGGTCTACAAACTGGTGGCCCGTGCCCACTCGGCGGACCCGAAGGCCCCGCTGGAGCCGGTGGCGAAGAAGTCGCTCGGCGCCAAGTCCTCGCTCGGCGGCCGCAAGTGGGCGGCGCGCAGGAACGACGCGTACGGGGTGGCCGAGGCCGAGGTCGTCGGCACCGGGCCCGTGCCGACGGCGCTGGCCGACCGCCAGCTCCTGGTCGAGCTGGTCAAGGGCGGCGAGGTGGTGGCCCGCGAGCCGCTGGACACGGTCCGCGACCGGCACGCCGCCGCGCGCGGCGGACTGCCCCTCTCGGCGACGCAGCTGTCGCGCGGCGAGGCGGTCATCCCGACGGAGTACGTCTGACGCCCGGGCGGGGAGCGGGGCGCGCACCGGTCCGCCGGACGGACGCCCCCTCCCGCAACGGACGTCAAGTCTCTACGCTCGGTTCATCCGGCCGAGTCCCCGCTGCCCCCGCCTGCCGAGCCGAAGGACACCCCTCATGCGCCGCGCCCTGATCGTCGTAGACGTGCAGAACGACTTCTGCGAAGGCGGCAGCCTCGCGGTGGCCGGCGGCGCGGACGTGGCCGCCGGGATCACCGAGCTGATCGGCCAGGCCCCGGCGGGCTACCGCCACGTCGTGGCCACCCGCGACCACCACGTCGACCCCGGCGCCCACTTCTCCGACCACCCCGACTACGTGGACTCCTGGCCGCCGCACTGCGTGGCCGGCACGGAGGGCATCGGCTTCCACCCGAACTTCGCGCCCGCGGTCGCCTCCGGCGCGATCGACGCGGTGTTCTCGAAGGGAGCCCACTCGGCGGCGTACAGCGGCTTCGAGGGCGTCGACGAGAACGGGCTCTCCCTGGCGCAGTGGCTGCGGGAGCGGGAGATCACCGAGGTCGACGTGGTGGGCATCGCCACGGACCACTGCGTGCGGGCCACGGCGCTGGACGCGGTGCGTGAGGGGTTCGGGACCACCGTCCTGCTGGACCTCACCGCGGGGGTCGGCGGGGCGACCACGGAGGCGGCGATCGCCGAGCTCGACTCGGCCGGGGTGGAGCTCACGGGCAAGCCCGTCGTGTGACCTGCGGGCCGTCGTGTGACCTGCGGCCCGTCGTGTGACCTGCGGCCCGGTGGGGGCTGGTCGCGCGGTTCCCCGCGCCCCTGAGTGGTCCTCCTCGCCGCCCGACCGAAGGTGCCGCTGAGGGGCGCGGGGAACTGCGCGACCAGCCACGTCCGACCCGCGGCCGCAGGAGGGCCCTCAGAACGGCACCGCGCCCCGGCTCTGTCGACGCAGCGCCCTGATCGGATGCCACAGCTCGTTCAGCGTGTCCGGCGCCGCACGCCATATCAGGCCGTCCGGATGGTGCAGGACGGCCGTGACCTCGTCAGGGGTCGGCGGCTCCGCGTTGCCGCGCAGGTACACCGCCCGCATGCCCAGGTTCCGCAGCCGCGTCAGGGCCCTCGCCCGGTTCACGGCGTGCACGATCATCCTGACCGTGCCGCCGCCCGGCGACGGGCTCGGCAGGGTCAGCGCCACGACCACGCTGCCGTTCGGCAGCTTGCAGAAACCTCCTGCGGACATGCTGGGTCACACCCCCGTGAGACGTCGCACGAGACCCCGGTCCGGGCCCCGCGTCAATAAGAAATCCACAGCACGCACCTAAACACGATCGGCCGCCGCCCGCTAGGGGGCGACGGCCGATCATGGTTTGACCTGCGAAAACGCTAATTACTTCGTGGAGGGGCCCACCTGGACCGTGATCGAGGAGCCATCCTTCGGCTGCTTGATGATCTTGATCTGAGTGTTGGTGTCAGTGACCTTCACACTTCCGGTGGGGTTCTCCTTGTACCAGTAGGTGCCCTTGTGGTCGTCGAAGACCGGGACGCCCTTCTGGGACTTGATCTTCAGCGCGACGTCCGCGTTGTGGAGCGTGAACGTGTCCGTCGCGAACTTGCTGAAGGGCGCGTCGAACGGCTGGATCTTGTTGCGCAGCACCGTGCCGTCCTTCCACTTCAGCGGCTTGGCGTGGGCGTCGACCGGAAGGATCAGACCCGAGCCGGGGTGGGCGCTCGTGTTGTTGTCCTTCTGCGAGGTGTCCCACTGCCAGACCATGAGGCCGGTCTGGTACGGGTAGTGCTCGACCCAGCTGGGGCGGACCTTGGAACCGAAGTTGTACGGGCCGACCTCGAGGGTCTTGTCGTACGAGACGTACTGGCGGTTCTCGGCGAGGTAGTACTGGTCGTACTTCTTGGTGAAGGACTCGCCGATGCGCGAAAAGCCCTTCGCCGTCCAGCCGTTGTCGTCGCCCTCGGCGCCGTCCTCGAACAGCTTGGCGCCGTCCGCGGTGATCGCGAGCGCGTCGGCCGCGAAGCCCTTGCCGCCCGCGCCGCCGTCCGTGGCGTAGCGGAAGCGGACGTCGATCTTCTTGCCCGCGTAGGCGTCGAGCGGGAAGACCAGCTTCTTGTACGCGCCCGAAGCACCGGTCAACGCGGGCTTGTCGCCGGCGTCACGGGTGATCGGCTTGCCGTCCGCGGTGCCGTCCACCGGCGTCCAGTTGGCGCCGTTGTCCGTCGAGACCTCGGTGTAGAGGTAGTCGTAGTTGGCCTCGATGTCCCACCAACCCTGCAGCGAGAGCTCGGCCTTGGACTTGCCGGTCAGGTCGACGGAGCGCGTCAGGGTGTTCTTGAGGTTGTCGCCCTGGTCGCTCCACCACTGCTTCGAGCCCTCGGCGGGCTTGGCGACGCTGGTGGTGACGGCCTTCTTCGGCAGGTCGACGACGAGCGCCTGGCGGTGCCGGGTGTTGTACTCGGAGACGCCCAGCTTGTGCTCCGACGTCGTCGCGGCCTTGGCCTTGGCGTAGTCGAGCCAGCCCAGCTGGAACTTGTCCCAGGCGGTCATGTCGCCCGGCATGTCGCCGATGGCTTCCTTGCCGGTGCCGAGCCAGGAACCGGCCGACATCAGCGACCAGAAGCCGACGGAGTTGTCGCCCTTGCCCGAGGTGTCGTACAGGTCGGGCAGGCCCAGGTCGTGGCCGTACTCGTGGGCGAAGACGCCGAGGCCGCCGTTCTCCGGCTGCATCGTGTAGTCGCCGACCCAGATGCCCGTGTCGCCGATCTGGGTGCCACCGGCCTTGTTGTCGCCCGGGCCGGTCTTGCCCGCGTCGTTGCCGTACGCGTACCAGCGGTGCGCCCACAGGGCGTTCTCGCCCTGGGCGCCGCCGCCGGCCGACTCGTCCTCGCCCGCGTGCACGAGCTGGAAGTGGTCGATGTACCCGTCGGGCTCGTTGAAGTTGCCGTCGCCGTCGAAGTCGTAGCGGTCCCAGAGGTCGTACTTGGCCAGGTCCGCCTTGATCTGCTCGTCCGTGCGGCCCTTGGCCTTCTGGTCCTTGGCCCAGGCGGTCACGCCGTCCTTGACCGCGTCCCAGACGTTCGGGCAGTTGGTGTCGCCGCAGTAGTTCGAGCCGTAGCGGGCCTCGTTGTAGTCGACCTTGACCCAGTCGGAGACCTCGCCGTCGACCGAGTAACGGCCCGAGGAGGTCTTCTCGTAGTAGGTCTTCAGCGAGTGCTTGGCCTTGCCGTTCGCGTCCTTGCCCTTGCCGAAGTACAGGTCCTGGAAGTGCTTCTTGTTGTAGTCCTTCTGCCAGGCCGTGCTGTTGTCCTTGGCACGGTCCGGCTTGGCTATCTTGTTGTGCGCGGGGCCTGCCTTGCCGCCGTACTTCTTGACCGGCTGCTGCGGGCCCTCGGGGCCGTCCGGGTCGTACATGGTCGTGTCGTCGACCTTGTTCCCGAACTCCACCAGGATCGTGAAGATCTTGTCGGTCTTCTCCCGGCCGAGCTCGACGTACTTCTTGTCGTCGAGCTTGACGACCTGGGAACCGCTCTTGCGCTGGACCTTGGCGTCACCGGCGACGACCTGCTGCAGGGCGGCCTTGCGCTGCTGGGCCTGCTGCTTGCTGAACGGGCCGTCCAGGTCGTGGTCGACCTGGGCCTTGGGCCGCGACGGGTCCTGCCGGTCGATGGACGGCGCCCCGCCCGAGGCACCGTCCTCGGCCGAAGCCGTCGTGGCCGAGTACGTCGCGGCGGCCGCGGCCACCGCCACGGCCACCGCGGTGGCTCTGAACGTCCGTGTTCTGACTGTCACTTGATGCTGTCCTCCCCCGCGCCCGCGCGAGAATTGGCGGACCGAATTCCCGGTCGGAGGAGGTCCGCGCGCGATGTACGCGTCACAAGTGACGACATTCGACCGGAAGTACGGGAGAAAAGACAGACCTTGACTTGAACAGGCCAAGTGCACTATGCAGACGCCGGGCACCGCTATCCGGACACGGAGCACCTCTTCACGCGACGGCCCGACGGATGCGCCGCACCGTCCACTTGGTGGACGTCATGAACCCGTGCGCCCCCTGTGCTCCGGCACCGTGGGTTAGGTCACGCTTACCAACCGTTCCCGTCGGGCATGGTGCCGATAGAGTCAATCGACGGTGCGCCACCGCGCGAGGCGACACATCCCAAGTCGCCGCCGTCGGGCCCCCTTTGATTCGCAAAGTCCTTCCCACATCCGCATCCGCCCCCATGGTCCACAAGACGTGGGGGGATCACTGCCGAGGACGGATCACGTCATGCCTCGTCCCATGCCACGTCCGACCACCGCACAGATCACCTACGGTTCGGTGACCGTCGTCTTCTCGACCCTCGCCATGCTGCTGCTCTCCCAGACCGGTACGGGAGTCGGCATCGCGGTGATAGCCCTGGCCGCGCTCGGCCTCGGCTTACTGGTCGCCATGACGGTGCCGTTGCCCAAACAGCCCGCGGCGCCCGCCGCCCGCTCCGTGCCCGCGGCCGCCCCCGCGGAGGAACGCTCCGCGGAGCGCGTCCCCGCGCAGCGCCCCGTGCTCGCCGACTCGGTACGCGAACCGGCGGGCCCGTGAGTCACGAGCCCGCCGGATGAGGGTGCCGCCGCCGCAACCGGGCGCCACCTGCCCCGGGTGACCGGGGAGTTCCGCACGCTTCAGACGCTGACCACCACCGTCTTCGCGGCCTTGTCGTGCAGGCCCTGCTTGTAGGGCTTGTCGAAGAAGCTCCAGCCGCCGCAGATGGCCGTCCAGATGCAGGCGCAGCAGAACGCGAACGGCAGCCACAGGACGGCCGCGCGGGCGAGCGCGGTCTGCATGCCGGGCGTGGCCCCGTCGTTGAGGTTCGCGACCCGCATCCCCAGCCACTTCTTGCCGAGCGTCTGGCCGGTCCTGGAGATCATGAAGGTGTCGTACGCGATGTAGAGCACGGCGGCCAGCAGGGACTGGCCGAACGACTTGCCCGTGTTCACATCGTCCGGGTCGATGTCGTACTCCGCGGTGCCGAACGCCCACGACAGCAGTGCGACGACGATGCCCACCAGAATCATGTCGATGATGCGGGCGAGTACCCGCTTGCCGCTGTCGGCGAGCGGGGGCATTCCGGCGAGGGGATCCTGCCCGTTGTGGCCACCGGCTCCACCGCCGTACGGGTCGCCGCCGTAGGGCGGCGGCGGGGTGCCGTAGGGCGAGCCGCCGCCGGGCGGCTCGGTTCCGTAGGGCGCGCCGCCACCGGGGGGCGGGGTGTCGTACGGGGAACCGCCGCCCTCCGGGGGCTGGTGCGGCGGCTGCTTCCTGAACGGGTCGTCGTCCGGGGGCGGGTATTGCGGCGGTTCGGTGCTCATGGCCCGAGTCGACCGCGACGGCCCCCGCTCCGCATCCGGCGAGCGGCCGACCGGGTTACCCGGCCGCCGCCCCGCTTCCCGCCCCGCTCACCCCGCGACGAAGGTGTTCGCCGCCTTGTCGTGCCAGCACTGGCGCCACGGCCGGTCGAAGACGCACCACAGCACGCCCACGACCCCGACCACCAGCAGGCCGGGCACGCTGTACACCAGCCAGCGCCGCAGCGCCGCCCCGAAGCCCGGGCTCTCGTGCTCCTCGATGTCGCGCACCTGGACGCCGCACACCTTCTTGCCCAGGGTGCGGCCCCACTTGGCGGTGGGCAGCGCCTCGTAGACGACGCCGAAGAGCAGCAGGACGGCGAGGACGATGCCGAGGTACCCGGCGGTGGTGCCGTCGAGCAGCCAGACCGTGGTCTTCTCGCCGGAGAGCTTCGCCGCGTCGATCTTGCTGTCGACGTGGTCGGCGGCCTTGGTGCCGAGCGGCAGCGCGACGGCGCCGGTGACGGCGGCGAGGACCACGGTGTCGATCAGGCGGGCCGCGAGGCGCCTGCCGAGTCCGGCGGGGCGGGCGGCGGCCTGGGACCGGGCGAGCGCGGCGAACGGGTCCTCCGCGACCGGCTTCCACGGCAGGACGGGGTCTCCCTCGCCCTGCTGCGGGGTGCCCGGCGCGGGCTGCGCGAGCTGGTGCACCTGCTGGGCCCAGGAGGGCGAGCCGCCGCCGGGCCCGGAGGTGACGGGTCCGGGGACGCCGCTCTGCTGCGGCACGGGGGGCTGCGGCTGAGCTTGGGCCTGGGGCTGCGGCTGGGGCTGGGGCTGGGGTTGCTGCGGTACGGAGGGCTGGTCGGCGGCGGCGGTCCGGCCGCCCCGCTGCGCGGACTTGGGGCGGATCGCGCGGATCGACATGGTGCCTTCGGTGCCGGGCGACGCGGCGGGCCGCACCGGCCCCGTCGGCCGGCGGAACGTCACCGTGCCCTCGCCCGCGGTCGGCTTGGACGCGCCCGGCTCGACGGCGCGGATGGTGACCGTGCCGGGGTTGCTCTCCTCGTGCGGCGGCTCGGGCGCGCGGGGGGCGTCGGCCGCCTTCGGGGCCTCGGCTCCCTGCTCCGGCCGTCCGCTTCCCGCCTCCGGCCGGCCGCTTCCCGGGCTCTCGGGGCCGCCGGGGGCCTCCGCGCGGGGCGCCGCCTCGCCGGGCACGCGCGGGTCAGGCTGCCCCTGGTGCCCCCAGGACACCTTGTGCTCCTGCTCACCGCCGAGACCGGCCTGGCGTCCCGCGTCGGCTCCCCAGGCGGAGGCGGGCTCGGGCCGTGCGCCGTGCTGCCCGGCCGGGTCGGCCCGACCGGCCTGCGGCTCCTCGTCGAAGAAGTGCGGGCCCGTCTCCTCCACCGCGGGCGGCAGCGCGCCCGCGTCGGCGCCCGCGCCGGGCGGGGCCGGCAGCGGCTCGCCGTCGGACGGCGCGGGACGGCTCGTACCGGGCACCCAGGCGGCACCGTTCCAGTACCGGACATATCCGGGAATGGACGGGTCGGGGTAGTAGCCTTCGCGCGGCCGGTCGTCGCCTGGGGCCGGAGTTGGGGCGCTCATGTCCGTCGTCCCGTATCTGCTCGGGGGTCTTCTGGGGGCTACACATCTATCAGACCTCCGTGTGCCACCGGGCGGGTCCCGCCCTACGGACCACTTTCCGGGCACGGTCCCCACACATCCCCCGCGTGGTCCACGCCCCCGTACGGACACCCCGGCGACGCCGTCCGGAGAAAACTCTTCCGAACCCGCGTAATGCTCAGAGGATCCCGCGCTCTCCACTCGTACGGGTCCGCTCCCAGGGCCCCTACAGGGATTGGAAGGGCATCGACATGCACTCCGTGGTGGAACGCGAACTGGAGCTCAAACTCGTCCTCTCGCCGGAACGGGCCATCCCCGTCCCGGCCCGCCTCGCCTACCGCACCGACGACCCCTACGCCGTCCACATCACCTTCCACATCGGCTCCGAGCACCCGGTGAACTGGACGTTCGCCCGCGAGCTCCTGGTGGAGGGGGTGTTCAGGCCGTGCGGTCACGGTGACGTGCGGGTCTGGCCGACGAAGGTCGAGGGCCGCAGCGTCGTCCTGATGGCGCTGAGCTCGCCGGACGGCGACGCGCTCCTGGAGGCGCCTGCCGCCGCCGTGTCCGCGTGGCTGGAGCGCACCCTGCGGGTGGTCCCGCCGGGTTCTGAGGCCGAGCAGCTCGGTATCGACGACGGCCTCGCCGAGCTGCTCGCACCCGCATCGGGCCGCTCCGACGAGCTGTGGCTGCGCGACCCGTGGCCCTCGGACGAGTCCAAGGACGGTGAGTGAGCTCCGCCGCCACGGGGGCGAACACGGAGCGCGACCAGAAGCAGCCAGGACAGCCAGAACAGTCGGAACAGTCGGAACAGTCAGAGCAGCTTGCCCGGGTTGAGGAGTGCGTGCGGGTCGAAGGCCGCCTTGATGGCCTGCTGCATCTCCACGCCCACGGGTCCGAGCTCGCGCGCCAGCCACTCCTTCTTCAGGATCCCGACGCCGTGCTCGCCGGTGATGGTGCCGCCGAGTTCGAGACCGAGCGCCATGATCTCGTCGAAGGACTCGCGGGCGCGCCTGCTCTCGTCGGGGTCTGCCGCGTCGAAGCAGACGGTGGGATGCGTGTTGCCGTCGCCCGCGTGCGCGCAGACCCCGATGGTCAGACCGTACTTCTCGGCGATGCGCTCGACGCCGTCGAGCATGTCCGCGAGGCGCGAGCGCGGCACGCACACGTCGTCGATCATCGTGCTGCCCTTGACGGCTTCGAGCGCGCTGAGGGACAACCGCCGCGCCTGGAGCAGCAGTTCGGACTCCGCCGCGTCCTCGGCCGGGACGACCTGGGTGGCCCCGGCGGCCTCGCAGAGCGCGCCGACGGCGGCCAGGTCGGAGACGGGGTCGGCGGTGTCGAAGGCGGCGAGCAGCAGCGCCTCGGTGGTCTCGGGCAGGCCCATGTGGGCCAGGTCGTTGACCGCCTTCACGGTCGTACGGTCCATCAGTTCGAGGAGCGACGGGACGTGGCCGCCCTCCATGATCGCGCAGACGGCGTCGCACGCGGCCTGCGTCGAGGGGAACTCGGCGGCGAGGACCAGCTGTCGGGGCGGCTCGGGCTTGAGCGCGAGGACGGCGCGGACGACGATGCCGAGGCTGCCCTCCGAGCCGACGAAGAGCCGGGTGAGGTCGTACCCCGCGACACCCTTGGCGGTGCGCCGCCCGGTGCTCATGAGGCGCCCGTCGGCGAGGACGACGTCGAGGCCGAGGACGTACTCGGCGGTCACCCCGTACTTCACGCAGCACAGGCCCCCGGCGGCGGTGCCGATGTTCCCGCCGATGGTGCACATCTCCCAACTGGAGGGATCCGGCGGGTAGTACAGGCCGTGTTCACCGACGGCGCGGGAGAGCGCGGCGTTGACGACGCCCGGTTCGACGACGGCGATGCGGTCGACGGGGCTGATCTCCAGGATGCGGTCCATCTTGACGAGGGACAGGACGACGCAGCCCTCGCTCGCGTTCGCGGCCCCGGACAGGCCGGTGCGGGCGCCCTGCGGGACCACCGGGACGCGCAGTTCGGTGGCGGTGCGCATGACGTGCTGGACCTGCTCGACGGTGCGCGGCAGGACCACCACGGCCGGTGCGCCCGCGTCGCAGAAGCTCGCCATGTCGTGCGCGTACGCGGAGGTGACGTCCGGGTCGGTGAGGACCGCCTCGGCCGGCAGGCCCTCCCGGAGGAGTTCGATCAGGGTGCGGCTCATGATCACAGCCTTGCACCCGGGGCCATCGGTGTGAACCCGTGTGCGACGCCGTTCCGCATGCCGGGATGTGCTCTTCGTATTGACGCACAGTGAACGTCATGAAGCCTTCGGTGAAGCGTGTGCTCATCGCCTCCGTCGCGGGGAGCGTGGTGCTCGGCGGCGCGTTCGCGCTGCTGCCCCCGGACAGGAAGGAGGCGGCGCCGCCCGTCCTTGGGCCCGCCGGGCGGGCGATGGCGGCCGTCGGGGCCGGGGCGCCCGCCGCGCTGCCGGACCTGGCGGCGCTCATCGGCGAGCGCGAGGCGCATCTGCGGGCGCACCCCGGCGACGACCAGTCCTGGGCGGTGCTCGGCTCGGCGTACGTGGCGCGGGGCGTGCGCACGTCCGACGTGGCGAACTTCCCCAAGGCCGAGACGGCGCTGAACAGGTCGCTGCGGACGAAGCCCGAGCGGAACCCGGAGGCCCTGACGGGGCTCGCCGTGCTCGCCAACGCGCGGCACGACTTCCGCGCCGCCAGGAAGTGGGGCGAGCTCGCGGCGCGGCAGGCGCCGAAGCGGTGGACGTCGTACCCTCCGCTGCTCGACGCGTACACCGGGCTCGGTGACGCGAAGGGCGTCGACAGGGCCCTGGAATCGCTGGAGGAGCTGGGGTCGGGCCCCGCCGCGCGGGCCCGGATCGGGCAGGTCTACCGCGACCGCGGCTGGCGCGAGAACGCGAACGTCGCGCTGGCCGACGCGGCGGCGCTCGCCGAGGCCCCGGCGGAGAAGGCGGCCTGCCTGCACCGGCTCGCGGAGCTCGCGTGGGAGCGGGGCGAACCGGCGGAGGCGCTGCGCTACGACGACGCGGCGCTCGCCGCCGACGCCGACCACCACCCCGCGATGGCGGGCCGGGGCCGCGCGCTGGCCGCCCTTGGCCGCTACGCGGAGGCGCTGCAGGCCTACCGTTCGGCGAT
Source organism: Streptomyces sp. NPDC036815 (assembly GCF_055609205.1). Taxonomy (NCBI): domain Bacteria; kingdom Bacillati; phylum Actinomycetota; class Actinomycetes; order Kitasatosporales; family Streptomycetaceae; genus Streptomyces; species Streptomyces sp. NPDC036815. The sequence goes on along the minus strand of NZ_JBVJPW010000001.1, from coordinate 17,743 downwards.
CGCCAGGCAGCCGCTGCCCGAGTACGACCTCCAACTGGGCGAGCTGTACGCGGCGTTGAAGCTGAAGCCGGCGGCGCGGGCGCAGTACGAGGCGCTGCGGGTGCACGTGAAGCAGGAGGAGGCGGGCGGCGTCAACAACGAGCGGCTCCTCGGCCTGTTCGAGGCGGACCACGGCGACGCGGACGCGGCGGTGAAGCGGCTCACCGCCGAGTACGAGCGGCATGGCAGCCCGGAGGCGGCGGACGCGCTGGGCTGGGCGCTGCACCGGTCCGGGGCGAGCGAGAAAGGCCTGAAGCTCGTCACCAAGGCGATGGCCAAGGGGCCGCGCAGCGCGCTGTTCGCGTTCCACCGGGGGCGGATCGAGCGGGAGTTGGGCTGGGAGGGCGCGGCTCGGCGCCACCTGGGCGAGGCGCTGCGGATCAATCCGTTCTTCTCGCCGCTGGGTGTGCCTGTGGCGAAGGCGGCGCTGGAGGAGCTGGGTGAGCCGGAGGAGGGTGGGCCGGAGGAGGTGTATGCGCCTGAACGGGGCGCGCGGGGCGCGGTGGGGCGGGGCGCGGTGGGGCGGGGCGCGGTGGGGCGGGGGGCCGGGGTGGCCGCGCCTCCGCAGGCGCAGCGGCGGGCGGTGTCAGGGGGCGAGTGAGGTGGGGTGGGGTGGGGGGTGCGGGGGTGATGCGGGTGCGGGTTCGTTGTGGCTTGTCGCGCAGTTCCCCGCGCCCCTTGGGGGTGCCGTGCGTTGTTTTCTGTGCGTCTCAATGAGGGCGCTTCGGCTCGGGGGGTGGGCCCCATGGGGCTTCCAGGGCTGTGCGCAGGGCGTGGAGGAGGGGCGTGCCGATGCGGTCGGCCAGGGTTTCTTCCATTCGGGTCAGGACTGCCGTGGCCTCGCGATGGGCTCGTTCGCCGTCCGCCGTGCGGCGGATCAGGCGCTGTCGGGCGGAGGCGGGGTCGGGGACCTGCTCCAGGAGCCCGGCGCCGACGAGGCCGTGCACGGCCTGGTGGGCGGTCTGGCGGGTGACGCCCATGCGGCGGGCCAGTTCGGAGACGGTGGTGCCCTCGTCGTCGAGGACGGCGAAGAGCTGGACCTGCGTCGGGGAGACGGGGGTGGCGCCCGCGGCCTCCATGGCGGCGAGGAGCCCCTCCTCGAACCAGCGGCGGGCTTCGCCGAGGAGTTGCGGGAGGTTGCGGCGGGCGGGCTTGTCGGTCATTAATGTCAGGGTACCTGACATTAATGGAGGAGCCCCATGACCATCGAGTACGCCACCCGCTACCGCCGCGCCTCCCGCATCCCCCCGGAGCCGGGCAAGCCCTACTTCATCGAGAAGGGCGAGGGCGACCGCGCCCACCTCTTCGGCGACCTCATCACCGTCTACGCGGGCGGCGAGCAGACCGAGAACACCTTCAACTTCTTCACCGTCGAGGGCCCCAAGGGCGACCTCATACCGGCCCACGTGCACGCCGACACCCACGAGGTCTTCTACGTCACCCAGGGCGCGGTCCGGCTCTTCGTCGAGGACACCGAAGGCGTACAGCAGGAGAAGCTGCTCACCCCCGGCGACTTCGGCTTCGTGCCCAGGAACTGCCGGCACGCCTACCGCATGGAGCGCCACCACAGCCAGGTCGTCGGCGTCGCCGCGGGGCCCGGCGCCACCTTCGAGCGGTTCTTCGAGACGCTCGGCGCGCCCACCGAGCAGCACGGCCTGCCGCACCGGCCGCTGATCCCCGAACCCCGGAAGTTCGCGAGCGTCCCCGAACAGTACGACGTGACCTTCCTGCCCGACCACGAGTGGCGCACGCAGGCGCCCTAGACGGCGGCCGTCCCGATCAGACCGTTCCGTGTGACCCGGGCCGCCAGCTGCTCCTCGGTCAGCGCCGCGCTGCCCGCGGGGCGGCGCGGCAGGACCAGATAGCGGGTCTCCGCGCTGGAGTCCCAGACGGTGATGGCCGTGCCGTCCGGTACGCGCAGGCCGAACTCGGCGAGTACGGCGCGGGGTTCGCGCACCACGCGCGAGCGGTAGGCCTCGCTCTTGTACCAGCTGGGCGAGGGGCCGAGCAGCCGGACCGGGTAGCAGGAGCAGAGGGTGCACACGACGACGTTGTGCGTGTCCCCCGTGTTCTCGACGACGCGCAGCCGCTGAGGCTGAACTCCCCCGGCGGAGTAGCCGAGTTCGGCGACGGCGGCGGTGCCGTCGGCGAGCAGCCGCTCCTTGTACGCCGGGTCGGCCCAGGCCCGCGCGACGACCCGGGCCCCGTTCAGCGGGGTCGCGCCGCTGAGGAACGCGTCCAGCGTCTCGTCGAGCGCGGCGCCGACGACGATGCCGCGCTCCTCCAACAGGGTTTCCAGGCGCCGCACTTGGCGGGAGATCCGCGCGTCCGTATGCGTACCGCTCATGGGGTGTCGTCCTCCGGCTCCAGATAGCTTTCCCACAGGTCGAGCACGACGTCGTGGTCGCCCTCGCCCCACAGGTCCCGGGCGGCGAAGCGCACGGCGTAGACCTGCTCGACGGGTGCGTCGGCCCGCCCCTGCGCGCGCACGTCGGCCAGCGGGTGGGCGCCCTCGGGCTCGACGACCACGCCGTGTTTACCGCGGGCATAGCGCGGCAGACGGGTGTGGTGGGGCGGGTCGTGGGCCACGGTGCGGACGCGGGCGCCGGGCCCGAACCGGTCACTCATCGGGCTCACCGGAGTCGAGGGCGCCGGGTTCGAGCACGCCCTTGCGTTCCAACAGCGTACGGATGGCGTGGAACCAGCGCTCGTAGTACGAGGCGGCGAGGTACTCGGCGGGCGGCATCGTCTCGATCGCGTCCCGGAACTCGTCCAGGTTGTAGACGCCCGCGCGCACCAGCGCGCTGTTGAGCGCGAAGACGCGCGCTTCCCAGTCGGCGTGGAAGGGCTCGGTGTCGTCCCGGGTGTCGAGCGCCCCGAACCCCTGCATCCCACCGACGTCATTGATCCTGGCCATGCCCGCACACTAGCCCGCGCGGAACGCGAAATCGCCGGACAGACAGAGCCTGTCCGGCGATTGAGGACGAGCTGGGCGCGGCCCGCGATCAACCCCGCCTCAAGATCGCCCCCCTTACGGATTGCCCCCCTTACGGATTGCCCCGCTTACAGATTGCCCCGCTTCTCCTGCTCCCGCTCGATCGCCTCGAACAGCGCCTTGAAGTTGCCCTTGCCGAAGCCCATCGACCCGTGCCGCTCGATCATCTCGAAGAACACGGTCGGCCGGTCCTGCACCGGCTTGGTGAAGATCTGCAGCAGGTAGCCGTCCTCGTCGCGGTCGACGAGGATCTTCAGCTCGCGCAGGGTGTCGACGGGGACGCGGGTCTCACCGGCCCACTCGCCGAGCGTGTCGTAGTACGAGTCGGGGGTGTCCAGGAACTGGACGCCCGCCGCGCGCATCGTGCGCACGGTCGCGACGATGTCGTTCGTGGCGAGCGCGATGTGCTGGACGCCCGCGCCGCCGTAGAACTCCAGGTACTCGTCGATCTGCGACTTCTTCTTGGCGATCGCCGGCTCGTTGATGGGGAACTTCACCTTGAGGGTGCCGTCCGCGACCACCTTCGACATCAGCGCGCTGTACTCGGTCGCGATGTCGTCGCCCACGAACTCCTTCATGTTCGTGAAGCCCATGACCTTGTTGTAGAAGCCGACCCACTCGTTCATCTTGCCGAGCTCGACGTTGCCCACGCAGTGGTCGATGGCCTGGAAGGTGCGCTTGGCCGGCGGCTCGACGATCGGGTTCGCGGCCACGAAACCGGGCAGGTACGGCCCGTCGTAGTCGGTGCGCTGCACCAGCGTGTGGCGGGTCTTGCCGTACGTGGCGATGGCGGCGAGCACCACCGTGCCGTTCTCGTCCTTGACCTCGTACGGCTCCGTGATCCCACGGGCCCCGTGCTCGACGGCGTAGGCGTACGCGGCCCGCGCGTCCGGAACCTCGATGGCGAGGTCGACGACGCCGTCGCCGTGCTCGGCCACATGGGAGGTGAGGAAGTGTCCCCAGTCCGTGGAGGGCTTGATGACGGAGGTGAAGACGAAGCGCGCACCGCCGTTCGTGAGCACGTAACTCGCGGTCTCGCGGCTGCCGTTCTCCGGTCCGGAGTAGGCGACCAGCTTCATGCCGAAGGCGGTGGAGTAGTAGTGCGCTGCCTGCTTGGCGTTGCCCACGGCGAAGACGACCGCGTCCATTCCCTTGACCGGGAAGGGGTCGGCCTCGCGCGCGGTGTCGGGGGTGGTGTGGGTGGTGGTCTCAGTCATGACCCGAGGCTCCCGCCGAACCACAAGATGCGCAATAGTTCGCGTTTTCAGTGGTCAATCTGCACAGTCACTGGCCAGTATGAACGGGCTATCTGTACATCATGACCATCATGGAGGCGTCATGTCGATCGATCATCTGGACGGCCGCCTCATCGTGCTCCTGGCGCGCGAGCCCCGTATCGGGGTCCTGGAGGCCTCGCGCAGGCTCGGCGTGGCGCGCGGCACGGTGCAGGCGCGGATGGACCGGCTTCAGTCCAATGGAGTCATCCGCGGATTCGGCCCCGAGGTCGATCCCGCGGCCCTCGGCTACCCCGTCACGGCCTTCGCGACCCTGGAGATCAAACAGGGCCAGGGGGCCGACGTACGGGCGCACTTGGCGACCGTCGCCGAGGTGCTCGAACTACATACGATTACCGGCCACGGCGATATGCTCTGCCGCCTCGTGGCCCGGTCCAACGCGGATCTCCAACGTGTGATCGACCGGGTCGTCGGCTTTGATGGCATCGTCCGGGCTTCCACGGCGATCGTCATGGAAAACCCCGTTCCGCTGCGGATCATCCCGCTGGTGGAGCAGGCGTCCGAAGACCCCTGAGTCACCGACCCGAGTCACCGACCTTGTGAGTACCTTCGGAAACTTGTGAGTACCTTCGGAAAGGCGAGGTGAGCACTTCAGTGAATTTCTGGGACTACCTCGGCAACCGCCACCAGCAACTGCTGACGGACGCGTTCCAGCACGCGAGCGCCGTCTTCCAGTGCATGGTCGTCGCCACCCTCATCGGCGTACTGATCGGCGTCCTCACGTATCGCAGCGAATGGGCGGGCAATCTCGCCACGACCGTCACCTCCACCATCCTCACCGTGCCGTCCCTGGCCATGATCGGTCTGCTGATCCCGGTCGTCGGCCTCGGCGTCGCCCCGACCGTCGTCGCGCTGACCCTCTACGGGCTGCTCCCCATCGTGCGCAACGCCATCGTCGGCCTGCGCGGCGTCGACCCCTCCCTCGTCGACGCGGCGAAGGGCATCGGGATGTCCCGGCTCGCCCGGCTCTTCCGGGTGGAGCTGCCCATCGCCTGGCCGCCGATCCTGACCGGCATCCGCGTCTCCACACAGATGCTGATGGGCATCGCCGCCATCGCCGCGTACGCGTCCGGTCCAGGGCTCGGCAACGAGATCTTCCGCGGGATCGGCTCGCTCGGCTCCAAGAACGCGCTCAACCAGGTGCTCGCGGGCACGCTCGGGATCATCGTCCTGGCACTGCTCTTCGACGCCGCGTACGTCCTGATCGGCCGACTGACCATTTCGAGGGGGATCCGTGTCTGACGCGTCCGGGACCGGCGGGGGTGCCACCTCCGGGGCCACCATCGAGCTGGAGAACCTCACCAAGCGCTACGCGGGCAGCAGCGACCCCGCCGTGGACAGCGTCACCATGGAGATCAAGGCGGGCGAGATCGTCATCTTCGTGGGGCCCTCCGGCTGCGGCAAGTCGACCACCCTGAAGATGATCAACCGGCTCATCGAGCCGACCAGCGGCCGCATCCGCATCGACGGCGAGGACGTCACCGACATCGACCCGGTGAAGCTGCGCCGCAAGGTCGGCTACGCGATCCAGTCCTCCGGGCTCTTCCCGCACATGACCGTCGCCCAGAACATCGCCCTGGTGCCGAAGATGGTCGGCTGGGGGAAGTCGAGGATCAAGTCGCGGGTCGAGGAGATGCTCGACCTCGTCGGGCTCGACCCGGCCGAGTTCCACCACCGCTACCCGCGCCAGCTCTCCGGCGGCCAGCAGCAACGCGTGGGCGTGGCAAGGGCGTTGGCGGCCGACCCGCCCGTACTGCTCATGGACGAGCCGTTCGGCGCGGTCGACCCGATCACCCGCGACCACCTCCAGGACGAGCTGATCCGGCTCCAGCACGAGCTGCACAAGACCATCGTCTTCGTCACGCACGACTTCGACGAGGCCATCAAGCTCGGCGACCGCATCGCCGTCCTGCGGGAGCGCTCGCACATCGCGCAGTTCGACACCCCCGAGGCCATCCTCACCAACCCCGCCGACGACTTCGTCTCCGGCTTCGTCGGCGCGGGCGCGGCCCTCAAGCGCCTCAACCTCACCCGGGTACGGGACGTGGAGATCGCCGACATCCCGACGGTGACCGTCGACGACCCGCTGCAGGACATCTTCGACAAGCTCCGCGGCAGCGGCACCAACGAACTGCTCCTGCTCGACAAGCGCCGCCGCCCCTACAAGTGGCTGCGGCGCGGCGACCTGATGCGCGCCAAGGGCTCGCTGGCCCGCGCGGGCACCCTCGTCCACGACACCGTGACCCGCGACGCCACCCTGCGCGACGCGCTCGAAGCCGTCCTCACCGACAACGCGGGCCGGGTCGCGGTCACCGGGCGGCGCGGCGAGTACACGGGCGTCGTCGACATGGAGACGCTGATGAACTCCGTCCACGAGATGCTGGAGGCCGACCGCCTGGAAGCCGTGGAGCACCAGCACGAACTGGAGGAGCAGCGGTCCCGGCTGACCCACTTCGAGCAGGAGGGCCACGGCGGGGAGGCGCAGGCGTGAGCGGCACCGCCGGGGGCACGCCCCGGATCCCGGACCGCAAGCCGTCCCCCGAGGAGGAGCGGCGCCCCGAGGGCGAGCACGAGGTCAAGGGCCTCGCCTTCCGCGACGAGGGAGAGGCAGAGCTCGAAGCGCCGCCCACGGCGCTCGCCCCCAGGCAGCCGCGCAAGGTCACCTGGCAGAAGCTGACCTTCCTGCCCGCCGTCCTCGCGGTGGTGCTGCTCGCCACCTGGTGGTGGTTCGAGCAGGCCGACCTCGACTCGATCTCCGAGAACGCGCTGGCGAACGGGAACGTCTGGCTCAGGCTGCGCCAGCACATCGAGCTCACGGCGATCTCGACCTTCTTCGTCCTCATCATCGCCATCCCGCTCGGCATCCTGCTGACCCGCAAGAAGCTGCGCAAAGGCGCCCCGGTCGCGATGGCCCTGGCCAACATCGGCCAGGCGACCCCCGCCATCGGCCTCCTCGCGCTCCTGGTGATCTGGCTCGGCATCGGCGAGAAGGCCGCCCTGATCGGCATCATCATCTACGCCGTCCTGCCCGTCCTCTCCAACACCATCGCGGGCCTGAAGGCGAACGACCCGACCCTCCTCGAAGCGGCCCGCGGCATCGGCATGTCGTCGCTCGGCGTCCTCGGCACGGTCGAACTCCCCCTCGCCGTACCGCTGATCCTCGCGGGCGTGCGCACGGCGCTCGTCCTCAACGTCGGCACGGCGACCCTCGCCACGTTCGGCGGGGGCGGCGGTCTCGGCGACCTGATCACCACGGGCATGACCAACCAGCGCATGCCGGTCCTCATGCTCGGCTCGATCCTGACGATCGCGCTCGCCCTGCTCGTCGACTGGCTGGCCTCGCTGGCCGAACTGCTCCTGCGTCCGCGCGGGTTGGAGGTGGGCTCATGAGGACGGCACGGAAGGCCCTCGCCCTCGCCCTGGGCGGCGCGCTGCTCGCGTCGTGCGGGCTCACCAGCGGCAGCCCGATGGTCGACGACGTCAAGCCCGGTTCCATCGGTCAGGGCCTGCCCCTGAAGGGCGCCGATCTCACCGTCACCTCCAAGGAGTTCACCGAGCAGCTGATCCTCGGCGCGATCATGGGCATCGCGTTCGAGGCGGCCGGCGCGGACGTGCTCGACCGCACCGGCATCCAGGGGTCGATCGGCGCCCGCGAGGCCATCAAGGGCGGTGACGCGGACGCCATGTACGAGTACACGGGCACCGCCTGGATCACGTACCAGGGCAACACCAAGCCGATCACCGACCCGCAGAAGCAGTGGCAGGCGGTGCGGGACGCGGACCGCGAGAACGGTGTCACCTGGCTGACGCCGGCCGCGCTCAACAACACGTACGCGCTGGCCATGAACGAGAAGAACGCGGCGAAGTACCGGACCAGGACGCTCTCCGAGGTGGCCGCCCTCTCCAAGTCCGACCCGAAGGCCGTCTCACTGTGCGTGGAGAGCGAGTTCGCCTCCCGGGAGGACGGCCTGCCGGGCATGCAGAAGGCGTACGGCATGAAGGTGCCCTCGTCCAGCATCACCAAGATGGACACCGGGATCATCTACACGCAGGCGTCCAAGGGCTCGTGCACGTACGGCGAGGTCTTCACGACCGACGGCCGCATCAAGGCGATGAACCTGACGACGATGGACGACGACCGGCACTTCTTCCCCAACTACAACGCGGCGCCGGAGATCAACAGCAAGTCCCTGGAGAAGCACCCGGAGATGGCGGAGATCCTGGACCCCATCACGAAGAAGCTGAACAACAAGGTGGCGCGGGACCTCAACTCCAAGGTGGACGTGGAGGGCCAGGACCCGCACGAGGTCGCGAAGGACTGGCTGATCGAGGAGGGCTTCGTCAAGGAGTAGACGCGAGCGCCTTTTCGGCGAGATCCAAAGACTTCGTTGCAAAGAAACCGTTGCAACGGAGTCTTTGCGTCTCTACGGTAGGGGGCATGACGGAACAGCCGAAGCCCCACAAAGTCCGCGAGCTCGACCCACGCACCCTGCGCGGGCTCGCGCACCCGTTGCGGATGCGGTTGCTCACCTCACTGAGCCGCGAGGGACCGGCGACCGCCTCCCAACTCGCCGCCCGCCTGGGCGAGTCGAGCGGAGCGACCAGCTACCACCTGCGCCAGCTCGCGGAGTACGGGTTCGTGGAGGACGACCCCGGGCGCGGCAAGGGGCGGGAGCGCTGGTGGCGCCCCGCCCAGCAGGGCATCCACACCGACGCGGACCTCATGAACGACCGGACTCCGGAGGTGCGCGGGGCGCTGAGCATCCTCCTGCACGAGTACGCGACGCTGCGCGCGCAGGAGGTGTCCACCTGGATCGCCACGCGGCACGAGTGGTCACAAGGGTGGGTGGAGGCCTCGGACCTGAGCGACTTCAGCCTGGACCTGACCCCCGACCAGGCCTTGGAGCTGCGCGGCAAGGTACACGAACTCGTGGAGTCCTACCGCCTGTCGGCACCACGGGAAGGAACCCCGGACGCGATGAAGGTCCGCGTCCACGCCGCCCTCTTCCCGACCCGTCCGACCGATTAGGAGAGCCCGGCCATGCACCCCGACATCCACCTGATCCTGCACAACGCCCGCGCGGCGGAGTTACGCCGAGCCGCCCCCGCCCGAGGCCCCCGGCCACGACTCCGTACGCAACTGGGCTGGGTCCTCGTCGAGTTGGGCCTCCGGCTCGTCAGCAGCTCGGGACCTTCCCGCCCTTCTCCAGGGCCCGCAGCGAGTCGACCGTGCCCTTCAGTGTCGTGATCGGCACCAGGCGCAGGCCCTTCGGCAGCTCCGCCCGAGCGTCCGAGCACTCGTCCTCGGGAACCAGGAAGACGGTCGCGCCGTCGCGCCGCGCGGCCTGCGTCTTCAGGGCCACGCCGCCGACCGGGCCGACCGTCCCGTCGGCCTCGATCGTGCCGGTGCCCGCGATCTTGCGGCCGCCCGTGAGGTCGCCGCCGCTGCCGTCGCCGTCCAGCTTGTCGATGATGCCCAGCGAGAGGAACAGCCCCGCGCTGGGCCCGCCGATCTTGCCGAGGTCGGCCTTGACCTTCACCTTGTCGGTGTCGTCGACGCCGTTCGCCTTCAGGTACCGCAGCGCCGCCTCCGTGGCCGCGTCCTGCGACTTCTTCATGTCGCCGAGGTTGTGCTTCTCGACTTCCTTCACGTCGTCGCCGACGGGGTACACGGAGTCCTTGGGCATCACCGCACGGTCCGTACGGAACCACCCGTCGATGACGTCGCCCAGGTAGTTGTCCATCTGGGGCCCCGTCGCCACGATCGTCGTCATGCGCAGTTCGCCGCTCGTCCTGCGCGTGGGAACGCCGGAGACCGTGAGGACCGGCTTCCCCTCGTGCTCCCCGAGCACGTTCGCCGTACCGCCGGGCTGGGCCACGGCGAACGGCAGCGGCGCGAACGCGGTGACGGCGAGCAGGGCCGCGACCGGGAGGGCGCAGAAGGCGAGGGCCTGGGGGCGCGTAAACCGAGAGAACGAGAACACGGGATCAATCTAACGTGACGGTGCCCGGCGCCTCGGCCCGCGCCCGTCGCCGGCTGCGCCGGGCTCGTCCCCAATCGCCGGACGGGCTCGATTTCGCTCGATTTCCCGGCCTCAGCGCAACGCGTCCGCGACTTCCCGTGCCGCATCAACCACCCTCGGCCCCACCCTCTCCGGTACCGAGTCCGCCAGCATCACCACGCCCACGCTGCCCTCCAGGCCGGTCACCCCGACCAGCGGGGCCGCCGCGCCGCTCGCGCCGGCCTCCAGCTCGCCGTGGGTGAGCGCGTAGCCGGGGTCGGTGATCAGGGTCTGGCGGGCGGCGAGTATCGCGCGCCCCGCGGCCCCGCGGTCCAGCGGGTGGCGGAAGCCGGTGCGGTAGGCGACGTGGTAGTCCGTCCACGTCGGCTCGACGACCGCGACCGCGAGGGCCTCCGTGCCGTCGACGAGCGTGAGGTGGGCCGTCGCCCCGATGTCCTCGGCGAGTGAGCGCAGCGCGGGCAGCGCGGCCTCGCGCACCAGCGGATGCACCTGGCGGCCGAGCCTGAGCACGCCGAGGCCGACGCGGGCACGGCCGCCCAGGTCCCGTCGTACGAGGGCGTGCTGTTCGAGCGTGGCGAGCAGGCGGTAGACCACGGTGCGGTTCACGCCGAGCTTGGTGGACAGCTCGGTGACGGTGAGTCCGTGGTCGGTGTCGGCCAGCAGCTTGAGGACGCGCAGTCCTCGGTCGAGCGTCTGGGAAGTCTCCGCGGTCACGACGCCCACTCCTTAGGTGAGGGTCGGCGGCCCCCCTACGCGGCGGTTGCGTCGCCGGTCCCGTGGGCGACGCGCGTCAGAGGCCGCCGGTCGGAACACCGGCTGCGCTCCGCGGCGGCGCTGCCACGGGGCGTGTGCTTTGCGGGGACATTAGCGAGGCCGTCCCGCTCAGCGGAAGACTTCGTCCAGAATCCGGGCACCGAGGCGCCCCTAGCGCCCCCCATTGCCCCGTTACGCGGCGGCGGTCCGGCGGGGCGTGCGCACCACCTCCGCACACGACCTCCCCACTCGGAACCTCCGGCTCCTTACTCGAACGTCACTTCATGAACGGCCGGGCGTCACTTCATGCGGGTGGCCCACTCCTGGACCTTCTCGATGCGCTGGCGCAGCTGTCCGGCGGTGGCCTCCGCGCTCGGCGGCCCGCCGCACGTGCGCCGCAGCTCGGTGTGGATCACGCCGTGCGGCTTCCCGCTCTGGTGGACGTACGCGCCGACCATCGTGTTGAGCTGTTTCCGCAGCCCGAGGAGCTCCTTGTGGGACACGACGGGCCGTCGCTCGGCGGGCAGCTCGAGGAGGTCCGCCTCGTCGTCCGGCTTCTTCTTGCTGTGGGCGATCTGCCGGGCCTGGCGCTTCTGGAGCAGCATCTGCACCTGGTCGGGTTCGAGGAGCCCGGGGATGCCGAGGTAGTCCTGCTCCTCCTCGCTCCCGGGGTGCGCCTGCATGCCGAACTCGGCGCCGTCGAACAGCACCCGGTCGAAGACGGCCTCGGACTCCAGGGCCTCGAAGGAGAACTGCTCCTGCTCGCCGGTGTCCTCGTCCTGCTCCTTGTTCGCCTCGTCCATCTCCGCCTCGGACTCGGCGTAGGGGTCCTCCTCGCCCTCCTTCTTCGGCTTGTCGAGGACGTGGTCGCGCTCGACCTCCATCTCGTTGGCGAAGGTGAGGAGGTCGGGGACGGTCGGCAGGAAGACGGACGCGGTCTCGCCGCGCCGCCTGGAGCGTACGAAGCGGCCGACGGCCTGCGCGAAGAAGAGCGGCGTGGAGATCGTGGTCGCGTACACGCCCACCGCGAGGCGCGGCACGTCGACGCCTTCGGACACCATGCGGACGGCGACCATCCACCGGTCGGTGCTCGCGGCGAAGTCGTCGATGCGCTGGGAGGCACCGGTGTCGTCGGAGAGGACGACGGTGGCCTTGCTCCCGGTGATCTCGCGGATCAGCTTGGCGTAGGCGCGCGCGGAGTCCTGGTCGGAGGCGATGACGAGGCCGCCCGCGTCGGGAATGGCCTTCCTGACCTCGCTGAGCCGCTTGTCGGCAGCCTTGAGCACGTTCGGCATCCACTCGCCGCGGGGGTCGAGCGCGGTGCGCCAGGCCTGCGAGACGGCGTCCTTGGTCATGGGCTCGCCGAGCCGCGCGGCGATCTCGTCGCCCGCCTTCGTGCGCCAGCGCATGTTGCCGGAGTAGGAGAGGAAGATGACGGGCCGCACGACGCCGTCGCCGAGCGCGCTGCCGTAGCCGTAGGTGTAGTCGGCGGAGGAGCGCCGGATGCCGTCGTTGCCCTCCTCGTACTGCACGAAGGGGATGGGGTTCGTGTCGGACCGGAACGGCGTACCGGTGAGCGCGAGCCGCCGCGTGGCGGGCTCGAAGGCCTCCAGGCACGCCTCGCCCCAGGACTTGCTGTCCCCCGCGTGGTGGATCTCGTCGAGGATGACGAGGGTCTTGCGCTGCTCGGAGCGGTTGCGGTGCAGCATCGGGCGTACGCCGACGCCCGCGTACGTCACGGCGACGCCGTGGTACTCCTTGCTGAGCGGTCCCGCGCTGTACTCGGGGTCCAGCTTGATGCCTATACGGGCGGCGGCCTCGGCCCACTGCTTCTTCAGGTGCTCGGTGGGCGCGACCACGGTGACCTGCTGGACGACGTGGTGGTGCAGCAGCCAGGACGCGAGCGTGAGCGCGAACGTCGTCTTGCCGGCGCCGGGGGTGGCGACGGCGAGGAAGTCTCGCGGCTGCTCCTGGATGTACCGGTCCATCGCACCCTGCTGCCAGGCACGCAGCTTGTTGGCGGTGCCCCATGGCGCACGCCCGGGGAAGGCGGGCGAGAGGTGGTGGGAGGAGTTGGCGGCGGCGCTGGTAGTAGTCACGGTCTCCGGGTTCGCAGGTCGGCGGCACGTATGACAACCGGGCCACCTTACCGGTGATGCGGTGACGTTCCACTGAGGGCGAGGCGGCGGCCGGGGTGGGTGCGACGGGTCTCACACGGGGTGCGCGGATCCCTCGTGGCCGAGGTGCCGGGCTCCCGCCCGGAGGCGGGGCCACGCGCCTGCGTCTCCGCTCAGCCCGAAGGGTCGGGGCGTACGTCCGTCAGCACGACCGCCGTCACCTCCGCCGCCTCCGGCACCCCCGGCTCGTCCATCACGGACACCTCCGGAACCGTTCCGCCCTGGAGCCGCGTCCCCACCCACGCCCCGGCGAGGGCGACCGCGGCCATCGGCAGGAACACCGCGACGAACGCCGCCGGATGCGCGCCCGCGGTCTCCCCCGCCCCGTGACCGGCGCCCACCGACCCCCCGCCGAGCGCGGCGAACGCGGCGCCGCCCGCGGCGAGCAGGACGACGTTCGAGAGCCCGTCGGAGATCTGCAGCGCGGCCGAGTTCGACCCCGCGTCGGCGGGCGGCGAGAGCCGCAGCAGCAGCACGCTGGTCGAGGCGATCACCATGCCCATCCCGAAGCACCCGAAGCCCCACGCGACACCCACCACCCAGACGGGCACGGCCTCGATCAGGACGCTCGGCACGGCGAGGATCGAGGCCGCGACCAGCACCATCCCGAGGGCCACGAGCCGCGACCGGTAGGGCTCCATGCGGGGCCGCGACTGGACGTACGACCCGAGCGCCCAGGTCGCCCCGCCCACCGCCAGCGAAAGACCGGCCATCGTGGGGCTCAGCCCGCGCTGCGTGACGAGCATCAGCGGCACGAAGGACTCGGCCGCGACGAACGAGCCCGCCGCGACGCCGCGCAGCAGCACCACGGACGGCAGCCCGCGCGCCGCCCGGTACGTCCCCTTGGGCAGCAGCCCCCGTACGGCGGGCACGAGGACGGCTCCGCCCACGGCAGCGGGCAGCAGCGAGAGCCAGCGCAGGTCCTGGCCCGCGTACTGGAGGAGGCCCGCCCCCAGCGAGATCCCCAGCGCGAGCCGGATGCGCCGCCGGTCGAACGCGGCGACCGGCGCGTCCGGGTCGACGGGCCCGGACGCCGTCCGCCGTATCGCGGGCAGCGCGAGGGCGAGCGGCACGGCCACGAGGGCCGGGATGCCGACGAACACCCAGCGCCAGCCGATGTGCTCGGTGACCGTCCCCGCGATCAGCGGCCCCACCACGGACGGCACGACCCAGCCCGCCGCGAACGCCGCCATGATCGACGGCCGCAGGTGCTCCGGGTAGGCCCGGCTGACGATCACGTACAGGCCGACGATGACCAGGCCGCCGCCGAGCCCCTGCACGGCCCGCCCCGCGATGAACAGCCACATCGACCCGGCGGTCCCGCTGAGCAGCAGCCCCGCCGCGAACAGCGAGATCCCGGTGGCGACCGGCCCCAACGGCCCCCGCCGGTCGGCCCACTGCCCGCTGAGCACCATGCCGAAGAGGCTGGTCGTGAAGTACCCCGAGAACGCGAAGGCGTACAGCGAGACGCCGTCCAGCTCCCGTGCGGCCACGGGCATCGCCGTCCCCACGGCGGTCGCCTCGAACGCGATCAGGAGCACGACGGAGACGATGCCGATGCTCAGGGCGCGGTAAGGCTTCCGCAGGACGCCGTCGGTGTCAGTCATGCCCGCCAGCGTAAGAGCCGTCGCCCTGCTTCACCCCTGTCCAAGGGCGGGGACGTGCTCGTTCCTTGGTCCTACGACGGGCCGGCCAGGCGCTCGGGTTCGAGTACGAAGACCGGGATCACGCGGTCCGTCTTCTCCTGGTACTCGGCGTACGGCGGATACGCGGCGACCGCGCGCCGCCACCACTGGGCCTTCTCGTCCCCGGTGATCTCACGGGCCACCATGCCCCGGCGTTCGGGGCCGTCCTGGAGATCCACCTTCGGGTCGGCCTTCAGGTTGAAGTACCAGAGCGGGTGGTGCGGGAAGCCGCCCTTCGAGGCCACCGCCGCGTACCGCCCCTCGTGCTCCACGCGCATCAGCGGAATCTTGCGGATCCTGCCGCTCTTCGCGCCGCGCATCGTGACGATGACGACCGGCAGTCCCGTGTCCCAGAGCGTGGCGCCCCGGGTGCCGCCCGAACTCTCGTACTGCTCGACCTGTTCGCGCACCCACTGCGCCGGACTCGGCTCGTACTCGCCCTCGAGAGGCATCGCGCCCACCCCCATGCCGTGTAGGGATTACGTGGGGCCAGTGCAGCACAAGCCGCGCGCGGAGGGGAGGCTCGTGGAGGCGTGCGTGAGGAAGGCGGACCAGGTGGAGGGGGTGAGGGTGAGGTGGGGGGCTCGGGGGGTTTTGGAGTCGCGGATGTGGACGGTGCGGGGGGTGGTGGCTATCTCGACGCAGTCGTTGCCGTCGCCGCTGCTGCTGTAACTGCTCTTGAACCACTCCAGCTCGACGCTGTCATCAGCTGAGGCCTTGCGGATCATGTCTCTCCCAGCACTTGCTCGATGAAGGCCAGCGACGCCCGTGGCGTGAGAGCCTGGGCCCGGATCATCCCATAGCGCAACTCAAGGATCCTGAGCTGCTTCGGCTCGGAGACCGGGCGCCCGCTGTACGCCCCTTCGGAACGCCCCACCGCTGTGCCGTCGGGGAACTTCAACACCTCGATCAGCCCACCAGTGCCGGGGTGTTCCTCGCAGTTGGTCGGCATCACTTGAATCGACACGTTCCGCAACTGCCCCACTTCGAGGAGGCGTTCGAGTTGTCGTCGCCAAACCATTGTGCCCCCGACGGGGCGCCGCAGCGTCACCTCCTCCTGCACGAAGCTCAGCGCCGGAACGGGGTCCCGCTGGAAGATCGCCCGCCTCCCCATCCGAGCAGCCACCATGCCGTCCATCTCGTCGACGGAATAGGCGGGCAACCACCCGGTGAACAGGGCCCGCATGTGCTCCTCCGTCTGCAACAACCCATGGATGTTGTGGTTGCTGTACAGGGAGACCTCAACGGCCCTCTCCTCCAACTTCGCCAGCTCTCGCACCTTCTTCGGGTACCGAGCCTCCCGCATCTCCTTCTTCAGCGCCGAGACCAGCCCACCCGCGCCCAGCGCCTCGTCGACCCTGTCCAGGTATTCGGGGCGAGGGATCCGCGCCCCGCGCTCGATCTTGCGGATCAGGTCCTCCCCGTACCCGATGGCCTCCGCGAACTCGGCGACCCGCAGGCCCGCCGTCTCCCGTCGCAGCTTCAAGTGCTGGCCGACCATCTCCACGACGGCACTGATCTCGTCCTCGGGATCGACGTCCCAACCGGGCTCGTCCACACCGTCACTACGCTCCACCGCGCCCACCTCCGCCGTCCCGTCCAAGCCCAACGCGCACACGTACCCGAACGGCACCCGAGACAGCCGGGACAGGCCGGGACAAGCACGGGACAGATCCGGTACGCACCGCGCACACCGCTGTCCAAGTTGGGCACGCACCGCGACGCTGAGTGACGTGAACCAAGAAACCACCCGGGCCCAAGCCCTCACCCCCACACGCCAGTTCACGATCCTGCTCTCGGCGACGCGGAGAGGCGCGCGACTGGCCCGGCTCCTGACGAGGGAGCAACTGCGCAGCTGGGAGCACGCGTTCGAGACGGCGGAGCAGATCGTCGCGGAGCTGGCGAACAACGCGGTGCTGCACGGCCGTGTGCCCGGCAGGAGCTTCCGTCTGGCCCTGACGCTCAGTGCAGCGAACACGCTCCGTATCGAGGTAACGGACGCGCGGGCCGACCGGAGCCCGCCGCTGCACCCCCGGTGCCCGGGGCCCGAGGCGGAGTCGGGCAGAGGGCTGCTCCTTGTCGAGGCGTTGGCGGCGCGGTGGGGGACGGACTTGGGGGCGTTGCCGCTCAGCCCCTGCAAGACGATCTGGGCGGAGGTCGATGTGCCGAGGCTGGTGTGCTGAGCGGTGGGGGTGACCTTTGGTGGGGCGGTGTCTTTGATGGTTGCCGGGGCCGCCCGGTTTTTTGCGGAGTGTGGCGGCTCCGGGCCGGCAGTAAAGGGCGCTCCTACGTCGCGTCGGCTCCGCCGATTCCGCTCCGCTCCACCCTTGACTCCCGCCCCTCCACCGCACGTTGACTATGACCCGGACGGCCAGGGGTGGGACCCACGGGATTGCCTACGGGGTCATCACCATTCATCGCCGGGTGCGGACCGGCCCATCGTGAGCGAGCGCCTCGGTGCGCGCTCGGCCAGCCGTCCGGCTTCGCCGCTCGGGTCATCGGCTCTCGCCGCCGGGTGCGGTCCGGCCCATCGTGAGCGCGGGCTACGGAAGGCGCTCGGCCCACTTCCCCGGCTTCGCCGCTCGGGCCATCCCCTCGCGTTGCCGGCTGCGGACCGGCCCATCGTGCCCGGACGCCACACGCAGGGGCGCCGCCCGACACGCGATTCACCTCTCCGGGGAACCTACTTTGGGAAAGTTGCGAATCGAGACGCCGCGCGCCCCCCTCGATCGCGAATGCGCCGTGCACCGCCGGAAAGAATTGGCTCCGGCCCGGC